>NZ_JACDNP010000023.1:0-1555 GCF_013839425.1 Halorhabdus salina | reverse complement strand
GAGATGTAGGTTATCAACATGGCGGCTTTCGCAACGGTCTATGAGGTTAAGGATTCTGAAGCAGTCATCAGAGCCGGTAATGGTGCTTATACGACTATTAATTTGCCTGGCTCTACTGAATTGAATGTTGGCGACGTGATTCAGATCGATTTGCAGTCAGGAGAATTCTATGGACGTATTGCCGAGAACGGGCTTGAGAGAGGGAATTCTATTGGAGTGATTAAAGAAGAAGTCGACGATGGGTTTTTGGTAGACAAAAACGGAGTTGTCAGGAAAGTCACTGATCCAGAAGACTATGATGTCAAGAAGGGTAATACTGTAGAGTTGACTGATGCAGATACGATTTGTAATGTTCTCAGTGAAGATCCTGTCTCTTCTCGGCCTTCACCGCCTGAAGAGACAGATGTCGAGGAGATTATTAATTCGCTCCGGAAGCAGTCGGATGATCTCAGTGTTAGAGGGTTTGAGGACTTCGGAGGGATGTCTGATCAGATCAGACAAGTACAAGAGCGAGTCGAACTATTCCTCCAAGAACGAGAGAGATTAGAAGAGGTTGGGGTTGAAACCAATATGGGTGCGATTTTCTATGGGCCTGCTGGAACGGGTAAAACTCACTTTGCAAGAATTTTAGCTAAAGAATCCGATGCCACATTCTACCGGATAAGGGGTCCAGAAATTGTCACTAAGTGGGTCGGAGATACTGAAGAGATCATCCGCGCTCTGTTCAAAGACGCAGCTAAGGAAGAAAATGAGCCCTCAATTGTCTACTTTGATGAAATCGATAGCTTGGGGAGTGAAAGAGGTGATGGAGCAAATCAACAATTTGGGAACCGGGTTGTGGCACAGCTGCTTACTGAGATGGACGGATTCGAGGATTCAGATGAGAATATTATGGTGATTGCTTCAACAAACCGTATTGAGGGTGTTGATGACGCTCTTCTTAGATCCGGTCGTTTCGACTGGAAGATTCCGTTTCCTAAACCTACTGCTGAAGAACGAGTAGACATATTTGATACACTTCGTGAACAGTACGAGGTGTCGAACGAGGTCTCATCTGAACAGATTGCAAGTATCGCTGACGGTTGGACCGGTGCTGAATTGAAGGGGTTACTGAATGAAGCAGGGGCACTCTGCGTGGCAGATGATCGAAATGAGATCAAGTTAGTGGATATTCTCCGGAGTTATGAGCGCAGAGTAGAACAGGGGGTGAAAGAATAATATGGTGTTTGTTAGGTTCATATTCTCCCTTATACGATTCAAGAATTGGATTTGGGAGAAAGCTGGCTGGACGAGTTTACCTCCGCTCCGGGAGTTTGTCTATATGGAGGAGGATGCTGTTGTCAGCTTGCTTGCATCCACTACTGGCGGGATTACAGAGCAGCAGACGACTGGACAGAAGAAGAGGATTTCTAGTAGCATTACTGGTAACTTGGGTGCCGGTCCAGCCAGCGTTAAGTCGAGTATAGGGGCGGCAAAGGAGGAGTCGTCAGAGGTTGTTCGTCAGTATGTTATAGAGTCAAATTTCAAGGAGCTATACGATATGCGGAAAGATGAG
>NZ_JACDNP010000022.1 GCF_013839425.1 Halorhabdus salina | reverse complement strand
TGGTACTACCTGGTGCTGGCCTCTATCGTCGGGACCGCAATCTCCTTTTTCTTACTAGCTCTGGCAGATATGGCTATTCCGGAGGATGATTTCTTGTACGCTATCAGTGGTCCTGGAAGCTTTACTTCAATGATCGGAACAGCGGCTTTGATGATTTCAATGATGTTAGCAATGTTTTCGATCTTAGGAAAACCTATCTCTCAAGAACTCATCCCAAAGATGAAGGGTATATCTGGAAGTCATACCGACAATTCTCAGCATTTCATTCCAAGGTTCATACACTTTATATCAGTGATACTGGGGTTTTTCGGCTATCTTCTCAGATCGCTGTTTTTGCTGCTGCTGGGCGCTTTGCTTAGTTCTTTTGTAGCATACTGGTTGGTTTCCGACGAAGTGACTTATGATATGTCGCTGAACCGTTTTAGAGAGATCGCTGGGCTTGGATTCGGCAAGTTGCTTCGTATCGCAGGTGTTCAGCAGGATGATCGAAAACCGGACTTCATTATCCCTGCTGTTGCTGGTGAGTATGTAATCGCGTCAATCATCCCTCTCTTAGTGCCTTTGTTCGTGATAGGTATTACAATCCACTTTGGGGTGCTTGCAGTGTTGATGGTGGGCGTCGCTTTGGCTCTAACTGCTAGCTTAAGCTTCCAGCTTTTGTCTGATCTTGTCTCTGGAGATGCTGCCCTCGATGCTTTCAATAACGTGAAAGAGAATCACAGGATAGAGACGTCGAAAAGACTCCGGGTGTTCTGGTCCATTCTCGTGATCGGAATCTCGTATTTACTGCTTGGTTCGTTACTTTTTGTCCTATATTTTTACCGTCACGCGTTCTTTAACCTGACCGAGGGATTCTATCTGGCACTGGTAGCAGTTATCGCTGTTTCCCCCATCTCATATTTCATAGTCGGACTGCTTTACCAGACCGTTCACTGGCTGAAAGAGAAGTTCGAATTGATCCAGTATTCAAAGCCGCTAGAACGAGACCTCGATACTTCCGCCCATGTTTACGAGATAGAAGATGTAAAGGACAGCCCGGCCTCTCTATCCACAGGTTTAAACGACTATATTTTCATTCCATCAGAGTTCCTTGATGGTCAGATCTTCGATAAGGAGGAGTTGAAAGCTATTGTAGCTCATGAAGAGAAGCATCTTCGTTCACGCGAGGCGTTATTGTTCTTCTATATACCGTTGATCTCGATACTGCTTTTTACCGGGCAGAACGTTATCTATAGCCTGCTAAATTTCCGGGAACGAGAGTTCCAGGCCGATCAGTACGCTAAAAACAAGGTAGGACGTGGACCGATAATTTCGGCCTTGCAAACGACAAATCATATTGATACCGTTAAGAATGCTGAAGACAGCAAGGCCACCGAATGGCAGGAGAACTTTGGTATCTTCTATGGAACGTATACCCACTCAGAAGCACATCCGGACCCGGAAGAGCGTGTTAATCGCCTAAAGTCGGAAAACTAGCATCTGAAACCTGGCCTCTGCTCAGGTACTACCCGCTTTGTCTTCTGGTTGTGTGGTACGGTGATTCCCGATTAAAGGCGAAACATACGTTTTCGACAGCTTGGATGAACTCTACGAAACCGCGGAAATGCTTCCAGAGGTGGAGCGTCAGGATGTCTACGCACACCACACGGGGGAGGATGAGTGGGAGGAGGTCCCGTACCGGGACAGTCTTTGGACGGACGATGGAAGGACCACGGGCGTTGTCTCTTCCTCAGAGGACTTCTACAATGTTATCCAGTATGGTGATATCCTGGAAAAGGTCGGTGATGCGGTCGAACGCCATGGGATCGAGCCTTCCGGGAAGATCTCCATCTCGCCGACCGCCCATAAGATGAGCGCCAGGATCGACTTTGACGAAGAGGTGTACGCCAACGAAAACGATCCTATCGATATCGGGTTACAGGTGCAGAGCGGGCATTCAGGTTTTCACGGTTTGAAGTACGATGTCGGGGCGGAACGCCAGGTATGCAGTAACGGGATGACGGCTTTCGTCTCCGATCTCCACTTCGACCAGACCCACGGAGAACCGTTCCAACCCGGTTTAGCGTACAACGCTGTTGACGCAGTAGTCGAGTCGCCGGAGATCATCGAACACAGGTTGGCGCAGGCTCAGAACCGCGAGCTCATGAACCGGGACGAATCTCTTCTCGTGCTCATGGACACAGGTATCGACCGGTACCTGGATCAGCCGGTTCCTGACCTGTTGAACGCCCTGCAAAGCGAAGTCGAAGATCCGGAGAACCCGACGCTATACGAGACCTACAACGCGGGCACACGCGCACTGACACACTACACCCAGGACGTTCCGGACTACGAACTCAACGACGGGTTCGAACAGCTATCCCGACTACTGGAAAACGGAAGCTCCGAGATCCCGGAGCCTCAAACGCTGGGAAGGAATGCAGTGGACAGACGGAGCAGGCAGTTACTTGAGGAAGGCGACGAACCACGCTGGGAGACAGAACGCGAATCTCTGCGGAACCTGATGGAGGAACACGAGATATCTCCCTAGGGGAAGAAGCGGGAACATGATGTTAGAACTTACCCCTGATTTAGAATTTGAGCAATCTTTATGGTTTTTTGAGTATTTGGCCGAAGTAAATGGCGTTTGGAAAGATAGAGATTGACCGTGATACTAGAGAGTTGATGGGGTACCAGAGAAAGGTAAGAGATCCGATATACAACTACATACCTCTCACTGAGTTAGAATG
>NZ_JACDNP010000021.1 GCF_013839425.1 Halorhabdus salina | reverse complement strand
CTCCTTTGTTCAGCTGATCCTTTGCTTCCTGTACCGTTTTCGCAGCTTCCTCTCTGATATTCTGCTGAACTTCCTCGAACCCTATTTCACTGTCAAGATAGAGTTCTATCGTCTCACGTCTTTCTGAGTTTGAGTTCATCCCTGTACAGCAGGTTTTGGGTCAACAAATTATATTATTTCTCTACTTGGCTCCCAGTTTCGGAAGACGAACAGATGAATTATTTATATATTCGGGTCCGAAAGTCGATCAATGCTCGGATTGGGCGGTGTAGATATCGGATCTCTGGCAGCTGGTCTTGTAGTCACATTTTCTGCGCTGCTGGGATTTGTCTCGCTCATATTGCCGAAGCTTAGATCTTTTCGCAATCGGAATCCTTGGCTCAGAGTTCGGGGAGGATCTCTCAGGCTCAAGATGGTCAGGAAAGAGATTAGCAATAATGGGTTGTGGTGGTTCCTGAAGAAACTGTATCTGAGCCGTAGGGAGTCTCTTTGGACGTACTGGAGCTTTGTGTGGGCTCTATTAGTTGGGTTTGTGCTGGTGTTTGCGCTTGCTATCCTAGACTCCCCTTTTACAAGTTTACTTAGCGAGGATTTGATTCAAACAGGTTGGCAGGCACAGCTAACGATAACGAGCCTGAGTTTCATCGTTTTGATCTTCCTTTTGGACCAGATCTATCGGAGTAGATACCAGGAGGGTGTTGTCCAGAAGTTCTTGGCAGCCTCTCGTGTGATGCCGGTACTCTACTTCTCCTTATTCTCATCAGGACTGATCGCGTATCTGCATTTCTACCAGTCACCGAACGCAATCCACCCTTTCTTGATTGATATCACCTTCTTTGTCTTTCTGGGGACTGTTGTCAGCATAGGATATGTGTATTATAGGGTTGCCAAGTTGGTTTTCGATGATCCGCTTGATGAGTTCACTATCGACCTTGTGAAGAGAGGACTGGACTTTCAACTTCGGGATAAAAATCGGCAGCGGATTTCAAATGAGTATCTTGAAGACGGGTTACCAGATATCGCTAGGACCGGATTAGACAGAGATGGTCGTGTTTTCTCGGCTCGGGATCTCGGTCTGGAAGGCTTTATTGCAGATATTGATCTTCCGGAACTGAGACGTGCCTGCCAAGAGGAGGAGAGAAGATTGGGAGGCCCCGGAGAAGATGCGTTACAGTTGAGTCTGGGTGTTGGGAATGAGTTGAGCCCAGAGTCGGATATAGTCTCTGTCGACGTTAATCAAGTTGACCCGATGGAGGTTTCAGATGACTTTGCTGAGAGACTATCTGGGGCAGTTCATTGTAGCTCTGGCCAACCGTGGAGGACAGGTGAAAAGATGATTGATGAGAATATGGATCAGATTGATGACGCCAGCCGGGAGGCGATCAGTAATTTGAATTCTTCTGGTTTGAGGAATTTCTTAGGTTTCTATACGGAGCTTCTTGAGTATGCTACAGAGTTGAATAGGCAGATTGTCTTGACCGGAGATAATGCCTCAGCTGGTGTGACGGACGGGGGTCAGCGTTCGGTTCACTGGGCTGCATCCAACTATAGCGGTACTCCTTCTCCAATCCGTTTACTGGTGAGAAGGGTTCGTAGGAAGTTCTACCGTATCTTTGAAGCAGCGGCCGACACCGGGAACTTCGATCTTATTACCACGGTCGGATCTGAGATATACGGTGTTTGCCTTAGTTTCCACCGCCAGAGTGAGATCAACCTTTTTGACGACTTTATGGGATTATACGGAGGGTTTTACCGTGTTCTTGCATCGAGCTCTGAGGACAACGAGGAGGCAATTCATGATCACCTGTCTTCTCTTCAGAATCTTCAGACACAGCTAACTGCTTCTTTGGGTAGAGCTCATTCTGAAGAAGATGTTGAAACAGCTATCTCTGATCTTGAGAGCTACTATGAAGTTATCGAGGAGACCTTCCGGCACTCGATAGAACAGGCTGATTCTGAGTCATTCAATAAGTTGTGGAAGCTCGGGGAAGAAGCCTTCATACTTGTGGATCCAAAAGAGGAAATCTTTGAATTGGAAAGGCAGATTGAGGAGGCCGAGTCGGAGGAGGACCAAGATAGGTACGAGAGAGAATTGGAGCTGAGGAAAAGACAACAGCAGGCGGTGAAGGATCTCCAAGACCGGTTTGATGAGATGAGGTTTATTTCGGCTGCATCTGGTTACCAGGCACTACTGAATGAGGATATTCCTGAGGGGGTGTTTCAGGAAATGTTCGAAGAGTCAATCCGACAAGAGTATGGGAGCTTTCAGAAGCTATCTTCGGCCTATTTCGGCATGATTCGGGATATGCGTCTTGACTTGATGCGGTGGGAGTTCGATGATGTAGATATCTTTGGAGGGGCTCGCATGAGTCAACCGGCTGTCCACACCTGGCTCCAGGAATTTTTCTGTGCAATGGGGATGCTGTTGATAGATCCGGACGAATACGAGGTTGACGATCTGGAAGAGGATAGAAATCCCCTGGCGAATATTGATATTGACAGAACTAGCTATCCTGATCTTGAGGAAGCTATTGAGTCGGTTTCAAGGAGTGATCTGGAGAGGCTGGATATCTCGCAGAGGGAATTGGAGAGGGTGGAGGAGAAGAAAGAGGTCTTCTTGGCTCTGCATCACCAGATGGAGGAGATTCTTGAAAGGAGGGAAGAAGACTACATCATCGAATCTGACTTAGATTCTGAGAAGGTTTCCAACTTCAAGCAAAGCTATGTGGAAAGTTTTGAAGACCAGTTTACTCTTCGAGAGATTTTCGATGATATAGGATGGTTTGACTCTTTCGACTATGATGGAGATGTCGAAGGGTTTGGCCTCAGTACATTT
>NZ_JACDNP010000020.1 GCF_013839425.1 Halorhabdus salina | reverse complement strand
GAAGCAGGGAGTGGGAGGTGAGCGAGCGTAGCGAGCGAACGGGAGCGACTGGGGTTCAAATCCCTCAGCGCCCGTAGCCGATTTTCGTGGTTCTAATCGCCCGACAGCGGCGGGTCGAGACGCCGTGTGAACGAACTGTGTGAGCTTTCGTTCGACGAGCGAGTGGCTGGTACGGGAGGTCGCGTCCAGCCACACTGGTCCTGTGGCAGAATATCAATCGGTGGTTGACAGGGAGTGACCGCTGTCGGCGGAGAAAGATCGCACCCAAACTCATTTGCTGTCTGTCAGGATGGCGGTGCTGCATACAGAGCATGAGTTCAGCACGAGGGGTTCTTTTCGTTCTCATCGGGGACGCTGAACCAGTGCTCACTGAGCCTGCGTGCCGGGAGCTAATATGCGTCGAAGCGATAACACGGCAAATCGCGCAATGCCTTGGCGTCTATACGCTGTTTATCCAGCGTCCGATGCCGTGCAGTTCTTATATTCGTCTAACCCTGTTGCTCTCCCGATCCGTATTCCTGTCTCGCTCAGCGTCACCCAGATGAAGTAACAGTTATCGTCCTCGGACTGGTGCTGTGCCCATTCAGTCACATCAAGCACCTCGGTGGTGTTCGTATCGGTATTTCGGATACCGAGGAGGTGGTGACCTGTACCTCCTTCATACGTCGGTGGGGTCAGTCTGAGACTGCCGTTGTTATCCAATTCGTGAGTCTCCCAGTATATGCGGTTGCCATCACGAAGGAGGAACACGGACGCCGTCACGGTCTCATCAGTCCCATTGTCGAGATTGATTGCCCCGATTTGTTGGCCCGTAGTTTCGGTCTCACTGGAGGACTGTAAGGGAAGGGAACATCCTGCGAGGCCGAGGCTGAGCGTGAAGCCACCAGCGCGGAGAAATTGGCGACGGGAGGACTGTGGCATACATCCATACTGTCAGTTGGTCAGATATTCTTTCCGATGTAGCGCCAGCACACGTACTGACAGGATGGCCTGAGTATCAGTGTGATACCAACGATAGCCACTTGCTAATGCCACCCTCTGTTCGACTGATTCTCTCCGTCGGCTATATATTGGACTATCATCGTGCAAGACTCGCGCCTTGTATTCAGCACAGTGTGCAAAATATATTTCATTTCTATCAAATTCTGGTTTTCAGACTCCCGAATTCGGCCGTCTCACGCCCTAAAAGATAATCCGTTCGACAGCCTAACGAGCGCCCTCAGCGCCCGTAGCTGGTTTTTGCGGTTCCAATCGCATGACAGCGACGGGCCGAGATGCCGTGTGAACGAACTGTGTTTGCTTTCGTTCGATGATCGAACGAACGTCGCTGTCACGGGCAGACGGCGCGAAGTGCCGTCAAGGCCGAGGTCCCCTCTCTGTATCAAGATGGCTCCTTACTCTCGTATATATGTGATCCATCCAAACCTATAATAGAGTCCAGAAACTACTATCGGATATGACAGACCAGGGTCTCGAATCGTGGACGAAGGACTTGACGGCCCGCGAACGCGCCAGGGAGATCGCAACGACGCTCACCGAACCGCGATCAGTCGAATGGGTGCGCGACCAGGCGCAGGTCTCCTCTTGGCAGACTGCCAAAGACGAGTTGGAGATGCTCGTCGAATTCGGGCAAGTCCACGCGATCGACGGTGACGACGGGAACACGAAGTACGCGCCAAACTACCAGCGACGCTACTTCAACGAAGTGACCGAGTTGATCAACAGCCACACGCGTGAAGAACTGCGTGAGGAGATTGCCACGATTCAAGAGACCATCGACGAGTGGAAGCGTGAATTCGACGTCGAATCCCGAGACGAACTCGAATCGACGCTGGCCGACGGCAATCTCACGAGTGAGGCTGTTCGGGACCGCAACAGTGTGCTCCGTCAGTGGGAGCGCCACGAGGACAACAAACGGCTCCTCAAGCACGCCCTCGAACTCTACGACGATGCCCGGTCGCTCTATCCCGGAGGGAACGCGTCTTCGACTTCCTCTGTCTCACTTACACAGTAGTGCCGATGATCTTCCTCGCCAATCGCGCGAATCTCGATACACGGACGCTCCTCACGCGACTCCACAACAAACTTCAGACCCAGGTCACTGACGAGACATCTCCGATTGAACAGGTCTGGTATCACACCTCACAAGGGAACAAAGTCGGCGTCCGGGCGACGATTACTCCCGAGAAGTTCCTCGGGACATCTTATCCTACCGATGAAGCTGAGCTCCAGGTCTCGTTCGATTTTCCCGCGGACGCCGCCTACGATTATTACTCCATTCAGTGGGTCGAGTCAGCGCGTGACCTCATGCTCGGCTGGCACCAAGACGAAACCCACATGGATCTCGGAGAGTGTCATTTCCAGATTGATTACCAAGGCGAGACAATACAACGAGAGCGTGCGGCATTTCTCGATGTCCATCCGCTCAATGTATTCGATCGACGGATCGATGATCTCGTGGACGTCCTCCTTGTGATCGACTGGGATGACGACATCCCAAGCGTCTCGAAGGAAAACTTGCAGTAAGACAGCCTCTCCTCACGAATCCGGTTCTCTCTCATATGCTCGTAATGCTTGACGAAGGCACGAAGGTCTTGCCGGACACGGTGAAACAGCCTCTATCGAGGGATTGATACAACCGCTCGTGCTGAATACGCGCCGTGTATCTCGCAGCTTCTTGAAAATAGATAATAGTTCTGACGGGTTTTCGATACTCAGACGGCAGATTGCGGCCGTCTCACGTCCTGAAAGGGAATCCGTTCGTCCATCGAACGAGCGCCCTCAGCGCCCGTACTTCTGTCGCTCGCAAATCGCGAGCGACGAATTCGTGATTCTGAGGGATTTGAAGCAGGGAGTGG
>NZ_JACDNP010000002.1:351267-368647 GCF_013839425.1 Halorhabdus salina | reverse complement strand
GGTGTCGTCGCCAGGTGGAAGAACGGCAAGAAGGCATCGCAACCACACTTCAGGACGCCCTCGATTCGCTACGACAAGCGGAGTGCGACATTCCACGACGACCACGCATCTCTCTCCACAGTGGACGGACGTATCGAAGCCGAGTACGTCCTGCCGCCGAAGGGAGACAACCCACACACGAAGTACCTCTGTGACGACTACGAGGTGACGGGGGCGACGTTACAGTACCGCGATGAGACGGACACCTTTTATCTCCACATCGGAACGAAGGCCGACGTGGAGTCCGAGATACCGGACGACGGCGACGCCGAGCACAGTACAGTCCTCGGTGTCGACCTCGGTATCGAACACATCGCTGTCACGTCGACCGGGCAATTCTGGAACGGCGGATACCTGAACCACCGTCGGCGGGAGTATGAGCGGATTCGAGGGAAACTGCAACAGACGGGGACAGAATCGGCCCACCGAACCATCGCACGGATGGGCGACCGGGAGACGCGGTGGGTCGAGGACTCACTCCACCGAATCTCGAAGGCTCTTGTCCAAGAGGCGGTCGTACACGACTGCGACACCATCGCCTTCGAGGAACTAACGGATATCCGCGAGCGGATGCCCCGAGCAAAGAAGTTCCACGCATGGGCGTTCCGACGCCTGTACGACTACGTAGCGTACAAGGCCGAAGAGCACGGCGTCAAAACAGTGCAAGTCGACCCAGCGTACACGAGTCAGCGCTGCTCACAGTGTGGGACGACGCTTCGGGAGAATCGGCCGTCGCAAGCGGAGTTCTGTTGCCAAAAGTGCGGCTACGAAGTGAACGCGGACTACAATGCGGTCGTCAGGTCGTTCGCGACCTGACGGGCAGCCAGATTCCTGGAATCTGGCTACGGCGAAGAACATCGGTATGAAGGTTCTCCGTGCGGGGCAAAAGTCTCCGCATGGAGGGGTGACACGTCACCTCGCCCTGAAGTCGGGGACGCTGAACGTGAATGGCGACTACTCGCCTGCCGAGTAATTTCGGCCAGAACGGGAGTCCACCGACAAGCTCCGCCCTTTAGGGCGGAGAAGGTGACGTGAGCGTGTGCTGCCGACGGATTCTTGGATGGCGGTCGCATGGACTACGGTATGTTCGCGTTTGCCGGTGTCACTGGATCGACTCGTCCGCCACGATGCTGCCGGGATCGGTCACGGGTGGCCTAACGTGGCCTCGATCGTCACGGTCGGGAGTGCGGTACTCGATCGCGTCTACACCCTCACAAATCTCCCTGAACGGGATGGCGGTGCCTTCGTCACTGACTACGCCGAACGGGCGGGGGGCGTCGCCGCGAACGTCGGCTGTGCGCTCGCGGCGCTTGATCACGATGTCGGGGTGATTTCTCGTGTCGGCGACGACGACGCGGCTAACACAATCGTCGAGTCCCTGTCCGATCACGGGGTTGGGGCCTCCAGGGTGCGGCAGGGTGATGGAGCCTCCTCGTACACGCTCGTTCTCCGAGGGCCCGACGGCGACCGCATGATCGTCGCCGGGGGCGACAGCGTTCCACAGTTACGACTCCAGGCGGGCGACCGCGATCGGTTACGTGGGGCCGACTGCGTGTTCACGAGCGCTTACGCGCCGGATCCCGTCGTGAGTGAGCTGCTGGACCTCCACGCGGCAGGGGAGATCGACACCCTCGCCTTCGATCTTGCGGGTCCCATAGAGGAACTCGAAGGCCGCGGGACGGCCCCGGCGACGATCGACCGCCTTGCCAGAAGCGCTGACTTGTTTGTCGGTGGAGCGGTCGCCGCTCGATCGTATCTCGGGACAGGTCCACGGGACGCCGCCGAGCGACTGCGAGCACGGGGGGCCTCGCGCGTCGCAGTCACCGTCGGCGCCGACGGCGCGTATCTGGCCGCAGACGAATTGAGACATGTCGAGGCCGTCGAGACCGATATCGTCGACACGACCGGTGCGGGCGACGCGTTCACTGCAGCACTGATAGACGCCTGGGTGTTGGGCGACCGTACAGGGGCCTCTGCGGGCCAGATCGCGGCGACCGCGGCGGCCCAAAACTGCACTGCGCCCGGCCCCCGTGGCGCACTCCCCACTCGCGAAGAACTCCCTGAAGCATAATTCTGGGCGTCAGCTGGCGCGTTGGGCCGTCAGCTATCGTCGTCGGGTTTCGCCGCCCCGACCAGCTGCCGTACCCGTTCCTCGTCGACGGGAGCGGTCGTTTCACCGTCTTGCTTGAGCGCGGTGCCGACGATCACGCCGTCGGCGAGATCGAGCGTCCCGGCCACGCTCGCCGCTGTGACGCCACTTCCGACGAACACCGGCGCGTTGATGTCGAGTTCGTCGCGGGCCTCGACGACACCCTGGAGGTGATCGCGGTCCGTCTTTTCGCCCGTGCCGACGCCGCTGGCGACGACGCCATCGGCGTGGCCCCGCTCCAGCAGTTCCGAGATTTCTTCCTCGAGGGGCCGTTGGGCGAGTGGGGCAGAGTGTTTGACGTTCACGTCCGCGAGTATCGAAACGTCGGTGTCCAACCGTTCGCGGAGTCTGACTGTCTCGGCCGCTCGGCCGGTTATGACGCCTTGATCGGTGAGTCGAGCCCCCGAATGGACGTTGACGCGGACGAACGACGCGCCGGCCGCCGCCGCGACCGATAGTGCCGCTTCGACATCGTTTCTGAGCACGTTGACACCCACGGGCAGGTCGATCTCCCGTTGGAGGTCGCTGACGAGGGCCGCCATCGATGCCACGACGTGCTTTGGCACGTCTTCAGCGTAAAAGGGCGCGTCGCCGAAGTTCTCGACCATTATTGCGTCGACGCCGCCGGCCGCTAAACGACGGGCGTCCCGCACCATCGCGTTTCGAATCTCGTCCCTGTCGCCGTCGAACGCCGGCGCGCCAGGCAGGGGTGCCAGATGTACCATCCCGACAACTGCACGATCGCCGCCGAAATCGAGACTCATGGGTCGACCCGCTCTCCTAGTCCGTTACCCGGTTGTCCGCCCGCGTGCTTGGCGGCGATACTGTTGTCGTATACCATATCGACACTACGTCCCGCGGGCAGAAATATGTTCAGTCAGCCGATCTCGGCTACCCGGAACGTCAGCCCGGGCGAATTGCGGTCCGGAGCTGCACGTTCACTCGTCTTCGGGGTCGATCTCGGTGACAAGGCCGGGTTCGTCACTGGCGATGACGATGATGCGGTCGGTGACGTCTTCCATCGTGTTCGCGAGGTCGTCAAAGAGGATCGCGAGTTCGCGGTACATCAGCGCTCGGGCAGTCTCCTCCTCGGCGAAGGCAGTCCGGATGACGTCGTTTTTGATCGAGTCACAGCGACTCTCCATGTCCCTGATGGCTTTGATCTCGTCGTAGAGCGAATCCGATCCACTGGTGGTGCCCAGGCCGTGGACAAACCGTTCGACGACGTCTTCGAGTGTCGTCAGCATGTCCGCGACGTGTTCGGCCATCTCCGAGAGTCCCTCGAAACACGCCGTGTCGGCCGGCGGCTGCATCATGTCGAGTTCGTCCGCAATCCGCTCGGTGAGGTTCGCCAGTACGTCGATCTCCTTGTAGAACTCGATGAGCTCGGACTGATTGTAGTTGAGACGCGTGTTGAGCAGCCCCATGTCCTCCGGATTGGCGTTCGTGATCGAACTCGTAATCGAGCGGATGCTTCGGTCGCCGACACTCTCCAGGTCGCCGATGCGTTCGACGGTCTCTTCGATGTCCTTGCCGGCGGCGTACTCATCGAGTAGTGCCGGCAGCAGTCCGACACACTCTTGGAGTGAATCCAGATATGCGTCAGTCTGTGATTCGAGCTCGTCGCCGAAGTCGTGTTCTGGTGGCATGTTCTAGCCACGAACACAGAGCGTAAAGAGCGTTCCCTCCTTCTCCGGTTGGGAATATACCGGACAGTATCCGTTCCGTCCCGCGCTGACTGGCCTCACCCGTCTGGATTCAGGCGATACCGGGTTGTCGACCGCCCCAGAAAACGTGGCCCGTCACCGGCGGCGGTGAACGCTGAGGCTTCGACCGCACGCCTGACGATAGGTTCGTTTTCGGCCACCAGCAACTCAACGTCCATGTCCTCGCGGCGAGCGAAGCCGACCGGTTCGTCTAGCAGGCGCGTACATGCCGCTTCGGTACCCCCGATCTGGGTGACGTAGACCGTCTCACCGCGGACATCGAAACTGACGAACCCGACAACTCGGGCATTATCGGCGGGCTCGTTCGAGTGGCCGGCTGCCGTGCCGTCACTCGCTGTCGACCTGGCTTCCCCAGCGTCTCTTTCGTGTACGCTCGCGATTCGCACCGTCCGGTCGTGGATGAGATTTCGCATCACGTCGACTGGAGACTCTCCGACCCGTGCGAGCGCATCGGCGTCAGCCTCGACCGCGTCGCGGATGTACATACGATCGGATACCACTTCTTACCCCATCAATACTGTCGTTTCACGGTCCTTTCTCGAATTCCCACTAGATTTGCGGTATATGTAGACAAATATTGACAATCTATATGTTGCTTCAGTCAGTAAGTTTTACATACATGTGGGAATGGTATTGTCTGATGTGAAAACAGTACCAATCCCAGGGAAAATACTGCGAACTGACCTTATGCTTGGATTGACGTTTAACGAGCTAATCACGCTGGGGACCATCCCGCTCGTTGTTGTCCTTCCAAGTTTGTACATTGGTCAAATCCCATTACCAATTTCTATCGGAACTGTACTTATAATGACTTTAATTGTTGGACTAGTCATTATCCAAACGCCTGAGGGGCAGACACCCCTCAGCTGGGCTCCAGCTGCATTCAAACGCCGAATCACTCCTGATACGTATTATCTCAAACCACGGGCAGTCGGCCGGGGTCGGGTGACACATCTAGATGTCGTACATACCGCATCTGAACTGGAAGATAAATCAACAAACACCGATCAGCATACAATAACAGACCCGGACGAAGCGGATCGCGACGAAACGCTGTTGGATACATTCTCAGTTGGCGATATCCTGCAGAAATTTGATGAACATGACTGACCGTTCCGCATCCACAGCATCGAGTGACGTGCTCGAAACCAAGGCTTGTCACGTCCTTGCAGAGACGACTCCTTCAGTCCAAGATCGCATTTCTTGCCTTGTATTACTCCTAGGGGGACCAAAGGCAATAGACGACGCACTGGTCACGTTCGTGGAGGCCGGTGAACAGCACGTATTAATCGACAAATACCGACGATTTGTCCACCTCGAACGATATTGTGAGCGATTATCAGTGTCATATGAAATCACGTTACACCGACTATTGGCTCGTACAGTGAACAATGAGGGTACGACGAATTTGCTTCGACCAACGATCGAGTCGGCTGATCGTCTTTCTACTGAACAGACCGACCATCGATTATCCTTGCTCAATTCCATAGAGCAATCATCGTCATCTCATACTGTAGACCAATCCCAACAAGACGCATTTGGCTCGAACCTGTCAGAGAAAGAAAACACAGCTACTCAAGATGACACCCCAATCGAAACACTTGCCGAAACGAACAGTAATGCCTCCGGAGAACGGGGCCGTTCACGAGACTCGGATTGTGACGGTTCCTCGAATAAATCGGTCCGGGATGATATCGCGTCCACCACTGGTCAAATGAGTGATGACAACAAGTTGCGATCCGGCGAACAATCAACGAAGAACGATACAGCCCCCACTGATGAACAGTCTGGGGGTCCACAGTCGGATAGTATTTCTCACGGTCTTCCCACAGATCCCCCCGCAGCCCATTCGATATCATCGACTCCCCTGGAGACGGGGACTGCTACTGACACCGATAGCCAGGAACCACCGAATCACAGTCCTGAACATGCGAAATCGGACGGTATGGGTATTGACCAAGAACCTGATGATCGTCATCGGGGCAATATCAATCCCCCGCAGCGTAGTGATCCTACTGAAACTGGTTCGATGTCGGTATCGAATTACGCCCAGGATCTCGTCTCTTTCGATTTTGTCCTCGATTCGAATGACGAATCCGTCCCAAACGACGTTCAGGCTGGTGGTCTCATCAAATTAGATGAAAAACAATATGCTGGAATCGCTCGTGTTCACCCTCGAACGTGGTCAATTCACACGAATGAAAAGAAGGCAGAAATTGTCGGAGCGTACAAGTCTTCGTTCCTGGCGACACTGGATTTCCCGATTCAAATAGTATCGTATCCGACACATTTTGACATTTCGGATCACTTGGAGCGATTACAATCCGTGCGTGATCTCTCAGAAGATGACTATGGAGATAGCGGCCTTGCAGATATAGGACGGTCTCTCTATCCCGAGTGGTTCAAACAGTTTTTATCTGATAACGACATGAAACAGCGTGAATTCTATATCATTGCGCCGACATCTGCCGAGCAGATCGACCAGTTTCGAAGCGATGACGACGGGTTCTGGAATTCGCTGGCTGATTCGTTTCCGCCGGCAGAGCCGGTAGCTGCCTTTTTTGGCGATGATTCAGAATCAATCAGTACTCAGCAACTACTACGAGAACTAGATTCACGGCTCAATCGCATTTCGAGCGGACTACAGCGGTTCGGTGTCCAGTCAGAACGTCTCACTGATCGAAACGAAGTAATGGCTATTTTGCATCACTATTACAATAATGAAAAACCGCTTACTAACAAGTTTCCTGAAGGAATACAAATTGACGCAGAGCCATTTGACTTTGATAGCTCAAATGTGGGGGCTGATGATACATGACTGATCTCGCGACGGGGATCACGTTTACGATCAGTGGTGTTGATTATAGCACCACTTTGGGACCGTTATTGATTCAGGACTTCTTAGATACATTCGGGTTATTTCCAACTGTCGGAATTTTCATTGGTGGAGGTATCGTGTTTATCGGCGCTATTGTTTTAATGGTGCCAACTGACGGACGTCTTGAATGGAGTCTCAGTGTGGCGTCTTCAGGGAACTCGAAAGATGATCTCGATACAGAGCTTCTCACAGAGGCAGCGCGACGACTTGATCAATCGAATGAAGACATATCAGAAGAAACGCTTTCAGAGCATATTGAAGCGGTTCAAGAGGATACACATTCCGAGGACTCGACTGATATCGGTGTCCTTGAAAACGAGAAGACACGAAGTGAATCAGCGAGGGTCAATGTCGCCCCTGACCGTATCACAGAAACGCAAAGTTACATCAAACGTCTAGGAGATTCTGGTAAGGAACGCTATGCAAGAATTCTCATAATTTCTAGCTTTCCGAATCGCGTTGCTCTTGGATGGCTCGATCAGGCATTCACGAGTGGTCTATCGATAAACGGAGCTGAACTGCGCGTATCGTATCAGATCTGGCCACGTGATTCCGAACAAATGAAGCGGAAACTCGATGTGAAAGCAACGCGGCTCACCTCTCAAATCCGTCGGAAAAAAAGTGATGGGAAACTCAACACGATTGAAGAAGAAAAGCAGCTCTCTCACGTTGATCGTCTACGGGAGGGATTGACGGAAGGTTCGACGAAATTGTTTGACTTCGGCGCCTACTTCGAAGTCATTGCTGATTCTGAAGAGACTCTAGATGAAGCTACGAAGGAGCTCAAACAAATCCTATCACAATCAAACGCTCGTGTGACAACCTTGTACGATAGACAACTTGAAGCTCAAAATTCTGTTGCTCCTCTCGGAACCGATAGTATCAAGAACACACAAATTATGGATCTCGAATCTCTCGGCACAACTTATCCATTTACGGACAAATCTGTCGTGGAGTCCAGTGGCGTACTCATGGGCTTTCAGATGTCCACTAACGCGCCGATAATCGTGGATCGATTTGCTCAATCGGGTCACAACATGTTGATATCAGGCAAGATCGGCTCGGGGAAGTCCTATTTAGCCAAACTCGTCATGTGGCGACGGTTGATGATGGATCCAGATACAGAAGTCCTCATTATCGATCCTGTGGGGGGATTTGGGGATGTGGTGGAAGCGGTGGACGGCCAGAAAGTCACAATCGGCAACCAGACCACGATCAATCCTCTCGAAATCAAGCAAGTAGAAAGCATCGAGGATATCGAAGGTGATCCGTATGATGATAAGATTCGGAGTGTAATGGGGCTGTTCGAATCGCACTTTAGGGGCAAACGCGAGTTAAGCAAAGAAGAGGAGGGGGTCCTCAGACGGGCGATTCGGTATGCGTATCTCGAACGGGGGATTACGAAGGATATCAGCACCCATCATCAGCACAGTCCACAAATTGGTGACGTGATAGCTGTCTTAGGCCAGATGTCTAACGGCGATCCGCCGGGAGAGTTCCTTGACGTTCCAGAATCAGTTCGCTCAGAAATCACGACTATAAATACTGAGACATCTGTCGAGGAACGCGAGCAAGCCGAACGAATTGCCGATTACGCCCATAGCGTTCTGTTGGGATTAGAAGACTTCAAACAAGGGGGGCAGCGATCGAATCTCAACGGGGAAACGAACGTTCGTCTCGAAGATCGGATCGTTCAGTTCGATCTCTCGAGTGTCGCTGATGGAAGTAACGAAGGGCTCATCATGCATATTGTTCTCGACTGGCTGTTCCAGCGAGCGAAAGCGAATACCGAGAATATGGTGGTCATGATCGACGAGGCTCACTACATGCTGGGTCACGAACAGGCACTGGATATGCTCAACCTGTTCGCACGACACAGCCGACATTATGGGAGTGGTCTCACCCTCATTAGTCAGACTGTCGATGAGTTCATGACCAATTCGAAGGCGAAGGAAATCTACGACCAGTGTGACATTCGTGCGTTGATGCGACATCAAGACATCGGGGACAAAGCAATCGAAGCACTCGATCTCACCCCCCGAGAACGAGATTTCGTATTGCAAGCCCAAGCAGGTAACTCAGCAGCATACTCTGAATCGCTTCTGTACGTTACCGACGAAGGGAAGATGCGCATGCGAGTCATTTCGAACGACTTCGAACATCACGTCATTGACGGTGACATGAACGTCTGGGCATTGCTCTACGATAATGAGATGGTTGACTGGACAGATATTCCAGACGATGAGCGACAATCAGTCAAACAAATCCTTGGATCGCCCGAATCCGGTGCGGTTGGATAAGTATCTTTGACCCGATGTCGAAGGATATTCAGTTCGAATGTGGTTATTATACGATTAGTCGCCGAATCTCCCGGTGGGGTGAATCATCTTGTACAACTATTTTTCGACTAGGGCGCGTCGAACTGAGTGTCTAAGGTGCCTGACAGACGATATTTTGGACCGCGATCTGCCGGGTGTTGGGTGCCTGAACGTTTGATCGTTCGCTACTGTCGCCCGAAATTGCTTGGTCGCCACCGCTGACGGTAGAGTGTCTGTTCCCGGAGCGAGTGGGCAGCTACCGACTCGCCCACCTCTCGCAACTGCTCGTTTTGTGCATCGGAGCTCCGTGACACCTCCATCTACGCGGCTGATGCCGTTTGAAGACCGAATTCGACGAGACTGTCGCCTCGCGATCGGTTTTGGTTCACCAACTGCTTCGGATCGTGGCGTCGGAGCCGTAACTGATCTCTATTCGAGTATGCAGGCCTCGTATCAGGGGCCCTCAACCGCCATCAAGAAACCACGCAGCGGCAGCGAGTTACGTGACTGACCGATGGGACAGACGAGTCAGGAGGGCGGGAGAAACGGAGTGGCGGCATTGGGTAGGATGTATTATATTGTGCTCGACAGCAGCTGTAACGGTTGAAAAAGCTGTTTAACGGGGTAATTGCGGAAGTCTGTGGCGAGAATCCACGACGGGTAATCCGTCTCACGTATACGAGTGAAGTGGCGCGAAGGCAGGTATTGCACTTATTCAAACAAACCAAAGTGACGGATGTAACCATACAGAAAAATGAGTGGCGTCACGACAAGTATCGTCCCTAGTAATGTATGTGCTCGTTCCAGTAATAGTAGCTTTGGAAGGAACGTCCTCGACGTTACTGTTTCTCCGTAAAACACCGATCCTGACGGATTTTCCCAGTTATCCCGAAGCACTCTTGCTCTGACCAGCGTATTCGTTCGTTCTCCTACTACGTTCCCCGAAGCGTCCGTAATTGCGACGCCGTTAGCGTTCGTTCGCTGTGGTTCGACGCCATAGAGGCGTACTTGCCGTCCTCCCAGTGGCTGGTTCGTGTCCGGATCTTCGACGTGAATCTTGACTCGATCACTATCGGAGAGCCCAGTTATCGACACATTTGGGTGTCGATATTGGATCACTTCGTCGACATCGACGTCTACTTCTTGGCCGTGAATCGTCGTCAGTGACGTGACGTTGCCGGGCGCGTCCTGAATTACGATACGCGAGTATTCGATTGGGACTGACGGATCGAACGTCACATCCGAATGATTTGTCTGTGGCAGTGTCACATTGTATCCTTCGAATCCAATGACCTTAGAGCACGAGCAACTCGACGATTGGTCGATAGCGTTGACCGTTGGGCGACGATCGGCACCTATCAGGAACGTTCGGGGGACCTGTGGCGGTGACTGGACGCTGCTCGAACCGTCCTTGGTATACCGAACACCGTGCTGGTATTGCCGCGAGGAATAGGTACGCCAGGTTGAATCGACGAATGCAGTATCTGACCCAATTGTCAGGTGGCTCCATAGTAGTCGATTCATGAGATGCCCAGTACTGATGGTATTGCTTGCGCGGGGTCCGTCTAACGTGAGTACGAGGTGACTGGATTCGTTATTTACCCTGATGACACGCTGATGAACATCCAGATCGCCCGTATCAGTCACCAGGGTGTCGTATGACCGACTCGACAGGCTGACGCTATCCTCCTGGTGGAGGGTTGGCGAACGGGTCGTCTTGTCCCAGTCCCCGTCGCTCCATCCGTCCGCAAACATCGTGATCGGATCCCAGTCACGATCGATGCGTGTTTCGTATACTCGGACAGAAACCGAGCCATCAATTCTAAAATCCTCTTTGGCATTCGAGGTGAGCCCAGAATAGTGAATGACGTTATCACCGGAAAATGACGCCCCACCGATAGACGCCGTACGACTCTCTTCTACCGCCATGGAATATCGATAGCAGGTCTGAGAGCCGTCATCCCAGACCGTTTCGGCAACCGAATCGTTGTCGTAATCCCTCTGGTGTGTCACTTTTTGTTTGGGCTCACAATAATCATCTGGTGGGATGTCATCGCGGATTCGATAGTCGAGATGTGACAATACGGCACCCTCTGACCCGATCACAAACGTGTTTTCTAGGGCATTTGACCCGTGTGCGTCACTTCGGGCCAGACTCATTGCACCGCCGTGAAAGCTCAAAAATGTTATGTGTGCATTTTTGATAATATCCGAATTGGATACTTGCGAGCGGTCTATAGCAAATGATGTGCGCAAATCTGTCTCCATGTCCGATACACTGCGCTGCTGGTATTCGAATAGTGTCGCATCTCCGATCTCGTACTCCGGTTTTGTGGTATAATATGCGATGTCGGATATCTTGACAAAATTCTCTGGTTTGTTCGGGTTGGCTAACTGGCTTACGTCGACGTCGTGGTCGTCAGAGAAGAACGCTCGCTCCTGATCCGATGATAATGTCGTAGCCGTGAACACCGCTCCAGTGACTGCTGTGCTCGAGACGAGAACAACCAGTAGCGCCACCACCCCTTTCTTCATTGATTGGTCAAGGAGCGTTTTTGAATCAGGTCAGACCATGTTGGCCAGCACTTGCACTGCCATCATGACGATCGCGGCCCCACCGGCACCGATGAAAGAATTGCGTATTCGCTTACGCCCTTTGTCACTTTGTTCGGTGTCTGTTCCAGCAGTCATCCACTGAAACAGCCCGAATGCACCGTTGGGCACTGCCACGGCGACGATAACTATCGAGAGAAATTGACCGACTTGATTGATTTTATTTTTCAAATCCTGTTGGGTAGGAGCACTCGAATTATTTTGTGCAAGGGCAGGGCCAACGGTCACTGTCAACACGACCGTAAGGATGGCCAGCACCCGTAATACCTGTCCGATTTCCGGCGTCAATCGCTGATTATGTTTGTGCATCATATAGTTATCGAATACTTTTCCACATTATAAGGTCTTTGATTTGGAACTACAGTAATCTAATTACGAATTCACGTACATATTATATAATTATATAATATATCGGGCCTACATGTCTGTTCAGCAACCTGCATTCGAGTCCAGGGCTCGATCTGCGGCTTGTTCGAACGTCCCAACCTCTACGACGCGAATGCCACTCACCGTAATGCCCTGGTTTGGGGGGACGAGAAATACCTGTATCCCTCGCTCACTGGCGGTTTGAGCCTTTTCGCGAATGTACTGTACGTCGACGACGGTACCATCTGTGGTGAGACCACCCGTCGCAGCGACACTCTCGTTCATCCGGGTACAGGGGTTGGTCCCAGCAAACCCAAGCGCGAGTGACAGTGCCGCACTCCCGCCACCGACGGTATCCCATTCGGACGGGGTTTGCAACTGCAGCACGGCGCCCCGGTGGGCTGGCGGCGTGTCACTCTCGTTTGCGACAGTCCACGCCCTGGCTATCGAGCGTTGGACGTCTGACGTCTGGGCCACGTCACTGATGTCTGTATAGAACCCATCGACTGGTATGGAAACAACGGTCGCGGGAATCGCAATGCCGTTTCCAGACCGTGTGCTGTACGCATAGAGTGATACTGATTCTCTCGTGGGTTCCACGCCAGTCTGGTTGATACCGGCAAACACACCGAGTACGTCCTGAGATTCCTCAAGTGACTCCATCTGTGCTTCGAGCTCGGTCACGCGATGATTAACCGCAGCAGTCCAACTGGCGGTGATGATGACGAGTCCAATCAGGGATGCTATGAAAATGTGTGACCGTTTCACTGGATTGAAGTCACCAATTGGACGTTCATATTCGAATGGAATAATATTTATGCAATTGGGATATACGGAGTGATGAAACAGCTGTGGTGTGTGGATTAATGGACAGCAACCGGCCGCTACCAACTTGAACGAATACCTGGCTATGAGTGACGTCTTCTGGTCAATTGTGTTGTTGCCGTTCATCCCGGACGTATACGAGATTCTCAAGAACGCAGTAACGTGGATGATTACGACCTTCGTCGGCGGCCTCATGGATGCGTTAGCCGTCGTTCTCTCGACGGGATTCGAGACGTTCCTGTTTTTTCCAAATCCAGCCGACGTTCAGGTGTTAGACACCTTGTGGTGGCTCTCGCTCAGTGTTTTGGCAGCCGTCGGTGCTCTCTCCATCGTCTACGTTCTGTTGCTGTCACAGTTCTTTCCGGGAAAGGACAGTGCCGACCTGCAGTACTACATCGAAACGGTTCTCAAAACGTTCATCATCGTCTTCATTTCACGCCCGCTGATATCGTTCAGTGTTGCGTTCTCTCATGGGTTGACCGGGATTTACTACAAAACGACGTACGATCTCTCTATCGCGGTATCGATCAGTGCACAACTCGTCGATCAGTTCGGGACGTTCGTGGCGCTCTTGTGGGGTTTGCTCGCCTCGGGTGTCTTACTGGTGGCCGGAGTTGGGTTCATCATCCTGCTGGTTGCCCGGATGCTCATCGTCTACGTCACCTTCGCGTTGCTGCCGCTGTTGATGGGGCTTCAACTCGTCGAAGTTGGCCCTTGGTCGAGAGTAAATCAGATGGGAAAGAAGTTCATTGCGACGAGTGGGAAATTACTCATCTTTGGGGTGTTCATCACGGCACTCATTTGGGGGAGTACGATAATGATCGACTTCGACCAGTACGATTCGTCGGGCGGGACGTTCGCCGGTGGCACGGCAGAGCAGGCCCAACCGCCAGCGGGAGAGTTCGGGTCGGTTGGTGGCGATATTTCGACGCTGATACTTGATTTTTTCAAACTGGTCTCTCCACTGCTAGTCATCAATTTCCTTGGATTTCAGTACGTGATGGGGGTGATTTGAGATGGTCCTGCAGTCTGTCCAGCAATCATTACCACACCCAGTACGTCAGGGTGGGAGTTGTGACATATGATTGGTCTTCTGCATGACATGCGGATGATCGTCTTTATGTTCGGGATCAAGGACACGATTCGATCGATCATAAATAACTTATTCAACGCATTGTTCGATTTCTCGATCGATCTTTTTGCAGACATCATGAATCTCTTTTTGACGATCGATCCGGCCCATCTACAACCATTCGAAGACATTTGGACGGTGGGGGTGTTCATCTATTTCAGCTTCCTCACCTTGTTTGCTGCCTCGACACTGGGGTTGGCTCAGGTGTTCCCTGGCGCTCAGCAGACCGACCCGACCAGATTCGTCTCACGAGCAATCGCCGCGACACTCTCTTTGTGGATTGTCAATCCTCCTGGGTGGGGGTCGGATCTCTTCTCGAAGGGTGCGTTCGGCTGGGCATTCGTCGTCGTGAACGAGATCTGCACGCTGTATCTCGATCAGGTCGGGACAACCCTCTCGTTCCAGAGCGACACCCTCGCAGGCGCACTGGGTGGCGGATTCGTCCTCCTCGGGTTCGCTCTCTTCCTCGGAGTACCGCTACTGGTCTTCGAGTTTATTCTACTTGCGTTGCTCGTCGCCAGGCAAGTCATCATCCTCCTCACGTACGGGCTTTATCCGGTGTTGATCGTGTTTTGGGTGGCCGACGCCGGTCCACTGCGATACGGCAAGCAACTCTCCTCGAAGCTGGTCAAAACGGCCATCACTGCACTGGTCGGCGGGATCCTTATCGCAGGTATCTTCACGACTGGCATGGCTCTCATCAGTGGTAGTAGCCACGTCTTCGGTGGTGGGGCAGTGACTCAGGGGGCAAGTGGGGGTGCCCCTGTCGCAGAGGGTGTGTTCGCGACAGACTCTTCTGGTGAGTACCTAACGAATACCGTCTTCAAATTGATGGTCATCGGTGCCACTTGTTTGTTACCGACACTCATGCTGGTACAGATGCTAGGTGCAATTGGAAGTGGCATCACGTCAGTTGCCCGACTGGGTGCCGCCGCCGCGTCGGGTGGCGCGAGTGTCGCCGTGTCGGGGACGATGATGGCCACTAAGGAGATGAGCAAGAAAGGCATCAAGCAGGGGGCCAAATCGGCAGCCAAGAAGGGCAAACAGAAGACCAAACAGGGAGTCAAAGACCGGGCAAAGTCGGCCGCCAATACTGCCGCCGAACGGGCGAATCCAGTCGACAGGGGGAGTGGACGGACGGGCGGTGGTGAGCGGAATTCGGTCCTGAACCACAATGCCCCCCAGTTACAACAGTCCCAGGTCCGTTCCGGTGAGCAGGCTGATCCCGACGAATCAGCGACCGACACAGGGAACGACTCGTCGAACCGATCGAACTATCCTCGGAACTGAGCGTAGGTACTCTGCCGTCGATGACCGGGCTCGCTCGTATTGATATTAGCTTTGACAGACATAGTAACCATTAAGTGCGAACGTGATGCCTTTTCTGAATGTACAGAAAATGGGGGTGCTGTCGGTGGGCGGGTTCCGGTGGCTGCTCGGTAGTTTCTTCAGCGACAGCGTCGTGTTGATCAGTTTCGGTCTCGACTCGCTCGTCGAGTGGATCAACACCCAAATTTTCAACGCGGTATTCACGTTGATCGGTTATCTCCTCAACGGGTCGATGCAGACACTATTGCATTTGGAGCCCGCTGCACTCAAGGAGTTTCAGGATATGTGGGAGCTATCAGTGCTCATCTATTTCGGGCTGTTGGCGGTTTTTGCGCTGGCCTACCTCGGGATGTTTCAGTTTTTCCCGGACGACAAGAAGTCAGATCCGTACCGGTTTGCCGGGCGGGCGCTGGCGGCCACGCTATCATTGTTCATCATCAATCCGCCGGGGTGGGGGCCGACGCTGTGGGGTCGCGGACTGTTCGCAGCGGCCTTTGAGGTCTCGAACACGACGATTGACCTGTTTCTGGAGTCGACGACGTTCACTATATCGACGAGTCCGAACACGGGTGGTGTCGGGTCGTTCGTGCTGTTGTTGTTCGGCATTGTGATGGGGCTGATCGTCACCATCGGGCAACTGCTGATGGTCGTCGTCTTGATCGCCCGGAAGGTAATCGTCTACCTGACCTATGGGCTGTATCCGTTGCTGATCGTGTTCTGGATCGGGGAACTCGGTCCATTGAAGTACGCTAAGGCGGTGAGCGAGAAGCTGTTCAAGGCAACGGGGATGTTGATTCCGGGCGGGATTTTGATCGCGGGGGTGTTCGCGGTGGGCCTGGAGTTTGCGACGGGGACAATGGGGGTGCTGGCCGGGGGAACGGTCGGGTCGGGCGGGGTCGATGGGGCGTTCGCGTCGGGAAGCAACGTGCATCCGCTGCTAGCGGCGGCGATGCCGCTGATGGCGGTGACGGCGATGAACCTGGTGGCGATCACGTATGTGACGAAGTGGTTGAGCGGTGCGATGGGTGGCGCTGCCAGCAAAATGACAGGGAAGGCAAAGAGCGCGATGAAAGGCGGGGCGAGCAAGGCGAGCAGTGCCGTGTCGGGCGGGGCGGGCGGGGCGGGCGGAGCGATGGCCGGCGGATTCATGGGCGGCGGCGATCAGACGGCAGTGAACAACCGGTTTGGTGGTGGGGAACCGGCGATGGCAGGGGGTGGCAGTGGTGGGGCCCCTCGAAAAGAGGAAGCGAGTGGATCACAGACGGTCAGCGAGACAGCGCCGGAGTTAGAGCAGTCGTCACTGGATCAGTATGGAGCGGCCGGTTTGGCTGACACCCAGAGCGACCGTGAGAAGTACACCGAGCCGTCGACGGAGTCGACCGAGAGCGATGAGGGTAGCGAGGAGTCGTCGGTGGACTTGACCAGCGAGCAGGAAAAGCGCTTCAACGAGCTTGAGGCGGAGGTGAGGTCGGAAGAGAGCGACGAGGCAGCGTCGTACACGCCGGGAGAGTTAACGGTTGAGGACGCAAAGTCGATGACAGACAACGAGGAGATGGCAGAGACGATGTACGCGCTGGACCAGAAACTGGCGTCGTTATCGGAACCGGACGAAGCGACGGCGATGGGCAAGGAGACGGCGAAAGGTGCGGTAGCCGGAGCAGCGGGCGCGGGTGCCGGACAAACGGTCGGAGCGGTGTTGGGTGGCGTCGGTGGCTCGGTTGCCGGCCCAGTCGGTACTGCAGCGGGTGCGGCGTTGGGCGGGGCACTCGGTGGCGCGGCAGGCGGGATGGCGGGTCACGTCGCGTCACGGATGGTTGGCGAGGGATCGGTTCGCGGTGGTCTGGAGAGCGTCTCGGAGGTGGCGAGTGAGGTACGGTCGAGGGCAAAACAAACGTATTCGTACTCTCCGCCGGGCGGTTCGGGCGACGGCGAGTCTGGGAGTGTAAGTGCTGACCGCGGATCGGTTGAGGATAGCAGTAAAGGTGCAGATCTGATATCTGAGGA
>NZ_JACDNP010000002.1:125452-351191 GCF_013839425.1 Halorhabdus salina | reverse complement strand
CATCGGATTACTGTTCGAAAGGATAACGGAAATATCGACATCCACGAGGTAAACGAGTATCCCCACGAACCCGAAGACCGAACGGACGAGGAACAGCGGATCATGTCTCAGGTAGAGGAACGCGCCCGCTATGCAGCCCAACAGGAGTTTCCCGAGGCAGAGATTCTGGATCCGTTATGGGATCCAGCGCACATCGAAGAGGGGTTAGAAGCGCTGACGAATTACCCGGTAGAAACCTTTTCCGAGGAGTTCAGGGACTACTACGAAGCGCTGCAGCGACCGTCGGAGTTCGTGGACGACCCGGAGATGGATCCGGAGACGTCAGGGGTAGCGAAACCGTTTCGAGTACGCGACAGCCAGATTGTCGAAGTATCGGACATCGAGATAGTCTACGAGCGGACAGACGGAACGGCGCATTCAACGGGAAAAACGTGGGACTACCCACGCGAGGAACTCATCGTTTGTAGTATGCCCCGATTGAGGTTCGAGGACCACATCACGTTCGAGGAGCACTTCCCGGATTTTCTGGTCAATCACCTGATGGCACAGATTCGAGATATCTACCTAAACATGGGCGAGCAACCACCCCGTGAATATCGGGTGCAGGGCCATGGAAAGTTAGACATCCACGGCGACGAGGACGGCTCGGCCGAAGAGTTGCTATTAGAGGGAATGGTAGAATAAACGATAGCCGTGTTGCATTGTCGTAGGGGTACCCTGGATTCGAACGGTCGGAATCTGCCCGTAGCAAAGTCGTCGAGTGCTGTTTTTGAGGTCGAGCACCAGAGTGTAGAGTCCTTAAGATCGGGCAACTCAGCGCATCCGCTGCTAGCGGCGGCGATGCCGCTGATGGCGGTGACGGCGATGAACCTGGTGGCAATCACGTACGTGACGAAGTGGTTGAGTGGCGCGATGGGTGGCGCTGCCAGCAAAATGACAGGGAAGGCAAAGAGCGCGATGAAAGGCGGGGCGAGCAAGGCGAGCAGTGCCGTGTCGGGCGGGGCGGGCGGAGCGATGGCCGGCGGATTCATGGGCGGCGGCGATCAGACGGCAGTGAACAACCGGTTTGGTGGTGGGGTAGTGGCAGCGAGTGGCGTTGCTGGTGGTGGCGGTGGTCGTGACGAAGGGCGTAATTCCCAGACGATCGACAACTCAGCGCCGGAGTTAGAGCAGTCGTCACTGGATCAGTATGGAGCGGCCGGTTTGGCTGACACCCAGAGCGACCGTGAGACGTACACCGAGCCATCGACGGAGTCGACCGAGAGCGAGGAGCGTAGCGGAGGAGACGTGGAAGGGCGACTCGACAGGCTCGAAAGCGAGGTAGGAGCCGAGGGCGAGCCGTCATCGGGCAATTCGAGCTTAGAGACTGAGGAATTCGACGGAGTGTTGTCGGACGAGAAGTATTTGGAATTGGCAGATGGAAACGAGGAGCAGGCGAAGTACATGAAGTCCCGAGACGAATACCTCCACGAGCACGTCAATACAGACGGAATAACAGAGAAGCTGGGGAAGGAAGGGGTCAAAGGAACACTGTCGTCGGCTGGTTCGACGGTCGGCGGAATGGTGTTAGGAGCGCCAGGGGCACTGGTAGGTGGTATCGGTGGATCGGTGTTGGGCGGAGCAGCAGAGCGAGTGATAGAGGCGAAGGATGGAACAATACGGTCGGGATGGAATAGGACGAAGTCGACGGCAGCGTCTGTACCAGGAGCGGTGACGTCGAAAGGAGCGAATATGTACTCGTCTGCCAAGGAGAAAGTGTCGATGGTAGGCGACCAACTCGGTATTGACGACTCGGGCGACGGCGAGTCTGGGAGTGCGGATAAAGCAGACAACCACGAGCTATTCGAGAAAGAGGTAGAGTAATTCATGGAAACAGAATTTGTTGACTATGATGACGAAGAGATTGCGATCCTTGTTACGGATGAACGGGAGTTAAATCATCAAATTGCGATGGATTGGTCGGGAGCGATTACTTACCACGGAACTGACGAGTACCCCCACGAACCTGAAGACCGAACGGACGATGAACAGCGGATCATGTCCCAGGTGGAAGAGCGGGCCCGCTACGCAGCCCAGCAGGAGTTTCCGGAGGCGGACATTCTGGACCCGATGTGGAACATCGACCACGTCGAACGGGGGATCGAGGCCCTATCGAACTATCCGATAGAGGACTTTCGCCGGGTCTTTCGAGAGTACTATGATGCGTTACGAGCGCCGTGGGACTTTATCGAGGAGCCAGCACACGATCCAGAAGACGAACTGGTGCTATACCCGTTTGCAATAACGGAGGACAACCGGATAGCCGAGGTGGGTGATGTGTGTATCGTGTACGACCAAACTGACGGAACGGAAGAAATCGTGGGGGAGATGGCGACTTGGGAGGAGTACGACCGGATCGTGTGCATACTGCCGTCATTAGACTTCGGAGAGGGAGTCACCTTCGAGGAAGGCTTCCACGAAATCGTGCTGGGACACTTGATGGCGGTGGTACGGGACCTGTACTTGCATATGGGCGAGAGCCCACCGGACGAGTTCAACGTCGAAGGGATCGGCAAGTTCGATATCCACGGCGACGGGATTGGCGAGACCTAATTGTACAGCGAGAAAGGATGATCGCCGAGCAGCCCATATTTCCAGGGAGCGCGAGCGATGGGATGGCTGGTGGCCTGATGGCAGGTGGCGATCAGACGGCAGTGACCAACCGGTTTGGTGGCGGGGTAGTGGCAGCGAGTGGCGTTGCTGGTGGTGGCGGTGGTCATGATGAAAAGAGCCAGTCCCAGACGGTCAGCGAGACAGCGCCGGAGTTAGAGCAGACGCCAATGTCGGCGGTAGCGAGCGACCGGTTGGCCGAGAGCGATAGCGATCGGGAGGGATACGCGTCGCCAGGGAGTGAGGAAGACGCCGCCCCGGACGCAGGCACAACCGAGAGCAACGTGGATTCGGCATCGACAGAGAGCCAGCAACCGCCCGATAGGGTGAAAGAGTCGCCGTCGGATCTGGAGAACCCGCAGGCGTCGGACGTCCACTTTGAGGAGGTAGAGCGCGAGGAGTTGGGCGAAGCGGTGGCGAAGATGGACGACAAAGAGCGGGGGAAACTCCTGTATGATGTGATGAACAAATCCCGAACAGTGGACCAAGCCCAGGGCGATGCTGGGAACAAGTACTTGCGTGGAATGGGTGGCGATGCGGTGAAGTCAGTGGCGGCAGCCGGTGTCGGGATCGCAGCAACCGGCGGGGCGGCGCCGGTGGCGGCAGCGGGGGCGGTAGCCGGAGCGGCGGCACTCGGTGCAGGACAAGCAGTGGCGGGGACAGGAATAGAATCGATAACGGACAAAATTAGCGAAGGGAAGGCCATTAAAAATGCGTTCAGGAGTGAACTAACGGATCTCAAGTCAGAGATAAGTGGATGGATGGACGAGCGGTCGGTAAAGACGGGGAGCTGGCGAACTGGCGACGGCGACTCTGGGAGTGAGGCGAATGTTGGGGATACAGACGGAAAAGATGCGATTAGAAACAACTGAGTCATTCATGGAAACTGAAATAACCGGGTCTCACCCTGATCAAGGCATTGGAGTTAATGTGTACGACGAAAATGGCCACTACCATTGGCTTGCGATAATGTGGGATGGATTAGTTGATGCGCATGAAACCGACGATTATCCACTCGAACCTGCAGACCGAACGGACGACGAGCAGCGGATCATGACACAGGTCAAAGAGCGGGCGAAACTCGCAGCCCAGCAGGAGTTTTCCGATGCAGATATCTTGACCGCAGAGTGGAAACCGGCAGAGCTCGACCGGGCGATGTTGGCCCTAGAAAAGCTCCACGTGGACGATTTCGCGGAGAAGTTTCGGGATTGCTACCGGATGCTCACGGATCCGGCCTCAGAACCCGAAGTGCAGGAAGAGGAATCGGCAGAGATACTCCACCAACCATTCCTGGTCAACGATGACGACGAGGTGGCGTACGTGCCAACGCCAGTGCTTCAGTACAGAGGTGACGATGGCGAGGTCAAATTCACTCACAAGGAGTCACGTTACGAGGAATTGTTGGGAGAACCGCACCTGACGAAGTTCACGATAACGTTGCCCCCGATCCGGTTCAAGGATGGCGATTACGAGTTCCCGGATGGATTTCAGATATTCATCATTGAGCATCTGCTGGCCCAACTCAGAGATGTCTATCGCCACGTGGGTGAGGAACCGCCGGAGTACTGCATGCAAACGGACATCTGGGGGAAGCCACTGACGACCGAAGACGAGGAATATTACGAGTAGTGACGACGAGAGTGGTGGGTGGTAGCGTTGGACGGCCGAAGTGCGCGACGGAAGCACGTAGAAGCAATTGCATTGACGCCGAGACACCGACAGGAGGCGGTGGCGTCGGAGCCGTCCAAGACGAAGAGAGCCAGTCCCAGACGGTCAGCGAGACAGCGCCGGAGTTAGACCAGTCGTCACTGGATCAGTACGGGGAGGGCGGTTTGTCTGGTAATCGCGACCGCGGTGGATACGCCGAGCCGTCGACGGGGTCGACCGAGAGCGAGGAGCGTAGCGGAGGAGACGTGGAAGGGCGACTCGACAGGATCGAAAGCGAGGTAGAGGCCGGGAGTCCGTCGTCCGATATCGAGAAGGGCGAGAGCGTGGTGATGGACGAGCAGGCATACACAGAACTGGCTGGCGGCGACGAGCAGCTGGCCCAGCAGTTACAGGCGCGAGACGAACTTCTCCAAGAAAAGCTCGAAGGGAACAGCTCAGAGGGACTTTCGAAGACTGTCAGTCGGAAGACAGTGGGTGCGGCGGCTGGGATGGTCGTGGGAACAGCACTGGGCGGGCCAGCGGGAACGCTGGTCGGAGCGGCGGCTGGGGCGGCAGCTGAACGCAAGAGTGGGCCGGCCATCGAGAAGGGTCAGACTCTCGCCACACAGTTGCCAAGTGCGGTACGATCCGGGTTCACCACGGTCGAATCGAAGGCCTCCGAGTACCGGGACTGAGCAGACACAACAGTGGAAGACATTCAAGAGCGCGTCTTCGCCGATACAGGGGGTTCGGGCGACGGCGAGTCTGGGAGTGTAAGTGCTGACCGTGGATCGGTTGAGGATAGCAGTAAAGGTGCAGATCTGATATCTGAGGGGAATAAGAATGGAAGTAAGCATAATGGGAGCAGATGAAAGCCATGTCGGATTGAAACTATTTGATGAAAATGGGTTCGAACATCGGATTACTGTTCGAAAGGATAACGGAAATATCGACATCCACGAGGTAAACGAGTATCCCCACGAACCCGAAGACCGGACGGACGAAGAACAGCGGATAATGTCCCAGGTAGAGGAACGCGCCCGCTACACAGCCCAGCAGGAGTTTCCGGAGGCGGACATTCTGGACCCGATGTGGGATCCCGAGCATATCGATCGGGGAATCGAAGCGCTGGTGAATTACCCACTGGAGCAATTCCATGCGGAGTTCAGAGACTTCTACGAGGCGCTAGACGATCCGGTCGCGTACCTTGGCGAGTCATATGATAGCGTCGAAGACGATTCCTTCACGATCACGAAGTCGTACACGCTGTCGCCAGATGATCGAATCGAGGTCGTCGATGACGTTTCGATATCGTATCGGCGTACCGACGGCACGGCACAGCGAGTCGGGCCGTTTCGCGAGCCGGGAGAGGGCGTCATCGTCTGCGGGATGCCCTGGTTGGAGTTCGGCGATGATTACAATTTCGCGGAAGAGTTCCACGACCTGATTGTGACGCACTTGCTGGCCCAGATACGCGATATCTATTTGCACATGGGCGAGGAACCGCCGGATGAGTACAAGGTACAGGGGATCGGCAAGCGTGACATCCACGGCGATGGCATTGGCGAGACATAGAGACACAACGACCAGAAGATGATCGTCGAGGGGTGTGGTGGTTCGAGGACTGGCGGGTTGATGGCAGGTGGCGATCAGACGGCAGTGACCAACCGGTTTGGTGGTGGGGAACCGGCGATGGCAGGGGGTGGCAGTGGTGGGGCCCCTCCAAAAGAGGAAGCGAGTGGATCACAGACGGTCGATAATTCGGCGCCAGGGAGAGAGCAGCCGTCGCTAGATCAGTACGGAGCGGGCGGCTTGTCGAGTGAGATCGAACGCAGGGGTACGCCGAGCCGTCGTGCGAGGAGAGTAGCGCTGGGGCTGAGGGAGGTCGCCGCGACAGGCCCGAGAGTGAGGGAGAATCGGCAGTGTCGTACACGCCAGGAGAGTTACGTGATCGCTAGCGAAGCATCGAAGTGATCGCTACTGTTTCGGTTCTACATGTACGTCTCCCCTGCCGTGCGATCGATCCGTGACGAGCCACTCGAAGGCGAGTCCGTCACGCTGCTGGTCCGGGCCGCTGGCGACGTCGACGAGATCCGTGACCGGATCGAGGACGCCGATGGCACGATCGAGGACTCCCTAGAGTTCGAGACGTTGGCCGTCGCTATTCCGCAGACAGATGTCGGAGCAATCTGCGAACTGGATGGGATCGAGTCGATCGAGACCGACCGGACGCTGACGATCGACGCCGACGGTGCGGGTGAGGACGTTTCGGCGTCGGAGAACTAGGGGCCCGTGTCGCCTGGGATCGATCAGCACGCGGCTCCCTGGAGCCAGACGCAAGCGTTTTGCTTGCCCGCCGACTACGCCGATTCAGCATGCCGGATTGTCCACTGGCAGAGGATTGCCCCGAATTCACCGAGCAGATCGAGGGGATGGGGTGTGCTCACTACGGCGATCGCGGGGGCGCCGAGTGGTGCAACCACTACAATCAGCCGATCTCGGACCTGCAGTCACAGCCGGTCAAACCGGGCGAGGAAGTCGTGGTGACCGTCGAAGACATTCACGAGAGTGGTGCTGGCGTTGGCCGCACCGATGATGGATTTATCCTGCTGATCGACGGCGTCCTCCCGGAGGCGAAGGCCCGCGTCCGGGTGACGACCGTCCACTCTAATCACGCCCGTGCGGAGGAAGTCGAGCGCCTGCCGATGGACGACGAAGCGCTGGAAGCGGAAGCAGCGGACATCGAAGAGCCTGCCGACGAGGAGACAGATGAGGACAGTGGCGGCCCGGAGCGGCCGGAACTCGGCAGCCGGGACAACTTCTGGGGCAGTTAACGCACCTTCGAGTCGTTCGCCACGTGGCGTCAGGACACGTCACTGTGATTTCCCGTGGCTCTTTTTGAGACGCCGCTCGATCCAGGGGTATGGACACGGAGCTATCGGGCAACGTTGCGCTCTGTACGGCAGCCACCAGCGGCCTCGGCCTCGCCAGTGCCGAATCGCTTGCCGCCGAAGGCACGAACGTCGTCGTCTGTGGGCGGACCGAATCACGCCTTGAGGCCGCCCGCGAGCGGATCGAAGCGGCGGGACCAGGCGAGGTTCGCGCGCTCGAAGCCGACATTACCGACCCTGATCATGCGACGGCGCTCGTCGAAAAAACGGTCGAGACCTTCGGCGGTCTGGATCACCTGGTCACGAGTGCCGGCGGCCCGCCCAGCGGGTCGTTCCTGGAGACGTCGATCGAGTCCTGGTACGACGCCTACGATCTCCTCGTGATGAGCGTCGTCCGGGTGACCCGGGCGGCCTATCCACACCTCCAGGAAAGCGGGGCGGGAACGATCGTCAACATCACGTCCCGGTCGGTCAGGGAAGCGATCGACGACCTCGTGCTCTCGAACGCCGTCCGGCGCGCCGTCATCGGCCTGATGCAGACCCAGGCCCGGGAGTTCGCGCCTGAGATCCGGGTCAACGCCGTCTTGCCGGGTGCCCACGAGACGGCCCGGATCGAGGAACTGATCGACGATGCCGTCGATCGCGGCGAGTACGACAGTTACGAGGCGGGCTACGATGACTGGGCGAGTGACGTCCCGATGGGGCGGATCGGCGAGCCACGGGAACTGGGCGACGTCGTCGCGTTCCTGTCCAGTCCACGGGCGAGTTTCGTGACGGGCGCGGCCGTTCCCGTCGACGGTGGATCGATCAGGGAGTAATCGTCAGCGGCCGTCCGGGCGGGTCATCGAGAGTGCGATCATCACGCCCACGGCAATCACCGAGACGCCCATCGCCCCGACGTACCCGACTGGCGGAAGCTCGCCCCATGGTGGATTCGGATAAAAGAAATCGACGACTAACACGACAATTGCGCCGAGGGAGACCATCACCGACAGGGCAAAGCCCCAAAACCAGAGGTACCCGCGCATAGGACAAATTCATCGGGCTGGCTAAAGGAACTTCCGGGTCGACAGACACCCGTTCTGTTTAGAGACACTGGCGCGTGATTTTTGCCATCTCAGTGCGAAGCATGTGTGAATGCCTTTCGAACGAGATCGTCGCGGCGCGACGCCGGTCGTCGGGAACCTCCTGCTGGTGGCAATCGTGGTCGTCATCGGCATCGTCGTCGCGACGACAGCGTTCACCGTTCTCGACGTACTGGGGACTCCGACCGCCGAGGCAAGTTTCGAGTACGAGCAATCGCCGGTCGGGATCCAACTGACACCCGTTGCGCTCGGGACTGATGTCACTATCCAGTTAAACGGCAACACCGTCGCAACCGTCGACAGCGATGAGGCTGGCCGATCGGTGTTGCTCCCGACGGCTCCCGGCGACCGAATCACGGTCCTCTCCCGTGACGAAGATCGGACGGTGCTGGTCGACGAGCGGATCGACGAGCGATCCGAGCTCGGGGACTTCATCAGCTACTACACCTTCGAGAGTGGCTCTGGATCGACGCTCGTCGATCGATCCGGCAACGGCAACGACGGCACGCTCGTGGGGAATTCGACCTGGGTCGACGGAGCACTCCGCTTCGACGGGACAAATCATGTCTACGTCGACAACATCTCTGCGCCGGGCGATGTCGAGGAATTCACTATTGCGATGACCTACACCCAGCGCGGGCCGGACAGCGATCAGATCACCCAGCTCGTCGAACACACCTGGGGCAACGAGGAGTGGTTCCTGGAAACGGCCGCTGACGGGAATGGTAACTACCGGATCGACTACGCCGTGGGGTATCCAGACAACGACGGCCAACTGTCGACTGGCTCTGACTACGACTACGGTGACCGTCATATCGTCGTCGGGACCTACGACGGGGAGACGTTCGAACTCTACGTCGATGGGACGAAGGTCGGCTCGGGCACGGACTCCCGGTCCGTCGATATGGGCGAGATGCGTATCGGTCGTGACTTCGAATCGTCGTCACAGTATTTTGAGGGTGATATTTCGGAGTTCCGGCTCTATTATAGTGCGTTCGACGCCGAAGACGTTCGACGGATTACGGACGCGATGGAATGACGTCCAGTAGTTCGTTCAGCTGACTGGTTTACCACGTCTCGATAGTCCCGTCGTCGATATCTTCGACGCACCCTTGGCAGTCGGGATGTTCGGCGTCGAAACAGTGGGGCCGTCCGTCCTCATCGAGCCGGACGGCCCGCCGTTCGGCGTGTCGCCGACAGACAATCCGTGCCTGGCCCTGGTCGTCCAGCGGCAGGTCTTCCCTGGCCGACTGTTTGGCATCGTCGTAGGCCTGCCTGGCTTCTGCCAGTTGGCGGCCCGCCGACCGGAGCGTCGAGCGAACCAAGCTGGCGAGACGATCGTCCTCGGCCATAGGTTCCCGTCTGGACGCTCGCCCCATCAATCTTCGCGCGGCGTCGTCCGTATCATCCTCGTCCGTCCGTTTCACTTCCAGTCCGATCGGCGCGACTTTAAATAGGAGGGCGACCAAGCTTCGCGTGTCTCCCATCGAAAACACGCGGAGACAGCACAGCCATGACGGATTTGCATACCCACGCGGAAGAGATACACGAGCAGTTTGCCGACCAGCTTGACGTCTCGATCGACGAGATCGAGGAGCGACTCGATACGCTGGTCAACGAGTACCAGGTTCCGATCAGCGAAGCTCGTCGGAGCGTCACCAACTCCTACCTCGACGAGGCGGACTTAGAGCGCGAGGACATTCGCAGCGGCGGCGGGGGCAACGAAACTGTCCAGGCCGCCGATGTCGACGCACCCGAAGAGTGGGTGGACATGACAGCGAAGGTTGTCGAGCTATGGGACCCACGCAGCGACGCCGTCGCCCAGGTCGGTCTGCTGGGCGACGAGACCGGGACGATCAAGTTCACCAAGTGGTCGAAGTCAGACCTCCCCGAACTCGACGAGGGCAAGACCTACCACCTGCGAAACGTCGTCACCGACGAGTACCAGGGTCGATTCTCGGTCAAACTCAACCGGACGACCGTTATCGAGGAGGCCGACGAGGAGATCGAAGTCGGCGACGATTCCCTGGAAGTCGAGGGGGCCTTAGTCGATGTTCAGAGCGGGAGCGGCCTGATCAAGCGGTGTCCCGAAGACGACTGTACGCGCGTCCTCCAGAACGGCCGCTGTTCCGAACACGGCGAGGTCGAAGGCGAGTTCGACCTCCGGATCAAGGGCGTGTTGGACGATGGTGACGACGTCACCGAGGTCATTTTCGACCAGGAAGCCACGGAGAACCTGACCGGGATCGCCCTAGAGGAGGCCAAAGACATGGCGATGGATGCGCTGGATACGAGCGTCGTCGCTGACGAGATGCGCGAGAAGATCCTCGGGCGGTACTATCGCGTTCAGGGGCCGACCTTTGGTCGGTACCTGCTGGCCGACGAGGTTGAGGTACTCGAAGATGCCGTCGATCCTGAAGCGGCCCTGATCAAAGCGAGGTCGATATAATGGCTGCAACACCGACTCGAGAGGTCGCCCAGCGCGTGTTCGCCGGCGAGTTCAACGATGCGACCTACACGTTCAAGGAGAGCGACGACGACCGTGCGCCGGTGTACGTCCTCCTCCCGACCGGTGAGCGTGCAAACCGCGTGTTCATCGTGGGCACGCTCACCGAAACCGAAGACGTCGGTGAGGATAGCGAATACTGGCAGGGGCGGGTCGTCGACCCCAACGGCGACACGTTCTTCATGTACGCCGGGCAGTACCAGCCAGACGCCGCCTCGATGTTGCGGGAACTCGAACCGCCCGCCTACGTCGCAGTCGTCGGGAAGCCCCGCACCTACGAAACCGACGACGGCGAAGTAAACGTCTCCGTTCGTCCCGAGTCGATCACGCCTGTTAACGAAGGGACGCGCGATCGCTGGGTCGTCGAGACGGCAGAACGGACGCTCGAACGCGTCCAGGCCTATCGCGAGGCCGACCCGACCCAGGAGGAGTTCGCGCCCGACGAGTACGTTCGGATGGCTCACGAGGAGTACGAACCGGCTATCGAGAACTACCGTCGACTCGTCGTCGATGCTCTCGAAACGTTAGACGAGGAGAGCCAATCCGAAGCCGAGGCTTGATCGCCCGCGGCCGGGTTTCGTTGACTCGCGATTGCCCCGGTCAGTACCGCCCGTCGCTGGTCGTCTGACAAATCATTAAGTAGGTGGGCAAAGGACCGTTCAACAACTATGAGTAACAAGAACAAGACGATCTCCTTTCGGGTCAGCGAGGAGAAATTCGAGACCCTTCGGGAGATCGCCGAGGAGCGTGACCTCTCGCTGTCTGCTGTCTTCCGGGATTACGTCGACAAGCTCGTCGATCACAGCGGGCAAATCGAGGTCGTCCCCGAGCACGAACTCAACGGCGGCGAGGAGAGCGACGACGACTCCTTCCCGCCGAAAGTCGAGGTGCCAAAGGCCTTCATCCGCGAGCACGAGCGCCTCGAACTCGAAGCCGACCACCTCCGGGAACAGTTAGAGGAATACAAGCGCTACGTGACGAAACTTCGGGACGAACTCGACGGCGACGAGGAGGTCATCATGCTCGAAGACTTAGACGGTGGCGAGGACGAAGACAGCGAGTCGGCCTATCGGATCGGCGAGTTCGAAGAGACCTGAATGGCGGCCCGGAGCTAGAGCAACTGCTCGCGTCTGTTTTGTGCCTGCTTGGCGATCTCGCGTTCACCGTCGACATCTGCCAGCGATTCGATCGCTTCAAGCGTTCGGACCGAGTTGTCGAGAAACGAAAGCACGTCGCCGGGGTAGGCATACAGCATGTAGTCGTCTCCCATCACGTCGACGATGGCGTCGGGGCCCAGCCCTGCGGCGCGAAGTTCCAGCAGATAGCTGACGAATTTCTCCTCGGGGTGGCCACAGTGCGGGGCCGACTCACAGTCACAGTCCATGAAGTCCTCGGCGAAATCGAGCACCCGGTCCTGGGTCGCGTCGTCCAGGTTCGCCAAGCTCTCCCCATTGAACAGCACGTCCAGGGTCGCCCCGGCAAACGCACTCTTCGGGAACGAGCGTTCGAGTTGGGAGACCAACTGGCGGTGGTTCTTGATATAGATCTTGTCCGTGATCGCCACGATAGATGAACGAACGGGCCGGTTCGGCAAAAGGATCTCGGACGCCGGTGACTGATCGGGGCGGAACGACATCGCTGGTACTATCTGGCGGGCGTCGTTCGAAGGTGGGCCATACAGATCGACGTATCTATATCACATTGCTTTAGGTTGCCTTCGGGAAGGGGATGTATGGGCAACACTGAGCGTAATCGAGAGCAAACGCCGGCCGGCAAGATGACGGCCGCGACAGTCACGGATCATCTCCAACACGCACTCAACGCCACGGACGACGAGAACGTCGAGTACCATCTCAACACGGCCCTAGAGATGCTCGTCGGCAGTGACGACTGACTGCTCTAGTGCGATCGTGCTGCTCGTTGAGGCCCAGGTCGTCGGCATCCACTGACGGCTGACGGGGTGGAGATGCTTAATGGCGGCTTGCGATTCCGAAATCAAGTCGAAAGTGTACTGCATGGGCCACAATTCGGATCGAGATCACCTGCTTGACCCCTTTGTTTCGGATAGCGATATGACTGTTCTCGTAGTCTGAGACCTGCTACTCGACATTTCTGGGTACTGTACCAAGAATTCAGTCACTTTCACCCCGGTCTACGAAGATTTTTATACCGCCGTAATATATGACTGATCTCGTATAATACGCGGTGGATTTGACCCAACCAATATAAGCGTTTCATTATCAAATTATAGCGTTTCAGTCCACAGCGAGTCGAATATCTGAATGATAGAGGGGTCGAATAGATCGCTGCTGCAAATAGCATATGATTTTGAATAGGTCAACCCAAGACTTAAATACTGCCGCGGCTAGCCGCCTAGATGACAAGAAAGGCGACACTAACACGCATTGAATACGGAACCGAGGGCCCAACCCCGCTGCAACGGGGGCCGGGTCACCCCGGCGGTTCGGACCCCCGATTTGAGAGAAGTCCAGCAACCTTCTCTCTGTGGTGCGTCCGGTTAAAGATTATTCCATCTGGGTGAAATGTTTGAGCGGTAATTTGACAGCACTACATGCGTTACAACACAGCAGAAGAGAAGATCCGCGACAAGCACAGCCATCATCCCAGCGTCGACGATCAGGTGTTCCTGCTACAGTGGTTCGTAGCTCAGGGACTACATGCCAGCGAAGATGAGTGGACTCGAAAACGGCCGATCGAACGGGCGATCGTCGACAAGGTCGACACGAAGGTGCAGACGCTGCTCAATAACCTCGAAGAGCTGGATCTGCTTGAGAAGAAAGATCTCCAAGGCGGACGGAGTTTTATCCGATCCGAGCGGACCGACGAGATGTTCTTCACACCAGAAGATGATGACTTCCGCCAGTTGTTAGCCGAAGAGGTCTCCCGTCTCTTGGAGGACATCCAAGACCGAGATAGAGAAGATCCAGACGACGAGGTACCATTGACGGCCGTCGCTGACGGGGGTGATAATACGGGTAAGGATGATTTCACACTTCGTGAGGTTGCCGCTGAAGCGTTGGAGGTGGAGCCTGCAGAGGTCGAGACTGAGTTGACCACGCCTGCTGATCCAGTCGATCGCATGGAGAACTACGACACCGTGGTCGTCCAAATCGAGAACAGAAACGAAGTACAGCGGGGGCGGAACTACGATCGGCTGGGATGGCGGAATCGTGCGAATCGATGGGCCCTATCGAGTCATGCTAAGCAGTTTGTAGACGCAAACTCGTCAGAGGTGTAATCGATCTCCTCTAAACTAAAGGCGACAATGGATCGGAGATAGATCCTTATCATTTGGATTATAGCCTGGTCGTGTACCTGAAAAGTTCTCATCACTCACGCGAAGATTGCTCATCTTTGCAACGGTAAACAGCCGCCAATACGGAATTTCTCGCGATTGGCTTCGCCCACCGATCTGATATGCACGCAGCGACTCTTTCCCTTTTTGACTTTGACCGTGGCAATGCGGTTCGACCCGACGCAGAAGGCCATCGTAAGTAAACTCCAGCACTTTTTGCTGATCGATCGCCGTGCAAATTTTTCCTGACATATATGAATAATATATCCACTCTGGGATATAGCTTGGGGCGATGGCAGAGCAGGTGGCCACTTCGATGATTCTATCGTTCTAATCGAAATCATATCAGAATACCATTTCACGTCCACCCTAGAATTTTATTAGAACTGCCTTTCTCAGAAATTAGTATGACGGAATATCACGTCGTCCCCAGCGGCAACCAGTGGCGGCTCCAGAAATCGGGCGGGTCGGTCGTCTCGAACCACCGCAAGAAACAACCAGCCGTGTCCGCAGGCCAGCGGGAGACGAGTTCGGGCGATACGCTCGTCATCCACGGCTCGGACGGGGCTGTCCAAGACCGCCGGAACTACTGACGCGATGCACTCGGAAGGGCACGTTGGCCTCGGGATGCTGTTCTACGCGCCCGTCGCGTTCCTGCTGAGTTACTTCGATCTCCTGTCGGTGATGGCCCTCGGGCTGGTCTGTGCCGTGTTCTTCAGCTATGCCCCCGATTTCGACATGCAGATGCCCCTCGTCTCTCATCGTGGTGCCACTCACACCCTACTCGCCGGGGCCGTAGCCAGCAGTGTCGTCGCGGCACTCGCACTCTACCTGGCGGCAAGTGGCATGTATCCGATCGATACGCATATTGTGGTGCTGGGTGGCGCTACCTTCGGAGCCGCGTTCCTCGGCTTTCTGAGCCATCTCGCTGGTGACGTGATAACGCCGATGGGGATCCGCCCGCTCCGGCCGTGGTCGAACAAGAAGTACACGCTAGATTTGGTCTACGCAAAGAACGAATGGGCCAATGAAGGGTTCGCCTCGATCGGAGCCGTGGTGATGGTCGGCGCGATCGCGGGTGGTATCATGCTTCGCAACGGGACGATCAGTTTCTGAGTGTTCGGGAGAGTGTCGGTCGTGGACTGCGACCGCTGGATGAAACAGCAGGAGGATCGCCTACTCGCATACCTCGATCGTAAGGGGTGGGCGACACCGGTGATGGTCGTGGAGGGGCTTACGAACTCGCCGAAGCGATCGTCGCCGAGCAGGGAGTGTCGTCGGGTGAGCCACTCCAGCAGATCGACGACGAGTGGTCGGGGCCGCCGTCGTGATCACGCCGCCCGCTGGAGTTGGGCGATGACGTCGTCGATCCACACTGGCAGCGCCAGGTCCGCAAGCCGGCCGTCTCGCCAGGAGGTGACTATCTCGGGCTCGAAGTACCGTCGGACCCGTACGAGTCTCCTGGGATCGGTCGGGAAGGCGGCCCAACTCGATCGCGGCGTCATAGAGGTGGCCCTTGGCCTCGTGCGTAAACGGGAGCTGCTGGGTCACGTCGCCCCACCTCCGCTGACGGCGCCGCGGCTGTGGGACTTGAACAAAGTGGAGTAGTCCGGGCGCGGGAATGTGAACCACGGTCGTTCCGATCGCTTCGCTCACTCCACTCCCTGATTCAATTCCCTTTTCGGACGTTCGTCTGCTCACGTTCGTTCGCAGACAGAAAGTCCGGGCGCGGGAATGTGAACCGTTGGAAGAAATGCTCGTTCGCGTTGCTCACTGCGCGTTCCTTCCAGGGTTCAATTCCGCGAGGAGACCCATAGCTCGTCACGTCCGTTCCTCGCAAAAGGTCCGGGCGCGGGAATTGAACCCACGTCTTGGCCGCCACAGGGCCAAAGGATACCACTACCCCAGCCCGGACACGCATCCGAATGTAGCCGAGTGGTAGTCAAATACGTTACGACTCGTTGTCTCCCTCCCAAGTCGGTCGATTCTCGGCGTGAGAAACCCCTTCGGTTCAACTCGATAGCAACGCATGTGGGACGACTCAGTTACGCATGTCTCGGAGCAACCACCCGATTACGAGGCCGATGAGGCCGCCGCCAAGCAGACGCTTTCGGTCGTTGACCCGGACGAATCGGGTGTGGTCGTCAGTGATTTCGAGCGCGCCGATCGGCGCCACTGCGACGCCACCACCGCCGCCCCCACCTGATCCGCTTCCCACAGGAATGTCCTCGTTTTCCTCGCCGTCACCGTTCGATCCCTCGCCGAACCCTCCGCCGAAGCCATAGGCGATCCGGGCGACGGGAACGACAGTTCGCCCCTCATGCTCGATTGGCTCGCCGTAGACGCGCTCGATACCGGCACTTTCCCGGAGTGTCTCGATCACTGTCGTCACTGTGTCTGGGAGTTCCATGCTTGGCCGGCGTGACGTACCCAGACGACAAAACCGTTCGGCTGCCTCTCGAAGGGCCGTTCCGGATCGCGACGGGGTGTCTCCCGGGAAGAGTAAGGTATAGCAGTGTCGCCCCCTCAGAGTGGGACAACGATGGCAGCAGAGAGCGAAAAGCGAGAGTGCGGGTTCAACCACACCGAGATCGAACCCGCCTGGCAGGAAGCATGGGACGAGGCGGACGTGTTCGCCATCCCTGACGACGCCGAGGACCCGGCGTACGTCCTGGCGATGTTCCCCTACACGTCGGGGAACCTCCACATGGGACACGTCCGCAATTACACGATCACAGACGCCTTTGCCCGTTTTGAGCGTATGCGTGGCGAAGCGGTCCTCCATCCGATGGGGTGGGACTCCTTTGGCCTCCCCGCCGAAAACGCGGCAGAGGACCGTGATACCAACCCGCGGGACTGGACGCTGTCCTGCATGGACTCGATGCGCGAACAGTTGACCCGGATGGGCTTTGGCTACGACTGGGACCGCGAACTGGCGACCTGCGATCCCGACTACTACCGCTGGAACCAGTGGCTGTTCCAGCGATTTCAGGACGCGGGCCTAGTCGAACGCCAGGCTGCCGAGCTGAACTGGTGTCCCTCCTGCGAAACGGTTCTTGCGGACGAGCAGGTCGAAGGTGAGGACGAACTGTGCTGGCGGTGTGACACACCGATCGAACACCGCGAGATGGACCAGTGGTTCCTCACGATCACCGACTACGCTGAGGAACTCTACGAGGCCTTGGACGATCTGGATGACTGGCCGAACAACGTCCGGGAGATGCAGCGTAACTGGATCGGCAAGCAGGAGGGCGCAAGCGTCGCCTTCGACATCTCTGGCTATGATGAGGTCGACATCTTCACGACGCGACTGGACACCATCTACGGCGCAACCTACTTCTCACTCGCGCCGGGTCACCCTGTCGCCCAGGAAATCGCCGAAGACAACGACGAGGTCGCCGAGTACATCGAGATGGCCGCAGCGGCCGACGAGGACGACCTCGATGTCACCTCCGGCGTGTTCACCGGCGAATATGCCGTCAACCCCGCGACGGGCGAGGAGATTCCCGTCTACGTCGCCGACTATGTGCTGACTGACATCGGGACGGGTGCGCTCTACGCCGTCCCCGGCCACGACGATCGTGACCACGAGTTCGCGAGTGCTCACGACATCCCGATCCAGCAAGTCGTCGAACCTGCGGAGGATGCCGAGGCCGATCCCGAGGACATCGACGTTCAGGAGGCGGCCTATACCGAGGACGGCCTGCTAATCAACAGTGGCGAGTTCGACGGGCTGGAAAGTGAGGCGGCCCGCGACCGCTTCGTCTCCGAGTTCGACGGCGAGCACCGCACCGAGTACAACCTCCGGGACTGGGGCATCTCGCGACAGCGCTACTGGGGAACGCCGATCCCGATGGTCTGGTGTAACGAGTGCGGTGCAGTGCCCGTCCCCGAGGAAGACCTCCCGGTCGAACTCCCGGAATTCGTCCAGACGACGGGCAATCCGCTGGACGCCACAGAGGACTGGAAACACACCACCTGCCCCGAGTGTGGTGGCCCGGCGGAACGCGAAACCGACACGATGGACACCTTCATCGGCTCGTCGTGGTACTTCCTGCGGTACGTCTCGCCGGACTTGGAGGACGCACCCTTCGACAGCGAGCGAGCAAGCGACTGGATGCCCGTCGACCAGTACGTCGGCGGCAGCGAACACGCGACGATGCACCTGATCTACGCCCGGTTCTTCACGAAGGTGCTGGACGACATCGACCTGATCGATGGCGTCCGCGAACCCTTCGAGAACCTGACCACCCAGGGGATGGTGCTGGGCGAGGACGGCCTCAAGATGTCAAAGAGCCGTGGTAACGGCGTCTCTCCCCAGCGGATCATCGACGAGTACGGGGCTGACACCGCTCGCCTGTTCATCATGGAGGCCGCCCAGCCCGAGAAGGAGTTCGCCTGGGATAGCGAGGGCGTCCGCTCGGCGCACGACTTCCTCCAGAGCCTCTACACGCTCGCCACCGAGTATTCACGGGGCGAGGTCTCGACTGGTGAGGGCAGCACCATCGCCGACTACGTCGCGAGGGAGATCGACGCGACGGCTGCGAGCGCCACGAGCGAGTACGAGGACTTCCGGTTCAACCACGCTCTGCAGGCGGTCCGGGAACTCGTCTCGTTGCTCCGGCGTTACCGGGAGGTGACGGCCGTCGATCCGGGGACCTTCGAAAACGGGCTGGTGACGGCCACGAAGTTGCTCGCGCCAGTCGCCCCGCACGTTGCCGAGGAGATCTGGGCGAAACTCGGCAACGACGGGCTGCTCGCTGAGGCAGGGTGGCCGGCCGCTGAAGCACCCGAGGACTACGACTTAGAACGCCGCTTGATTGAGGACACCCGGGAGGACGTCCGGGACATCGTCGAGACGGTCGGCATCGAGGATCCCGCGGAGATCACGCTCGCGGTCGCGCCGGCCTGGAAACACGACGTGGCCGACGTCGCGCGCGACGCCGAGAACGTCGTGCCGGCCGTCATGCAAAACGAGGATCTCCAGCGCCACGGTGAAGATGCCGCCGACTTCGCGAAGGACCTGGCGGCTCGCGGCCACGTCGATCAGTTCCTCTCGCCCGAGCGCGAACTGGCGACCCTCCAGCGAGCCGCCTGGCTGATCGAACGCGAGTTCGAGGCCGACGTGGCTGTGCTGTCGGCCAAAGACGCCCCCGACGATCTCGCGAGCAAAGCCGAACCCGGCCGGCCGGCGATCGACATCGTCGAATAATCACGGAAGGCTGGCCGTCACGCAGAGAAACACTGGCTCGTTGGATTCCGTTTCGTACCGATCCGGCTGTTTCGCTTCGAAGGCCGCGGTCGGTTGGGGTTCTCGGATCTTCGCCACTCGAAACCCGGCTTCCAGCAGTGGATTCAAGATCGCGCTGAACGGACGTCGGTAGTAGGGAACGTCCACGGCCCACTCGTGGGTCTGTTGTTCGACCTCGAAGTACGTCGATGACTCGTCTGCCTGGACGGTGTCCAGCGGATGCATCACGGAGAAGACGAGAAACCCACCGGGCTCGAGGACCCGTGCAAACTCCGAGAGCGCGGTCTCCCAGGATTCGACGTAGCCGAGAGCGAGAGAACTGACGACCCCGTCGAACGCGTCGTCCTCTGCAAACGTGAGCGCGTCGCCGAGGTCTTCACGATGAAACGTGGCTCGCGATCCCAGCTTCGTACGCGCTTCTTCAAGCATGGCCTCACTCACGTCGACGCCGACCACGTCGGCTCCCTGCTCTATGAGCCACTCCGTGTACCGACCAGTGCCACACCCGGCGTCAAGGATGCGCTTGCCCTCCACTTCGGGGATGAGCGACGTCATGGCCGGGAATTCGATGTGCTCGTTGTACGCATTGGATTCGATTTCGGCATCGTAGGATGCCGCCAACTCGTCGTACGCATCTCGTACCGGTGACTCCTCGCCAGGTTCCATTGTCCGGCATCCGGCCCCCGAATCCATATTGGTTCCGGCCAGCGTCGCCGACCGCTGGGGCTGCCTCTTCACGGTTACAAGTGAGCGGACGGTCCAGTCAAACCGATACTTTTGTGATGAATAATTTCGTAATTCGTGGTATGGGGGACACAACCGAGAACCTATTCGACGAACTCACGCGCAGCGAGAAGCGCCAGCTCACCCACGGCGTGACTGATCCCGACCAGCGAGCGACGGGGTACATTCCGCCCATCGAACGTCTGGATATCCCGGCACTCAAGGTGGTCGATGGCCCGCTCGGGGTCCGGATTCCGGGCGAATCCTCAACAGCGTTCCCGGCCCCGCTGGCGCTGGCGGCGACGTTCGACACTGACCTCGCCAGCGAGTACGGCGAAGCCCTCGGCCGCGAGACGCGCGGGAAGGACCAGGACGTCCTGCTCGCGCCGGGGATGAACCTGTTGCGCGTGCCCCAGAACGGCCGGAACTTCGAGTACTTCAGCGAGGATCCGGTCCATGCCGGGACGTTCGCGGCGAGCGTGGTCGCCGGTATCGAGTCGATGGACGTGATCGCGACGCCGAAACACTACCTCGCGAACAATCAGGAGACGCAACGCGCGGCCATCGATGTCCAGGTCGGCGAGCGCGCCCTCCGGGAACTCTATCTCCCGGCGTTCCACGATGCGATCGAAGCCGGCGCGGGCTCGGTCATGACCGCCTACAACACGGTCAACGGGACGCGGATGAGCGACCACCGGTATCTCCTCCGGGAGGTCCTCAAAGGCGAGTGGGACTTTGCTGGCTTTACCGTCTCGGACTGGTTTGGCACCGAGGACGCCGCTGCAGCCGCCAATGGCGGGCTGGACGTCGAGATGCCCGGGATCTCCCGCGAGGAGATGGTCGCCTCGATGGACGCCGAGGGCGAGGGGCCCGAGGACAGCGACGGCGGGACGGAAGCCCCGACGGACGTCGGCGACGACGAGGGCTTTGAACTCCCCGAGGAACTCCAAGGCGGGATGGCCGACGCCGCGACCTGCGAGCGCTACGCCGAAACGCTTGAAGCCCTGGTCGAATCCGGCGAAGTACCTGCGGAGCGACTCGACGACATGGCCGAGCGCGTCCTCGGCGAGATGGAACGGCACAACATGTTCGACGCCGACCGCAAAGCAGGCGCTGTCGACACCGAGGCCCATCGCGATATCGCCGAACGTGTCGCCGCCCGGGGGACGGTTCTCCTTCAGAACGACGGCGTCCTGCCGCTTGCCGATGACGACGACGTGGCGCTGATCGGCCCGAACGTCGAGGAAACGATCCTCGGCGGCGGCGGGTCCTCGGAGACCTCGCCGATCGTCGAGACTGATCCAGTCGAGGGGATCTCCGCCAGGGCGGCGGGGACTGTGACCGTCGAGCACGGCCTGCCCCGCGTCGAAGGCATTTCGCTGGTCGACATGCTCACCGGGAATTTCGAGGACGATGAACCCGAAGGCGAGGTGAACATCGAGGCTGGGACGGACGCGGCAGCGAACGCCGACGTCGCGGTGGTCTTCGCTCGGGACGTCGCGACGGAGGCCATGGATCGGGAGTCCCTTGCGCTGCCCGACCGCCAGAACGACCTGATCGAGGCCGTCGCCGAAGTCACCGACCGGACAGTTGTCGTGCTCAACACGAGCGGGCCGGTCGAGACGCCCTGGCGTGCGGACGTGGCGGCGATCGTCCAGAACTGGTACCCCGGTCAGGCCCACGGTGACGCCATCGCGGCAGTGCTATACGGCGACCGGGATCCTGCCGGACGGCTCCCGGTCACTTTTGCGCCCGAAGGGTCCTATCCGACCGCCGACGAACGGCGGTTCCCCGGCGTCGACGGGAAAGCCCACTACGACGAGGGCGTCTTCGTCGGGTACCGACACTTCGACGCCGCCGACGACGAACCGACCTTCCCGTTCGGGCACGGACACTCCTACGCGGACTTCGAGTACGTCGACGCGACGCTCGACGGCGACACACTCGATGTGACCGTCGAGAACGTCGCCGATCGGACAGGCACCGAGGTCGTCCAGGCCTACGTCCGCCCGCCGGCAGTGGACGGCATCGATCGCCCGAAACGTGAACTCGCCGGATTCGCGGCTGTCGATCTGGCCCCCGGCGACCGTGAGACAGTGACGATCGACCTCGACGACCGCGCGTTCGCACGATACGACGACGAGGCCGGGTGGACGGTTGATCCCGGCGAATACGTGATCGGGGTCGCCCGATCTTCGCGTGACGTCCGTCTCGAAGTAGCAACTGATAGATAGGGCGGGGCGGTTCCACCACCGTCGACTCCGTCTGCCGACTGCGCGTCTTTTATGGCGCTTCTCCGTGTACCCGGTACCATGAGCACGGCAAATGGAGACGAGGACTCGACCGCTGTGGAGAAACTCCGCACGGTCACGCCACTCACGACGGAGAGTCCCGATATCCAGATGAACTTCTTCGGCTATATGGTCGCTGCCCCGATTCTCCTGGTTTTGCTCCCTCTGTTGCCGTTCGTCATCGCGGGGTGGCTCGTATCGAAAGGGCTGGGTGCTCTCCGGGGGAGTTGAGACCACAGCCGATCTGTCCGAGGTGAGGGTCAACTCGTCAGGACGTGGTATCCACCAGCCGATAGTCTTCACCGAGCCCCGCGGCCTGTGCGCTCTCGTAGGCCACGTGACTCGTTGCGACATCCTGGATCGCGAGGCCAGTCGAGTCGAACACTGTTCGCTCAGTTTCGGGCGTGCGACCGGTCGCTTCGCCGGCGACGACGGCCCCGAGTTCGGCTGCGATGTCGTCGTCTGTCAGGATCCCCTCACTGTAGGGAACGTTGATTTCCCCGGAATGGACGCATTGCTCGTAATCGTCGATGACGATCCGGGACGCCTGGAGAATCTCGTCGGCGATCTCGTGTTTTCCGGCCGCATCGGCGCCCATGGCGTTGACGTGGGTCTGCTCGCCGACCGCGGTGACGATCGGTTCCCTGACGGGCGTGATCGTCGAGACCACGTCGCAGGCTGCCGCCGCTTCGACCGAGCCCTCGCTGACGTCGAATCGGTCGCCAAACCGCTCGATGAACGCCGCGACGGCCGAATCGTCGATATCGCTGACGACCACCCGCTGGATATCCCGGACCGTCGCGATCGCCGCCAGCTGGGTGTCGGCTTGTCGGCCCGCACCGACGATCCCGAGTGAGGTGGCGTCCTCCCGAGCGAGGTGCTTCGTCGCGACGGCGGCGGCCGCGCCCGTTCGCAGTCGCGTGATCGTCGTCCCATCAAGGACCGCAAGCGGGAAGCCGGTCTCGGGATCGGCGTAGACGATCGTCCCCATGACTGTCGGCAGGTCGTGATCGGCAGGGTTGTCGGGGTGGACGTTGACCCACTTAACCGCTGCCCCGTCCCATTCGCCCGTATCGAGGTAGGCAGGCATCGACCGGAAGTCACCGCCGTATTGGGGGAGGTCGATATACGACTTGGCCGGCATTTCCGTGGTACCGCTGGCCTCTGCGGTGAAGGCTGATTCGACAGCCGCGACCACGTCCTCGATCTCAATCACATCGCCGATTGTCTCGGGGCCAAGCAGTGCTGTCTCCATGTGAGTGTATGACTAGCCTGTATACTTAAGGCTCAGTCCGGTCCGCTCCTCGATCGCCCACCCATTGCCCGATCAGTCCAACAGACGACTTGTCACCGCTCGGGATGAGTCGGCCCGTCGAACCCGCCACGGATCAGTGGCTTGGCGATGTGCCGGCGGGCGACCGGTGGGACTTCGTACCAGCCACCGTCGAGGTCGCGATCGAGGCGACGCTCGGCTTTCCGGTCCCTGCTTGTTCCACAGTCCCGACAGCGATAGCCCTGATCGCGGCCGGCGCTCTCCATCGAGCGCCCGCAGTCGGGACAGGTCGGCGTCACGCGTTCGGTCGTCACGAGGTCCCGGACGGCGAACTTCTCCAGTTTGAGCGTCTCGTCGGCGACCTCGCCACAGGCCGTGATCCGATCGCCAACGCGGAGGTTCCGGACTCGATCCCGGAAGCGCTTGGTCGGTTCGAAGGCGGCACAGCGGAGCCGCCCACGCCCGTCCTCGCCCGCGATTTCGAGAAAGACGTGTCCGCCTTCCCGCGTTTCCGGTGCCGTCTCGACCCTCCCAGCCACGCGATAGGACCGGCCGTCCCGGACCGACCCAACCGTACCCTCCCGCAGATGGGCGTCGGTTCCCTGGTTGGTGATGAACAGCGAGCGGCGCTCGACGGGTTCGCTCTCGATCGACTCGGCGACCTCGCGAACGACGTCGGGCTCGTCGCCACGGATGCCGTGCAGGATCGGCCCGGGGGTGTGGGGAACACAGACGAGGTCGCCCTCGACGCGGTCGACGGTGTCCCAGGCGTCCGGATAGGCCTGATCGGCGGCCGCAAAGACCGACTCGGCGTCGACCTGACGCGGCGTCCCCCGGCGATCCGATCCGCGGTAGGAGATACACTCGTACGTCCAATCATCGCGGGCTTGCCAGGCACCGACGGCGGCGATCGCGCCGATGAGGCCGCGTCCGTTGCCACTCTCGCGACTCTCGTACCCCCGATCGTCGATCAGTGCCCGGGCGTCCTCGATCGTATGGTGTCTCTGGACAGCGTCACTGCTGAATTCGACGACGTCATCAGGGACTCTCTCGGGATCGACCGCCGCCACGACGACCCCGGGGTTCGTCCGCGGATCGTCTGTTTCGGCCATGTCGAGATCCACACGGACGGCCGACAGTGCTCTCGCAGGCGGGGCCGACGTGTGGATCGCCAGCGCGGCGTTCCCGCGGGTCTTGTGCTCGACAGCCGGATTGAGCCGGACGAGTAGCCGGCGCGTGACCGACCACTCGTCAGCCAATCGATCGGCAACTCGCGCCGCGAGATAGGTCGTGCACATACCCGTCTCGCGAGAGTCCGTATCGTCGATCCCGATGACCGTCACATCCGGTCTTATCCGGGCAGGCGACTAACGGGTTTCGACAGGGGCTGCACAATACATATCTGAACCAACAGTTCGTCGGGACTGGCCGAATCGACAGAAGGCGGCATATCGGACGGCACAACGCATTTATAGAACGATCTCCATACCTTTAGGTAGCGATACCTATGTCACGATCGGCACTGGTCAGTAACGTCACGGCCATGCTCGAGGATGCGGGCTTCCTCGTCAGCGACCGGTGTGCGATCCGACCGAAGAGTTTCGACATCGCGGCCCGCCGTGGGAAGGACACCGTTCTGGTGAAGATCCTGGGGAACATCGACGCCTTCGACGCCCAGACGGGTGCTGAGATGCGACGCCTCGGGGAGTACCTGGAGGCGACGCCGATGGTGATCGGGCTCCGGACGCGCGATGAGGAACTCAAGCCCGGCGTGGTGTACTTCCGACACGGCGTGCCAGTGTTGAGTCCGGATACAGCGATGGACCTGTTCGTCGAGGAAGTCCCGCCGCTGATTTATGCCGCCCCCGGCGGCCTCTACGTCAATATCGACAGTGACGTGCTGGCAGACGCGCGCCGAGACGAAGAGATGAGCCTCGGGAAACTCGCCAACGAACTCGGTGTCTCCCGACGGACTGTCTCGAAGTACGAAGACGGCATGGACGCCTCGGTCGAAGTGGCAGCCGATCTCGAAGATCTCTTCGACGAGCCACTGACTTCGCCGGTAACCGTACTTGAGGGGGCCGAGGACGTCCGCGATACGGAACCGATGCCCGACGAACCCGAGGTCGAAACCGATGACGAACTCGTCATGACGGTCCTGACCCGAGTCGGGTTCGACGTTCACCCGACCACGCGAGCGCCGTTCAAGACTGTCAGCGAGAACGATAATCGGCGCGACCGGGTGCTGACGGGCCATTCGGAACTCACCGAAACGGCCGAAAAACGCGCCCGGATCATGTCCTCGGTCGGTCGCGTGACCGAGACTCGGGCGGTGTACGTCGTCGGTCGGGCAACCCGAGACTCGGTCGACGGGACGGCTCTCCTCGAGGAGGCCGAGCTAGAAGACATCGAGGACGCCGACGAACTCCGGGATTTGATCCGTGAGCGCGGCGAAGAACCGGCTTGACCGTCGCGCCGACGTATCGGCAGAAACCGGAACGCACTACTCGCTGGTTCTCCGAGAACGTGCTATGACAACAGAGATGACGGTCTACGACGACCGTCTCGCCCGGCAGATGGACGCAGGCGAGTTCGTCCTCGCCGTCGTGACAGCCACCAAACCCGATTTCTACAAACAGGCACCCGTCGTCACGGCTGCACGCGAGCACGGCCTCCCCTGTTTTGTCCTCCATACCGGCCAGCACTACGACGACGTCCTGGGCCACGGCCTCGCCGAGTACGGGATCGAGGACCGGGTCGCGGTCGACCTCGGGATCCGGGGCGGCCTCTCTGAGAAGACCGCCCAGGTCCACCGACGAATCGACACGCTGACCGATCGTCTGGCCGAGGAATGGCCCGAGACGACGGTCCTGCCGATCGTCCACGGTGACACCCACGCCGCGGGGATCGTCCCCCAGGCGTGGTTCTTTGCCACCAATCAGGCCGTCGCGCACAACGAAGCCGGCCTCCGGGGGATGTCCCCTGACTACGGGGATCACGACGACCCTGCCGCGTTCGTCGAACGCCAGTGGAACGGCGAGTGGTCGATCAACCGCGCCGAACCGTTCCCCGAACAGTACGACACCTTCGTCGGCTCGGCGGCGTCGATCTATCAGTTTGCTCCGGTCGAACTCAACCGCGAGCATCTCGAAAACGAAGGGTATCCGGCTGAAGTCGGCGGCGAGGAACGCATCCCGGTCGTCGGCAACAGTGTCGTCGACGCCATCGAGATGAAACGCGACGCCGATCTGGAGGAGAGCATTTTCGACATCTATCCCGTCCTGGAGGAACGCGATGAGTGGATCCGCGTGGACATCCACCGCCGGGCGAACCTCCTGCCCGACCGATTCGAGGCGATCGTCGAGGGAGTTATCGGCCTGGTCGAGGCCGGGTACAACGTCAACTTTATCGAACTGACCGCGACCGAGCAGGCCTTAGAAGAGTATGGCTACCGGGAGAAACTGCTCGAACTCGACGAGGAACGCGAGAACTTCCTCTTTACCGGCCTCTGGAAGAAACACGCCCACGTCTATGAGTTTCTCACCTCCGGGCAGTGTTTCGCCGAGTTCACCGATTCGGGCAGCATGCAGGAAGAACTCAACTATATCGACGAGGCAGCCTGTCTGACCGCACGGTTCAACACCGACCGGCCGGAGACGGTCTTTGACGCCCAGACCAACCTGCTGGTCCCGCCGATCGACGGCGAGTACGTCACCGAGATGATCGAGTACGTCGCCGAGACTGACGCCGTCCGCGAGGAGATCGCAACCGGGCCGAACCTCTACGGTGGCGACGTCGGCGAGACGATCGTGGATTTCTTGGACGACAAACGCGACGAAGTCCCCTTCGACTGGGCCCACGATCGTGTTGGTTTCGAGACGAGCGGACAGGACTTCGAGTATCTCTAAGCCGAATCGTAGGGAGCGACGAACGACTTGGAAACGCCAGCTGATTGGGAAACTGACTTGTTCTCCGCCTGTGGTCCAGCGACTATGCGACCGTATTTCGCACTCGCCGTCGCGATCGTCTCGGAGATACTCGGAACGACTGCCCTGAAGCTCTCGGACGGGTTCACACATGCTCTGCCGGCCGCCGTGGTCGTCGCCGGGTACGCCGCTTCCTTTTACTTTCTCTCGGTCGCACTCCAGACGCTCCCGATCGGGCAGGTATACGCAATCTGGGCGGCCGTCGGCATCGTCGGGACCGCAACCGTGGGCGTCGCGTACTTCGGGGAATCTCTTGACGCGACCGCCGTTGCCGGGCTGGTGCTGGTCATTGCGGGGGTCGTCCTGCTGACGCGTTCCAGTGCGTACGCGGCCGCGCACTGACTTTCGAATCCTCCTCTTGGGCACCACAGTACTGATAGTAAACCACCAAATAGCCTTGCATCAGCAGTGATATTAGAAAAACATATAATACTGACTACAATATATCGAATAATGACAAAAATCACTCAATTGAGAAGAGAATTTATCGCAGTTCCGATGATGATTTTGGCTAGTGGCTGTATCGAGTTCGAAGCGGAGAATTGGGTTGAAGTGTCGAAGATTGAGCTTGTGAATGATACTAGCTCGAAAGCCACGTTTTCTGTTGTTGTGAGGGAAACCACTGCATCTGGCTCTGAAAACATTCTGTACAATCAATCACACGACGTTGGTGCAAGAGACGGTACTGTTAAATCAGGAACCGAGATCGATATCGATTTCGCTGATAGTAGCGCATATGTAATCGCTGTTTCCCTGGCCCGTGGTAATGAAACTAGTATCTCGCACAACGAATTCTCTGACTTTTTTCATTCAGACAACCGACCAGCCTGTGCCGGGATCCGCTTTGAACTTGATAGATCGGGTGAGCTACTGATTCTCCCCCTTCCCTCAGCAGAGTGTACTTAAGTAGTTAGTACCGGAAAAACGTGGGCGAAACGGGAACAGTCAGGTGCCGTTACCGTACGTCTCTTCGAGGTACTCGACGATGTCGTCGCTCTCTGGCATGCCTTCGATGCCGTTGTCGGTGTCGACCAGGACGGGCACGCCCGTCTGGCCGCTGACTGCCTTGACTTCCTCGCGTGCGCTCTTGCTCGCGGGGACCATGTGTGACTCGTACTCGAGGCCGAGTTCGTCGAGTTTCGTCGTGACTTTCGCACAGTACGGACAGCCGTCCAGTTCGTACAGTTCGAGATCTGCCATCGAACGCAGTTGGGGCTGGATGAAAAAGAGGCCGGCGGTTGTCTCAATCACCAACTCGCTCGCGGTGTCACAACAGGGGGTAGCGATACGAGGTGTCGCTCAGAACGCGACGTACTCGCCGTCGACCAGGAAGAAGAACCCGTAGTAGACGACCAAGAGCAATGCCAGCAACCACTGGCCAAGCTTGACGTCTTCGCGCTCATCGGTCGCGGTCTTGATCAACGGGTAGCTGATGATCCCGGCTGCGAGCCCGTTGGCGATCGAGGTGGTCAACGGCATCACGGTGATCGTAAGGCCACTCGAGATCGCCCAGGCTGGGTCATTCCAGTCGATGTCAGCCACGCCTTGGAGCATAATGATCCCGACGACGACCAGTGCGATATACGTCGCGTATTGTGGGATCAGCGAGATCAGTGGGACGACCAAAAGCGAGACGAGGAACAGGATGCCAACGACGAGCGCGGTGAACCCAGTACGACCTCCCTCTTCGATCCCCGTCGAGGATTCGATGTAGGTCGTCACTGTCGAGGTTCCCATCATCGAGCCCACGGTGGTGCCAATTGCGTCCGCCATGAGTGGCTTGTCCATCTCGGGCAGGTTGCCGTCTTCGTCGAGGAATCCGGCGATGCCGGAGACGCCGATCAGTGTGCCGGCAGTGTCGAAAAAGTCGACGACGAAGAACGTGAACACGACGAGCAGGAAGACAGCCGGGTCCTCGGTGATCTGTCCAAGTCCCGAAACGAAGCCCTCGACCAGCGGGAGGAAGTTGTACTGCGTGTCGAGCAGATAGTCGACGACTCCCTGACTCTGCAACTCGGCGTATCCCGGTGGCGCGAACGTTTCCTCTCCGCCCGAGGCGAACAGTGTCAGGAGCCAGCCGACCACTGCCGTCGACACGATGCCGATGATGATCGAGCCACTCGTCCCCCTGGCGTACAGGAACAGGGTCAGTGCAAGCCCCGCCACCGCAAGGACGGCCACCGGGTCGTCAATGAAGTTCCCAAGCGTCGCTAACGTCGCCTGATCGGCCACGACGATGCCCATCTCTTGGAGGCCGAGGAAGAGCAAGAAGATACCGATCCCGGCTCCGACTGCGCGTTTGACTGGTTCGGGGAAGAGTTTGATCACGTACTTGCGTGCCCCGATAGCAGTGAGTGCGATGAAGACGATCCCCTCGACGAACACCGCAGCCAGGGCGACCTGCCAGGGGACGCCGAGCCCGAGCACGACGGTGAATGCGAAAAAAGCGTTGAGTCCCATGCCGGGTGCCAGTCCGAACGGCCGCTTCGCGTAGAAGGCCATGACCCCGATCGCGACGACCGACGCGAGGATCGTCACGACCGACAGTGCCTGGAGCACCTCTGGTTCGCCCCAGCCAGCCGGCGGATCGGTCAGAATCGCCGGCCCGATGATCGTCGGGTTGACCACGACGATGTAGGCCATCGCCAGGAACGTCGTCGTTCCGGCGAGGACCTCGGTACTGAAATCCGTGTCATGCGCGTCGAACTCGAAGTAATCCGCAAGCGTATCGGTTAGCGCCATGTACCCACCATGATCGACCAACTTGCACAGAGGGACTTAATCGTTTATTTATCTCTCTCGGGAGTATGCGAGATCGTGGATATCACTCGGGGAGTGAGGTGAATGTGACGACGGGGGCGTCGACCCGGTTTCGGACCGACTCGACTCCGTCGTCGCCGACGGCGATGAGTGTGAACACGACCGTGATGGTGACGCCGGCTTTTTTGGCGAGTTCGAGCAACAGTTGCTGGGTGTTGCCTGAGCGGACGAAGTCGTCGACGACGATCACGTCGTCGCCGGGCTCAAGAGCATCAGCGGGCAGCGAGTAGGTGATCTCGATTCCCGGCGTGACACGCTGGCGGGCCTCGACGAACTCGGGAACGGCCGTCTCACGGGACTTCTTGGCGTAGACGGCGGGGACGTCGAACTGTCGGGCCATCGCGCTGGCGAACGTAATTCCGTCGGTGGCCGCGGTTAGGACAGCGTCGGGCGCGGTGAGGTCCTGGGATTCGACGGCGACGCCGGCCACCAGATCCAACAGTGATTGATCGAAGACAACCGCGGTATTGTCGACGTATCCGTCGTCGTCCCGGTCGATCCGCGCTTCGATTTCCCCGGCGAGAGCGGCCGGTCCTACGTCGCCGACGATGCGGCGGGCGCGCTCGACGCCCGGGAGGACGTGGCCGTTGACGTAGCGGTTGAGATCGCCTGCTGACAGGCCAGTCTCCTCTGCGAGCTCGTCGTAGGTACGGGTTGCTTTTAGCCGCCGGAGGATCGAGACAGCCTGCAACTGGAGGGCTGCTTTCTCGTCTCGTTTCACACACATCCGCTGTCACGTCATGGACGTGAATATTTCGGATGCGGCTAACGTCGATATATACAATTTCGTGGGAACAGCTGCCGCGCTCACTCGCCGGCTCGATCGGCCAGTAGTTCATCGGCAGTCACCAGCGACTCCAGTTCGACGTCGATCTCGGCGAGATTCTCGGCTGCGCCCTCCTGTCGATCGACGACGACCAGCACACGATCGACGACGGCCCCCGCCTCGCCCAACGCCTCGACGGCGTCGACGGCACTCTGGCCGGTCGTGGCGATGTCTTCGAGGACGACAACTTCCTCACTCGCTTTCAGGTCGCCTTCGATCAGGTTCCCCGTTCCGTACTCCTTTCGCTGTTTGCGGACGATGACGTAGGGGATGTCGGTTTCGGCACTCGTCACGGCGACCAGCGGGACCGCGCCGAGGGCCACGCCGGCGAGTTTCGTTCCGTCCAGCCGGTCGGCAAAGGCCTCGGCGATCAACCGGAGGCAATCAGGGTTGGTCTCGAAGACGTACTTATCGACGTAGTAGTCGCTGGTGCCGCCATGCGAGAGTTCGAACTCTCCGTACTGCACGGCGTTTGCCGCCCTGAGCGCGTCGATGAGATCCTGATTTGGCATGTTCACGAATCCACGACCGGCGGGGTAATAGCCATCGGAATCGGGCCGAACCTCGCCCCGTCGTTCCTACCGTTCCGGGTATTCCTCGAGGGCCTCGGAGAGGGTCGTTCTGGCGGGTTCTAACGTGCGCAATTCTGCTTCGACAGCGCCGCTTTCGAGCCGCTTGCGCTCACTGTCGTCGAGTTGGTCTCTGGCGCGGACGCTTTCGCGAAGGCGCTCGTAGTCGATACTCTGGGGCAGCTCCCGGACTGCCCGGAGCTTGGTCACGGTCCCGTCGGGCGCAATCTGGTCGACAACAGGGATCACTTCCCGACAGCGCCACCACAGCGTGTCCGGGTTCGGCGGCGGCCAACTCACCGTCAGCGGCTCGGCGTCGAGCCGGCGCAGGTACGTCTGATGGGTGGCGACGTTGCGTTTGAGCTCGCGGGCATCGGGCACGTAATGCTGCAGTTTCGAGGTGGAGTACTCGGCGTATTCCAGCAGCGTCGAAACCGTCTCCGTTCCGGCCTCGCTGTCGGCGACGTACGTGGCGAGATCCTCCGGTGGCTGTCTGTACTCGACCAGCGGATAGGTCGCCGTCGTCTCGACGAACGCCAGTACGTCACGGGCTGATCGCTCGCGTTTGAATGTCTCGAAGGCCTCGGTAACTGACCGATTGTACTGCTCGATCGGCTCCCGGAGTTTCTCGACTGGGGCATCTAGGTCGGCGTCGCCCAGTGCCAGCAACGATTCCAGGTCGTCGATTTGCTGGGATACTTCGCGCTCGCGGGCGGCGACATCGTGGCGCGCCTCGCGAAACCGTTCGAGCGTCCGCTGGCGTTCGTCTAAGCGTTCGACGAGATCGGCGATGGGCTCGAGTGCGTCTCGCGCTGCCTCGAAATCCGACTGTTTGACCCACTTCTGGTGCATCTGGTCGTCGACCGCGTCGAAGGCGTCGTAGTGATCGATGTCTTCGGGCAATCGATCCATGAACCGGCCGACTTTCTCCTGAAACTCGATGAACGCCGCCATGTCGACATCCGTCTCGCCGTCGCTGGTCGCTTGCTCCTCGTAGCGATCCAAGAGTGTCGTGATCTCGTCGTAGTACTCACTGAGTCGTTCGAGGCGGTCTGGCCCGGCGTCCTCGACTCGCTTGCGGGCTTCCTCGAAGGCCGTCGCAGCCCGTTCGAGGTCGGCGACCAGCGCCTCGGCGTCGGCCTGAACGTCGTCCCCCGTCGAGACGCCTGCGTGCTCGCTCATGGATTCACTCGTAGACGGCCTCCGGGTCGAAAACTTGCTCGCCGACGACTTCCCCGTCGATCGTCCGGTGGAAACAGGAGTTATAGCCGGTGTGACAGGCCCCACCCTCCTGATCGATCAGATACAGCAGGGAGTCGCCGTCACAGTCGACGCGGATCTCCTCGACGTGCTGGACGTGGCCGCTTGACTCGCCCTTCTGCCAGAGTTCGTTTCGACTTCGCGAGTAGTAGTGAGCCAGCCCCGTTTCGCGCGTCCGTTCGAGGGCCTCACGGGTCACGTATGCGAGCATGAGGACGTCGCCCGTCTCGGCAGCCTGGGCGACCGCCGGGAGATACTCCTGGTTGTCGAAGGCAAGATCGACGTCGGCGTCGGTCATGTGTTGTCAGTCGGAGGTGTCCCCGCATAGGCCTTTTGTCGCGACTTTGGCGTGTCGATCGCCTGCTCACACCGCGCCCAGGCCGACCAGCGAGAGCCCCCAGACGAGGATATCCCCAGCCGTCAGGCTGACGAGTAGGCCGCCGAACATCGGGACCAGAAACGGGATGCCCGGCGTGATCCAGACGGTCTCGGCCGAGGCGAGCACGTCCAGGCCCTCGCGCAGTTCCTCGGGCGACGTGCCGTAGGCCGTGCTGTCGATGTCCCCAAGAAACGCCTCGGCTCCCCAGGGATCGTCGACCGCCCCGCCGTCTGGGAGTGGCTGGCGATCTTCGTCCACCGGAATCGAACCGTCCCCGGGCGCGTTCGTGTCCTCGGGGATCGACTCGGGATCGCGATACGTCTCCGGATCGGCCCGGATGTCTGAGAGTGAACGCCCGCGCCAGCGCAGGTACATCCGCAGGGCGTCGAGATCGAGACCACGACGGGTGAACCCCGCAGGCGTCTCAAGCAGTCGTCCGTACTCCTCGATCGCTCGCTCGGCCGGGATCGGCCGCCCGATGAACATCGCTTTCCCAAACTGTCTGCCGAGGGCGTTCCGGCCGGCGAGGGCAAGCGGGTATGCCAGGCCGACGAGCACGGCGTTCGAGAGGATCGTCAGCGCGAAGACGCCAAGGGTCGGCTTGAGCGCCGGCAGGACGAACCCATCGAACAGGTAGGTCGGATACGTCGGAAAGAGGATCGCCAGCACGATCAACGCCTTGGCGTCGGCACCGCCGAACCCACCGAACCACCAGAACCCGTACGCGAACGGAACGAGGAGGCCGACGCTGATCGCCACCCGAAGCACGAACAGACCAGGATCCGTGAATCCGATCGTCCGTCCTGTCCAGACCAGCCACCCGTCCCATGCCAGGAGGACGACCCCGAGTGTGGCAAGCGGAAGCCAGGTTCGATTTGGCACTCGCCGCGTTCGCACGTCTCGCCAGGCAGCCCAGCCGAGGACGGGCACGACGATGAGCCTGAGCAGGTCCGGCAGCGTCGCGTTCACACTCGCTTCTCTCGGGGCCGGGAGTTAGCCCTTGTGGACGACCCTGGCGATCGGCGCGCCCCGGCTCTGGTTTTACTTGTTACTGGCCGACGATCTCAACCACGAAAGAGTGAGGCCGCGTTAGATGACGCGGTTCTGCAGGTAATCGAGGTGCTTTGCGTTGTAGACGATCTTGACTTCGTCGGCAGCCGGCGTGCCGACGCAGGTCAGGCGGACGCCTTTGTCTTCGACCTCTTCGTCGCTCAGGATCTGCTGCATGTCCATGTCGATGTCGCCTTCCTTGACGATGGAGGCACAGTTGGCACAGGCGCCGGCTCGACAGGAGAACGGCCAGTCGTAGCCCTGGGCCTCGGCGGCCTCGAGGATGTACTCGCCTTCGGCGACGTCGACCGTCCCGTAATCCTGGTCATCGAGACCGGCCGCGTCGGCCTTTTCGAAGAGGTCGTCGTCGTCCATGTCCCATCCTTGGTCGTCCAGTACTTCGTAGTTGAGGTACTCTACAGTGGGCATCACTGCCACTGTTCACACCCCTGACTGTTAGACTTTGCTGTTCCGGGAGTCCATTCACCGTCAACGCCGGCGAAAATCCCCGGAAAACAGCCGATTGTGCCACTTTCGAGCAACTGACACACTCTCTCGATCCCCGCTCCTTTTTATACCTATCTACACGACAGAGCATCAATCACGTTCCGCGACTTGGCGTCAGAGTCGGCGCTCTCACGATCCACTGGCTTGGTTGTTCCCGGGTTCGACGTTACTGGTTCGCTCGCATACCGTCCTGCTCGCTTCGCTCGCGGGGCTGCGACTTCCAGGGCTTCAAATCCAGTCAATTCCGTATTCGTCGCTCGCGGTTTGCTCGCGACTCTCACGGCTCACTCTGTTCGCCGTTCGAGAATGTGGCGGCCTTCCGTTGGTCGGCCGCCCACGCCAGGACTGGGATTTGAACCCAGAATCCCGAAGGGGAACACGCTTTCCAGGCGTGCGCCTTACCGTTCGGCCATCCTGGCTCGCAATTGGTTTACAGTGAGGGTGTGGTTAAGCGTTTACGTTCTCTTCCAGCCGCGGACCGACGACCGCACTCAACACGGCGGCCCCGATCATGACCGCTAGCGCCGTCCCGAACTTCACCAGCGGATCGACGGCGATCGAACTCGCGAGTTCGTACCCCTGGAGCAACACCAGATACGAGAGGCCACCGACCACTCCCCAGATCGCCGCACCCCGCCAGTCAGTCACCATCGCCGGTCGTCGCTATGGCTTCGATTTCGACGTCGACGCCTTTGGGCAACGCCGCGACCTCGACGGCGCTCCGGGCCGGCGGTTCGACATCGAAGAATCCCTCATAGGCGGCGTTCATCGCGTCGAATTGCTCGACGTCAGTCATGTACACGGTGACTTTGAGGACGTCGGCCAGGCTCGCGCCGGCTTCGACGAGGACGGCTTGGACGTTTTCGAGTGCCTGCTGGGTCTGGACATCGATGGCGGCGGCATCGAGGAGATCGCCGTCGGGCGTCAAGGGGATCTGGCCGGCGGTGAACACCAGCTCGTCGGTTGCGGTTCCCTGGCTGTAGGCACCGACGGCGGCCGGTGCATCGTCGGTTTCGATCGTTCGTTTCATGTGCGTCAGCGCGGCGGCCAGGGGGATAAATCCTCCCGCAGTCCGGTCAGAAGGCCCTGTGTTTAATTGCGTGCCTGGCGAGTACGTAGGTATGAACGACCGCTTTCGCTACGGACTGGGTGTACTCATGCTCGGACTCGGGAACCTGTCTTTGGGCGTCTCACAGCAACTCTTCGGTGAGCAACCGACAGTGACGATCGTCTTGGAGGTCGGTGTCGGTGCCATATTGACACTGTTTGGCGGCCTCGTCGTCAACAATCCCGAACGGATCGATCCCGAACAGCTTTCGCCACGCATGCTGACGCTCGTCGGGTGGCTCGGTATCGCTCTCGGGATCGGCATGTTGGCCTGGGCGGCGACCCTCGTCGTGACGTCGCTCTAGTCGGCTGTCGACGCTTCGTCAGCCACGTACGAGACGAAGTTCCGCAGAATCGTCAGTCCCGTCTCGCCCGACTTTTCCGGGTGGAACTGCGTGCCGATCACGTTGCCTGCCTCGTTTGCGACGACGCTGGCGAAGCGTTCGCCGTACTCGGTATTGGCGACGACGGCCCTCTCGTCGTTCGGATCGGCGTAGTAGGAGTGGACGAAGTATGCGTATTTGCCGTCGACCCCGTCGAATACGGGGTGGTCGCGCTCGATACGGAGTTCGTTCCAGCCCATGTGGGGGACTTTCCGATCGCTCGAAAACCGGACGTTCGTCCCGGGGATCAGGTCCAGTCCTTCGGCGTCGCCCTCTCCGGCGTGGTCGGCTTCCTCGCTGGTAGTCAACAGCATCTGCATCCCGAGACAGATCCCGAGCAGTGGCGTCCCGGCTTCGGCAGCCTCGATGAGGACGTCCCGGAACGGGCCGGCGTTCTCCATGCCCTCGCTGAACGCGCCCACGCCCGGCAGCACGATTCCGTCGGCGGCCTTGATCGCCGCGGGGTCGTCCGAAATCGTCACTACGGCGTCGGCCCGCTCCAAGCCGCGGGTGACGCTCCGGAGGTTACCCAGTCCGTAATCGACGACTACGATCTCTGGGGCTGTTCGCCCGCTCTCGCTCATACGAGCCGTTCGTCACGCCCAGTCTTGTCCCTTTCCGTTCCATCCATCTTTTCCGCTCGGGTCGTTCGCTTCGATCACTCGACCTCGCGTCTCGCTGCTCGCGGGTCGTTCCTCCCCGCTCGCACTCTTCGAGACGCTCACTCCGTTCGCGTCTCGCTATCGCTCGACAATCTCTATTTCGTGCCCGTCAGCGTCCTTCGTGAACGCGTAGTTGTAGTCACAGGACTCCGGATCGCGGTAGTCCTCTGCCTCGCGGGTCATGAGCGTCTCCCAGGCGTCTTTGAGGGTGCCTTCCTCGATGCGGGCCGCCAGGTGACCCCAGGCGTCACCCATCTCGTAGGAGCGACCGTCGTAGTTGTAGGTCAACTCGACTGACATCGCCGCTTCCGGGGCGTCCGCTGGCTTCAGGAAGTACAGCGCAAAGGAGTCGTGCTCGCTCCGGTGGGTGAGGTCGTACTCGAGGGCGCGCGTGTACCAGCCGATCGCGTCGTTTGCGTCCTCGACGCGGAGCATCGTGTGATCGATACTCCAGCGGGCACCGTGGTCGCGCTCGACGATCTCGATCTCGTGGCCGTCGGGGTCTTTCACGAAGGCGTAGCCGGGATTATCCTCGGGTCGGCGGTAGTCTTCGACGCCCTCGTCCATGAGTTCGTAGTAGGCCTCCTCGACGTCCTCGACGCGAACAGCGATGTGGCCCCAGGCGTCGCCCATCGTGTAGGAGCGACCGTCGTGGTTGTAGGTCAGTTCCAGCGTTGCCCCGTCCTCGTGAACGCCCGAGGGGGCAAGGTGGACGTTCGTGAACGTCTCGGCCTCCCAGCGACCGATCTCCTCGTAGCCGAGGTGGGACTTGTACCACGCAAGCGATTCCTCCAAGTCCTCGACGCGCATCATGACGTGATCGAGCGTGCCATCCATGTGCGATTGGACGGGCGGGTCGCCGAAAAACGTGCCGGCGCCGAACGGCACGTGACGGTGTGTCAGTCCCGGTGGCGCTCGAAGCGGGCGATCGATCGCAAGTCCGGCCAGTAGAACCACCACGCGAGCGTCCAGGCGGCGAGGGTCCCCAGTGGAGCGACGAGCGCGTACTCACCACGGCGCAGGAACCCCCAGGCAACCGTCAATTGGGTCACGCCGACCAGCACGAGTAACCCGCCCGTGACCCGCGGATCTCCACGGTCGAACGTCTCGCCGAGCGCGCTCACCAGTGTCAGCCCGTAGATCCCGACACCGAGCGGCCAGGCGAACAGGAAGGGTGGCGGACCGCTTCCGGTGGCTGCGAGATAGTCCGGCAGGAGTGTGATGTGGGGGCCGAACGGATCGTGCAGTCCCCACGGCATAACCAGCGTGACGTACCCACCGGTGAGCAGCCCCGTCCAGGGGACGACCGACAGCGAGAGGACGGCGAGGAGGCGATTCCGTGGGACGTCGCTCGTCGGCATCGACTCACCGATCGACGACGATCCGGAGGACGTCCTCGTCGGCAAGTTCGTGATCCCGGCCGACCTGCTGGTCGTCGTGGGCCGCACTCTCACCGGAGACCCGCGCGAAGCGGAAGCGATCGTCGAAGCGCCCGCCGATCTTCTCACAGGCATCCCCGACGGTGTCACCCTCGGTGAGGATCAGCGGCTCCTCGTAGTCGACGCCCCGGCCTGGCTTGTCCATGTAGATCCGGATGAGTCCGAGTCCGTCCCAGATGCGCTCGGTCAGGCTTTCGAGGCCCTTCTCCTTCTCGGCGCTGATGAAAATCGCGTCATCGGGATCGACGCCGACCTCGCGGAGATCCGCCGTGACGGTGTCGACGTAGCTGGGATCGATCAGGTCGACCTTGTTGACGGCGACGAGCGAGGGCAGATACTCGCGGTTGTCCATGATCCCGTCGATCAGCCGGTCGATGTCGATCTGCTCGCCGATGGTCACGTCGGCGTTGACGAACTCGTGTTCCCGGAGGACGCTCTTTACCGTCTGTTCGTCGAGATCGATGTCGACAGACGCATTCACGCTGATGCCGTCCTTGTGTTTCTTGCGGACGCTGACTCTGGGGGGCTCGACATCCAGCCGAACCTTGTTCTTGTAGAGTTCCTCGCTGAGGCGCTCGTATTGACCGATCTCGAAGGCCGAGAGGACGAACAGCACGAGATCGGCCGTCCGGACGACCGACAGCACTGCTTTACCGTCGCCCCGGCCGCCCGCGGCCCCTTCGATCAATCCGGGAACGTCGAGTAGTTGGATGTTCGCGCCGTTGTACTGGAGCATCCCCGGATTGACGTCCAACGTCGTAAAGTCATACGACCCGACTTCGCTGTCGGCGTTGGTGAGGGCGTTGATCAGCGTGGACTTACCGACGCTGGGAAAGCCAACCAGGGCCACCGTGGCGTCGCCGGTCTTCTCGACAGCGTACCCTGACCCACCGCCCGAGCCGGACTGGCGCTTTTCGAACTCCTCTTTTTTCTCGGCGAGCTTGGCCTTCAGGCGGCCGATGTGCTCCTCGGTCGACTTGTTGTAGGGGGTGGATGCGATCTCCTCCTCGAGTTCCCGGATCTCCTCCTCAAGGCCCATCGTCGAATCTTCGGCCGTCGCCCTTCAAAAGGGCTTCCGTCCGGGGCGGGAGATCGCTCCGGATCCGGACTTCGTCACACTCATAGGCCGCCACGGCGAGAACTGTACCGATGTCAACCGCCGCCCGCCTCCGGGATAGTACCCAGATTCAGCTCCCGGCCGACACCCTCGAAACCGTCGGGCCAACCCTGACTGAGCGGTTTACAGTGACGGTCCGTCACGAGGACGCCAGCGTCCGGATTATCGGTAGCCCGGTCGAGATCAAGCGGGCCAGTGATTTCCTCACCCGGAACGGGATCGTCGTCGAGTGAGTCATCTCGGCCGCGTGCAAGCGGCCATCGGCGGCGGTTTCGCATCGATCGTCCACGCCCCCGTCAACTAGTGACGGTGCCAGTATCGAAAAGCAATTCTTAACTCTGCGCCGACGGATTCACTGGTATGGCTGAAACGATCGAGGTTCTCGTCGCTGGCGGCCAGGTCGATCCCGGGCCGCCGCTCGGCCCCGAACTCGGCCCGACGCCGGTCGACGTCCAGGCTGTCGTACAGGACATCAACGATCAGACAGCGGCCTTCGACGGTACTGAGGTCCCCGTCACCGTCGAGTACGAGGAAGACGGTTCGTTCTCGATCGACGTGGGCGTCCCGCCGACGGCCGCGCTGGTCAAAGACGAAGCCGGCTTCGAGACCGGCAGCGGTGAACCCGCCGATGAGTTCGTCGCCGACCTCTCCATCGAGCAGGTCAAAACCATCGCCGAGCAGAAACACCCCGACCTGTTGGCCTACGAGCTGACGGAAGCCGCAAAGGAGATCGTCGGGACCTGTGTCTCCCTGGGCGTCACCATCGAGGGCGACGACCCTCGCGAGGTCGCCGCACAGATCGACGACGGGGCCTACGACGACGCATTGGCCGAGTAGACTCAGGCCTGCGACGCCCAGCCGATCCCTGTTGATGGCTGGCGTGTGCGTGTGCTGGAAAGCCGGGGCTCTTTTCATTTCTCGCTTGCTGTACCCGTTCAGGACACTCACGAAGCGCAGCGTTCGTCGTTCACTCGTCCGTCGGTGGAGTCCCGGGGGCTGGAAGGTGGATCGTGACAGTGGTTCCCCGGTCGATGCCCGTCGAGACCGACACGACCCCGCCGATCTGGTCGATCAGCCAGTTGGCTAACCACACGCCTAGGCCGCTGCCGTGTTCGACTGACGTTTCTTCGAGTTGATCAGTCAGCAGCGCTTCTTCGACCATCGGCATCCCGGGGCCGTTATCCGCGACGACGATCCGCGTCTCGCGCTCGGTATCGACGTAGTCAGTCGGGTCCTGTTCTGGCTCGACGGAGACGGTTACTGTTCGCTCAGCTTCTGGTAAGTCGTTGTGGACGATCGCATTCCGGACGATCTCCTCGACCACGATTGGGAGTGTCGTGGAATCGAGCGCCCAGGCGTGCTCGGGGAGGTTGGTTTCGATCGTACTCTCGGAATATTCTGCGGCGAGCATCGCGGTCCGCTGTTCGACGACCGCCGTGACGTCGACGGGCTCGATCGCCTGCTTTGGTGTCGCTAGCAGATCATCGTACAGTGTCCGGGCATGTTCGCTTGTGTTGATAAGTCGAGTTGCCGTCTCGTGGATCTGTTCGATATCTGCCTGGACTGACGCTGGCGTGTCGTCGTCAGCCAATACCCGCTCGGCGCGGGCTGTGATCACGTTCATGTCGTTGCGCAGGTTGTGTCTGAGGACGCGATTGAGCACGCGTAACTGGGAGTCTCGTTGTTCGAGTGTCCTGGCCAGCGAGTTGAACCGCTCGCTTAGCTGTCGCCACTCATCGATATCGCCGAGGTCGAGGTCAGTTCGATACGTGCCGGATTCGAGGGCCGCCGACGCATCGAGAAGGTCCCGAATGCGAGTCAACGTCGTCTGTGAGACCCAGAGTCCGACGAACCCGACGGCGAGCAGTGCGACGACGACGCCGCCGAATTGTAAGGTCGTCGCCAATGTGAGTCTGTCGGCGATCGTCGACCGGGGTCGTTCGACACCGACCGTCCAGCCGGTCCGCTCGACAGTCGCGTTCGCCGTGAGCGCATCACCCTCGAATGACGGTGCCGCCAGTAGCGTTGTCTCGTTGGCTGTGATCTGAATCCGGTCGGCGTCGTGGCCCACGGTGGGCACGTCGCCCAACAGCGATCCGTTGCCAATCTCGAATGTCCCGCTGAAGACTCCGGCGATAGCGTCCCCCTGGTTCTGGATGGGGGCTGCGATCCTGACGACGTACTGGTCGGTCAGCGACCGCGTCGGTTGACTGATATAGACGTGTCCGGCAAGTGCCTGGTCGACGAACGGTTCGCCAGCGTAGTTGTGCCCGACCAGCGTTCGGAAGTCCTCGGGCGTCAGACCCGAGCCGGAGATAGAGGCGAGGTCACCGTCTTTCGAATAGATTCCGGCTCGATCGAATGCGGTTCGGTTGAGGAACGTAGTGAGCGCATTGAACCGGCCAGCAGGATCACCGTCCCCGGCGGCGATGTTCGCTTCCCACAGCTCGACAGCTTCGACCGTTGTCGTGAGGCGTGCGTCGATCCGATTGGCCACGACCGACGCGGTTCGCTGGACATCCTCGCGCTCCTGATCGACGACGCCCTCCTTGTGCATCGTGAAGCCGGCGAAGATCGTCCCCGAGAGAACGACTGCAACGAGGAGTAACACGCCGAGAAGCGTCGTCCGGATGCGCATCGGGCTACAGATACGTGAGCACGGGGAAAAGCTCCGTGGTCGACGGCAATCGGCGGTAGATCGACGGTACCTGCCGTCTTGACGGTTCGACGGGTTTAAGTGTCGCTTCGGCGTTGCTTCGGTCGAGACAGGCAAGCCGCCTGTTTCACTGACCCGTAGAAGCCAGATGGCGCACTACGGAGGTGAACAATGGCAGATCAGGACATAGAAGATGCAGTCTCTCGCGCACTCGAAGACTCACCGGATCGGAAATTTACCGAGACGGTGGATCTCGCAGTCAACCTGCGCGACATAGACCTTGACGATCCGTCGAATCGTATCGATGAGAGTATTGTTCTTCCGGCTGGTACTGGCCAGGAGACGACTATCGTTGTCTTTGCCGACGGCGAGACCGCGATCCGTGCCGAGGAGGTCGCCGACGACGTCCTCGACGGCGACGATCTCGAAGACCTCGGCGACGACGACGACCAGGCCAAGGACCTTGCCGACGACACCGACTTCTTCATCGCCGAAGCGTCGATGATGCAGGACATCGGTCGGTATCTCGGGACCGTGCTCGGTCCGCGCGGGAAGATGCCCGAGCCACTCCAGCCCGACGACGACGTCGTCGAAATCGTCGAGCGGATGAAAAACACGGTCCAGCTGCGCAGCGGCGACCGGCGGACGTTCCACACGCGCGTCGGCGCCGAGGACATGTCCGCCGAGGACATCGCAGACAACATCGACGTCATTCTGCGCCGGCTCCACGCCGACTTGGAGAAAGGACCGCTGAACCTCGACTCGGTGTACATCAAGACCACCATGGGCCCCGCCGTGGAGGTGGCTTGAGATGAGCGCCGAGCGCAAGACCGAGACGATTCCCGAGTGGAAGCGCGAAGAAATCGACGACCTCGTCGCGACGCTCGAATCCTACGACAGCGTCGGCATCGTCGACCTGACGGGAATTCCCAGCCAGCAACTCCAGGATATGCGCCGGAACCTCTATGGCACCGCGGAGTTGCGCGTCAGCCGGAACACGCTGGTCGAGCGCGCCTTAGAGGAGGTCGACGAGGGCCTCGAAGACCTCGTTCAGTACATCTCTGGCCACGTCGGGCTGATCGGGACCAACGACAATCCCTTCGGGCTCTACCAGCAACTGGAGGCCTCGAAGACGTCGGCCCCAATCAATGCCGGCGAGATTGCTCCCAACGACATCGTCATCACCGAGGGTGACACGGGGATCGACCCCGGGCCGTTCGTTGGCGAGTTGCAGAGCGTCGGCGCCAACGCCCGCATTCAAGAAGGCTCGATCAAGGTCCTCGAGGATTCGACGGTGCTCGAAGCCGGCGGCGAAGTGTCGGCCGAGCTCGCAAACGTCCTCGCCGAACTCGGCATCGAGCCCAAGGAAGTCGGGCTGGACCTGCGTGCCGTCCACGCCGAGGGCGTCCTCTTCGAGCCCGAAGACCTCGAACTGGACATCGATCAGTACCGCAGCGACGTCCAGGCCGCGGCCGGTCGTGCCCGGAACCTCTCGATCAATGCCGTCTTCCCGACGGCCGAGACGGGCCCGGCACTGCTCCAGACGGCCCGCGGCGAGGCAAAGAGCCTCGGCCTGCAGGCCTCTATCGAGAGCCCGGACCTGGCCGACGACCTCGTGAGCAAGGCCGACGCACAGGTTCGCGCACTCGCGAGCCAGATCGACGACGAGGAGGCCCTCCCGGAGGACCTTCAGGACGTCGCGGTCGCTGCTGAAGCCACTGAGGAACAGGCAGACGAAGACAGCGATGCCGAGGATAGCGACGACGCCGACGAGGCTGACGAAGCCGACGCCGAGGAAGACGACGGAGACGACGAGGACGGCGATGACGGCGGCGACGCACTCGGCGAGATGTTCGGATAACTACGGAGGATACACCAATGGAATACGTTTACGCAGCACTCATCCTGAACGAAACTGGCGAAGAGATCAACGAAGACAACCTGACGGACGTGCTCGACGCTGCCGGCGTCGACGTCGAGGAATCCCGCGTGAAGGCCCTCGTGGCCGCACTCGAGGATGTCGACATCGACGAGGCCGTCGAGGAAGCCGCTGCCGTGCCCGCCGCGACGGGCGGCGCTGCCGGCGGCGAAGTCGAAGCCGCCGACGAGGGTGGCGACGACGAGGCTGAGGAAGCCGACGACGACGAAGAAGCCGCTGGGGAAGAAGAAGAAGCCGGCGACGACGATGACGAGGAGGCCGACGGCGAAGGTCTCGGCGAACTGTTCGGCTGACGCCGACGGTCCGCTCTTTTCGACGTGCGTGACGTGTTCGATAGCGGCTGCACTACGTATTTGAACACCGACCTGATTGGATGCCCGGTTTTACTGTAGTGTGATCACCTACTGCCTCCCTGACTGACGAATATCCGCTCTACGATCGTCGCGTGCAGGTACTGATTGGCCTCTGGGCCCAGCCGAAATTGGCATCTTCGGGATCGTCGTTTTCGATGGCATCGTCCGCTGGAGCGCTCTTGGAATTGCCGTCAGTGGCGCGATTGTACTGCCGTATGCCCTCCGAGTCACCCTCGAGAACACTAAGCACCGAGTGGTCGAGGACGACGAAGACAGCGTTTCGACGTAGAGTATTGCCGCCAGCGAGAGTTCCTATTGCCGATTCAATACCGCAGACCAAGGTAGCGGAATCCCAGTCTCAGCAAGGTCAGAAATACTCCGCTCGCGTACGCACCGACTCCCTCTCCCGAACCGACATCCCCGGAAATGAGGCTCACGTCTCTGGGTCCCCGTAGTTTGGGGCGATACAACGCAGCGAGTCCCATTGACAGGAAGAACAATCCAGTGAGAATTCCGAGCGGTGTCATTGTTTGAAGACGTGCCACCGTTCCCCTTTCGGGGATTACCGTTCTCACCATGGACTGAGTTTCGTGGCGGAACCGGATGCGTATCTGGAACCGCTTGAAGGGATCCCACTCAGGAACTGTCGCGTCGGTCCGTTCCGTCTTGACGTTCGCCTCGATCACGACGACAAGATCCTGTAGGTACTTCGGATTCGGAAACGCGGTGGCGACGCGTACCGTAGCGACGACTGTATCATGGATACCGAGTCTTGTCGCCGATACTGCTCCGATCGTGAGCGCGCCCTCGTCCTCTCACTCGATCGATCGATCAGCATCGCCCGAGACGAGCGTCTCGACCAGTAGTTGCCGGAAACCGTCCGTATCCACAGCCTCGATTACGTCGGTCCGTGGGTCGCGGTCGGTGATGCCGTTGGTGTCGGTAACCGTGACCCCTCGGGTCAGCCCCTCGCGTTCGTCAACGTCGACCGCGTAGGTACCACGCTCCGCGATCAGTTCCGGGGCGACGGCCACAGCGGTCGCGAGCGCGTCCGGCTGGGCCGTCCCCTCCCAGCGGGAATCTTCCTCGACCCCTTCAGAATCCGGCTGGAAAATCGTCTCGTAGAATGCAGCGAATCGGGAATCAGCGGCGGCATCGACGATCTGATCCTCGGCGGCCGTATCGAGCGTGCCGTCCCGCAGGGTGAGTCCCCAGTCGACCAGCGTGACGTCGAGTTCGTCGAGAACGATCTTTGCGGCGTCGGGATCGACCCAGAAATTGAACTCGGCGGCTGGCGTCACATTGCCAGGTGTGTGGACGTTCCCGCCCATCACGACGACGTCTGCGAGGAGATCACCCAACTGTGGCTCGCGTTCCAAGGCGAGCGCGACGTTCGTCAGTGGAGCCAGACAGACGAGGGTGATCTCACCAGGGTATTCGCGAGCCGCCTCGACGATGTACTCGGGGGCGAACCCCTCGGCTGAAGGGACGTCAGTCTCGGGGACGAGAGCAGGACCGAGGCCACCCTCGCCGTGGATCTCTGTGGCGTGGTCGTGCTCTTTGACCAGCGGTGTTCGTGCCCCCTCGTAGACGGGGATCTTCTCAGCGATGTCGGCGAGTTGCAGGGTGTACTTTGCGTTTTCGACTTGGCGATCGAAGGCGACGTTGCCGGCCCCGATCGTTAGCGCTTCGACGTCGACCCGATCCGATAAGACCGCAAGCAAGATACCCAGCGTGTCGTCGGTCGCGGTGTCGGTGTCGATGATGACGCGATCTGCCATGTCGCAGGTTCCGACCCTCGACTTAGGTATCTTGCGTTACGCGGTCTGCTGAGGGTTTCAAGAGTCCTGACGGATGTTCTGGATCGCTGCTCGCGTCGGCAGCGACGGTGTGGCTCCGGCCTCGGTCGTCGCGAGTGCCCCGGCGGCAGTCCCGGTATCGAGTGCGTCTTGGAGAGCGAGGCCATCACCGATTGCCGTGGCGAACGCACCGACGAACGCGTCTCCCGCCCCGGTGGTATCGACGGGATCGACAGCGTAGGCGTCTAGTTCGATTGTCTCCGATGGCGTGCTCGCGAACACGCCCGCCCTGCCGAGCGTGACGACGACAACCTGCTCGTCGTGTGCGCGCAGATCCGCGGCCGTCGCCTCCAGTCCGGCCGTCGAGAGTCCGCTGTTGGCGTCCCCATCGCTGTAGAACAGGGCCTCCGTTTCGTTTACGACGAGATAGTCGACGAGTTCGAGTAGGTCGTCACGGACGTCGTCGGCCGGTGCCGGGTTCAGCACTGTGGTCACGCCCCGCGACTGTGCTTGCTCGAAGAACGCCCGGATCGTCGGCTGTGGCACCTCGAATTGGGAGAGGGCGACGGCCCCGTCGCTCATCTCGACGTCCGCGATGTGTTCCGGGGCGAGTGTGGCGTTGGCCCCAGGAACGACGACGATGGCGTTTTCGGAGTCCGAATCGACGGTGATGAGTGCGACCCCGGTCGAGCTATCTGGGACACGCCTGACGTGTGCAGTCGAGAGTCCGTGTTCCCCGTCGAGGTCGGCCAGCAGCTCCTCGCCGAACCGATCGCCACCGACGGCTCCGATCAGTTCGACGGATGCACCCGATCGTGCGGCTGCGACCGCCTGATTGGCCCCTTTTCCACCGAGCCCGAACGACACTGACTCGCCAGCGATCGTCTCGCCTGGCCGCGGTCGCCGCTGGACACGCGCCGTAATATCCTGATTGATGCTTCCGGCGACATAGATGTGACTCATGGTATGATATCTCTGTCTCGCGAAATAATCCTTCCCCTCGAAGCGCCGTGTGTCGTACCGGAGCGTTCACTTAGCCCGAAAACTCGTAGAGGTCGTCCCCAACGTGATGGACCGTGTCGACGACTTTGCCCTCCTTGCCGACCATCTCCGCGCCGTCGACGCGGGCCCGACCGACGGCCAGTGCCTTGCCGTGAACCTCCTCCGCGATGACGACCAGATCCCCTGCCTCGATCGACTCGTCAGCTTCGGTGATGCCGGGGCGCATCACGTCGGCACCGTTGGAGACGAACTCGATCGCGCCGGCGTCGACCGTGACGACGTTCGTCGCCGGCGGGTGGTCGTTGGCACCCCGGACCGTGAGGAACGGCGCGTCAGGGTCGTCGCCCTCGTCGGGAACGTAGAAGACAGCGGGCTCCCCGTCGACGAGGACGACTTCCCAGTCGCTGTCCTCGAAGGTGACTTTCTCGTAGGTATCGGCGGCGATTTCGACGCCGAGGTGATCGGCGAGAGCGGTTTCGATCTCGTCGACGGCGTCCGACCGGAGGTGGTGACGGGACTTGACGTTCATACCCGACCACTGGCGACGGCTGGGGTTAAATCGACCGTTCCCCGCCCAAGGCGGTCGTCCCGCAAGCGTCCGCCCCTAGTCAATCACTTGACGGAGAAGGGTCGAACCACAGTACAGGACCGAGTCCACGAGTCAGTCGTCGTCCCAGGTTTCGTTCGTCACGTAGATGTTGTACCTGTCGGGATCGTGATCCGCGTCGCTGAGATCGATGGGACCGAGAATGAAAGAGCCGGTCTCCCCGGGTTCGAGATCGCCCATGAACATCGATTCCGTCTCGCGTCGTTCGTCGGGAAAGATGACTTCGAGTAGGACGTACGAACAGCGGGTGGCTGGACCGTCGTTCCGGACAGTCCCCTCAACGTAGTACGTCTCGTTCGGCCCCGGCCCAACCGTGTGGTTGACGATCTCGATCCCCTCTGCCGTGCCCGGACAGAGTTCGAACTCCGTTTCGGTGAATCCGCCAGTCTGGTTGCTGTCGTTCCAGTCACTGTCATTCCAGTCACTGTCGTTCCATTCGCTATCGTTCCAGTCGCTGTCATTCCAGTCGCTGTCATTCCAGTCACTGTTGTTCCAGTCACTGTCGTTCCATTCGCTATCGTTCCATTCACTGTCGTTCCACTCGGCCGTCGGCAGGTCGGAGGCGTTCTCAACCGTGTAGTTGTCCGGCTCGAAAGCGGTGTTTCCAGTCGGTGCCGACTCGGCACTTCCATCGTCGTCTTCATTCACGTCCGAACACCCCGCGAGGCCTGCTCCGAGAGCGCCGCCCAGAAGCGCGAGGAGGTTTCGACGCCTCATGTGTGGCTATTAGGCCGATAGGCGGAAATAGTTGCCGGGAACACCAGTCCGACCGACAGCAGCCTGAGCCAGTCGCCGTCGAAACGCCTACCTACCGGCTGACCGTACCGGATGGCATGACCGCCCAAGAGGACGCCCAGGCCGAGGCCGGGACGCCGGAGGGGCAGGGCCCCGTCGAGATCGACGAGGAGATGGCCCGCCATTTGGAGAACAAACGCGAGGAACTCTTCGAGAAGTTCGAGATTCCCGACGGGTTCCCCCCGGAGGTCATCGAGGAAGCCAAGGAGCGGACCGAGAACGTGGGTTCGGAGATCGAAGACGAGATCGACGAGCGCCGGGACCTCCGGGACCTCACGACGTGGACGACTGACCCGATCGACGCCCAGGACTTCGACGACGCCATCTCGATCGAACATCGCGACGACGAGATCGTCCTGTGGATCCACATCGCTGACGTCACCCACTACGTGAATCCGGACACGGCGATGTGGCGGTCGGCCGTCGAGCGGGCGAACACCGTCTACCTCCCGGGCTACACCGTCCACATGCTGCCGCCGATTCTCGCCGAAACAGTCTGCTCGCTGGTCCCCAACGAGGATCGCCTGGCCCACACCGTCGAGATGCACTTAGATCCCGAGAATTTGGGCTACGAGAACATCGAGATCTACAAATCGGTCATCCGCAGCGACGCGCGGCTGACCTACACCGAGGCCGAACGCCTGCTGGACGAACCCGAAACGGCCGAGGACGTTCTCGAAGACCAGTCGGTCGATCTTGCCGAGAAGACGCAGGCGGTCTGGGACCTGGCCGACCGGATGCACGAGCAGCGCAAAGAAGACGGCAGCCTGGTTTTGAACCCCCGTCGGGATCGCGCCCACACGATCATCGAGGAGTGCATGCTCAAGGCAAACAAGGCTGTCACGCACGTCCTGATGTGGGACCGGGGTGTCGAGGCGATGTACCGCGTCCACCCCCAGCCCAGCCCCGACGAGTGGAGCGAAGCACTCCAGGAGATACAGGACCTCGATGGCGTGTCGATCCCCGGCGGGGCCTGGGACGACCCCCGCATGGCGGTCAACGCCACGCTCGAGGATGCCCCCCAGCGCCAACTGGACAAGATCCAGTGGGCCGTGATGAAGGTCATGCCTCGCGCGAAGTACATGAACGACCCCTTCGGCGGGCATCACGCGCTGAACTTCGAGATCTACGGCCACTTCACCTCGCCCATCCGCCGCCTCTCGGATCTCATCAACCACTGGATCGTCCACACCAACGATGTGCCCGAAGACCTCGTGGCATTGTGTGATCGCGCCAGCGACAAACAACAGGACGCCGAACAGTGTGAACGCGAGTACAAGGGCTTCCTCGAAGAGGTCGGTCTCGACCCCGCGGCGGTCAACAACCGCGGCATCGAAGTCGTCGAAGAGGACTGATCGCGCCGACTCGGGACCGGGTCAGACGAAGTCCGGCCCGCGAATCGATTCGTCTTCGGCCGTTTTCCAGGAGTGTTCCGGTTCCCAACCCAGGAGTGACGCAGCCTTTGCTGTCGAGAACGCCGATTGGTCGCCCGTCAGGTCACACTCCTCCGGCAGCGATCCGAATCCCGCCTCGATCGCTCGCGCCGTTTCGACGCCGAGGAAGTTGTCGGGGCCGAACGCGTTGACCACTTCGTGGCCCTCGAACGCAGTGTCCAGTGCCGCCTCGACGAGCGAGACGACGTCCCGCACGTCGATGTACGACCAGAAATTCCCGAAGCGTCCGGCACTCTCGAAGTCGAACTGTTCCCGGAGCGGCGTCACCTCGTATCGGCCGGGATACTGGACCCAGGAGGCACGCAGCGAGGCCACGGAGACGTCGAAGGCATTCGCCACGCGAGTGGCCGCTGCCTCGCCTGCGAGCTTCGAGGTCTCGTAGCCGTTCCACGGCTTGACCGGGTGTGTTTCGGTCACGGGTAGTGACGCCGGCAACTCCGGTTCGGGCCAGTGGGTCCCGTAGACAGTTTCACTCGATGCCCAGACGACGTCCGCTCCGGCGCGGCCGGCCGCTTCCAGCGTGTGATACGAGCTCGTGGCGTTGTTCTCGTAGACGTCCCCGCCAGCGTGATCCTCTTCGTGTGGGATGTTCCCACAATGAACGACCGCCGTCGGATCCGCGTCGAGGATGGTCTCCCAGACTGGTCCCTGCTCGGTCAGATCGACCGCCTGGAAGTCCACGCCATCGACGTCGGTCGTCTCCGGGAGTGTCAGATCGACGGCGACGACGTCGTACTCTCCCCGCAGTGTCTCGACGACCCAACTGCCCACACCGCCGAGCGCACCCGTAACAACGATTGTCTCAGTCATACTCCAGGTTGTGCCGCCGATCATAAAGACCGGTCGACGGAGAATCACCGGCCGGAGAGCGTCACGTGAGTAACTCGACTGTCTTCCTTCCCCAATCCGTGGACAGCAGTCGACTATTTGACGGCGCTACAGAGAGGACAGGAGAGATAATACCTCGATAAGTTATGAGATAGATTCTAATATATCTTTATCACATTAGCGTGGCCTCCATGGAACCCTCAGAAGCATTTCGAGTGTGTTTGTTTGAAGTCTTACAGAATCTTTTAGAGGAGACCGTGTGTACTCGTATACGAGGTGGACACAGATGGCTGTGAGTGACTCTCCCCGGAGTTGGATCGTCACCCAGGGACCAATCGGTCCGGCCTCCCGGTACGATTTATATCTCGCCACCGTTCCGCTGGTGTTCTTCATGGCTGCGCTGTTGAGCGTCGTCGTATCGGTACCGACCCACGTGGCGATGGTTTTTGCTTCCGTCCTCACTGGGGCGGTGCTGTTCGATGGGCTGTTTCTCAATCCGCCCCAGGTCGACGATTCGTCGTGAGTCGCGGCGAAACCGGGCGTCGATACTGTTCGGTGCCAATGGCTTTCTTGACGGAGACGCAACTGTCCAGTTCCGTCAGGCAGTGCCAGACTGGACGGCGTCCCCAAACTGGTTGGGTATGCTGTTTATACTGATACTCGGCCAAATAACGTACGACGACATAAGTATCAAATTGGGACTGTCGGTACCCTTACAAACGACGGATGCTAATACCGTCACTGTCACGATAGATCTCGATGTCACCGGAACCTATCACAACCAGTAAAGCGATTCATCGCCGCACCGGAACGACGTTTTACGTCGCGACGAGGCTGTTGCCAAATCAGACCCGAGAAGCGACGTACGTACTGTATGCGTTCTTCCGGATCGCAGACGAGGTCGTCGACCAGGAGGATCCCCCGCCTGTCGACGAGCAGCGGCGCAAACTGAACGCAATTCGAGCCGCGGCGAAAGGTGAGATAGTGGATACCTCGGAGCTCTCGGCAGACGAGCAGGAGGTCCTCGACGCGTTTCGGACGCTGGCCGAGCGCAACGGATTTGACCCCGACGAGATAGACGTGTTCGTCGATGCAATGGAGCAAGATATCGAGAAAGCCCGATACGAGACCTACGAGGAACTGACCGAGTACATGCGTGGGTCGGCTGCCGCCGTTGGCAATATGATGATGACGGTCATGGATGTGACCGAACGCGACCGTGCCGACCCTCACGCCCGGTCGCTGGCCGAAGCCTTCCAGTTGACGAACTTCGTCCGTGACGTCCGGGAGGACATCTGTGAGTACGACCGGGTGTACCTTCCCCGGGAGACTTTAGAGCGCTTCGACGTCACCGAGGAACAGCTCCGTCGTGGCGAGATGGACGAGGACGTCGCTGGGGCGATCCGGACCGCCCTCACCCGGACAGAGTCGCTGTACCGCCACGGCGTCGCGGGGATCAGGTATTTGCCGTCGGACGCACAGTTCGCCGTCCTGCTTTCGGCGGTCCTCTATGCTGAACACCATCGGCGGATCAGGGCTATCGAGTACGACGTCTTGAACGAGGACGCCTCACTGTCGAAAACTCGGCGGCTGTGGCTCGTCGCCAAGACCTATTACCACTGGCGACGCACCGGCGATCCGGAGACGGCGTTCTACGCCGCCAGTGCGGTCGGCGACACTGACGAGGACGCTGATCGAAGCCAGGCGTTCCGGACCGTCCCGGAGCAAGTCGCATAAGCAGACGATGCCGGCGTTGACAAATCACTTCGTGATTCGTTCCCACACCAGCACTCGGTGAGTTCTGGGATCACGAGAATCTTCGATTCTCGAACGTCTCCTCGAGGGTAGGGGCTTGGCGCCTGCTATCAGCTAACGTGGATGCAGCTGGACGGCTTGCGTGTCCTGCCGGTGTGTCTGACGTAAAGCCTAAACCCGTTCCGGCCGCTCACACGCCTATGGGACTGATGAGCAAGATTCTCGGCGGCACTGGCACCTCTCGGCGGACAGACGATTACGCAGAACTCGACGCCGCAGACGTCGACACGACAGCAGAAACCGCCCAGCGAGAGGTACGGATCGCCCGGATCGGCGAGAAACAGGACGTTATCGAGATTAAGGATGCGGTCTACGACGGTGATATCGTAATCGCTGATATCACGCGCCATACGACCAAAGATCGGACGATGGAACATATCAGCGACGAACTCAAACAGGTCGCCAACGAGGTTGGCGGCGACATCGTCCAGAAAGACGACGACCAATTGATCATCTCCCCATCGGGGGTCGCGATCAGTCGCGAACGCCTCGGCCGGTAGATTACGAGATGTCGTCGGGTGCGTCAGCGTCGTCTTCGACGTCTCGCTTCATCGAATCCCGGCGTGCTTTCGCGTCACGACCGGTTGACTCCTCGAGGAAGTCATTTTTGATCGCGACAGCCTCTTCGGCGGCTTCGACATCGCCCGCAGCGATGACTTCCTCGGCGGGTCGTTCTTCGATGTCGAGTGCGAGCTTGTCTTTCTTGCTGTCGAAGGGGACAGTCCCGACCGTTACTCGCTCGAAGACGGGATTATCCGGATCCTCGACGATGAGCAACTCCGTGTCGTTGTACGGTTCAGTGCCGGCGATGGGGCCGAAAAACTCTTCGACTTTCGCCCGCATATCCGGGACGCGCTCTTCGAGATATTCGCCCCGTCGCATCTTGTACTCGCGCATGGAGGTCCGTTCGTGAAGCGGGGGTTTACCCTTTTCGCGTCGGTACGATCACTCAGCCTCGTGGACGAGCGTGCCCCGGTGGCACTTTGGACAATAATCGCCCGCTCGGAGTGACGAGGATTCGACCGGGGTGCTAAACTCACACTCGCTACACTGGAACTGCCCGTCCGGGACGGTAACTGTTGTCTCACTGGACTGTTCCCCGTCCAGATCAGGGGCCGTCTCCGACCAGACGGCCGAGTCTGTTGACTCCGTGTGGTCGTCGACCGGGGACGACTCGGCTGGGACGGACAGCTCTTCTTCTGGTGGTTCCAGGTCTACCGGCGGTTCGGTTTCTGGTCCATCCGTGTCTTCCTCGGGCCACTCTCCCGGTTCCCGACCTGCTTGCTCGGTTTCGTCGTCTTCGAGGATGACACCGTCGTCTTCGGCCGCCGACGTCGGCGGTTCGACGGCTGTCTCTTCGCCCCCGGAATCGCCGGTTTCGAGGGGTTCACCCGCTTCTGCGTCGACGATTTCGGACCCGCCCTCGGTCGCGTCTTCGGTGTCTACCTCTGCTTCGGGGTCAGTCTCTCCCAACGCGACGTCGTCAGGCGTTTCGACGGTCGTTACTTCCTTGTTCTCGGAGACGACGCGCGTTTCACCACAGCGCTCGCACGTCTCGACTTCCCGGATCGTACTGACGACTTCGCTCCCTTGCTCTTCGCGCTCGCGCTCGACGGCTGCCTCACCGAACGCGTGTCCGAACAGCGAACACTTGATACCCATTGCCATGAAGTCGCCGCCTATCGGTTAAAAGCGTACTGCTTGGCAGAGTTGTCGATACTCCTTCGAACGAGGACGCTGTCGATCGGTCTCTGTGCTCCCTGTTCGGCCTCGGCGGGAACAAGCGTAAGTCCTATCGCCTCGAACAGAGAGCTATGCAAGTCAAGCCGGAGTACCGCAAGCGTGACGAGACGGAGGTCGCGGTACTCGATGCGCTTGCCGAACGCGCTGAGGACGGCATGACTGTCTTCGAGATTCGGTCGCGTGCCGCGGTCGATATCGACCGCCTGGAAACGGCCCTGGCCGACCTCAAAGCCGACGACCTGATCGAAGCCACCGAGGAAGACGACGGCCGGACGATCATCGTCCCCGACGAGGGCGTGATCGGGCCGGAGACGGACGATCAGTCCGCATCGCTCCTGGACCGCGTTCGCGACCAATTCGGATTTTGACTTAGATCGTCGCCGCGACCACCGAGAGATTCTGGCAGACGACGGCTGTTCCCACTGCGATCACGCCCAGAAACCAGATGCGCCAGCCTGGAACCTGCTCGATCAGGTCCCGACAGACGAGCAACACGACGCCGACGTACAGCACGACCGCCCCTTTCAGGGCGATCACTGCCAGCGGTTCGGTCGCCAGCAGTACTCTGATCCAGGGGTTGGCCTCGGCGGCGACCGAGCCGAGAGTGGCCGCTGCGAGGAGCGTCGAAACCACGTCCGCAAAGCCCCAGATAATCACAATCGAGAACACCAACTCGACGTAGCCGGGGCGTTCGAGCCTGATCGGAATACGGTGTCTCACTGACGATACCATCGGTTCACTCAAAACTCGTGGCAACGAACCCAAAAGCGTATCTGTCTGAATATCGGTCGTGATACTTATCGCGGAGTGCCGGTCGAAATCGACTCAGTGGCCGATACCGAGACAGGTTCGTGAGACTCAGTTCTGATAGTACTCGCCACTCACTCCGGGATCGCACAGTCGCCTTCGTAGGTGATCGCCTGAATCGAGTCGACGGCCGGCTGGTCACCACAGATCGGACACTCCGGGCGGGCTTTCAGCGGGACGGACTCGACGTCCATCGTCTTCGCGTCGTAATGGAGCACCCGGCCATTGAGGGACTCGCCGATCTCCAGCAGGTGCTTGATGGTCTCGGTCGCCTGGATCGTCCCGATCGTCCCCGGTACGACGCCGAGGACGCCGGCAGTCGCACAGTCGGGGATCGCATCTTCCGGTGGTGCCGACGGGAACAGACATCGATAGCAGGGCCCGGTCCCGTCGAAGGTCGTGACCTGCCCTTCGAAGCGATAGACTGCCCCGTGGACGAACGGCGTGCCCGTAAGCGTGCAGGCGTCGTTGACCAGAAAGCGTGCCGGAAAGTTGTCCGTGGCGTCGACGACCACGTCGTAGCCCTCAATCAGCTCCGTGGCATTCTCGGCCGAAAGTGCCGTCTCATCGGTCTCGACCGTGACGTTGGGGTTGAGATCGGCGACGAATTCCGCGCCACTGTCGACTTTCGGCCGTCCGACGTCGTCGATCCCGTGGATGATCTGTCGCTGGAGGTTCGATCGCTCGACGACGTCGCCATCGACCAGCCCCAGTCGGCCGATACCGGCGGCCGCAAGGTACTGGATGACTGGCGAGCCCAGTCCGCCGACGCCGACGACCAGCACAGCGCTATCGAGCAGTCGGTCCTGACCGTCCGGGCCGACCGATTCGAGGACGATCTGTCGGGAGTAGCGGTCGAGTTGCTCCGGATCGAGCGACGGCGCCATACCCACGCCTGGGGGGCCTGAATCTTAAGCAAGTCGTTCCACGCGAGCGACGGCCCGAGGGCACTGGGCGAGGACAGCCGGATTTCACCCGTCGGCTTGCGTCCGTACGTCGACTCGAGTACCGCCGTCGCTCCCCTCGCCAATAGTGATCGACCAGCCGTGTGCCTCGGCGATCGTCCGGGCAATCGCGAGTCCGTAGCCGTCTCGGTCCAGCTCGGTCGTGAATCCGACATCGAACACCCGATCGTGGTCTATCTCTGGCAGTCCCGGCCCATCGTCGGTCACGGCAAAGTCCCGGTCGGTCTTCCGGACAGTCACTGTCGGTTCCTGGCCGCCGTGCACCACGGCGTTTCTCAGTAGTTCCTCGAGAAGTTGATCGAATCGACTTGTTTCGGCCTCGATCGTGTGATCGCCGTCGACGACCAGCGACCCCGCCCCATTGATTCCACTCTAGCTTCGTCGCGCGCCATCCCCGACGGCAACGGTCGTCGTCGCTCCGACCGGCTCACCGGCTTCTGCGAGTGCAGCTGTCTGCTCGATGAGCGTTCCCAGAGAGTCGTGGGCCTGTGCCACCGTCGAGAGATGCTCGCTCTCACGGTCTTCACCGACCAGTTCCAGGCGGCCGGCCGCCAGCTGGAGCGGATTTCGCATCTCGTGAGAGACAGCGGTCCGGAGTGCCTCGACCAACTGGCGATAGCGGCGCGCTCCTGTTGGGTCTGTTTTTGCTCAGTCACGTCCCAGCTCGCCCCGATCAGGCCCGTCACCTCGCCGTCCTCGTCGCGCCAGGGGATTTTCGTGTTCCGGACCCACACGTCCCGCTCCGGATCGTAGCGTTCCTGGTCGATGATCGGCTCGCCTGTCTCGATGAGTTCGCGTTCTTCGCGGGTGGTTTCCTCGGCCCACTCGGCGTCGAAGTACTCGGCGTCCGTCTTGCCGATTTGCTCGGGATTACCCAGGCCGTAGTCGCTGATCCAGGTGTGGCGGGCCTGTTCGTCCTTGGCGTAGACGTGGATCGGGACGTGTTCGAGAATGGCCTCCAGCATCCGATCCTTGCGGCGTACCGATCGTTCGCTGTCCTGCAATCGCTGTTCGACGCGTCGCTGCTCGACCGCGTTCTCGATCCGGTTGGCCAGGATCGCCACCCGTTCGGTGCCCGTCCCCTTCTGGACGTAATCAGTGACGCCGGCGGCGATTGCCTCACTGGCGATCTCCTCGCTGCCCTTACCTGTAAACAGGACGAACGGGAGATTTGGATAGGCCGACCGAACCCGGTCTAGCAACTGCAGGCCGTCGATCCTGGGCATCTGGTAGTCACTGACGACACAATCGAACGATTCGGTCGACAACTGACCGAGAACGGCCTCCAGGTCCGACTCGATCACCACGTCGAAGCGAGCGCTGTGATTTCTCAGTAACTCGGCGACGACCTCGGCGAAGTGGGGATCGTCGTCGACGTGAAGCATCCGAACCGAACCATCCATATTCAATAATTATCTACACGGCGCTAAATCGCTATCCTCGTTTCGTCGCGGTACTCGGGCGTCCGGGCACCCGACAGTCAGTGCGTGGTTCGAACTCGATGGCCACCGCCGCTACGGGCCGTCACCGCTTGCGATCCGAATCAAACGAAATGTCGAGTTCGTCCAGCCGATCAGCCCATTCGTCGCGTTTCTCCTGGTGGTCCTCGAGGAACTGTGCCATCAGTTCGGCGGCCTGTTCCTTACAGCCGCCACAGAGCCGCTCGCCGCCGGCACACTCCTCGTAGACCTCGGTCGCGAGTTCGTCGTCGTCGCCCGCAAGCAGGTAGGCGTACAGCTCGTAGACCGGGCACTCGTCCGGTTTGCCGCCCTTTTCGCGCTGTTCGTCGGCCGTCTCCCGGCCCCCGGTCGTCGCCGCTTTGACCTTGTCGTAGCCCTCCTCGGACTCGTCGAGCAGGCTGATGTGACTCGCCGGAACGGAAGAGGACATCTTCCCGCCAGTGAGGCCTGTCATGAAGCGGTGATAGATCGACGATGGGGCCAGGAAGCCGTAGCCGCCGTGTTCGAGTTCGACCTCGCGGGCGAGTTCCTCGGCGTCGGCGTGGTCCAGTTCGAAGGCGTCGATGTGTTCGTCGTAGACGCGCTTCTCGCCGTCGATGGCCTCGATCAGCCCTTCGAAGGCCGTCTCGGTGGCGTTTCGATCGAGGAACCGAACCCGGGGTCGGAGGGGTTCCTTGCCAGCCTCCCGGAGCATCGTGATAACCCGATCGATGGTCATCGCGTCGGGGTCGTTCGCGTCGCGATCCCGCTCGTTGTCGAGGTACGTGGCGGCGTCGCCACACCGGACGGTCTGGTCAGGATGCTGTTCGGAAAGGGTCTCGTAGGCCTCGGCAAGCAGTTCGCGCTCGTCGTCGTCAGTCTCGAAGGAGGCATAGGCCTCGGTGACGCCGAAGTACCGCATCCGGGCGGCCACGTCCCGCGCGAGTCGCATGTGGGGGTCCTGGTCGGGGCCGACAGGGATGACCGTCGGCTTTGGCTCTTCGAGTTGGGGGTAGAGGATGTCACCGATCTGCGTGACGACGCTTTGCATGTGGCTGACGTCGGTCTCGCCGTCGAAGCCGTAGATCCCCTCGAATTCGGCGAAGCGTGCCTCCGCGCCGAGTTCAAAGGCCAGATCCTGCAGTTCTCGGTTCTCTGATTGCCGGTAGAGCGTCCCTTCCTCGGGATCAAAGCCCAGCGCGAGCAGCGAGAGGATGTAATCCCGGGCGTGTTCGTCGATCTCGTCCCAGGTGAGCCCGCGGGCGGCGTGAGCCTCCAGATCGGCGATCAGGCCGTAGGCGTCTCCGCCCTGCTGTTGATGCCAGATGATCTCGTCGAAGACGAGTTTGTGACCGATGTGGGGGTCCCCAGTGGGCATGAACCCGGAGAGCACCGCGAAGGGCTCACCGTTGCGCATCGCGCGGGCGACCGGCCGGTAATCCCGGTGGCCGAAGATGACGCCCCGGCGCATCAGATAGTGCGGATCGGGCACTTCGGCGAGTAGTTCGTCGAACGCCTCGATGCCGAACTCCTCGAAGAGATTCCGGTAATCAGCGACCGTCGAGGAGCCCCACGGGTCAAGCGTCGTGTCGTCTGGGCCGGCGGCTGGGCCGCCGTCAGTGCGGAGATGCGGGGCCGTCACTCCTTCCTGCTGGCTGTCAGTCGATTCGTCGTCGGGGTGTGTGTCTCGCGTCATTGCTGTCGTATCTTAGGTGATTACTGCGTGAAGCCGGGCCGAGAAAGCGGAGGGAGCATCGCCCGCCGGGCGACGAGTTAGGCCCGCCAGCCGGCGACGGCGACACTGTCCACTTCCCAGGGATGCCAGCGGCGAACGTCGGGGGAAGTGGACGCCATGTGCGTACGTCTCCACCAGGAGGCTTTAATGGTTTTCCATCCCTCACGGCGTCAGTCGGCCGACTTCGAGCCACTCGATCCGGGTCTCTTCGCCGTGACTGGCCGCGACCAGCGCGAACACCATCCGCTTGCGGACGCCGTGAGCGAGGCGCACGTCCAGCGCAATATCCCGTGGTGTGAAGGCGTGCTCGGCGGGCAACACTCGAAGGAGTAACTCGGAGTGGCCGAGTGAGTCAACGTTATCGACGTCGGCGTAGGTCCGGAAATCCGCGCCGAACTTGTAGCCCGTCTTGGGCACGACGCCGCGTTCGCGGAGAGTGCGGTAGACTGCCAGTCGGCGGTCAAATCGTTCCCCTTCGACGTCACGGCCACACTCGACGATCGCGTCCTCGCCCCCGGCGACATCGAGGACGTCACGCCCGGCCAGGGATGCGGCCTCGACCAGCGAAAGCTGTAGCGGCTTGCCTGTGTCGTCGTCGAGCGGTTGTCCGTAGAACCCCTCGTGGTAGAGCCTCGACGGGGGTTCCCAGACCAGAACCCGATCACCGAGCAGGTCGGCAGCGACACCCGTTGGGGGGTCGATGTCGGAGCTGCCTTCAATCGCCGGGTGATCGGTTTCGAGATACGTGATCGCCGATTCCTCGTCGACGACCGCCAGGACACCCTCGCCGAGCGACGCCGCCGAAACGGCCGTCCGCTCGCTGATGGCTCGCATACGATAGGCCACCTCGTCGTCCCAGGGACCGTTCCCGCGAGGATAGACGACGAAATCCACACCGGCAGGATCCTCGACCCAGCCCTCCCGTGCCGGCGAGAGGTAGAACCCACGGTCCCGCAGATCCTTGTAAACGAGAAAATCGATCTCGGAGACAGCAGCCGAAGAGAGTAGCGCCCGGAAATCAAGGGCATCTCCGTTCATCGCGTCCTGTATGGACACGACGTCACCCCGATACAGAAGATGGGCTGCCTCGACGGGAGCCAGTTCGAGTCCCTCCGCGACCGGCCGGCCGTACCCTCGCGAGTCGTAAAACTGCTCGCGGGCCGCGCCGTTGCCACGGACGACGCCGTCTTCGAGGACCAGTTCCATGTACTGAGGTTCTAACGCGGGGCCAAAGGGGCTACGGTCCTCCGTCGGTGATCAGGAGTTCGTCGGTGCCGCTTGCTCGGGAGTGTGCCAGGCTTCACAGGTTGCATCCAGACAGCGCTTCCCGCCGGCGGTCTCGAACAACGGGAGTCCACAGTCACACTCCCCGACCACGACGCCGGCCGGGAACGCAAAGCCGGTGTCACAGTCGGGGTAGTGTTCACATCCCGCCAACAGCCCGCCCCGGCGAAGGATCCGGAGGTCGCCCTCGCAGTTCGGACAGTCCCACTCGCGGTCGAAGACCTCGGTGACGGCCTCGTCCATCGATTCACAGTCCCGATCGACACAGACCTCGAACGCCCGGCCCCGTTCGACGCCCATTCGCGGGTGGCCACAATCGCAGTCTGTGTCGAGAACTTCGGCGTCCCCCGGGATCCCAAACCGGGCGTCACACCCGGTACAGACCACCGCGTCGGCGACCCGGACGAGCGCATCGCCACAGTCCGGGCACTCGCCCACTGGCGTTCCGGCAGCGCTTGCGGGGTAGCGACCGCTCGCCGTTTCGTCGTGAATAGTGACTTCGAGACGCTGGTCCCCGTCGCTGGCAACGAGGTGTGTACCGTCGATCGTCACTGTCTCGGCGCGGGTGAGCCAGGCAATCGGCTGATAGCCGTCGGCGTCGTGGACCAACACGGTGTTGTCGGGCTTGACGACGACTAGGACTTGACCGCGCTGCTCGTGCTCGCGGACACGCGAGCCGTCGAAGGTAGTCGTACACTCCCCGGCAACGACGTGGATGCCATCGTGCATACGCCCGCTGGCCGCGTTCTCTGTTTTAAACGATCGGGGGAGCTATTGAAATATCCTGCTGGAAAATACATTCCACAATCACTTCGGCAGACAAAGATGTCACAATCGTCCGGCCCGGATCATTGAGATATCGAGCATCACCGTTCGGCGAGAACGTCAGCACCCTGCTCGCGACCGAGGTCGATCAACTCGGCGATGAAGTCGGGATCGCGGTCGAGTTTCGTCGAACAGTGATAGTCTCTTCCCATCTCGATCCGGTAGATATCGGTCTTCGAGAACTCCTCGGCCGGGAGTTTGCCGTCCTCGACCCAGTCGTTGATCTGCTCGATGAACCCCAGTTCCTGGTTCAGCGAGATGTTGCCCGAGAGCTCGTTGCGCCGGTCGGCAATCGCCTCTAAACTCGTGGGTTCGCCCGTAAATTCCTGGGGGTTGATCTGGATAATCCAGAGTTCGTCCGGTTTGCGCTCCGGTGGCTGGTGCATCATGTCGCCCACAGGTGGGTTCTGGGAAAAGAGGCCGTCCCAGTGGTAGTGGCCGTGGATCTCGACGGCCTCGAAGGCGTTGGGGACGGCAGCCGACGCGAGGATGGCCTCGACCGTGACGTCCTCGTCGACGAACGTCTCGAAGACGCCGGCGTTGACGTTGACCGTGCCCACGACCAACTCGGGCGTATTCAGCCGGCAGTAGTCGGGAATCGCCTCGAAGTCGATGTGGGCTTCCAGAACCTCTCTGATGCGTTCCTTCCCGATTTCCTTGCCGGGGACCTGATAGGGGCTGACCTGCGGGAGCGGGAAGCCGCTGGCGGCGAGTTTGTTGACGCTCGTCAGCCAGGAGTTGAGCATGCGATCGCTGTACTCGCTGGCCGCGAGGTCGTCCCAGACGGCGTCCACGAGATCGGCCGCCCGCTCCGGACCGTCGGTCACGAGGCCGTACCAGGCCGCTAAGGCGTTGAACGCCCCGCCGGAGGCTCCGCTGATTCCAACGAGTTCGAACTCATCCTCCCAGTCGCATTCGAGCAGCAACTCCTCTAAGACGCCCGCGGTAAAGGCCGTGTGGCTGCCGCCGCCCTGGCAGGCGATGGCCACGTTTGTCGTCTCACACATCTGTAGTCTGTCCTACAGTCCGCTCATTCATAGGTGTGGGTGTAGCCGCCGTCGAACAACAGATCGCCGCCGTTGAGGTGGCTGGCGTGGCTCGAAAAGCCAAAGACGAACAGGTTCGCCACGTCGGCAGGCGTCATCATCTCCTTCGTGCGGGCTTGGCCAAGCATCACGTCCTCGACGACCTCCTGCTCGCTAATCCCGCGCTCTGCGGCGGTGTCCTGGATCTGGTTGACCATCAATGGTGTCAGGACGTAGCCGACCGAGACCGAAAAGCCCCGGAGCGTGCCCCCGCCCTCGGCGGCGATCGCCCGCGTCAGGCCAGTCAACCCGTGTTTGGCGGTAATGTAGGCCGGCTTGGCCTGGGTGGCGTAGTGGCCGTGGACTGAGGACATGTTTGCGATGGCACCGACGCTGTCATCCGTGTCTTGGATGTGTGGCATGGCGCGCTTTGCGGTGTAGAACGGCGCGCGCAACATGATGTCCGTCAGGAGGTCGTACTTGTCCATCGGGAACTCCGCGATCGTATCGATGTGTTGCATCCCCGCGATGTTGGCGACGTAGCGCAGGTCACCGGCCTCGGCGGCGGCCTCGACGACCGCATCGACGTCATCGTCGTCAGTCAGATCAGTTTCGACGGGGTGGTACGGACCCGGGAGATCGAAGTCGGCAATCAGGTCGCCGGTCTCGGCGAGGCCGGCTTCGTCTACGTCGGCCCCGACGACTGTCAGGCCGTTTGCCGCGAGTGCGACCGCTGTCGCCTGGCCGATGCCCGAGGCTGCGCCAGTCACCAAAGCGACGCTGTCGGCGTCGAATCGCGGGTCCTCGAGGACGAGCAGGTCCTCGGGGGTCAATTCAGGTGCGTTCAGATCGAAATCATCACTCATACGGACTGTCTTCGCTGCCCGCACGGATAATGCTAGCTCACGTCGAAGTAAGGGCAGAGCTGGTCACCGGATCACGCCACCAGCTCGACGCCCAGCACGAGCGCGCCGACGAGCCCGAAGACGATCCCGAGGCCGATCTCCATCAGATCGCTCGGGACGTGCTTGGCTACGCGGGTTCCGATCGTTCCCCCGACCAGCACGCCGGGGATCGACCAGGCGACGACGTACCACACCGGCGAAGCCGACAGCGCATGTACCAGCGCGCCCGCACCGGCGGCGATGCCCAGCGTGAACACGCTCGTCGCGACGGCGACCCGCGGGGGCAGCCGACACCGGACGATCAACTGTGTGGTGACGATCTCAGGCAGGCCGGCGCTGATGAGGCCGGTGATGAAACCGCCGACCGTCGAGAGACTGAGCCCCGGCGGCCGCCAGCAGGTGTCGTAGGTGAACGTCTCGCCGTCGGCGGCCTCGATCGTCGTCGTGCCACGGCCGGAGTTCTTCGCTTCGAGGAACTCGTTTTCGCACTCGCCGGGTTCGCACTCGTCAGGCGGGTCGTAGTAGACGAGGAACGCCCCGAGGCCGATCAGTCCCGCGCCGAAGACGAGTTTGAGCAGCGTCGGATCGACCTGATGGGCGAGCAGTGCGCCGACGACGACGGCCGGGACCGCGCCCGCGAGCAACCACTTCGCCGTCCGGAAGTCCACGACGCCCTGTTTGACGTACGACCGGAGGCCATTTCCCATCCCGAAGACCTCCGTCAGGAGGCCGGCTCCGATCGCCTGGGCGGGTGCGAGCCCCACAGCCAGCATGAAGAAGGGGCTGAAAAAGAGTGCGCCCGAAACGCCCGCAGCCAGCGCGACCATCGAGAAGACGATCGAGGCCGGGAACACCCACCAGTGGGCGAGAAACTGGTCGGTCGGAAACGCCGCGATCGACGGGAGTTGGCCAGAAATAGCGACCATTGCCGTAGACGCGACTGTGCCCAGCGCGACGAATCGGTTCGGCTCCACTGGCACCTCCATCTATTCGAAGAACTCGGCGATCCGGTCGTCGCTCGGCGTCCAGCCGACGAACTCGCCACCCTCGAAGGGCAGATCGACCGACGCGACGTAGTTACACAGGCCGACGTAGAAGTCCACGATGAGGCCAACGGCGACGATTTCGCCGGGATCGTAGACGGCCGCCAGCGCGTCGTGGATCTGGTCGGTCACGTCACCGCTCGCCACCGCGCGGGCGTACTGCAGGAGGACGTACTCCTCGTCGTCGAAGCCGGAGAAGTCGTCACCGCCGATGGCCCGCATCTCACTGGCTTCGACGCCCCGAGTCCGGGCGATATCGACGTGTTGATGCCACTCGTAGCGCGCCCGATGGGTTCGGGCGACGGTGAGGATGACGAGCTCTTTCAGCCGTGGGGTCAGCTGATCGTACAGCGTGTTCAGGTACTCCAGTGTGGCTTCGAGCACTTCGGGGTTGTGCGCCCACACGCGGAAGATGTGCCGGTCGCCGAGATAGTCCTCGGTGAAGAGGTGCTGGTAGGCCTCCGGAATCTCCTCGCGGTCGAGCATGTCGAGTCGGGTCACGGGTGGTCTGAGGCACCACCAATAGAAAAGTATCGCTCACACTGACGTAACCTGCTGGGATAGTCGAGAGGGACGTTCAATACAGGGAGTCCATTGATCAGAAAGTACTTGCGCCCACAATCTCACCCCTCAGATGCGATGGATAGAACTGAATTGGTCCAAACTCTCACGCTCTGGTTCGTGGTTTTGATTTTCATTCAGACAGCTTCCGGAACCTCCGACAGTCAAGTATTAGATGCAATTGGGATCGTCGCAATTTTGCTAATGTACCTCCTTCCAGTGTGGATTATCGTCAACGTTGTCTCGGACTTCATCGGAGACCAGTGACGTTTGGTAAGCATCCTGTACCGAGTGGCTGGTTCAACATCCTCAGTATGAATAAAAGGAACCCGTCGTGCTGAATACATCCTCTGTATCTTGCGCGCCAAAAGCTAACAGTATCAGAATATTTCCAACTTTTCAGCCCAAACAATCCTTCGTGTAAACTCCCGATAGTACGACCACACGCCCCGGCGGATGCCGATTACCCGACCGTGATCCCGTTTCCGCCACCTCAGAAACCGGTTTTGTAGTGGAACGTTTCCTCTCAGCACGTGAATCGGGTGACCGAGCACACCCTACACCCATGGTCGAACTCACACTCCTCGGCGGACTGGTCGGCGGGCTGCTCGCGACGGTCGTCATGACCGTCTTCATGATGGCGCTCGGAGACGACTCGCCACCGCCCACGGCGCTGTTCTGGGCCAAATACGTCGGCGACGACGAACCCGACGCCTACGTCCCCCAGGGGATGGTCCTCCACATGCTCTACGGAACTGGCGGCGGTGTCGTGCTCGCGGCCGTCCTTCCGACCCTCGGGTTCGGCGATGTCACACTGGTGACCGCGCTCGGTGCGGGACTGGCCTACGGGTTCGTCCTGTTCATTGGGGCCGCCGGCTTCTGGATGAACGTCGTCCTTGCGCTGGACCCGGAACCGACGGATGTCGGCCTGTTCCTGTTCTTCCACCTGGTCTACGGGGCCGTCCTCGGGGCCGTTCTCGGTGCCGGACTGGTCTGATCGAGCGAGAATACACTACATAGCATGGACGATCCCAATTGCCCGGTGCTCGCCGCCGCCGTCGCGTTCCGCGACGATACTGGGCGCGTCGTGACCGCAACTGCGCTCACTGACCGACTCGATCGCGAGGAGGCGGCGATCGCCGACCGACTGGAGCGACTGGTCGATTGTGAGTTACTCGCACCGATGGAGGGTGGATTTCGACCGACGGTGACCGGGCGTGAGTTCCTCGACCTCGACGTCGAGTGTGGCCCGCTGATCGTCGATGTCGATTACGAGTAGCGGCTGCCCGAAACCCCTTTGGGGAACCCACGCGACACGCATTCACATACTGATGAGTGAGGGAGACGAACGCGAATTCCGTGCCGAGACGCCGTCCGATGGCGATCTTTCCGATCGGCCCTACGCGATCTACCAGTGTACCGACTGCCAGAACGTCGTCCTCTCGATGCAGGACTGCGAGGGCGGCATGACCTGCCACGGCGAGGCCATGGAGCGCGTTGACGAGGCGAAGATGGACGTCGAACCCCCAGCGCTCCGGGAGGTGTTGCTCGATGCGTTTGGATTGCCAAAGGCCGGACTGGACATCTGCCTGTGTGTCATCGGGGAGGGGCCGCTCTCGCCGGGAGAGGTGGCCGCCGAACTCGAGTACGACGAGAGCACGATCCGGAGCTATCTCACCGAACTCGTCGACCTGGGCCTCCTGGAGAAATCCCAGCTCAACCGCGAGGGCGGCGGGACCGTCTCGGTGTTTCACTCCGTCGATTTAGAGGAGATGCGCCGGGAATCGTTGATCGGCTTCTACGTCTGGGCGGGCGAAGCCGCCGCGCTCTTAGAGGAGGCCAACCTCACGAAGGCCGAGTACCTCGACGCCGACCACGACGAACGATTGGACGCCGTCTTCTGGGAACAGGTCGCTGGCGATCGAACAACGGAGTCCTGACGGCCGTCTCGCCGTCACCGGACGACGGTCACTGTTACCGGCGCTTCGCTGACGACTGTCGTCGCCACGGTCCCGAGTAACCGCGAGACCAGGCCGATATCGTCGCCGCCGTGGCCGCCCATAACCACGTGATCCACGTCGGTCTCCTCGACAAACGAGACGATGGCCTCGGCTGGGTCGCCGGTCTCAATCACCGTCTCGATACGCTGTCCATCCGCTCCAACCGCCTCGCTGGCCTCCCCAATCAACTCCTCGGCCCTGGCCTCAGCGTCGGCGACGCGCTCGTCCGTGTGCTCTCGAACCCCGCCCTCGCTCATCTCATTCCCGATCGGCGTGAGGACGTTGAGCACCGTGATCTCACAGTCGTAGTTTTCCAGTGCGTGTCGGAGTGACTTGCTCGCGAGCGGCGAGCCATCGAGCGGGACGAGGACGTGGGTGGGTGCCATACCCACTCTCCGGGAGCCAGCAAAAAGAAAGCCGGCACTATGCACGCCGCCAGCGTGGTCGGTGCTGCAGTCGCCGGGATATTGTCGATGCCTTCTGGGGGATCTACCCCATACCACGGGAAGCAGTCCACTCGCTGACGGACACACACCCGAATCGTGCACTGGCTCAATCAGACTGACCGAGGAAGGTTATCAGCCCAGCGCACCCAGGTGGGTCGCTGCCTCACACTGAGCACCTGATTTGCGAATTTGAGTGGTATACGTAACTGCTGCATATTCAAGGCGTACCGAAGACAGCCAGAAAGCCCCGGCCGTCTCCGCTCCCAGGCCTCGCTGCGCGCTTCCCTCGCTTCGCTCGGTCCAGTGCTTGCCTCGGCCGGGTTCGCGGAGACGGCCGCCCCTTTCATCTCCGCCCGCGTAACCTGGGTGACCAGCCGAAACGGGTGGGATCGAAAGGGGCCGCTCGGTCGCGGTGAAACGGAGTCGCCTGAGTGACCCCTCTCGAGTGAGCGGTACGTGGCCGACCAGAGGGAGGCCACGGAAAGAGCGAGCGGCACAGCCGCGAGCAGCGAACGACGAGATGTCGCTCAGCGATCGGGACCCGCGTTGCCGACCGAAGAGAGGCAACGATTCGAGTGAGCGGGAGGAACGGAGTGACGACACGCGACCGAGCCGGGGCTTTCAGGCTGTTTTCTTTGTCAAACACCCATTCGAACCGTTTGCTGATCACTCACATCCATAAAACAAGATGATTGATTGGGGTTGCTTCACAGTGCTCTCTCGAGCGGTTCCCTGGAGAGCAATACGGACACTAATCGCCTTTCGCACCGTGGGTCAACACCGAATAGCTATCACCATCTCGCTGTCTTCAAGAACTCCTTCACGCGATCCCGAATCCGCCGAGGACCAGTCGAACGCCGATCACGATCAGCAATCCCAGGACGACCACCCGCCGGCCGCGTTCGTCGACGACAGCCCGCAATCGCTTGCCGAGAGCCACGCCGGCGATGGCCGGAACCACGGCGACAGCCGAAGCGAGCGCGAGCCCAAAGCTGGGGTACAGGCCGAGCGCGCCCGCGGCCCCGATACGGACGCCGTTGAGTCCCAGAAAGACCAGTGCGACGACGCCGACGAACACGCCATGAGAGAGGTCACAGCTGCGCAGATACGCGACCAACTGGACGCCGACGTTCGTCCCGCCGAAGAGGAGTCCCGAGACGGCTCCTACGGCGACCATCCCCCGCGTCGATTCGACGAAACAGCCCTCTTTGGCGCGGTCGAGGCCCGGAATCTCGATCACGTGCTGGGAAACCGCAACGAAGCCAAGCGAGAGGACGCCCAGGCCGACTTTGAGTGGCCCCTGTGGCACGCGTTCCAGAACGACCAGCCCGGCGACCGTGCCCACGAGCGCTGCCAGGATCAACGGCGTGAACCGCCGACCGCACGTCTGCAGGTCCGCGATCGAGAGGTCACGAAGCAGCGAGAGATTCACGCCCAGGATCGGCGCGATCATGAATACGACCGCGGTTGTCGGATCGACGACAGTCGCCAGGGCCATCGTTCCCACGAGGGCAAACCCGAACCCGGCGAGGCCGTTGACCGCCCCGGCGACGATGATGACGACGGTCAAGGCGACGATCAACTCGGGCGTGAACGCCGATAACATACCTCATAGTTTTGACGCGGGATCATAAACGATACTCACCCGGACGAAAGGGACTCGCCTGCTACGCACCCGTCACGCGACGCAGGTGGGCCTGGCTCGCGAGCGCCGTGATCGACACCAGTTCAGGTGTCTGTCGCCCACTCGACCGCCTCGGTTCGGTCCTCGAACGTTTCGGTCTCCAGCCCGCCAGTGTCGATCTTGCCGCGTAACGAGATGGCCTTGATACCGTCGGCGACGACGGCCCATCGCTGGAGGCCCGCTTCGGTGGCCCGCTCGGCCGTCCGTTCCCAGACGGCAAAGACGTCCTCGGTAAATGGATCGTCGAGTTTGACCACCGTCACCAGGCTCTCGACGTCGCCCCGGTCGAGAAATCTCTCGTATGTCTCGTAGGCTTCCTCGCCGAACGCTTCCAGTTCCATGCCCGGCAGGAACTCGAAGATTATCGCGCCATCCTCGACCGTTGCTGTCCAGCCGTCGCCGCGGTGCTCCTGTGTCATGTGTCAAACAGGGCCATCTAGCAATATCAATCTCTCTTACGGCCAGGTAAGACGGCTACCATCCCGTAACTACCCCCTGGCGAAGAGTGGACAGTGCTCGTCTCCGATTCGACTCCGCTGAGTCACTCCACGCAGCAACTCATCGTCGAGACATCCCGGCGGAACGCCTGACAGGCCCGCTTGAAGGCCTCGCAAAAGGTGGGGAACGGGTGAATCGTGTCGATAACGTTCAGGAGGTCGTAGGAGCGGTTGGTCGTCATCGACTTCGCTTGAACCGGCCGCCCCATAGGCTCCGGCGTTACCCCGAGGAAACCCCGTTGACAGTTCGCGTACCTCTTTAGGGAGTCTGGGCGTCCACTCGGGCATGGTGTCGAACACGCGGCTGTACGGCGCGGCGATCGCGTTCGCGTCCGGGACGTACTCGGTGTGGAGCGCGACTGGGGGAAGCGAGATGGTGACCAGCGGGTGGCTCATGCTCGGCCTGGGCGTCGTCGTCATCGTTCACGGGGCCGTCCTGCTCACGCCGTCTGCCGACCGCCTGGGTCAAGCGAGTGGCCCGCTGATGATCGGCTATTCGGTCGTCATGCTCGCTAACCAGGCGCTGCTGGCGACCGACATGCTGGACGACGGCAACGGAATGGGCATGGGGATGGACACCGGCATGGGCGGGAGTGCGATGACCGCCGGGATGGGCTGGGACGCCGGAATGGTCACCCTCGCGGCGCTCATGCTCGCGAGTGGGCTCATCATGACGAAAAACTCCGCCACGATGGCGGATTCAGGTAGGATGTGACTACGCCATTTCCAGTCGTCTTCACCTAATTCGAGGCGGAGGCCCCACCCTCAAGGAGTGTCGGTATTCCGATACGTCGGAAGCACAAGTGAGTAGGGTGGAGAGGACAGCGAGGGATCGGAGATCCCTCGGGCCGTGCGAACGGCGAAGCCGTGAGCAGAAGCCGACTCAGTACTGACCAGCCACCAGACTATTGCCTGCTAACTCCCAATTATTAAGTAAATACACGTATATATGTGAAAAAAGTGGAGTACCGTCGTACCGCCGTTATCAAGCTCGACACGCCCGAAGGCGCGGGTGAACACCTTCGAGAGACTGTCGAGCAATTCAAATACTGCGCCAACACCGCGAGCGAATGGTGCTGGCACGGGCGTCACCAGATTCCGGAGGAATCTGGTTGCCAACCAGAAACGCGCGGCGTTTCTGGTGACGACGACGGCTACCACGTCACCTCGAAAGCCAAGGCCGAATGTGGCCTGTACGACCAACTACGCGAGGAAACCGAGTTGACCGCGAATCTCGTTCAGAAGGGGATTCGTCAAGCCGTCGAAGCCGTCAAAAGCGGCGTCGAACGCCTCAAGAACGACAAAGAGACGTCTCGTCCGACGTTCACGGCTGACACCGCTATCTACGACAAGCGAAGCGCCACGTTCCACCGCGACTATGTTTCGTTATCAACTGTGGACGGGCGTATCGAGTGTGACTACATTCTCCCCGATGACTCGGAGAACCCGCCGACGAAGTACATCACAGACGAGGACTACGAGTTTCGGCGGGCGACGCTGCACCGGCGTGATGGCGACTGGTTTCTCCATGCGTCGATGCTCAAAGAGGACGACGACACTGACACCACGACCGGGCACAGAACAGTCCTCGGTGTGGACATCGGTGTGAATCAACTCGTGGTCGCTTCGACCGGACGGTTCTGGTCTGCAGACGAGTTCAACCACTGGAAGCGAGAGTACGAAAAACGGCGTGGCGACCTCCAGCAGTGCGGAACACGGGCGGCACACGCCGCGATAGCAGGTATTGAGCGTAAAGCGGACGGACGCTTCGAGATATTCCTGCATCGTGTCGCCAACGAGATCGTGACTGAAGCCGTTGAACACGACTGTTCGCATATCGTGTTCGAGGACCTGACCGATATTCGTGAGAACGTCCCAGAAGCGTCGTGGCATCATCTGTGGGCGTTCCGTCGCCTCTACGAGTACGTCGAATACAAAGCCGAAGAACACGGCGTCGAAGCCGTCCAGGTGGACCCACGGAACACCTCAAAGCGATGTTCGACCTGCGGATTTACCCACGACGACAACCGCCACGGCGAGGACTTCGAGTGTCAGAAGTGCGGATACCAGAACCATGCCGACTACAACGCTTCCAAGAACATCGGTTTGCAGTATCTCCGGCGTCGGCAAAACGCAGACGACGGAGGCGCACCCGTAGACGTGCGCTTGAATCGCGGGACGCTGAACGTAAGCGGGGAGTACAACCCTCCTGCCTCATCCGAGGCATAGAACGGGAGTCCACGCGAAAGCCCTAGTGCAGGCTCACAGCCTGCACGTCGTCAGACCTCGTCTGACGGAACCCTCAACGAGCGAGTGGGTCCTTTGACCCCGAGCGAAGTAGGGTAGGGTAGTTTACTCGCCGTAGATGTCATCGCGAATGTCCGCAACGAACTCGGAAAGGTTGCGAGCGGCGGCCGTATCGAGGATGAGGATCGTGCCCGAGTCCATGTCGCGCGGCAGGTGCAAGATCACTCGCTCGTCGAAGACGTGAGCGCTCGCCCGATGTTCGCCCTCGTACTCGCTGGCCGCCGGGCTCTCCCGGCGTCTTCGGTCCGCACGGATGTCCGCCAGGACCTCCGCCTCCAGCGCCGAGTCGTGGAGGGCGTCGACGTCCTCGCGGCGATAGACGTCGCGATGGCGCGTCTCGTCGTAGACCACGATGGCCTGCAACGCCTCGTCCGCGTGGGCCTTCACGTGCTCGACGACGTCATCGAACGGTTCAGACATGCGGTGATATTCGGTAGCACCTGTCTTTTGTGTTGGGGCCGTCATTTCGCTGGCGTCGTCACCCTCGACGACCACGACGGCCACCCGAGCATCCGGTCGCTGGTCGCCGACGACTACGAGATCATCACGTTCTGAAAGGGATCGTCTTCCGACGACAAACAGACGACGGAAACTCATATTTAACTGTTTCGCCGATCCGGGTCACCGTTCCCCGTCCGGGCGAGCTTAAGGGGGGTTGCGCTCACTGTATCCGGTAGACCATGAGTTCCGACATGCAGACGACCGTTCGCGATCCCGGGGCGACGACGCGGCCGCGGTTCGTCGACCCGAGCGAATCGTTCGACGCGATCCAGGCCGTCACCGGCCGGAAGTGGCACCTCCGGATCGTCTACCACCTCATAGAGGAGGGGCCGATGGGCTTCAGCGCGCTCAAAGGTGCCCTCGCGGGCGTTTCCTCGAAGATGCTCTCCGAGAGCCTCTCGTCGCTGGAGGACCACGGCTTGGTCGCCCGCGAGATCGTCAGCGATCAACCCGTCCGCGTCGAGTACTCGCTGACCCAGCGGGGTGCGGCCCTGGAGCCGGCGGTCGCGGAACTCCTGCAGTGGGATGCCGAGTTCGGGCCGTCGGGGGCCGAGTGATGGACGAGTACGACGTACTGGTGATCGGCGGCGGCACCGGGAATAACGTCGCCGCGGCCGCTGCCGAGGCCGGTTTGGAGACCGCTCTGATCGAGAAGGGACCGCTGGGTGGCACCTGCCTGAATCGAGGCTGTAATCCCTCGAAGATGCTCATCCAGGCCGCGAGTGCTGCCCAGCAGGTCCGCGAAGCCGACCGGTTCTTCCTCGATGCGTCCCTTGACGAGATCGACTTCGAGTCCATCGTCGCCGATATGGACGAAACGCTGTCGGGACTCGCGGCGGGCATGGAAGAGGCCTATCGCGAGAAGGAGCACCTTACCCTCTACAACGACGAGGCTGTCTTCGTCGACGAGCGGACCGTCGCCGTCGGCGGCGAGTGCGTCCGTGGCGAGAAAGTCCTCGTCGCCGCCGGGGGTCGCCCCGTCGTGCCGCCGATCGACGGCCTGGACGAGGTCGATTTCCTCAGCAGCCGCGAGGCCCTGTACCTCGACGAGCAACCGGAGAGCCTGGTGGTTGTCGGCGGCGGATACATCGCCGTCGAGCTGGGCTACTTCTTCGAGACGCTCGGAACGCCAGTTCGGATCATCGAAACGGGCGAGACGCTGCTCGGCCGGGAGGATTCCGAGGTGGCCGAGACGTTCACCGAGATCGCTCGGGAGCGCCACGGCGTCCACACGGGCTACCGGGCGACCGGCGTCGAGTCGGTCAACGGGACCGTTCGGGTGCAGGCCGAAGGCGAGGACGGCGAGACGATTACCGTCGAAGGCGAAAAACTCCTCCTCGCAGCGGGTCGCCGCCCGAACACGGACACGCTTGACGTCGCCGCGGCCGGGATCGAGACCGACGAAAGTGAATTCATTCTGACAGACGAGCGGCTCCAGACCAGTGCCGAGGGCGTCTGGGCGCAGGGCGACATCGCCGGCAACGCGATGTTCAAGCACTCGGGCGACTACGAGACCCGAATTGCGATCGACAATATCGTCCACGACGAGCGTCGGGCGATCGATCTCTCGGCGATTCCCCACGCGATCTTCACCGAGCCACAGATCGCGGGCGTCGGCGCAACCGAGGACGAACTCCGGGCCGACGATCGGGAGTACGTCGTTGGCCGGCAATCACTCCCGGAGACGCCGATGGGCCGGGCGAAGAAATTGGACGGGGGATTCGTGAAGGTGCTCGCGGCCCCCGACGGGGAAATTCTGGGGTGTCACATGCTTGGCGAGGGGGCCTCGACGATGATTCACGAGGTGCTGGTGGCGATGCGTGCAGGGTCTGGGACGGTGACGGACGTGACCGACACGATCCACGCCCACCCGACGCTGAACAAGGCCGTCGAGTACGCGTTTCAGGACGCGCTGGACGCGTAGCGTCGTTGCCTCTCCGCCCCTAACACTCCACGAGCGAACAGTCGAAGACGAACGACTCCTGGACATCCTCGACGGTGTCAATCAGTTCCGTTGGCGTCGGGCGGTCGTCGATCGAGTCTCCGGCGTGTTCGAAGACCATGTCGACATCGTCGCCGCGCGTGTCCAGCACGACACTCTGGGGGAGTCGCCCGAGCAGGTCCGAGAGCTGCCCGACCGGTCCGTACCGCGTCGGCTGGTCGTACTGCTCGGCGACCGTCTTCTCGGCGTCTGCCAGCAGCGGGAACGGGAACTCCGAGACGACCTTTTCGCGCCATCTGGCCGCCTTGTCTCGGGGTTCGGGCAGGATCGGCAGGACAGCGGTCTTCATCTCGTTGAACTGGCGGGCGTGCTCGCTGATCTCGCCGACCTGGGCCTTGCACTTCGGGCAGTGATAGTCCCGCAGGAAGAGCAGGACGGCGAAGTCCGAGGCGCCGATCACGGCCGACAGCGATAACGGATCGGGTCCGACGCCGACGTTCGGTAACTCGAAGTCGAAGGCCTCGTCGGGGACGATCTGCTGACTCATGCTGACTCCTTCTAGATCCGGCCCAATCAACGCCCGGTAGACAGCGCGTAAGCCGGTGAGGATGCCGTAACCCGGTTGTCGCAGTACCTAGCTATTTGATGGCACGCGCTGTCATCGATAGCCATGAGCGAGACTGACGACCCGAGCGAGTACGACGTGATCGTGGTCGGCGGCGGCCCCGCCGGACAGTCGGCCGCACTGTACACCACCAGACTCGGCCACCGGACCGCCATCGTCGATGTCGGCGGCGGCCGGGCGGCGATGATCCAAGAGGTCCACAACCTCATCGGCATCCCGGAAAGCGACAGTGGGATGGATCTCCTCGGCACGGGCCGCGAGCAACTGGAAGCCTACGGCTGTGATTTCTATCGCGATCGAGTGACGTCCTGTTCGCGAAACGGTGACGGAATCACCCTCGTAGGCAACTCTCACGAGTTCGCCGCGGACGCGGTCGTCCTCGCGACGGGGTTTAACGACGTCCGGCCCGATCCCCCGCTGCCCCGGACCGGTCGCGGGCTTCACTACTGTCTGCACTGTGACGCCCACATGTTCGTCGACGAGCCGGTCTACGTCATGGGCCATGGAGAGAGCGCGGCCCACGTCGCGGGGATCATGCTCAACTTTACCGACGAGGTGGACCTGCTGACCCGCGGAGTCGACACGGAGTGGAGCGACGAGACCGCGGAAACCCTCGCGAACCATCCGATTGACGTGATCGAGGCGGACGTGAGTGGCGTCCAGAACGGTGAGGACGGGTGGCTGAAAGCGCTGGAGTTCGATACTGGCGAGACGCGCGAGTACAAGGGTGGCTTCGCGATGTACGGCGCGGAGTACAACAACGGTCTCGCCCGGGAGTTAGGCTGTGAGATCAATGAAGACGGAACCGTCGAGGTCGGCGATCACGGCCGGACGAGCGTCGAGAGGATATACGCCGTCGGCGATCTGACGCCGGGGCACAACCAGTTGCCGATCGCGCTGGGTGCAGGCGCGAAGGCCGGCATCGACATCCACTTCGCGCTTCGCGATTTCCCCCGCGATCCGGACGTGCCCGAGTCACAGGGTCCAGTCCGGGACGAGGAGGTCCCGGGGATTCCCGACCAGCTGCTCGAACAGGCGGTCGACTTCCACACGTACGGCGAGTAGCCACCCGGTCGAGCATCCGTTGTCCACCTTGCAACGTTTCTGGCATCTGTTTCGACACGCTACGCGTGACACCCTCGCGAAATCCGCCTAGTCCACATCTTATTTTATCGCGCTTGGCCATGACTAGGACCTGCCCACGCTGTTCGTGTTCACGCATCGGCGATCCGTCGAAGGTGGGATACTCCCGGCGACGACGTGGACGCCATCGCGCATACGCTCGCTGGCTGCTCTCTCCGGTATCCCCGAATGGCATGGTCGGTCTCTGTGACCCGGTCCGGTGGGAATCGATGTCGACATCCTGCGTCTAGCATAACCGGTGTCGCGACTGGAGACGTGCTAGCCCTCGATTCGATAACGGCGTGTCACGCTGCCGGCCCAGCCCAGTCCCCGTCGCTCCCTAGCGTTACGCGAGACCGACGTGATGCGTCACTGTAACTCACGCTTGGCGATCCAGTCGGCGTTTGCCCCGAGGGCGTCGAGGCGTGGGCACAGGCGGCCGACTCTGGCGACCGGGGCCGCACAGCGGGTAATCTTTCCAGAGGCTAAATCGCCATGGCTTTGTCCACGCTAACGAACCATCGGGTATGACTGCAGTCCTCTGTGACATGGACGGCGTGATCGTCAGCTCCGAGGCCCACTGGAAGCGCCACGAGAGCGAAGACATCTACCCCGAAGTCGTGCCAGACGAGACGGTGCCGCCCGAAGAGACGACGGGGATGTACTATCGGGAGATATACGACTACCTCGATGACAACTACGGCGCGGCGATCTCTCGCGAGGCGTTCCTCGAACTGTTCGAGGCCGCCGGCCGGCAGATATACGGCGAGGAAGCCGAAGTCGTCGAGGGGGTCCCGGAACTGCTCCGGGACGCTCGCGCGGACGGCCACAGCGTCTCGCTGGTGACGTCCTCACCACACCACTGGATCGACGTCGTTCTCGAGCGCTTCGAGTTGGAAGACGATTTCGACGCGATCGTCAGCGCGGCAGACGTCGAACGTGGGAAGCCCGCAGCTGACGTCTACGAGCGGGCCGCGCGGCTGGCCGGCGAGGATCCAGCCGACTGCGTCGCGATCGAGGACTCGACGAACGGCGCGACGGCCGCGAAAGCCGCCGGCGCGTTCACCATCGGATTCACGGGCGTGCACAGCGACATCGACCGATCGATCCCGGATGTCGTCGCCGAGAACGTCGCGGAGTTGCGGGAACTGCTTCTCGAACGGCTGTAACCATACTGTCAAAGAGGGGGCGGTCGAACTGACGACCATGACTGCCCTACAAGTCACCGTCGACGGCCGGATACTCGACGCCGAATAGCTCGACGACAACTCTGCCCTCCGAGATGCTCTTGCCGACGCATTGCCCGTCGAGGGACAGGCGACCCGGTGGGGTGACGAACTGTACTTCGACGCGAGTCTGGACGGCGAGCCCGAAACGACGAGCGAGGAAGTACCCGTCGGCACGCTTGCTTACTGGGCGACCGGGGAGGCGCTGGCGCTGCTCTGGGGGCCGACCCCGGCGAGCACCGACGAGACGCCGCGGGCGGCCAGCCCTGTAGCGGCCCTGGCCCGGATCACAGACGTGAGTCCGCTGGCCGACCTCGACGTCGGCGGGACGGTGCGGATCAAGCCGGCCGAGTGAATGAGTTCGGTCGTCCCAGTAACGCGAGCGCCACTGAATTTGACAGATATCTTGTGGTATTTCAGGGAAATATTGGCCGGCGTCTATGACGCTCTACAGCTGTTTGGCGGCCCGTAAGCTGAATGTGTGCGATGGGGTGTATATTCGACCTACCAATTATCGCAATCAAAAATTCGGCGTAAGAGGTTAAATACCCCATCAGGCGAATGACAGTATGAACCTTCGACTCAAGCTCATCGCGCTCTTCTTAGCGATTTCGCTGATTCCGTTGTCCGGCGTCGGATTTCTCGCGGTTGACGGGATGGACCGGCTCAATCAGGACGCTCAGGACCGCAGTGGTGCGTCCCTCGAAAACGAGATCACCGACCAATTGAACAATAGTGTGACGGCCAGACAGGAGGGGATCCAGAATCTGTTCAACCAGCGCCAGGTCGACGTCCGATCGCTGTCGAGTGCCTCGGCTATGGAGAACTACCTGGCTGCAAGCGAAGGGGAACTGGAACTAATTCAGGATTCTAGCCAGTCACAACTGGGCTACATGGCGCTGCAGATGCACAGCGGCATCGACAGTGCGGTCCAGAAGATACTCGACGCGGAGTACGATGGCCGAGCATTCGACGAGTTAGCTCCTGCACAACAGCGCGAGGTCGAACGGAAAGTCGAGGCGCTGATCGGCGGGACAACGGGCGATGGAATCCAGATGAACGGCACCATGGCCGACGCGTTCGAGCCGGGATACATCGGTGATACCGGGTACGCCTACATCACTGACCTTGAGTCGAATATCATCGTCCACCACAGCCTCGAGGACGGCCACAACCTGAAGGAAGATAGTGGGGGAACCTTGACCGTCTTTGAGGAGGTCAAATCCAACATTCAGTCCAGCGACACGATCCGGGCGGGCGAAGACTGGGGCGTGGCCGAGTATCTCTGGGAGGATACGACCCAGGCTGGCAACCCCGAGCTCCCGAAGTTCATCGCTTACACCTACTACGAGCCCTTTGACTGGATCCTGGCACCGAACGTCTACTATCACGAACTCCAGGAGACGGCTCTCGAAGACGCCAAACGCGAGATGGAACGGTCCTTCGAGCGGTACCTCCTGACGCGGACGATCACCGTCGGCGAGAACGAACGCCTGGCCTATGACCAGCTCACGTTCGCGGGACCGAACGGATCCGAGATCATTCACGCTGACCGCTCGGGCGAGGAAGTCACCTCGGGAGCCAACGAAAGCCAGTCCTACGCCGAGGCGGACTGGTTCACGATGGCCAAAAGCGGCGGCCAAGACCAGGTCCACTTCAGCGAAATCCAGACGAGTGAGGGACACGAACAGCAGTACGTCGCCACCCCAGTGTACCGTGATGGGAGTTTCGAGGGAGTGATCGCCGCCAAGTTCAACTACTCCATCGTCACCGAGACCACGGACCGGGTGACGGTCGGTGAGAACGGCTTCCTGTACGTTCTCAACGGTGACGGAGAGATCGTCAGCCATCCGGACCGCGAGCAGGTCACCGAGCGAGCGGCCGTCGCGGACGGTGCCTACGGCAGTGAGTTGGCGGACATCGCCGGGAGCCAGATGCTTTCGGGCGAGTCAGGGATGACCACGTACACCAGACAGACCGACGGGTCGGACAACGAAACGCGATACGTCGCCTACGCACCCCTCGATCTCGGGATGAAGCAGTTCACGCTCGTCGCGACCGTTCCGGAGTCAGACGTCACCGGTCCCGTCGCGGCACTGGGAGTGGCCCTCGACGAGACGGCCGCCTCGGCCAGGAACCTCATCCTGCTGGTGTTCGCCATCGCAGCCCTCGGGGTTGCGGTGGCCGGGTACGGCGCGGCCAGATACATCTCGAAACCGATCGAGCAGGTCCGTGACCGGGCGACTGCACTGTCCCAGGGTCGGTTCGAAAACGGCGAGGACATCTCGGCCGGCGACGACGAGATCGGCGAGATGGTCGAGGCCTTCGAAGAGATGCGACTGAATCTGAACCGGCAGGTCGAACAGATCGAGGCTGTCAGCGAGTCACTCGGTGAGGGGCGCCTCGACGACGAGGTCCAGACGGACTTTCCCGGGAAGTTCGGTGCGATCATGGAGGACCTGCAAGCGGGGATGGACCAGCTGGGGACCAGCTTTGGGGAGATCAGCCGGGCGAGCGGGAACCTCCGGGACGGCGACCTCGATCAGGACCTCGATACCGACCTCCCTGGCGAGTACGGCCGGGTGATGGCCGAACTCGACGCCGGACTCGCCGAGCTATCGGCGAGTTTCGAGCAATTGCGCGCCGTGAGTCGGGATCTCAGCGAGGGGAAACTCGACCAGGAGCTCGATACCGATCGACCGGGCGCGTACGGCGACGTGCTGGCGAACATCGCAGAGGGACTGGACGCGGTCGAGGAGAGCATCGCTCGCGTCCAGTCGATCGCCCAGGAGGTGAGCGTCGCCAGCGACGAGGTGGCCACGAGTGCGACCGAGATCGAGCAGACCAGCGAAGATGTCGCCCGGTCTGTCCAGGAGATCGCAAACGGGGCCGACGAACAGTCCGAGAACCTAGAGGAAGTCGCCAGCGAGATGAACGACATGTCCGCGACCGTCGAGGAGATCGCCTCCTCGTCGGTCGACGTGGCCGAGACGGCGGGGGAGGCGGCCGATCGTGCCCGGGAAGGAAGCGAGCAGGCCGGGGCGGCCTCGACGGAGATTAGGGAGATCGAAGCGGAGGCAACCGAGGCGGTCGATGGCGTCGGAACCCTCCGCTCGGAGATGGACGAGATCAACGAGATCGTCGGGATGATCAGCGAGATCGCCGAGCAGACGAACATGCTGGCGCTGAACGCCTCGATCGAGGCCGCCCGCGCCGGCGAAGCGGGCGAGGGCTTTGCCGTCGTCGCCGACGAGATCAAGGGCCTCGCTGGCGAGGCAGCCCAGGCGACCGAGGAAGTCGAGTCCCTCATCACGGAGATCCAGTCCCGGACGGACGAGACCGTCACCGACATCGAGCGCATGGCCGAGAAGGTCCAGAGCGGGTCGGAGACGATCGAGGACGCCATCGACTTCTTCGAGGAGATCGAGGAGGCGGCCGAACAAGCAGCAGTCGGCGTCCAGGAGATCAGCGACGCCACCGACGACCAGGCCGCCTCGACCGAAGAGGTCGTGGCTATGGTCGACGAAGTCTCCAGCGTCAGCGAGGAAACGGCCGCGGAGGCCAGCAACGTCTCGGCTGCGACCGAGGAACAGACCAGTTCGCTCAGTCAGGTTTCGGAGAATGTCCGGTCAGTCGCCGGGCTCGCCGACGACCTCGAAGCACTGGTCGAGCAGTTCGAAGTGAGCAACGCGGAGGTGACCGCCGACACCGCGGACCAGGCCGCGGAGCCGAGCCCCGGCGACAACTGATCGAAAGCGGCTGTTTTTCCGGATAATTCTCTGTCTTTCCCGACGATTGCTGTTGCTATCAGTCCAGAGGCGTCGTAACGACGAAAGCGACCATGGAAATGACGAATCCGAGTACGATCCCAGTGAGCGCCGCTCCCCAACCGAGCGCGCGATGGATCCAGACGAGGTTCATACCAACCAGCAAACACACCAAAACGAGAATCGCTTGAATCCGTTTATCCGAACTCCTATCCATGAGTAAATATTGACACGAAGTGCGGTTATAATTTTCGAACGCGAGTACATACGAGCGCTATCGAACCACGTGAACACGAAAACTGCGCCCGATCAACGGGCCCTGATCACTTCCAAAGACCCCGGTGAATTCGATCGGCCACGATGGCTGTCAGCAGTTTTGCTAGAAGGGCGGAGTCCACCGTAAGCTACGGGTCCGCCGATGGATAAAGGGTCCAACTGTCTCCAGTGGAGAGATCAACCTTAAACACTGAGTTAGTGATTTCGAGGTCGAGCCAACCCGGTGTCATCGCCCACGTATATTCGTAGTCGGATCTGACATCAATATCGGGGTGTGGCTCGGTCCGGTCTGGAGGTTGGTGGAGAGGTCGAACCCGTCGTGGTAGTTTTCATGACGGTAGGTTTGAATGCGAATTCACGAAGTATCTCCCTCGTCTCGTCGACGTAGACGAACTCACGGCGTCAACAGTGCACCCGCCCTCCTCGCAGTTCCGCTCTGGGCTGGGCTTTTGGGCCCACCACGAAATGAGGCACGCCAACCCTGCGGAGAAGCGCCAAGCGGGGGAAATGCTGACCGACGAGAAGTCAGGGAACGATCAGCAGTTCTGGAGTCGCGACGACCGAGAGTCATCTCTCCGAGAGAAGATTCGGTCGTGATCATCTCGATGAGAGGAGTGCATACGAGGTAGTATATTCACGAAAATACCTGATATAACAGGATGATGACTAGCATCCCTTCGAGTGTGGTCTCGAACGTGAACACGCCGACTCCACGGCCCAGATATAATCCGACAAACAACACGAGAGCGAGGGTATCACGCGGCGGTACTGCGTTCGATTCGGAACGGCCCGGATCGGCTTCCATGGTACGGGCAAGACGTTTCCTTCATCCGTTATAATATGTGTGGATCACGAAAGCCCGTTCATGGGACGGAGCAAAGGCCAGAAACCCACAGCCGATCACACGATGTCGACCGACCTGGTCGCTATCACGGGACAGAGCGGGAGTTCGGGGAACGCGACCTCGACGCGGAAGGCCAGTTCCTCGGCGTCGCCGCCGAAGACGCCCACGGGCAAGGTCAGGTCCAATCCAGAATTCGAAAGTAACGATGCTTGATGGGTCACGGGACCCGCTCGATTATAGTAGAATTTGAAGAGCATCGCCCAGATGACTGCACGACTGCGTGCGGTGATCGTACAAACGCTTTCAAATTCTACTGCTCTGTTGAATCCGATGATGGCAGCAGGATAGCGTCGCTCTGAAGGTGGAAGCGAAGCGGGGAGAGTGAATGTGCCTGAAGTCCTCTTCTGCTTCGTTAAACAAGCCGCATCGCTGGCTCAAAAGCGCTGTGCTGCCAGCCCCACGCCGGTGGTGAGCGACCCGGTTGGCCACGGATTTGCCGATTGGAAGCATCTGACGCTGCATTTTCTCCGGATTCACATGGATGCAACCTACCGCGAAATCGTCGATTGGGCGAGCGAGATGGATCGAGTTCGGGCCATCTTGCAGTTGGCCCGCACCGCGTTCCCGGCACCTTCGACGCTGTGGCGGTCCTTCGAGCGGGTGCCCACCCGTGTCTGGCGCCAACTGCTCGACCGCTCGGCGGCCGCCTGCGATCCCGGCGAGCATGGCGCTGTGGATGCTACGTTCTTCGACCGGCAAGCGGCATCCAGCCATTACCTCGATCGGTCGGATCGCCACATACGGACGCTCAAAACGACGGCCCTCATTGACACGGACTCGTGTGCCGTCCTCGACGTCCACTGTTCGGCACACTGGTCTCACGACACTCAGGTGGGCCGTCAGGTGGCGCTACGCAACACCGACGAGATTGAGAGTCTCGCTGGTGACAAGGGCTACGACGATCAATCACTGCGGGACACCCTCCGTTCAGAGGGTGTCCGACCGCTGATCAAACACCGGGTGTTCGCGCATTACGACCACGCCCACAACGCACGGTTGGACAGCGGGCTCTACGGGCAACGCTGGATGGCCGAGACGGCGTTTTCGGCCATCAAGGAGTGATCGCTACGCCTTCTGTGGATTCAACAAGGCAGTCAGGTCAGAACGGCAGCGGGGGCACTCGACACCATCACGCCAGCGAACCTGTTGCAGCAGGTCCGCTGCAGCCGATTCCGACACGAATCGACTTATTGGGAACATATCGGGCACCGCTGGCGCGGTGCCCTTGCCCTCTTCGACTTTTAGTCGCAGCTCTCCCTATCAACAATCTCCTTCTCAAGAGCGTTCCAATCAAAAAACCTACTTCCTGAGATCGAATATGGCGATTAGAATTAAATATAGTTTTAAATAGTAAATTTTTTATGCTATCCAAACATTCATACAATCTGTATGTCACAAAAGACACGACGCGAGATGTTAAAACTGGGTGCAGTGGCAACAGGAACAGGGCTGTTTTCCAGTGTTGGGGCTGCACGAAAGCGGCGCAGCCACTCTCCAAAACAAGAACGGAAATATCGAGTACTCGAACTGAATACGATTGTTGATAAAAAAGGTAAGGCTGTTGTAGCAGTCACGATCGACAACGATGGGACGAAAGACCGCTATGTTGGGCAAGCAGACACTGACCAAGGAAATGTCCAAGTGACACAGATATCCGGCCCACAGTACCAATCATTGACGTCTAATACAGGAGTAAGGTCACAGGATACTGTCGAAAAACAGGTATCAGCCATGGGCGATAATCAAGACGTAATCAAACGATTTGATATCTACAAGAACACGAATGGGGAGTGCGGTGCATATGACTACACGCATAGACGGGACCGAATTGCCTTCGAACTACATGACGAATTGGACGAGCTGAGTGCTAGCGCAGTGATTGGTGCGCTGAGCACAGCTATCGGCAGCTCTTCGCTGGGTGGCCCAGCTACCGCCGCCCTTACTGCTGCTGTCACTCTTGTTATCGGTGGTGCCGCGCTATTGACCGATTATACGGAATACACCATCGGTGCGATCGAATTTGATAAAAGTGCACTTGGCCATACACAGACGATGAGCGGTGCCAAAGGTGGTACTGGCTACGGAGTCACAATGCCTAATTTGATTCCAGTCGGTTATAGCCTGGGCCACCCTGGGCGCTTGTAAAGATATTTTGGTATATATAGACATATTCAAACATACCATGACTGCGTATCGACACCGAATCGAGGACTGGCAATTCTTTGTGCTCTATCTCGGACTCATCATTGTTGCGGCTGGAGTCGGGTACATCGTTCTCGATGCGGTCGATCAAACAGTGCTGGAGGTTCCGCTTGTTTCCCTCGCACTGGGTGGGGCCGCTGGAGGAGCTATCATTGGAATGTCCTACGTCGAAACACTCGAATGCTTCTACCGGCCATATGGGGTCGGAATTATGATATTTTTGGCAGTGTCGATCGTCTTGATTTCGTCCAAGACGTTCTTTGGAGGGGTCGCTGTCGGTATGGCTGTCGGTCTGATCGTCACGCTCGTGATCGGTGAAGTGAATAGGGTCATTCGATCGTCGACCTAAATCCAGTTCCTCGATAGCTCCTATCCTCATAGAACCGAGTACGACAGCGACGAGCACTACCAGTTTCCGAGTACGAACCGACCGATGGAAACGTCCATCAGGCTAGACGAGTTGCCGACTGACAGCCGAAGCACGTAGGTTCCGTTAGTATCCAACCTCGACCGTCCGCGTCTCGACGACGGGCTTGATCGGGAGTTCCGGGAACGCGACCTCCACGGCAAATTCGAGTGCTTCGGTGTCGCCGCCGAAGACGCCGACGGGAAGCGTCTCCTCACCGAGGTAGGCCTCGCTTGTCGTCATCTCGACGCCATTGACCGTGACGCGGACGCCAGCCCGTGCGCCGCCAGCCGAGTTGTGGACGGTCACTTCGCACATCTCGTTCTCGCCGTGGGGGATCGAATCAGGGAAGCCAGCCCACTCGACGTCGATGGCTGGCAGTTCGGCCGCGCTGTCGCGGACACGCTCGGCGACACCGTCACTCAGGCCCGCCTCGACGAGGCCGTCGACGCCCGCCGAAACGACGTCTGCGGGCGTCGCCAGTCCCTCTGTGGCGAGTTTGCTCGCCCGCCCGGACCCGACGCCATCGATCGCCGTCAGGCCGACTGCATCGGCTCCGATCCCGTGTTCGACGCGGGCTTCGACACGCCGTGCGAGGTTGGCCCCGCGTGACCCGTCGAACTCGTCGAGGAAGGCACGCAACGCCGCAAGCAAGCGATTGGCGTTCTGTCGGATGACCCAGGCGTCGCTCTGGAGTTCTGCCGGCGTCGTCCCCTGCATGCTCGCCTCCAGGATGGCCAGGACCTTCCGCTGGCCGGCATCGAGATCCACGTCGAGGATGGTGGTTGGCTCGCTGGCCTCGCCCAGGACCGCCTGCACGGCGTCGCGCTCGTCGGTCCGGGCGCTGACGCTGTCGAACTCGCCAGCCCCAGCGACGGCCGTCAGGGCGTCCCGCTCGGAGAGGTCCTGCTCGCTCGCCGCCGCGGCGAGGTCGGCGAAGTGCCGGGCCGTATCGAGCCGAAGGTAGAAGCGCGAGGCGAGCCGACCCAGCGGCGTCGCCGACACACGGAGGTCGTCGTCCATTTCGACGAATCCACGATCGACCAGCCCGCGGAGGGCACTGGAGGCTTGCTCCCGGAGCGATCCGGCCGCCTCGTAGCGATCCGGAGCAGCCTGTGCCCGGACGTAATAGAAGGTGGTTTCCAGCCAGTCGAGGACATCATCCAGATCCCGAATTGTCCCCATTGCGATCTCGGCGTTGAGGTGGGCATCCAAACTCTCGGCGAGACGGGATTCGATCTCCTTGCCATCCCGGAGCAAGCGCCGGTACTTGTCAGCGTCACTCCGGTCGGCGATGACCCAGGCGTAGCCCTGGTCGTCGTAGCCCGGACGACCGGCCCGTCCCAGCATCTGCAAGACGTCGAGTGGACTCATGTCCACTTCTCCTTCCAGGGGGTCGTGGAGTTTCGTATCGCGGATCACCACACAGCGAGCGGGCAGGTTGACACCCCAGGCCAGCGTCGACGTCGAGAAGAGGATCGCCAGTTTCCCCTCGCGGAACCACTGCTCGACGCGGTTCTTGTCCTCTCGGGAGAGACCGGCGTGATGGAAGCCGACGCCGTCCAGTACCGACTGCCGAAGCGTGTTGTTGTTGAGATCTGAGGCGTCGTTGTGAAAGTCGTAGTCGCCACGCGCCCCGACGGGAATATCCCGTTCGGTGAGTTCGTCGCGGGTTTTCTTGGCAGCCTGGACGGTATCCTGTCGCGAGGAGACGAACACGAGTGCCTGCCCATCCTCCCGAAGGTGTGGTTCGGCGAGATCGAGCGCCCGATAGAGTCGCCGGTACTTATCGGCGAAGGCGTTGTCACCGTGGCTGTAGGTCTTGACGTCAGCATTCAGCGGGACGGGACGGTACTCGTCGCCGAAGGCGAAGGTGGCGTCGGCCGGGGCCTCGAGCCACTCGGCGACGTCTTCGATGTTGGTCATCGTCGCCGAGAGAGCGACGATTCGGGGGGCACAGAGCCGCCGAAGACGGGAGATCGTGACTTCCAGAACACTCCCGCGCCGGTCGGCATCCAGCAGGTGGACTTCGTCGATTACCACGCAGTCGACGTCGGTGACGAACCCGTACCGCCTGGAGTCGTGCTTGCGGGTCGCCGAGTCGGCCTTCTCGGGGGTCATGACGAGGACGTCTGCGCGCTCGGCCCGGCGCGGGTTGAGATCGCGCTCGCCGGTGACGACGTAGACGGAGTAGCCCAACTCCTCGAAGCGCTCCCACTCGCTCTCCTTCTCGTTGGTGAGGGCACGTAGCGGCGCGAGAAACAGGGCCGTGCCGCCAGATTCGATCGTCTTCGAGATCGCGACCTCGGCGACGGCGGTCTTGCCGCTTGCGGTCGGCGCGCTGACGACGACGTTGTCCTCAGTTTCGAGCAGTGCCGGCAGCGTCTCTGCCTGCATCGCGTTGAACCGGTCGAACGGAAAGGCGTCGGCGAAATCGGGCAGGACATCGGCCACGGGCACCCCGGCGTCGCTCTCGGCTTGTTTTGCCACGCGTAGTTCAACTACGGGGGCGGGCCGGGCATAGGCGTTTCTGTCGCAGGTCAAGCGTGCACGCAACACGCTGGCGCGGATTGAGAAGACAACTATGACGCAAGCAGCGACCATGACAGCCACGACCAACAGCCAGACATCGAACCGATCTGAAATTCCAGACGCTCAGTGGTCGACGTTTATGTGCGCAACGCGCTAACGTGATACATGAGATGTACGAGGAGATCCTCCTCCCCGTCGACGACACAACCGGGAACGCCGAAGCTCTCCACCACGCCGGGGAGATCGCTCACTATCTCGACAGCGAGATCCGGTTGCTGCACGTCGCCGATACCGAGCAACACAGCGTCACGCTCACCGAAGAAGGCGTCGTCGACGGACTCGTCCGACAGGGCGAACGGATCGTCAACGACGCGGGCGAGACGTTGGAGACGCTGAACGTCACGTATTCGACCGACGTCGTCCAGGGCAGTCCCGCCGAGACGATCGTCGAGTACGCCGCCGAATACGACTACGACCTGATCGTGATGCCGACCCACGGCCGCCAGGGACTGTCGCGGTACCTGCTTGGCAGCGTCACCGAGAAAGTGGTTCGACTCTCGAACGTGCCCGTCCTCACGGCTCGAATGCAAGAGGACGACACGTTCGCGTTCCCCTACGAGCGGATCCTGCTTCCGACCGACGGCAGTGAGGGCGCAACGCGGGCCGCCCGCCACGGTATCGACCTCGCGGCGACCGTCGAGGCGACCGTCCACGCCGTCTCGGCGGTCGAGACGGCCGCACTCGGGCCGGACGTTCGCTCGGGCGTGACACAGGGTGCCTTCGACCAGGGCGCTCAGGACGCGGTCGCGGACGTTGCTACAATGGCCGATAAGCGTGGCGTAGCCGTCGAGACTCACGTCCAGAGTGGCACGGCCGACGAGGAAATCCTCACGGCGATCGACCTCCACGACTGTGATGCGGTCGTGATGGGTACGACCGGCCGGCGGGGTGTCGACCGGATCCTCCTGGGGAGCGTCGCCGAGAAGACAGTCCGAACGGCATCGGTGCCGGTCGTGACTGTCCGGGACGAGGCGTGACCCTGACAGCCACGCTGGCATTGCGGGACGGCAGCCGACGCGTTCAAGACCGCGGCCGGCCAGATCCCGACAATGGCAAACTCGAACGCGAAAGGTGACCGCCGGGAGCGCGAACTCGTCAACGAACTCGACGAGGCCGGCTTCGCGGTGATGCGAGCGCCCGCCAGCGGCTCTGCGACCGAGCGGGAACTCCCGGATGTGCTCGCGGGCGACGGGGAGGACTTCTACGCCGTCGAGGCCAAATCCAGTGCCGGCGATCCGATCTATCTCGACGGCCAGGAAGTCGAAAATCTCGTCTACTTCGCGCGAAACTTCGGCGCGAAACCCCGCATCGGTGTTCGCTTTGACCGTGAAGACTGGTATTTCTTCCACCCGGCTGATCTCTATACCACCGACGCGGGTAGCTATCGGGTCAAGAAGGAAACAGCACTCGCCGAGGGGACTGACTTCGCGGAATTGACTGGCGAAAGTGAACGGACGAACCTGACAGAATTCGACGGCGACGAGGCCTGACCGATCACTCGAAGGCGATCCGGTACTCGTCGGCCGTGTCGCCGCTCATTGCTGGTTCGCCCCGCTCGTCTCTATCGCTGGATTGTGACCCTCCGACGGCCTCTATCCGACGCCGTTCCAGTCGCGAGAGTGGAAACGCGTAGCGCTTTGGCCGGGTCTCCCGGGCCACGTCACCGACGTAGACGGCCTCGACCGCGGATCGGGTGCGAGTGGAATCCGATCGTCCTCGTGGGCATGGTGGATGTCGGTCCTTTAAGATTTGCTGCGGCTCGGCTCCGGTATGCGTCCATACGAATCATGGGTCTCTAGGGGCCCCACATCACACGGGGACCGGTGGCTGTCAACGGCGCTTCGAAGCGCTTTTCGGGCGTCCCGCGGAACGCTCAGCACAGCATGGACCGAAAAACGCAATTACAGATCGGAGTCTCTATCGCCGTCGTGTTGGCGTTCCTCGGTGTCCTGGCGGTCCTGAGTACGTCTTTCTCGACGAACGGTAGGATGACTGAAAACGGCGGATATGCGCTGGTCGCCGCACTGCTCGGGTTCGTATTCGTCCTTTCGGGTGCTGGGCTATGGATCTCCAGCCGCTTTGGAGATATCGACGCGAGTTGAGGATTGAAGACTGTTCCGCTCGTGACCGGGCACTCGTCGAGCAACGAGGTCTCACTCCGTTCGACCGCGTGGCTCGCGAGTCACTTCGTTCCTCGCTCGCTTGTTCTGAGGGTTCACTCTGCTCACCCTCACGGCTCGCGTCTCGCTCCCTACAGTCACTCCCGCTCGCTCATTCCGAGGGCTCGCTTTGCTCGCCCTCGCGGCTCGCGAGTCGTTTCACTCCCCGCTCGCTCGAATCGATGTCTCCTTGTTCCCGGTGGTCACTCGTCGCCATCGCGCTCCCGCCAATCGATCACTTCTTCCTCGTCGGCATCCTCTAATTTCGCCTCGTAGTAGGACAGAGGATGGGAAATCTCTTCACAGAGGTCGTCCATGTTGACGCAGTCGCCGTAGGATTGCATGGTCGCACAGGCGGGCGGTGAGTAGTCGGTCGGCGATGTCTCGCCGCGAATGTGATCGGTCTGGTAGCGCGTCATCTCTTCGCCAAAGCCCGGGTTTATCTCGTAGAGCTCGACGATATCGTCAGTCGTCATCCCGATCGATGTCAGAAACGAGGTGATCGCAAACCGCGAGTGGTGGGCGAGGTGTTCACCCTTCTGGACCTGATCGAGCAAGGCAGTCATACAGGGCGGGAACAGTTCGGGCACGACAGTGTCGATGTCCCGGGTCAGATCGAGTTCGTCGAGGCGCTCGCTGACGGCCTCGACGTCCTCGGTGAGGCTGTCAGCGATCGGATCGGGCACGTTCAAGGGCAGTCCGTCCAGCACCCGCTCTTCGACGGCTGCCCGGAGTAATTCGAGCAACTCCTCGCGGTCGATCGGGACGCGTCCGTCGGCAAGCGATCGGTTGACCAGTCGCCAGTCGTCGCCGTATTGGCCGGCCGCAAGTTCCAGATAGGTCCCGACTGCTATGGAAAACCGCTCGGCATCGTCCAGGCTGGTCGTCTCACGCGGCTCGATCGCCCCGCGGAGATCAAACTCAGAAAGCAACGTGGCAAGCGTCAGTTGCTGTCCGTCCGTCGAACGGAACTGTGTGGCTGTCAAATCCTCCTGAAAGCGCTCGTGGGCCGCTGCGGCCTCGGCACGGGCGTATCGGTGGGTCAGGGCTGGCTGGTCGACCAGCGAGACCAGCACGCGGGCCACCGGATAGGAGAGCAGTTCCACGCGTGGTCGGCGGTGGGTCTCGCCGACCGTCCCCTCGAACAGCCCCGAGAGGATCCGCTCGCGACCGCGATCGACCGCTGACCTTCTCTCACGGGCGACAGCCGCGAGATCGACGTCGGCCGCTTCGACAGCCTTTCTGGCCGAGCCCAGAAACGGATATCGCGCGTGGCGTGGCTCCATCGACGGCAGGATTGCCACCGCGGGCGAATAAACCCTCGGGAGTAACCCCGACAACGGATCGGTCGAACTAGCGACGAGCAACGGAATTTATACGGATGATTGTCGTGATGTCCCGGTATCCGCCGACCCGAGGTCGGCACCATCCGGAAATAATCGACACTATCCCGTATCAGTCGTCATATTTCGACTCTATCTCCCGGATCACTTGGGATTCTTCCCCGCCGTCGCTGATCGCGCGAGCGTATCGCTGGTAGTCGTCGCGACTCACCTCGACGGTCCTGGTTTCGCCCTGGCGGGTAACCCGCAGTCGAACCGTTCCGTGGGGATTGTTCCGGACGTGCGCGCCGGCCATCGACGTGAAAACGAACCAGAGCGCGAGACACCCACCGACGAAATAGACGACGGCTGTCGGAAACGCCAAATTCTGGGAACTCGCTGTCCAGTGTGTGGGGTAGGCGTGGGCAAACAGCCCGACGCCGCCCACGGCGATCGCCGCCCCGACGACGACCCCGACGCGCTGGCGGCGCGAGGTCGGGAGTACAGCAACGACACCAAGGAACGCGGCTGGCACGCCCAGGCCGGCGACGATCCCGGCGACGCGGTAGGTACCAGTCTCACCGAGGTCGAACACAGCCGACAGCGGCGTCGTCACCAGCCCGATCGCAGCGACGATTGCGATGGCTCCGGCGGCAAAGACGGCAGTCCCCCCCAAGATCTGTCTGGGGTCGCGATCTCCCCATCGGGAATCGCTATAGGCGTCGCCGAGGCTCGGCATACCTGAACTTTGGGACTTCTTACACAAAACGATGCGTCAGACGGGCGTTCGACGTCGCACGGGAGAATTCGAAGATCCTGCGAGCGCGGGCCGGACGAACAGTCGTGCTGAATGAACAGGGAGGCCCAGCGATCAGTCGCTCTGGACGCGCGGGGCGAGCATGTAGGTGACCGTGCCCTGGCCCTCGGCGATGTCGAAGTGCATCTTCACGGGGAACTCCTCGCCCAGTTCCATGCGTACCTCGGCGTCACTCGGAATCGCCTTGTTCATGTCCTTGAGATAGTCCAGCGAGAACAGCGATCGGGCCGGACCGGCGGTCAGATCGATCAGATCCTCGCGCCCGAGTTCGAAGTGAACGTCGTCGGTATCGCCCTCCGCATCGACGTAGAACATATCTTCGGCCTCGTCGACCCCCAGCGCGATGTGATCGGACACCATGTCCGAAGCCTTGACGGCCCGGTTAACGTCTCGCCCTTCGAGGATGATCTCGGCGGCCAGATCGAGGTCGGGCAGGTCGGGTTCCTGACGGATCGAGTCCGGATCGATCAGCGCCAGCGTGTACTCCAAGCCGTCGATGGCGATCTCGAGTTTGCGGGTCTCCTCGTCGAGTTCGAGGTGGATCAACTGGTCCGCCTCGGCCATCCCGGCGATGTCCTCGAGTCGCGAGAGGTTCACACCGATGACACCCCCATCAGTCTCGTAGGACTCGAAGGCTGCCGCCGACAGCGAGAGATCGACCATCCCCACGTTGGCCGGATCGACGGCCCTGATCTCTAGTCCGTCTTCCTCCAGCCGGAGCTTACATTCCTCGACTAGCACGCTGACGGAATCCAGCGCCGTCCGCAACGTATCCGCGCTCACGATGGCGTTGAACATCTTGAAATCGGATACGATCGCATCATTTAAAAAGACTTCATGTTGCGCTGGGCACGATTGTCAGTCTGGCGCGTTCGAAGGAGTATTCTCGACGTCACTGACGAAACGAAGGCCGTGGCCAGATGCGCGGTGTACCGTTCCGCATCGATCCGGCCATACCGATCAAAGGGTATCCGATTCTGTCGTCATCTGGTCGCCCGCGACCGCCACGACTCCCTTGTTCTCTGGACTCCGGGCGGTCACGTCTCCTTCGTTTGCCGAGAAACCAACTTGCTCGGAGCGTGTCATAGAACGCTTTGGACGGTCTGTCTGTCCAATTGTCGAGTTCGTAATCCGATTAGTTACGCCATTCGTTGATGAATGTCGGGACGATGACGCCAACGCCGATGAGCACGGCGAAGTGAACCCATTGCTTATCAGTCACAGCTGTTGTGCCGTACACCAATACGAGAGCGAGTATGACGAAGACTGCTGTAATCTTGGTTTCTGTGCTGACCAGGGTATTTGACCTTGTGGAGGGCTGTTCTGACACGTTCAATCGTTCAGCTGCATAATCCATATACTTTTCTACAATTTCAGAGCCAGCAACTACCGCTGACCGAATCCAGACCAAGACCCAAACCCGTTACTGAGCACCTGCGAACGATTCTATGACACGCTCCGCTCGTCCAACTCCGAGCGGGGAATTGCATCATGATCGTTTGGGTCGAGCCACGCCTCGTAGTCCGGCCGCCCCAGTTGCTCCCGGAACGCGTCCTCGGGTGCGCGACGGTCTCGTCGAGGTCGTCTGGTTCGTCAGGCACCGCGCAACACCTCTGTCTTGCGATTTCGGAGCGTCTCGCTGTCGACGAGCGTGATTGGGTCGGTGAACACGTCTTCGAGACGGCCAGCGTGGCCGCGGGCCGATTCAGGCGTCTCGACGAAGATCTGGAGCTCGTAGCGGTCGCCGTCGAATCGCTCCGTCCCGAGTTCCTTCGCCAGTTCGTTGGCGCGGTGCTGGTCGGCGCGATCGTCGGCGAGCACCCAGAGGTACCTGTCACTCTGGCGGTCGGCCCGGCCGCGAGCGACGGTACCGAACACGACGACGCCTTCGACAGCGCCAATATCGTGGCGGATGCGGTTGGTGCCGCTCGAACAGGGGGTAGAACTCCGGTTGCGGGATGTGGAGCACGGGGTCGTCGGGCTTCGTGACCCGGGCTCGATTGATTCCGTCCAGTCGGCGGTTACCCTCGGTCTCGACGCGCTGTGGGGATCGTTTCAATAGACACGCACGCCACATTCGATGTGCCTTTCCGCTTGCACGGCGTCTCTCCCGGTATGATCGCACTTTCGTTTGCAGCACCGAGACAGACCAGCGCACAACCCCAGGTGACAGTGCCATGAGCGGCAAAGACGAGTACTACAACCGCGCCAAACAGGAGGGCTATCGCGCCCGCTCGGCCTACAAACTCCAGCAACTCGACGAGACCGCCGATTTGCTCGGCGAGGACCGCACGGTCGTCGACCTCGGAGCGGCCCCCGGCGGGTGGCTCCAGGTGGCCGCCGAACGCGTCGGCGAGGGCGGCCGCGTCGTCGGCGTCGATCGCCAGCGCATCGACCCGTTGGATGACCCTGCTGCCCTCGTCGAGACGATCCGTGGCGACATCACCGACGACTCGACCATCGAAGCGATCACCGAATCAGTCGGGTCGGTCAACCTCGTGCTCTCGGACATGGCCCCGAACGTCACCGGCGAGTACGATCTGGATCACGCCCGGTCAGTCCACCTCGCTCGCCAGGCCTTGGACGTGGCACTAGACGTCCTCGATGCCGGTGGCGATCTCGCGGTGAAGGTTTTCGACGGCCGCGATCTGGACGACCTGACAGACGATATCGAGGCGGAGTTCGAGTATGTCCGTGAGGTGCGTCCGGATGCCTCGCGGGATTCCTCCTCGGAACTCTATCTCGTCGGCAAGAGCCGCCTGACGGCACCCGTTCGTGAGGGCGACACCGTCGAGGTCGACATCGTTGACGAAGGGCAGGAAGGCGACGGGATCGCCAAAGTCGAGGACTTCACGCTGTTCGTCTCGGGGGTCAGCGAAGGCGAGACGCTGACGGTCCGGGTCGACGACGTCAAACCGCGCTACGCCTTTGCCCATCCAGTCGATACGTAACCAGAACGCGACCGCTCAGTCACGTGAGCGCGTCGATCGATCAGTCGCCCATCACAGGCGAGGGCGAGCGGTCGCGACGCCGGACGAATCCGACGACGGCATAGACGAAGGGCGTGTCAAATAGCGCGACGCCGAGTTTGATCAGGTACTGGCCGACGATCAACCCGAGTGCATCGCCCAACGCCACGCCCTTGAAGACGATGAACGCGATGGTGATGAAGATCACCGTGTCGACCGCCTGGCTGGTCAGCGTCGAGCCGAGATTACGTACCCACAACAGCTGCCCGTCGGTGCGGTCCCGAAGCCAGTGGAAGGTAAAGACATCCAGATTCTGGCTGACGAGATAGGCGAGCATGCTCCCGACGACGATGCCCGTGCTGGACCCGAGCACGTCCGAGAATGCCGACTGGTCGACCGGCGAATTGGCGAAGATGGGTGCTTCGATGGCCAGCCAGACGAGACCGAGCAAGACGAGGTTCATTGCGAAGGCGACGTTGACCAGCCGGGTCGCGTCCTGCCGGCCGTACAGTTCGGCATAACAATCGGAGGCGAAGAACGTCACCGCATAGGCAAACGCCGCTGCGGGAACGAGTATCATCGACTCGACGAATGGCAACGAGACCGGCAACTCGATCCCAATGACTTTGCTCGCGGTAACCTGGGAGGTGACTAATGCGGTGACGAACACCGCGATCAGACCGAGTTGCGGCAGCGGGATCGATACCGTCTCCTGGTTAGTGTTCATTCTCGACCCTCCCGTGTCGCTGATCGATTTCGTCGAGGAGATCCAGCGTCTTCCGGACTGACGCCCGGATCGCCTCGCTACGGTTCACGAACTTTCCGTCTTCGCCGACGTGATCATCGAGGTCGGTGAGTAACTCCGCGGGCACCTCGACGCTTATCTTGGGCATAACTACGACCACCTAAGCATCGGTTGTACAAACAGCCGGTTAGACCACGAACGATTCATTTTGGTATTCTCCTACGAATACCTGGAGAGCACTAATTAAGCCTTCTAAGAAGGACCAGCAACCAGCTTAGGAAACTTAACTTTCCGCAGATGGGTTCTGAGGTTCTCCCATGGACTCATGGACTCCCTTCTTTAGGAGAGTTCTCGCTACTTTCTTCTTGTAGTTAGTAACCAGCCCCTCAATGTTTTCTTCAGTTAATACACTAATTGGAAGAGAGTACACGTCTACGTCGTCACTGTAATTTTCTGGATCCGATGCATCGGTGATTATACCGACATGACTCCACCACTCGATAAGGTTCTTCGCACGCGGTCCGGCACTGTTACGATTCACATCACCCTTTGTTTGTAGCAAGAATTGGATGAGCTCGTCTTTATCGAAATAGAAATTCTTCCGATCATCATGGAAGTGTTTATTGTGCAAGAAGGCGGGCAAATGACGTATCAGTTGGTGGTGATGGGAATCGTAGAAGATATTGATACCCAGTTGCTTAGTATTGGCAACTTCCTGTCCTTCAGACAATAAGTTTCCGAGAGTGCCGTTCGGAGTATGACCGGACCAGCTGACCCCGTCAACATCCTCAATTACGGTGATTTTTTGATCGTTTCCGCTCTCAAGTTCCCAAACTGAAACAGGGCTCTCCCCGTTGAGTTGCCCCATTTCGCCTGCCACAGCCTCTGGGCTGACCCCTGTAGTCGCTATAGCGCCCTCGATGTTGTCTTCATCAATTTCCACTGAGAGTTCATCTTGGACGCTATCTAATTCCTCGTCGACATACTCGCATAGGTCCTGAATTCGGTGGTACGTATCAGTCGTATTCTCTTCCTTGACAAGAGCAAGCAGAATAATCGTGCCGTGGGTGTTGCTATGAGCAACAAAGAGGTCTGCAGGCCCCGATTCGTGATGTGTGAAAGATAGTGATTCAATCAGCTCCCAATCACATTCGGAATACAATTTTCCACCGTGTTCAAACGCAGAGGTCAAGGTAGCACGTAGGTTGAAACGACGGTCATACAGTGAGATCTCATCTTCAAATTCGTCTATTTTCTGAGATATGCGGTCACTATCTTCGTCTAAGTCTTCAATGTCATCAGTGGCCAATTCCTCCTCTGGGTTAGATACTTCCTCCTCAAATTCGGATTTCGCCTCTTTCCAGCCGTGGGCAGCACCTTGAACATTCATCTTACTGACCAACCTCCGTTACGGAGTGGGTCTCAGCGCTGCTGATTGCGTTTTTCTGAACCGCCTCAAGAACCCCGAAGAAAGTCTTGAGCTCTTCTTCGCCGGCACGTGGGAAAATCCGGAGTGCACCTCCATCGCCCCTGATATCGAAGTAGATTCTCTTACCGACATGGTAGATTGTCGTATTATAATATAATGGATCAGTTTCAATATATGTGTCAATCGGGATGAAGCTCTTGCTACCGAGAGCATCGAGTGATGCCTGGATCCCATCCTTCGTGAATCGGTCTTCGTCTCCGGGAGTGATCAAAGCAGGACTGGATTGTGAGATCTCAGTATCAGTCCCAGCAAGTTCGATTCGATCTGTTTCCGTATCATCATACGCTCTCTTTACGTCGAGCGTCTGCTCGATTATCGGATTTACTTTTTCCAACATATCGTTCAAATCTCCCCTTATGAGTTTTAATACACCACTCCTGCCAATTTTGAAAACCAATTGGTCTGTTGGAGTTGTTGAGTCAGGAAATCTCAGCTTGATGGAATCTACTAAAACCCCAAATTCGCGCCGGAATTCAGTCACAATGGAAGCAGCATCGTCGCCCCAGTAACTTATTGTCCTCTTGTTATCCGTGTCCCTCTGAGATTTGATTTCAGAGCGTTCAGACCGCTTTAAATGAACTTGGTCAGCATACGGGACATCAGCTGGAGGGGTGTCATCATCAGCAGTCGTGAGATCATTTACGAGATCTTCAATTCTATAGGCTGGAGCATGAAGTCGGTTAGTCTGATACGTTACTCTTAGATCTGAGATGATGACCTTATCAACGTATTTTCGCTTGGGCTCATTGGTGTAAAGTATGAAATATCCAGAATCGTCATCTCTGGCAAAATATGCCCCGGCATGGCCCCCCTCCCCGTATGGGTCGTGGCTAATCCGTTTTACACTCCCATACTCTTCATCAATATGCCATTCCCGACGACCTAGCTTTTCCACAAATTCATCGCTACTAAGCTGGGTTACGCCGGGAACTAGGTGCAAGTCAGCAGAATCTATATTCCGGAAGTAGTACGACGTGAGGTATTCGTTGAATTCCTCGATATCATCAAACGATGATCGTATCGCTTCATCAGGATAGGTTTCATCCTCAGGTTGCTCCTTCGGAACCTCGAAGACGGCCATGAGACTAATCAATCATGCGACCATATTAAAGTTGGTAGCGAGTGCTAGAAAATAATCTCCCAAGGTAGGGGTTTAGGAGGATGGGGTTGTTTTCGGGTAGATAAGAGATGTCAATTCCCAATGGCCCTCCGTGTGCATTCTCCCCCGCAACACGGGATACAAGCCATGGGTACAATAGACAATGTGGCCTATCTCCTTGGGAGGAATCTGAAGAGAATTACTGTATTCTGCATGCCGAGGTTTCCGATAAGCCCCACGACAAAATAAATGAAGCAATAGCTGAGCATGATCAACCAATCCCAAATGTTCAGCTTTTCGATATCGAGGATGGTTCAGATCTTGATTTCGAGGGGGCAAAGCTCCCTGGAGCAAATTTTAGTGGTTCAACCTTAGAAGATGTCTGTTTCAGTGGTGCCCTATTACGGGACGCGGACTTTAGTGAAACTGACCTGACTCGGGCGGACTTTTCCGGTGACGCAAATTTGAGAGAAGCCTGCTTTGATGGCGCGTCATGTAATCAAACAAAATTTTCTCAAAGCAGGATTCCTCAGACCACGTTCCATGATGCAACCCTTACGAGCACTAGAATGAATTACGCCCGAGGGAGTGGGGCAGAGTTCCATGACGCAACGATTGTTGACACAGTATTCTTCCAGAGTAATTTGGACAATTGTGGCTTTATAAATGCGACTCTGAGAGATTGTACATTTCGAGCGGCCGATTTGGATGGGACAAAATTCTCTGACTCAGATATAACTGCCACCGATTTCTTAGAGGCACAGTTGACTGATACCCGTTTCTCAGGTGCTACCCTAGACGAGAACACTGACCTTGGCACTAAATTGATGTCAGAATATCAGGCTGATAGGCTCGCTGAGCCTGATTGGGTGATCAGAGGGGTCGGAGTCATTACCACAGATGACACTATGTTCGGAGTTGAATCCAGCAGGCCTCTAAACTCGGAAAATGCCCGTTCTCACGATGATGAGCCACCAGATTCACCAATTGAAAGTCAAATGAGCGGGGTCTTCTGGTGGATATATATCAGATTGTTAGCTCCGATAAGGTTCGTTTACAGACTCAAAGCTCGTTTAAATCAGTGGGCGCGCGGGAGTTCCGAACAAATTGAACATCTGCAATCAGCTCAGGGAACCTACTCCGAGATCAAAACTGCTTATCGTGCCAGCCCCGGGTCAGAATCTGCCCGTTATCATAATATTCGTGAAAAAGAGTGCCGTAGGAAGCAGCTCAAGCTTCTATTCCCCTGGGTTCGTTATGCGGCAATAAAGCGCCTCATGAAATATGGAGAGAGCCCCCGACAGGTAATTAAATTTGGATTGGTGGTCTGGGCGATTTCTACCGCCCTATTCTTGCATTTCGGGATTGCTACAGAATCGGGTTCTGTAATTTATTTAGACCTATCGGGCGAGGTCAATTGGGGTCGCGCAATTAGGGTTAGTCTCTTTTCAATGAGGCGTCTCTTCACCTTCTCAAACGGAAATATGGCTTTAGCCCCGGAGGCGGAAACCGTAGGGGTAGTTACTTCGGCGACAGGAGCGATTATTGAAGCCGCACTAGTATTCACATTAGGCCGACGAGCAGTTTCCTAGCACCTTCGGAAAGAGAAAAGAGGGATTACGCGATCTAAAAATCAATAGATCATAAAATTACGTTCCGGACATTATTGACGGGCTCTCTCTTTATTTGTGTCTATCGTCCCTATCTAAGCGTGAGCCTCGGGTCCTAAAGACAATGGAAAGCTATGAGCCGCAAAAACACCAAGCGTAGCGAGAGAAGTAAAGCTAGCGCTGAGCGATTGAGTGGATTCAAAACCCTTTGTAAGAGATTAAGCGAGTCTTCGATCAGTCTGTCGAACCGGATAGTCAGGCTCACTCGTGCGGGTAAGAGCCCTGCTGAGATGTGGGGCCGATGGTTAAGGTTTGACGGGGGCCAAGCTGGTCTGGTTCGAGCAGGATTCAATTATGGTGTTATTGCCGGAGACGGGCTACTTGTCTTTGATATTGATAGCTATAGACATTCATCTAATCCGATACTCGTAGAGGAGCTCCGTGATCGAGGGGTATTTGATACGTTCCGTGTCCAAACTCCGCATAATGGAACTCATCTATACTACAAAGTTCCAGAAAGATCTGTAGAAGCCGCTGAGAGGGCGTTTGGGAGTGAAAATCCTCAAGGATCCTTTGGAGAAACCCGTCTCTCTAAGCAGTACGTTGTTGGTCCAGGATGCCAGCTCTGGCAGTGTAATAAGGACTGGCACGAGTGTCAGAATCGAGAGGAGGGATATTACGAAATCGAGAACGATGCACCCCTTAGAGAACTATCTGTACCTGAGCTTATTGGAATACTCAAGTCGGACCCCCAACTCAACCCGTCAACTAGCTCTAGCCAATCGTCTCAGTCAAACCAAACCTCGATTACATCCACCCGTTCAAGCGGGGAGGTAGACCTTCCAAAGAACGTCCAAAGAGCAACCGAGGCCGATATTACGACTCTGCGACAGAAGATTGGTGTTGCGAATGACCGGAAGGGGGAGGCACTTCTTCGGTGGGGGCAAGGGAAACTCTCTGTTGAGCCCAACACGACCCTTCAGGAGTATGGGGAAGATCGGTCAAAGATTGAGACGGCATTAGCTCAGAAGATTTGGTTCTATACTGGCTCAAAGGAAGAGACCGTTGCGATGATGGAATACATTGCCCCTCCAAAGTGGAGGGGGCGGGGTCAGGCATACAAGGAGAGCGTCTTATCAAGTGCAAAGAGATATCTCCCAGAGGATCCCGGTGTTGGAAGGCCACAATCCCTCACTCATAGTCAAAGCGGCGTCATCTATGAGAAGGCGTCTGATATATTGGAAGTGATTGCTTTCCGAATCGGAGAGGGGGCACCATTTACTGCGTCAAGAGTCTCTGAAGCGCTGACCCGCAAATACCAAGAGCAGGATCACTTTGAGGTAGAGGACAGTGTTGGAGAACAACAAGTTCGCAAGGTCTTGCGTATTCTCCGTCAGGCTGGATATCTTACTAAGAAAAATCGTGGTGGGAACGAGGGGATCAATTGGGAACTTCGAACCGATCTATCCAGCGACCTTGTGATGATTGATGAGATGCTCGAGGAGAAGTTCAACACATTAGCAGACGTTGCTGAGCAGAGGCAAAACTACGTGTATCGCTAGTTAATTACCGATACCTCGGATCGATCATGGCCCCATCAGTGCCCCACCAATAATCTGTAATAGAACGAATGTTACCACCACGAGCCATCGGCTCATCTTGATATTGAATGAATCTTCTAACCACCTCCTTGTCGGGGGGAAGACTATGACCCCAGAGAGGAACAAAGGAATGTATGCAGGAACGCTGTAATCAACAAAAAATACACCTAAGAAGGTTACAGCACCGACAATGTAAGAAAGTATCAAGCCGACGGTAATGTCCTTTTTTGACTTATCTGAGGACTCTAATGGATCTATTTCCGAAGTATGATTGTTAGAATCCTCTCTCTCCACATTTTCCTGAGTTCCCACCGGGCCTCCACCAGCCTGATTCAATTCCTTGGATAAATATTCTTTAGCGTCAGGCAGATGTTCAGCCTCATGCCCTCCATCAAAGAATGTGATAACTCGCCCGTCGTGAGTTTCAATTTTGAGGAATTGCTTCATTATTTTCAATTCCGATTCTACGCGTTTGATTTTGGAATGAGGGATATCTAGGGATTCGTCGTTCGAATCTGGATCACCCGCTATAAATAAAACGCGTTTGTCAGTTATTAGCAAGTACCTCCGCTTCGCGCTAAAGATTCCAGTGTTGTATGGAGTGTCTACATCCCCATTTGGACCCTCAATTCGTACACCTTTCCGCCAGTGGTAGAAGAGATATTGCAGTTGTTCTTCTGGGTGGAGATAAGACAAAATGGGGCGGGAAGTTTCGGTGTCAGAGAGATGCTTTTCTTTTACATTACCTGAAGCTTCTAGAGCTATATCGCTAATAGAGCGATCCTCTTTTTGAGTGCTCGTTGGTGGTGAGCCGCTAGAAGACGGATTGGGGTCCTCTACGTGGGTGTTATCGCCAGATTCGTCAAAGAACCTTGATGTAACAGATTCGGCTAAATCCTCAGATTTAATTCCATCAACAATGTCTTCCCGAGTTAGGAGATCAACGTCTACAGACTCGGCAGCTCTACGAATTTTGCCATTAATCTGGCCGGTACTCGCCAAAACCGGGCGGTCAACATTCTTCTTCTCCGCAAAGGAGCGAAACTTCTGTAGCTCCTGTTCATGGTTTGGCGCCTCTTCCAATACCCAAATGAGGTCAGTTCCTGAGTCAGTAGCAGAGAGGACAAACCACTTTTCTCCGGTCGATTTTACTTCTGCTTGCTCACCTTTACGGCGCTTTAGCTGAGCTACCAACTCAGCTAATTCCTGCTCAGGTATTTTATCAACAGCATCCGATAATCCAGCAGTCATGTAATGTGAGCCAGCTATTTCCCAAGCGTCACTTTTTGCTTTTTGGTTGTGCAAGAATTGTCTAACGCGTACCCCTATGAATTAGACACTAGACCCATGTGAAATAGCTGGACAGTGAGTTCTGAACAATAGAGGTAGTCAATTGCGAATGAGGGAGTACTGTGTATTACCGCCACCCAATACTGTCTACAGTATTGTTGTACGGTAGCCATCTCTAAACCACACCGCAGTGCCGTGGTTTTGAATCTTCCATTTATTACAATAGACGAAGAGAAGCGATCCCAAATCGCACACCTATTTAAATATATTAAGTGTGCTACACAAAGTCTTGGTAGGCTTCCTTGACGTCTTCATCGACAAATTGGAGGTAACGTTCAGTCGTACTCAGGTTTTGATGGCCGAGATGCTGCTGTACCCGCCGTAGATCGATTCCAGATTTGATCGAGTGTATAGACCATGTCGGAGAGCATGGGCTGTAATCCGATAGCGCGGCTTCTCATCGGCATTACGGTACAGTACTTCTTGGATGTCTGCGTTTTTAGCAGCCTGGACAACTATCCTACCAATAGCATCGCTATCGATGTGTTCCCGCCGCTTGCTCGGGACTAAATATGGGCTATCGGGAGCCGGTGGGTAGGAGTCCCGGTAGCCACCGGAGAGCCACTGTTCTAAAAGGAAATCAAGAGAAGGCTGATAATAGACCGTGCGGGAGGAGTGAGTCTTTTGCGAGTATACGTCGATGGTGCGCTCGTCTTGATCTAGGTCGCTGAGTTCAATGGTCGCAAGTTCACTCCTCCGAAGGCCTGTTTGCCATAGAAGCCGGATGATGAGCCGATTCCGCAGTGTAGGGGTAGGGGTATGCTCTACGAGAGCCTCCTTCTCTGGTTCGGTAACGTAGGCCTTGACTGCTGACTCCTGCTTTTTCGTCCCAGAAGTGAGGGACTTGAGGTTCCCCTGATCGATATTAGCTGCAGGGTTTTCCTCAAGCGTCTTGTTGCGGAGAAGAAACTTATAGAGGAGTCGAACAGCAGCATAATAGCTGTCGATGGTATTCGGCGCATAGCCCTCATTAGATAGCCATGTGAGGTAGTCCTCAATGTCCAAGGGTGTTACCTCAGTAACCGAGAGATCTTTCGCTGAGAGCCATGTCTCATACTTCTGTAGGGCGTTGTACCGCGCTTCATAGGTGCCCTCAGACTTCATCCCACGTACTCGGTTGAGGAACCTCTGGATGTGTTGATTAGTGGTGTCTGACATTCTATTAGGAATCTCTGTAGTACTGATCGTCAGACTGGTGAACAGCGTAGGTGGTTGACTGCAAGTGGTTGAGAGCGGCTTCGATTCGATATGAAGAAGCCTCTACTCGATCCTGAAGCCAATCAACAGTCCCTGGAGGAGAGCCATCTGGCTCAAGGACACTGTCACTCTTGATGGTTGACTCATGGGGCAGCTGCTGGAAGATGTCATTTGCCAGAGCCTCTACTTCCGGGTTGGTAGTGCTGCCAACGGACTCGCGGATGTCGTCTAATTGGGTTCGCATCTCATCGAGCCGCCGGAGGAGGGTTTGTTGAGTACCCGTAAGATCCCGGAGATCCTCCTCTAAATCTGGGGGTAGTTCAGCACCATCTGATCCATCGTCATTGATGTACTGCTCAACGGCGAGACGAATAAACTGGGAGAGGTATTGCGTATGAGGATCAGAATCCAGTGCTTGTCTCCAGCGCTCTTTGCGCTCCTTACTAACATCGAAGGTGATTCGCTTCTTCTCAGGCATCCTCCCCACCACTATTGACAAAAATCATATATTCAAATTCGGTATTCGAAATGCCATACATGAGTGTCATCGGTTGTGGTTTTGGCACCTCATTGTAACCTACATTACTAGCCGCAGGGTTAAGTTTCTGTTGTTTACCTGATGGAATAAACCTTGGGCATACCCAGGGATTATCTCTGGAGTACTTTAGCATCGCGATCCGAACTGGGCGATTCTTTCACCCTCCTCATTTTGTCTCGTCCATTGGTGGCAACGCCCCGTCCGCGGCCGTTCCTTGACCGAGCGATTGATATTGTGGACGCCGGTATGCAGCCACCAGACACGTCTCGTTGGGGGACAGTATGGTTGAGGTGCTACTGGTTGTCGGTGTCCTGATCGCGTGTTTCGTCGCGTACAACGTCGGCGGTGCCACGACGGGGCCGGCGTTCGGACCGGCAGTAGGCGCTGGAGCGATCGGCAAGGTCACGGCGGCAGCGCTGATGTCCGTGTTTTTCTTCCTGGGGGCGTTCACCATCGGCCGTCGCGTCGTCGACACGCTGGGTCGGGACCTCCTGACCGATCCCAGTGTCTTCTCGCTGCCGGTCAGCATCGTCGTGTTATTTTTCATCGGCGGGGCGCTCCTGCTCGGTAACGTTTCGGGGGTCCCCGCTTCGACGTCGATGACGGCCGTCGGGGCCATTGCCGGTCTTGGGATCGCAACCGGATCCCTGAACTGGGAGGTCGTTGGCGGGATCGTCTCCTGGTGGCTGGCCTCCCCGGTTCTGGGCTTCTGGATCTCGGCGGTGATCGGTCGGTACTTCTACCCTCGACTCCGGCGATTGATCGCGATCGATCAGTCCGAGGGGCCACTCGTGGCACTCGACCGTGACGGATTCGTTCCCCACCCTGTCCCTGGGCCGGAAACGAGCCGTCGAGAACTGATCGGGACGACCGTCCTGATCGCGATCGGCTGTCTGATGGCGTTCAGTTCAGGGACGAGCAATATTGCCAACGCCATCGCGCCACTCGTTGGCTCGGGTGAACTGGACATGAATGTCGCCATCGTCGTCGGATCGATCGCCGTCGCAATCGGGACGTTCACGATCGCTCGGCGCACCATGGAGACACTCGGGAACGACATTACCGACCTGCCACTGACCGCAGCGATCGTCGTCGCTGTCGTGGCATCCTCGATCGTCATCGGACTGTCGGCGGCCAAGATCCCTGCGAGTTTCGTCGTGATCGCGACCACTTGCATCGTCGGTCTGGGCTGGGGGCGTGCAACCCGCGCCGTCGCCTTAGAGAAGGCGGTTACCGGCCAGGAGTCGCCCCGAATGTCAGTCGGTGCCCTGGCCGCCGATAAGGACGAGGCGACCGTCGGTGATCCGGACATCGAAGCGCCGGAGCAAACGGAGCCGGAACCGATCGAGGCAGGCGAAACTGCGGAGATTCCACACGCATCGGATCTGTTCGACCCGGCGACGACCGGTCGCGTCCTCTTCATGCAGAACGTCGTTCCCGTGATGGCGACGGTCGCCTCCGCGGTGACCTTCGAACTCGTCTTTGCCCTCTAGTTCGCGTTCCTGGGGTGTCGAGTGGGCCAAAGACGGGGCGAGCCGGTGGTCTCAGCCGACGACGCGACGCTGTCGGCCGCCGCCACGGCGACCGCCGAGCGTGACGGCCCACAGGATCGCCAGCCCGAACAGGTACGCGAGCGCGGCCGGCAGGGCGAGCAGGAGCATCGAGAACATGCCGCTCGGTGTCAACAGTGCGGCTCCCACGAAGATGGCAATGATGACCCCACGCCAGTACTCGCGCATCGCCCGATAGGAGACGATCCCGCCGCGATCGAACAGCAACATTGACACTGGAATCTCTGCGAGCAGGCCGATCCCAACGGTCGTGAACACGACCAGCCAGCCGAAACTGTTGATCCGATAGGCGACGACCATGTGTGCATTCAGGGCGTCGGCAGCCAGCCAGGAGATGACCGACGGCGCGACGAAACTGTAGCCGATATAGCTACCAAGCGAGAGGCCGACGACGATCGACCCGCCCCAGACCAGCAGGACGCGACGGTCGCCAGTGGCATACCCTCGCTCCTTCAGTGCCGGCCAGATGTAATAGAGGATGAGCGGGGCAACGACGACCAGCGCCAGCAGCGTCGAGAACTTGATCTCGAAGATGAGGTGCTCGACGGGGTGGAGATTGACGATGTCGACGTCGGCGGCCATCGCTTCCGGGAGCCGCGAGACGAAGTCCGCGCGGATGTCGTTGATCCCGCCGGTGTAGAGGTACATGAACGCCGCCGCCAGGACGGTACCGAACACCGCGACCACCCGGAAGGCCTTGGAGGTGAGCGAATCGACGATAAAGGCGATGTCGTAGTAGTACCCGCCGATGTCTTCCTCGGTGGTCTCCTCCTCGGTGAAGGCATCGACAACGTTGGTCGTCGTCTCCGAGACGACGCTGCCATCCTCGGCTTCCTCGGCTTCCTCACTGTCTCGGTCGGCCCGTTCAGCTGCCTCGTCGAAGCGCTCGATGATGAGTTGTCCCTTCTCGGGGTCGTCTTCGTCCATCGCCCGCTGGGCGTGAGCGAGTGCCTCTTCTTCGGCAAGCGATTCGAAGGCCTCCGGCGGTGCCGCCTCGACGCCGGCCGCATCGAGATTGTCCAGATCGATCGCGCTTGGATCACCCAGCGTCTGGGCCGCAAGCCCGGCCTGTTCGTCGAGCCGTGTTGAGACGGTCCGGTAGGCGACCCAACCGACGACCAGCAGCGCAACGATGCTTGCGACCAGCGCCGACGCGATGGCATTCGAGACGCCGAATGCCTCACCGAGCGTCGGGACTCCGCCGATGTCGTAGGGTATGGCGTCCAGGCCACGGTTGACGGCAGCGATTCCCCCACGGGCGAAAAACGCCCAGGTAGCACCGAAGGCAACGACGGCACTGCCGGCCAGGACGTTCCAGCGATCGCGTAACGCGGCCATCACGTCGATCTTCTCACTGGAGCGTTTGGTCACGACGACCAGTCGCGTCAGCCGGAGGCTGACCGCATACAGGCCGACCAGCGGCGTCGCCCACATGAGCTGTGTCAGGGGGTCGGGTGGCGTGAACACAGCACCGCCGGCGTACAGGCCGAGGACGGCGTACTTCCACTTATCGCGGAACGTCTCGTAGGGAACGATTTCGCTATAGGCAAGCGTACTCATCACCAGCGGGAGCTCGGCCGCGAGGCCAAAGGATAGTGCCAGCAGGGCGACGAACTGGGCCCACTTGACGATGTGATAGGTCGGCGTGAACCCGGCGTTGATCGCGTTCGTCGCCAGGAACGAGAACATGATCGGGAAGAAGACGGTGTACGCATAGAAGATGCCACCGACGAACAGGACGACCAGGGCCGTTGCCAGCAAGACGAGTTTCCAGCGAGCGATCGGTGCCTGTGGCCAATAGCCGCGGCGGCGAAGCGCGTCACGAGAGAAATAGAGCACTAGCGGGACTGCGAGCAGTCCACCGACGATGAGGCCGATTTTCACCTGTAGAAGGATAACGTCGAAGGGCGTGACGGCGACGACACGCGTCGCCTCGCGAATCTCCGGTGGCATCTGGGCGAAGAGGTCGGTTTTCAGTCGTTCCCAGGCGAACGTTCGCAGGAACCAGATCGAGCCGACGAGACCGAGGACGAACGCGATAAAGACTTTCTGTAAGTCTTTTTGGGCCGATCGCAGCACTGCGCCCAGCGTCTCCCGGCCGCTGGCGAGGGTGCGACGGGTGTCGTCGTCGATCGCGCCGGACATAGCCGTTCGGTTGTGGTAACGAACTCGCTGTTATCAATTTGTCCATCGCCTTTCCAGGGAGCGAAAAGAAGGCTTACAATAGCCGGGGGCTAACCCGGCGAAACGATGACCGACGGCGACGTCCCCGATGGCGACGAATCCGACGCCACCGCGGACGAACCCGCCCCCGAGCGATCGAACGGACCCGATGACGAGACCGATCACTCGGCGGCCACCACTGACGAAAACGGGGACGAACGTCGTGCGGAGACCGACTCAGCCGAGACGTTCGACGACGATGGCAGTTCTGAGTCCTCGACCGTTGACCCACGCGACGACGGAGACGGCCCAGGCGATGGGAGCGATACGTCGGGCGATGGCTCCGAGGATGCCGACCAGGAAACGGGCGATCAGGACCGTGCAGACGGCAGCGAGGCCGGAGACGAGGATTCTGCGGATTGGAACGAGGCCGCCGCCCAAGCTGCGGCGGATGCGGGTCCCGAAGACGGTGACGAGTCCACTGACGAAAGCGGTGAGGTGTCGAGTGGCAGAGACGAAGCGGACGCTGACGAGGGGACCACCGACGAGGCGGATACCGGAGACAGTGACGTATCCGACGACGAAGACGGTGAAGACGACGTAACCGAGCCAAGCGAGGAGTTGGCTAAAGAACTCATCGACGAGGACAGCGTCACCGACATGGAGACGATGGAGCCGGATCCCGTCGATGGAACAATCACCAGCGAAGACGAGTTCAGGACCGTCGAATGGGATCCCGAGGACGAAGACGAGAACCTCGACCCAGCGGCCCACGGCGACGCTGGTTTGCCGAGCGAGGCTGGTGCTGGCGCCGATTCCGACGATCCCGCCGACACGGACGATACTGATGGACGGCCCCACGGTCCTCGAGAGGGCCAGCGTGGTGGCCAAGAGGCGGGGCAACCGCCATCTCGAAGACGAGATCCGGCGGAGCTTGCGGGCGATGACGACGGCCCGACGGCGGCCGGCGTCGCGGACGGGGACGCATATCGGGGTGACACACCCGCCGACGAGATCGACCCCGATCATGCCCCCGACGACCAGGAGATGCCCCTGGCAGTACACGTCGAGGAGATGGTCAAGCGGTTGGGCGTCATTATCGTGTTGATGGCCGGTGTTAGCGCCGTCGTGTTTCCGTTTGGCGAGCAGATCATCAACACGATTTGGTACGCGTTCCTGCCGGGGAGCTTCGAATTGTGCCCGACCACGAGTGCCGTTCCCTGGCAGCCGGCCACTATCGTCACGGGCGTGATGGGCGATGTCGGTGCCGGCCCGGGCGTGGCGATGGCCGACGCTGCGACGATCAAGCCCGCCTGCCCGCGGGTATACGCGCCGCTAGCGGTGATATTCGCCCGGTTGAAGGTATCGACACTGGCTGGATTCGTCATTGCCCTGCCCGCGTTCGTCTACGAGACGTATCTGTTCATGCGCCCGGGCCTGTTCCCGCGGGAACGCCGCTACTACCTCGCGGCGGTTCCGACGAGTCTCGTCTTGGCGGCGGTCGGCGTCGCCTTCGCGTACCTGCTCGTCCTCCCGGCAATCTTCACGTACTTCCTGTACTACTCCGAGGGGGCGGTCGACATCGCCTTCGGGCTGACCCAGACGTTCGACCTGATGGTCCTGATGATGGGCTTTTTCGCTGCGATTTTCCAGATTCCCCTGTTCATGATGTTGGCGATCATGATGGGCGTCACCTCCCGGCAGTGGCTGGCCGACCGGCGGCTACTATTCTGGGCGGCCTTCGCCGGGATCGCGTTCATCTTCAACCCCGACCCGACCGGGATGGCCCCGTTCATCGTCGCCGCGACCATGATCGTCCTGTTCGAGGGGACGCTCCTGTTGCTCTCCTGGACGGGCAGCGAGGGACTGCTGCCGTCCCCCAGGGCCGTGGCGGCTCGCCGGCCCTACGCCTGGGTCCTGGCCGGCCTGACGGGGTATCTCGCCAGCAGCGCCACGCTTCCGGACGGCTACTACGAGGCGCTCCCGGCCCTGGTCCGTGGCTTCATCGAGAGCAACGACCTCCTTGGCGTGACGCCGCTGGTCGTCGGCGGCGCGATCATCGCGGGCTACGAACTCGCGATGTTCCTGCTCCGCCGGTACCTGCCGATCGGCAAGTGGCGACGGCGGCTGTTCACCGGCCGGGTGTCGCTGTTCAGGCTTCGATCGCCGGTGTGGCTGCTCTCGCTGGTGATCGGCTATCTCACCAGTCCGAATCCGTTCCTGCTGGACCGGGCGGCCGACGTGGCACTCGAACCGACGACCGCAGCGGCGCTGACGGTCGGCCTGATCGTCGTCTTCGAGGTGCTGTTGGCCGTCTGGCGATACCTACGGCCGGACGAGGCGGAACGACTCCCGATCGAGCAATAAGTTACTGATCGCCGGCAGTCGGGTACTCAGCCGAAAACACGTCCGTCTCCTGCTTGGCGGCTGTCGTCTCGTCCGTTTCCGCCGGACTCACACTCCCTGTCTGATAGCCCTCCAGATCCAGCGTGACGTGCTCGAAACCCAGATCGCCGATGTGCTCACGGGCCGCGGCGACGAAGTCGGGATCGAGCGCGGCTTCGAGTTCGTCTTCACCGACCTCGATGCGGGCGATCCCGTCGTGATCGCGCACCCGAAATTGCTCGAAGCCCCACGTTCGGAGGACGCGTTCGGCTTTTTCGATCCGGGTCAGTTTCTCCTCGGTGACTTCTAGTCCGGTGGGGATCCGCGATGACAGGCAGGCCATCGACGGTTTGTCGGCGACCGAGAGGTCGTAGTGGCGGGCGATCTCCCGGACTTCCTCTTTCGTGATGTCGTGTTCGAGCAGTGGCGAGTAGGCGTCTTGCTCTTCGACGGCTTCGAGACCGGGACGGTGGCCGTCGCCGGGATCGGCGGCGTTGGTCCCATCACAGACGGTCTCGATCTCGAGTTCGGCCGCGTGATCGAACATTGACTCCAGGCGCATCGACCGGCAGTGATAGCAGCGGTCGCCGTCGTTTTCGACGAAGGCCTCGCTATCGAGTTCCGAGAACGTGACGATATCGTGGCGAATGCCGATCTCCTCGGCGACGCGTGTGGCGTCCTCGAGTTCGGCCTCGGGGAGGGTCTCGCTCTTGGCGGTGCAGGCGACGGCATCGTCGCCGAGAGCCTCGGCGGCGATCGCGGCGACGACGCTGGAGTCGACGCCGCCGGAAAACGCGATCAGGACACCGTCGCGATCGGCCAGATCGGCCCGGACCGCGGCGAGTTTCTCCTCGATCGACCGCTCGGTCGTGGTCATCGCTCGTCGTTATCCGTTCGACGCGCAAAAGTGCGTTGTCCCGGGCCATCCCCCCTTGCCCCCGTTCGGTGGCCGGAGTGGCCACGATTGGTACCCGGAACCTGCCGGTGCCAGAACGATTACCCCGCGGCGTCCCCGATATCTTCCCATGGATCTCTCTCTGGTAGACCTTTCGCCGGTCCCCGAGGGCGGCACCGCGACCGACGCCTACGCGAACACCGCCGCCGCCGCACGGCAGGCCGAAGCACTCGGCTATTCGCGGTTCTGGGTCGCTGAACACCATGCCATGGGCGACACCCTCGCGGGCACGACCCCGGAAGTCCTCCTCGGCCACCTCGCCGCCGAAACCGAGTCGATTCGTCTCGGATCGGGTGCCGTCCTGCTCAACCACTACAGCCCCTACAAGGTCGCCGAGGTCTTCGGTGCATTGGACGGGCTCGCGCCGGGTCGTATCGACGCCGGCCTGGGACGGGCCAACGGCTCGCCGGCCGCCGATCGCGCGCTCGGGACCGACCGTCGCGTCGAGAACCCCGACGAGGACCACCGCGAGAAGATCGAGGCAGTCGTCTCCCATCTCTACGACGAGTTTTCCGACGGGCACCAGTACAGCGATCTGGAGATTCCACGTTCCGGCGAGGAGCCGCCCGTGCCGTGGGTACTCGGGTCGAGCCCGTCGAGTGCGGCGCTCGCGGGTGAACTCGGTTTGCGGTACTGTTTTGCGGCGTTCATCCGCCCGGGGTTTGCGACACAGGCCTTCGAGGCGTACCGCGAGCACTTCCAGCCCGCCGAAAGCGACGCTGGCCTGGACGAACCTGCGGGAATGGTCGCGATCAACGCCATCGCGGCCGAGACCGACGAGGCGGCGGCACGCAAGCGCGCAGTCGCCGAGGCATCATTCCAGCGGATGGCACGCGGCGTCGTCGGATCGACGCCAACCGTCGAGACGGCGATCAACGAGCTTGGGGGCGTCCCCGACCCGACGCCGGCCACACTCGACGACGGCGAGTGGCCCAGGGCGATCTCGGGGAGTCCGGAAACGCTCGCTGGATTGCTCGACCAGCTTGCCGATCGGGTCGGTGTCGAGGAGGTAATGATCCAGCAGGTCGTCGCCGATCACGACGACGCGTTGCGATCTCACGAGTTACTGGCTGAAGGTATTGGCCTCACGTCCAGGTGACACGGAACGGGACAGCGACCGCCGCTCGCCGACGACGTCGGGAGGCGACGAGCGCGAAGGCAGGTTAATGGGTGTCTGTCACGTACAACCAGTAATGACGACGGACGACGGCGTAGTCGATGCAGTCTTCGAACGGGCGGCCACGCCCATGGTCGTCCTCGACGCTGACGGGACCGTCAGGCGTCTCAACGATCGGGCGTGTCGGATCCTGGGGTACGACCGGGAAGCACTTTGCGGGGCCGACTGGTTCGAGACGATCGTGCCCGAAGACAGCGATATTGGCCTCGAGAGAGTGCTTGAGGCGGTGCGTGAGTCCGGGGACGGCGCATACGACGTCCACGAGAACACGATCGAAACCGCGGACGGCGAGATGCGTTGTATCAAGTGGCACGTCAGCGGCCTCCGGGACGACGGGGACAAGATCACGCAGCTGCTCGTCTCGGGGTCGGACGTGACCGACCGCGTCAAAACCGAGCGTCGACTACGCCGGTACGAACAGGCTATCGAGAGTTCGACGAACGTACTCGCGGCGATCGATCGGGAGTATACCTACCTGTTCACGAACGGCAACTACCGAGAGTTCCACGACCTCGGGGGGCAAGAACTCGCAGGGCAATCGATCGCGGACGTCCTCGGCCCTGATCAGTTTGCAGAGATCAAACCGCTCGTCGACCGGGCACTGGCAGGCGAAACCGTCGCCTACGAGACCGAGCGAGTCGGCCCCGACGGCGAGGGACGCGCGCTCGACGTCAGGTACTTCCCGCTGGTGAGCGAGGAAGACACGATCCAGGGCGTGGTCGCGTCGATGGAAGACATCACCGAGCGCAAGGAACGGGAACGACAGCGACAAGAGACGTTAGAGACTTTCGAGGACATCTTTCACGCGATCAATGACGCCGTGTTCGTCCACGACATGGACGGTCGATTCCTCGCGGTCAACGAGAGCGCCTGTGAGCAACTGGGCTACGAGAAGAGTGAGTTACTCAGGATGACACCGTGGGACATCGATACGGCTGACCGGACGGGAGCCATCGACGATCGGATCGAGACAATCTTCGAACAGGGGAGTTTGACGTTCGAGACCGTCCACGTCACGAAGACCGGCGAGCGGACTCCGGTCGACATCACGTCGAGTCTTGTCTCGTATTTCGGCGAGGAGGCGATCCTGAGTGTCGCACGGGATGTCACCGAGCGCAAGGAACGGGAACGACAGTTGACCCGAGAAGTCGACCGTCTCGAGGAGTTCGCGAGCGTCATCTCCCACGATCTGCGCAACCCGCTGACAGTCGCCCAGGGACGACTCCAGCTCCTCACCGACGAATACGACAATGACGACCACATTGGGGCGATCGAACGGTCGCTCGATCGCATGGAATCCATCATCGAGGACACGCTCGCCCTCGCCCGGGAGGGAAAGACCGTCGGGGAGACCGAACCGATCGACGTCGATTCGATGATCGATCAGTGCTGGGAGACCGTAGCGACCGGCCGCGCCTCGCTGTCCGGCCCGGAGTCATTACAGATTCGAGCCGATCGCGACCGCCTCCAGCACGTCTTCGAGAACCTGTTCCACAACGCGGTCGAGCACGGCGGAGCCGACGTTTCGGTCACCGTCGGGACGCTGGAATCTAGCGAGGGGTTCTTCGCCGAAGACGACGGGCCGGGTATCCCGGCTGACAATCGAGAGCAGGTGTTCGAACCGGGCTTTACGACGCGCGACGAGGGCACCGGGTTCGGACTGACGATCGTCAGGGAAATCGCCGACGCCCACGGCTGGACGGTACGGGCGACCGAAAGCGAGAGCGGCGGCGCGCGCTTCGAGTTTAGAGACGTCGAGATCGAACCGTGATCTGCACCTGGAGACAGGCCCCAGAATCGGCAGGAAGTTTGGGTAAGTGATGCAAGTGCCCATCCAATATTTCATTGACAGCGTCGAATATCGCGTGTATTATTGTCCGAATTCCCCAAAAACGTAAGAGGGGAGCCACCGAACAACCTGATAGCATGGAGCCAAACGTCGGGTTACTGGATCGAAATGTCCGTATCGCAATCGGCATCGTACTCGGGGTCGTCGGAGCTGCCGTATTTGTAGGTCCACTGTCAAGCCTGGGGACGGTCGTCGGCGCTGTCGCACTGGTTGCGGGCGTCGTCATGCTCGGAACTGGATTGACTCGATAGTGTCTCCTGTACCGGCCGCTCGGGGTCGATACCTGCGAACGGTAATTCCTGACCGCGGAGGATCCGGGAGACGAGTCAGTGGATTCACTGGGCGAAGCCTCTGGCTCACGTCGAAATAGTGGCCTGGCAGAGCGTCGACGGGCGTGAGGTTTTTCTCGCGGGGCCGTGAGACATCGATAGATGGACCTGAGGGCGATCCCGGGCGTCGGCGAGAAGACCGCCGAACGGCTGGCCGAGTTGGAAGATCCCGCCGACGCGATCGAAGCCGGTGACGTCGCGCGGGTCGCTCGCGCACCAGGGATCGGCGAGGGCCGGGCCGCCCGGATCATCCGGGCAGCGATTCGACGGCGTCACGACGACGAGGGGAAGTTCCTCGCGACAACGCGCGCCCAGGAAGTCTACCGGGAGATCCTCGGTCTGCTCGAAGACCGGACCGTCACCGACTACGCCGCTGCCCGCCTGCAGACGTTGTATCCCAGCGCCAGCGAGAGTCGGATCGAGGAGGTACGTCAGGTAAGCGAACGGGCGATGGAACGCGATCCCGACGATTCGGTCCTCGCCCCATTAGAGGGCGTCGCCCCACTCGAACGCCCGGGCGACGTTCGCGTCCGGGACCGCTGTCTCGCGACCACTGATGGCGAGACCTACGCCCTGGCACGGGAGGCGATCCCCGAGTTGAGCGTCGAGGTGATCGAAGACAGTCGCGACCTGGCGGAACTCGCCCGCGGGTATTCGACGGTCGTGGCATTGGATGACTCCTTTGTCGGGGTGGACGTCGAGGGCGACGTTCGCGTCGAACCCGACGCGCTCGAGGACCCGGCATCGATCGTCCCGGAGCGCCCCCTCGCCTTTTTTGCCCACAATCGCGAGCGATTGCTCGCTGCGATCGACGTCCATCGGGCGGCCGACCTTGGGGCGCCCTGTGAGCTAGACACGCTCGAAACCGCACTCGATCGGCTGGACGAGGAAGGGACACCGACCGGCGACGACGAACTGGGGCGACTCCAGACGGCCGTCGATGACCTCGATGCCGCGATGAGCGAGGCCGAATCGGTCGCCAACGACCGGCTCAGAGAGGCGATCGAGGCCCAGGACGTCACCATCGAGGGGGCTGACCTGCTGTCGCTCGTCGAACGCGGTGCGGGGGTCGACGAGGTGCTCTCCCGGGAACTGGCCGACGAGTACGACGACGCCGTCGAGGCGGCCCGCGAGCACGTGATCGACGTCCTCGCGTTGCGGGACGTGGCTGACATCGCGCGGCGGGCGTTCCCGGACGAACCCACGTTTCCCGTCGAGCGCGAGGAGAGCGTCGTTTCCCGCCTCCGTGAAGAACTCACGACCGCGCGTGATCGACGAGCCGAGCGGCTCAAGACCGACCTGGCCAACGACCTGGCGTCGATGCGCGAGCCTGCCGAGTCACTCGTCGACGGCGCGCTCGAACTGGATGTCGAACTGGCGATCGCTCGCTTTGCCGCTGACTTCGAAGCGACGCTGCCCGAGCTCGGCGGTGACGGGATCACGATCGAGGGGGGACGGTCGCCGCTGCTTGATGTCGGGATCGCGGACGTCGAACCTGTCGATTATGCCGTTGGGGGCGTACGGCTCCTCTCGGGTGTCAACAGCGGCGGGAAAACTTCGACGCTGGACCTGGTTGCCCTGGTCGTGATCCTTACGCACATGGGGCTGCCGGTACCCGCCGACCGGGCACGAGTCAGGCGATTCGACACGCTCCATTATCACGCCAAGACCCAGGGGACCCTGGATGCCGGGGCCTTCGAGAGCACGCTCCGGTCGTTCGGCGACCTCGTCACCGAGGCCGCCGACGAGCGAGAGACGCTCGTGCTGGTCGACGAGCTAGAGAGCATCACCGAACCAGGCGCGAGCGCGAAGATCATGGCTGGCATTCTCGAAGCCCTCGCTGAGCGCGACCAGACCGCCGTGTTCGTCTCTCACCTCGCCCGGGAGATTAGAGAGACCGCCGATCGCGAAATCGGCGTCGACGGTATTCAGGCACTCGGGCTGGAAGACGGCGAGTTGCAGGTCGATCGGACGCCGCGAAAAGACACGCTGGCCCGATCGACGCCGGAGTTGATCGTCGAGAAACTGGCCGATAGCGAGGGCGAGGGGTTCTACGCGGAACTGCTCCAGAAGTTCGAAGAGTGAGGGTCGTTCGAAGCCACTAGCGCGGGACGGCCCGCGTCGCGGCCGCCTTGAACGCCGCGACGACAGCGACGCCCGGCTCCAGCCCCAGGTTCGCGACACTGGTTTGCGTGACAGTCACCTCGAGGGCCAGATCGGGCGCGATGTCGACGGCCACGTCGGCGATGACCTCGCCCGAATCGATCGCGCTGACGGTCCCCGAAAAGCGGTTTCGAGCGCTCGTATCGGCGGCCGGCGGGGCCGTGTCCGGGCGGTGGAGCGTGATGGCGTCGGCCCGGAACAGCACGTCCACGTCCGTTGCGTCCTCGAACAGCAGCGCGCGAACCGTCCCGGCGGCCGTCTCGACGCTGGCGAGTTCGCCGTCACGGTCGAGGACGCGACCCGCGATCGCCACCTCCTCGGTCCGGGCAGTTCCCTCCATGGCGGCCTGTAACCGGGCAAACTGTCGCAGTAAGTCCCGAGCGTCTTCGGTGAGTTCGCTACCGCCGCCGTCGGCACCACCGCGACAGCGCTCGACCAGCGAGCCCACGGCGTCTTCGAGTTTCGTCACGCGATTGTGAGCCCGCGAGTACGAGCGCCCCAGCGCGTCGGCCGCGGCGTTCAGTGACGCCTGCTCGTCGATCGCCCGCAAGAGGGCGGCATCCTCGCCGTCGAAAGTAATCCCATCGATCTGCAGATGGGCCGAAAAGCCCGCGTCCATATCCTTGACTTCTCTGGGCCAGCCCAAAGCCCTGTCGACGCAGGACGTGGTGGGCGACTCTTGTGTTCGACACAACCGTTATGTCTCAGGGGACATATCGCTGTTATGTCTTCGATGAAACAACGCCGAGGAACGGAGGGGTCAGCGGATCAGGCGGCCGGCAGCCGGTTCTCCCGTCGTGCGTTCCTGGGCGCGGTCGGTGGGGCCGGACTGGCGGGGATCGCGGGGTACGGGCTCTACCAGGGCGGTGAATCGACCGCGCCGGTCTCGATCCTCGCGGCGGGGAGCCTCCAGCACGCCCTCGAAACCGAACTCCGGCCCGCCGTCGACGTCCCCGTTCACATCGAGTGTCACGGCTCGATGACCGTCGCCCGGCTGGTCGCTGAGGGCCAACGTGATCCCGACATCGTCGTCGTGGCGGACCCCGCGGTGTTCGAGGAGACACTCCCGGTGCCCTGGCACGTCGTCTTCGCGAGCAATGCCGTCGTGCTCGCTTACGACGCCAATTCACCCGGCGGGCGGCGGATCGAGGCGGCCGGCCCCGACCGGTGGTACGAACCGCTGCTCGCCGGTTCGGTCGACCTCGGACGGGTCGATCCCGATCTGGGGCCGCTGGGTTACCGGACGCTGTTCGCCCTGGAACTCGCTACCCGGCTGTACGACGACGCGTCGGACCTTCGTGAGCGGATTCCCCAGCGAAAGCAGACCTATCCCGCGACAGGACTGGTGGGTCAGTTCGAAACCGGCGGGCTCGACGCTGCCTTCGCCTACCGGAACATGGCCGTCGAGCGAGGCTATGACTTCCTCACCCTGCCCGATCGGATCAATCTCAGCGATCCCGACCACGTCGAGGAGTGGTATTCGACGACCACCTACCAACTCCCGAGCGGGCAGGTGGTCCGTGGCGGCCTGATCGGCTACGGCGCGACGCTCCGGTCGGATCGGGCGGCGAGTCTCGCCGTCTTTGATGCGCTCACGTCGGGGTCGTCCCTCCAGGGATCGGGTTTTCTGTTCCGCGATCGCTTCCCGACCGTCACGGGCGAGGTCCCAGATCGAGTTCGGCGGGTGCTCGGATCGGGGGTCGGGCGATCGCCCGACAGGACGGATACTGCCGAGCAAACGAACTGACCCATGGCTGGACGCACCATTCGGTCACGGATCGGCCCCCGCAACAGCGACTGGCTGACGGTGGCGCTCCTCGGCGGCGGGCTCCTGGTGGTCTATTACCTCCTCCCGCTCGTTGCCCTGCTGGTCTCGACGCCGCCGGACGCGCTCCTGGCGGGGCTGTCGGACCCGTCGGTCCGGGCGGCCGCGACGACGTCAGTGCTTGCCGCGACTATCACGACAGTCGTCGCCACGATCCTGGGCGTGCCCCTGGCGTACTGGCTGGCGCGGGCCGAGACTCGCTGGAAGAGCGTCGTTCTCGGGATCGTCGTCCTGCCGCTCGTGCTTCCCCCGGTGGTCGGCGGGATGGTCGTGCTCGCGGTTGTCGGCGAGGGGACGCCGCTGGGCGGAGCGGCCGCGGCGGCCGGCCTGCCGCTGACGCGCTCGCTCGCCGGCGTCGTCCTCGCCCAGACGTTCGTCGCGTCGCCGTTCGTCGTCGTCACGGCCAAGGCGGCCTTCGAGCGCGTCGATCGGTCGCTCGAACACGCTTCCCGGTCGCTCGGCAAGGACCGCCTGACGACGGCCCGGCGCGTGACCCTTCCCCTGGCCGGCCCGGGGATCGTCGCGGGCATGACGCTGACGTTCGCGCGGGCACTCGGCGAGTTCGGTGCAACTATGATGGTCGCCTACTACCCCCGGACGATGCCCGTCGAGATCTGGGCCTCCTTCCAGGCGCTCGGCCTCGAGGCGGCCTATCCCGTGGCGATTGTCCTGGTGGCCATCGCGCTGCTGGCCTTGCTCGTGCTCAATACCGTCGCGAGGAATCCCTGGCAATGACGCTGGCACTTACCGACCTGCGGGCGACCGTGGGCACCTTCGAACTCGGCCCAATTGGCCTGACCGTCGGCAGCGAGGTGCTGTCAGTGCTGGGTCCCTCGGGCAGCGGGAAGACCACACTGCTGCAGTCGATCGCCGGGATCGTCACGCCCGAGGCAGGAACGGTCGCCCTCGACGGCCGAGAACTGACGGACCGGCCACTCGAAGAGCGGGGCGTCGGGCTGGTCTTTCAGGACGGCGCGCTCTTTCCGCATATGACCGCTCACGAGAACGTCGCCTATGCCGCGGCCGACGACGACCGCGTGGCCGACCTCGCCGAACTGCTCGAACTCGATGGTGTCCTCGACCGGCGGCCACCCGACCTCTCGGGTGGCGAGGCCAAGCGGGTCGCACTCGCCCGGACGCTTGCGGCCGATCCCGATGCCTTGCTGCTCGACGAGCCGCTGGCGAGTCTGGACGCGCCGATCCGCCGGCGTCTCCGCTCGGAACTGCGGGACATCTTCGCCGACCTGGACGTGCCGGTGATCTACGTCACCCACGACCGGCGGGCGGCGATGGCACTCGGCGATCGCGTCGCGATCGTCCGGGACGGTGTCATCGAACAGGTCGACGATCCCGAGACGGTGATCGATCGCCCGGCCAGTCGGTTCGTCGCGCGCTTCACCGGGACCGACAATCGCCTCGACGGGACCGTGAGCGGGCAAACTGACCTGGGGGCCGTCGTCCGAGTCGGGGACCTCGAACTCCGGACTGACGTCCAGGCGTCATCCGGAACCGCTGTTACGGCGTGTGTCCATCCGTCGCGGATCGAACTGGGACGTGAAGCAGACGGAGACGAAAACGTCTTCGCCGGCAGGGTTCGGCGGCGTCTCTACGAGGGCGACGCCCACCGTGTCGCGGTCAAGCTGGCGGGTGTGGATGCGACGGTCACGGTGAGCGTTCGGCCACAATCGGGGACTGTTCCGGAAAACGGACGAGAAACGGCCGTCTGGATCCCGCCCGACGCGATCCACCTGCTTGACTGAACGGAGGGACGGACAGATGTTTTCGGGAGCGGTCTGACCCGTTTTGTCTGGCCGTTTGCCGGGTTCGAATGTTATCGATCGGGCTCAAGACTTATCTGAATCGATCGTCGGCCCGCACAGCGTCCGGATCGTCGTCCGAGTCCGTGATCCATCCATCCTCGACGGACTCGGGGACGTCGAACGCGCCGACGAACGGCTTGACGTCGAGCAATGGCGTCTCGTCGAGAACGTCGATTCCCCGCACGTCGATCGTGGCGTCAGTGACCGACTCGATCGCGACGACCGAGAGGCCGATCGGGTTGGGCCGGTTCGGGGCGCGGGTGGCGAACAGCCCGCGTTCGGCGTCGTCGAGGAACGGTTCAACGCGAAGTGGAGCGTCCGGCGGTGACTCGTGAAAGTGATAGACGAGGATGCAGTGCGAGAAGTCCGCCAGGTCAGCGAGGCCGTCTTCGTACGCGGCATCGAGCTCGACCCGGCCCGTGGCGTCGGTCCCTGCCGGCTGAATCGGCATCCCCTCGGGCGTCTCGTACGGTGAGTGGATCGTGCCGATCGGTTCGACGGTCAATTGATCGTCCGTCATAACTCATCGATCGACGTCCTGCCCGATCAATGGGCCGCTCCCTGCTTCGTGACGGGCTCTTTCCCGAGTTGGTGAAACAGCATGGAGATTTCTGATAGTGGTGCCAGTTGTTGTGCAAGACTGAGAGCGTATTTATCACAGTACGCTCATTTGTTCCCCGATCCGTTTTCCTGAGTCGGCTGGTAGAACGAACCTGCGAACCACGCGCTACAGGTTTTCACTAATCCACCGGCACCATGCATGAAAATCGTTCGCTCCGGACTGCTCAGCGATCGACTGGAGTGTTCCGGGTGGGATGTCATCCGCTGACTTCATTGGGATTGTCACAATACGCACCTCATCGGTGTCAGGCGACACGTAGCGGAGCTTCAGATGGCTACCAACCCGGCCTGTCCGGACGAATCCGTGGTCAATCAGCACAGACGCAATTTCACGCCCGGAGAACTGTGTCCGAACCATCTACTACATGAACTCGGGAAGTTCCGTATTACCAGGCTCAACGTCGTCAAGCCCCCACTCTTGGAGGTCTTCGTCGGTGACTGGCTCTTCGCCACCCTCATGGCACGCAAGTGCCTCGGCGAGCATCTGGAGTGCGTCTGATTTCGTCTCGCCGAAGGAGGCAACACCAGTTTCCAGATCACGGGCGGTAATCCGCCCATCATCTTCGTGGATGAACTCCACACCTTCTTCGGGAGACTCCTCACGTGTCGCACTTGCCATACGCCGACTAGGCGAACTGAGGGAATAAGTGTTCGGTTGGTGGACTGTGGTGACTGATCTAGCTGTTCAACTTGGAGGTGAGTCTGTACAAGATACCCGTCCTGAATCTTCCATTACTCCACCGATCAGGCTCCATACGAATTCTATGGCTTCACTACGTTCGGCAAGCGTCTCTGGACGACTTACAGATCCATCCCGCCGTTGACGTCGATGACCTCGCCGGTGATGAACGACGAGCGCTCGCTGGCGAGAAAGGCGACCACGTCGGCGACCTCCTCGACATCGCCGATCCGGCCAAGCGGCGTGTCCTCCTCGACCTGTTCGATGATCGAATCGGGAAGGTCTGTGACCATGCTCGTCTCGATGAATCCCGGTGCGACGCAGTTGGCTGTCGAGCCCTCACGAGCGAGTTCGTGCGCCAGCGTCCGCGTGAAGCCGAAGATGCCGGCCTTCGCCGTCGCGTAGTTGGCCTGGCCGAGGTTGCCCCCCTTCGCGACGATCGAGGAGATGTTGATCAGCCGGCCTGACTCGGCCTCGACGATGTCGTCGTAGAACGTCTGGGTGCAGTTGAACGCGCCGTCGAGGTGGACATCCAGGACGGCGCCCCACTGCTCGTGAGTCATCTCCTCGAAGAAGACGTCCTGGTTGATGCCGGCGTTGTTGACCAACACGTCAATCTCGCCGAACGCCTCCTGGACGTCCTCGGCCATCAGGTCGACCTGCTCGGGGTCGGTCACGTCGGCCTGGACGGCGATAGCCTCGCCGCCGGCCGCCTCGACGGCCTCGACGACCGCCTGTGCGGCCTCGTCGGAACTGTGATAGTTGACGGCGACCTCACAGCCGGCCGCGCCGAAGCGCTCTGCGATTCCACGGCCGATTCCCCGCGATGCGCCCGTAACGACGCAGGTTTTCGATTCCATACAATGACGTCGCCCCAGCGGGTGATAGGACTTGGCTGTAGCGCAATATTGGCCAAGGGCTGCGAGGTCGAGGAGTGACCGACGGGAACGAGGAGACATCGGTTTGAGCGAGCGGGAGCGACTGAAAGGAGCGACCCGCGAGCCGCGAGTTACTCTGGAACGCTAGCTATGAACTGTTTTGTAACACATTTTAGCGCGAATTGGCGATCCACGAAGGCATGGACCTCAGCCGCGCCCGACTGCAGTTCTCGTCGCTGTATACGATGCGGTTTGCGGGGAGTTTCGGTTTTATAACAGTCTTGACGCTGTTGCCCGACTACATCGACGCTCTCGGGGCGACCGGGATCACGATCGGGGTATTCGTGACAGCACTGGAACTCGCACGGACCATCGGGATCGTGCCGATCGCGTGGGCTGGGGACCGCTATAGCAAACGCACGATCTTGCTGGTTGGCTTGGTGACAAGCGTTCTCGCGTACGCGGCGTTCGCGGTCATCACCAGCATCGACGGATTCCTCGGCGCACGCCTGCTCCAGGGGCTAGGCATGACAGGTGTCGGGTTACTCGGCCTGGCAGTCATCGGGGATCTCGCTCCCGCGAGCGACCGTGCTAACTACATCGGCAAGTACAATGCGTTCCGGATGGCCGGCGGTGGACTGGCCCCGCTTGCCGCCGGTGGACTGTTCGCACTCACTGGCTTCTCGACGGTGTTCGTCCTGGTCGCGGTCATTATGGGTGCCGTCCTGGCGGCGATCGTCCTGAACGGGTTGCTCGGTGCCGCCGACGCGTTTCGCGAACCGGCGAGTATGGCGCTGTTTGCCGACGAGGGGAAAGGCGAGGGCATCGCCAGTTCGATCGGAATTCGCTCGCTGCTCTGGAAGCCCGGCAGCATCCTCGCGCCACTACTGGCTGGCTGATGGGTACCGCCGGGATCGAATGGGTGTTCTTCCTCGGCGGTGCGGCCGCCTTCACCCGCGTTGGTTCGTTCCTCGCTGCGTTGACGTATCAGCATGGTCGCGGTGCGTTCGCACCCTGGTGACCGCAATATTTCGGGCTGATGGCCCGGATATTATGGCGCTGAGGGTTGTTCGATCTGGACGCGAATCGTACCCTTTGAAAAGGAGCGTCGCAAACCCGAAGCCATGCTAGTTGCCTTCGACTTCGACGGGACCCTCTCGGGGGACGAGATGACGACGTTCCTGGCCGAACGTTGTGGCGTCGTCGAGCAGATGGACACCATCACCCAGCGCGCAATGGCCGGCGAGATCGAGTACGCACAGAGCCTCCGGGAGCGGTGTGGGCTGCTTGAGGGACTGGCCGACGAGGAGGCCGGGGCTGCCTTCGAGAAGGTCCACCTGCGGCCGGGTGCGGCCGACGTGATCGCGGCGTTGAACGACGCCGGGGTCACCACCGCGATCCTGACCGGCGGTTTTGATCGTGGGGTCGCGGCGGCACTTCAGAAGGCAGACGTCACCGTCGATCGCATCGTCGCCAATCGGTTGCCGGTCGCGGAGGCACAGCTCACCGGCGAGGTCGAGGGCCCGTTGATCGAAGGGACCAAGGACGACGCCCTGGCGGATCTGGCCGGCGAGTACGGTGTCGAAATGGACGAGACAGTCGCGGTCGGGGACGGGGCAAACGATTTGCCGATGCTCGAAGTTGCGGGGCTTGCCGTCGGCTTCGACCCGAAGGAGACGGTCGAGCCGGCCTGTGACGTTGTCGTCGAGTCGATGGCCGAACTGCAGGACGTCCTCGACGCCGAGGGCGTGCTCTGAAGGGGGCGACTGGTCGTATAGGGCCTCCGGAAAAGCTGGCCAATAGTATCCCTCGTGGCGATCAAGCGGACACAAGAGATTTTACCGCTGATGTTTGGGGGCAATCCATTAAGCAGCGGGACATCGTTACTCGGCTGTATTGTCTTTCACACGGCGCACATTCCACGATTGAACTTCGCCACTCGAGCAGACGTTCTTACCTGTGATCTGTGCTCTAGCGTCTCCAGATAGAACAAATTCAACGTCTATCTCGAATAGAGGATCTGAGGGACTATGTAAGTGGATTGTGGCATTTCGCACGTCGCCATTACAATCATCACTTACTACACTGCTCAAAGGCCCTCCAATTCCAATTGGTGAGGTGTATCCCGGCCAGAGATAAATCCCAGCCGTATGACCCTCTGCGTCATGACCTACCCCTCTTATAATCGCATTTCGACCGTCGGGGCTACCAGGGTCAGGTACATCCCCTGTTACGAATGCGGTTTCTGGCTGGATCGGGATTTCACCCTCATTCCGTACACTAAGTCGGAATTGGGTCACATACCCGTCTTCAACCAAGGATATATTTTCGACTGTGATGTCGTAGGTAAAATCGAGTGATTGTTCTTGAACTACCGAACCATCTTTGATGAGTGCGATTTCATATGCACCAGGCGAGGGGATCTCGCCTTCCTCTACGTCAGCCCCTCTATCATCCAGTATCTTCATCGTGACCTTCGTCGCACCAGTCGGAACTGAAGAACTGGCGTGGACTTGTCCCTCCGGCCCGATCAGATTGATTTTGTTGATACTGTGGTCATTGACTAGCCCAACAATCACATTGAGATTTCCATAGTGATCCTCGATCTGGCTTTCAATCTCCACGTTTTCAATCAAGTCTGCTGATTGCACCTTCTCATCAGTTGTTGTACTTCCACCAACTGTTTCATCACTACTAGTTGTCTCATTCCCTCCGCTACAACCAGCGAGTCCAGTGGCAAACAATCCCGATACTGCGGTAAGATACTTCCGTCGTGTTTGTTTATCAGTCATATTCTCTCGTATCTTCTCATCTTATTTAAATCCGGGTATGACACTCCCCGTGGCTAACCAACAGATTCGCACAGGTTGGCGTTTGTGTTGGTTAGCTCTCTAATCCCGGAGCTTCTTCCGGTATGGGTGGATATTCCGGTGAAAATAGATCCGCAGAGAGGGTAGCGAGAGTGTCAGTAGGACCCTTCTTGTGCTTTGATATCTTGGATGGCTCCGATGAGGTCCTCATGGGTCACTTTTCCTTCCCGCTCCATCGCTTCCCAAGCGGCTTCGTCGGCTACTCGCTGCATGTCAGCCGCCGTCAGCCCTTCGGAAGCATCTGCAATTTGATTGGATTGAATCGTTTCTCCCGCGACAGGGGCATCAAGGTGATTGTCGAGGATGGCTATACGGGAGGTTGCGTCCGGTGGAGGCACTTCGATTTTCTCTGAGAGGCGGCCACTACGTAGCATCGCGTCGTCAATTTGATCGGCTCGATTGGTCGCCCCAATAATGACGATATCGTGGTCTTGCTCGTTGATTTCGCTCACTTCTTCAAGGAACTGGTTGACCGTGTTCATCTGATCTTGGTGCTGTCCCTGACCACTCCGATTGGGAGTGAGCGCGTCGATCTCGTCGACGAAGACCAAGCAGGGTTGGTGCTCACGGGCCTCTTCGAACAACTGTGCAACGTTCTCGGTCCCTGCACCGATCCACCGCTCGATAATGTCCGACCCTTTCACTTGGATGTAGTTGATCCCGAGCTCTCCTGCAAGGGCTTTCGAGATGTACGTCTTCCCCGTCCCCGGCGGGCCGTATAGGAGGAGCCCATTTTCGACACTCAGCCCGTATCGCTCGTATTTTTCGGGGTTTTCGAGGGGCTCAATCACACGACTGCGGAGTTCACTCTTGAGTTCTTCCATCCCGCCGACGTCATCGAAGTTGGTTGACGGGGGTTCCCGGAGGTACTCGGTACTCGTCATGTCGGTATCGGACTCGTCACTCGTAGTAGAGCTCTTGTCTCTCGATCCGATCTTGGAACCTCCCGCATCCACATCGACACTGGGGTCCCAGTCATCATTGTACCCTGCGCCTCGTCGTTCTTCGTATTCCATTTCTTCCCCGTTTTCTTCGGTACTGGAACTATCGTCCGACCAACCGAGTAGATCGGATGTCCTCACCTGTTCTGGGATGATCTTGGCCGTCGGAAAGAGCAGTAGCCCACCTCCTGCGAGATAGTCGCCGACCGTCACGGCACCGAGAGCGACAGTCCCGATGAAAATCCCTGTCCAGAGAAGGGGGAGAGACGCCCCTACGGTTGACGCGAGCGCAGTAATCCCTTGGCTGGTTGCATAGATCACGCCACCTGCGAAAGCGAACTCGAACCAGTAGGGACCGATTGATCCGAGACGAACGAGATAGCCAAATGCGCGGATCAAGGAACCGACGATGAACAGACTAAGGCCTACCACCGCCAAGAGGGCAACCTTACCTGCGTAGACGATTGTCTCACCACTACGCCGTAACACGTAGCCGATCTTCTGACCTTGGTGGGTGGACCCTGCCCGTTGTTCCGATTTTGCTTTCATGGGATATGTACCTTCTTTGTGACAATCTATCCCGCCCTCCTATTTAAAACCAGATATTATATGTAATAGAGGTCTCAGTTTATCACTCTCAGAGTCCAGAACACTCACTCTAATCTTTCACAACGAGTCGGGCGATGCGACAGTCCACATGAAGACACTCCGATTCTTGCGATAGTGGCTGCCGGAACAGGTCGGTGAGGTCGACCAGCAGATCGGGACGTACATCGATGAGGGAGCAACCGATCTCGAACCGATCGAGATGGAGACATTTCGCTGAGTCCGTTTATCGGCCCCAGCCGGGACGACGACCAGGCGACAGTGCCAAAATGTTTCGACGACAATATCGATGCGATAGATGACCGAGTCCCCGACAGAATCCACTGCGGACGCATCGGAGACCGGAGAGCCGGCTGTCGCCATCCACGAAGACGTGACCTATGCCAGTCGAGACGCTGGCGACCTTCGTCTCGACCTGTTCGTCCCCGAGATCGCCGGGCGGCCACCCCTGGTCGTCTACGTCCACGGCGGCGGTTGGGTGTTCGAGACCCGCAAGAATGCGCCGGATCTGGAACGCTACGCCGCCGAGTGGGAGGTCGCAATCGCCAGCGTCAGCTACCGACTGGCCGAGATTCCGGATGGCCTGGAGATTCCGTTCGACATCGACCCCGAGAACACGACGCCGCGGGGCGTCTTCCCCGACCAGATCGTCGATGTCACAGCCGCGATCAGGTGGCTTCAGGCCCGGGCCACCGAATACGGTTTCGACCCCGATCGCATCGCGACGTGGGGAGCCTCGGCTGGCGGGCACCTCGCGCTGCTCGCGGGGCTGATTGACGATATCTCGGCCGTCGCGGGTAACGTCTACGCGCCCGAGCGTGTCGAAAAGACGGTCGCCCCCGAGCAGTCCGGCGCTGTCCAGGCTGTCGTCGACTGGTACGGGGTCACCGACCTGACCACCGTGCCCGAAGATCCCGAGGACATCGCCTCGTTGCTCGTGGGCGGCCAGATCTCGAAGCATCGGGATCGAGCACGACGGGCGAGTCCCGTCACCTACGTGGACGCGGACGCTCCACCGCTTTTCGTGATGCACGGCCGGGCCGACGAGGTGGTGTCGATCGAGCAGACCCGCTCGCTGGTCTCGAAACTGCGTGACGGAGACGTCCCGGTGACGAGTTACGAGCTACACGAGATGGGACACGTCTTCGGCGCGGACTCGGAACGGACAGCGATGGCACAACTCACCGGCGCGGATCGTCCCACCCAGAGCGTGACGGCGAGTGCCAGCAGCGAGCCGGGGGCGAGCAACGACGTGCTGCTCCCGGCCCACCCACCCGCTGGCCCCGACGCGATCGGGCAGTTCCTCGATCGGACGCTTTCCTGATCCAGCCACCCGATCTGGCGGGACACGACCGGGGATTGTGGCTGGCCCGTGTGAGGACCAACAGACGAGAGAGCCTACACTCGACGTCTGTCTCGGCGAAATACGTCCGGGGGCTCTGCGGGAGCCGTCGGCGATCACCGACGACGTCGAACGTCGTGGTCGCCTCGATATCGGCGGCCGAAGAGCCGATTCGGAGTTCGTATTCGCCGGGTTCGAGACTCGCGCCGCCGCCGACTCGAGTCAGGTGGCCGATCCCGTCACTCAAGCGTTCACGAGCGCGTTCTGCAGCGAGCGTGCCATCGTCGTCGAGTAATTGTGGGCGGTCTTCCGTCAGTGCCTGTGCGGGCAGCGACCCCAGTTGCGCGACTTTTTCAGCGACGGTCATTCGATCGAGCAGGTCCGCGACGCGCTGGTCTGTCGGGAGCGAGACATCGAGATACGGCGGGGCCTCCGTGTCTGTCATACCTGCCTTCTCGACAGCCAGATGCTTTGCTGTTCGGGATACTGTGAGGAACATGGGGGCCCGGGAAAAGAACCTTCATGATCCCCTGAGAAGGACTAATATGGCACCGTCAACACCCAGCGACTGGAACCTCCGGCGGTTCAACGCCGCGATGGCACTGCTTCACTTCCTGCAGGGCGCATTGATGGTGTATCTGAGTACGTCACGGGAGTGGACGATCAATTCCACGTACCTCGAATTTGACACCGCGACTGAAACACTGTCACCCGTCTTGACGTCGATCGGAACGATCGAACTCGCCTATCTGGCCGCCGGATTCCTGTTCATTTCTGCGATCGCCCACGCGCTGATCGCGACCGTGCTCTACGATCGATATGTCGCGTATCTCGACCAGGGGATGAACCCCTACCGCTGGTACGAGTATGCACTCAGCGCCTCGCTGATGATCGTCCTGATCGCGATGCTTGCCGGCGTCTGGGATCTGGGCACCCTGATCGCGCTGTTCGGCCTCGTTGCCGTGATGAACCTCTGTGGGCTACTGATGGAACGGTACAATCGACACACCGAGGAGACCGACTGGAGTGCCTTCATCGTCGGCTCGCTTGCCGGCCTAATCCCCTGGATCGCTATCGCCGTCACCATTGTCGGTACTTACTCCTTCGGGGAGGGGAGTCCACCCGACTTCGTGATTGTCATCTACGTCTCGCTTTTCGTCCTGTTCAACCTCTTCGCGATCAACATGCTTCTCCAGTACAAAGGCGTCTGGAAGTGGCAGGACTATCTCTTCGGTGAGGTCGCCTACATCGTGTTGAGTCTGGTCGCGAAGTCACTGCTGGCCTGGCAGGTCTACTTTGGCGCACTGAACTCGCCAGTGTGATTTTCTTTAGGCCAACCTAAAGCCTCAAGTGTCCGTGGACGAACGGGTGGCTAATGAGTGACGACAGGACTGGCGGGGACGGCTACACCTTTGGGGACGTCAGCGTCGTGATGGGGACGTACAACGAGCGCGAGGCGATCGCCACCGTGCTTGCGGATATCGACGCGGTGACCGACGAGCAGGCCGAAGTGGTCTGCATCGACAGTTCGAGCGACGGGACGGCAGATGTCGCCCGCGAGCACGGCGCGCGCGTGATCGAGCAGGAGCCACAGGGCTACGGCGTGGCCGTCCACGAGGCGATCACGACCCCCGACCGGCCAGTGATCGTCACGACCGACTGTGACGACACCTACCCGATGGAGCGCCTCCCGGACTTTCTGGACGCTATCAACGACGGCTACGACGTGGTCAGCGGTGACCGACTCTCGGGCGGGGCCGAGACGATGCCATGGTTCAACCGCCAGGGGAATCACGCCTTTGCGTGGCTGGCAAGCGCGCTGGTCGGCGAACGTGTCCACGACACGACCACGGGCATGCGAGCCTATCGTCGCGAGGTGATCGAGGCTATCGAGTGGACGGAAAACACCGGCCTCTCGGCGGAGTTGTTGGTCAGACCGTTGTTGCGGGGCTACCGCGTCACGGAGATCCCGATCGAGTACCGCGAGCGCGTCGGCGAGACGACACTGAATCCCGTGACTGGCGGGGCGGCGATCGCCAAGTCGGTCGTATCGGTCTCCCTCGCCGAGCGCTTCGGTCGCGGCTCGTCGACCGAACGGCCCGGCCCGAACCGGGCGACGGAGTGACCGCGGTCGGGACAGCAGACGACGGCAGCAATACATCTCGCCGGAGGGCGTTTATTCGGCGAGCGAGAACGGCACTCAATGCGTGAACTCGTCTTTGCCCTGGAATACGATCCAGGGTGTAATGCCGTCGCGGACACGCTTGCCCAGCATCCTGACGCACACATTCGGTCGCTGTCGCTGCACGCAACCAACGAGCGCCTCTGGCGGGTCGACCACGCCAGTGGGTCGCCTGACGCCCTCGACGCCATCGAGGACGCTTTTAAGTCGACGGACTACTACGCCGACTGCCTGGCGACTGACGACTGCGGAGCGACCCAGACGACGGACGTTCTCGACCGGAACGACGAGACGCTCGTGCTCTATTCGTACTGGGAGCGTGGCCCGGTCTGTGTTTCCGTCCCCCACCTCGCGCTGGATCACCTCGGTGACGGCCTGCTGTTCGATACGCGCCACGAGGGTCGCCATTATACCTGGCGGATTATCCACTCGGGGACCGGCGACGTGGGGGCCTTTTTCGACGCGCTGGAGGATGCGGTCGGTGACTGTGCCGAAATGGAGATGCTCCGGACCGGGACGACGGCCGAACCCGGGGCTGGCGTAGCCGAGGAATCGATGAGTCTCTCGGCCGAACAGGCCGCGGCGCTCCGGGCTGCTGTCGAACACGGCCACTACGAGCATCCGCGCGAGGTGGATGTCGCTGAACTGGCCACCCATCTCGACGTGCCCCGATCGACGCTGACGTATCGATTGCGACGTGCCGAGGAGCACCTTGCGAAAGCATACGTTGCCGATGAGACTCATCCGGACGCGTCTCCGACTGAATGAGGGCGGATCGCGTGGGGGTCCACTCACGGCAGCTAGATCTGACCCAGTGTTTCTGGTGGACCTGAGCGAACGGGGGCGATACCGACTCGGTCGCGTGTCCTACGCGGACTGGAATACGTCGACGAGTCGATCGACGTCCGGGATGTCGCCCTCGATCTGGACATCGCCATCGACGGCGACGGCGGGCGTGTGCATCACGCCGCGGTCGATGATTTCCATCTGTGCTTCGACTTTCTCGACGGTCGCATCGAACTCGCCACCGAGTTCATCGAGTGCTTTGTTGACGTTCTGTTCGGTCTTCTTACATCTGGCACAGCCAGGGCCGATGACTTCGATTTTCATAGGTTGTCGTGTGGATTGCGTGTTGGTTTGGTATCGATTCCTCAGACGAGCAGGCCCCAGATCAGGCCCGCGATGGTGGCTGCGACGGCGACGAGGCTGACATACAGCGCTGTTCGCTTTGCACCCATGGTTTTCCAGATCACGAGCATGTTCGGCAGCGACAGCGACGGGCCCGCAAGCAACAATGCGAGCGCGGGGCCCTCGGCCATCAGGCCGTTGGTGTAGCCAAACAGCGACCCGATGATCGGCACCTCAAGCAGCGTTGGCATGTACAAGATCGCGCCGATGACCGATCCGAGGCCGGTCGAGAGGACGGTCGTCTCGCCGAAGATCCCCTGAGTGAGTAGACCCGGGGCGACTTTGTGGGCGACGAACGTCTCGCCGCCCCGCGTGAGCATCTCTAGAGGCCCCATACCCTGGGCAATGGCCGCAATCGCGCCAATGAGGCCGATGACGAACGTCCCCGCGATCAACAGCGGGAAGATCGTCTTCGTGAAGAACCACGTCTCTTCGAGCCACTCGTCGATCGTCTCGCGATCGAACTCAGCCCAGAGGAGATAGCCGAGGACGCCAAACAGCGGCGCGAGCAGCGGCGCTTTGACTGCCCAGGTGAGCAGTCCCGTCGCGGCGATCAACAGGATCGCGACCTGGCTCCCGAAGAAGCCCCCCGTCACCCACAGTGGACGCTCGCGCTCTGTGATGTGTCCGCCGTCGGTCATGACAGGCTGTGCCTCGGCGCTCTCTTCTCCCTCGCTCTCCCCGAAGACCAGCGCCATCGTCAGGCCGATCACGCCGGCCATCGTCACCGCGAAGAAGGCCCGCGCACCGCCCAGCGGGAGGCTGAGGGCACTCGCGGTGAACACGACGGCGAGCACGTTGATCGCCGGGCCCGAGAACAGGAAGGCCGTCGCGGGGCCGATCCCCGCACCCTTCTTGTAGAGGCCGGCGAACATCGGCAAGATTGTGCAGCTACACACCGCCAGCGCGATGCCCGAAACCGAGGCGATCGAGTACGCCTGGATCTTCGGGGCATCCGCGCTCAGGTACTTCTTCACGAAGTGATCCGACAACACGGCCGAGATCCCGCCAGCGATGAAGAAAGCCGGCACCAGGCACGTGATGACGTGCAGCGTCAGGTACGACAACATCTCGTCGGTTCCGGCCCGGAGTAACTGGATGAGGAGTTCGACGACGGTCACTGACTCACCACCATTTCAAATGTATCTAAAACGCAGACGGATATATGTGTGTTGGTTTCAAAGATGATTGAAACGGTATCGGTGGTGGACGAGGCGGCATCACCTGGCCCCGAACCGAAGAACCGCGATTTCATCTGATCCGACGGCGATGGTCCCATCGCGGCAGCACTCACGACAGCCGGACGCGTTCGGCGACCGCCTGGACGCTCTCGTGATCCGCCCGGGAGCAGGCGATGACCCGGACATCCGAGAGTGTCGCCGGATCGTCTCGATCGATCGCGCAAGCGTCTCCAACTCTTCGAGACGCGTCTGGACGTCTTTGGGCTCGTCGAACGCCGAGTCCGCTATGAGTTCCTCGACGCGCTCGCCCAGCCGCTACAGCGTCTCGCTGTCGAACTCGTGTTTGGGTCTTCGGGGGTTGAACTCTCCGTCGCCGTGGTCTAGCCACCACGTGTACGCGTCGTGGTTGCCCTCGCCAACCGCCCACTCGTTGGTGAGGACGTTGCCCTCGCGGAACCACTCCTGGCTCTTGCCTTTCGCCTTCGCCCAGCGGTCGAGTCTCTCACGGACTTTCAACGCGGTAGGCCATCGTTTGGAATATTCCAACTAAGGCTTATCGAACTGTCTCCCCTATCAGGAGATAATGAACGATGCCGAGTCTGTGGGGCGACCGACCGCTGGAGAGGCCGCCACCGGACAGGCGGTTGCCGCCGAGTCAGCTGGCACAGTTACGGCTCGACTTGCCGTCCCGGAGATGGACTGTCCGTCGTGTGTGAGCAAAGTTGACGAGAGCCTCGAGCGCGTCGCGGGCGTCACCGAAGTGTCTCTCTCCCCCACCAAGGGGACTGCGACAGTGACGTTCGATCCCGAGCAAACCACCGAAGCCGACGTGATCGCGGCCATCGAGAGCGCAGGGTACGAAGTCCTCGACGACGGTCACGAGGACGACGAGACGGTCACCGGCGGCCCTGACGTTGCCCCGCCGACGGAGGTCTGGACGAGTCCGCGGGCGATCAAGACTTGGATCGGCGCAGTCGTTTTGGCGCTTGGGCTGGCCATCGAATTTATCGTTACCGGGGGCAACGTCGAAATCGCCGCTGTTCTGGACTATCCGATTGCTGTCGCTGATGGACTCTTCCTCGTCGCAATCGTCGTCAGCGGTGCGCCTGTCGTCCGCGGCGGGATCTATTCGGCGCGCAACCGGAGCCTCGATATCGACCTGCTGATGGGCGTGGCCATTCTCGCAGCGACGGGGATCGGCTACTTCGTCGAGGCGGCCACCCTGGCCGTCCTGTTCAGCATCGCCGAGCTCCTCGAAGACTACGCGATGGACCGGGCGCGGGATTCCCTGCGGGAGTTGATGGAACTATCGCCCGACGAGGCGAGAGTCAGGCGGGAGGCCGGAGCGACCGGCGGGAACGAGGCCTCCGAACGAGCGAGCGGTGAAACCGCGAGCAGAGACGGTGAAGAAGTAACCATCCCCGCCGAGGACGTCGAGATCGGTGAGACAGTACTGGTCCGGCCCGGCGAAAAGATCCCCTTGGACGGCACCGTCATCGAGGGCGAGAGTGCGGTCGACGAGTCGCCGATTACCGGCGAGAGTATGCCCGTCGAGAAGCGCGAGGGCGACGAGGTGTTCGCGGGGTCGATCACCGCCGAGGGCTACCTGGAGGTCGAGGTCACCTCGACGGCTGGCGACTCGACGCTCGCCCGGATCATCGAACTGGTCCAGGGGGCAGAGGAGAATCGGACCGACAAAGAGCAGTTCGTCGACCGTTTCGCCGGCTACTATACCCCCGTAGTCGTCGTGCTGGCGATGTTAACTGCGGCCGTCCCACCCCTTCTGATCGCCGGCAGTGCAACGCTCGGAATCGGGGGTTTCGAAGTCGTCCTTCCCGGCGGTTGGCGACCCTGGTTCGTCCGCGGGCTGACGCTGCTGGTGATCGCCTGCCCGTGTGCGTTCGTCATCTCGACGCCTGTCTCGGTCGTTTCGGGGATCACCAGCGCCGCGAAGAACGGCGTCCTGATCAAGGGCGGCAACCACCTCGAAGCGATGGGCGAGGTTGACGCCGTCGCGCTGGACAAGACCGGCACGCTCACGAAAGGCGAACTCACGGTCACGGACGTCATTCCGATCGGTGATCGCGACGAGAGTGACCTACTCCGGAACGCCGCGGCCCTGGAACGCCGGAGCGAACACCCGATCGCATCGGCGATCCGCGAGCGGGCAGCCGGGGCGGGAATCGACCCGCCCGAGCCGAGCGACTTCGAGAGTCTGACCGGCAAGGGCGTTCGCGCCGAAGTTGCGGGCGAGACTGCCTACGCGGGCACCCCGGCGCTGTTCGGGGAGCTGGGACTCGATCTCGCTGCACTCGGATTCGACGCGGGGGTCGACGAGCCCCAGACTGACGGCGGTAGTCTCCAGGGCCGGCCGCCGGAGGAATCGGTCGCCGAGCGGGTCGCCAGCCTCGAAGACGAAGGCAAGACGATCGTTGTCCTCGGCACCGCCGGCGAGGTGTGGGGCCTACTCGCGATCGCCGACGAGGTACGACCGGGTGCCCGCCGGGTAGTCCAGCGTCTGCACGAACTCGGTGTCGGCGAGGTCGTCATGCTGACGGGGGACAACGAGGGTACGGCCCGGGCCATCGCCGCGGCGGTCGGCGTCGATGACTACCGCGCCGAACTCCTTCCCGAAGAGAAGGTCGCGGCGATCGAGGCGCTACAGGACGAGTACGGCGAGGTGGCGATGGTCGGCGACGGGATCAACGACGCGCCGGCGCTGGCGACCGCCGACGTCAGCGTCGCCATGGGGGCCGCGGGAACGGATACCGCCTTAGAGACCGCCGACATCGCGCTTCTGGGCGACGACATTGGGAAGCTGCCTTATCTGTACTCGCTGTCGAACCGGGCCGTCGGCGTGATCAGACAGAACATCTGGACGAGCCTGGGCGTGAAGGCCCTCCTTGCGGTCGGCGTCCCGCTGGGGTACGTCAGTGTCGCGATCGCGGTCGTCGTCGGCGACATGGGCATGAGTCTCGGCGTGACGGGCAACGCGATGCGACTGGCTCGGATCGAACCCGACACGGAAGACACTGCCGTGGGCGGCGACACTACGTGACAATTGATTAAATATTAACGCGGTCAAAAGCTATCGAGGGCCGCGCTCTGACAGACCGAACGGAGACCCCTTTTGATGCCCGTTTCGTCGATAGATGACGAAACTGCAAGGGACGCGTTGCTCTGTTGGGGAGACACTCCGTTGCGATAGAGGGGTAGTACATAATCGTTTCGGGGTTGTGACCTGCTATCCCACACCCTCCTCTCGAATATCATTCCCGAACACCTGTGGTACCATGTATGTCAACGACAACTGAATCAGCAGCACAGACCCGGGATTATCCCGGAAACTGGCGGGCAGGCGTAGCTGGTGGCATCTTCGGCGCGATCCTGATGGGGGGACTGATACTCCTCATGAACGCACCGACGCTCAAGGTCGCAATTCCATCGCTGTATACGCTCACACCACCCCCGAACGCCGGGATCGGTCTCGTCGTGCACATTTCCCATGGGGCAGCCCTCGGAGTCGTTTTCGCGGCCGTTATCGGCTTCCTCGACACCAATTCGACGGCGGCGACTGTCGGTGCCGGAGCGGTCTGGGGAATCGTCACCTGGATCGGACTGGCGGCGCTGCTGATGCCTGTCTGGCTCACCGCGGTTGGTTCACCTGCTTCGCCCCCGTTCCCGAACTTCGCGACCCCGTCTCTGTTGTGGCATCTGGTCTATGGCCTCGGACTCGGTGTCGTCTACACACTCACGGCAGACGAAATCTAACCCCGTCCGGTTGTAGATTCATTTCGCACACTCGGCTCTCCGGACAGTATTTTGGTGTGCCACTCGGGCCCTATTGCTCTCTGAAAATCTCCCAGGTTGCGTCCATATCCGCGGCGGCAATCGATTCGACTTTCTCCTGTCTGAGTGTTGCAAACTGCTCGATAGCTTCTCCGACCCACGTCAGAAACACGGCGGTCAACCGCTCTCGAACCGTTTCCGGCGGTAGCGGTCGGTATACGTACACGTGCCCGCCTTGTTTGAGAATGCGTCGCTCGCGGTCTATCACACCGATCTCAGTGAGGTGTCTGAGATGTTCGGCAACGACACTCCGCTCGTGGTCTATTTGCTCTGCGAGTTCCCGGACGGTCATGTCTCCGCCCTCCATAATGCAGAGGCAGACTTCGAGTTCCGTCTCGGAAATATCGAAGACAAGGAATAAGAGTTCTTCCAGTGTCGGAGCGGCGACAGCGTCAGTCCTCTCGCGTCGGTCCATCTGCTGTTCACAGCACTGTACTGGACCGTTCCCGATGGCGACATTCCCGCAGGTCCCACACTCACGTACCTCGGCGGGCTGGCCGTTCATATTGTGTACTGCTGTCGGACCGTAAGGAAGATTGGGGTGGGTCCATTGCCATCACGGTCGTCGTTGCCGACATGGGAATGAGCCTCGGCGTCACGGGCAACGCGATGCGACTGGCCAGGATCGAACCCAACGGCGATCGTGCCGAGGACGGCTGAGATCAGCCGAACTGCTCGTTGAACGCGGCGATCCCGTCGTCGGTGCCCGCGATGACGAGTTCGTCACCCTCCTCGATGCGAGCGTTCGACCCCACGTCCGTCAGCACAGCCCCGTCCCGTTCGATCCCGACGACGGTACAGCCCGTCTCCGAGCGGACACGTGCCTCACCCAGCCGTTGCCCAACGAGACCGAGCGCCGGCGTGCGGACAACCTGGATCTGTGCCTCCAGTGAGAGGACTGCCTCGTCTTCGAGGATCGCCGAGGCGATCATCCGGCCGCTGACAGTCGCCAGCGCGAGGACGTAATCCGCACCGGCACGATACATCTTCTGGATGCTCCGTGACTCCTCGACGCGGGCGACGATCTCGGTGTCCGGACTCTGGTCTCTGATCACGAGCGTTGCGAACTCGGTCGTCGTATCGTCCGGGAGTGCGAGGATAACCGAGCGGGCGTCCTCGACGCCCGCCGCCCGCAGCGTCTCCGGGTCTGTGGCGTCACCGACGTGATCGACGCCCTCCATATCGACGGTGTCGACAACCGTGTATGGAACGCCGGCGTCCGCAAGGGACTCGGTGATCGTCTGCCCCACTTCGCCGTACCCGACGACGATCGTCTCCCCGTACCCGAAGGTCCGGACATCAGCGAGTGTCAGTTCCCTGAGTTCGTTGATGTCGCGTTCGTGGCCGGAGACCAGGAGCACTGTCCCGTTGGTCAGCGGCGCCTCGGGATCGGGCGGCGTCTGGAACTCGCCGTCGAACCACACGCCCAGGACGTTGACGCCGGTCTGTTCGCGGAGCCCGCTCTCGGCGAGCGTCGTCCCGACCAGCGGGCTGCCCCGCTGGAGCGGTAGTTCCACGATCTCGAAGTCCTCACCGATCTCGATGGCGTCACCCAGGTCGGTGTCGAGGCTGGTTGTCACCTTCGCGGCCAGGCTCTCCCCGAGCAGCGGCCGCGGGGACAGGACCTCGTCGGCGCCGGCCAGGCGGTGATACGGCCGGCTGTCCGGTTGCTCGAGGACGCTGATGATCGGCACGTCCTCGGCCACTTCGCCAGCCGCCAGGACGATGCTGGCGTCGACCTCGTCGGAGACATCCGCCACCAGCGCCCGCGCGTCGGCCAGGTTCGCCGCGGTGAGGCCGGTTGCCGTCTCCGGGTCTGCGTTGACAACGTGATACCCTTCCTCGGAGAGGGCGATCGCCTGCTCGCGATCCGGTTCGAGGATGAGATAGGGGACGTCCCAGGAATCGAGTTCGTCGATCAGCGCTTCGGCACGGGACGTGTACGTACAGATGATGACGTGATCGGCGAACCCGTCGGGGGCGCTCTCGGGCACGGTCGTCTCCAGCAGTTCCTCCAGTAGCGGGATCGCGAGCACCGGCAGGGCGGTGATGAGCAAAATGACGCCGGTAAGGTCCATGAAGATGACGAACCCGTTCATCACCGGGGTATGCCAGGGGGAGTCCGACCCATAGCCGGTCGTGGTGAACGTCTCGACGACGATCTGCAGCGACCTCAAGAAGGTTTTCGACTCCCCTTCGAAGACGGCCATTCCGCGCTGATAGAAGACGGCGAAGACGAGGATGACAACCGCCAGGATGAACGCGTACCCGACGGTTCGGCGCTGCCAGGGTTTCATGCAGAGAGCAACCCGCTGGAAGGCCAAGAAACCACCGTGGCCGGCTGAGCAGCTGGCCGACAGCGCTCGGTCGCCCAGGAGCGCCGGCCACCAGTCACTCGGTCGCCCAGGAGCGCCGGCCACCAGTCACTCGGTCGCCCAGGAGCGCCGGCCACCAGTCACTCGGTCGCCGGGTCGGCAGCAGACTCTCGGCCTGGCGCCCGGAGTCGGACAGTGACGACGCTGCCACGAGGGTCGTTCTCGTCGACGGTGAGCGTCCCATCCGAGTACTGCACGATCAAGTGCACCAGCCACAGGCCGATGCCCCGGCCGTGATACAGCGGCTCGATGTCGTGCTCGCCGGTGAGGACGTTTCGCTCCATCTCGGGGATCCCCGGGCCGTCGTCCGCAATGCTGATCTCGACGACGCCGTCGGCCGTTTCGATCGCGACCTGTATCGACGGCGTCTCCCGGTCGGAATGAGTGACAGCGTTTTCGAGCAGTTCCTCGATCGCCCGGCCGAGATGTGCCACCGCGACGACCGGCTGGGAGGCCGGGCAATCGAGAGTCAGATCGACGTTTGGGTGGCGCTCACACAGGTCGGTAACGGCGCTCTCGACGACGGTGACCGCGTCACGTTCGACGGTTGGCCGGGACTCGGCCAGGAAGGTCGTAATCTCGCGTTCCTTGGCAGTGGTGGCCTGGAGTTTCTCGCCGGTCTGGATGATGCGCTCGGCGCCCCATCGGGGGTCGTCGGTCTCTCCGTCTGCAATCGTTTCGGCGTTGCCCAGGATGACCGTCAGCGCATTGTTGAGATTGTGCCGCAGGACCCGATCAATCGTCCGGATCTGTGTCATTCGTGCCTGGCGATCGGACACGTCTCTGATGAGGGCGATGAAGCCGGCGATCTCCCCGTTTTCGTCCCGGCGATAGAAGATGTTCGTCTCTCCCGGGAACACCTGGCCGGACTGCTTCTCGTAGCGAATCGTCTCGACGAACGTCGGGTCCTCGGCGTGTTTGTCCAGCGAGTCACCGATCGCGTCGAACGCCGACTCGCTCTCGTAGAGGAACTCGGTCGACTTCCCCTCCATCTCGGCGAGTGTGTAGCCGAACAACTCGGTGAACGCCCGGTTACAGTCGACGATCCGGCGGTCGGGGTCGGCGACCAGAATGGCGTCTCTGATGCTGTCGAACAGGGACTCGTAGCGCTGTCTGCTCCGGCGGAGGTCCTCGACCATCTCCGTGCGTTTGGTGACGTCGCGAGCGATCGCGATCCGATAGATCTGGTCGTCGATATCGACTGTTGTGGCTGATATCTCGACCGAGAACGTGGTCCCGTCGGCCCGCACGTGTGTTGTCTCATAGTAGTCAAGCGTCTCACCCTCAGCCGACTCCATGAACTTCTCGAACGCTGTCGCGTCCTCGAATTCGGGATTTATCTCGGCGACGGACATCCCGATCAGCGTCGAGCGCTCGTAGCCAAGTGCCTCGCAGGCCGAGGCATTGACGTCCTCGATGATCCCCGTCTCCGGATCGATGACGAACACGCTGTCAGTGGCTTCATCGACCAGTCGGCGAAACAGCGTTGCCTCGTGTTCGCGCTCGCGTATCTCTACCGTCCCACGAGCCATGACGATCCCAAAGATAAGGAAGACGAGCAGTATCAACACCCGGATGTACAGTTCGTGGGCTGGGACATCGGTCACGAGCAGCGCCAAGAACGGTTCGTCGTAGAAAAAGAGAGCGTCGATAGCCGCATCGGCCACCCAGAGACCAAGCCCGAGGGCAGCGGCGACGGGCACAACCGTCCGGGACCGTTGCATGTTTCGTGGTATCGATCGACAGGGCCTTAACTGATCGGGCAGGTTCCGAGTGACACGCCCGAGTTCAGTGCTCGAGTGCCATTCATGCCGTCTCTTCGACTGGGAATTGAAGTTCCACAATACTTCCCTCCGGGTCGTTCTCTTCGAAGTCGAGTCGGCCGCCGGACTGGGTAACGATGTGTTTGACCAGCCAGAGCCCCAGTCCGGTCCCGTGGAGGAGTGGCGTGATATCGCGCTCACCGAGCAACACACTCCGCTCCATCTCGGGAATGCCGGGCCCGTGATCTTTGACTCGTATTGCTACCGAGTCAGCGTTGTCTTTGACGGTCACCGTCGCGTGCGGGGGCTCCCGGGTTTGATGTTTGATGGCGTTTTCCACCAGTTCGTAGATCGCTGCTTCGATCTCTGAGATTGCCTGTACAGTCACGGTCTCTGCCCCCTCAATGTGGACCTCACTGTCGGGATATTCCTCGCGTATCGAGGCGCGTATTCGTTCGAGAATGGGCAATAGGTCTATCGTCTGTGCGTGCTGGGGATCCGTCAGTAATTCGACGATCCGGCGCTCATTATGTGACAGATCAACGAGGTCACGGCCAGTATCGAGGATTCGCTGTGTGGCTTGCTCGTGATCCGCCTGGGGATTTTCCTGGATCCACTCGGCATTTCCCAGCACCACATTCATATTATTTCGAATATTGTGCCGAAGCACGCGGTCGAACACGCGAAGGTTATTTTCACGCTCATTTAGATCTGTCACGTCCCGACAGATAGCCACGGTGCCATCCAGCGACCCGTCGGTATCGTAATGCGGGTACCGGGTCGTCTTGAACACGCGTTCGCTCTTCTCCGGGAACGTCGTTCTGAGGTTGTACGTGTGGGGTCGTTCCGTATCGAGCACCCGCTGCTTCTGTTCGGCCACGATCCGTGCGGCATCGTCGTCCATGAAGGCGAACTCGTCATCCCCGAGCAAGGCGTCTCGCGGTTGATCCGCGTACTCGGCGACGGCGTCGTTGATAACCTGAAAAGCCCCATCACGATCCTGAAACATGACCGGGTCGTCGAGGCTTTGGACGATCTCGGCGAACAGCTCCCGTTCGGCCTCCGTCTCTCGTGCGTGCAGGAACAGCCCGATGTCGTCACCGAGATCGTCCAGCAATGCCATCTCTTCATCTCGGGGGTGTTCACCAGGCGGGAAGTGAACCGTCAAAATCCCGTACGATTCGCCCGCATGCGACAGTTCGACAGCGTAGCCCTCGTGTGCCGGTGCATCCTCGACATGCTGGTTAAAGCGTGAGCCAGTCACGTCGTCGATGTGCAACGCCCCATTCTCGGTCACCGCCTGGACGTACGCCGCGGTGTGGAACGATTCCACGGACTGGTGGTCCAGGTCCGAGTCCGTCTCGCAGCTGAAGGCTATCGATTGGGACTGGCGTTCCGAAAGGAACGTACACGCGAAGAGATCGCTGTCCGCGAGCCTCTCCATGATACGCGATAGAACCTCGGTTTTCCCGTCTTTCGAGACTAACAGCTGATTGACCTCGGAGAGAATCCGCCGGTATTCCGAGAGGCGCTCGATCCGAGCGAGTTGTTCTTCGCGCTCGGTGATGTCCCGCAGTGCCGCGACGACGCCCGTGATCTCGTCCCCTGACTCCTCACGCAAGGGGTAATAGTGAACGTCGAGGATCCGTGTTTCCCCATCGGTTGTTGTCTGTTCGCGCTCATATTGGAGCGATTCACCCGCCAAAACTCGCTCGAAGCGCGGGTCGATCTCCGAGTAGCTGTCCTCCCCAACAATATCACGGACGTGACGACCGCGGAGTTCCTCGTTCGGTTCTCCGACGAACTCGCGGTAGCGCTCGTTCGCGAACAGGATCTGTCGGTCCCGATCTATTGCTTTCAACATGTCCGTCGATTCTTCGACCGCGGCCTCGTATCGTTCGAGTTCGCGCTCTCGCTGTAGCCGGTCCGAGACATCCCGGATCAAGCCAATAAAGCCCTGGATCGTTCCGTCCCGATCCTGCAGATAGAAGACGCCAGTTTCGCCGGGAAAGACTGCCCCCGATTTCGTCTCATAGGAGACTATCTTCCTGAACGCAGGGTCACCGATGTAATTCTCGATCGCCTCGCCCATCTCCGCGAATTCAGCCTTGCTTTCGTAGACCGTGTGGGTGGGCTTCCCTTCGATTTCGGCGAGCGAGTAGCCGAACAGATCGGTAAACGCCTGGTTACAATCGACGATGGTTCGATCGGTATCGGAAACGAGAATAGCGTCGTTCACACTCTCGAACAGCGCCCGATAGCGGCGGCCCTCGGTTTGGGCCTCGATCGACTGGTTTCGGAGGCGGAGGAGGGCACGCACACGCCATTCTAACTCCTGTTGTTTGATCGGCAGGCTCGCGATTTCGTCGACTGAGGCCGGTGTGACCGTATCGATGAGTTGTTGCTGTTCGAATTCGATGAGGCTTTCATCGTACTCCGGGACTAACAACAGGTACGGAACGATAATCGGTTCGGCCTCCTCCTTGATACGCCCAAGCTCCTGACGATACTCCTGTAGTGCCCCTTTATCGAGAATACAGACGTCAAAATCGATCTCTGCCAGATCCTCCTCGAATGGAACACACGCCAGGGTTTCACGGGAGTCTATCCACGCGGCAAGCTGCTCGCGGTTGCCCGGATCCGACACGAGCGGCAGTACCCGAGGGGACTCCCGAATGGTCGTCTCAAACAGATCGCTCTCGCTCTCAGTCATTGGTCACCTGCGTTTCTCTCGATCGTGGGGAATGCAACGATGAAAACACTGCCCCGGGGCTCGTTTGCCTCGATCCGAACCGAACCATCGTACATCTCGGTCAGCTTATCGACTAAATACAGCCCCATCCCGGTGCCCTCGCTGTCTAAGCCTTTGACGTCACTATCGAAGAGGTCCTCCCGTCGCTCCGACGGAATGCCAGGGCCATTGTCCGCGATCTGAATACGAACTGAGCCGTCGCGTTCTTCCGCCTTAAGGGAAACTGTCGGCTCGTCCGAATCGTTGTGCTGGATGGCGTTGTTGATCAGGTTCCGAAAGACGGCCGAGAGCATCTCGTTGGCGTTGACAAAAGCGTCCGGCAGGTCCCCATCCACCGAAATCGTCGCGTGCTCGAACGTCTCCCGTCGTGTTTCGATGACGTGTCTGAGAAGCGGTTCGACCTCGACTGGTTCGAGGGAAGGCTCCGAATCCCCAAAGATCCCTTCGACGATCGTCTTGGCAACGTCAGTCAGCTCGACGACGTGTTCGCCAGCCGTCATTACTTTCTCCAGCATCGCCTCGCCCTCGTTGTCAACATGGGGCTCGACGAACTCCGTCCAGGCGAGCACTACGTGCATATCGTTTCGAATGTCGTGGCGCAACACCCGGTTGAGCAGGTCGAGTTGGGTCCGTTGCTCCTCGAGTTTGTCCGCGAGTTCGCGCAAGTCAGTAATCTCGTGACTTATCGCCACCAACCGTTGGACATCGCCGTTCGGGCCCGTGAGCGGTGCGATCGCCTGATCGACGATATATCGCGTGCCATCCTTGCGTTCGTTGGTCAGTTCGCCAGTCCAGATATCCCCGGACAGGACCGTTTCCCAGAGCTCTTCGAAAAAGGACTCGTCGTGGACGCCCGAATTCAGAATCCGTGGGTTCTCACCGAGCACCTCTTCGGCTGTATAGCCCGAGTGGTGTTCGAAGCCCTGGTTTACGTACTTGATTGTCCCCGCTGTATCCGTGATCATCACCCCATGGCCGGGGTGTTGGTCCAGGATCGTGTAGAGCTGTTCGTGTTTTGCATGCAACTGGGCCGCCTGTGTTCGGGCCCGCAGCACGGAATCGAGTCGCTGTCTGAGTTCGAATTGGGAGAGTGGCATCCCGAGCAGTTCGTCAACGAGCGGTTCGAGCTCCTGGTACTCAGTCTGCAGGGCGCGAAATATCGCTTCTGCTCGTTGGTCCGGGACGAGCAACACGACCGGGAGTGGAATCTGTGACTCGTGTTTTCGCTCTCGGAGTGTCTCCTGGTTGTCGAGGAGTGTCTGCCAATCCATAATACAACAATCGGACTCACCGCAGTGAATATCAGCCGGCGCGACCTCGTAGTCAGCTTGTTCTTCGAGCCAGTTTTTGAGTTGTCGGCGATCCCCGTCGCTCACCGTTTGGACCAGGACGGTGCCAACGCTCCCCTTTCGCTCCGGGAGCACGTCGAACGGGGATGTCTCAGTCCCCGTCATGGGCGCGGGCGTCGGATTGTGTTTCCTGTAACTGTGGTGTCCCCGTGAGGATGCCCTGCATGTTCTCCAGCGGTTCGCCCACCCGAAGCCCATACTGCGTGATTTCGAACTCGCGGAGACTCCGTTGGAAGTCGCCCGTCCGCATCTTCAACACGCCGATGACCTTGCCGAGTTCGCTCTCGGCTTCGACGTAGCGCAAAAACATGATGTTGTCCGCGAGGTTACTCACCGACTCTTCGGTGACGCGGAACTCGCCGGTGATGTTGGTGACTTCGTTCGTGATGAACGTCGAGACGCCCGCCGCTCGAAGATATCGCACGATCCGGAGCAAGACGTCTTCCGGGTCGGTTGTGAACCCACGCAGATTTCGTTTGAAGCCCTCCAACCCATCGAGCAGGACGATACTCACTCCGTCTTCTTCGACGGCGGCTTTGACCCGCGACGTGAACTCGTTTGCCGAGTACTCGTTGGGGGCGATCTCTTCGATGGCCAGGGTCCCCCGGTCCAGCATGTCGTCGATGGGAATGCTGATCGCACGCGAGCGTTGGCGGACGGTGCGGGGCGACTCCTCGAAGGAATACATCACACTCTGCTCGCCACGGCCGGCCGCCTCCTTGATGAACTGCAACGCCGTCGTGGTTTTGCCCGCGCCCGTGGGGCCACTGACGAACGTGACGGTGCCGGGGTCGAGTCCACCTTTGAGGAGTTCGTCCAGTTCGGGGATGCCCGCGGTGAGTTTCCGCACGGACTCCTCGCTAGTCTGGACCCGCTCGCTTTCCGGAGCGAGTTTCGGGTAGACGGTGATCCCCTCGTCCGTGATCTCGTAGGAATGGATGCCGGGCTGGTAGGATGAGCCACGGAACTTCGAGACGAACAGCGTCGAGTGGTCGATCTGGGTGTCCAGATTGATCACCGTATCCGTCAGGAACTGGAGGTCATCGTCAGAGAGCGAGTCCGAGGCCTGGGAGGTGAATACCACTGTCGCCCCACTCGCCCGGAGGAAATCGAGCAATCCCAAAATGTGCTTCCGGAACTGGCGTTCGTCGGTCGTCAGATAGCGGAATTCCGTGATCGGGTCGAGCAGTACGCGATCAGGGTCGAGGTCCTCGACGGTGCTGCGAAGTTCATCGATGAACGAGGGTTGCTCGACTTCAGCGTTCGAAAAGACCGAATAGTTCTCTCCTTCGGCGAAATCGTCGTGTGACGGCGAGAGGTCGAGGACATGGATCTCTGCTGGGTTGAGATCGAACGCTTCGAGCGTCTCAGTGACGTACTCGCCCGGCTCTCCGAGGTTGACGTAGAGTGACGTCTCCCCGGCGTCGACACCCGCTGAGAGGAAATGCAAGCCGAAAATCGTCTTGCCTGCCCCTGGCGGGCCTCGAACCAGGGCATTGTGGGTTTTCCGGAACCCACCACAGAGGATTTCGTCCAACCCTGGGATGCCAGTCGAGGCCCTGTCTGTACCCATACTTAGTCTAGGAGCGTTGCGGTGATAAATCATGTGTTAAATAATACCAACCATACTGTGTTAGTTCAGATCTCGCCGCCGTCCTCGTAGAATCCAGCCCTCCAAGAAAACGTGTGTAGAGCTGGTGGGTGTCTCGTTCTCGATAGGCAGAGCGATCGATCGGAATACGGAGAACCGTAATTCGATGAGTGTCGTGCTCTCGGATGCGGACGTCTCGACCGTCTAGTCTGCGTCTGCGACGACGGTCGCGAGGTCCCGCGTCGCGGCTGCCGGATCGTCGGCACCCGTGATTTCGGTGATAACGGCGACGCCGTCGGCACCCGCTTCGATCACCGCGCCCGCGTTCTCGGCGGTGATGCCGCCGATCCCAACGACCGGGATGTCGACGGCATCGACGATCTCGGCCACCCGGTCCGTTCCGATGGCGTATTCTTCGTCGTCGATATCGTCCTTCGAGCCGGTGGCGTAGATCGCCCCGACGCCAAGGTAGTCCGCGCCCGCTGCCGCCGCCTCGCGGGCGGCCTCGACGAAGCTCACCGATCGGCCGATGATCGCGTCCTCGCCGAGGAGTTGGCGGGCCTCCGGGACGGGCAGGTCCTCGTCGCCGAGATGGACGCCGTCCGCTTCGAGGGCGAGCGCCAGATCCACGCGGTCGTTGACGATGAACGTGACGCCTGCCTTGCGGGTGATTTCCCGGATCTCCTGGCCCATCTCGTAGCGCTCTCGTGCGCTTACGTCCTTTTCCCGGAGCTGGACCACGTCGACGCTGCCGTCGATAGCGTTCGCGACGACTTCGGGGGTGGTTCGGTCGCCCGACAGCGATTCCTGCGTGACGAGATAGACGTCCCAGTCAGTCATGGGCGTGGGTTGGTCGTTCGGCAGTGAGTGCATTGCGGTCGATCGTCACGCCTGACGAGCCGCCTCGTGAGCATGTTCGACCACCTGACGGAGGTCCTCCACCTCGGGCGCGTACACGAGATGTGTATTGCAGTCACAATCTGACGCCCCGATCCCCTCGATCGGTTCGCATTCGTCGGCGAGCGTCCGGGCGACAGGACACTCGACGTCCGCGTCTGGCGTCTTCACGATGTCGGCGATCCGCGTCGCGTCGTAGCCGAGTAGGTAATCGACGTGCCAGTGGCGGGTGTCTCGTTCGCCCGCCGCGAGTTCGCGATGGCGGTCGATCCGTGAGAATCCGCCCGCGCCGAACGCGCTGCCGGTGTAGGCGTACCCACCGGGATCGAGGGCGCGCTCGCCGGCCGCACCGAAGGTGATCGTCGCGTCCGTTTCGAGCGCAATCACGAGCGTGTATGTTCCTTCACCGTCGGTCATCGACCGGACTCCGCGTCGAGCGGGGAAAGCCCCGACGGTTGACTCCCAGGTCCACGCTGTCCACCCAGAGAAAGGCTTCGCACGGACTCTCTCCAATTCTTGTCACGGCTTGCGTGACGGATGAGATGGACGTCTCTTGCACTGACAGTGGGTCCATATTGGAGTCGGTGGAGCGATCAGTACAGATAGCAACGTACCACTTCTGGCTCGATGGCCAGCCGGAACACAGTGAAACTGTGACACAGATCAACTGTCCGGATTCATCCCCAATCGTTCCTTCACGATGGTGAACTTGTCCGTGAGTTCCCGATGGACGTCCTCGTCTCCAATAGACGGTTCAGAGTGCTCGATGAAGTACTCCATCTTCTCGATCAGGTTCTTTCGTAGTTCCTCCGACCCCTCCAAATCGTAGTAATCACTGTTATCGAGGATATCCACAGCTTTCACGACGACCGCAGGCCGTCCAAGTTCGAAGCATCTTTCATAGATATCGTAGTGTTGTTCGAGATAGTCGTCGATACTCTCGTCGAAACTAGTGGCTGCCACAATATTTCCAACGTCGTCTCCGAACTCCGAGCGAATCTCAACAGCAGTCACATCCGTATCCTCTATTAGATCGTAGAGGAAGCCGGAGATAACAATGGGCTTCTCGTATCCTCTGTCGTAAAGATCCATCCCGACTCGTGTACTATGGAGTATCACCGGTTTCGGATTATTCCCCGACGTTTCGAACGAATGGACTAAATACTGAATCGCTCGTTCGATTTCTTCATCTTCTTCAGTGCCTCTCATCCGTACGAGTTGGGAGAAGATACGCTAAAATGTTCTTTTTGAGTCGGCCTGTACGAATGGAGTATGCTGACGATCCGACGGTCTCGAGGCCACTCTTCGTCCATGTGAGGGAAGCTTCCTTGTTCTAACAGCTGATTCAGCTACCTCCACCTGCATAGAACACAAGGAGCATGTTGAATACACTCTCTCTATTTGCACTGCCTGCCGTAGCGATATCCAGTCCAATACGTTTCGGCCTCGGTTGCACCGGAGTGGATCAGCTGTCTACCTCTCTGACACCTGTCCGCCAATGCCAGGACCCACGATACCACCACGTCTCCGGTTACATCGAGAAATAGGTCGGCCTAAACCATCACGTTTGTCCACATCTGTTTTCAACGAGTGGGAACTCCCACATTCTCTTTTTGGTTAACCTAGCTTACACCTACTTAGGTGAGACTAAATGAGTGAAGTACTGGCCGACGTGGGGTCGGGCGAGTCCGTCCAGTTAGTGGACGTCCCGGACGAGAACACCCGGGCACGGCTGTTGCGCCTGGGGTTCCTGGATGGGAGCGTGGAGTGTCGCCACCACATTCGGAAAGGGCCGGTCATCGTTCGGCACAACGGGACCGAACTCGCACTAGGGGCCGCTCTTGCCGAGGAGATCGAGATCGAACGGCCCACCGCGGAGGCCAGTGACTGACCATGGACGGGTGTCACGACGCTGGCTGTGATGCGAGCGAGATCGACGCCGATTCGACGCTGGCGCTGGTCGGTTGTCCGAACGTCGGCAAGAGCGTCGTCTTCGGCGAACTCGCCGAGCAGTACGTCGACGTCTCCAATTACCCCGGCACGACCGTCGACACCACACTCGCCGAGTTTGGCGATTACCAGCTAACGGATACGCCAGGCGTCTACGGCATCTCCGCGTTCGACGAGGAGGAACGGGTCACCCGCGAAATCGTCCTCGAAGCCGACGCCGTGGTCAACGTCGTCGACGCGACCCACCTCGATCGGGACCTCTTCCTGACGCTCCAGCTACTCGATATGGGAATCCCGACCGTCGTCGCGCTGAACATGATGGACGAGGCAGAGGCGGGTGGGATCGACGTCGACGTCGAGGCGCTGGAAGAAGCCCTGGGCGTCCCGGTCGTCCCGACGGTCGCGATCGACGGCGAGGGTTTCGACGAACTCCGGGAGCGAGTCCCTGAGGCGACCGCCCCCGAATCAACCGACATCGAAGCGTACTACGAGGAACTCCCCGACGAACTCGAGGCGAGTCGCCGGGAGAAGACGCTCCTGGTCGAGGGCGACGAGGACCTCGCACGGGAAGCCGACGTCGGCGGCGTGATGGCCGACGGTGGCTCGCCGGCCCTGGTCGACCCCGGATTGCGCGAGGAAGTGTACGGACAGCGTCGCTCGCGCGTGCAGTCGATCGTCGACTCGGTCCAGAACGTGACCCGGACCGACGAGTCGATCGGCGACCGACTCAGCGATCTCATGATCAACCCACTGACCGGGACGCCGATTGCACTGGCGGTCCTGGGGCTGATCTACTACTTCATCGGCGATCTGGTCGCCCAGCGGTTGGTCGACAAACTCGAAGGGGAGATCCTGGCGGCTCACTACATCCCGGCCGTCGAATCGTTCGTCGGCGGCCTGTTGCCCGAAGCGGGCTGGATCGAGCCCATCGAGTTTCTGCTTATCAATGACAATCTCGGCTTGCTGACGGTCACCGTCCAGTACATCGTCGGGACGCTGCTCCCGCTCGTGATCGCGTTCTATCTCGCGATCGGCGTCCTCGAGGACTCGGGCGTCCTGCCGCGACTGGCCGTCCTGACCGACCGCGGACTCAACCGCATCGGCCTGAACGGCCGGGCGGTCGTCCCGATGATCGTCGGCGTTGGCTGTGTCACGATGGCGGTCATCACCACCCGGATGGTCGGCTCGAAGCGCGAACGGACCATCTCGACGGCACTGCTCGGGTTGGGGATCCCCTGTTCGGCCCAGCTTGGCGTCATCATGGGCCTGATGGCTGGCCTCGGGTTGATATACTGGTTCGGCTATCTCGGCATCCTCCTGGTCGTCCTCGGCGTCGCCGGTGTCTTCCTCGATCGGACGCTGCCCGGCGAGAGCGAGGCGCTGGTGACCGAACTCCCGCGGATGCGCATCCCCCGGCCCGGGAACATCCTGCGGAAGACGTACAACCGGGCGAAGATGTTCCTCCGGGAGGCAATTCCCCTGTTCGCCGTGACGGCCCTGGCGATCTCCGCGCTGGATTACGTCGGCGGGCTGGCCGCGATCCAGGACGGGCTCCGACCGCTGACCTCGCTGGTCGGCATGCCCACGGACTTCGGACAGATTCTCGTCCTCGGCCTCATTCGGCGGGACTTCGCCGCCGCCGGCATGACCGATATGGCACTCTCCAGTGCGCAGGTGTTCATCGGCCTCGTCGTGATCACGCTGTTCGTCCCTTGCATCCTCGCGATGGTGATGATCCTCAAGGAACGGGATGCAAAGAGCGCGATCCTGATGTGGCTGGGCTCGTGGGTCGTCGCCTTCGGCGTCGGTGGTCTGCTCGCGGCCGCCTTCGGGGTGATTGCCTGATGGAGTGTCCGACCTGTGACTACGAGTTCGACCCTGCGGCGGCCGGGATGCAGTGCCCGCGGTGTGGCGCGTCGATGAGTTGCTCGACGGCGACCTGTGCGGAGTGTGACGCCTGTGAGGGGCTGCTCGAACAGTTGCGCCGGACGGCGAGCGATCGACTGCGCGCGGACGGTGGCGATCGCGAGTAGCTGATCGCGCCACCCCAGCGTCTTTGTCGAACGCATACGCTTATTCCCATGGCTAGTCAAGCGTTCACGTATGGCTAGTGAGGAGGACGGTGAGATAGCCGTTCTCTACGTCGAGGACGACGCCGACCTCGCGTCGTTGACTGTCGACGCGCTCGAACGCGAGGACAACCGGATCACCGTCGCGACCGTCCCGGACGCCGAGGCCGGCCTGGACCAACTCGAAGCGACATCCTACGACTGTATCGTCAGCGATTACGAGATGCCCGGCCAGGACGGGATTGAATTTTTACGAACCGTCAGGGAGCGCTGGCCCGACCTCCCTTTTATTCTCTATACCGGCAGAGGATCCGAGGCAGTGGCCAGTGACGCGGTCTCGGCCGGCGTCACAGACTACCTGCAGAAAGAAACCGGGATAGACCAGTACACATTGCTTGCCAACCGCATCGACAACGCTGTTAAACACACACGAGCGACCAGCCGCCTCGAAACGTTGGAGCACCGCTACCGGTCGCTGTTCACCGAGATGAACGAGGGGGTGGTACTGCACGAACTCGTCTTCGAAGACGGAGAGCCGGTCGATTACCGACTGCTCGAAGTCAACGAGGCCTTTGAGGCCACGCTCGACCTGACGGCCGAAGATGTCGTCGGCAAGCCCGCGACTGACATCTACGAGTCAGACGAGCCCCCGTATCTCGACCGATGTGCAACCGTCGTCGAAACGGGCGACCCTATCGAGTTCGAGACGTACTATCCACCCCTGGAGAAGCACTTTCACGTCTCCGTGTTCTCACCCGAAGCCGGTCAGTTCGCGACCGTCTTTACCGACATCACCGAGCGCAAGCAACGCGAGCGTGACCTCGAGATGGCCGAGACGTTCTTCGAGCATACCCAGGACGGGGCGTTTCTCGTCGACGTGACTGACGACGGGTTCGTCATCGACCGGGTCAACCCGGCCTACGAAACCCAGAGTGGCATCGATGCCGAGGAGATCGAGGGACAGACGCCACGCGAGGCGGTCGGTGAGGACCAGGGGGCCAAAATTGCGGCCCGATATCGGGAGTGCCTCAAGCGTCGAGAACCCATCGAGTACGAAGAGGCGATATATCTGGACGGCGAGCGAACGGTCTGGTGGACACGGGTTGCCCCAGTCATCGTCGAGGATACCGTCGAGTATCTCGTCGGTTCGACGCGGGAGATATCGGCGCGCAAGCAGCGCGAGCAGGACCGCGAACGGCTCAAATCGGCGGTCGAGAACGCTGGGCACGCCGTCTACTTCACGGATCGGGATGGCACCATCAACTACGTCAACCCGGCGTTCGAGCGAATTACCGGCTACGATTCGGACGAGGCGATCGGCGAAAACCCCCAAATTCTCAAGTCAGGCGAGATGGCTGAGGCGTACTACGATGACATGTGGGAGACGCTGCTTTCCGGCGAGCGCTGGGAAGAGGAGATAATTAACGAGCGAAAGACCGGCGAACACTATACAGCCCATCAGACGATCGCACCGATCGAAGCCGACGGGGAGATCACCGGCTTCGTCGCGATCCAGGCGGATATCTCCGATCGGAAAGCCCGCGAACAGGAACTCGCCCGCCTGGCCGACCACCTCAAGCTCGTCGTCGAGGGGACCGACCTCGGCATCTGGGACTGGGACCTCCGGACCGACGAGGTCACGTTCAACGACCAGTGGGGGGAGATACTCGGCTACGACCGCGCAACCATCCAAGCCGACAGGGAGGGGTGGGAACAACTGGTGCATCCCGACGATTTGCCGGCCGTCGAGACCAAGATCGAGACCCATCTTGACGGTAAGACAGAGCGATACGAGGCCGAACATCGACTGCAGACGGCCGAGGGCGACTGGAAGTGGATCAGGACCGTCGGCGGGGTGGTCGAGCGCGATGACAGCGGCGAGCCAGTCCGCGTCGTCGGCGTGCACGTCGACATCTCCGAACAGAAGACGCGCGAACGGCAGCTCGAACGGAGTCGCGATCTCTTGGCACACTCCCAGCGATTGGCTAACGTCGGTGCCTGGGAGTATGACGTCGAATCGGGAACCGTGCGGACGACAACGCAGTTCAGTCAGCTGTTTGATCTCGACGTGGACAGCGAACCCACGCTTGAGGCCGTGACTGCGGTGTTTCACCCGGAGGACCGTGAGCGCGTCAAGACGGCGTTCGACCGCGCGCGGGAGTACGGCCTCGGCTTTGATTATCGCGTGCGGATCGACCGGGACGACGACCAACGGTGGGTCCGTATCGTCGGCGAACCACTGACCGACACAGGAGCGGTCACGGCCGTTCGCGGTGCCGTCCGTGACATCACTGCCGAATATCGGCACCGCCAGCATCTCGAAGCCAACGATCGCGCACTCCTGGACCTCCAAGACGTGCTCACGGACGCCGATCGATCGTTCGACGAAAAGATCGAAGCTATCATCGAGATCGGTCGTGAACGCGTCGGTCTGTCTGTCGGCTATCTCACCGCCATCGAAGACGGCGTCGTCGAACTCTCGACGCTTACCGGTGAGAGCGATCAACTCTCTGCTGGACAACAACTCCCGCTGGAAGACACGTTCTGTGAAACCGTCGTCGAACGGGAAGACGTTTTCAGCATTTACGACGCCCCTGGCCAGGGATTCGACGACGAACCCGCCTACCAACAGTTCGGGATTTCGGCATACGTCGGCGCGCCGCTGTTCGTGGACGGTGACCTGCAAGGCACGATCTGTTTTGTAGCCCAAGATGCCCGGGACGAACCGTTTTCGACGCTGGAACTCACCTTCGTCCGCAATCTCGTCCAGCAAGTCGGTGCCCTCTTTGCCGACCGACGTCGACGCCAGCAGTTGCGTTCACTCCACGAGGCCACGCGGTCGCTGTTCGACGTCGAATCCGCCAATGCCATTCCGGCCCAAACGATCGATGCGATCGAAGGCACTGCCGAGACCGTCCCGCTGGCGTTCTACCGGTGGGACGACGAAACCGGCACGCTGGAGCGCGTCGCTCGATCTGTGCCGACGTCCCAAAACTCCGTCTTCGAGGAAACTGTCGGTCCCGACGACGGCCCGATTTGGGAGGCGTTCGTTCGTGAGGACCCTGCTCTCGACGCGCTCGATCCGGGAGACCACGAGTCCGAACCATCGTCCCGACTACTCGCCGTCCCCATCGGCGACGTGGGAGTCCTTGCAGCCGATCGCCAGCATGGGCCAGAACAAACCGACTTCGCCCGGCAGTTCGTCGAAACGCTGGCCCGGAACGTCACTGCGGCTTACAAGAGCGTCGAACAGCGCGAACGACTCCAGGAGTATACGGCGCGACTGGAGCGCCAGAACGAACGGCTCGAACGACTCCGTCGGATCAACGCGATCATCAGAGACATCCAGCAAACGATCGTCGAAGCCACGACGCGCTCAGCGGTCGAAGACGCCGTCTGTCAGAACCTCGCGTCGATCGATCACTGGGAACTCGCCTGGATCGGTACCCCGTCCGTGACTGACCCGGGATTCGCACTCCGGGCCGCTTCGGACGACCGGGCGGAGGCATTCGCAACCATCGGCGACGATTCGGCGGACACGTCGATCGCGTCGCGCGCCATCGAGCAACAGCGTATCGTCGAAGTGCCGAACATCGTCTCAAGTGATACGAGTGGGCCATGGCGACGGACGGCCCTGGAGATGGGCTATCAGGCCGCTGTCGCCATCCCGATCAGTTACGGGACGCGCGAGTACGGCGTGCTGGAGATCTATGCCGATCAGCCTGGCGTCTTCGCCGACGAAGAACGGACCGTCCTGGCCGAACTCGGGACGACCATCGCCTACGCGATCACCAGCCTCGAACGCGATCGATCCCTCCAGTCGGGGGGTGGCGTCGAACTCGAACTCACGATCCCGTCCGGCGAGGAGTTCCTCCTCAGTCTCGGGTCGCTTACGGACTCGGAACTGACCGTCACGAGCGTCGTACAACGGTCGGACGGCAACTATCTGGCCTACGCAACGGCACCAGATATCGGGCCGGTAGCCGAGTCCCTTGCGGCCGAACCGATGGTCGAACGAGCGACGACGTTCGGGGCCGAGGGGGACGAGCAGATCGAACTCGCGTTCCGTGAGTCGACCATGCTTGCAATCCTCGGGACACACGGTGCTCGTCTGCACCGACTCGTCGCCGACGAGCGGACGAACCGACTGACGGTCTACGTGCCACGGACCGATCAGGTACGAGCGTTCGTCGAGGATCTCCAAGACACCTATGCGGATCTGACACTCCACGCCCAGCGAACGGTTGAGGCGGACCGGACGATGTCACTCGCGGGCGCGCTGGAAGGACTCACCGACCGACAGCAAGAGATCCTGACGATTGCCTACCGGCGCGGCTTTTTCGAGTGGCCTCGCGAGAGCAGTGGCGAGGAAATCGCTGATGCCATTGGCATTGCCCCCGCGACCTTCCACCAACACGTTCGCACTGTCCAGCGAAACGTCCTGCAGTTACTGTTCGAGTCCGTCGACTGACGATCGCCGATGGTCGTCTTTGACCGGACAGTCCCATCGAGCGTCTCGCGGTTCCGTCGGTTCAATCACCGATGGAAACAGACACACCCTAATAAATTTGGGTGCAATGGAGCCCCATTCACAAATAATCGGGTCAATTCGTATCTGCGGAGGGGTTGTTGAGTATTACCGTGACCACGGATGACACTCAGAGATCGAATTACCAACCGGCTCGACGGTGCTGCGGACGAACGATCGAAAAGCGACGTCGCTGACACCGACGTGGACGAACCTTCCGACGGCGAGACGACGGTCGATACGGAGGACATTGAGACCGACGACCCACAGCCGGAGACGACGGCCCAAGAACCGCACATTCCCAACCACGAGGGCAGTTCGACAGCGAAGCCGGTACAGTCCGATGGGGGCACGGTCCAACGCTCCGAACAGGCCGAGACAGCGGAGTCCAGCGAGTCGGTCGAGTGGAACGACGTCCCCGAAGACGCTGTCCCGACAGAGGACCGATCCGAACTCGAAGTCGTCATCGAGGACGATCCCGATCAGCTGTACGATACATCGGGATCGGCCCAGCGCGTCATCGACGAAAACCTCAACGTCGTCAAGCAGAACCGCGTGATGGAGGAGTGGACTGGTGTCGACACGGAGAATCGCGACACGCTGAAGTGCATGAACCAGATGTCGGGGAAGTTCTGCGGGAATAAAAACTGCACCATGCGCCAGCTCATGGAGCAGGGCAAACAGCGCGTCGAGGTCGAAGTCGAGAAGGAACTGCCCAACGGCCAGACCAAACAGACGTTACTCGTCTCCGAGCGGATCACCAACGACCAGGGTGACGTCGTCGGCATTACGGAGAGTTTCAAGGACATCTCGGACGTCAAGGCGGCCGCCGAAGAAGTGTCTAACTCGATGGCGGAACTCAGTCAGAACGCCGACGATGTCGCTTCGAGTTCCGACGAGATTTCCTCGACGGCCGAACGCATGGCCGAATCCATGGACGAAGTCAGCGGCGAGGTCGGCAACGTGAGCGCCTCTGTCGAGGAGGTCGCCTCGAGTGCCGAAGAAGTCGCCACTACGACCGAACAGGCCGAACGCCGCGCTCAGGACGGTTCCGAACGTGCAGAAGAGGCAATCGACGAGATGGAAGGCATCGACGCCGCGACAACCGACGTGACCGAGGACCTCGATGACCTCCAGGATCGCGTCGACGAGATCGACGAGATTGTCGAGGTGATCAACGACATCGCCGATCAGACCAACATGCTGGCCCTGAACGCCAACATTGAGGCCGCCCGTGCCGGCCAGGAGGGCGAAGGCTTTGCTGTCGTCGCCAACGAAGTCAAAAGTCTCGCCGAGGACGCCCAGGAGAACGCCGAAACTATCGAGCGAATGATCGCCGGCATCAAGGCGGACACCGACGAGACGGCCGAAAGTCTCGCCGAAGCCAACGAACAGGTCGACAGCGGAATCACGAAAGTCGAAGCGACGATGGACGCCCTCGAGGAAATCGTCGACGCGATCCAGGAGGCAACCAGCGGGGTCGGCGAGGTTGCCGAGGCGACTGACGACCAGGCCGCAAGCGCCGAAGAGGTCGCCTCACTGGTCGATCAGGTCGCCGAGCAGGCCCGTGAGGTGTCGAGCGAGGTCCAGAACATCTACGCCGCCAACGAGGAACAGGCCCAGATGGTCGACAATCTGGAGTCGGCCGTTGATCGCCTCGAACAGGGTGACTGATCGTGGCAGTCGAAGGCAGCGAAACACAAACCGAGACGGGCGAGGAGATACAGGTCCTGGAGTTCGATCTCGACGACCAGCGATACTGCGTCGAGATCGAATACATCGCGGAAATCGTCGACGAAAAGACGCTCACGCCAGTCCCGGACAGCAAACGGCACGTCCGGGGCGTGATGAACTTGCGTGAACAGACCACGACGATCATCGATCCGAAAGTCATCTTCGGGATGGACGATCACGAGGGCGGTCACCGGATCATCGTTTTCGAGAGCGACGGTGACGAGCAATCCGGCTGGTTGGTCGACGAAGTTGAGCAGGTGAGCACGTTCGAGCGCACGGCTGTCAAGCCACAGGAAGATGTCGAGTCGATCCGCGGCGTCGTCAGCCGCGAGGATGGCTTCTTGCTGTGGGTCGACCCGACCGTCATCAACGACCGTTGATTGGACGCGAATGCGCTCGCCCATCGGTTCCCGCGAATGATCCACCCGAGACGGCCCGACCCTTCTTGATGCCGGCCGACGTACGCGAGGTATGAGCAGAGCGACGAGTCCGACGACGACGCTGATCGGCGTGCTCGTGGTGGTCTTTCTCCTGCAGGTGTTGTTCTCCGTGTTTGGCGTCCCGGTCGGGTTCGCGGTCGCCTGGCCGTTGACCCATGAACCCTGGACACTCCTGACGAGCGTCCTCGCCCACGGAGGCCCACTACATCTCGCGACCAACGCATTCGGGCTGTTCGTCCTCGGACTCGTCCTCGAACGGCGGACGGAACCCTGGCGGTTCTACCTGTTTTTCCTCGCTGTCGGCGCGGTCGCCGGCGCGGCCGAGGTGACGGTCACGGAACTGCTCGGCGACAGCGTCTCGGTACTGGGTGCCAGCGGTGCGATCTTCGGTCTGTTTGGGTATCTCCTTGCCGGCAACCGCCTGACTGACGCCGTCGCCACCCGGATCACCATCAGTCCGCGGGTGGCGATCGTGGTCGTCCTCGGGGTCGCCCTCGCGATCACGTGGCTGACGCGGGGCCGTCGCGTGGCGTTGATCGCGCACTTTACCGGCCTCGTGTTGGGGTTGCTCGCCGGTCGGACGCATCTGCTCCGCAGCCACGGGAGGGCCACCGGGGCGGGCGAAACCGACCGACGACGCCTCTGATCAGAGGTCGCAGTCTTCAGGCACCGTTCGCTCGTGGAGCCGCGTGACGACCCTGTCAGCGACGGTCGCTAAGTGATCGACATCCTCGCGATTGTAGGAGACGAGGGTTTCCAGAGCGTCGTCGTCACCACGCTGGTAGTCGTACCACAACCGGACGGCATCCTTCCCGGAGAGATCCGGCCGATCGCGCTGGATGCCGACGTCTTTCTCGATCTGCTTCAGCCCGCCCGTCAGATCGAGTTGCCGACACGGGTACATCAGATCGAGGTGCGGTCGGTCGAGCACGCCATCGAGATCGAAGGACTGCTCCAAAAACGGGACGTCGAAGCGCTTGCCGTTGAAGGAAACGAGCAGGTCGGCGTCGCCAAAGACATCTCGGAGGCGCTCGGCGCAGAGATCGCGATCCTGGACGAACGTTTTCGTTTCGCCACCCTGCCGGACGCTGACGGTCGTCACGGCGTCGTGGCGCTGGTCTAAGCCCGTCGTCTCGATGTCGAAGAAGGCCGCCGTTTCTTGGAAGGACTCATAAAGCCGCCACTGGGCCTGGCTGGGGAACTGACGGCCGAAATAGTGGCTGTTCCGCTGGGCCAGGTGGTCACGAGCGTCGTCGATGAACGTCTCGATGCGCTCGGCGGTCGTTGTGCCGACGGCGTCCGGTTCGAAGTCGTCCCAGTGGGTGATCCCCTGCTGCCAGAGAGTACGCTCGGTCTGCTCGCCGACGCCCCTGACGGGGATGAAACTCTGCTCGATGCGCACGATGACTATTCTCGGTGGGGGACGGTCCTAAAGGTCGCGGTGTGTTCTGATGGAGGTGCTCTGGGACGGATTCGAAACGAATGAGACTGCCTTGAAAGCCCTCACCCGCTCGCGATCGCTGAGCGACATGTCCTCGCTTCGCTCGGACAGAGGTCGCTCAGCGACGCGCGAGACGGGTTCGCCCTTTCGATCCACCAGGATTCGGTTGGTTTGAGAGCAGAAACAGGCTCTTTGGCCGCTACTCATCTGTACCCGTCCCGTCAGTTCACACCCGTATTTGAGCTACCCACCGCTGAAGCGGTGGGATTCAGCGTGGACTCCCGTTCTGGCCGAAACGTCGGTAGGTGATTCATACTCACCGTTCACGTTCAACGTCCCGCTGTTCAAGCGCACGCCCAAGGGTGCGCCTCCGTCGTCCCCAGTTTGGTTACGACGGAGATACCGCAAACCGATGTTCTTCGCAGCGTTGTAGTCTGCGTGATTCTCGTAGCCGCATTTCAGGCACTCGAATTTTTCGCTGTCGCGGTTGTCTGGGTGGGTGAACCCACACGCCGAACATCGCCGCGACGTGTTCTCTGGTACGACCTGTTCCACGGTGATACTGTGTTGTTCGGCTTTGTACTGGACATACCCGTACAACCGATCGAACGCCCACTTGTGCCCCCACGACGCACCGGTGCGTTCCCGGATGTCGGTCAAGTCCTCGAACGCAATCACCGAACAGCCGTGGTCGTGGGCTTCCTGAACAAGCTCGTTGGCGATCCGGTGTAGTGTCAGGTTGAATCGGCCTTCTTCTTTCCGGCCGACCGCCTGCATATTCACGTGTGCCCACCGAGTGCCACACGCTTGCAGGTCGCCACGCCGCTTTTCATACTCTCTGCGCCAGTGGTCGAACTCGGCGCCCGTCCAGAACGTGCCTGTTGAGGTAACGGCAAGGTTGTTCACGCCAAGGTCAACCCCGAGAACCGTTCCGTTCTCGGTGGTCGCCTGTTCTGGCGTGTCAAACTCCACATCCGTCTTGGTGTGGATGTGAAGTTGCCACTCGCCGTGTTTCCGGTGTAACTCCGCCCCAGTCACCTCGTACTCGTCGGAAAACAGATACTCGGCGTGTGGCGTCCCATCCATATCTTCGGGAAGCCGGTAGTCGGCTTCGACCCGTCCGTCTGTGGTGGCAAGACTCACGTAATCGTCGTGGAACGTAGCCGTCCGGTGGTCATAGACGACGTGCGGGGCGGTCATAGACGGCTTGGACGCCTTCTTCCCCTGTTTCCAGCGTTCGACCACGCTTTTGCAGGCTTCGGCGGCCTTGTTCCGAGCGTTCTGGACAAGACCAGCGTTCAGTGGCGTCTGGTCACGTACGTCGTCGTAGGTTTCGTCTTGGAGCTGGCTTTTGCTCGTGGTTACGTATTCGGCTTGGAACGCATGGTCAACGACGTACTGTGCGGCGAACAGAAATTCGTCCACGGTGGTTTCGAGAAGTGCGGCGTCGTCACTGTCCACATCAAGCGTGACCGGGACAGCTCGCCGCACTTCCATAGATTAGATGTGTGGTTGGTGGTTTATGAACGTTAGGGAGTTGCCTTGCTACTGTAGTACGGTTTATGCCACGAAGCGTACGGATTCATCCCACGGCTAAAGCCGTGGGGTTTCTCCTGTATTTTCTCTAATTTACAACGATTCTTTCACAGCCTGGACGTACCTGTTCGATTCCCAACTCCGGTGTGGCGCGATGGTTTCGATCAAGACCCGGGCCTGCTCGGGACGGAGATGTCCTGCTCGGGCGTAGTCACGTACCAGTCGCGGTGTCGGAACCAATTGGACGCCGTCGAGGAGGGCGTGAATCCGTGCCAGGTTCCGGAACTCGTCGGTCACGATTGCGTCGGCTTCGAGTGCGTTTGCCAACACGATCCCGGCAGTCGCTCCCTCGTCGAGGCCGCGATCGGGTACTTTCTCGGGCGTGTCCGCTCGATCGAGCGGATCGGCGAGCGTGTAGTGCTCGCTCGCGGCGAGGACGTTTGTCGCTGCCGCGGCGTGGATGTCGTCGTACCCGGCCATCTCGCGTAGTTCGCGCTCGACCTGCAACGGGACCACCACCTCGGCCCCGGTCAGCAGATACTGCAATGGGTCCGGATCGACGGCCGTCTCGTAGTTCGCGTCGGCTTTCGGAATTGAGAAGATTTGCTTTCCAGCCGGCCCTCTGTGGGCTTCACTTTCACTTTGGCACAATGAACCTTATTAGTGAGCCGAATGACCGTGAAGGGGTAATGCTACCAACTGAACGGCGAGAGGTGAGGTGACGCGGGATGCGTGTTCTCGCCCGGTTACGGGCACGAGCCGACGCGGCATACGACAACGCGTATCACCACAAACTCCGCGGGCGACTCTGGAACGCACTCGACGGGACCGACTACGACGCGGTGCACGACGAGAATCAGCCCAAACCGTTCACCTATTCGAACCCATTCCCACCCGGGGATATGGACGAGGGGGACGAGCGAACCTTGCTGGTCGCCTCTCCCGAGGAGGAATTGCTGGCCCACGTCGCCGCCGATTTGCAGGACGATCCCGAGTTGAACATCGGCGAGATGCCCTTCACCGTCGAGGAGGTGACGGCGCTCTCGCCCGACGTGGGCGAACCCGGCACAAGCGGGACCATTTCGACTGGAACCGGCGTGCTGGTGCGAATCCCGCCCTGGCGCTTCGAGGAGTACGGGATCGACGTTGATCACGACGAGGCGGAGTTCTGGCGGCCAGAGCACACAATGGAACCGTTCCGGAATCAGATCGAGGCCAATCTGGACCAGAAACACGACCTGTTCTGTCCGGAGTACCTGGCCGGGCCGAGCGAGGTGAGCGGCGAGTTGTTCGACGGCTACGAGCTGCTCAAGACGTTTGCAATCCCGGTCGAGCCGACGACCGGCGAGACGGAGACGTGGGTGTTGAGCAAGTGGCGCTTGGACTATACCGTTCGAGACGACGATCATCGTCGCCATCTGAACCTGTTGCTGGATGTCGGGATCGGCGAGCGCAATAGCCTCGGGTTCGGGTTCGTGAACGTCGTTGAGAAGACGGAACCGGGCGAGACTGAGTTGGAGGGAACAGATGCTTTCGCCTGAAGAGTTCCGCGAGGAATACGACGACGATGAGTTAGCTGTTGAGCTACCGGACTCGCCGATATCGTCGCTCCGGAGCATCCAGTACCTCTATGGGAAACTCTACACGCTCGGGACGCTCGGTGGCGGTGACTATGCTCCGTACCTCACTCCGGACGCTGCTGGCGATCTCATAGACACCGACGACAGTCTGATCGTCATCCGGGTAGACGTTTCCAGTGACGAACCGTCACTGGCCGATGACGACCGAGGTCCGGTATGGGTGACGCGGTACAGCGATGATCTGGTCCAACACGTCGCTCACTGCAAGTATCCGGCCGCACGCGGGATCGATCACAGTGTCACGCATCAGGCCGGTCGAAACAGCGACCCTGAAAAACTCGCTCGCTATGCAAAAGAGCGACTGACGAAATGGGCCGACGACGACGAAGTCAAAGGCGTCGCTGACGAGCACGACGATGGCTGGATCATCGACGCGCTCGCCACGCTCGGAGACGACGATGACATCCTCGAATCGATCGAAAACGGTGTCACTGATGCCCTCGGCGGCGACTCGACGACGGCACTTCTGACGGTACAGATCAAAACCGAGCCGGGTGGTGAGTATCGCTGGCCCGGTGAGATAGACGGGTTTATGGAAGCGATGCGACGCCGGAAGCTCTCGAAACTCGTCACGAAGAACAAAGCCGACGATTCCTCCGGCGAAGCAACTGATCTGGTTACGGGAGATGGAACGCGCACTGTCGGGACGGCAGAAGATCCGCAGAATTACTTCCTCGGCAAGCAACTGGAGAAGTTCCCCGGACTCGACATCGAGGAGGCGTGGCGTTCACATCCCATTTCTGAAGATGCGGCGATCACGGTGATGAACGCCGAGACGTTCGTTGATGAGTGTGCGTATTCAACATTCGGGGCCAGGGTGTACTATCTGCCGTACTTCCAGGGCGTTCCGACGCCTGATAGCGCCCGGGAATTGTACGGGATGCTTTACTTCGCGGCAGAAGACGAAGATATGACGACAGTCGAGAGAGCGTATCAGGAGTTACGAGGGCGTGAGATCGAGTACGAGTTGCGATTCTACGTCTCTGCTGTCATGCCTCACCAGATGTCGCGATACGACGTGTTCGGCGAGACGATGAACGGCCGCCTGTTGTATCCGAAGACGCTAGCTGTAGAGCACAACAGGATTGTCGACCAGACGGCGGCGTTCCAGTCGAAAATCGACCGAACGGCCCCAATGCCGACTCACGACGACTGGGGCTTGCTCACTGGAGACGATAGACGATTACACGCTGTCTCGACTGGATGGTACTTCGGTGAGGCGTTCGCCGAACGGGACGACGACGAAGCAGCTGCCGACGATCCGCGAATCGAAGCGCTCGTCGCCGTGTTGAGCGGCGACTCGATTTCGGTCGAGACGTTACTCGGGGAATACGTCGATCGAATCGACACGGACGAAGACAACGAGAATGTCGACTCGTTCCCTTCGTTTCGCGTCGCCAGCCAGTTCGCACAATTATGTGCTTTGGCGACCGACGAACTCGACCTGCTCTCGACGGACGACCCCGGAAGGGAATCGATCACACGAGAACCGAACTACGAGGAATATTCCATGGAATCAGTAGAGGAAATCATGGCGACAGACGGAGGTCTCGCCGATGCGGAGAAGCTCGAGACGTTCATCGAAGACACTCCCGCGCTCGCCCACGATCCGGACGCATCGCTCAACGACCAGCGCCGCGGCGCATTCTTGCTCGGGGCACTGGTTGGAGATATCGGAAGCTATCAGGACTACCATGAGGATCGCTCGACCACACTTGTCGACCAGTATCCTGTGAAGTCGATCACTCGTGCACGGATCAAGAAGGTGACTCAAGAGACGATCGCGAAAACCCTCACATACACCCGGCAGGAGCAAAAGGAAGGGGGTGGACCACCAGGAACGAAGGCCGAACACATCGTTGAACGACTCCGAGAGACGATTCTGCGACCCGACCCTGACGAATGGGAGATCGAGACTGACGATCTCCGGTTCTACTACGCGCTCGGCGTGACGTACGGCATGAACGACCATCCTGACTGGAATCAGACTGAAACCGATACTGAGGAGGAAAACTAACATGACTGAAAGCACCGATATCGTGGAGAATCGATCCGAGATCGTCTTCCTGTACGACGCCGTCGACGCGAACCCCAACGGCAACCCGCTGAGTGGCGCGGATCGCCCGCGAATCGACCCACAGACACAGCAGGCGATCGTGACCGACGTTCGATTGAAACGGTATCTCCGCGATCAACTCGACGACGACTGCCACGGGGTCTACATCCGGAATGTCCAGGAAGAGGGACTCCAGTACACGCGAGAACAACTCCTCGAAGATCGATTGAAAGAAGTCGATCCCGACGACTACGATTTCGACGACGATGAGGAAGAAGCCGAGCGGTTTCGGGACGACATTTTCGGAACGTTCCTCGAGAACAGTGCCGACGTTCGATACTTCGGGGCGACGATGGCGACTGACGCGGGCGAGTACGAGGACTACCTGCCGGATCACTTTACTGGCCCAGTCCAGTTTTCCCCGGGAAAGACGATGCACGCCGTCAACGAGAACGAGGAATACGACAGCCTGACGAGCGTCATCGCCACTCAGGAGGGCAAAGAACAGGGGGGGTTCGATCTCGACGACCACCGGATCCAGTATGGACTCATTCGCTTCCACGGACTCGTCGACGAGCACGGTGCCGAGGACACGAAACTCACGCGAGACGACGTGAAACGGCTCGACACACTTTGCTGGCGAGCGATCAAGAATCAGACGATCAGCCGGAGCAAAGTCGGGCAGGAGCCTCGTCTATATTGCCGCGTCGAGTATACTGAGGAAAGTTTCCACGTCGGCGGTCTCGATAAGGATCTCGCATTCGACGAAGAATTATCAAAATCCGAAGAAGAACTCAGAAACGTACGTGACGTCGTCGTTTCCATCGACGAGTTCGTCGAACGACTCGGCAGGGCGAGCGAACAGATCGAACAGGTTCGTGTGGTCGCGAGCGACGTCTTAGAGTTCTCATACGACGGGGAGACAGGTGGCCCTGAACTTCTCTATGGGGCTCTCAAAGATGAACTCGGTACCAGCGCGGTTGACGAGGTGAACGTATACGACGAATACCGGAACACGCTGGCCGAAGCCAGCGAGTGACGATGGCTCGGCAATCGCTGGACGAGTCGGTGTCTGACGGGGATACGGAGCGGACAGTCCCCGAACAGTGTCTGTCACTCACCGTTCGTGGGCCGTGGGGACACTTCAGGCGCGTCGAAGGAAATATCGTCAAACAGACCTACCGAATCATTCCACGAACGACCATCGCGGGTCTCCTAGCGGCCGTACTCGGGATCGGGCGCGACGAGTACTACGACCTGTTCGGCCCGGGGGCGTCGTCGATCGCGATCGAGCCAGTCAGAGAGCTACGGACAGTGAACATGCCGATGAATACGCTCTCGACTGCCGCAGGAGACCTCTCCTCGTTGAATTCTCAGGGCAAGATTAGCGTGAAGCTACCCGATCCGACGAAGCTCCGCCAACAGCACAACTACGAAGTGTTGGTCGAACCGGCATACAGGATCGATGTTTCGCTACGTGACGGTGACCGGTTTGAGGAACTCAAATCGATGCTTGAAGCCGGGAAATCCCATTACGTCCCGAGCCTTGGTCTCTCGGAACATCTCGCCGAGATCGAATATCACGGTGTATTCGATGTCAATCCGATTGATAGGGGAATTGAACGAGTAAGAGCCGATTCCGCGGTCCCCGGGGGGTTCGACGACGTGATCATGGACGACGGTCACCGCTGTCAGATCGAGGAATCGCCGGCGTTCATGGCCACTGACGGGGGCGGAAGAACGACGACCGCGTTCACGACGTACGCATATAATCCGGATGCAGGCCCGCTTACCGTAACTGACACTGACGCCGCCCGGGTGGGCGATCGGACGGTGGTGTTCGTGTGACGTGAGCCGTCCATATTCTCATCCTCCGGAAGACGGACAGGAGGGAACGTACCTGCTCGACCACTTGGGGGATGTCACGTCCCGTGTCGAGTATGTCGTCCCAGAGGATGCGAAGACGTCCGATGACGAGTCACTACGCTCGATTGTCGAAACGTTGGCGTATCTTCATGATTTCGGAAAGGCAACGACGTACTTCCAGCGATACCTCGAAACAGGTAGATCGCCCGACGAGAATCGGTTGCGTCACCACGCGCCGCTCGGCTCGTTTGCTGCGTTTTACGCTCTCGACGCCCAGGGATTCGAGACCGAAACCTGTCTCGCCGGGTTTGTCGCCGTAGCGAAACACCACGGTCGCCTTCCAAACGTAGCCGAGTACGTCTTCGATCGCTCACACCGACAGGACGGCTCTGCTGACGGGCCTCACGCGGTGCTTGCAAAGCAGATCAAAGACATCGACGGCGAAGAATCCGGGCTATCTCATAAGGTATTTGACGAAGCGACGAACGGAGACGGCTCATGGGATGGGTTCCGAGATGGATTCATCGATCTCCTCGATAAGATAGAAGATACCGTTGCGACGCGCGGGATCGTTCCCGAGCCACGCGAAGACGCAGTTTCCGACATCTGTTACGGACTTGTCCTGCAATGTTGGGGCTCGCTCGTTCTCGCTGACAAAACGAGTGCGGCCGGTGCACCGAACGACGAGCAGACGTTCGCCGCCGAAACGCCGTCTACTGACCGTCTCGACGAATATGTCGAGCGACTCGAAGCAGATGTTCGACAGGATGAAGACGGGAGTCGTCCCGAACGACTGAATTACTATCGCTCACGTGCGCGAGAGAGTGTTCTAGAAGCCGTCTCGGAATTCGAAACTGGTCGGAGTGACGTGGCGACACTCACGCTTCCGACAGGGATGGGGAAGACACTCGCCGGACTCTCTGCTGCACAGAAACTCCGCGACGAGGATGAGAAGAGTCGCATCATCTACGCGCTCCCATTCACGAGCATCATCGATCAGGTCGTCGACGAACTCGAAACGATCTATCGGACGGATGGGACTGGACGGCTGCTAACCGCTCATCACCATCTTGCGGAGTCGACAATTCAGGACTCGACCGACGATGATGAGGCAGACCTCTCCGACGACGTTGCGGGAATGCTGGCTGAAAGTTGGCGGGCAGGCCTGACAGTCACGACGTTCGTCCAGTTGTTCGAGAGCCTAGCTGGACCGAAAAACAGGCAATCAATGAAACTTCCGGCCCTTCGGGATGCCGTTGTCGTCCTTGACGAACCACAGAGCCTCCCATTGGACTGGTGGAAACTTGTTCCACGGCTCATCGACATCCTCACCGAACAGTACGACGCGACGGTAATCGCGATGACTGCCACGCAACCACGATTGTTCGACGACGAAACTGAACTGGTAGACGATCCAGACCAATATTTCGAGAGCATCCGTCGTGTTTCCTACGAACTTGACGATTCGACCGAGCGGTATATCGAGTCCCAAAGCGAGCCGAAATCCTATGCAGCAGCCACGACCGAACTCGCTGAGGCGGTCGAATCGGGGCAGACCACGCTCGCTGTCTGTAACACGATCGACAGCGCACGAGAACTCACCGAACAAGTTGACTGCGACGGCTTCATCGATGTCGGTCGCCTGTATGACGACGAACTACAACAAAAAGGATCAGTCGACGACGTCGAACCGAAAGCCATCGCGGAACGCGTTGCGGCAACTGACGACGACGCATTGGTTCATCTGTCGACTCGACTTCGGCCAGCGGATCGACTCACGCTAATCGAGATCGCGAAAGAACTCACCGACGCGGATCATCCGACGCTGACGATATCGACGCAACTCGTCGAGGCTGGCGTCGATATCAGCTTCGATCGCGTCTTTCGGGACCTTGCGCCCATCGATAGCATCGTACAGGCCGCCGGTCGGTGTAATCGCTCCTTCGAACGTGAACAGGGAGTCGTCACTGTCTGGTGGCTTGATGCGCTGGACGATCAGTCGAAGACACCGGCGGAAGCCGTCTACAATCGTGACACGACACTGCTCCCGACAGTAGCCGATACACTCAGACAGGTTCGAGATGAATCTGGGTCGCTTACCGAGACGGACGTGGCTCGAACGGCCGTCGAACGGTACTTTGAGCGGCTACGGGAAGACAAGGATGTTGGCAAGCAAGTGTACGCTGACTGGGTTGACGATGCGAAAGCGGAGGAGCTGGGGAATATCTCTCTCATCAAAGAACAACTCTCAGCAGAGATTGTCGTGACGCGAACGCCAGCCGAGCGGGAGCGGACGGAAGCGATTCGAAACGCTGAACGAAACTTCGAGTTTGAGGTCTTGGGCCAGTTGCTTGAAGAGACGAAATCGCTGCGTCTCTCGGTCCCGTATTATTCGGAAGATAGCGATATTGCTGACGCGATAACGAATCTCCCGCCGCTCGTCGAGGATGAAGGCATATATGAGCTTGACGTCCAGCAAAATCCGTCGCACTTCGATCGAACGACTGGATTCGTCGTCCCTGAAGCGAGCGTCAATCACCAGTTCCTATGAGTGAACCCACTGACGAGCGAACCGAGGAATCCGATCCTGTTGATCTCCTTCTCGAATCAGCTCGCGACGAGGCGATCGAGTCGCCGTTTCACGTTACCGGCGTCATGATGCAATACTACGAGGTTTGTAAGCGCGAACTCTGGTTCGAGAGCCGAAACATCGAGATCGACAGGGAGAATCCGAACGTCGTCCGGGGAACGCACGTCGACGATACCGCCTACGACGACAAGCGACGGAACCTCAGTATCGACGGCCGGATCGCGCCGGATATGCTGGACGACGGACGGATCGTCGAGGTCAAACCGTCCTCGTCGCTGGTCGAGCCGGCTCGCCTCCAGTTGCTGTACTACCTATGGTATCTCGACCGTGTGGTTGGCGTCGAGAAAGAGGGCGTTCTCGCCCATCCGACCGAGCGAAAGCGCGAACCGGTCGAGTTGACCGACGAAGCGGTTGAACGAGTCGAGGATGCGATCCGCGGGATCCACGGGATAGTGCAGCAGGAATCCCCACCCGCAGCGACTGAGAAGCCGTACTGTGACTCGTGTGCGTACCACGACTTCTGCTGGAGCTGTTAAGCCATGAACGACAACTACCACATCTTCTCGGACGGACGCGTTGAGCGACACATCGACACGGTGCGGCTCGTCACCGAGGACGGCGAGAAGAAGTACCTCCCGATCGAGAACGCCGAGGCGCTGTTCTTGCACGGTCAGATCGACTTCAACACGCGTGTTGTGTCGTTTCTCGACGATCACGGGGTCGCGATGCACGTCTTCGGCTGGAACGACTACTACTCGGGGTCGATCATGCCCGAGCGCGGCCAAACATCGGGTCAGACCGTCGTCGAGCAGGTCCGAGCGTACGACGATCCCACCCAACGGACCGAACTCGCCCGCGAGATTGTCGAGGGGAGCATCCACAACATGCGGGCGAACGTCTCCTATTACGATAACCGGGGGTACGACCTCGATTCGACACTGGACGCACTCGATCGCCGCGGTGAGGAGATACCGTCTGTGGCGTCCGTCGAGGAAGCTATGGGCGTCGAAGCGAGTGCTCGACGGGCGTACTACGCGATCTTCGATCAGATCCTGCCGGACGGGTTTGTCTTCGGCGGCCGAAAGTACAACCCGCCGAACAACAAGGTGAACAGTCTGATCTCCTTTGGGAACAGTCTGGTCTACGCGAACATCGTCTCGGCCATTCGAGCCACGGCACTCGATCCGACGATCAGCTATCTCCACGAACCAGGCGAGCGGCGGTACTCGTTGGCACTTGACCTTGCAGACCTGTTCAAGCCGGTACTGACCGATCGGGTGGTGTTTCGCCTCGTGAATCGAGGGCAACTATCCGACGACGACTTCGATTCGGAAATGAACTCGTGTCTGCTCACCGAGAGCGGGCGAGAGACGTTTTCGAAGGAGTTCGAGGAGACACTGGACCGGACCGTCGAACATCCGAATCTCGACCGGAAGGTGAGTTACCAGTATCTACTCCGGGTCGAGGCGTACAAGCTCAAGAAGCATCTACTGACCGGCGAGCCCTACGAATCCTTCGAGCGGTGGTGGTAACGTGGTGTACGTCGTCGCCGTCTACGATGTCGAAGCCGATCGAACCCGGCTGTTCTTGAACTTCCTCCGTCGGTATCTAACCCACGTCCAGAACTCGGTGTTCGAGGGGGAGATAACGGAGGGTGATCTGGAAGAGATCAAGCAGGAACTCGAATCGATGTTGGAGCCCGGTGAGTCCGTGATCGTCTATCGGATGAGCGCAGAACAATACGTTTCCCGGACAGTCTACGGCGAGGATCCGACTGAAGACGACCAATTTCTATAGTCTGTCATCGACCCCCCCGGTGTTTGGGGGCTACTGAAGGTCGACGAAAATACTAACAGCTATCCTCCCGTATTGGGCCATATATGGCCAGTTTCGGCCATGGTTTCAGACGGACCCTCGTGGGGTTGAAGCGAGGCGTCTGATTCCGTGCCGTCGAGGACGGTCGTGACGGTTTCAGACGGACCCTCGTGGGGTTGAAGCCGTGACCCCAGCCAGAGCCCGACGGCCTACTACAGCGTTTCAGACGGACCCTCGTGGGGTTGAAGCACGGACCTACGGCCAGGAACCGATCGACTTCAACAGTTTCAGACGGACCCTCGTGGGGTTGAAGCACGTACTTGACTGGGGACGAGCTGTACTGCGTCCTGTTTCAGACGGACCCTCGTGGGGTTGAAGCGCTTTGTAGGCTTGGCCGCCGGCTGTTGCGGTATAGTTTCAGACGGACCCTCGTGGGGTTGAAGCCGATCGAAGGTGATGCTCCCGACGGTCAGCCACGACGGTTTCAGACGGACCCTCGTGGGGTTGAAGCCTCCTGGTCGTCGACGTCGTCCTGGTCGTCGTCCTGGTTTCAGACGGACCCTCGTGGGGTTGAAGCTCGGTCACATCGAACTGATGCAACTGCCCCTCAGTCACGTTTCAGACGGACCCTCGTGGGGTTGAAGCGCCGAGTTGGCGGCCGAGGTCAACCGCCTCCAGAACGGTTTCAGACGGACCCTCGTGGGGTTGAAGCGCCATCCAGCAGCCCCGTGTCGCTGTAGCTGGTCGTGTTTCAGACGGACCCTCGTGGGGTTGAAGCCCCGAGGACGTCGATCCCCGGCAGGCGCTCAAGAGCCGTTTCAGACGGACCCTCGTGGGGTTGAAGCGAAGGGTGCGACCGTCGTCGGCGTGATCGACGCAAGGTTTCAGACGGACCCTCGTGGGGTTGAAGCATAGAGACCGGCGTGGCTCAGGACGTAGGTGACGGTTTCAGACGGACCCTCGTGGGGTTGAAGCAATGCGGGAGATCCGGCCCAATTGAGGGGAGTGAAGAGTTTCAGACGGACCCTCGTGGGGTTGAAGCTTGCTTGATGTGGCGATCGTCGAGCAGTATCTCGAGTTTCAGACGGACCCTCGTGGGGTTGAAGCCCCTGCTGCCAGTTCGACCGGCTCGATTTCCCGCCCGTTTCAGACGGACCCTCGTGGGGTTGAAGCGTGTGGGAGGAGCGCCACGACCCACCGGACTGGGTCGTTTCAGACGGACCCTCGTGGGGTTGAAGCGGTCTAGTCATTGGTGGGGCGTGGACGATCGCAACTGGTTTCAGACGGACCCTCGTGGGGTTGAAGCCAGTATCGATTCAAGGAGATCGAAAACCGCTGCCACGTTTCAGACGGACCCTCGTGGGGTTGAAGCGACGGTCCCGCGCTACTCCTCGACGTCCTCGTCCGGTTTCAGACGGACCCTCGTGGGGTTGAAGCCGAACGACAAGGATATTGGGACGATCTACTCAGACGGTTTCAGACGGACCCTCGTGGGGTTGAAGCAAAACGGCATGGACTCCGGACGCCGCGAGCATGGCGGTTTCAGACGGACCCTCGTGGGGTTGAAGCATCAATACAGGCCACGCCGTTGTGAGCCTTGACAAGCGTTTCAGACGGACCCTCGTGGGGTTGAAGCATGGCGGTGATGGAAGGCCAGTTCGGGATCAAGGTTTCAGACGGACCCTCGTGGGGTTGAAGCAATGGCAACGCGGGAGAGTCGATCCTTCGCAAAGGCAGTTTCAGACGGACCCTCGTGGGGTTGAAGCGGACGCACTTACCCTGTGAAGGGGTTGATGAGTATGGTTTCAGACGGACCCTCGTGGGGTTGAAGCTGTCGGCGGATCTCGCGCCGCGGATCGTGCCTCGGAGTTTCAGACGGACCCTCGTGGGGTTGAAGCATGCAGTTGAGGGCGATCCTTCGTCTCGCCGGTCCTGTTTCAGACGGACCCTCGTGGGGTTGAAGCGTAGATCGCGCCGCCGCCCTCCTCGCTGGCCTTGAACTCGTTTCAGACGGACCCTCGTGGGGTTGAAGCCTCATCGACGGCAGTGACAGCGCGACGGGCGCGGCGTTTCAGACGGACCCTCGTGGGGTTGAAGCGGCGTGATCGCTGCGGCGGCGATCGGCGCACTACCGGTTTCAGACGGACCCTCGTGGGGTTGAAGCAACCCCACACTTGTCGTGCCCCTCTCCAAGATCCGGTTTCAGACGGACCCTCGTGGGGTTGAAGCAGCCATTCGCGCACCGACAGAGAGTTCACTCAGTCCGTTTCAGACGGACCCTCGTGGGGTTGAAGCAAGAACCGGGCGGCCTACGAACTCAAGGCCATTCGTGTTTCAGACGGACCCTCGTGGGGTTGAAGCCATCACGTGGCGATCTCCCCGCCGGCCGAGTGGCACGTTTCAGACGGACCCTCGTGGGGTTGAAGCCTCAAAGTGCACAGTGGTTGTGCGTGCCGCTGTGCGGTCGACGGTGTATTGATACTGGTGTACTCATTCAGACTGATCGTTGCTGGTTCTAACCCGAACCACAATTAAATAATAGTAGCACTTAAAAATAGGGTTATCTAGCTCTCTTTAGCGGCTTCTATCTCCTGGGTAGCTTCGAGGACGAGATCGTGTGCACCACCGTTAGAGGCGACGAGACCCTTGCTGTCCGGTTCCCAGGCGTCGCCGTTCAGGTCCGTCACCGTGCCACCGGCCCATTCGACCATCGCCGCCCCGGCGATCGTGTCCCACGGGTTCGTTTCGAGATTCGTGATTGCGGCTTCGATCTCGCCGGCAGCGACAAGTGCGAGTGCGAGTTGGGTCGATCCGACTCGCCGGAGATCGCTGAAGCGTTCGACGACGGCATGCGCTGCGGCGGCGAACTGCTCACGGCTGTCAAAACCCCAGAAGTACGTTGGTGCGACCATGAACCCTTTCGGGTCGGTACGGTCGCTCACACTGACGGGCTCGCCGTTCCGGTGAACGCCCTCGGGAGTACCGACGTAGGCGTCATCCAGTGCTGGGGCGACGGACGCGGCCGCGACGGGCTCGGCGTTCTCCACTGCGGCGACGCTGGCACACCAGAGGCGGTTGCCCCGCGTGAAGTTGTACGAGCCGTCGAGCGGATCGACGACGAACGACAGTCCCGACTCAGGCACTTCTTTCGCTGCGTCACCTTCTTCACCGATGATCGTCGCATCGGGGTACAGCCGGTCGAGCGTGTCCATGATCGCCGCCTGCGCGCCGCGGTCGGCCTGCGTCACTACGTTGGCCTTGGTATCGTCCTTGTATTCGACTTCGATATTCCGGCGGAAGAGATTGGCCGCAACGGCGCTGCCGGTAACTGCTGCCTGTTCAACGACCGGAGTGTAATCAGTATCGTTTGTCATGGGTGTCGTTTGAGTCTCGGTAGCTGTCTCGGTATCCGTTAGTTGATCCGTCTCAGGAGAATCCGTGATTTCTTCGCCGGACGAACAGCCGGCGAGCCCAATAGCTGCCCCGCTCGCCACGATCCCTTTAATATAGGATCTCCGGTTAAGTGGCCGGACCATCACCCGCCTCTGCCGCTCACTGGCAAATAAAGGTTATGATTTATATGTTAAATCTAACTAAAATCCGCTTTGCAGTTCGACCACGTCAGTTGGAGAGGCGGTTTTGCTGTACCTGGTGGACGCGAAGTGATCTTCCGAGCGTTTGCCGGTCACCCACCACGTTCAAGGGACGTGACACGCAAACCCGGGGCATGTCAGCCTCGGAACTCGCCACCAAGATCCGCGAGACGCTGTCTGTCGACGCTGAGGCCTTCCAGGAGCGCACAGAGGCAGAGGCCGAGGAACTTAAAACGGAGGTCAGAGCGGGAACCTTCGACAACAACCAGGCGATCGTCGGCTTGGAGTTCGAACTGTACGCGGCCGACGATCAGACCGACGCCCTCCGCCGATTCCCGCGGCAGTTGCTCGAACGCATCGGCTTCGAGAAGGAACTCGGACTGCACAACGCCGAGATGCAGACTAGCCCCCAGCCGCTGAACGACTACGGGTTGGAGGCCCAGCAACGGGAATTACAGGCCACCCTCGCACCGGCGCTCGAACGGACCAAAACCAAAGACATCCGCCTGGTCAGCGACGGTCTGTGGACGGTGCCGCCCAACGGCGAGACGGCCACCGAGTATCTCTGTGACTCTGTCGAGGAGGACGGGATCCGCATCGGGACGAACATGTCCGACAGCGTCCGGTACCACACAATGGCCAACACCGAGTACCCCTGTGGCTTCCGACTCGACGCGCCACACGTCTCCGTCCAGGCCGAGACCGTCATGCCCGAGAGTCTCATCACCTCGATTCAGCCCCACTACCAGATCCCTCACGCGCCCGACCTCCCGGAGTACTTCCGATACGCGCTCAGAGTGGCCGGCCCCCTGCTCGCGCTGTCCGTCAACTCTCCCTTTTTCCCGCCGGACTGTTACGACGACGCCCACGATCGGGAGATCGTCGCCGACGCCCACATGGAACACCGGATCGGCGTCTTCGAATCGGTGCTGAATCCACCCGAGGAGAGTGACGCCCAGCCGAAAGTCATCTTCCCGCGGGACCTCGAGTCTGTCGAGGAAGCAATCGACCGGATCGTCGCCGATCCGTTGATCGTCCCGATGGACGTCAAGAGGGGACAGCGTTTTGACGACCGCTTCGCCCACATCCGACACAAACACGGCAGTTACTGGCGGTGGGTCCGGCCGGTCTTCGACGGGGTAACACGGTCTTCGGCCAACGCCCGCATCGAATTCCGCCCCCTCCCCGGCCAGCCGACGATCAGAGACGCGGTGGCCTTCGAGGCCGTCTTCGGCAGCCTGTTGGAGAGTCTGCCGCGCCGGGACCACCCCGTACGGAATCTCGACTGGGAAACGGCAAAGGAGAACTTCTATGGGGCTGCTCGGGACGGATTGAATGCCGATCTGACCTGGATCACGGACGACGGCGAGACGACGGCGACCGACGAGATCTACGGCGACCTCTTCGAGCACGCCCGGGACGGACTCGAACTCCGGGGTCTCTCGACGACGGAGGCACGTCGATACATCAAACCACTCCGCGAGCGGTTCGAACGGCGGATGACGCCTGCCAGATACAAACACGATATCGTCAGCCAGCAGGTGCAGGCGGGGGTGCCCCTGGGGGAGGCGATCTGGGGCATGCAATCGAAATATATCCAGCAGCAACGCGAGACCCTGCTCGAAGGGACGTTCGTCGACTGGCTGGCCTGAGAGCTATGTTTGAGTTCTGACAAACTCCAGCCAGCGTTCCCAGAATCGGTCACGAAGGTCTTCGGTCAAGCGCCAGACGACGTATGCAGGGATGATATAGTACGCGGCGAAAGCGATGATGAATGGGACAGTAAACCATATTGTACGAACCATGGGAAGCAGCTCTCGCCACGTCAGGATTGAGACGAACCACAGCGTGGTTGCCTGGAAGAGGAACTCGATTCGGTCCATGGCAGACGGCTCATAGCGCCCCGTCAAAAATCTTGTTACTTGTATGCCAATATCGATCAGTGTCGAGAGCAGCATCGGAATTGAGAAGGGAAAACGCACTTCCGCCAGGCGGCCGGCCTACGAGTATGGCCACGGCACGATTCGGCGTCGATCCACGGCGGATCGCTACTTTCGGCGGATTGGGCGTGACGACGGCACTGTTCGGCGCGTTTCTCGTCGGGACCTGGCAAGCGCTCGCGGGCGAGAGCACGCCCGTCACCGAGATCGTCTTCACGCTGGCGGTCTTTTTCGCCGCGGCCCTGTTCTTCCTCTCGACGGTCGATCGACCGGCTCGCAGCCAACACCAGGGGCCGATAGCGATCGGTGGCGGGCTGATCGGCGCGGGCGCAGCCGTGCTCGTCCCGCCAGTCTGGAGTGACCTGTCGGTCATCCAGTTGCTCACCTATCCGTTCGTGTTGCTGTGGATTTTCGCGCTCGTGGCGACCAGCGAGTGATCGAGGAACGGCGAGAGTCAGGGTTCGAGTGCACGTTCGACGTACTCGACGGCCGCCTGTGGCGATTCGACGTGCTTGACGCCGTCGATATCGTGGGTCTGGAGGCCCGCAACCGGGTTGCCGGCGTCAAGCGCCAGTGCGATCTCCGAAAGGGTGCCCGTTCCCCCGTCGATCGCGATCGCGGCGTCGCCGTTCATGACCACCAGCGCGTTGCGTGCGTTGCCCAACCCCGTGGCAATCGCTGTCTCGACGTATGCGTTGGCTGCTTCACGATCTTCACCGGGCAGGATGCCGATCGTCTGGCCCCCCGCCTCGCTCGCCCCACGGCAGACCGCTTCCATCACGCCGCCGCGCCCACCGCAGACGACCACGTGATCGCGCTCGGCCAGCAACCGACCGACATCGCGAGCCTGCTCGGCCAGTTCCGGAGAGACAGTACTCCCGCCGATGACGCTGACGCGCATATTCGCTGGATCACCGCCGAGCGTCGTAGCCCTGTCGATCGCCACGCTGGCCGAACATGTTTGCCGGCAGTCCCAAGCGTGGGTCCGCCGTACGACCAGTATGAGCGACGATCAACTCGCAGAGTTGGCGGGATCGGTACTCGAACTGGAGGCACTACTGGACTACCAGGAGGGGGCGATCGTCAGCCGCACACTGGTCGATCGCGAAGCGGCGACGCTGACGGTTTTTGCCTGCGATACGGGCCAGACGATCAGCGAACACACCGCGCCCCACGAAGCACTCCTGCAGGTACTGGACGGGACCGCCCGCGTCACGATCGATGGGACCGACCACGAACTTGAGGCCGGCGAGTCGATTGTCTTTCCCGCCGAGACGCCCCACGCAGTCGCCGCGCCAGCCCGGTTCAAAATGTTGCTGACGATGATCAAGTAGCAGACCGGCCACAGGGCCGGATGGACGTGGTCGAGACTGGCGAGTTGCGCTACGGACCCGGCGAGCCGTCCAGGACGGGAGCGGATTCGCTGACCGAGGCCCGTGTGTCGCCGGACGGGAACGCGGTGGACTTTCGCCTCCCGTGGATCCTGTTGGACGTCGCAGATCCCTCCAGCAAACGGTGGTCCGAACCGACTGGGAAGCGGGGCTCGCGGCCACGGACTTCGAGGATCGGTGTGTACGTGACCACACCGAGCACCAGCGACTCCGGGACCAGCACTCCCGCCGTCGATAGCGTCGCCACGGGACTGACCGGGCGGACGCTACAGACAGCCAGCTATCAATGGGTGCCCTGGAACCAGCTCGAGTACGACGAGCGGCTAAAAGGGTCCGACGCGGTACTTCGGGACTCGGAGTGGCAGACGAAGTGAGACGGTAATTGACTGTGGGCTGAGTCCGCTCATTGGAGCCGGAGCGCTGCTGGTACCAGCCCCCGGAGGCGAACCTCGACCGTCCCCAGCGAGAGGAGTCTTGACAGCCTGTCAGGTGCGGCGTCTGTCCCGGCGACCGCAATCACTGCGTTCCCGACCCGTATCTCGGCCGTCAGGCCAGCCTCGGAGAGTACCCCCGAGAGGACGGGTAGCCGTTCGTGTTCACGGCGGAGGAGCCGGAATCCAGCCCGCACCGAGGGCACCTGAACGCGGATGCGGTCGTCGACGGTACTGATCGCAAGGTCGATGTTTTCGACGGTCACCGAAAGGTTGGCGGTGACACTGAGATCGGGACCGCTGCGAGCGAGACCCTCAATGGTCGAGACCAGGTCACCGCTCGCGGCCACGATCAGTCACTCTCGTTGGTCCTAATGTGAACCGTCCCGTCAACGTGCCAGTGGGCGTGCTCGGCGTCCTCGCCGACTTTGCTCGGAACTGCCACGTCCATGTCTTCGAATTCGTAGACGATTTCGGCTCCCCGACCAGTCAATCTATCGTACAGCCCAACAGCGAGTTCGGGCCAGTTGGTCGTCTCCTGAATCGGCACGTCAGACTCTGTTTCAGTTTCGCTCATCATCTTTCATTATGGTCCAATTAACTTATATCTGTGCTATCGTTTGCAAGCGCGATCTCGGACAGCTTCTATTAGGGGAAAACGAGTTATCCGGATTCCTGTACCTGTGTTTCCGGTTCGACCGTACGGTATCGTGTAATTCTCTCACACCCCACTATCTACGCCAGTACAGGCGAGAGCGTTGCGCCCAACTCCTCACGTACGCGGTTGCCGAACCACGCAGGCGACCCAAGCGACCGGTCTGTCACTGCAGACATAGAACCGACTGGTCTCGACCGAAAGCCGACTGTGGCACGCAATCGAAGTATCACGAACAAGAACTGACGGAGACGATTCATAACCCTCCGACACTTACTGACCACAATGATCGGGACGGACGACGGCGGTGACGAAGGGATTCACGTTCTCTACGTCAACGACGACGAGGGGTTTCGGGAACTCGTCCGAACGAAACTCGGGACGATAGCGCCCGACTTCGAGGTCACGACGGTCGGGACGGCCGAGAGCGCGCTCGATCGACTGGCCACCTCGCAAGTCGATTGTGTCGTCACGTCGTACTCGCTGCCGGACAGTTCGGGGATCGAGCTACTCAGGACGCTGACCGATGAGGGCCACGAACTCCCGACGATCATCTTCACGGGACAGGGTGACGAACAGGTTGCGAGTGAAGCGACGCAGGCGGGCGTCTCGGACTACATCCCGCTCCATGCCGACCAGAACAACTTCGAGGTACTCGCCCGGCGTGTCCGGACGCTCGTCGAGGCCGCCCGCAAAGAGGAGCTGGCCGAAGCAGTCTCCAAACGCTTCGAGCGGACGCTCGAACGAACCACGGACGCGATCTATGCCGTCGACACCGAGTGGCGCATCGAGTACATGAACGACACGATGGCCGATCGTGTCGAGCGCGATCCGGAGTCAGTCATCGGAACCACGCTGTGGGAGGAGTTCCCGTCGATCGTCGACACGGAGATCGAAGACAGATTTCGGACCGCAATGGAGACTGGTGAGTCGGTATCATTCGAACAGCGGGTCGGCGAGCCCTTCGACTACTGGGCCGAAGTCCGGGTCTTTCCCGACGACGACGGGCTGACAGTCTTCTCCCGGGACATCACCGACGAACGGGAGCGCGAACGGGAGCGACGACGGTTCGAAAACGCCGTTGAACACGCTGGCCACGCGATATTCATCACGGACACTGACGGGACGATCGAGTACGTCAACCCGGCCTTCGAGGCAGTAACGGGGTTCGACGAACAGGAAGCCCTCGGCGAGAACCCACGGATTCTCAAATCGGGCGAACTGTCCGAGAAGTACTACGAACGGCTGTGGGAGACGATCACTGCGGGAGAAGTCTGGCAGGAGCAGATCATCAACCATCGGAAATCCGGTGAGCGCTACGTCGCAGACCAGACGATCGCCCCATTCGAGCGCGACGGGGAGATAACCGGCTACGTCGCGATCCAGAACGATATCACGGATCGCAAACGGCGCGAGAACGAACACCAGCGACTCGCCGGGGAGTACGAGGCGCTGCTGGACAGTTCTGGGGACGCGATCTTCCTGCTCGACGTCGATACATCGGGCGAGGAGCCCCGATTCGAGTTCGCCCGCCTCAGTCCGGGCTACGAGACACAGACCGGGCTCTCGACCGAGGAGGTCAAGGGTCGGACACCGCGGGACGTTTTTGGCCAGGAACGTGGTGCGGAACTGCACGCCAACTACAGCCGCTGTGTCGAGGCCGGCGAGCCAATTTCGTATCGTGAAGAGTTGGCTATCGCTGAGGACGCCCAGTTCTGGGACACGAGTCTCGCACCAGTCATCGTCGGCGACGAGCTCGTCCGTATCGTGGGTATTGCCCGGAACGTGACCGAACAAGTCGAACGCGAGCGGGCGCTCGAAACCACGAACCAGCGACTCGAGTCGCTGATCGAAGCGACCCCGCTGACCGTCATGGAGATCGACACCGACGGGACCGTCATTCGCTGGAACGAGGGTGCCGAAGAGATGTTCGGGTGGTCACGCGAGGCGGTGCTGGGCGAGCCAAACCCCATCATACCCGAGCAAAAGGCCAGTGAATTCAGCTCACATCGCGAGCGAGCCCTCGGCGGCGACCGTATCCGCGGCAAGGAGGTCCAACGCGAACGGAAAGACGGCACGGAACTGGAGGCCCTGCTCTCGGTCGTCCCGATCGAAGGTCCCGATGGGGAAATTACGAGCGTCCTCGCTGTCCTCGAAGACATCTCCGCCCAGAAGCGACTGGAGCGGAAACTCCGCTCGCTCCAGGAGACTGCCCAACGCCTCACTGGCGCCCAGTCGGACGAGGAGATCGGCGACCTCGCCATCGAGGCGATCGTCGAGATACTCGGCTTCGATGTCACAGCCATCTGGAAATACAGCGAGCAGGCGAATGCACTCGTCCCGCTCGCCGAGAGCGACGCTGCACGGGACGTGATCGGCGAAGCCCCGCGGTTCGCGCCTGGCGAGAGTCTCGCCTGGGACGCGTTCGAGGCGGGAGAGGTCCAGGTTCACGACGACCTTTCGGCTGTGAACACTCTCCACAACGCCGAGACTCGACTCAGTAGTGAGCTACTGGTTCCGGTCGGTGACTATGGGGTGCTGTCGGCGGCGTCGGTCACGAAGCGGGAGTTCGCCGACGCGGACGTCGACCTGTTCCGGATCCTCGGGTCGACCGTCGAGGCGGCGTTCGCACGAGCGAGCCGCGAAGCGGAACTGAAGCGCCAGAACGAACGCTTAGACGAGTTCGCAAGCGTCGTCGCCCACGACCTCCGGAACCCGCTTTCAGTCGCAATCGGGTTTCAGGAGGTTATCGAACAGACGGGCGAGTTGGAGTATCTGGACCGGATCGGGTCAGCACACGAGCGCATGGAGCGACTCATCGAGGACCTCCTTACGCTCGCGAGCGGGGAATCGACCATCGAGAATACCGAACAGATCGACCTCGAAGCGCTCACGACGGAAGCGTGGGGCTACGTCGATACTGACGGCGCGTCACTCGACGTGTCCGCGGATGTCCCGACGGTAGCCGGTGACGCCGGTCGCCTGACGCAACTCTTTGAGAACCTTTTCCGAAATGCGGTGGAACACGGGGGCCCGGACGTGGCCGTGGTGGTCGGGCCACTGGACGACGGTGGGTTTTACGTCGAGGACGACGGGCCAGGCATCCCGCCGGAGCGACGGGACGAGGTGTTCGAACACGGCGTCACCTACAGCGACGGCGGTACGGGATTCGGCCTCTCGATCGTGGCCGACATCGCGAACGCACACGGCTGGACGGTCTCCGTGACAGAGGGAACGGACGGCGGTGCACGGTTCGAGTTTGTGATGAGTGAGTGATGACGGCCGGTTGCCGACGAAAGCAATGATACTCAGATCGTCAACGAATGGGATCCAATCCGTCGAACCCAGTTCTCGCCGGTTCCGAGGGTACGAGAGTCCGTTCGTATGCGAAGTAGTCAGTCCGATCGACGCCCAACCGTCATCGATCGGGTCGTGACGCCTCCAGTACGTCACAGTCCGCTGGATCTGTCGCCTCACAATTGTACTCACACGGTTGCTCGACACGATCGCCGACGCTTCGTACCTGATCGCGGTCGAACTCGATCGCGATTTGGTAGGCCTGCTCGTTCGACAGCGAGAAGCCGAATTCCTTCTCGAAGAACTGCTGAGTGACACACCGCCGCCACAGCACAGCCCGGGCGACGGCTTCGCCACGGTCGGTCAGCTCGACACCGCGGTAGCGCTCGTGTTCGAGGAGGTCCGTCTCGGCGAGCGATTCGACCATTCCCGTGACGCTGGCGCCGCTCACGTCGAGATAGTCCGTGAGGTCGCGGTTGCTCACCGGCGGGGTGTCCACCAGCGTTACGTACAGGACGCCACAGAGGTATCGCCCCTCGGCGGGTGTCAGATCGTCGACGATGGCATGAGTATCGGTGTCCGGCACCTCGACCATTTGATCACTCACTCTCATGTTCGGTGACTCTCCAGTAAACGATCGTTCTGCCGGTCTTGCGTCGACGACACGTCCCCGCTGATACCAACGCGTTTAGATGCTGTCGAGCCGACTCCGTGGTAATCCCCAGGACGTCTGCGACATCCGTGCTCGTCACGATGGGCCCCTCGACGGCATCGAACACCGCGAGCACCTCTTCGGTGTCGATTTCATCGGTGAACTGTCCGTTCTCGTCACGGACGCGACCGCGACAGCCACCCCCTCGACGACGGCCGCGACGACACCCGCCGGCGCTTTCGCCGCCACGTCGGCCTGTTTCCTGTGCCATACTATCACAAGGCGACTCCACGACATAGCCCTTTTGCTAGTATCCAACTGGTGAGAACGGTTGACGTGGCGGGTTCTCTGGAAATCGATCTGTGAGTCTGCGCCGCCGTGGCGAGAGTGCTGTCGGCACCGTTTCGGGCCCGTACTGTCGGACCTTCGGCGTTTTGCGCCCGATCGGAGCGAGCAAGTGGGGGCGCTCCCCCAGGCCAACCGAGCACTTTTGGCCACTCTATACGTATAGTCTTGGGAGAACTACAAACAACCATGGCACGGGACGATCTCAGCGAGACAGAGCGTGCGATCCTGCGACGACTCGCGGAGACGGACGGCTGCATGCCGGCGGAACTCGCGCTCGACCTCGAGGCGGATCTGGGCAGGATCTACGAGGTCGTCGCGGATCTGCGCGAAGGCGGGCTGATCGAACGCGCGGCGTTCGACACGAGTTCACTCGCCCAGGGCGGCCGGGACGCCCTTTCGGCCGCCGAAGCAGTCGATCCATGACGGGGGATCGATGAGTCCCGACCGCAACGGCGAGCCGACTATCACACTGCTGGACGCCTCGATCGGCGAGACACCCGCACAGCGCAACGTCCGCCGGGAACTCGATCTCCCACAGACGGCCCACAAAGTAAGCGAAGGTCATCTCCCGCCAGATCCCACCGGCGAGGACTGGGATGCCGACGGAGTCGTCATTTCCGGCTCCCAGACCGCAGTCTACGACGATCGAGCGTGGATCAAGCGGACGGCCGAGTGGGTCGAAGACGCGGTGATCGCCGGCGTCCCGGTGCTGGGTATCTGCTGGGGCCACCAGTTGCTCGCCCGTGCGCTCGGGGGCCGGGTCGGGCCCATGGACGACTACGAACTCGGCTACGCGACAGTCGAACGCGTCGCGCCCGATCCACTCCTGGAGGGCGCAGGCAAGCGGTTTCTGGCCTTCGAGAGTCACTCCGATGCCGTGACCGACCTCCCCACCGATGCCAGAGTACTCGCGGACAACGACCAGGCGATCCAGGCGTTTCGCCTCCGGAACGCCCTCGGTGTCCAGTTCCACCCGGAGTACGACGTCGAGACCGCCCGTTGGGTGGTTCAGAACAAAGCGGACGAACTGCCCGACGACCGCCTCGATGCGATCCAGCAGTCGATCACACCACAGCACCACGCCAAAACTGCTGGGGCGAACGCGGTGTTCGATGCCTTCGAACGATTGGTGCGCGAACGGTCATGAGTACAGTCAGTTCCTGTCTGGCCCCATAGTAGTGCGATCAGACTGCGTATGGGCAGGAGGGTTTACAGGTGTGCGGAATCATTATATTCTCATGGCTGAAATTCAGGGCAGCGCTGCTGGCGGCGAAGATCACACCCAGGAGATCGTCGGGGGCAATTCAGTGCCGGACGACGAACTGTGGGACATTCTCACGAACAACCTCCGGGCAGTCATGGAATCGACGGGGGCAGCCATGCGGATCATCGATCTGGAGTTCAACGTCGTCGTCGAGAACGCCCAGATGAAAGCGATGGGAGGTGTCGAGGCCGAAGGGAGTGACGATATCGATTGTTACGATCAGCTCTGCAATCCGGAGGTCTGTGGCACTGACAACTGCACGCTCAAACAGATCGTCGACGAGGGGCGAGACGAAATCCGCGTCGAAGTCCGAAAGGAAAACGCGAACGGTCGTGTCATCCCGACCGAACTGGTCGTCCGCCCGATCCACGATCAGCACGGCGATGTCGTCGCGATCAGCGAGACGTTCCGTGATATTTCGACGGAAAAAGAGACGACCCAGAGCATCAAAGACGCCGTCGACGAGTTGAAAACGAGTTCGGAGTCAGTCGCCGAAAGTTCACAGCAGATCAGCGCACGGACGTCCGAACAGTTGGAATCCGTCACGGAGGTCTCGAACGAGGTGTCCTCGCTGAGCGCAACAGTCGAAGAGATAGCCGCGACGTCTGACGACGTCAAATCGATCAGTCAACGGGCGAAATCCCAAGCGGAGGAGGGTGCCGGCGAGGCCGAGGAAACGATTGCCCTCATGGACGACCTCGAAGCGGCCGCTCAGGGAGCCTCCGAAAACGTGAGTGAGCTCGACGAGAGTATTCGGGAAATCGACGAACTCGTCGAGGTGATCAACGACATTTCCGACCAGACGAACATGCTCGCGTTGAATGCTTCGATCGAGGCCGCACGGGCCGGTGAAGCAGGTGAAGGCTTCGCAGTCGTCGCAGACGAAGTCAAAAGCCTCGCCGAAGAATCACAGCAGCGAGCAGCCGAGATCGAATCGATCGTGGCCGAGATTCGGACGAACACGACCGAAACCGTCGAGAGCCTCGACGAAACGAACGACATCCTGCGCGAAGGGGCCACGAAGGTCCAGCGTTCGGGCGAGACCTTCGAAGAGATCGCGAGTGTCGTCGGGGAGGTCTCGAACGGAGTCACCGAAGTCGCCGAAGCGACGGACGATCAGGCGGCCAGTTCCGAAGAGATCGCCAGCATGGTTGACGAAACGGCCGAAGAGTTCGAACGCGTCGCGAGCGAAGCGGAGTCGATCGCGGCCGCAAACGAACAGCAGACAGCGAGGATTCAACAGATCAGTACCGACATCGACGAACTGGTCGCTCTCGATGTCCAGAGTGATCTGTAATTGGGTTGTGTTCCTCACGAAAATCACTCAGTGGCCCCTGCGCTGACGGCTAATACCGAGAATAGATTACTGTTCGGCGAGCGTGAACCACCAGTCGTACTGCTCGTAGCCCTCGGCGTCGGCCTCGGCCTCACGGGCGTCGACATCCTCACGGGTGCCCGGCGGCGGGAGCAGGACACGATCGCCAAAGCGCTCGTTCTCGGGCCAGTTCGCGGGCGTTGCGACGCCTTCGCTATCGCTGTGCTGGAGAGCATCAAGCGACCGGAGAATCTCGTCGATGTTGCGACCGATCTCTTCGGGGTAGTACAGCACCTGGCGAACGACACCCTCGGGATCGACGATGAACACGGCCCTGACAGTGCTCGTGCCGGCACCGGACTGGATCATGCCGAGTTGCTCGCCGACCCGTCCGCTCTCGTCGGCGATGATCGGGAACTTGATCTCGACACCGATCTCCTCGTCGATCCAGTCGACCCACTTCAGGTGGGAGTGGACGCGATCGACCGAGAGCCCGATCAGGTTGGCGTCGCGTGCTTCGAACGCCTCACGGCGGTCCTCGAAGGCGACGAACTCACTCGTACACACCGGCGTGAAGTCTCCGGGATGGCTGAACAGGACGATCCACTCGCCTTCGTAGTCGTCGGGCAGTGAGAGCGTTCCGTGGGTCGTTTCGACCGCCAGATCCGGGAATTCGTCGCCGATCAACGGAATTCCAGTCGCAGTCTCTGTCTCGGATTCCATTACACTATATTGTACTGTCTTCACAATAGTAAAAGCTTCGATTCCGAAAAACAATGGAATGTTTTCGAATCCATAATCTTAGTTTTGTATCATTGAAATCACGGGACACTTCTGCTCACGGGATCCAGGGAACCTGGCGAAGGCCAGTAGCGACTTCGGGAGCGGAATGTCTTGTTGAAGACGGGATCTGGAAGTGGACGTACGATGATACCGGCGCGTCAGGCCATCGCGAGCGAGAGCCAGACGACGAGGATGGCCCCTGCCCCGGACAGCGTACTCGCGACGGCGTACTGTCGGATGCGATCGATATCGCGTGAACACTGGATCGTCCCGTGCCCGCTCTGTTCGGCGTGGGAGCCGACGTGTGAGCATTCGGGCAACATGTCGATGGCGACGTGAGCGAACACGCCCGTCGAGACGCCGTAGAAGACCGCCTGGACGATCCCGGACAGCGGTGGTGTCAGGATCGACAGCGGGATCGCTGCGATCGCCACCGCGGCGGCGGGCACTATCATGACCGCTCGCGGAATGTTCGACTGTTTGAGTGACTCTGAGCCCGTGAATCCCGCGGGGAACTTGTGGGCCAGCACCCCGAACCCGAACAGTGCTGAGAGGTCGGGCAAGGATCCGTACAGGACGCCCATGATCGACCCGGCGGCCAGGGCGTGTAGCGTGAGTTCGCCGACGGCGAGGTTCAGCGGGAGGTCGCGATGGGAGAGGAGGTGGCCGAGTTCGTGGCCGGCGTATCCGAGCAGATACCCGAAGGCGATGGCGAACCCGCCGATTTCGGGCTCGCGGCCGATCGCCTTCGGCGCGAGCAACGCCGCGGCACTCGCAAGCATTGCACCGCTGGCGAGCCCGTAGGCCCAGACCTGTCGGGTCGGCGTGTCGAACGCGATCGCATAGCTGATCGCGACGCCGGCCATCATGGCGAGAAAGCCGAAGACGACGACGCCGGTGAGTGTTTCGCGACCGCTCGTGGCCCCGAGGCCGACGAGCGCTAGAAAGACCACGAGCGCGATCAGACTGATCGCGACCGCAACTCGATTGCGCCGGCTGATCGATTCGGTCGTTTCAGTGGGTGTCTCTGTCATGGTGTGAGAGGCCAGTCGATCCTGCATGCCACGCGGTCGATCGATGACAGGGTGACAGATCGACGAGACGGGACGGTGCTATCGTGCCGACTGCGCTCTGTTAGTAAAATGGGCCTTGGGATTAATAACACTTGCTCCAGCCGTGTTATCAAGACACATGGATGAGTTGTCTCCTCGAAGCGCGACAGGTTCGCCAGCGGGTCAACAAACGAACGAGGGGCGTCCGTCGAAACTACCGGAAGACGGTCCCGAGTTCCGCGCTCGATTCGCGAGCGTCCCGGTCACGTTTGGCCGCCCGGTAGAGCGCGTAGCCGCCGGCGACGTTCTTGGCGTCGAGGCCGTGTTGGGTCAGGATGCGCGTGGTGATGTACGATCGGAGGCCGGCCTTGCAATGGGGGACGATCGTCGTGTCCTCGGGCAGTTCGTCGAGGCGCTCCCGGAGGTCGGCCAGCGGTATCGTCTCGGCGCCGTAGATCTGGCCGTCGTCGTGGCGCTCTTCGAGCGGTCGACAGTCCAGTAGAGTATACTCCTCGGGATCGAGGTCCTCGAGATCGTGCCAGTGAAGCACGTCGACGACGCCGCGGACGATGTTGCCCGCGGCGAAGCCGGCCATGTTGACGGGGTCTTTTCCGGAGCCATACGGCGGTGCGTAGGCGAGATCCAGATCCTGAAGATCGAAGACCGTCTTCTCGAACTCGATGGCCGTCGCGAGCACGTCGATTCGCTTGTCGACGCCCTCGCCGCCGACGATCTGAGCTCCGTACAGGTCCCCGTCCTCGGGATCGAACAGGAGTTTGATCCACATCGGATCGGCCCCCGGGTAGTAGCCGGCGTGAGACCGCGAGTACGTATAGGATTTCTCGAAAGAGAGCCCCGCCGCGTCGAGGGTGTCTTCGTCGGCCCCGGTCGCCGCGACGGTCCGCTCGAAGACCTTCGCGATCGACGTCGAGAGCACACAATCCTGGCTGTCCTCGATCCCGCCGAGGACGTTGGCGACGATCCGGCCCTGCTTGTTGGCCGGCCCGGCGAGCGGAACGTGGGCGGGGTCGCCAGTCACACAGTCACGCACCTCGATGGCGTCACCGATCGCGTAGATGTCCGGTACGGCGGTCTGAAGCTGGTCGTCCACGACGATCCCGCCCGACGCGCCGATCTCGAGGCCGGCGGATTCCGCGAGGTCGGTCCGCGGGCGCACGCCCGTCGCGAGGACGATCACGTCCGCCGGAATCTTCGTCCCATCAGCGAGTTCGACCGTCGTGGGGCCAGCGATATCGACCGATTCGGCCCGAGCGTTGAGATGGAGATCGACGCCCTGGTCGCGGAGGTGGTTGTTGACCTGGGCCGCCATCTCGTAGTCGAGTGACTGCATGACGTGGTCGGCCATCTCGACCAGCGAGACGTCAAGTCCCGCTTCGGTCAGACTCTCGGTCACTTCGAGCCCGATATACCCGCCGCCGATGACGACGGCGCGTTCGGCCCCACTCTCGACGCGCTCTCGAATCTGGCGGGCGTTCTCAAGTGACTGGAGCGTGTGGACCCGCTGGCAGGCGTCTATGCCGTCGATCGGTGGCCGCACCGGTTCGGCCCCGGGCGAGAGGACGAGCGAGTCGTACGGTTCGACGGACTGGCGGCCGTCGTGCTCAACGGTGACCCGGTGCCCATCGGGATCGATGTCCACGACTTCGTGGCCCGTTCTGACGTCGAGATCGAAGCGCGCTTCGAGTGATTCGGGCGTCTGGACAAGTAGATCATCGATCTCGTCGATCGTCTCGCCGACGTAGTACGGCATCCCGCAGGTCCCGATCGAGACGTTCTCGCCGCGCTCGAAGACGACGATCTCGCGGTCTTCGTCCATCCGCCGCAGCCGAGCGGCCGCGCTCGCGCCGCCCGCGTTCCCGCCGACGATGACGGTCCGCTCGCTCATCGCGATCCCTCCGACAGTTCGAGGGCGTCGGTCGGACAGGTCTCCACACAGTACCCACAACGGAAACAATCGCCGTGATCGACGGAGGCCGATGGTTCCGTCCCTCCGTCGGTCGCGAGCGCGTCCCCGCCAGCGGCCGTTGGATCGAGTTGCGGTCGACAGGACTGCTCGCACTGGCCACACTCGACGCAGGCCTCGGGATCGATCTGGACGGTGGGCCGATCGATGCCCAGGCGTCGCCCGATGGCATTCGTCATCCGGGCGAAGGTTCCGGCCGGACAGACCAGACACCAGGCCCGCTCGTGGTAGGCCACGCCGAGAACGAGCGCAATCGCCGTGCTGACCACCAGCAGGCGCGCGACGACGCCAACCATCGCGACCGGATCGCCCCACTGGCGAGCCAGCCCGACGGTCAGCACCGACAGCATGGCGGCCCCAACGGTCGCGCGGACGAACGGACTCGCGAGCCACGCCGGCGCGTCTACGCGTCGGGAGACTGCCCGGAGATACCGATCGAGGAGCGCGCCACGCGGGCAGGCCCCGTCACACCAGGTCCGGCCCCGGGTCACGCCGAGGGCCACGGCCCCGCCCATACAGCCCAGCACGGCGAGCGCGCCGACAATTGGTGAGAGAATCGCCGCGCCGAGCAGGCCCAGAAACCCCGCACCGAGCACGAGCTGGCGGCGACGTTTCTGGCGGGTTTCTTCTGACGGGTCTCGCGGGACGTTGTACGTCGACGGCCCATCGCCGATCCGTGCGTCGAGCCAGTCGGTGAGTCGTCGATGCGATGCCACTACGTCATCCAGCCGAGCGGACAGTATATCGATCATCGTAATCGGGAACCGAGTCAGCGTCATCGGTGGATTTTGCCGGATAGTATTTATCGGTTGTGTCTCTATTGTGCATTACTATTGGTGCCCGTCGGATGGCTTCCCTCACCAGGTGGCTGTTTCTCAGGACAGTCTTCTCCTGAAAAACGAGTTGAACGCAATCACTCGAGCGTGCTGGCAAGCACCTTCCCGGCGGTCAGCACGGGGTCCCACGTCGGGCTAAAGGGTGGGGCATACGAGAGATCGAGATAGGAGAGTTCCTGTGCAGTCAGGTCCTCGTGGAGAGCCGTCGCGACGGTGTCGAGACGCTTGGCGACGCCCTCCGTCCCGACCATGCTGGCTCCCAGCACCCGACCCGACTCACGATCACCGAGCAGCGTAATCTCGATGTCGTCGCCGCCGGGATAGTAATGGGCTCGCGACGGGGCGGTGATCGTCACCGAGGCTGGATCGAACCCGGCCTCCCGGGCGCGCTCTTCGTCGATGACTCCCGTCCGACCGGCCGCCAGATCGAAGGCCTTCAGGACGGCCGTGCCCGCGATCTCGCCGACCGGAATCGGATCGCCGCCGACGGTCGAACCGATCGCCCGCCCGGCCCGGTTGGCCGTCAGCGCGAGCGGGACGTGGGCCGGATCGCCGGTGACGGTGTGGGTCGCCTCCGTGCAGTCGCCGGCCGCGTAGATCCCGTCGTGGCTGGTGTGCCCGTCCGCATCGGTCGCGATCGCACCCGTCGGGCCGATCTCGATGCCCGCCTCGCTCGCGAGTTCGGTCCGTGGTTCGACGCCGGCGGCGAGCAACACCGCGTCGGCGTCGTGGGTCTCGTCTTCAGTCTCGATCCCGGTGACGCGATCGTCGCCAGCGATCCGCTCGACGCGCGTATCGGTGTGGACAGTGACACCATTGTCCCGCAGTTCCGCGGCGACGCGATCCCCGACCGACGGGCCAAAGGGCGGGAGGACGTGCTCGCGCATCTCGAACAGCGAGACGTCGAGGTCGTGGGCGTCGAACGCCTCGGCCATCTCGATGCCGACGTAGCCGCCGCCGACGACGGCGACGCTGTCGAGATCATCGGTCGATTCGACGAACGCCCGGATCTCGCGCCCCGCGTCCATGGTCTGGAGGGAGAACACACCCTCGTGATCGCGACCCTCGATCGGTGGGTCCAGCGCCCGCGCGCCGGTCGCGATCAGTAGGTCGTCGTAGGACTCCTGATACGGCTCGCCGTCCGTCGGCGAGACCGTCACCGTGCGCGCCTCGGGGTCAATCGCCGTCACCTCGTGGCCGGTCCGGAGATCGATATCGCGTTCCTCGCGGAAGCGCTCGGCCGGGATCGCCACCAGGTCCTCGAGGTCGTCGATCTCGCCTTTCACGTAGTACGGCAGGCCACAGGCGCCATACGAGACCCACTCGCCGCGTTCGAGGACGATAACTTCGCGGTCGGGATCTTCGCGCTTGGCCTTGCTCGCGGCACTCATCCCTGCGGCGTCGCCACCGACGATCACGAACGGGTCGGACATGGCTGTTGGATTGACAGTGAGACGCCATCAACCTTCCCACCGTTGTGAAAGCTGCGCAATTCTCTCTGTCGCACGGGGACTCCGTCGTGGTCGGTGCAGTGGGGGCGCGATCCGGTCGATCCGTCTGTCGAGCCACTCGATTTATCGTGCAATTCCGATGGTGTCAGCGGCCGAGACTGGCACTGCGAACCACACGGTATCCGAACCGTCAGCGAAATCCCGGTTATCCACGACTGGGGAACGGAGGCGTGAATGCAGATCGGACGCAACTCTGCCCGGTGAGATCCGAACAGCCTATGCAGCGACGTCCGTAACCTCAGACCATGGTCGAGTACGACCCGATCGGATACGTTCGATCGCCATACGAGACAGATGCCCCATACCAGCCACAACCGGACGACGCGGCGTTCGCCGTGGAACTCGAACCAGAGTACGCCGATGGCCCCGACGGTCTCGCGTCGTTCAGCTATGCGTACGTATTGTTCGACCTCCACCGCGTCGAGGAGTACGACCTGTCGATCACTCCGCCGTGGCGCGAGGACGATTCACTCGGCGTGTTCGCGACGCGAGCGCCGGATCGGCCGAACGGCATCGGCCTGAGCGTCGTTCGAATCCTCGACGTCGAAGACGGTCGGATCGACATCTCTGCGATCGACGCGTTCGACGGGACGCCAGTCCTCGACATCAAGCCGTACGTCGACGGCCTCGATACGAAAGACGACGCGGACGTGGGCTGGATCGATCTCGACGACGCCGACGACGCCGATCACCTCGAACTGCATCTCGAAGGAATCGTTCACTGATCACCGATCCCCACGATCCAGCCGGACAGATTCGTGGTGGGTTCCATCGAGCGTTCGACCCCGTTCGCCGAGCGACCCGATTGCTGCATGGGTTGGTGGCGATATCGTGACGCAGATCTTCAGCGTCGTCAGTTTCGTCGGTGCGGGGATTCTCCTGTATCAGGGAACACTACCGGTTCGATAGCCCGCCCGGCCCGGTTGTCGGTCAACGCGACAGGTCGATATCGGTGCCGACGCCGACGCGAACGTAGTCCTCGCCGAAGGCGTCTTCGAGGCGTCGTTCGGCGTCGTGACCGGTGCAGTGTGTCGGCGCGATCCGGTCGATCCGCCCGTCGAGCCACTCGACGATAGCGTCGATCTGCGCCGGATCGGGCGACCGGAGATGCGTCCCGCCGACGACCGTCCGGACGGGGGCGTCGAAGACCTCCTCGGCGTGGGCGATCGTGTTCCGGAGGCCCGCGTGACAACATCCAAGGACGAGTGAGATTCCGTCGTCGGTCTCGACGGCCAGCGACTGGTCGTCCCGGACGGGATCGTCGACGCGCTCGCCGTCCGCGACGATTTCGCCCGTGGCGCTGTCGGGGTACTCGCGTGGGATCTCGCCCAGCGCGGTGATTCCGGGCGCGACCTCGACTGGCTCCGTGTGAGTCTCGATGCGGGCGTGCGTGTCGAGCCACTCGCGCGTGTAGGGCAGGCCGATCGACTCTTCACCGTGGTATTTGGGCTCGAACGCGGCGGGGTGGACGTAGATCTCTGCAGCATCGTCGACGAACGCCGGGAGCCCCCTGGTGTGGTCGTAGTGACCGTGACTCAGGACGATCGTCTCGAAGGGACCACGATCGAGTTTTCGGGCGTTGTCGGCGGCGATACCCGACTGTCCGGTGTCGAAGAGGATCTCGCCGACAGCGGCCGCAAAGCCCCACTCCGCACCCAGTCCCTTCGGTCGAGACCCGCCGACGCGGTTGTCCGCGAGGATGGTGGCTGTCGTCATTCTGTGGACGTTTCCGGGCCGTCTCCGTGATCGTGGCCGTGGCCCTCACCGTGATCGTGGCTGTGGCCGTGTCCGCCATCGTGGCCGTCACCGTGGCCGTGCCCATGCCCGTCATCGTGGTCGTGGCCGCTGCACCCCGATGCCGGCGTCGCTTCGTCGAGCGCGCCCGCATCGAACTGGTCGATCGCCTCGCGAACTGTCCCCTCGGCCCCACAGTAGACGTCGATATCCATCTGATCGAAGCGCTCGATCGCCTTCCGACCGAGATTGCCGGTCAGCAACACGTCGGCCCCCGTCTGGGCGATGAATTGCGGCGGGGACCGACGGCCGCCGTTGTGATCGCTGTCGTTGTCGATCGCCTCGGCAGCATCCGCCTCGGTGTCGTAGATCGTATATCCCGGCGCACGGCCGAAGTGCTGGGAAACCGGTGCGTCGAGCGATCCGTCGTCCAGACTCGGGATACAGACCAACATCTGTTTATGAAACTAAGGATTCCGGATCACCTTGTCGGTTCTGGTTGCCGCGCCCGTCGATCTGTCAGTTTCGGCTGCTCCATCGTTCGTGTGCCGACGAACGACGCGATCCGAACCGACCGACGCCGTCTGTTCGTCGATCTCGTGACGCCGAGCGTTGCATTGAGGGGGGTGGCTGACCGATGTGCACAGCATGGACCTCGCCTATGGCCCCGTTCCGTCGCGTCGCCTCGGCCAGAGCCTGGGGATCAACACCATCCCGCCGAACACCTGCACGTACGCCTGCGTGTACTGTCAACTCGGACCGACGACGACCAGTGGGACCGATCGCTGCGAGTTCCACTCGCCGGAGGAACTGGCCGGAGCGGTCCGCGAGCGCGTCGAGGCGGTCCGTGCGGCCGGCGAAACGATCGATTACCTCTCGATCGTTCCCGACGGCGAACCGACGCTCGACGCGAATCTCGGGCAGACCATCGAGCGCCTGCAGGCACTGGATATCGACGTTGCGGTCATCACGAACGCGTCGCTGGTGGCCCAGGCCGACGTGCGCGCCGACCTCGCGACCGCCGATTGGGTGTCGCTGAAGGCCGACGCGGGCACGGCGGCCGTCTGGCGCGAGATCGATCGCCCGAACGGGACGCTCTCGTTCGATGCGATCACGCAGGGCATGCGACAGTTCGCCGCGGAGTTCTCCGGCACGCTAACGACCGAGACGATGCTGGTCGATGGGATCAACGACGACGAACGGACGCTTCGGGACACCGTCGATCTGGTCGCCTCGATCGACCCGGACACGGCCTACATCGCCGTCCCGACGCGACCGCCGGACGAAAACTGGGTCGAACCCGCCGGTGAGCGAGCGCTCGCGACCGCCTACGCCATCTTCGACGAACGTCTCGACACCGTCGAGTACCTCATCGGTGCCGAGGGGCCGGAGTTCGCGGCGACGGGCGACGTTCGCGCCGACGTGCTGGGCGTGACGGCCGTCCACCCGATGCGCGAACGTGACCTTCGTGATCTGCTCGACCGTGACGACGCCGACTGGGCGGTCGTCGAGTCCCTCCTGGACAGCGGCGACCTCCTCGAACGCGAGTACGGCGGCGAGCAGTTCTACCTGCGACCGGTCCAGACTGTCGCGGAGTCATAAAAGAAAGCGCAACATTTACCTGAACCTGCGACCGAGTTTTGGTACGCCGAAATTAGGTGGGGCTAAGTGACGGATCACCACACATCCCAGTCGGACGAGTCGGCCGCAGGCACCGGGCGTCGGAAGCGAAAGCGCTGTCGCCGCCGGTGCGGTGACGGCGTCTGCAAGCGACTGGTCGATCTCGACGCCGGGGAGACCGGGACGGTCGAGCGGGTCGGCCGTCGCGGTCGCCGACGGCTGCGGTCGATGGGCGTCCGGCGGGGCAAGGAAATCAAGGTGTGCTCGAAACACCCCTTTGGCGGGCCCGTCGTCGTGGACGTCGGTCAATCGACGGTCTCGCTGAGTCGCGCCCACGCCCGCGATCTCGAGGTCGCGACCGAAGGATGAGTGTGCCGTCTCGCGTTCTGTTGATGCGGCATCCAAACGTCGGCAAGAGCGCACTGTTCAACAGGCTCGCCGGCACGTCGATCACCGAATCGAACTATCCGGGCACGACGGTCGATTACACCGAGAGCGAACTGGTCCGGTCGGACGGATCGGTGCCGATCGTGGACGTGCCCGGGACGTTCTCGCTGTCGCCGAGCGATCGAGCCGAGGCGGTCGCCGTCGAGATGCTCGAAGACAGCCCTGCGGCCACGGTCGTCTGTGTCCTCGATGCGACGCAGATCGAGCGCGGACTCAACCTGGCCGTTGAGATCCTCGAACGCGACCGGGACGTGATCGTCGCGCTGAATATGTTCGACGAGGCCCGCCGGGAGGGCGTCGATATCGACGTGGATCGCCTCTCGGAGTTGCTCGGCGTCCCAGTCGTCCCGACGATCGCGGTCGACGGAACTGGCATCGACGCTCTCCAGGCGCGACTCGACGACGCCAGGAATCCATCGGTTCAGCGGATCCTCGAACGGGTTGCGGACGAGGGCCCCGACGGAGGTGAGAGTGAACCGTCGATCGCCGTTGCGGACCCATCTCCGCCGGTCGACGAGCGAACGCCTGCTGATGGCGAGACGGGAGGTGACGATCGAACGCCCGATGAGGACGGGGAAAACGCGCTCGGGACCGGACAGCGGTGGAATCTCGTCGATGCGATCGTCGCTCGGACGGTGTCCTACAGAGAGACCGACGCGTCGCTGTCCGATCAGATCGGTCGGCTTGCCGTCTCGCCGCGCACGGGGATACCCTTCGCGGTCGCTGTACTCTACGGCGTCTGGACGGTGTTCAGTGCTGTGGCGGGCTTTTTCACTGACGGCTATTTCGTCCCGCTGTTCGACGACTACTGGCTGCCGTGGCTCCAGTCGGCGTTCCCGATGGAGGGGTCGTGGCTGTACTTCCTCGTGGTCGGCGATCCGACGGCGACGAACAGTTTCGAGGCGTTCGGCGTGCTCACCAGTGGCCTGTTCGTCGCGATCGGCGTCGTGTTACCGGCCATCCTCACACTGTACGCCATCCTCGCCGTGCTGGAGGATTCGGGGTACATGGCTCGGCTGGCCGTCCTGCTCGACGCCGCCTTCCGCCGGATCGGCCTCGACGGGTTCGCGATCGTCCCGATGGTACTCTCCTTCGGGTGTAACGTCCCCGGTGTCGCGGCGACGCGGTCGCTCGAAACCGAGAAACAGCGGTTTCTGACCATGACGCTCCTGTCGGTGTTCATTCCGTGTGGTGCGCAACTGGGGGTCATGCTGTCGTTGATCCCTCAGTACACGGGCTACATCCTGTTGTATCTGCTCGCCGGCTTTTTCGTCTTCGGGGCCGTCCTGAACCGACTCGTTCCCGGGTCGGCCCCCGACATCGTCATCGACATCCCGCCGATGCGACAGCCTCGGGTCGCCAACGTCACGACGAAACTCTCCGTGCGCGTTCGTGGCTTCGTGACGACGGCGATCCCGTTCGTCTTGCTGGGCGTCGCCGTCGTCAACGTGCTGTATCTCGGCGGCGCGGTCGAGTGGCTCGCGAACACGTTCCGCCCGGTCCTGTCGGGGTGGTTCGGCGTGCCCGGTGAGACCGTCCCCGCGCTGATCGCGGGGTTCATGCGGAAAGACCTCGCCGTCGCCCAGTTGAGTGCCGTCTCGATGACGCCCTTCCAGACGATCACGTCTGTCGTCATGGTGAGTCTCTACTTCCCGTGTGTCGCCACGTTCGCGATGCTCATCAAGGAGGGCCGCGAGAGTGGCGGCGTCCTCAAAGTCCTCGGCGGGGCCCTCGCGACGCTGCTGGCCGCGCTATTCGTCTGGGGTGGCCTGTTGCGTCTCATCGGCATCGCACTGGGGGTGGCCTGACATGCGGTGGGACACGCTCCCGGTCGGCGGACTCGGAGCCATTACGACGGTCATCGGAGTCATCGTGATGGCCCGTGGAGTCGGTCTCGGCACCCCGGAACCAATTCTCGGCGTCGTGACCATCTCGGGATCGATTTTGCTCTGGCGCGGGGCCGTCCTGACGGCCGCCGGGGCGATGTATCTCTCCGGGGCGAGTGGGGGCCTCACGGATCGAGAGAGTCAGGCGACTGTCGTCATGGCGAGCCTGATGATCTGGGTCGTCGCCGGGAGTGACTTGCTGGCGACCGTTCTTGGGGCGATTCCCGGCGGGTCGGGCGTCTGGATCGCGCCGCCAGAGGCGATCGTCGCCGCGCTCGGACCGCCCTATACGCCGGCGGTCCTGCTCGCTGTGCTCGCGCTCGCCACCCTGCGATACACGGGAGTGACGCGCCCGTGAGTCTCTACCGGACGGTACTGACCCGTCTCCAGGCTGGAGCCACACCCGAATCGATCGCAGCGGACCTCGACCGCCCGTCTCACGTCGTCGAGGGGATTCTCGACACCATGCAACGGGAGGGACACGTCCGACGGATCGACTGCGAGGCGACCGGCTGTTCGGCCTGTCCGATGGGCGACGCCTGCTCGCTGGCGGCGGAGACGCCCGCTCAGTACGTCGTGACCGACGCCGGACGGGCCGCCCTCGGAGAGGGAGCGACCCCCGAAGCCGGCGACCGACAGTAGTCTTGTACACCTGTCGAATACTATCGGAACGGCTTTGCTTGTGGATCGACGAGCGTAAACTGGATGACTTCAGACATCACAGTCGAGCGCGTCGAAGACGCGATCGCTGACGTCACGCACCCGGAAATCGACGCGACGCTGGTCGAACTGGGCATGATCGACGACGTGCGCGTCGATGGCTCCGCGGTCACCATCGACGTGGCGATTCCGATGGCCGGGATTCCCGACCAGATCAAGCAACTGCTCGCTCGGGGGCTCGCGGACGCCCTCGAGGGTATGGATGTCGACATCACCGTCCAATTCGTCCTGATGGACGAGGAGACTCGGGAGAACTTCTTCGAGATGGAAGAAGACAACTGGAGCGGGCTGGACGAGGAGAGTGCCCCGGACGAACCGGCCGGCGCAGCCGACGACGGTGGGGCCGACGCCCCGTTCTGACACTCGCAATCGTTCACCGCCACGCTTCTGCCGCGTTCCATGCGGGCGAGGGGCCACCAACCCGCCGATTGTATTGGGGCGGTGGAACAATATTGATGGTGGTCGATCGCCAACGATACCCACACGATGGAGATCGGCGACCGCACGCTCGACAACGAGTTCGTGATGGCACCCGTCAAGACCGGCTACGGGGACGCCGAGGGTCGAGTGACCGACCGGATCCGGGATTTTTATGCCCGCCGGGCCGATCACGTCGGCGCGATCACGCCCGAACCGCTCGCGCTGGACCCCAGCCTGCGGGAGTTACCGAACCAGTTGCGAATCGATACCGACGAGGCAATACCCAGTCTCTCGACGCTGACGAAGACGATCCACGACGGCGACGCTGCGGCTATCGCCCACCTCAACCATCCTGGGCGGATGGCAAATCCGGAGATCGAGGGGAATGTCCACCACTCGGCGTCGGCGACCTCCTGTGAGCGGACCGGCGTCACCCCCGAGCGGATGGACGATGACGATATTGAGACGGCGATCGATCTGTTCGCCGACGCCGCCGACCGGGCCGAACGCGCCGGCTTCGACGCGATCGAACTCCAGTTCGGTCACGGCTACCTGGTCGCGCAGTTCCTCTCGCCGGCCGTCAACGACCGCACGGACGCCTACGGCGGGAGTCAGCAGGCCCGCGCTCGCTTCGGTCTCGAAGTATTTGCGGCCGTCCAGGCGGCGACGGATCTGCCGATTCTGGTTCGGCTGACCGCAGACGACGGCGTCGAGGGCGGGATCGACTTCGAGACGGCCCAGTGGTTGGCCGGCGAACTCGAGGCCCATGGCGTCGACACCGTCCACGTCACCGTCGGGACGATCTGTGCGAAGCCGCCCGACTTCTTCCAGCACATGTACGCCGAGAAGGGGCGGCCCTGGGCGTACGCCGGCGATCTTCGGGACGATCTCGACGTGCCCGTGATGGCCGTCGGCCGGATCAACGAGTTCGAGGACATCGAGACGATTCGCGAGGAAGACCTCGCCGATTTGATCGCCGTGGGCCGACCGCTGGTCGCCGATCCGGATTTCGTCGGCAAGTACCTGGGTGTGGTCGAGGGGCCGTCCCGGCCGTGCATGGCCTGCAACGACGGGTGTCTCGGCGGCGTGAAGTCCGGCGAGGGGCTCGGTTGCGTGATCAACCCTGCGGTGGGCCGGGAGGCCGACCTCCGGATCGAACCCGCCGCGGAGACGCGCGCGTTCGCGGCCGTCGGTGGCGGCCCCGCGGGGCTGTCAGCTGCCGAAACGCTCGCCGACCGTGGCCACGATGTGACGCTGTTCGAGCCCGACGAACTCGGCGGGCAGTTCCATTATGCGCCGTTTCCGCCCGGCAAGGAGCCACTCCGGAAGGGCATCGAGTACTTCCGGGAGCGCCTCGAGGCGATCGACCTCGTCGAGATCCGGCGGGAACCCGCAGCACCGGCCGACCTCGCGGACTTCGACGGCGCGATCGTCGCGACCGGTTCGGAGCCGATGGAGCCACCGATCGACGGGCTCGACTCGGTCGAGCCGGACGGTGTCGAGATTCTCGACCCCGAGCGGCTACCGATCGAAGAGCGCGTCATGGTGATCGGCGGCGGGTACGTCGGCCTGGAGGCCGCAGACGCCCTCGCGGCGGCCGACAACGATGTGATCGTCGTCGAACTCCAGTCGAACCTCGGCGGGGACATGATCGACCTCGAGAAGGGGCCGCTACTCGAGCGCCTGGGAGCTGACGACCGCGTAGAGATCAACCGCGAGACGGACCTTGAGCGGGTCGAAGACGGTCGGGCGGTCGCCACTCGCGACGGCGAGACGATCTACTGGGAGGCTATCGACCGTTACGTTCTCGCGACCGGCGTTAGCAGCGACGACCAGTTCGCGGAGGCGGCGAGCGATCTGGATGTCCCGCTGTACCGCGTCGGGGACGCCGAGACCGTCGGCAAGGCTCAGGACGCCATCGCGTCGGGCTTCGAGGTCGCTCGGACGCTGTGAGTCGTCACTCGAGCAACCGCCGGATCGACCGGACCCCCACGAACCGCGGGACAGACTCGCAATACGTTCTGTAGGCGTCGCCGAACTCCGTTTCGAGCCAGGGCTCTTCGGCCCGCGGCAGGAGCCACAGCCAGACGACCGTCGGCCCGAGACCGGCTGTGAACGGCCGACTGTCGATCAGGACAGCTAGGCCGGTCAGTGCGAGCGCGAATCCGACCAGCTGTGGATTGCGCGAGTACTGATAGGGGCCGTCGGTGTGCAGGTCGGCCGCGAGACCGGCGCTCGTCGCGACCCGCAGCGTCCGGGCGGCCCAGCCCGCGACGGCCAGCCCCGAGAGAATCGTCGCGATCGCGATCCAGCTTCGGGCCGCCTCGACCCGAATAGTCGCCGTCAGGACTGCGACGATGGGCAGTGACACTGCCACCACGCCGACCGATCCCCAGTAGAACCACAGCCGCCAGTCGCGCCTCCCGGGCGGCCAGACCCGGTGGTCCGGCCACCGGGCGCTGACGCCGAGCGCGACGATCACGAGTGTTTCGACGATCAGCGCGATCCCGAGGCTCGTGGCGACGATCGGCCGGATCATCACCTCGAAGTACTCACCCGGGCGAGGAGACCCTTTCGGCGAAACGGGCCTGTTTGTGTGCCCAATCTGGAATACTGAATATCGGTGTCGACGGCCGAGGGGCGATTAAAACCGTTGAAACTGCCTATTCCAGTCCTTCATCCGCTAAAATCCTACATTATCGTTAGTTAGTATTGTACGAATTCCAAACAATTATTGCCGGCGCGTGCTCCGGGACGAGTATGAGCACCCATGTTGCGGTGATCGGAGCCTACGGAAGCGCCGGCGGCGCGGTCGCAAAGCGGCTCGCGAGTGCGCCCGACATCGAGTTGACGCTGATCGACGATGGCGACCCGGGCGGTGGCCTGTGCATTCAGGCAGGCTGTATGCCGTCGAAGGAACTCCTTTCGGCGGCCGAACATCGCTTCGCCGCGCGCCACGACGATCGCCTCAAGGGGACGCCCGAGGTGGATCTTGAGACCGTGGTCGCCCGGAAAGACGAACACACCAGTAACTGGGCGGCCCGACGTCGCAACGGAATCGAGGGACTGGCCGAGCGCGACGGCGTCGAGTTCGTCCACGACACCGCCCGGTTCGTCGACGACCGCGTCATCGAGGTCGGCGATCGGACGATCGAACCCGACTACGTCGTCGTCGCGACGGGATCGACGCTCGACGTCCCGCCGATCCCCGGTATCGACGAGGTACCTATCCAAACGAGCGCCGATGTCTTCGAGACGACCGAGTTCGGCGATTCGGCCATCGTGCTCGGCCTGGGTTACGTCGGGCTCGAGCTGGCACCGTATCTCAGCGAAGCGGCCGACATGGACGTGACTGGCGTCGAAGTCCTGCCCGAACTGGTACCCGAGGCAGACGACGGCTTCGGCGAGGACCTGGCCGAGTACTACCGCGAGGCGTTCGACATGGACCTCCTGTTGAACGCCGAGGCCCGACAGGTCGAGGCGACCGACGGCGGGGTTCGGGTCACCGTCGATCACGACGGCGAGGCGGCCACCATCGAGGCCGAGCACCTGTTCGTTTTCACCGGCCGTAAGCCCTCCCTCGACGGGCTGGGCCTCGACGCGACGCGTCTCGACCCGGGCGAGGACTGGGTGAGTGACACGATGCAGGCCCGGGGTGACGACCGCGTGTTCGTCGTCGGCGACGCCAACGGTCGCGAGCCGATCTTGCATGTGGCAAAAGAACAGGCCGGGACCGCCGCCGCGAACATCCGGGCGCACCGCGCTGGCGAGGCGCTCGAACCGTCCGAGCCCACCCACCATCACGTGATCTTCTCGGGGCTCGGTCGATTACCGTTCGTCCGGGTCGGCCACTCCGAGCGGTCGGCGACCGAGGCCGGCATCGATCACGTCACGGTCGACACCGCGGCCGCCGAGGACGGCGTGTTCAAAGCCAAAGACGCCCCCGAGGGCCGCGCCCGACTCGTCGTCGGGAGCGACGGGACGGTGCTGGGCTATCAGGGCCTGCACTATCACGCCGACGCGATGGCCAAGACGATGCAACTGGCCGTCGAGATGGGGCTGGACGTGCGATCGATCCCCGACCGGGCCTACCACCCGACGACGCCCGAGATCATCGACGCGCTGGTGACCGAGGCGACCGAGAAACTCGCCACACGAGAGCGTAAAGTCGCCGACGCCACCCAGTAGTATGCGGACCGATCGATGTCGGGGCCCCGATCCCGCCGGGGAAGCCAACCGTTATTATCGGACGGCTCTGCGTTAATGTATGCCCATTGTCAGCGTCTCGATGCCGGAGGATCTGGTCGACCGTCTCGATCAGTTCGCCGCGGATCACGGTTACAGCGGGCGAAGCGAAGTGATTCGAGATGCCAGCCGGGACTTACTCGAGGAGTTCGACGACGAATCTCTCGACGGCCGACAGCTCATGGCCACGGTGACGGTCATGTTCGACTACCAGTCCGGGGAGATCGAACAGCAGATGATGGACGTCCGCCACGAGTACGACGACATCGTCGCGTCGAACTTCCACACCCACGTCGGTGACAAGAACTGCCTGGAGTTGTTCGTCCTCGAGGGCACGATGGACGCCATCTCGACAGTCGTCGGGGCCATTCGGGCCACCAAAGATGTCCACACCGTTGGCTACTCGGTCCTGCCGATGGACGACGGACGCGTCCTGCTGGATTGATCCGCGCGGCTCTTTTCACGGGCATGGACTGACCGGCAGGAAACCGCCGCAGACACCACTTGTCGATGGTGCTGGCCCCACGAGGGACTCGACGTCGAGAACATGACCGATCGCCCTCCAGTCACCGAGGCCGAGCTCGTCGATCGACTCGATGACGATCACAGTGTTCGCAACCCGGGACTCGCCGCATCGGACGATTGAGCGCCTACAGCTGTCGATTCCACTCGTCGATGCCAAACTGTTCTCCAACCAGGTCACGGGCGCTGTCGAGTTCCCGATCGGTGAGTTCTCGTTCGTTCGCCCCGTGTCGATCCCGGATCCCATGTTTCAGCGCGTCGATCACGGCTGACCGGGACGCGTCGACGTGATCGGTGATCCGAGCGACGCGGCGCTCGGCTGATTCGATCGCCTTATCCGAGACCTTTTCCTCACCGATCCGCAGGACGCGGAGCATCTCTGCGATATCGAGATCGTAGCTCATCGTTGTGTGATGCAGGACCGCGGCGTCGGTGCGACGCTGTGCCGACCCGCCGATCTTGCCCTCGGCGTGGGCGATATCGTTCAGCGGCTCGTGGTGGACGTCGAGGTCGAGGCCACGGAGCGCCTCGAGCGCCCACTGATCGAGATCGGCGTAGCTCTGCCGAATATCGTCGCTCACCAGGTCGGTGGGCAGGTACAGCGAATAGGTCACAACCGCCCCCGGCTGGACGAACATCGCACCACCGCCGGTGATCCGCCGGACAACGTCTATCTCTTGAGATTCGACGTATTCGACGGCCACCTCGTCGGCGAACGATTGAAAGCGACCGAGTGCGACCGCTGGCGACTCGCGATACCAGACTCGTAGCGTCGGCCCAATCTCACCGCTGTCAACGCGATCGAGCAGCACGCGTTCGAGTGCCTGCTGGACCGGTTCGCTGTACGTGCCGCTGTCGATGATCATCCACGGCTCGTCAGTCATCACAGGGCCTCCATCGTCAGGTCCGCCAGATCGCTCGCAGCGAAGCCGATCAGCGTCGCCTCGACGGCTTCGAGCGCCGCCAGGATCGTTTCGCGGTCGACGTCGACAGGGTGTCCTTCGATCGCGGTTTCGAGATCCCGTCGCGCCTCCGGCGGTTCGACGAAGAAGTCGCCGGTAATCGTCACGGTGTCGATCCGTTCTTCGACGTCGATATCGACGCGAACGAGCTTGCCATCGGGGACCTTCTTTGAAGCCTGTGGAGTCATTGTGAAGTGGGAAAGGACAGCTCAGTTCGCAGTGTGGATCGCTTCATCGCGGGCGTTCGCGGCGGCTTCCATGACGGCTTCCGAGAGTGTCGGGTGGGTGTGGACGGTCTCGGCGATATCAGCCAGGCGGGCGTCCATTTCGATGGCGAGGGAGACTTCTGCGATCATCTCGGATGCGTTGGGGCCAACGATCTGTGCGCCCAAAACGAGTTCAGTTTGACTGTCGGCGACGATCCGGACAAAGCCTTCAGTGTCGCCAAGCGTGAGCGCCCGGCCGTTACTCGACAACGGCATTCGACCGATGACGGGATAGTATCCGGCGTCCCGGGCATCGGATTCGGACATGCCAACGGTCGCGACCTCGGGATCGGTGAATACGACGGCGGGCATGGCCTGGTAGTCCAGTACGGCAGGCTCGCCCGCGATGGCCTCGGCGGCGACCTCGCCCTCGCGGCTGGCTTTGTGGGCGAGCATGGGATCGCCGACGATGTCGCCGATTGCGAAAATCCGCTCACAGGTGGTCCGGCCCTGCGCGTCGGTCTTGACGAATCCGTCCTCGTCGAGTTCGATCCCGGCAGCCTCGAGGTTCGCCGTGTCGGTGACTGGTTCGCGCCCGCCGACGACGAACACTTTCTCGGCCTCGAGAGCGGTGGTATCACCGTTCTCGTCTTCCGTGTGGACGACGACACCGTCGTCGGTCTCCGCCCAGTCGTTGGCCATCTCGTTGAACCGGAAGTCGATGCCGAACGCCTCGGCGCGCTCGCGGACGAGCCGGGAGATATCGTCCTCGTAGCCAGAGAGCACGTCATCGAACATTTCGACGACGGTGACGTCGGTCCCGAGCTTTTCGAATACCGTCGAGAGTTCCATGCCGATGTAACCCGCGCCGATGACGACCAGTGACTCGGGGAGTTCCTCCACCGCAAGTGCGTCACGCGAGTCCAGAACGTACTTACTGTCGAACGGGAAGTCGGGGATCTCGACAGGGCGACTCCCCGTCGCGACGATCGCGTTCCCGAAGTCGATGGCCGTCTCTCCCTCGTCGGTCGTGATTGTCGCCCGCCGATTGTTGACGAACGCGGCGACGCCCTCGACGACCGTGACACCCTGAGCCGAACACAACTGCTCGACGCCGCCCGTCAACTGGTCGACGACGCCGTCCTTCCAGTCTGTCAACTTGTCGATATCGACGGTCGGATCGGCGCTGACCCCGAGATGCTCGGCGTTTGCGGCCTCATAGGCAATGTCCGCGCCATGAATAAGTGCCTTCGACGGGATACACCCGTAATTGAGGCATGTGCCGCCCACTGCGTCGTCCTCGACGAGCGTCACGTCGAGGCCGAGTTGGCCAGCCCGGATAGCCGCGACGTAGCCGCCAGGGCCGGCACCGATAATCAAGATATCGGTCCGTTCGGGGACTCCGTTGACGCTGCCCGGACTCGGGACATCCGTCGCAACGTCAGCACCGACTGGTCGGACCGTCCGGTCGGACGCGCTGTCTCTCGACTGGCGATCGATCGCATCCGTAGATTCGGCCGTCTCTTCGGACGGCTCCGACTCGTCTTCGGCGGCTGCTGAGTGCCCCGCTTCGTCAGCCGGCTCCTCGGGCATCTCGGCGGTATCGGCAGATTCGTATCTCAAAAGCGTGTCACCGACTTCGACGTCCTCGCCCACCTCGGCGATACACTCCTCGATCGTCATCGTCTCGGGCGCAGTCACTTCGACGATCGACTTGTCGGTCTCGACCTCGGCGATGAGGGTGTCCGTGAGGACCGTCTCCCCGGCCTCGATTTCGAGGGCGACGAGTCGTCCCGCTGTGGCACCGTCTCCCAGATCAGGAACTTCAAACGCAGTTGTCATCTGAAACAACCCCAGAAGAATCCTCAGGCGTCCGTTTCGGCGTCCAGTTCCTCGAGGATCTCGTAGGCCTCGATTGCATAGGTCATCGCCGGGCCACCACCCATCAGGACGGCCACTTCGAGGGTCTCGATGATTTCTTCCCGCGTCGCGCCAGCCTCGAGCGCGCCATCCAGGTGCCAAAGGACGCAGTTCTCACACCGGGCGGCACAGCCGACGGCCAGGGACATGAGTTCTTTTGTCTTCGTGTTTAGGGCCCCTGGACTCTCGGTGCCTTCGACGTAGCCGACGAACCCTTCGAGGTTCTCGGCTTCACCGACGAGTTCGTGCAGACTCTGCTTCATCTCTGCGAGCTCACTGGATTTCGACATCAATCTACTATTCGCTTCTAGCGGCATAAATCTCCCGTAATCTGCCTATAGAGAGTCTATAACGTAATTTTTGAGGCAAGGCTAAAGCACCACTCGGACACCGCTCGGATCGACAAGTCAGACTTCGAACCGGTAGGCGTGGTGAGCAACTCGCATCTACGAGGGTGGCACCGTCGGCACAACCGACTCGATCAGTCCGAAGCGAGGGGCGAGGACGAGTTCGTGGGGACCATCCCGTCGAAGGACGGCGCGAGCAACTGCTGGACCTGGTGCTGGACGCGACGACCACTGGCCGTGAGTTGCTTGTACGCCTGGAGCGGCTCACGATTCCCGATCAGAACACCACCGACGAGCTGACCGTCCCGGAAGGCGAGGCGGCGCCACTCGCGGTCGCCGTACTGGCGTTCCTGATAGCTGTCCCCGAGTCGGGGATGGCCAAAGGACGCCAGCGGGAACTCGAAGTGTGAGACGGAGTACGACGGCACGTACTCGAACGGTGCTCTCGCCTCGGGTGCGGCGAGCATGTTCCGGGCGGCCAGTTCGCCCTGGGCGGCCGCACTGCCCCAGGAACCGTTGCTGACGTGTTCCCCGAGGCGCCGGTCGTCGTAACGAGCGACATCGCCCGCCGCCCAGATCGACGGGACAGCCGTCTGGAGCGTCTCGTCGACGACGACGCCGTCCTCGATGGCGATCGGGGTCTCTTCGAGCAACCCCGTGTTGGGCGTCGTCCCGATCGCGACCCCGGCACAATCAGCCTCGTACCGGCGTCCATCGGACGCGACGGCCGCGCTGACGTGGCCGTCGTCGGTCTCGAAGCGTTCGACCTCGGTCTCGACGACAGGTGTCACGCCACGCTCGCGCAGAGCCTCATGGACGATCTCAGCACCCGTCTCGGAGAGTGCCCCCGAGAACCAGTGATCCTCTCGGATGAGATAGTGGGCGTCGACATCCTGGGCAGCGGCGATGGCAGCGTAGTCGATGCCCAACAGTCCACCGCCCACGATCACGCCGCGCTCGGCTGCCGCGGCGTTCTCCCGGATTCGGGCGGCATCATTGATCGTCCAGAAGGTGGTCACGCCGTCGGCGTCGGCGTTCTCGACCGGCAGCGATCGTGGCGTACTTCCAGTCGCGATCAGTAACTCGTCGTAGGCGATGGACTCGCCAGCCGCTGTCTCTATGACCTGTGCCGTGGTGTCGACGGTCTCGACGCGCGTGTCCAGCCGGAGGTCGATGTCGCGGTCGTCGTACCACGACCGGTCGTGCATTCGAACCACGTCCGCATCCAGGTTCCCCTTGGCGAACTCTTTGATCAGAATCCGGTTGTAGAGCGGTTCAGATTCAGCAGTCACTACCGTGATCGAGGCGTCGGTGGTTCGCTCGGCGAGTTCTGCCGCTGCTGAACTTCCGGCGATACCGTCTCCGATCACGACGTAGGCCGCGTCGCGTCCGTGTTGAAGGGGCTGTGATGGCATGATTGTCAGTCTCCGATCGAGCCACGGGGATCACCCCGATGCTCTTGTTGCGTCCATTCACTATTAGGATTTGTATACACATAAATCTAGGTGTAATAAACCACACGATGGTTGAGTACTAATTGATATTGGTGATATAGGATAGTATGAAATTGTAATTATAATGCAATACTATTGGGCGACCGATGGGAACGACAACGGAGACAAACCACCCCGATTATTTGAGACGGACTTCATCCGGAAATAATCTACAATAATCCGTATCAGGCCACGACGATGCTGCCCTCGGGCGCACCGACGGTGTCGGCGACGACGCCACACTTGACCATGAACAGGAAGTACAGATTCGCCTCGCAGTCGCTGAACAGTTCGTAGTTCCCCTGGCCTTTGCTGATCACGATGTCGGCTGCCTGGAGTCGCTCGGCGAACGCGTCGGTGATCGTGCCCACACCTGCTGTCCCCCGCGTCGAGAGGTCCGCAACTTCGTGGAGGTCGACCGAACGGGCCTCCCGGGCCGTGGCGTCGTTGAGGAACGGCCGATCCTTGAGCACGACCTCGACGTCAGCCTCCAGTTGCTCGATCAACAGGCGATCGAGGACGATCTCGCCCGCGTTGTCGGCCAGGTAGAGGACGTCCTCGGCGTCTTCGAGATCCGACCGCAACTCCGCGAGGCGATCGACCGCGAAGGGCTGACCGAGTACCTCGTCGATCGTCGCCTCGATATCAACGTCGTGGCCCGGGCCGACATCGATGACGTTGCCCGCGATGGCGAGGCGCACGGCCCGTCCGAAGCGATCGTCGGCTTCTTCGAGGCGGTACTCCAGTGCCGGCAGTAACGCCTCAACCGTTCGATTCGCCGCCTGCTTTTGTTCCTCGAAGGGATCGTCCTCGCCGGTCTCCTCGCGAACGATCGCCTGTCCGCGTTCGGCGATCGCCATCGGCGTCTCGGTGAGTGAGATGTCGCTGATCTCGGTCGCCACACGACGGAGTACGCGCTCGCGGGTTGTCTCGTCGGCATCCGTTTGCTGTGCTGCATCGAGGGCCTGCCGGAGAAGGCAGGGCCCACACTCAAGACGGGCGTCCATACCAGTCCGTTCGACTGAACAACGAAAACGGCGACGATCGTCCCCTCGCCCAGAGGCTATCAGATCTCTTTCAATGTCGGGATCAGACTCGTCCGAGTCTCCTCGGAGACGGACTTGATCGTCGAGATCTGTTCGGGCGTGAACGGGACTTGTGCGAAATCAGTCTCGACGGGGACCGACTCACTGTCTACCCCACGGAGTTGCAGGCGCTGGTCGTCCATCTCGGTCAGCAAAACGGTGTCGGCGGCCGATTCGACGCGGGCGATCTCGTCAGCGAACGCCGACGTGCTCACGGTGAACAGATACGTCCGGTCGTCCTCGCGTTCGATAGTTCGCAGGAAGGTATCGAGACTCTCCTCGCGATACGTCGAAGCGAACAGAAAGAGGTTCAGCGCCGTTGCGAACACGAGCGTTCCCGGTCCGTCGTCAGCCAGCGGCTCGGCCGCCGAATCGATCGCTTCGGTCCAGACGGCGCTATCGAGGAGGTTCGCCCGGATTGGTCCGTCATCGGGGCGATCGATCGCCTCGATGGTCGGATCCATCTCCGGATCGAACTCGACAAACGACAGTTCTGATGCATACTCCTCAACGTCGACATCGTAAAGTTCGGCCATCGTCTCGGCGACGAAGTCTCGCCCCGAATTCGTCAACAAGAAGACGACGCTTCCACCCTTCGCGAGCCAGGACTCGACGACGGCGAACCCAACCAGGGGCTTGCCTGATCCGCCAGGCCCCGACACGACGGTCGTCTCATCGATAGACAGCCCTTCGGGCAGCACTTGCTGGAACCACTCGTGATCAGGTTGGAATGTCGCAGCCTCCATTGTACTATCCATACAATATTGTCGGCTAAATCGTTGACGGTTTCGTCGATACTGAGTCCGTGAGTTACGTTAGATGTCATCAGAATAGTGCAAATATTCCACAGAGTACAGCGGACAAAGCGACCATTCAGAGACGACGGCGGTACTGTGCGGACGTACAAGAGAGGGTCCAGAAACAACGCACACTCATTTCTCGGCCCCGACTAGATCGTCCTCCCGCTCCAGTTGGGCCAACAGCACCTCCCGCATGGTATTCATCCCTTCTGCGATCCGTTCATCCGTCAGAACGTAGTGGTTGTAGACGCCGTCCGCACGCTTGTGGACTGCTCCCCGATCGCGCATCAGTTTGAGATGGCGGGAGACGGTCGACTGAGGGATGTCGGTCGCGTGTTGAATATCCGAGACAGTATGTTCTGCACCGTCCTGGAGGACATCGAGGATCTGCAGACGCTTCGGGTTCGAGAACACCGAGCAAAGATCGGCCTGGCGCTGGTAGATATCACTGGTCACGTCTTGGCGATGGTCCTCGATGGTGAAACGTTTTCGGGAACATTCGAATATTCGGAGAACCAGATATATGAGTGTCGAGAGCGAACATCGATCCACACCGTGAATATCAAAGAGCAGGGCCGTTCGGAACCGAGCGCCAGTCGTGCACTCGAAGTGATCTTTGGGCTCACTCATTCTGAACGGAAAACGTACGAAACGATCGTCGAGATCGACGACCCCATGACAGTGACCGAAATCGCAGCGAGGGTCGGGTGTGCCGAGTCGTCTGCCTATCGCTACATCGATACGCTTGAGGAAAACGGACTCGTCCGGTGTGTGACTGATGAATACGAATCCACCGGTCGATCAGCATTCGTCGCGAACCCACCCGAAGTCGTTGCTGACCGGATGGAACAGGAAGTTGCGGATATATTCGGGCACTGCCAGCAGGCCGTCGAAGATTGTCGGAGCACGTTTGAAGGGACATCGAGTCTCTCCTGACTGAGACTGGATTGATTGCTCCGTTTGACCCGGTTCACGTTCGTGACTCGACTGGCCGTTCAGCCGTTCGGCGACCACGACTGATCGTCCACAGATCGATCGGAATCCGTCCGCTTATCATTGGGCAGTATTTGGTCATAGATACAAGACAATGGCTGGATCGACGACACTGAGGAACCAGCGGAGAACGCAGTTAGCGGGCATCGTCGAGTACTTCGGCCCGCAGTGGTTCGGATCAACAATGGGCACCGGTGCGCTGGGCCTTGCCCTGGCACTGGTCGCTTCGGAATACGAGTTTGGGCCTGCAGCAATGCTTGCACAGGTTTTCGTAGGACTCACGGCGTTGCTGACGGTCGTATTTACGATCCCCTGGTTGCTTCGAATTGTGACCCATCCCGGGCAAGTTCGAACCGATTTGACTCACCCGATCCGGAGTCAATTCTTCCCGACAATGCCGATCACGTTGCTCGTCCTTGGAGTTGGTATTGCTCGAACAATGCAAGATATATTGCCGAAGGTAGTTCTCGAACCGTTGCTCGTCGGATTGTTCATACTCGGGAGTATCGGTATCTTCGGCTTTGGCCTCCTGTTGGTCACAATCATGTTCGCCAACGATAATATCGGGTCTCATCACGGGGTGTTCGCGTGGTACATCCCGCCAGTTTCCCATCTGGTCATCCCCATTCTCGGGTTCTGGCTGGTCGAAAACATCTACGCAGGCAGCGCGGTCGGACAGTTCGTCTTCGTCATCTCGATGATGGCACTGGGCATCGGGAGCTTCATGTTCGTGTTCTTCGGCTCGATCATCCTTCATCGGTACGCCTACGAATCGCTTCCACAGGAGAAACTTGCGCCAACGTTCGTGATCGGACTCGCGCCGACGGCCGTGCTGGTCATCGCAATCGGCCGACTCGTTCGCGCACTGCGGGCAGGCGTCGGGTTCGATCTCGCGGTCGAACCGATCGTCGCCAGCATGAAACTACTCGCGATGGTCCTATGGGGTTTCTCCGCCTGGTGGTTCCTGCTGACTGTCGCAGTCGTCGCCTACTACGTGACACAGCGCGACCACCAGTTTTTCTTCACCTGGTGGGCCTACACCTTCCCGACGGGTGCGTTTGCCATCTCGGCAGGCGTGATGGGGCATCTCCTCGGGATCGCGGCGTTCAACGCGATCCTGGCCGGCGTCACCGGAGTGCTCGTGATCGTCTGGACGGTCACGACTGCATTCACCAGTCGGATGATCATCCGTGGCCACGCCTTCACGCCGGAGTAGGGAATCTTACTCCGACGGTTCGATCCGACTCAGTCCGCGGCCATCAAGTTGTAGATACGACGCATTCGCGCAGTCCCGGCAGTACGTCTCGCCGTCGCGTTCGACCGCCTTCGGTGCCATGATTGACTCCCCACAGTCGACACACTGGGCATCCTCGTAGATCGGCGCTTCGTCGGGTAGATCTACGCTGACGCCGGTCTGGACGTCACAAACATCGAAGATCGGACGGCCGATCAGGTCGAAGGCCACTGCCTGCCAGCGTTCCGTGAGGCGCTCGCGCTCGGCAGGGGTGCCATCACGGTCGGCGATGACGGTCTCGAACAACTCGCTCGCCTCGGGGTAGTCACGCTCGATAATCTCCTCGCGCTCTTTGACGTGGACTCGGACGCCGTTGTCGGAATTGTCCCGCGAAACCAGCGTCATCGCGGTCTTGCCGTAATCCCGATAGAGCAGGGCGTTGTTTCCGAACGTACAGCCCGTCACAGTCTGGACGCCATCCGCGAAACAGCTGTTCGTCTCGACGACGGCCACGAGATCTTCCATCCCCTCGCTTTCCGTACCGAGTTCGCGCATCGCGTGGACACCGGCCATCACGCCCAAGGCGAGGTACGGACAGAAGTGGCCGTGGATCTCCCCCGCCCGGAGGAGTAGTTCCTCGCGCTCTCGATTCCGGATCCCGCGTTTGATCCGCCCGCGCGGCGCGTCCCGCCGGTCGTCGTCGGCCTCCTCGGGCCGGTCCAGACTCGGCGCGTAGGGCTTGATGTCAAGCACTGGCGTGCCGTCGATGGCGTCGAGCCCTCGAACCTGAAGCGCCAGGCCGTCGCGTTCGAGTAACTCCACAGTCGTGGTCCCGATCGGACTCGGCCGGTGGGGACTCCGGCAGGCGAACGTGCCCCGCTCGACGCCGTAGCGTCGCGGCCCGCGTAGCGTCGGCTCGTCAGCCTCGTGAATGTAGAAGACGATCTTCAGGTGATCGCTGTCCTCGATCCGGTACAGTGCCTCCTCGTAAGCCTCGTCGACGACGATCGTACTCGCCACTTCTCGCATCGCGTCCGGATCGGCCGGTTCGTCGAACTCGCTGTGCACGGTCCCGATCTGTGTTACATTGAATTTCATCGTATCACGCTCTGTCAGTCGTCGGTCTCAGCGGTATTTGGGGTGGGTCGATCCGCCACATGCCCCTCGATCGGAGGCTCGGCGGCCGACGGTCCCGTGTCTGCAGGCGCTTCGGGGACGACCAGGCGCCGATCTCGGTGGCGTCTGACGGACGCTTCGACACCGTAGACTTCCCGGATCGCCTCGGCGGTCAGTACGTCCGGTGGGCCCACTGCGTGGACTTCGCCTTCGGCAAGCAGCGCGACCCGATCGCAGTAGCGGGCCGCCAGATTCAGGTCGTGGATCGCGATCATCCCCGCGACGTCGCCCTGGAGTTGCCCCACGACGAGGTCCATCACCTCCAGGCGGTGTTTCAGATCGAGCGCACTCGTCGGCTCGTCCAGGAGCAGGACCGACGGATCACCGACGAGGGCCCGGCCCAGACGGACCTTCTGGCGCTGTCCACCCGAGAGATTCTCGACGTTCCGGGTCGCCAGGCCGTCGAGTCCAAGTCGATCGATCACCCGCTCGACAGCCTCGCGATCGCTCGCGCTGGGTGACCAGCCACCGTGGGGCCGTCGACCCTGCAGGATCGTCTCGAAGACCGATGCCGGGAACGCCCCTGACTCGGACTGGGGAACGTACCCGACTCGCCGGGCGCGCTCGTCGGGCGCGAGCGTCGCAATGGGATCGCCGTCGATCGTGACACGCCCTGAATCGGGCCCAAGCAAGCGATTGCAACACTCCAGTAGCGTGCTTTTCCCGGACCCGTTCGGGCCGAGCAGACCCAGCAGTTCGCCAGATTGGACTGTCAGGTTGATCTCCTCGAGGATCTGTTCGTCGTCGTAGGCGAACGTGAGGCGCTGCATATCGAGTGTCACCAGTATGCCCTCCCTTCGATCACGAGATACAGAAACAGCGGCGCGCCCAGAAACGAGGTCAGGATGCCGACGGGCAGGACCACCGGGGAAAGCACTGTCCGAGCAGCCGTGTCGGCGACCACGAGCAGCGTCGCGCCAACGAGCGCTGAGGCCGGCATGAGGTATCGTTCGGTGCCGCCGATGACCATTCGCACGACGTGGGGGGCGACCAGCCCGACGAACCCGATAATACCCACGAACGAAACAATCAGTGCCGTCACGAGCGACGCGATCGCCATTCCACGGATCCGTAGCGAGTCGACGTTCACACCGAGACTTCTCGCGGTGTCGGTCCCGGCATCGAGCACGTCGTAATCCCAGCCGTGCCGGAGGAAGTAGGCCGTCGCCGCGAGGACGACTACTGTCATGACGATCACCTGCGGCCAGCCCGCCCGACCGATGTCGCCGAACGTCCAGTAGACGATTGCCGCGACCTCGGTGTCGCTGGCGAAGTACTGCAGCAGCGTCAGCCCGGCCTGGAACAGCGATCCGAGCGCGACGCCGGTGAGGATCATCGTCTCGGGGGTCGCCTGTCGGTAAGTCACCAGCGCGAGGATGACGCCCGTCGAGACCATCCCACCCAGAAAGGCCGCGATCGGCGTCAGCCACGTCGCGAGGAGTCCACCCGCCGCCGAGCCGGCCCCCACGCCGGTCAGCAGGATCGCAAGTGCTGCACCGAAGGCAGCCGCCTGGGAGATCCCGAGCGTGTATGGAGCCCCCAGTGGGTTCCGGAGGACGGTCTGCATCGCCGCGCCGGCGATTGCCAGGCCCCCACCGGCGACAATCGCGCCGAGGACGCGGGGCAGTCGATTCCGCCAGACGATGTTCCGATGGAGTTCGGTCCCGCCGCCGGTCAACGCGGCGAGCAGATCGGCGAGCGGAACCTGTACCGACCCGATCGCGAGCGCGAACGTCCCAGCGATCGCCAGGGTCAGGGCGACGCCGCCCAGGAACCCGACGCGTCGTCGCCTGCGCTCGCCGACCGCGGTGGCTGTTTCGGTCATTGGAGATCGAGTCGCTGATAGGCGTCGTTCGGGTCAGTGAGGCTCTCGAAGAGCGGGTCCCCGAGCATCGTCTCGAAGATCGCTTTGGTTTTCGATTCCAGGGAGACGTCCCCGAAGCGATCGGGAGAGACGCGTTTCCCGACGAAGTAGGCGTTTGCGAGGATCGACCCGTAGTTGTGATGGTAACTGGCGTGTGGGAGGATGGAATACGTCTCGTCGGTCTCGATCGCGGCGAGTGATTCGTACTCGGGGTTGGTGGCCACGTCCTCGCGGACGCGTCCGACGTTCACGCCACTGACGAACATCGTCGCGGGATCCCAGGCCAGTAGCCGTTCGGTGCTGACCTGCACCGAGGCCGCGTCGCTGTCGATTGTGCTGGCCACGTTCTCGACGCCCGACCACCGGAACGGGGCGAACTGTTTTCGCGTCGTCGCGAGGCCGTGCGCGCCCTTGTAGTTGATCGCCCCGACGTAGGCGCGCTCGCGATCATCCTCGGTTACTCCGTCCGCCCGCTCTCGGAGGTCCGCGATCGTGTCCTCGACGAACGTGATCAGGGTCCCAGCGCGCGAGCGCTCGTCGAGTACGTCTCCGAGCAGTCGCCAGGTCTCGAACATCGTCTCGCGGGCCTCTCGATCCACGAAATCCACGATATCCAGGCCAACGACCGGTGTATCGGTCTGAGATTGAAGGGTTGGGACCCGCGAGCGCTCGCCGTAATAGAAGATCACGTCCGGATTGACCGCGAGAATCTGTTCGCTGTTCCCTCCGGCGTTCGGGCCCGCCATTCCGATCTTTTGATGGTCCTGCAGGTCTGGATTCGCCAGGTTGTACGGGGATGTCAAGATAGATCCAGTCTCCTGCTCGACGCCGACGACGCGATCGGTCGCGTCGAGATAGGCGACCTGCCGGAGGGCCCCCGGCCCGACGGCGACGACACGCTTGACGGTCTCGGGGACGCTCACCGTCCGGTCGTAGCCGTCCGTGACCGCCCGTGAGTTTCTCGCGCTGCTTGTGTCCGATCCAGGGATCACCTCCGCACACCCGGACAGCCCCATGACAGCCGTGGCGCCGACTGCCCCGAGGAACGATCGTCTCGATTTCATTACGTTCGAAGCGGTACCATTTGCCGAAATAATACTTTTTCGATTTTGAGTAATACTGGATGGGCCGAAGTGGGCGCTCCACGAGTGATACTGAAAACTGCTGTCGAGACAGACATTCCGGAGCGATTAAGGCAGGAAGGGGAGATATTTTCCGCATGCTCGCCGGCAATCGTGAGCTTCTCGTCCGGACAATCAGCGTTGTCTTTTGTCTGCTCCTGGTGGTGGGCGTTTTCGGCGGTGCGGTCGGACCGGCGGTCGGAGCCCAGGAGGAGGACACACGATCGGCGACGAACGCCATCACGACAAACGAAACGGGGTCCGTGACGGTTGTGTTCTTTTATCTCCCTGGCTGTCCGCACTGTGGGAACGTCGAGCAGTTCCTCGAAGCGCAACGCGACGAGTACGAATTTACCGTCGAGAAGTACAACGCACGTGACCATCCCCGCCGCTTCGCCCAATATCTCCAGGGGTACGACGTCCCTCGCGAGCAGTGGGGGCCTGTCCCTGTCGTTTTCGTCGGGGACGAGTACGCGATCGGCGAGGATCGGGCGATCGAACTGCTCGAACAACGGTTCGAGGCGGCACAGATGACCCCTGAAACGAAGGCAACGACTGACGTGGCGAGGACTGCTCGGGAGACTCCCGACGAAGCAACGACAGATGAAACGACCACCGCCGAATCCGCGAACGACAAGCCAGGAACTCACGAATCCCCGACGAAGACGGTTACCGGAAAGTCAACTGAGGACCCCTCGATGGGAACGCTTCTGACACTGGCAGGGCTCGCACTCGGGGATGCGGTCAACCCGTGTGCACTGGCCGTCCTCGTCGTCTTGCTCACGACGATTCTGACGCGCCATCCCGAACGCCCGCGAACGGTGATCGCTGCCGGACTGACGTTCGCCCTGACAATCGCCGTCGCCTACGGCGCAATGGGCGCGCTGCTGGTGTTCGGCTTCAAATCAGCGGGCGCCATCGACGCCCTTCAGATCGCCGGGATCCGACAGCTGTTTGGCGTTCTCGCGATCGGACTCGGCCTGTTCGAACTCAAAGACGGCATCAGCCACGGGGCCGGTGGGTTCACGATGGAGGTCCCCGAATCCTGGCGACCTGGGATGCAACGCCGACTGACGGAACCACTGTGGGCCCACAGTACGATCGTCGGGGCGGTGCTGGCCGGCGTCGGCGTCAGTCTCTTCCTGTTGCCGTGTACAGCCGGCCCCTACGTCGTGGCCGGCGGGATGCTCGCTAGCCTCCCCTGGCAGCAGTCGCTCCCGCTGCTAGGCGCTTACAACCTCCTGTTCGTCGCTCCGATGATCGCGATCACCCTCGTGGTCGGCAGCGGCTACGTGGCCGCCGACGCGGTGGGCGAGTGGCGCCAGCGCCACCTGGAAACGTTGCACCTGGTCGCCGGAGGCTTGCTGGTCGTGCTCGGCGGTGCACTGGCAGGAGGGATCATCTAAGCGGCGCCCGATACCCGAACGGTCGCCGTCGCTTTTGGGACGAACGCAGGTGATGGAGAGCCAACACGGATCTCTCGAGTAGTCGGAGTCATACGGATTAGATTATTTCCGGATAACGCCGACCCGGGATCGGCGGATACCGCTACAGCACTACAATAATCCGTATCAGCTGACTCTCACGGGAACCGAAAGACTCGGATCGTATCCCGGCTGGTCGGTTCACAGAGTAACTGAGCACCCCCGAGATCGCTGAACACCGTCTTCCAGTCGCGGTGATAGAGGGGAAACTCGTCGTCGACTTCGGACACCTCAGCGCCCGGACGGCCCCGGTCGGGGGCGTTCCCCTCGTTTTCGGCCGTGATCAACAGGTCGCCGGTCACGCGCACGAGCTCTTCGAAGACGGCCGTCTCTTCCGGGTGGACGTGCTGGAGGGTCTCGACCGAGTAGACGACATCGTAGGCGTCGTCGGGGTACTCCGGGAGGAGGTCCTCGATCGCCCCGGTGAGGAAGGTGCCCGTGTCGACGAGTCGCGGATACTCCTCGGCCATCACCTCGAAGGAGTCGTCGTTGATATCGATCCCCGCGAGGTCGCTGTAGCCGGTATCCAGAAGGTGTGCGAGGTGTCGCCCGGAGCCACAGCCGACTTCGAGGACGCTCGGGTCTTCGCTGGCGTAGTGCTCGAGAACGCTCGCGAGCGTCTCGCTCACTTCGTTGTGGCCGATATGGGCGTAGTACTCCGGCGAGTACGCACCCGAGCGCTCGGCCCAGGTCTGGCGGTTGTCTTCCGGATCCATGCGAATCGTCGCTGGCTACGTGACCGTGCGAGAAAAGGACAGCGAACTGGCTGGGCGTGACGGGGACGTCCTGGGTTGATTTTCCGGCCAGCACAGTCTCCCCCAGTGTTCGTCCGTCATACTTCGTTTTCAGTCTCGTCAGTCGCGGTGGGGCCGTTGATTGGCGACTCGATCTCGTCCGGATGGTCTTGGTGGGTGTCTATCTCCCCGCAAATTAGCGTTCACCTCACTCGGTGATGACGTGGACGCTATTCCCGAAGTCACGGAGCAGACCATGGTTCAGGCGAACCAGAGACACAGTTAACTGTCATCTTCAGCCTCGCGGTACTCTTCGACGTCGACAACCTGCTTCGTCTCCGGGTGGGTGCGATCACCGTCGCTGGAGACCACCGGCGCATTCAGTTCCCCGCCGACGGCGGCAATCAGTGCATCGAGGCCATCCAAATACGGTCCTCCCGGTTGGACTCGTCCGCGATCTCTCCCGCTGTCACGGCCATCCGTTCGTCGACGGCGTACGTCTTGCCCCACGAAAGATCAGCACGAGCACCGTCGACGTCGCCATTCGGAAGGGTCCCTTCGCCGACGAGTGCCCCAGCGTAGGCCGGAACGGGCATCACCCAGCGCTCGTTCTCGCCCCCATGTGCCTCGTAGAACGCTTCGTCGCTTCGACGCCGTCCAGATAGTCGATGAGACTGTCGCGTCCAGGACCGTCATGCAGCGTCCTCGGATCGCTCTCGCAGTCGCTGCGTTCGCTTCTCTTTGGCCTCTCGGCGCGCCTCACGGACGCGGTCGGCTTCCTCGCCGGACCACCGACCGAACCCGTCGTAGAAGTCGCCGAGCTTCTCTTCGTCGAGAATGCGCTCAAGCACGTCGTTATGACATCCTCCGCGCCGTAAACGGAGAGGGATCGAAGATCCCTCAGGCAGCCGGCCGTAGGCCGGCGACGGCGCGGTTTCCTCTCCGGCGTGGGAGTCTCAGTCGGTCTGAGAGTCCCCGGAGGCAATATTTCCCGTCACGGTGGACGGTACTCTGGTCTGTACGCTGTTCGTTGGGACTTTCGTGAGAGCGTGGTGACTCCGACCAAGTGTGGTCGTCCCACTGGAACCGCACGGGCCGTGCCATCGGCCTGACTGTCTGCTCTGTCTGCCGCTTCAGGAATGTTTCTGACGCTGTGAGGTCGGCGTGCCCCTCAAAGCCACAGGAACAGGAGAGCGTATCCTGATGCCGTGTTGTCCGGTCTGTGCCGCCACACTGCGGGCACTCTTGGCTGGTCCACGCTTCCGACCGAACCTCGACGGAGATACCGTATTCCTCGGCAGTACACGCCAATCGGTCAGTGAATTTCTTGAACGCCCAGAAGTTGTGCGTCTTCGCGTTTGTCTCGACCGACCAGTGTGTATCCAACACGTCGGTCAGACCACCGATATACACCGTGTCCACGCCCTCGGCGTACAGTCGGTCCAGCAGGTCACGACACAGTGCCTCTTGTGCGTGGTCACGGCGACGGGTTCGTTTCCGATACAATCGCCGGATACGCTTGCTACTGTATCGTCCGTCTTCGAGTTTCGACTGCAACCGGGCGATTTCTCGTGTCGTCTCACGGAATCGCTCAAACAACTCACGGCCTTCGTACAGATACTGCTCGCCGGTCGTGGTGGTACAGGCGACGAGATTGTTTGCACCGATATCCAGAGCGGCCGTCTCGTCGGCCAGTGGAGTATCCCGTGCATCGTCAGAAAGAGTCACGGGTTGCGAAGCCCTGAACGTGCTATCAGTCTCGTCATACCACAATTCCAACCGGCTCTGGTCCTCGTACTCTGGCCAGTTTGGGTCGCCAGCGATTTCCAGCCGGAGGCGCCCGGTGTGGTCGTATCGGTCTTTCAACTCGCGCCCGACCAGTATCTCAAGCCGGGAGCGATCGCCCCACTCAACGGTGTAGGCGTCGTTGCGAATGACTCCCTTGAGGTGGCGTCCATCGTTCTCATTCCCACGGAACCCCGGCGGTTCAGGGTGTTCTGTGACTACGGTGTTCGACTCGTCGTGGTACTGTTCTTTCAACCGGAAGAATCCACGCCACGCTTCGCTGTTTTTGCGTATCACCTGTTGAGCGGTGGACGCACCGAGAACGCCTTTGTATCTTCCTTCGAGAGCACCGGTATCGGCGTCCCATACGTCGCCCTCGAAGCCGTCCTCGTCGTTGTATCGCAGGAGGCGCTGGTAGTTTATCTCGTTCCAGAGAGCGGCGGAAGCGTCCAACAAGTCTCGTAGCAGTTGCTCTCCATCGTTGGTGAGCGGTCGCACGGCGAATGTGTTGGTTCGCTTCATGAGCCAGTCCATAGGAGGAGGTGTCAGAACGTAAATGACAGCCATGCAGAGTGAAAGTGAAACTGCTAGTGACTGTTGGAGACTCAGGACCAGCAGTAACGTGGCGGATTCTCAAAGGAGCGTACGCGATTCACGCCCGCCCTGAACAGCGTGGCGTCGGAGACGCCACGGGCAGACGGCGCGAAGCGCCGTCGACGGCGGGACTCTCTCGCTGAATTAGGTAGCTTTTGCCCTCTCGCCGTCGGCGGTCGAGTTCCCGCTTTACCCTCTCGGTGACGCGGATATGTTCGTCGGCGGTCGCCATCACTACGTTAACGGTCGCGTTAACTGACGTTCGGCGGTGAGGACACACGCTCCGCAAGTGGGCCTGATTGCGCATCCGGTCCATCATAGCCCACAACCAGTCGGACTCCCATCACTCGACGAACTCAACACCAGTGATCTCGAATCGCGCCCCACCGTTGTCCCCCTCCGTCACGCGGATATCCCAGCCGTGGGCCTCGGCGACGCGTCTGACGATGCTCAGCCCGAACCCGGTCCCGTTGTCCTGGGTCGAATAGCCTGCCTCGAAGACGTCCTCGCGTTTCTCGGGTGGGATTCCCGGCCCGTCGTCTTCGACGTAGAAGCCACGGTCGAGCGGGCCGATCCGGATCGTGACCGCTGGGGCGTCAGTGCCGTTTTCACCCGCTGTATTGGGCGGTTTCGAACCGTGTTCGACCGCGTTGCGAATCAGATTCTCGAGTAGTTGCTGGAGTCGGTTGCGGTCGGCGGTTACTGTCCGATCAACTTCTGTTCGGAGTTTGGCCCCGTCAGTGTCGACCGTCTGCCAACACCCTTCGATCACCGACTGGAGTGCCACCGGCTCGGTCTCGGTGACGCGATCGCCTTCCCGGGCCAGCGTTAGCACGTCCTCGATCAGAGTTTGCATTCGCTCGTGGGCGGCTTCGATGGCTTCGACGTGCTCGCTGTCGCACTCGTCACCGAGCAATTCGAGTCGGCCGCTGGCAACGTTCAGCGGATTTCGGAGGTCGTGACTGAGGGCGCTCGCGAACTCCTCTAAGCGCTCGTTTTGCCGCTTTAGGGCTCGCTCGTTCTCCAGTTGATCGGTGATGTCCGAGATCGCAGTGACGACCGCTTGGGGGTCGTCCGCCGCTGTCGACAGCGGTGCGGCGTTGATCGAGAGCCAGCGAACGCTCTTGTCGGGCCATTCGATCCCGTGCCGGTAGTCGTAGACTGGCTGGCCGGTCGCCATTACCCGAGCGAACGGGAGGTCTTCGGGCGGGATCTCCTCGCCGTCCTCATCGACAATCTCCCATTCGGGATCGTCGTACATTCGGTCGACAATGTCCGATTCGTCCAGGCCGAGGACGTCTTTGGCACGCTCGTTGGCTCGAGTGATGTCGCCGTCCTCGCCGAGCACCGTCACGCCCACTGGAACCGTCTCGAACAGCGTCGAGAGGAGTGTATTGACGGCTTCGAGTTCTTCCTCCCATTCCTTGCGCTCGGTGATGTCGGTGATGAAGCCTTCGAGGACGGGTTCGTCGTTGCGTCCGTCGACGAGTTGTCCGCGTTCCCACATCCACCGCGTCTCCCCGTCCGCCGTCCGGATCCGGTAGGTGAGTTCGAAATGCCCTTCCGCATCGAGACTGTCTTGGACGGCTTGCCAGACGCGCTCGCGGTCATCGGGATGAATGACGTCTTCACCCCACACGACCGACTGATTCTCGATCGCCGTCGCGGCGTAGCCGGTGATCGCTTCACAATCGCCCTTGACGTACTCCATGGGCCAGCCGGGTTCGTTGCGACACCGATAGACGATCCCGGGGAGATTGCCGATGAGAGTTTCCAGTCGGCGCGTCCGTTCGACGCGCTCCGTGATGTCCCGGACGAACCCGACGATCTCGCTGACACTCCCCTCGTCGTCGAAGACGGGTTTCCCTTCGCTGTGGACCCATCGAACCTCGTCGTCGGGTGTCCGAACGCGGAACTCGATCGATTCGGTTCTGCCCGCCGAGAGGCGATCCATCGATCGTTCGACGGCCTCGCGATCCCCCGGATGAACGCCCTGCAGGAACGACTTCGGGTCCGATCGAAGTCGTTCGATCGACTCCTCGAAGAAGTCTTCGTAGGCCGAGTTGACGAACTGGAACTCCGCCCAGTCACTGTCGACGACGAACAACACATCGTCGGTGTGATCGGCGATCTGTCGGAGCGTGGAGTCGGTGGCAGCCTCGGAGCCCTCGTGACGACTGCCCTCGATCGCGTCGGTGATCCGGCTGGCGAGCGTGGCATACTGCTCGTCACTTCCGTCCCGTCCGACGTACGCGGTGACGCCCGCCGAGACGGCGCTGCCAGCTAATTGCTCTGAGCCAGTTTTTGGAAACAGCACGACGGGCATCTCCGGATCGATCGACCGCACCCGTTCGAGAACGCTGAATACGTCAATTTCGGGCGGGTCGTGGTCGCTGACGACACAATCGACGGCCGGGAGATGATCGATCCCTGCCTCGATTGTCGTCGCCGTCTCGACGCGAAACCGGGACCGTTCGGTTTCGAGGGTCGCCCTGATCGTCTCGGTGTCATCCGGATCAGCGGCGACGGAGAGAATCCGGGTTTCAGCACCCATACTCCCGAAAGGCGACTGATTGATGATAATGGTTATGCTAGCCTGTCCAATAGGACAGAGATCGACGCTGCTCTCGCTCGTCTCCCCATCGACTCGAGACCGTCTCGTGGGTATCTCCCTGGAACACGGTAGTGCGGGGTATTCAGTTATCAATCCTGATTAATTGGAGCGCACACTCATGCCCTCGCCTCCCACGACCTCCAGGAACCCCTCCGGATGGTGTCGAGTTACGTCGACCTCCTTGAGCGCGAATACGGTGACGAATTAGACGACGAGGCCGAGGAGTACATGGCGTTTGCGGTCAACGGCGCAAAGCGGATGAAGCGGATGATCAATTCGCTGCTGGAGTACTCTCGCGTCCACACCGAGGCCGAGGAGTTCGACGAAGTCGACGCCGAGGCAGTGTTCGAAAGCGCCCGCCAGGACCTCGAACTGCTGATCGCCGATCATGATGCCGAAGTCACAGCCGAGGATCTACCGACCGTCAGCGCCGACGGCGACCAACTCGGGCAGGTGTTCCAGAATCTCGTGAAGAACGCCATCGAACACGCCAGTGAGGACGGCATACCAAAGATCGATGTGACTGTCGCTGACCGGACGGACACCCACGAGTTCGCCGTGTCGGACAACGGGCCGGGGATTCCGGCCGACGAACAGGACGATGTCTTCGAGATCTTCAGGCAAGGAGCGGATGCCGAAGCCGGCAACACCGGGATCGGGCTAGCGATCACCCGCCGGATCGTCCAGCGCCACGGCGGCGATATCTGGGTCCAGTCGGAGCCAGGAGACGGCGCGACGTTCAAATTCACCATCCCGAAGGGGCTGAACGCCGCCCAAAGCAAGGGGGTCGGCGATGACTGAGACTGGGCAGCCGGTCGAGATTCTCCTCGCGGAAGACAACCCGGGCGATGCCAAACTCACGGAGAAAGCCTTCGAGCAGGGAAATATCCTCAACAACCTCCACGTCGTCGAGGACGGCGTCGAGGCGATGGAATTCCTCAACCAGCGTGGCGAGTACGCGGACAAGGAACGGCCTGACCTCGTGTTGCTGGACCTTAATATGCC
>NZ_JACDNP010000002.1:0-125442 GCF_013839425.1 Halorhabdus salina | reverse complement strand
TTCCTCAACCAGCGTGGCGAGTACGCGGACAAGGAACGGCCTGACCTCGTGTTGCTGGACCTTAATATGCCAAAAAAAAAAGACGGCTGGGACGTGCTGGAGGAGATAAAGGGCGATCCGGAATTGCGTCGACTTCCTGTGATCGTCCTCACGAGTTCCGAAGCCGAATCGGACATCGTCAAATCCTACGACCTCCAGGCCAACGCCTACCTGAGCAAACCGGTCGATTACTCGGGGTTCATGGACGTCGTCAGGAGCTTAGAGGAGTTCTGGCTGTCGGTCGTCAAAATGCCCCCGAAATAATCTATGTCCGAGGCCGAGTCACCCATCGATGTCCTGTTGATCGAAGACAACCCCGGAGATGCCCGGCTCGTCGAGCATCACCTCAACGAATCCCACGTGGCCGATATCGTCGGTGACGTCAGGGTCCACCACGAGGAGACGCTCTCGGATGGACGCCGGGCACTCCAATCGGACGGACACGACATGTTGTTTCTCGATCTCGGGTTGCCAGAAAGCACCGGGCTGGCGACGCTGCAATCCGTCCAGGACGCAGAGCCGCGGGTTCCAGTCATCGTGCTCACGGGCCTTGACGACCGGGAGACCGCCGTCACGGCGATCGAAGGCGGGGCCCAGGATTACCTCCTGAAAGACGAACTGGACGCCGATTCTCTCGCCCGGTCGCTCCGCTACGCTCTGGAACGATATCGTCAGGAGACCGAACTCCGCCGACAGAACGAGCGCTTAGAGAAGTTCGCCAGCGTCGTCTCTCACGACCTTCGCAACCCGCTCAACGTGGCCAACGCACGGGTGGACATCGTGCACGACGAGACCGGACACGAACATCTCGAAACCGCCTCGCGAGCACTCGCTCGGATGGAACGTCTGATCGAGGATCTCCTGACGCTGGCCCGGCAGGGCAAGACGATCGACGAACTGGCAGTGGTGAGTCTTGGTGCGCTGTCCGGAGATTGTTGGGAAAACGTCGACACCACGGGTGCGGAGTTGGCCATCGAGACGGACATACGAATCCGTGCTGACAAAAGTCGCCTCCAGCAACTGCTGGAGAATTTGATCCGGAATTCGATCGAACATGGCGGTCAAGACGTGACGATCACGATCGGCGCTGTCGACGGCGGGTTCTACGTGGCGGACGACGGAACCGGTATTCCCGCCGAGGAACGCGAGAAGGTTTTCGACATGGGGTTCACGACGTCCGATGACGGAACCGGGTTCGGCCTCATGATCGTCGAGGGGATCGTCGACGCCCACGGTTGGGACGTTCGCGTCACCGAAAGCGAGACCGGCGGGGCGCGCTTCGAGATAACTGGCGTCGAGATGCGCTGACGGAGTATTCACCCATCAGAGTCGTCGTTCGACGTGCTCGGCCGTCCGCAACGCCAGCGCCGCGATCGTGAGGGTGGGGTTCATCGCGCCGCCGGTTGGGAAGACACTGCTTCCGGCGATCCAGCAGTTCCTGAGGTCGTGCGTCCGGGCCCGGTCGTCGACGACACTCTCTCCTGGTTCGGTCCCCATCCGCGTCGTCCCCATGTGATGGGCCGCCGGCCCCGTCTCCGTCGGGCCGACCTGCCAGGTGATCTCGGCGTCGAGGTCGGCGAGGATGGCCTCTTGAATCTCGTTTGCCCGTTCGATCGTCCGCCGGGTGCGATCGTCGATCTCCCAGTGAATCTCCGGGACGGGATTGCCGTGGTCGTCTGTCGTCGATCGATCCAGCGTCACGCGGTTCTCCCGGCGCGGCGTCTGCTCGACCAGGGCCCCCACGGTGAGGTGGTTGCCGTAGGTGTCGGCGACACGCTCGCGAAGGTCCTCTCCCCACCCGCCGTCAGAAAGGGCCGCATCGACGGGTGAGGGGCCGGCGTAGTTGAAGAACTCGAGTTTGATCGCTCCAAGATCGTCCGCCTCAGCATCTGCTGATGGGACGCCACTCTCCGTGCCTGTGGCGGGATCGTCGTAGAACTGGTGGGACTCGGTGGTGTTGAACCCGACGTGGTGCTGACGAGTCTCTCGGTCGATTACGCCGCCCGTGCCCGCAAAGAGGTGCTCGTGGAAGTACCGGCCGACGGCCCCGCTTGAGTTTGCCAGGCCGTCGGGATACTGCGGTGATTCCGACAGCAGGAGCAGTCGCGGGGTCTCGACACCGCCGGCTGCGATGACGAACTCCCGTGCCTCCTGACGATGGGTCTCGCCGTCGGGTGTGGCGTAGACCGCCGCCGTCACCGCTTCCCCGGAATCGTCGTGTTCGAGGCGCTGGACGGGAACCTGATCGATCACACGCGCGCCTGCGTCCTCGGCCTTCTCGACGTGGCTCGTCGCGTCGTATTTCGCGCCGGAGGGACAGACCGGCTGGCAGGTGCCATAGCCCACACAGGCAGACCGATCGTCGTACGGTTCGGCGTTGCGGGCGTTGGGCACCGAGTGGGTCGTGATCCCCAGGGTTTCGCAGGCCTCGGCGAAGATCGAATCGCTGTAAGAGGGTTCGAAGGCCGGCATGGGGTGAGGGGTTTCCCGTGGCGGTTCGAACGGGTTGTCGCTGGCGCCGGCGACGCCAAGCGCGTCCTCCGCCGCGGCGTAGTACGGACGGAGGTCGTCGTACTCGATCGGCCAGTCGGCCCCGACGCCCTCGCGGGACGCGACCCCGAAATCCCGCTCGTGGAGGCGCATCACCATCCCTTGCCAGTGCAGCGTGGACCCGCCGATACCCTTCACGCGAGCATGGTTGAGTGGATACTGTCGATCTCCACTGGAAGTGAAGGCGTCGCGATTCCCGCCCATCTCCCAGATGTCGGGGCGTCCATGAGCCGGGCGGAGGGCGTCGTCCATCTGCTCGATGCGATCCTCGGGGTCGAACCGCGGGCCGGCCTCCAGCACGACCACGTCATGACCTGCGGCGGCAAGCCGGTGGGCGATCAACGCACCGGCTGGGCCTGCACCGATCACGCAGACGTCCGCGCTGTCGCTCGGCGTGCGGTCCACCCTGTCGCTCGGCGTGCGGTCCACCCTGTCGCTCGGCGTGCGAATGTCGCTCACGATTGTGGCCCCCGCTGATAACTCGCGAGGCCGCCCGGATGGCCCGGTGGGTTCTCGATCCCGACCAGCTGTCCGCCGGTCGGCGAGGCATACAGCGCGAGCAGTAGGTCGTTGATCACGTAGTAGCGAAGGCGCTCGACGTCACTTCCGTCGGGGACTGAGTCGGCCTCGTCGGCACTCATTCGCCGGAGCGCCTCGTCGCGCTCATCGACCGACAGCGCCGCGAAGTCGGCTTCGTACCACGCCTGACAGTATTCGTCGAGGTACTCGACGGCGTCAGCGATCCCAGCGGCGTGCTCGGGCCGGTCGGTCGCCCGACCGTCGATGTAGCGCTCGACGAATGACTCGACTGCCGTCACGTCGTCGGGATAGAGCACTTCGGCGGCGGCAGAAAGTGTCCCGCGGTCGTGATCGGAGAGGGATTGGTCGCCGTCGGCAGACTGGCCGTCATCGTCGGCCGATGGGGCGGCACAGCCGGCCAGCGATGCCCCGACGGCCGACAGCGCCGCGATCGCGTCGCGTCTGGTGAGTTCGTGGGTCATGTGTCGTCTTGTGTGCTGTTGGTCACCCGCAGGTCGGTGCGGACGAAGACGCCGTCCGGACTCGCTTCGGGCACGTACGTCGCCGCGCCGCCACACGCCCGGGCGTCGAGGCAGTACTCGACATGTGGGGCCAGCACGCGCACGGTCCCATCCCCGGTTTCGACTGGAAGCGAGAGCCGATACTCGAATCCGCCGACGCCATCGTCGGCGAAGACCGTCACGTCGACGTCTTCGCGTCCGTCGATCTCCAGTGGCCCTTCGCCGACGGCCTCGACCGGGCCGGCGACTCGAAGCGTCCCGTCGGCGATCATCACCCGGAATCGAAGGGTGTCGTCGGTCTCGCTCGCGACGTAGTGGGTCGTCCCGGCGTCGGTTGCGACGGTGACGGTCGCGCTCGTGATGCGTTCGGGGAGGCCGACGCTGGCGTTCAGCGTGACTGCCTCCCCCGAACGCTCCTGCACGCGCTGGAGGCGGGCGGCCTCGGGCGAGTCGCCGAGCGGGTCCCAGACCCCGCGAAAGCCAAAGCGGTAGAGATCGCGATCGGGGAATGCTTCGGCGACGGCGAACGGCCGGTCGTCCATCGCGTAGACCGTCCGACCGTCGTAGCCCGGATCGTTCCGCAGTGCCTGGAAGGGATGGGTGAGCCAGGGGCCATACGGCGTCGGCGTCAGGACGACCGCGTTCGGCGGTGGCGCGGGTTCGAACGGCGCGTAGGCCTGTTCGTAGGTATCGGTCACATCGGCGTTGCGCTCGATCGGTGCGGCGGCTTGATTCGTCGTGATCCCGCCCAGAACAAGTGTGCCCACGAGGGCAACAGCTAGCAGAGAAGTGAACGCGGCCCGGCGGTCGAGGTGTGTGTCGAGCGCGTCCCGGAGGACATCGAAGGCGGCCAGCGCGGCGACTGCGGCGAAGGCGGCGGTCGGCACCAGCAGGTCGAAGTGGTAGTACGGGCCCAGCGAGGCGATCAGCCCGTCACCCGCTGCGTCGAGATCGCCGAGCAGGTTGTAGTTCCCCCAGAAGTAGAGGTTTCCGACCGGCACCGAAACGCCGAGGGCGGCGAGAATCGCCGTCCGTGGCGACCACTCCCGGCGGACGGCGACGGCGAGTCCTGCAAGGGCGAGGCCGGCACCGAGGATGCCGCCGGCGATCCAGCGGCCGGTGAACGCGGCGAGCACCTGCCCGTTGGCCTCCAGGGCGAGCTCGGGCGTGTACTCGATGCGGTGGTTTAGGAGTTCGCGGTGGCCAAAACCCAACCCGTCCAGCGGGGCGAAGGCTTCGTAGGGGAACGTCAGGGGTGACCCGGTCACCGTCGCGTTGTAGCCAAGCGTGAGTGTGACGCCAGCCAGGCCGAGGATAGCGGTCATCGCCTGCCGGGGGAGTGCCGTCCGCCAGTCCCGGGCGAGCGTCCACAGCGCGTGGGCCACGAACGGGGTGGCGAACAGGACGGCGGTGTAGGGTCGGGCGAAGAAGGCGAGACCGATCGCCGCGCCCGCCGCCGCTGCCCACCGCCGATCGCCGGTCCGATCGGCTCGCAGGTAGCCGTACGCGAACCCGAGGTTGAGCAGCGCTGTCGGCGCGTACGGGAGAAACGTCGCGGTATCGAGAAGGTAGAGCGGCGACGCCAGGACGAAGACGGCGGCGAGTAGTCCGGTCCGCCGATCGAAGACCTCGCTCACGACGCCAGTCACGCCCGCGAGAATCCCGGCCGCGATGGCGGGCAATGCCAGCCGGTAGCCCCCGAGCAGTTCCCCGAGGGCGAACATACCGGCGGGGACGGGGTTGTACTTCGGGTACAGCCCGGCCTCGCTCTCGACGAAGAACCAGGGCTGGAAGACGCCCTCGACGGGCGGTTGGAGGAATAGCTTCCCCTCCAGCAACATCGCGGCCTGTTGGAGGTAGACTCCCTCGTCGTGATTCAGCGAGTGGTACGGAAAGAGAGTCGTCGAGACGAGCCAGACAGCGACGGCCCCAGCGAGCGCGACCGCGACTGTAGCGATGCGAAAACGACGTCGATCCATCACTCGGCAGGGAACCAGGCCAGGGGATGGTCGGTCGCCAGGCGGACCCGGACGCGCTTGTCCATCCCGAGTTCCTCGGCGTGGTTGTGCTCACAGTGGACGAGGGCCCCGGAATCCAGTTCGACCGTGTAGACGAAGCTGGGGCCGGTGTACTGGCGGTCGACGATCCGGCCGTTGGTGCCCGCCGGATCGGCCGGCACCGCCCGGATGTCGTCCGGGCGGACGAGCACGTCGACCGCGGCACCCTCGTACTCGGTGTCGAGACCCTCGATGCGATCAGCGTCGAGACAGCCAAGCGGCGTCTCGACGCAGCCCTCGGCGAAGGTCCCTGAAACGAACCCTGCCTGGCCGAGGAACTCGGCGACGAAGCGGGATTCGGGCTGCTGGAAGACCACTTCCGGGCGGCCGATCTGTTCGACGTGCCCGTCGTCGATGACTGCCACGCGGTCGCTGATCGAGAGGGCCTCCTCCTGGTCGTGGGTCACGGAGACGGCGGTGACGCCCGTTTCCTTGATGATCTGGCGGACCTCTCGGCGCATCTCCTCGCGCAATCCCACGTCGAGGTTCGAGAACGGCTCGTCCAAGAGCAGGACCGCGGGTTCGGGCGCGAGCGAGCGTGCCAGTGCGACCCGCTGGCGCTGGCCGCCCGAGAGGTCTTCTGGGCTGGCTTCACGATAGTCGCCAAGGCCGACCAGCTCTAGCAGGTCCCCAACGCGTTCGTCGATCGCGTCGTCTGATCGATCCTTGATGCCGAAGGCGACGTTCTCGCCGACCGTGAGGTGGGGAAACAGCGCGAATTCTTGGAAGACCAGGCCGACGTCCCTCTCTTCGGGCGGGCGGAAGGTGTCGCCCCCGGCGACGACGTCGCCGTCGACCTGGATCGTCCCGTCGTCGGGTTCGTCCAGGCCAGCGAGCAGGCGCAACGTCGTCGTCTTCCCACAGCCAGAGGGGCCAAGGAGCGTCAGCAATTCGCCGTCCTGGACGGTCAGACTGAGGTCGTCGACGGCCGTCTCGGGGCCGAACCGGCGGGTGACGCCGTCGAGTTCGAGGATGGCGTCGGAGTGGGTCGGTTCGGCGAGGGCTTGCTCGTCGGTTCGGTTGTCGGTTGTCTCGGTGGGTAGTTGTGATATTGTCACGTGTTCGAACCCTCCTGGGCGAGGATGACAGCCATCGAGAGGCCGGAGATGACGATCAACGCGAGCGCCGGGACGGCCGCCCGGCCGTAGAGACCGGCCTCCCGGACGCGCCAGATGTAGGTCACTAGCGTGTGATCGAAGGAAAACGGCCGCATCATTTGTGTTATCGGTAGTTCCTTCATCGTCGTTAAAAAGACCAGGGCTGCGCCGGTCGCGATCCCGGGCGCGATCAGTGGCAGCATCACCGCTCGGAAGGCCCCGAGTCGGGTGCGGCCCAGGGTCCGGGCAGCTTCGATCAACTTGTGATCGACTTGCATCGTCGAGGCCCGGATCGCCCCGATCGCCTGCGGGACGAACCGGACGACGTAGGCGAATACGAGCAGTGGGAGTGTCCTGTACACTAGCTCTGTCATCGACTTTGGGAGGCCGTGGAGACTGGCCAGCAACAGGGCAATCGCGAGGACGACCCCTGGCGTCGCGTACCCGACGTAGGAGAGTCGATCGGCCAGTCGCGCCAGTCGTGACCGCCCGCGGGCGGCAGCGACCGCGATCGGCAGGGCGACCAGCAGTGACGCCCCGGCGGCCAGTAATGCCAGGTACACCGAGTTCCAGCCGTAGGCCCACGAAAAGGCTAGCCCCCCGGTCCTGTAGCCACCAGCGTCACCCGAGAGCCACAGCGCGAAGACGATCACGGGTAGGGCGACTGCTAGCAACGCCACGGCTGCGGGGACGAGCACGGCGACGTATCGCCAGGCACCGAGTTCGATCACCGCGCCCCCTCCGGATCCGCGACTGCTGTAGGCACCCTCGTCGTCGGCTCCGATCTGCGACTCGAGATAGAGGAGGGCGGCGGTCACACCGAGCAACTGGAGCGACAGGAGTGCGGCATAGGGACCCATATAATTGTTATAGCGCGCGTAGATCGCCTGGGTGAACACCTCGACGCCCATGAAGTTCGGCGTCCCGAAGTCCGCCAGCGTGTACAGCGCGACCAACAGCGCCCCGGCGGCGATCCCGGGGGCGATCTGTGGCAGCGTCACCCGCCGGAAGGACTCGAGTCGCCCGGCATCGAGCGTCCGGGCGGCCTCGAGAAGCGACGTGTCAAGCGAGAGCAGCGACGCCCGTGTCGTCAGCAGGACGTACGGGTAGGTGTACAGCGTCAGAACGATCGCTGCGCCGGCGAACCCGCTGATTTCGGGGATCTGTTCGATCCCAATCGGTGCGAGGACGCCGGTCAGAATCCCACCGGTGCCAAAGGCCGAGAGGACCGCAAGCGCCCCGAGATAGCTCGGGATCGCCAGGGGAAGTGCGGCCAGGACAGTGAATAGCCTCGCGAACGGCAGGTCGGTCCGGGCGGTCAGTAGCGCGATCGGGACGCCGACGAGGACGCTGGCGACCGTCACCACGGCGACCAGCCCGATGCTGCGGAGCAGAATCTCGATCGTCCGGGGATCGACCGTGAGTTCGAGCGCGCGCGGACCGAGGTCGAACACCTCGACGAATAGCCACCCCAAGGGCGCGACAAGGACGATCGCGATGAGAACTGCGAGCACCGTCAGTCCGGACGGGCGGCCCGAGCTGCCGGCCCCCGGGAGGTGTGTGCCGAGTCCACGGGTCCCGCTCTCGCGGCTCATCCCGAGACGCCGGCCTCGGACATCAACTCGAGGGTCGGCTCGAGATCTGCCAGATCGGCGAGATTGATCTCGGGCGGGTTCAACTTGTCGACCGTCGGCAGCCCGCCGACCGGCTCGACGCCGGGGATCATCGGGTAGGCGAAGCTGACGGTCGCGAAGAACTCCTGGGCCTCCGCCGAGAGCAGGTGTCGGACGAAGTCAGTGATCAGTTCGTCCTTCTCGGTCCCATCGATCTGGAGAATCCCCGCGACGTTGACCAGCCCTCCCGCGTCACCGCTCGTAAAGGCCAGATCCAGCGGGGCGTCTGGACGCTGGTTCTTGACGCGCATCGCGTAGTAGTGGTTGGCGAAGGCCGCGGTCAGTTCGCCGTCGGCGACCGCCTGCGTGGCGACGTACTCGTTGGGATACCGTTCAGTGCCGGCTTTTCGCATCGACGTCAGCCACTTGCGGGTCGTCTCGGACCCTTTCTGAAGACGCATGGCGGTCACGAAGGACTTGAACGCGCCGTAGGTCGGTGCCCACCCCATCGTCCCCTGCAGGGCGTCGGTCTCGGGGAACTGTGCGACTTTCCCGGGAATCTCGCTCTCGTCGATGGTGTCCGTATTGTACGGGACGCTCCGGGCACGCCCGGCGATACCGACCCACGATCCGTCCGTGCCCTGGAAGTCCGCCGGAACGGGCTCGAGTGCTGCCTCGGCTAAGGGTTCGTAGGCGTCGTTCTCGGCGACGTACCCCAGCGATGCGGCGTCGATCGACCAGAAGAGATCAGCCTGTCTGGCCCCGGCCTCGACCTCCTCGACGATCTGCCGGGCCAGCGACGCCGAGGGCGAGGGACTGCTGAACACCGAGAAATCCGGATAGATGTCCTCGAGCATCGTAATGAAGCCCTGATAGATGCCCCCCTCGCCGCCGCCGATATAGAGATTCAACGTGCCCGAGAGGTCGGGCAAGTCCGCGATCGAGGTTCCGCCTGGCGCAGGCCGCCCTTCCGCGAGAGTGCCCGAGCCCCGGAACTGCGAAAGCGAGGGGATGTCGAGATCCCCAGCTTCTCCGTTCGCCGATCCCTCGGTCGTCGTTCCGTTCGTCTGTCCCGCACAACCGGCCAACCCGGCCAGTGCGCCGGCACCGATCGTCCCCAAGAACCGCCGTCGACTCGTCGATCCCTCGTTCATCTTTGTTTTAGGTTTGCCTAAATACATATAAGCCTCATGATCCTCGTGAGCCGCCGTCGGCGGCCACGGGTTGTTTCTGTGCCGTTGGGTCCTCGAGCTCGGCCAGACAGTCGAGCCAGTCGTGGAGGTGGTCGCCGCAGTAGGCGAGGAACTCGCCGTTCTCCCAGTTGTCGGCGTCAGCGGCCAGCAGTTCGTCGGCAACCGCTCGGGTGACCTCGCGGTAGGAGTCGGCGTCCGCCCCGGCGTCGTCCACGATTTCCCAGACGTGTTCGTTGAGTTCAAGCCCGGCCACTTCGTTCGCCAGATCCCCGAAGGTCGACCGCGGGGCCTTGTTGTGGGCACACAGTGGCGCGCCGTTGTAGAGCTGTTTGCCAAGCACGTCGGCGGCACGCTTCAACAGGAGTCCCGACCAGATGTCGTCGAACCGACCGACGTCCCAGGGGTTGTCGTCCATCGGGAACTGGTAGAACGCGGGCACGACCTCACGGCGGAAGGCGAGATTCATCGAACAGACGGTCAGATAGTTGCCCGGCCTGGCCACGAAGTCCGGCCCGAAGTCGTCGGGTATCGTCCGGGTTTGGGCCTGGCCATCGAGGTCGCCGTCCATCAGGATCCGGACAGCGTCGAGGTCGGGCACGTTCGTCCACAGACCCTGGGAGGCGACGACACTATCGACGCGCTCGGTCGATTCGGTCCAGTCTTCGTCCATCGCGCTGTAAGGATACCCCCGCGGGTAGAGGTCGTGGTCACTCTGATAGAGGACGTTGACCCAGTCCTCGTCGGACTCGACGGCGGGCATCTCGCCCTCGTAGGCGAGATTGACCAGGTGCGTCCCGAAGAAGTCCACGTCCTCGTGGGGGCGGGTGTCGTCGTCCAGAAAGACGCCGTATTCGAAGCGCTCGTTCGCCCAGAGGTACAGCAGGCCGAACGACGTCTGGGCGTGGCTGCCGGCCGGAATCAGGTGCTCGTATTCGGCGATGCCCTGCTCGCGGAACCACTGCTCGCGGGCAGTGGCGTCGAAGACCGCTCCCGCGAGTCCCTCGTCGTCGAGCAGCTGTTCCATCTCGTCGGTTTCACACCAGTCTTCGGTGACCAGTACGACGAACAACCGATCGGTGTCGAAGCCGTGGGTGCGAGCGTTCTCGGCGTAGGCTGCGATTGCCTCGTACTCGCGTATCGTCGGCATCACGACACAGATGTCTTGGGCTGGCATTGGTGCCGCCTAGTTTAGGGTGGCCTAAAAGCTTGCTGGTCGACAGTGAGTCATCGACAGACGTTCACGGAACCCAGGGATCGAAGAAGGAATGCAGCCACTTCAACAATCGCTTGACTTCCTCCTCCACGTGAACGCGGAGGAATCCCGAGTCAAGCAAAATAATCGGTGCGGTTGAATTGGCAATTTGACCACAAGAACGAATCTGGATCTGGCTGTGTTTGAACTTCAGTGGGCGATCGTCACCCGCCTGCGGCGTGTCGGGCGTGACTTGTCCGAGGCGTTCACGTTCAAGACGTTCTATGACTGGATTTGAACTGAACTGGAGGGAGAGTTAGACGCCTAATTCCCTCCGGTGGAGGGGTCGAGCGCTAGTTCGACGTTTCTGACGGCACAGTTCAACACAAGTTCACGGAACTGACCAAACCAGGTTCGAGCGCGAACGATCTCGCCGTACTTTCGTCGGAGCGCGAAAACGTCGATTCAATATTCGAGCGTTGGTGATAGGTCGTCTCATCGAGCAATACATTGTTGGCGACGCCGTGCCAGCCGAATTCGGTGCTTAATCACCGTTTTCACGCCTTCAGACCGTAATTTGTACCGACGCAGCTTCCAGTCGTAGCTTTTGTCAGAGATAAGTATAGTTAGTTGTCAGGATTGCGCGTGAGTAGCTGCCACGCAATCTGTGTATCGTGCAGTTATTTCATCGAGCAATGTATATCTAGATTTATAGCAGTCTTCCAATCGGTCAACGCGGTGGTTTTCACAGCCCTGAACGTGTAATTCGTCCGTTTTGCGTAGTGTTGACTCGCGGCGACGCGTTCCATGCCGGTGGCGTCTATCGCCTGTATCTCGCCGGTCTCGTACAGTTGCGCCGACAGCCGGAGCAGGTCGCGCCAGAGCGGCATGTTCAGCTCTTGCATGCGCGCACAGACCGTGTTGAAATCAGGTAGTGTAGGCGGATCTAGGCAAAGAATTCCACAAACCGTGGCATTTCCTATAGGGCGTCGAGCAGTCGGCGGTGGGGGTGGTCGAGATCCGTATTGAGAGCGTGAATCGACACGATCACCCAGTCGGCGTCGCCGCAGTCACCACGTTGAACGGCCGGTTTCGGCGTTCCAACGACGGCATTTTTCGCGAGTATGACGACTTGATTCCTGAAGCGGGCGAGTTTCGTGTCCACAGCAAATCTTACCCGCTTCACTTCCTAGTAAGTTATATAATTAGTGTGAGCTACTAGGAGAACGATACTAACTCAGGAGTCGCTGAACTGCGTGGTTTCGAGCGTCTAAACACGGGCCAAATCAGTTCTGTTCACGCAGTCGTTGTCGTCGTACCCGTCCGAATATCGGTAGAATTTGATTATTTCGGATTCGCGGTGGGGTACAGCCGTTACCGCTAATCGTTGATCCGAATCAGTGCTTCCGCAAGCAGGATTTGGACCTTGCCACTCATCGCTGTCGGTCAGCTTACTCCATCATTTGTGGACGGCTTTCCGAGAATGCTGGACAGTAAATTTATTAATCATAAGTACATTTATCAAAATATATTATTTATAAAATTACCACCATATAGTGCTATGGGGGGTCTTGTTTGGAGGCTCACTACCGTCTGTTTGGCCGTTTCTATCCGGTTGTTGGCCTTCGCTGGGTAGCGTAGTTGGCACCGTGATCTGCTCAAATTCGCCAAGAAATCGGTGAGGTCGGTGAATTTTCCGGGGATAACTGAGGGAGATCTGGTTGATTTCCAAGCAGGAATTCATCAGTGATTGCAGTAGAGGCGCTCAAATACTCGAAATTCGCCGTCTAACCATGGCTCTATCGGACTAGTATCTGTTTCACTTCGTTCTGCTAATTTCGCTACCTAATTTCGCTACCTAATATCATACCTGGACTCACATATTTTTTATAACAATATTCACTTTTTGCGAATATATCCTGGTTACTGTTCTTCTCTATCCTCAAATAACTCAAAGACATTGTATTGTTCGTCTGTCTCGGTGTGGAGAATCTGTATATCAACAATCACGTTAATATCCCCTTCTGGAACGACCCCTTCTCGTTGAAGACTTTCGATCCCATCTTTCGTGACTGCTGCTGAGCGATCCTGTAGCTTCTGGATTCGCTCTCTGACAGTGTTCACGTGTTCCTCTGTCGTAACCTCCGGTTGGCTAACTCCACGATACTCTCGTAAATAGGTATGAATTGCCTGATGAGTAACAAAATCACTTTTGACTGATTCGATATCTACGCCGTTTCGATCAAGTCGGCGCTTGACGCGTGTTTTGGTTCCTGAACTAACGTCATCGGCGGTCAGTTGCTCGTAAAGTGTCCCAACATCGGTATCGAGTAGACTGACGTCGCTATCTTCGATAGCTGCCTCTAATACACGCTGATTGAAATAATCCGCCAGATCACGAAGACTCATCTTCTGTTCACCCGTCGCAAGCCACCGTTGCTCTATCTCGTCTCCGAGACTGTCGAGATCATATGCACTGATAACTCGGGCAACTTTCACTCGGGATCGTCCCCCGTCCGTTCGTCCAGGTCCTGGTTGAGTCATATGATTGATTGCTATGAGTCGGACTGTTTATGTCCTGTGATTTCTGACGCCTGAAAGTTCAGATTGACGTGATACGGGTATACGTCTCATCAAGAGCCTGGGAATCCTCGGGTAAGAGCGCGACTACAAGATATTCTGGAAAGTCACTAAAATGATCTACGAGATCGGCAATCCGTTCGGAGTCGATCGCCTCCAGTGAGTCCAGCACCATAAACGGTACTTTCTCATGGACATCATGAACGAGATATCCAGCGAGCGCGAACACTAACCCTGTCACTTCCCGCTCGGATTCGCTGAGATGATCGATCGCATCTTCATAGGTCGTCCCGGACGACGTTGAGCGAACAACATGCAACTCGAAAAGCGTCTTGATAGTTTTCCGTCTCCCCTCTTGGATCTCACGCTGGACGCGTTCGATCCAGATCCGGTCGAGATTATCGTACTCCAGCATTTCGAGAATTGTATCCATATGTTCATTGAACGCCTCGATCGCCGCAACTTCGAGTTGCTCGACTCGTGTACGAAGATCAGTGAGTTCCTCGGTGATCCCCTCACGCTCTGCCTCGAGTTCCGAACGCTTCTCGAGTTGCGCTTCGATCGATGCGATCTCCGATGCAACTGCTTCGAGATCGTTTTCTAGGCGGCCAAGTTCGTACTCCTGTTGGTTAGCTTCGCGATGCAACTCCAGAATCTCATCGAATTGGCCGGATTCAAGTGCTTCAACCTCGGCTTCCAGTTCTTCAACCTGCTGGTGGGCTTGTTCGCGCTGTTCGTGAAGTTCCTCGAGATGATCCTCTGCTCGCTCTAGTTCACGCTCAATCCGGGATTGTTGCTGGTCCAACTCTTCCCGACGCTGTTGTTGCTGTTCGAGCACCTCTTTGTCCGCTTTCAGGTCTTCAAGCTCGTCCGAGAGTTCGCGCTTCGTCTCGAGTTTCTCTGCACGAAGCGAGCGCAGCTGTTCGAGCGTCTGTTTAACCTGGTCCTGTGCAACTTCCGAACCACACGTCCAGCAGACAACCATCTCTTCTGAGAGCAGATCATCAGTAACATCCCTGTCATCATCTTTGAGCGATTTCGAAACGTCGGTCCGTTCGCCGTCGAGCATATTCTCGTTGAATTGAATCGTGTTCTGAAGCGACGAGATCTCCTGATCGAGGCGCCGACGACGCTGACGGAGTTGCTCGATCTCTGCTTCGAGATCATCGTAACCGCTTCGGGGTGCATCCGAGAGTGCCTTCAATTCATTCTCAATCGTCGTCTGGTCCTGCTTGAGTGACTCGATACTTTCTCGCTCGGTTTCAATCTCGTAACGGATGTCCTCTAGTTCGGTTCGTGTGTTTCGAAGCTCCTCTAGCCGTTCTTCGAGTACTTCCTGCTCTTCTCGCTGGGCTTGTACGTCAGCGTCGGCTGCCTCAATTTCCTCCTCTTTGGCTTCGAGTTCTTCACGCACCTGTTCGATTTCATTTTGAAGACGGGAGCGTTCTGTCTCTAATTCTGGGAGATTGCCTTTCTGTTTCTCTATCGCCTCAATCTGTTCGTCAAGTTCGCTTTTCTCGTCTTCGAGCTCAGAGATTTGGGTTTTAATCGCTTCAAGATCGACCGGCCGCATAATGAGTTCACGAAGGTCCCCGTCGGTAGTGACCCGTCGACGCGATTCGTTTGACTCCAGTAAAAACGCGAATAGGTCCGCAAGCTCTGGATCATTGAGATACGGATCACCGCTAGCAGTTAGTGACCCGTTCTGTCTGACGAATCGCCGTGTATAGACGCCGTCAGGCAGTTGTAATTCGACGTCGGCTTCGTCAGCGTCACCTTTCATCGAGACACGGTCGCTACCGAGCCCGGCCATGACTGCTTGGAGGAACGACGTGCGGTTCGTCGCGTTACGTCCAGATAGGACGTTGACACCCGGCTGTAGTTCGACATCCGTCTCGTCGATACCGCCGATGTTCCGGACAGTGACGGTTGCCTCTCGTTCGAGACGTTTTGATCCAGACATATACCTGTCTTGTATCGTTTAGTATATTAATATTGGGTCTGCGAACACATACGTCGCTATACACTACAGCGACTCACAGAGATTTGCGTCGCCGCTCGGAGTGTCTTTCACCTCGATTGGAGGGGCGGAACTTCGGAAATCGTCGCAATGTTACGAGGACTCTTATGGGCATTCCCATTACAATCATACGAATGTAATTTTGTTCGATGAACAGAGTTCATATAATATGAATAGTTGGTGCCGTGGACCCACGTTTTCAGTTCAACTCAGGTGTGGCTCGTTCTCAGGGTTCTCACGTAGATTTCGGATGCCCTGTCGAATGGTCCCGTCGCTAGAGTGGGTTGGTTCCCAGCTCAGTGCGGCCAGTTTCCCGATCGAGAGGCCCATTTTCGGTACGTCGCCTTCCCACCCACGGTCGCCGCCAGTGTACTCGTAGTCGGGGTCGACGCCCAGTTCGTTGCTGACGATGTTGGCGATGCGTGTGACCGATGTCGTCGTCCGCGTCAGGTTGTAGATGTTCATCGACTCCTCGGCATGTTCGACCACGTGGCACATCGCGTGAATACTCACGTCGTCGCCCTCCCTTGCACACAAGTTTGTTCATATTATATAAATATATTGTCGTGGGAACATGAGTAATACGCTACCGATCTAATACCCTTAGATTTATGTTTGGTGAATTAATACCACTTTAGCGAATACCAATGCACAAGCGAAGACAAATCAACCATAACGACAAGTACGTCGTACTCTTCGAATTCGATGAGTCGGATGATCTGGCAACAGTCGGTCGCAATCGACAATCGGAGGAAGACGATGACTGAGCGTCGCTGGGATCCGACACTCCGGGAGTGGGTTATCACAGCGACTCACCGCCAGGAACGGACGTTCAAACCCCCGGAGGATTACTGTCCGTTTTGTCCGACCGAGGAGGATGCAGAGTACCCGACGGCGATCCCCGAACCGGACTACGAGATGGCCGTCGTCGAGAACGGCTTCCCGTCGTTGCAGCCTGACCCCCCCGAGCCCGCCGTCGAGGGAACCGCTCTCCAGCCGGCAGAGCCAGCCAATGGCCAGTGCGAGGTCGTCCTGTTCACCTCCGAGCACGACGCGGTCATGTCCAAAAAGCCGGCCTCGCGGTTCGTCAAGCTGGTGAAGCTCTGGCGGGACCGCTACGAGACGCTGGGCGAAACGGACGGCAACGAGTACGTCTACATTTTCGAGAACCGGGGCGAAGACGTCGGGGTCACGCTAGCGCACCCGCACGGACAGATTTACGCCTACCCGTTCGTCCCGCCGAAGATTCGCACGGAGCTGAACGCGAGTCGGGACCACCTCGACGAACATGGGCGCTGTCTGTTCTGTGACCTGCTGGAGAGAGAACGTGAAGACGGTCGACGAATCATCGCACAGAACGACGCCTTCACCGCGGTCGTCCCGTATTCCGCGCGGTGGGCCTACGAGGTCCACGTCTACGCAAACGAACACCTCCCGTCGCTCGCGGCGTTCGACGGCGATCACGAGCGGGCGCTCGGCTCGCTGCTCAAGGACGTTCTGCTTGCGTACGATGGGCTGTTCGACGAAGAGATGCCGTACGTGATGGCTATGCACCAACAGCCCACGAACGGCACGGGCGAGGACTCCGCCCACTTCCACATGGAGTTCTATCCGCCCAAGCGCACCGAAGACAAGCTCAAGCACCTCGCTGGAAGTGAACTCGGTGCCGGCACCTACATCAACAACAAACTCGCCGAGGAGTCAGCCGGCGAACTCCGGGCGAGTCTCGACGACGCGCGAGAGTGACAGCAGCGGCGACCGGCTAACCGTTCACCCACGCTGTCGTTCGGTTGTTTTACAACCATTGGGTCCGATATATCGAACAGACAAGTACAATGAGCGATGAATACGACTATCGAGTGCGCTCACCGGGTCGCGTGAACCTGATCGGGGAACACACCGATTACACGGGCGGCTACGTCCTTCCGATGGCGACAGACCTCCACACGCAACTTGAGGCGACGCCCGACGAGGACGTGACGATACACACGACAGCGCTCGAGGAGCAACGGACGTTTTCGACGACTGACCGCGAACGTGAAGACAGCTGGATAGATTACGTCAAGGGCTGCTATACCGTGCTCGAAGACGCGGGATACCAACCTGGCGGCTTTCGGGGTGAGTTATCCGGTGATCTCCCGATAGGTTCTGGCCTAAGTTCGTCTGCGAGCCTCGAACTTGCCGTGTTGGCCTTTCTGAACGATGCGTACGAACTGGGGCTGTCCCGAGAGCGACTGGCCGAGTTGGGCCAGCGCGTCGAAAATAACTTCGTCGGCGTCTCCTGCGGGATCATGGACCAGTTCGCCGTCGCGTTGGGAGAGAAAAAACACGCTCTCTACCTCGATACTGGCACGCTGGAGTACGAGGCGGTTCCGTTCTCCGACGACGTGCAGGTCGTGGTCTTCCACACGGGGGTCGAACGCGAACTGGTCGACTCGGCGTACAACCAGCGCCGTGAAACAGTCGAAGCAGCGATGAACGCGCTTGATGTCGGCTCCTCGGTCGAACTCGAAGCCGACGACTTTGACGGGCTCGAACCGCGCCAGCGCCAGCGACTGGGATACATTGCCCGGGAGAATGATCGCGTTGAGCGGGCCGTCCACGTCCTCGAACGAGGAGACGTTGAAGCGTTCGGAGACCTCCTGGTAAAGGCACATTACGATATCGCCGAGAACTATGAGGCGAGCTGTCCGGAGCTGGATTACGTCGTCGAGACGGCCGTCAAACAGGGCGCCTATGGCGCGCGACTGACGGGTGCCGGCTGGGGTGGTGCGGCGATCGCGCTCGTCGATGCGTCCGCGGCCGAGTCGTTCACACAGTCTCTGCGGGAGGCCTACGAACAGCGCTACCCTGAACACGACCCGGCTACCCACCTTATCACGCCCTCCGGTGGCGTGTCCGTCACCGATTTGTGACGAACGTGGCTGTGTCGCCGTCCGCTTCACTTACGTTCGCGTCACAGCCACGTCTTCGAGCGTGCCTTCGAGGACACCCACGTCGTACGCTTCGACCGTCTCATTGCCGATAATCCAGGCGGCGTCGGCCGGCGCGTCGACCGACACCGGCGAAGCAGTGAAGTTCGTCACCCAGACGTGTCCGTCTCGTTCGGCGACTCGTACACCGTCAGGGAGCGGCGCGTGGGTCGTGACACCGGCTCGATCGAGGAGATTACCCGCGAGTTCGTCCGCCAGGTTTCGGCCGGGCCAGACGCCGCAGTACGTGACGCGTCCCCGACCGCGCTCGGCGTCGACGACAGCCGGCTGTCCGTCACCCTGGCCGGCCGCGTATCGCCCCCGGACCGTCGCGTCGTCGGGATCGAGCCACTCAGCCCAGGTTCGATACTCGTATTCCTCGCCGTCGTAGCTGACCCGCGTTGGTACCTGCTCGGGCAGGCTCTCATGTTGGGCGACAGTCGCGCAGACGAGGTCGGTGAGCGGTCCCGGCTGCAGGGTGTCCGGCAGCTTGTTGTAAGTATCCTTCTCGCCACTTCGAGCGCCAATCAGGAGCTGACCGCCGTCTTCGACGTACGCTTCTAACCTGGCGGCCAGCGCGTTGTCGAGGAGATACAGCGCGGGCCCGACGACGGCAGCGTACTCATCTAGGTCGCGTTCCGGCGGGACGACGTCGACCTGGACGCCACGACGGCGTAGCGCCCGGTAGTAGGTGCCCGCGTGCGTCCAGTAGTCGAAATCCGGCGCGTGTGGTTGAATGTTCGTAGCCCAGAGGTTCTCGTAGCTGTGGAGCAACGCGACCGGAGCGTCGACGGGATCGAGATCGAACAGTTCTTCGGCGGCGTTGCTCGCGTCCGCGTAGCCGCGATCGGGTGAACCGTCCTGCTTGCGAAGACCCGCGTGATACTGTTCCTGGCCTTGCCGGCAGCGTCGCCACCGGAAGTAGAGGACAGCATCGCCGCCGTGGGCGACCGCATGGTGGGCCCACAGTCGCATCGCGCCGTCGGCGGGCTGGGGGGCGTGTGGCGGCCAGTTGACGTCGCCCGGTTGCTGTTCCATCACCCAGAAGGGGCGATCAAGCGCACCCCGGTAGATGTCATGGTTGAGCCCGACCTGGTCCGGATCGCCCGCCAGCAACTCTTCAACGGTTGCCTCGGACTCGCGGCGATCCTGAACGAACCCCGTCGGATAGGAGTCCCACGAGACGAGGTCGAGGTCCTTGGACACGTCATAGGCGTCTAGCGTGTCGAAATGACCCATGAAGTTGTGCGTTACGACCCAGTCGTCGTTGACCTCTCTGAGTATCTCCGTCTGCAGGCGATTGTACTCGACGACGCTGTCGCTGGCGAATCGGTAGTACGCGAGCAGCCGAGAGGGGTGGTGTTCGGCTGGCGTCGGTCCCGGCGGTTCGACCGCCTCGAAATCGGGGTACTGCTGGCTCCAGAAGGTCGTCCCCCAGGCCTCGTTGAGCGTCTCAACGTCGTCGTGGCTGTCGGCGAGCCACTCGCTGAACGCATTCGAGCAATCGTCACAGTAACACCGGACGGTCTCGTGACAGCCGTACTCGTTGTCGGTCTGCCAACCCGCGACGTACGGGTTGTCGGCGTAGCGTTCGGCCATCCGGGTGACGATCCGCTCGGTTTCCTCGCGGTAGGCCGGCGAATTGAAACAGTAGTGGCGACGGCTACCGAACTCCCGAACGGTACCGTCGGGGTCTTTTTGCAGGATCTCGGGACGCTCGTCGACGAGCCATTTCGGCGGCGTCGCAGTCGGCGTACAGAGGATGACTTCCATCCCGTGGTCGCCAATCAACTCGATCGCCTCGTCGAGCCACTCGAAATCGAACTGCTCGCGCTCGGGTTCGAGGCGTCCCCAGGAGAACTCGGCCAAGCGGACGTACTTTAGGCCCGCTTCGGCCATCTGTTCGACGTCTCGCTCCCAGCGCTGGCGCGGCCAGTGTTCGGGGAAATAACAGACACCGACTGACATACTCAAAGCAGATTTGTGCCAGCAGGTAAAATGTTTTGTCGACGCAAAGTAACGAGAGGGATGCCGGCCACGCACCGACCACTTCCTGTCGAAAGACATCGTGGAGCGGTGTGTCGAACACGACGTGGGAACGCTGGTCACTGGTGACTTGGAGGGGGTGAACGAGCAGGACTGGGGCAGGCACGGCAACAAGCGCCTCGGTAACTGGCCGTACAAGCGGCTCACCAACCTCAGCGACTACAAGGCCCGCGAACGCGGCATCGAAGTGGAAGTCCGAGACGAGCGTGGAACGTCGCGTCGGTACAGTCGGTGAGGACACGAGGATGGCGACGACCGCGTGGAGCGCGGTCTCTGGATGTGTGGTCTGTGTGGTATGATAGCGAACGCGGACGTGAACGGTGCGGATAACATCAGGCAGTTGGCGTTACCCATGACTCCCCCGTTGGGGGATAGTGGTAACGGCTGCTTGGCCCAGCCATACGTCATCAGCCGGACTTGCGGATTCCAATCGCGATCATCCGCCGGGTAACGTGAAACCGAATTTCCCACCACTCGGGATTCCACGGCCTTCAGGCCGTGGAGGTAGTCAATAGTGTTTGGTCACACTTCAACAAGCAGGCTTCTCAACGGACAAGGGTTGTGAGAGGCAGGTGCTATTCGCGGTTGCGGTTACTCAGTACCGAACCTTTGTGAGGTACTCAGTTGCTGAGTGAGGTACTGAGCCGCGCTATTCGACGAGAACGCCCGATATTTCACCGGTTCGAGTACAGAGATCGCCCTCGAAAGGCCCGACACCGTTTAAAAGCGACCCAAAAGGGAGCAGAGACAGACAGCTGCCGGGCGGCCGGCAAGATATATCAATTTTATTTATTATACTATAATATACAAAAGTAAAGATATACTATCATCACGTGACTGTCGGCAAAGCCGAGCCCCTGTCCCCCAATACACACCACCCTAGTCCACACTTGTCTCGGCGGAGGCCGCGGTCACCGAAGTTTTTCCTCACAATACGACATCCGGTAGAAGTCAGGCCCCTGGACGACGACGGTACATAGTCACGATGACGAACGTCGACTGACGACGTTACCGGAACTGTTTTGATAGCGAACGTGTCATAGATAAATATGGAGTTGACAGACAAGCGAATTCTGGTAACTGGTGGTGCCGGTCTGATCGGGTCCGCACTGGCCCACCGACTCGTTGAGGACAACGACGTCGTCGTCGTCGACGACCTCTCGAACGGCCTCCGGGAAACGGTCCCGGACGACGCAACGTTCATCGAAGGCGATCTCGCCGACGAGAGCGTCGTCACCGAGGCGATCGACGCCGAGACGGACGTCGTCTTTCATCTCGCCGCGGACAAGTACGTCAACGCCGACAAACCCCGCGAGCAGTTCGAAACCAACGGCGAAATGACGTACAACCTGCTCGAACGGATGAACGAGGTAGATGTCGATTCGATTGCCTTCACCTCCTCGTCGACCGTGTACGGGGAAGCACCGCGGCCCACACCGGAGGACTACGCCCCGCTGGAACCCATCAGCGAATACGGCGCGGCCAAACTCTCAGAGGAAGCCTTGCTGTCGGTGTACGCCCACAGCCACGACTTTACGGTCTGGAACTACCGCTTCGCGAACATCGTCGGGCCACGCTATGGAGCCGGCGTCGTCCCCGACTTCATCTACAAACTCGACCAGGACCCCGAAACCTTGACCATCCGGGGCAACGGTCGCCAGGAGAAGTCATACATGACCCTTGAGGACTGCATCGACGCCATGTGCTACGTCGTCGAACACGCCCAGCAGCCGGTCAATACCTACAACCTCGGCACGCGCACGACGACCTCAGTCAATCGCATCGCCGACATCGTCAGCGACGAGATGGGCGTCGACCCCGACTACGAGTACACTGGCGGCGACCGCGGCTGGGAGGGCGACGTGCCCAAAATGCGGCTCTCGATCGAGAAACTCGCCGCGCTCGGCTGGGAACCGTCAGTTTCCAGCGATGAGGCCATCCGCCAGGGTGTCCGCGAAATCCTCGAGGGTGCCGAAAACGAACCCCATTTGAGCTGACGGTTGTGGAGCGGTTAACAACGCGACCGACGCCGTCCCCCTCGTGCAACCATCGAAAGGGTCGATCCCGCCACGGACCGACGTACCAGCGGGAAAATTCTCTCCCTTCCAACAGATGCAGATGGACGCATTCGAGCGGTCGCGGTCGCAACTGCCGTCGATCGCTCACGGGTTGGCGGTCCGACCAGCGCCTCGAGTTACTGACCGTATTCGCGACCTTCGCTACCGAGTGGAACGTCGAGACGACTTGCGATGCGATCGTCGACATTCTCGACGGATAACGGTCAATCAAGATACTGACCGGCAATTCACTCGCTGTATCGACCACGAGAACCACCGTGTACCCGTAGAACCCGTCTCGTGTGCGCCCCAGCTTGCGCCTTCAATGTCGCCATTTTCGATCTTCTCGCGTGTGTCGACGCAATTCAGGCCAGTGCGAAAAGAGTTTCTGCCAGATGCGAAGGGGGTTAGTTACCCTTCATGCCGCCACTGGCTAGCCCCTCGACAACCCATCGCTGGGCGACGGCAAACAGCAGAATCACGGGGGCCATCGTGATCACCGCTGCGGCGATCAACAGGTTCCACGCGACAGTGTTCTGTGCCTGGAACAGCTGCAGCCCGAACGGGAGCGTCCGGGTCGCGGCCGTCTGGGAGAGCATCGACACCAGCAGGTAATCGTTCCACGACAGGATGAACGTGTAAAAGCCTGAAACGGCGATTCCCGGCATCGCCAGTGGAACGATAACCCGTCGGAGGATACTCAGATGCGAACAGCCGTCCATCTTCGCGGCCTCGTCAAGCGACTCGGGGATATCGTCGATGTATCCCTTCAGCAACCACGTACCGAGTGGGATACCGATCACAGCGTGTGCGATGATGATCCCGAATAGCGAATCGACGAGATTCAACGAGTTCATCAGGAGATAGAACGGGATCAGAATGAGAACAAGCGGGAGCATCTGCGTCGAGAGGAACGCATACAGTAACGCGCCGCGTCCTGGATATTCGAAGCGACTCATCGAGTACCCAGCCAAGATCCCGACAGTCAACACCAGTAGCGTCGTCGAAGTGGCGACGATCATTGAGTTCACGAAGTACGTTCGGAAATCTCCGCGTGAGAGAACTGCCTCGTAATTGTACAACGTTAGATCGCCGAGCGAGGGGAGTAACTCTGACGAGAAGAGGAACTCCTGGCTGGTGAACGAGACCAAGACCATGTAGACGACCGGTAGCAGGAGGAACGCAAAGTACAGCCCTAACACGAGATACACTACGAGGGCACGACGTGGCGACATATCGTCGTCTAACCACGCGTCGATGCGTTGGGCAATGTTTCGACTCTCCGGGTCAGTGTTAGTTGCCATGTTAGTCGACCTCCTCCAGTTTCACGTAGATGACGGTGAATGCGAGCATGAGGATCAACATGACGACCCCGATGCTAGCACCCATGCCGAGAGCGTATTGTTCGAAGGCTTGCTTGTAGACGTACGTCGCCAACACCTCTGTATTCCCCAGTGGGCCGCCGCCGGTCGAGAGGTAGACGATGTCGAAGTTCTTGAACGTGAACGTGACGTGGAGAACTATCATGATCATCGACACGTAGGATATCTGGGGCAACGTAATGTGCCGGAACCGTTGGAGTGGCCCGGCACTGTCCAGACGTGCGGCCTCGTATTGCTCTTTCGGGATAGATTGCATCGCTGCAAGCAACGAAATCGCATAGAACGGGACGTTCCGCCAGATGTGCATCACAATGATCAGCGGAAACGCAACACCTGGTTCGCCGAACCAGTACGTCGTGGGCATCCCGAGAGAATCGAGGAGGATATTGATCGGGCCGAACCCGTTCTGGACCATAAATCGGAAGATGATGACCATCACGATGACCGGCATCACCCAGGTCACCATCGAGAGACTCCGGAATATCCCCGCTCCAGGGACCTTCTCTTTCAGGGCCAGCGCGAGACCAAGCCCCAACAAGTACTGGAGAGACACAGCCAGCGCAGTCAACAAGACTGTATGCCACAGCGCTTGCTTAAATATGGGATCACTGGCTAACGCGGCGAAGTTCTCCAGACCGACGAAATTCATCTGCTCTGGGTTAAGCAACGATACTTCAAAAAACGCCAAGTATAGCCCACGAAGCGTGGGGTAGCCGATAATCACAGCGAGGATGATCGTCGCCGGAATAACGAAAGCGTACCCGATCCACGTGTCGGATAGAAACGACAAAAACACCTCCCTGTATCGGCTAAATCTCGATTCTGTCTGCGTTGCCATGTGAAAGACGTTATATTTCGCTTCCGAGGTTCTTGAGAGCCGAGTGGAACTGTTCGCCAGCCTTGTATGGGTCAGTTCGCCCGTAGGCGACTTCCTGCATGTGCGTGTAGAACTCTTGACGAACCGGCCCCCAGGTCGCCTTCGCGAGCGCCCGACCGGTCGTGAAGACGTCGGTAAGTGGTTCCCAGTTTTCGGATTCGATCGTCGATTCCACATCCTCGTGGACCGGCGTCATTGCCTTCCCCGACGCTTCGGGGTCTTGGGCCATCCCCTCGCTGAGCGTCTCCGGAGAAGAGTAGGCCGCGACGGCCATCTTTGCCTTCTCGATCTGACTGGAATGGGAGTTGGCCATAACTGGCTTGACCTCGAGGAATGTCCCCTTCGATGCACCCTCACCGTGTGGCGGATGGGCGATCTGGGTCTTGTTGTTGAGTATATCTTTGGCAGAGTCAGTGTTTTGGATGTTCTCACCGCTCGTCCAGTTGCGCATCCAGGAGCCACTCTCGATGAACGCGTAGTTCCCGTTGATGTAGCCCGGATCGTTCGTCTGCCAGCCAGTACCCAGGTCGTCCGGATTGCCGACGGGGTTGTCAGCCGCGTAGATCTGGTAGTACCAGTTGTCGAAAACCTGCCCCAGCGCATCGGCATCAATGTTGAGCGCGAAGTTGTCGCCGTCAGGAACGTACAGTTGATCGGTGTGCTGGTAGACGTGCGTCATCCACTCCTGGAACGCTCGGACGCTGCCGTCTTTCGTGCAGTTGTGGAAGCCAGTGACGTCGTCGTACTCGTCGTTGACCATCCGGCCGATCTCGTGGAACGCCTCAGCCGACTCCGGGATATCCTGACCGAGTTCATCGAGGATATCCTGCCGGACGAAAGACGCCCTGGCGTTGCCTTCATAGGGTAACCCGTATAGTTTCCCCTTGTGGGTCATCGCATCGATAGTGCTGTCGATGTACCCATCAAAATGCTCGAGTGACTTGGCGTAATCGCCGATCGGTTCGACGTGACCCGCAGCGATGTACTCCGACAGGTGACTGAGCGTCCCTTCGATCGCGTCAGGCGCGCCGGTCGTTGCGCCCGTGAGGAACTTCTGTCGGAGATCCTCGTACGCGTATCGGCTGATCTTGATGCCCTGACCTGCACGCTCGCGGTAGTTCTCTTCGAATTCGTTTCGCCAGACCGGTTTCGCGCCCTCCGTATTCGGAAAGCCGTACTCCCATAGCAGCGCCTTTTTGCCACCGCCACCGGTATCGTCTTCGGTATCGGTGCTTTCCTCGGTGTTGTCGTCCGTATCTCCACCGGTGTTGTCGTCCGTCTCATTTTCAGTTTCAGTGTCGCCGCCCCCACAGCCGGCAAGGCCCGCAGCGGCTCCGACGCCCATCAGTTTGAGGAGCGACCGTCTACTGTGAATGCTGGTGTTCGGATCAGACATTGTCAACCTCTACGCTGATCATAGAACCCCAACTATTTATAATTTTTCGCTTTGGTGAACTTCCACCCGACATCTACTACTAAGCTAGTCACTCTTTCAGTGTCATTTTCTCGGCACAATTAGACTGAATTACCGTCGAAGCGCCACTAGATTGGAGGGGTAATATACAAAATAAATGACAGTCCTCACTCAACACTGGCTTGGGCGCTATCGGCGCTTTGGAGGCCGGTTAGCGATTCGATGTCCTCGTCGTCAGGACGGGAACGATTCCGGAGCGCCTCACCGGTCTCTGCATCGAAGACGTGGATACGATCCTTCGGGAACCGGATTGTTAGCGTGCGCCCAGTCTCGATAACCATGTCCCCCTCGAGTGTAGCCGTATACTGTTGATCAGCAATTTCGAGGTAGACGTACGTGACCTCCCCGAGCGGTTCGGTCACCTCGACTGTCGTCGTGACTGCATTGTGTTCGTCGGCAGTGGCCAGTTTGATGTCCTCCGGCCGGATACCGAGTGTGAATCGCTCGCCATGACCCTTAATGTCTGCATACACTTCTTCCTGGAGGTCGTATTTGAAGCCCTCGTGGACGAGAGTGGGACCGTCACCTGACGTGTCCAGTTCGACATCGAAGAAGTTCATGCTCGGGGATCCGATGAAGCCGGCCACGAACTTGTTTTCGGGTTCGTGGTAGCATTCGAGCGGCGTCCCGATCTGCTGAAGTTCGCCGTCGTTGAGCACGACGATCCGATCGGACATGGTCATCGCTTCGGTCTGATCGTGGGTCACGTACAGGGTTGTCACTCCGAGGTCCTGCTGAAGTTTCTGGAGTTCAGTTCGCATCTCCGTGCGGAGTTTCGCGTCCAGGTTCGAAAGGGGTTCGTCCATCAGGAACACCTCGGGTTCACGAACGATCGCCCGCCCCAGTGCCACGCGCTGTTGTTGCCCCCCGGAGAGTTCCTCCGGCTTCTTTTCGAGCAGTTCGGGGATGCCTAGCATCTCGGCCGTGTCCTCAACTCGCGAGCGGATCTCGTCTTTCGGCAGGTCAGTCGCCATCTTCAGCCCGAACTCCATGTTCTCGCGAGAGGTCATATGAGGATACAGTGCGTAGCTCTGGAACACCATCGCCATATCTCGCTTTTTGGGCTTCTGATCCGTCACTGCTGTCCCATCGAGAACGATATCGCCATCTGTCGGTGACTCCAGGCCTCCAACGCAACGAAGCGTCGTCGACTTTCCGCATCCTGACGGACCGACCAGAACGATCAACTCCCCGTCCTTGATCTCGATATCGAGGTCATCGACAGCAATGATATCACCGCCGTCATCCTGAAACACCTTCGTGAGATTCTGTATCTCGAGTTCTCCCATACCTGGGTACTTGATATGCTTCCACTTATACCTTTACCATTATTTGCAACTGTGGCAAGCTGGATCTGATGGATAGATGTTTATACTTGGACCGGTCAGGTACACGCATGTTCGCGAACGGAGGCCTGGGACTAGCCACGACGCCGCCGATGGGCTGGAACTCCTGGAACTCATTTAGCTGTGACGTCACCGAAGAGGACATCCGGACTGCCGCGGATCAGCTTGTCGAGACCGGTCTCCGGGACGCCGGCTACGAGTATCTCGTCGTTGACGACTGCTGGATGGCCGAGACGCTCGACGACGACGGGCGACTCCGACCCCATCCGGAAACCTTCCCCAGTGGTATCGAACCACTGGCCGAGTACATCCACGATCGGGGGCTCAAGTTCGGCATCTACTCGTCAGCAGGGACGCGAACCTGCCAGGACTACCCGGCGAGCCTCGGCCGTGAGGGGTTGCACGCACAGCAGTTCGCCGACTGGGGCGTCGACTATCTCAAGTACGACAACTGCGGTGACCACCGGGGCAAGGATGCGATCGCACGGTATAGCGCGATGGGGAAAGCACTCGCAGAAGTCGACCGCGATATCGTCTACAGTATCTGTGAGTGGGGAGAGAACGAACCGTGGCTCTGGGGTCGAAACGTCGGTGGCCATCTTTGGCGGTCCACGTTTGATATCGTCGCGAAGTGGTCCGCCAATCGGTTCGAGTTCGGCCTCGGGATTGTAGACATAATCGACCGGATGGCGGAACGAACCATCGAATCTTCCCACGGTCCGGGCGGGTGGAACGACCCCGATATGCTCCAAGTCGGAAACGGCCCCGACTCCGGACAGTCCGAGCTGGAAGATGTCGCTATCGAACGCGGACTGACCGAAGCTGAGGAACGGACTCACTTCAGTTTCTGGTGTCTGTTCGGCGCGCCGCTGATGGCCGGCAACGATCTCGCGGAGATGGACGACCGAACCCGCGAACTACTGACCAACGAGGACGCGATCGCGATCGATCAGGATCCGCTGGGGATTCAGGGTACCCGTGACGGCGTACTCGATGAGACGGAGATCTGGAGCAAACGACTGGCCGGCGACGAGTGCGCTGTGATCCTATTCAACCGCAGCGAATCGACGACTGACATCGAAACGACTGTCGAGACGGTCGACATGCCGGTCGATGCGGAAACGTACACTGCATGGGACATTTGGAACGACGAGGTCTTCGAGACCGACGGACGGATACACGCGACGGTCGAACCACACGACGTCGCTTTCATGCGACTGTCTCCCGAGTAGCCGCGCTGTCTCCACTCCAGTCAATCCAGACTTTGGGGAAGATTTATTAGTGATTGCTCCCGAATCGGTGGTATGCCAACGATTGCGTTTATCGGAGCCGGTAGTATGGTGTTCGCAACCAACCTGATCGGCGATATTCTCTCTTACGAGGAACTATCCGACAGCGAGATCAGGTTGATGGACATCGACCAACACCGGCTCGAACAGACACAGCGAGTCGCGGGTGCGATGATCGACAACGAGGGGCTCGACGCGACAGTCGAAGCGACGACTGACCGGCGGGACGCGATTGACGGAGCGGATTACGTCCTCAACATGATCAACGTGGGCGGTACCGAACCGTTCGAAAACGAGATCCGTATCCCGGAACAGTACGGGATCAAGCAGGCTATCGGCGATACGACAGGGCCCGGTGGCGTTTTTCGCGGATTACGGACGATCCCGACGGTGCTCGACATCGCTCGAGACATGGAGGAAGTTTGTCCGGACGCCCTCCTGCTGAACTACACGAACCCGATGTCGATCGTCTGTAAGGCCGTTTACGAAGCGACCAACATCGAGGTGGTCGGACTATGCCACTCAGTCCCACATACGGCCGAGGCGATCGCCGAGTACGTCGACGTGCCCGAGGACGAACTCGACTACTGGGTCGCGGGCATCAATCACATGGCGTATTTCCTCGAAGCGAAACACGAGGGCGAGTCCATCTATCCGGACCTCCGGGAAGCGTATCACAACGAAGAAACCTATCGCAAGGACACGGTTCGCTTCGAGATGATGCATCACTTCGGGCTGTTCCCGACTGAGTCCAGCCACCACATGAGTGAATATGTCCCGTATTTCCGGACGGATCAAGACACCATCGAGGAGATGACGGGGACGGACTACGCCGAGCGAATGCCGACAGCGACGTATCTCGAAGGCTGGACCGACCGATCCGAAGACCGCGACAGTCCCGAACTCAATGTCGATCTCGATGAAGTCGGTGTCGAGCGGTCCGAAGAGTACGCGGCGCGATTGATTCATTCGCTGGAGACCGATACTTCACGCCGGTTCAATCTCAACGTCCCCAACCACGAAAATTCGATCGCGAACCTGCCGAACGACGCGTGTGTCGAAGTCCCGGTCTTCGCCGATGGAGCCGGGATCCACCCGTGTTCAGTCGGCGAGTTGCCGCCTGAGATCGCGATACTTAATCAGCAACACACTGCCGTCTACGAACTTGCCGTCGAGGCCGCCCTGGAGGGCGACCGCTCGAAAGTCCACAGAGCCGTCAAGCTCGATCCGCTCTCGGCGGCAGCCTGCACGCTCGAGGAACTCCACGAGATGACCGAGGAACTGATCGAGTCCAACGAGGCCTATCTCCCACCGCTGGAGTTTCTCGAAGACAAACCGGAACCAATCCCGGCTACCGCCGACGATTGATCGTGTCAATCGAACGGATCCGGACGGATCGTCGCAGTCGAGCCACCTGCTTTGACGGCGGTATGCTTGGGAGAGTTCGGGCACCCATCCTCTGAATGTATGATATATGAACAGCATTCGAGCCACGTCCACTCCAGAGACATGGAATCAAGGACATGAACCTCCTCTCCTCGCCCTGGTCAGCTAGGTGTCCGTCGCCGGCCAGCATGTTCATACATCATGAATGACTATATTGCTGGAGCCACACAGACGCCATATGGAAGACTCAACCATCCCCGAGGCCTCGACGTTCGATAGACAGACAGCCAAGACGACTGTAACGACGTTTCGGATTATCGAAGCGCTCGGACGACAGTCACAGGCCCGCGTTAGCGAACTCGCGAGAGATCTCGATCTGGCAAAAGGGACCGTTCACAAGCATCTTTCGACCCTCCAGAAAGTGAACTACGTCGTTCACGAGGGTGAGCAGTATCGACTGAGCCTTCGATTCATGGGGCTCGGAACAAGTGTTCGCTCGAATCTGGATATCTATGAGGTGGCGTACCGCTCGGTCGAAAAGCTGGCCGACGCGACTGGGGAGGTTGCGAGCGTGATGATCTCGGAGAACGGACAGGGTGTGTACGTGCTTAGGGTGAGTGCCGAAGGACCACCGGATATCGACATCCAGGAGGGGGCAAGCGTCCCGTTGACGGCTACCGCCGGAGGCAAGGCGATCCTCTCACACATGTCCGTGGAAGAACGTGAGCGGGTTCTCGATCGTCACGGGCTTCCCGAACTGACGGAGAACACAATTACGGATCCCGAAGAACTCCGTGACGAACTCCGTCGCATTCGAAACAACCGTCGCGCGGTCGATCGGGGGGAATACCGTCCCGATCAGCGATGCGTCGCTGCGCCGATCACTGACCTCGAAAGTAACCCCTTGGGTGCGGTTATCGTTTCGGGGCCGTCGGATCGAATGACCGATAAGGTCGCCGATGCCGACTTTACGAGTCTCGTTGGGAGTACTGCCGACTCGATCCAGAGTAGCCTGTACCGGTAGGCAGGACTACATACAAGTTTGTCCGTGTACAGATGCGAGTATGAACGCCGATGGAACGCCGCCGAACGTCGTTGTGGTCCTGACGGATCAACAGCGGTGGGACACGCTCGGGGCCTACAGGAACCCAATGGGCTTAACACCGACGCTCGACCGTCTCGCGAGTGAAGGGACACTCGTTGAGCAAGCGATATCCCCACAACCGCTATGTGGACCCTTCCGAGCAGTCTTGCAGACAGGCAAGTACGCGACCGAAACGGGTGTCTGGCAGAGTGCGATCCCGCTTGAGGAGGACGAGCGGACGCTTGCCGATCGGTTTTCGGCTGCTGGCTATGATGTCGGATACGTGGGAAACTGGCACCTTGCAAGCACGTTCGACGATCCCGTGCCGCCGGCACAGCAGGGGGGATACGATGATTTTTGGATCGCGGCCGATGTTCCTGAGTTCACTACTCGCCCATATGAGGGAGAGTTGTTCGACGAAGACGGCAATTCGGTGTCGTTCGACCAGTACCGTGTCGACGCGTTCACCGAGTTCGGGATCGAGGGGATCGAGTCTCTGTCGGAGCCGTTTTTCCTCGTGATCGGATACCTCGAACCACACGACCAAAACGACATGTGGACGTTCGCCGCGCCAAATGAGTACGCTGAACGCCACGCGAAAAACCCGTATATCCCCGAGGATCTCGTGGATCGACCTGGAGACTGGAACCAGGAGTTACCTGATTACTACGGTATCGTCGAACGCATCGACGAACAGATTGCTGACCTGCTCGACGCTCTCTCTGCGAAGGGCGTCCGTGACCGAACACTGTTTGCGTACACTTCGGATCACGGGTGTCACTTCCGAACGCGGCCAGGTGAGCACAAGCGCACGCCACACGAATCCGCAGTCCGAGTTCCGCTCGTCCTCTCTGGACCAGGTTTCGACAGCGGCTGCAACGTCCAGAGTGTTCGGAGCCTTGTCGATCTCCCACCAACGCTGCTGGACGTTGCCGGAATCGATATACCGGATGTGATGCGCGGTGACAGTCTACTCCCAGTCATACATGATGACACGCCTGACGCCGACGGCGAGGCATTCATCCAGGTTAGCGAATCGCAGGTCGGCCGTGCGCTCCGGACCGATCGCTGGAAGTACGCTGTGGCAGCGCCGACGACGACTGGTTGGCGCGGCGGGAACGCCGAACAATCGAGCGATGTCTACGTCGAACGCTACCTCTACGATCTCTGGCAGGATCCAGGCGAGACCATTAACCTTGCTGGCCGTCCGGAGTACCGCGACATCTCTGACGACCTTCGGAAGCGGCTACTCGAATATATCGCTACCATTGAGGGGGAGCGACCCTCGATCAAGCAGTTCGAACGCGGTTTCCCGTGACGATCCCCCCACCCATTACACTCATATGACTGTAAGTACCATAACTAGTGCGGCTTCAATCATGATTGGTCTTGTTTCGACGCGTGAATTCCGCCTGTAGAGGTGACAAGAGATAGTTCAACGTTTCTGACGAAGTAACGATAGCCGTCGTCTTTGTCAGCGGTCAGAACATTTAACCTATCTATATTTTGTGTGGGCAGTTGGCCACAATCTGTATTTCGTGCAGTTATTTCATCTATCAATGTATAACTAGACTCGTACTAGTCTTGCAGCCGATCAACACAGTCGTTTTCACTGACCTAAACGCAACGTTTGTATCTTTGGCGTGATATTACCCCGCCGCGACACAGATTATCCCACTGCGGAACAGGCGCTAAAACCCTGTCCTTTAGGACGAGGATACAGCGTTCACAAGAGCAAGCTCTTGTGCAGCCCATCAGAAACGCGAGCGTTTCTGAGGACGTCCCCAGAAATCGTAGATTTCTGGTGTGCGAACGAATCGCTCCGCAATTCGTCACCGCCGTCATCGGTAGATTTACGCGTGCACAGGCTGTTTGTGATACCAACCGAGGCGGTCAATCCGCCCAATGTAATGAGACAGTATCGGAGGTTTCACTCGGTCGCTCGACGGTATCCCCGTCGGTACGGCCGCTGTGGATACCGTCAGAAAACAACCGAGGTACTCCCGAGTCCTCTTGGGAGGATAGCGATAACGGGGGCGTGGCACTCCCTGTTTCACGACGGGAGACGAACCCGAGGTTCCCCAACCCGCAAGACCGTCCTTGTGGGAAGCCCCGCTGTCGTCGGGCTACGCCCGACTGCCTGAGGGATCTTTGATCTCTCTGTTTACGGCCGAGAGAATATCACATAGGTGACGTTTATCGCCTGTATCTCGCCGGTCTCGTACAGTTGCGCCGACAGCCGGAGCAGGTCGCGCCAGAGCGGCATCTTCAGTTTTTGCATGCGCGCACAGACCGTGTTGAAATCAGGTAGTGTAGCCGGATCTAGGTCGAGAATTCCACAAACCGTGGCATTTCCTACAGGGCGTCGAGCAGTCGGCGGTGGGGGTGGTCGAGATCCGTATTGAGGGCGTGAATCGACACGATCACCCAGTCGGCGTCGCCGCAGTCACCACGTTGAACGGCCGGTTTCGGCGTTCCAACGACGGCATTTTCGCGGGCGTTACAACATTCTTCGTGAAGGGGACTAACGTCGATAGCACAACCGAATTCACTCCCATTTTTATTATATAAAATTTATACTTAGTGCTACCTACTAGTAAACATATGATTCTTCGAGAGTTGCTGAACTGTGTTATTATGAGCGTCTCAATAAGCCCAATATCAGCTAACGGATCAATTTTCGGACGATTGGGTTGCTCCATCCCGATCGCCGATTTCGGGCAGATCGACGTCAGTCTCGGCGGCGAGCCGTTCGACGTCGGACTTTTCCTCGGCCATCCCGGTAGTCATCAACAGTCGCAACGCCCGGCGGACGCTGTTGTCCAGTTCGTGGGCATTCTCCTTCGGAACCAGTGCCACCCGACCGGCCGCCGGGGTGGGACTCTGGGGGAGGAAGACGTTGTACGTGTCCCCGCCGGTCACGGTCGCGGCGGCGGGATTCCCAGCGGTGACGAAGCCGATCGAGGTCGAACCCGTGCTCGCGGGCGTTTGCGGCATACTCCCGGAGACAGTCGGGGTTGCGGATCGTCGGTACGACGACACAACCGTCCTGTGGGGCCATCGGTGTCCCGTCACCATTGAGGTGGCCTAAAACGGCGCTGAAAGTCGATGCGCGTGCTGCTCGGCGGGGATGGGCGGCATCTCCGTCGCCGCTGTGACCATCGGAGATTGAGACATCCGAACGGTCCCGGCACCTGATGTCGAGTCCTGGACGGCGGGTGTGGTCTGTGCGATGGTACTGGGTCGAATGCCCGTTCCATCTGGGTTTGATGGCGAGGCGGTCCTATTCACTTCTCGACGACGAACTCGTCGACCAGTTCTTGGAGGGTATCGGCTTCATCGGCGAGATCCGAGACGTTTTGGGTGATGTTTTCGACGGCAGCACTCTGCTGTTGGGCGGCCGCGGCGACCTCGTTTGCGTCGTCGTTTGTTTCCCGGCTGATCTCCGAGATCTGGTCGGCCATGGCGGCGACCTCTTCGGCCGAGGCGGCCTGTTCGTCGGTCGCGTCGTCGATCGACTGGACGCCTGTGTTGGCTTGTTCGACACCCGCGACGACATCCTCGAGGGTCTGTAATGCGTCCTCGATCGTTTCGGTCCCCTCTAGGACGTGTTCGCGCATCTTCCGCATGTCCTGACTCGCTTGTTCGGTCGTCGCCTGGACCTCCTCGATGTGATCGCCGACCGTGCTCGTCGCGTCGCCGACCTCTTCGGCCAGTTGTTTCACCTCGTCGGCGACCACCGCGAACCCGCCGCCCTCTTGGCCGGCGCGGGCGGCCTCGATGTTGGCGTTCAATGCGAGCATGTTGGTCTGTTCGGCGATGTCCTCGATCATGTCGACGACCTCGCCAATGCGGTCCATCTCCGTTTCCAGAGCCTCGATCTCGTCTGCAGTTCGGAGTGACTGCTCTTTGATCGTCTCCATTTCCACGATGGCGTCGTCGGCAGCGTCTTTACTGAGCTGGCCTTGTTCGGCGGCGGCCTCCGTGGTCTGTGCGACCTCTTCGGCTGAGGAGGCGACCTCCTCGACGGTCGCCGAGAGACTACTCATTTCCCGGGCGATCTCCTGGACGTTGTCGTCCTGTTCGTCAAGCCCGGCCGAAATGGTTTGGATCGAATTGCTGACCTCACCACTTGCGTCGGCGATCTCCTTGGTTCCGGCCGTGACCTCCTGGCTGGAGGTATCGACCGTCTCGGCGACGGACTGGATCTGGCCGATCGTCCGCTCGATGTCGGCGAGCATCTCGTTGAACGACTCGGCGATCCGTTCCATCTCCTCGCTCGGGCTGTCGGGGTCCATGCGGACGGTCAGATCGCCGTCGGCGGCGTGCTCCATTACCTCACCGAATGCCCGTGCTTTCTCCGCGAGTGCGTCGTTGAGTGCCTCGGCTTCCTGTTTTGCTGACTCTGCCTCGGCGCGGGCTGTCTCGATCTCGGTGACCATCGCTTCGAGGTCCTCGCCCATACGGTCGAGCGTCTCCCCGAACGTTCCCGGGACATCTTTTTCGAGGACCTTGGCATCGAAGTTCTGATCGGCAAGCGCCTCCGCACGGGCCGAAACGGTGTTCAGATACGCGTGCAGTCCGGCAAAGGAGTCGACCAGTGATCCGAGTTCGTCGACCCGGTCGGTTTCAGGGATCGACACGTCGAGTCGTCCTTCTGCGAGTTCCGATGCTGTCCCGGAGAGCGATTCAAGCTGGGTGGCCGTGTTTCGGCCGATCGTGAGGCCCACGACCGCCAGCCCGATCAGTGCGACGACGACGAGGATCGCGAGATTCTGCGTGATCTGGGTCTGGAGACTGAAGGCATCACTCGCAGGGACATGAACCAGCATCGCCCAGTCTGTCCCGACGACTGGCGTGTAGGCGGTGACGTAGGTTTTATCTGCCATGCCGGTTGCGCCCGACGTTTTGGTGTAGCCGGTCGTACCGCTGAGCGCGTTCTCGATGATCGTCGGGACGGACCCGTCCGGCAGATATCCGGCCAACAGATCGGCGTTCCGGTTGTCCATGACGATTGTCCCGTCGCCGTTGACGACCTTGATGTCTGCCAGCGCGATCGGCGGATTGAAATCTTTCGAGCGCTCCGCGAGGGACGTACTCAGAACGATCGTCCGCGTCTCCGAGAGAGGGGCGCTGAACGCGACCATCGGCTCTCCGCCAGTGTCGAACGGCTTTGAAACCTGTGTCGATCCCCGTGTGTTGGTGCCTATCGTTGCCGCCCACGGGGCATCGACTGCTGACAGATCGGCCCCCGAAAACTGAGACTGGGTGCTTGCGACGACCGTTCCGCGGTCGGTATCGACGATATGGAGTCGGTTCACGTCGCCGGGGAGTTCGACCAGTCGCTGTTCGAGCGTCCGTTCCAATGCGGAATCGGCCTGCAGATCCGATAGCGACGATGCAAGGAAGTTCGTATCGGATTTGCGGCTGGCAACCCACGATTCCAGACTACTTGCCTCCTCCTGTGCGATGCCAGTGATCTCTTCTTGGGTGTCCGCTGCCACGCGGTCCTGTGTGTCGAAGTGGATGTAGACGCCGACTGCCCCGATCAACGCGACCACGACCAGCAGTGTGAGCATGAACTTCACGGCGTAACTCCGCCGGACGACCGCGGGAAGCAGGCGTTCGAGACGGCTCGTAAGCCCAGATGACGATTGATTTGTGTCCTCGGACATTGGTCTCACTCCAGTACCTCCGTGAAGTAACTCCGTTTCAGCAACTCGACGTTCGTCATTGACCCGTCGGTTACGTGCTGGACGAGATACTCACTCACGGGTTCGAGTGTCGCGAGCAGATCGAGGTTGCCCGAGGCACCCCGGTAGTTCACTTCCCGGCCGTTGGCGAGCAGTTTCTTCGCTCGCTCGAATTCACCGACGGTTACTGTGTGGCCGTCGCCCCCGGAGACCGCCCGCAGGTTCCGTGCAATGGCCGCACTCGATCGTTTTTCGGCGCGTTCGAGTGCGAGTGCCTGCACGAACAGGGCGTCGTAGGCCTGTTCGGTAAAGGAGGCAAGGGTGTCGAACTGACTCAGTTTCAGACCCAGTTTGGCCGCGCCGGTCGTCTGTGTCGAGGCCAGCGAACCGCCGTAGACGCCGTTGAACGGACCCGGCGGCTGAGCCGGGATGAGCCCGGCGCTCAATACCCACTGGGCATCGTGATCCGCTTCCTGGCGCTGTGAGAGGATGCTTTGAGTTGCCGAACCGGGCAAACTCACCAGTGCAACGCCATCTGGCTCGTCGGCGACTGCCTCGGAGATCACGTCCGTGTACTGATCCCCGTTAGGATCGAACCCGACACTCGCCGTGACAGTGCCATCGAACGCCGATTCGATCTCCTCAGCGAGCCCCGAGCCAAACGCATCGTCGGTATGGAGGATCGCTGTCGTGTCGGCACCGATATACTGGGTGCTGTTGAGGATCTTTGCCATGACGTACGCCTGTAAGATGTCGCTCGAAACCGTCCGGCCGAAGAATTTCAATTCACCGGCTCTTCCCGCCTCGGACAACTGAGGCGAGGTGCTAGCTGGACTCATCTGGACGATGCGGTCGTCAGCGACTCGCTCGGCGAGCTGGACCGACGCCGAGGACAGGACTGCACCGACGAATCCCAACGTCCCGGCATCGACGAGTTCCTGATAGGCTGTCAGTGCCTGCTCGCTCGATGCCGCGCTGTCCCGAACGTCGACGGCGATCTCTCGACCGTCGATCCCACCGGCTCGGTTGACATCTTTGACGGCCTGTTCGACGGCCGCGGCGTGATGTGTCCCAACCGTGCCGATCTCTCCGGATACCGAAACTGGAAGAATGGCTCCAAACGGTATCGAGCCGTCGGTACCGCCGAGCTGACCGACACAGCCGCTGAGCGATCCGATCCCTGCGACACCGAGCGCCGTCGCTCCCCGCAGGTAGTTTCGTCGTGTCGTCTGTTCGTTCATGGTTGAACTCTCTGACTGCTGGCCATTGACGGCCGTTTTTCAGATTATAGGCGCTTTTCGTTTAGAACAATATAAACCACTGCCCCCAAATATCAACATCGAGAATGGGTCATGTTATCAAATAACATGATAGTGCCGACACAGGCCATGCTGTGTGGACGGGCCTGGAGCCGGTTTTGGCTGGGGGGTCTCCCACGTGCACCGATCGACGGTTCACGAACTCCCTTCGAGAGGGATTCGTTTGTCACCGTGTCTTGATTCCTCGACAGATCTGCCGTGCACTATTCGTTTGTCACCGTGTCTTGATTCCTCGACAGATCGGTTTCGGGGAGGTCCACGTTGGCTTCGGCGGCCAGTCGTTCGACTCCGGACTGATCTTCGGCCATGCCGGTCGTCATTAGTAATCGGAGGCCCCGACGGACACTGATGTCGATCTCGTAGACGTCGGCTTTCGGGACTAACAGGAGTCGCCCGCCGGTCACGTTCGGGCTGGTCGGGACGAACACGTTGAACGCCTCGCCGGTAACCGTCTGTACGGCGTTAGGGCTCTCAGCCGTGACAAAGCCAATGACGTATGTCCCATCTCGTGGGTACTCGACGAGGACGACACTCTCGTAGTGATTCTCCCGGTTGCGTAGCGCGTTGGTCATCTGGCGGACGCTGGTGTAGATGATGCTGACCAGCGGGACGATGCCAAAGGCCCGATCGAACCAGTCGAAGCCCCACTGGCCGATCGATCGCTGGGCGAGATAGCCCAGCAGGGCAACGAACACGAGCAACGCGATCAGCGTGATGCCTTGGGCGACGAGTGCAATATTGGCGGTGTACTGCGATAGCGTCGTCGCCTTGACGATCGGATTGACGAATCCGGAGACCCACCCGATCAACAGCCGTAGGGCAACGATCGTGACGATAAGTGGCGCGACGAAAAATATTCCCGCGACGAAACTCCGACGGAGCGTCTGCAGGCGGAACATACTGGATATCCATCCACGGATGGGCCTTAAACCTCGGTTCTGGTCCCGGCCCGGAATCGACGCCCACAAAGCGATCCTCGTCATAGACGCCGATCATGGACGTGCGGTTTCTGGGCGGCGCCCGCGAGATCGGCCGGAGCGCGATCTTCATCGACGATCGACTGCTCGTCGACTTCGGGATGAAGACGGCGACCCCGCCACAGTTTCCACTCGATGCCGACCCCGAGGCAGTCGTCGTCAGCCACGGCCACCTCGATCACGTCGGGACGATCCCCGCCCTGCTGTCGGGCGATCGTCGCCCACCGATTCACTGGACACCGCCGACTCGCGAGTTAGCGCTGACACTGGCGCGGGACACCCTGAAACTGCATGGCGGCACCTACGACTGTCCGTTCACCGAACAGGAGATCAAACGGGTCACGCAAGTTAGCGAGACTCACGGGTATCGGGAGTCCTTCGAGGCGGCAGGCTACGAGGTCACGTTTTTCGACGCCGGACACATCCCCGGGAGCGCCCACGTACTGATTGACGACGGTGAGACGCGACTGCTGTACACGGGGGACTTCCACACGGACGACCACCGCGGGAGCGACACTCCCGCGAGCCGCACGGATCGGCGTGGCGAACCGATCCGTGGACAGCGCCTCGTCGCTGGGACCACTGCTCGCCCCGAGGCCGACGCCGTGATCACCGAGAGTACCTACTCGGACGTGACTCACGAGGAGCGGGCGACGGTCGAGGAGCGCTTCGCCCAGAGTATCAAGACGACGCTGTGGGAGGGTGGGACGGCCGTAATTCCGGCGTTCGCGATCGGTCGGACCCAGGAAGCCATGTTGATCTGTGCGGCCCACGACATCCCGTGTTACGTCGACGGGATGGGCACGCACGTCACGGAACTGCTCCGTCGCCACCCCGACTTCCTTCGCGATCCCGAGGCACTCCGGCGGGCAAAGTCCCATGCTCGCTTCGTCACGGGGAGAGACGGCCAACGCAAGCGCATCGCCGAGCAGAACGCGGCGATCATCACAACCTCAGGAATGCTTTCGGGCGGGCCGGCGATGACGTATATCCCGGCGATCCGGGATCTCCCGGTGAACAAGATCGCGATGACGGGCTACCAGGTCGCGGGTACGCCCGGCCGAGAGTTGCTGGAGACGGGTCGGGCCGAGATCGACGGGCAGGTGATGCCCGTCGCCGCTCAGGTTGAACAGTACGACTTCTCCGCCCATGCCGACCGTGGCGGCCTGCTCGACTTTCTTGAGAACTACCGTGGTTCGGAACTTCTCGTCGTCCACGGCGATCGAACTGTGGATTTCGCCGCTGAACTGTCCGAAGATGGGTTCGACGCGTCTGCCCCTGGACGCGGTGAGACGGTCACGCTGTGAGAGCGTCCTCGTGTGGGTTGGCGTCGAGCGTCTCGAAGCGGTCGGTTAGCGCTCCTTGGCAGGTTCTGCAGGCGGGTGGAGAGCAAGCGCCGCGAGCCCGGCCAGCATTGCCAGGCTCCCCCCGAGGAGGAACGTTCGATTCCAACCCAGGGCGACCACGGCTGCGCCGGTGATAGTCCCGCCGAAGACGCCGCCCCAGAGCTTCGCGGAGTAGAGAAGCGCGTAGTTGGCACTGGAGTGGGTGTCGCCGTAGAAGTCCGCGACTGCACTCGGGAACAGCGTGTACTGCGGACTCGAGAAGAACACGCTGAAGACGACGCTCGCGACGAACGCCCCGCCGATGCCACCCTGTCCGAAGGCTACGACCCCACACAGGCCGAGCCCGCTGAGGCCGAACGTCACCGTCATCGTTGTCGTGGGGCCGAGTCGATCACTGAGTCCGCCGATTGTCAGTCGACCCATTGCACTGGCAACCGGCAGTAGCGTCGCGGCCGCCGTAGCGATGGTCACCGTCAGGGAGCGCGTGCCTGCATAGGAGACGACCTTCTCGATCAGCATGAGCTCGGCGCTGGCGACGGCGACGAACATCACGTACATGAGCCAGAACTGCCGGGTCCGGATCATCTCTCGCCAGGTGAACTGTCGCTCGGTGTCGCCCTCGCTTTCGGTGTCTGTCGATCGCCAGTTGGCCGGCGGATCGCGAAGGATCAATGCGCCAACGAACACGACCACGAAGATGAGGACGCCAACGTGCTGGAGAACGTCACTGTAGGCCGTGACGGGACGTCCCGGCCCCGTATTTGCCCGGACGTACGGGATGAGGGCGGCGCTGCCGCCGGCAAACGCCATCGTCCCAACGCCGGCCGTGAGTCCACGACGGTCCGGGAACCACTTCAGTGCCGTATTGACGGCCACCGTGTAGACGATTCCGACACCCAGTGCACCCAGTCCATAGGCGAGGTAGATCTGCCAGACGCTCGTCGCGACTGACACTGCGAGATAGCCCCCGCCAGCGAGGCCGGCCGCGAGGATCGCCAGCGTGCGCGGGCCATGTCGATCTCGCCACCAGCCGACGGGGAACTGACTGCCGGCCTGGATCACGACGTACAGCGTGAACACAGTCGAGAGTGTGGCGTTGTCGATGCCGAGATTGGCTGCGACGGGATCCCGGAGGCTGCTCCAGACGTACTGGTAGGGGCCGACGACGGCCATCATCCCAGCGGCCGCAAGTACCAGCCACCACCGCGAGAATCCCAGCACGTCGTGGGCGCGGGCTGCGTAATCGATGTCTTCGCTCATCGTATCACTCCGGTTGCAATCCCGATCATCGGTCAGTTGCGCTTTTCGGGAGCAAGCGCCGCGATCTAATTATCACTGTCGTCACGCTTGCTGCCGTCGAGAAGGGGCTGGGTACCTGCTGGATCAGCTCGTTCGACCAGGAGCGGGTCAACGCCACCCGCGATGTGCCCGAGGACTGGTCGGTGATCGAACTCGTGATGCTTGGCTGTCCGAGTGAGCCACTCGAACCCGTCGAGACAGATCGCAAAACCGCGCCAAGACATTTTCGCCTTCGAGTCTTGCCCGGAGTAGCTGGCACCGAACTGCCTGTAGGGCGCCCGTTCACGCCTGCCCGCGTTCGTAGACTACTTCGCCGCCGACGATCGTCGCCTGAACCGTCAGGTCTTCGTCGAGGATCGTCACGTCGCCGCGGAGGCCGGGTTCCAGCCGCCCGCGGTCGTCCAGGCCCATTGCGCGAGCCGGTACGTCTGTCGCCATCCGGACGGCGGTCGGTAGATCCAGCCCGATCTCCTCGACTAGGTTCCGGATGGCGTTGTCCATCGTGAGTGTACTCCCTGCAAGGCTGCCGTCCTCGACGAGCCGACTGGTCCCGTCTTCGACGACGACATCCATCTCGCCAAGACTGTACTCTCCATCGGGCAGGCCCGTCGCGGCGATGGCGTCTGTGACGAGCATGCACCGCTCGGGGCCCTTGGCGGATAGCGCGAGTTCGATCGCCCCCGGGTGGAGGTGCTGTAAGTCGGTGATGAGCTCGACGGTGACGTCCTCGTGGACGAGCGATGCCCCAATAATTCCCGGCTCGCGGTGGTGGAAGCCGGTCATGCCGTTATAGAGGTGGGTCGCGATCGAGACGCCGGTGTCGAAGGCAGTTGTGGCCGTCTCGAAATCGGCGGCAGAGTGGCCGGCCGAGACGATCAGTCCCTGGTCGCGAGCTGCCTTGACGAATTCACTCGCCCCTGTCAATTCCGGGGCGAGCGTGACGCGAGCGAGGTTCCCATCGGCGGCGTCGGCGACTGCCTGGAGTTCCTCGACGGCCGGGTCGCGGAGTGCGTCTGGATCTTGTGCGCCACGCTGATCGACATTCAAGTATGGGCCTTCGAGGTGGAGACCGGCGATCGACGCCCCATCGTGGTCGCGATCGACGGCCGCGGCGGTGGCCGCCCCGGCAGCGACGAGCTCGTTTTGCGGGGCCGAAACGGTCGTGGGGAACAGCGACGTCACGCCGGTCTCGACAACCTCTTCCGCGATATTCACCAGTTTGTTCGGATCACTGCCGACAGCATTACCAGCGTACCCGTGGACGTGGGCGTCGATGAAGCCGGGGATTGCGATCCCGTCTGGATAAGCGCGTGTCGGCGATCGCTCGGTCTCCGATCGTGCCTCGACTGCCTCGATCGTCTCGTCTTCGATCGTGACGATAGCTCCCGCACGTTGCTGTGACGGCGTCAGCGCTTGGCCGACTGCGACCCGTTCGCTTCCGGTCATCGGCGGCCCTACCGGGCGAGGGACTAAAACTGTTGGTTACCGAAGTGAAAGGAGACAGCCCCGCCCTTCAGCACGTGGAGGCTGTCAGCCTATCGAACGCTCGCCGAAAAACTGTCTGCCAGTCAGTGCTCGCTTACAGGCCGGCAGCTTCGGTGCGAGCGTCCACGTCACCGCTTTCGAGCAGTGCCAGGAGCTCGGAGTACCGGTCTCTGATCGTGACCTCACTGACGTCGGCCGTCTCGGCGATGGCACCCTGGGTGACGCGATCGCCGGTTAGCAGTCCGGCGGCGTAGATCGCGCCCGCCGCCAGACCTGTCGGGTTCTTGCCGCTGTGCACCCCATCGTCTTTCGCTCTTGCCAGCAGCTTCCGGGCGCGCCGTTCGAGCTTGTCACCGACCCCGAGATCCGAGACGAACCGCGGAAGATAGGATTCCGGATCTGCGGGAGCAATCCCGAGTTCGAGCTGCCGAGCGAGGTATCGGTACGCGCGGGCGAACTTCTGGCGACGGACGCGACTCACCGGCTCGAACTCGTCGAGACTGCGCGGCGTGCCGGCCTGCCGAGCCGCGGCGTACAGCGACGCCGTTGCCATGCCCTCGATCGAGCGCCCCGGGAGCAGCTCGTCCTCGAGCGCACGCCGGTAGATCACCGAGGCAGTTTCACGGACGTTGTCGGGCAGTCCCAGCGCCGAAGCCATCCGATCGATCTCGCCCAACGCCTGTTTCAGGTTCCGGTCCTGTGCGTCTTGGGCGCGAAACCGTTCGTCCCAGACGCGAAGCCGCCCCATCTTCTCCCGCTGGGACGCTGAGAGGGTCTGGCCGCTGGCGTCCTTGTTCGACCAACTGATCGATGTCGAGAGGCCCTCGTCGTGGAGCAGTTTCGTCGTCGGGGCACCGACGCGACTCCGCTGATCGCGCTCTGCGGGCGTGAACGCACGCCACTCCGGCCCGTGGTCGATGGCCTCGGACTCGACGACGACTCCACACTCTTGACAGACCCGCTCGCCGCGCTCCTCGTCCGTCACGACTGTGCCGTCACACTCGGGACAGGCCGTTGCTGATTCGACCCGTTGGTCGTCCTGCCGGTTGCCCGCTCGTTGCCTGGTGGCCGTTCGTGTCGAGTTCGTTTCTGACATGACTAACGTGCCTGCCTAACTCCGTACCCCTCAGTAGCTGACCGGGCTATTTAGGGCTTTCGACAGTTTTTCACTCTAATAGAAACAGATGGGGTATGAGTATAGTAACAACTCATGGGACGACGGTCACAGGATTTGAGACGATGTCGCAGTACGACGGTCAGGAGATGACTGCAATCAGTTGTTACGGGCGTAGAAACGTCCAAAGGACTATTCGGATGTGGGACGAACCGGACATACCCGGAGTAGGGTGCAGTCAACTATGTCAAACGACAGGCAATCGACGGACGGATCTGCGGACTCGATCGTCGAGGAGTGTGTTTCGCTGTTACAGACGATCGATTTCACCGAATACGAGGCCAAATGTTTCGTCGGCCTCCAGCGCGTCCGCCAGGGCACAGCCAAGGACGTCAGCGACGTTGCGGACGTTCCTCGCGCTCGCGTGTACGATTGTATGGAGGGGCTACAGGAACGGGGGTTGGTCGATGTCCAGCAGGGGACGCCCCGGGAGTTCCGTGTCGCCGAGCCCGGGGAGGCCGTTTCGCTACTGGATCGTCGCCTCTCGGAACTCCTCGACCGCCTGGAAGAACTCTTGCCGCGATTACAACCACCCGAGGCGACTGAAGCCGGTGGCGACGTGTGGGTCATGGAAGGCGATGCCGAGGTCAGCGAACGTATGGTGGGGTTGATTCAGCAAGCCGACGAGGAGGTGTTGCTCGCTGCGGCCGTCGCGGACCTCCTGACCGACGATTTGCTTGCCGCCCTGGGCGAGGCCACCGAGCGCGGGGTCGATGTCGTGATCGGGTCGCCGGCAGCGTCGATTCGCGAGCGCCTGGACGAGGAACTGCCCATGGCCCGCGTCCAGGAAACCTGGACGTGGTGGGACTCACACCCGATCCAGCCAGGTGCCGTGAGTGCGATTCTCATGGTCGACGGCGAACAACTGTTGGTCAGTGCCGACGTCGAAACCTCGCTGCCCGGCGTCCGGAAGCACCGGGCCGTCTGGACCGACGGCGACTCCGCGCCGCTGGTCGGGATGATGCGACCATTGCTTGCCGACGCCATCCAGCGCACGGCTGAACCGGCAGTTTGAGTGCCAACTCGTCGGCTGGTCGGCTTCGATCACTGGTTGGGCAGTGCCTGCAAACTGTGTCACTCCTGAAACGAGTCAGATAGGTCCCTCACGGTGGAGTTCGTTTCGCGGGCGTGGCGATCCTTCCGAAACTTATTTCTGCTGAGTATGAGGTAAACTCTCACATGTCGGGATCCAATCACGAACCCGTCGCTGATGGCGGGCAGTCGCAGGATGGACAACCACAGCAGGCACAGGGCGAACAACCACAGCAGGCACAGGGCGAACAACCACAGCAGGCACAGGGCGAACAACCACAGCAGGCACCGCCCCAAGGTGGACAGCAAGGCCAGCAGGCGCCCCAGGGCCAGCAGTACCAGCAGGGTGGCGTTCAGCAACCGCCGGGTCAACCCGGGTACGGCCAGGGGATGGGTGGTTCGACACTTGGCCCCGACTTCCAGAAGTTCGGGAAACTCGGATTGGGTGCGTACCTCTCGATCGGGCTCGGAACGCTGGTGCTGCTGTTTCTCGCGTCCACGCTCGCGGGGGAAAGCACCAGTGGCGTCGCTGGTATCTCGATAGCCAGCGAGCAGGCACTGTTCGTCGCGTCGTACGGTGCCTTCGAGTTCACTTTCCTCCTCTCGCCGCTGCTTGCGATCGGACTCGGCTTTTTCGTCGGCCAGCGTGCGTCGGCGGGGTCGTCACCGCCGGCCGTCGGAGCAGCGGTCAACGGCGGCGCCGTACTGGCGACGCTACTTGTGCTGGCCGTGTTCTATACCCTGTTCAAACCCGAGACCGTGTCAACAGCGCTTCCGGAGTTCGGTGACTTGCTCACACAGGCAATCGCCGTCGCGATCGGTGCCGCCGTCATCGGGGCGGCAGGCGGGGCTCTGAGCGAGCGTTTCGAGCGGTGGTAGTCGGGCTGGGCATTACCGGCGATTCAGGATCTTCTTTTCGCGTCCGTTGACTTGACGTGGGGGTGTCACCGCTCCGTTGACCGTCGGGTGACCGGCGACGGCAGGTCTCCGAGGGTCGCCTCGATCGCTTCGAGTGGCTCCGAGGGCGTGGGTTCGACCCGCTCGGGCGATAGTACGGCGCCGGTCTCGACGCGCTGGACGTACAACGGGCCGTCCCCCGCCAGTGCAGCGAGCCGTTCGAAATCCGCGGGCGCGACCACGCCCGGGTCGAAGGTCGTCCGGAATTCGGAGGCTGGCGCTCGATCGCGGACGAGTTCGACGCTCCGCTCGATAGCCTCGGCGATACCATCCCTGGCACCGAGTTCGTCGTAGCGCTTGGGGAGTGTCTTGAGGTCCATCGCAACGTAGTCGATCGCTCCGGTTTCCAGCGTCTCACGCAACGTGTCCGGTCGCGTCCCGTTCGTGTCGAGTTTCACGTCCAGCCCGCGGTCGGCGATCCGCTCGACGAACGCCGGTAAGTCATCCTGAAGCGTCGGTTCGCCGCCGCTGATCACGACGCCGTCGAGGAGGTTCGCGCGCGTGTCAAGCAACTCGAAGACATCCTGTGTCTCGATTTGGGGCCTCTCGTCGAGTAGTGATGGGTTCTGACAGTACGGGCACTGGATGTTACAGCCCGCGGTGAAGACCGTGCAGGCGACGCGACCGGGGAAGTCAGACAGCGTCGTCCGCTGGAGGCCGCCGAGATTCATCAGTCGGCGATGCTGGGTCGGAAGTCCGCCCGCTCGTCGAACTCCTCTTGCTTGCCCGGGTTCCAGTGTTCGGTGGGTCGGAGGTAGCCCACGACCCTGGAATACACCTCACAGGATTCCCCACAGGCTGGGCACGTCTCGTGTTCGCCGCTGTGATAGCCATGGGTCGGGCAGACCGAAAACGTCGGTGTGAGCGTGTAGTAGGGCAACTCGTAGTTTTCGGCGATCGTTCTGACGAGTTGCTTTGTCGACTCGGGCGAGGGCATCGATTCGCCGAGCCAGCCGTGAAAGACCGTTCCCCCGGTGTATTTCGTCTGGAGATCGTCCTGGTGATCCAGGGCGTCGAAGACGTCCGGTTGCGCGCCGAAGGGCAACTGGGTGGAGTTCGTGTAGATCGGCTCCTCGCCGTCGAGGCCGTCGGTAGCGTGGACGCGCAGGTCGGGGAACTGCTCGCGATCCTGTCGTGCGAGGCGGTAGGACGACCCCTCCGCGGGCGTCGCTTCCAGATTGTACATGTGTCCCGTTTCGGCCTGGTACTCACGGAGCCGATCGCGCATGAACTCGAGGACTTCCTCCGCGAACTGCTTGCCATCGGGTGTGTCGATCCCCGATTCCGGGCCCCGAAGGTTCAGCAGGGCCTCGTGGGTTCCGATGAGGCCGATCGTCGAGAAATGGTTCGCCCAGTAGCTATCGTGGGCTTCCTCGACGTTCCGGAGGTAGAACTTCGCGTAGGGGTACAGCCCCTGCTCGGTGTACCGTTCGAGGACCTCGCGTTTGGTCTCCAGGCTCTGCTTTGCGACGTCCATCAGCGATCCCAGTCGGTCGAAGAACTCGTCCTCATCGTCGGCCCGATAGCCCAGCTGGGGCAGGTTGATCGTGACGACGCCGATCGAACCCGTGAGTGGGTTCGAACCGAACAGCCCGCCGCCACGAGACTCGAGTTCGCGGTTGTCCAGTCGGAGCCGACAGCACATCGAGCGGGCGTCCTCGGTATCCATCTCGCTGTTGACGAAATTCGAGAAGTAGGGGGTGCCGTACGTGGCGGTCATCTCCCAGACGGGATCGAGCGTCTCGTTGTCCCAGTCGAAGTCCTCGGTGATGGAGTAGGTCGGGATCGGGAACGTGAACGGCCGGCCCTTCGCGTCGCCCTCGAGCATCACCTCGGCGAAGGCGCGGTTGATCATGTCCACCTCGTCCTGGAACTCCCCGTAGGTCGTCTCTCCCTGCTCGCCGCCGATCACGACCGGCTTGTCGGCGAGGTGATCGGGGACCGTCAGGTCCATCGAGAGATTGGTGAAGGGGGCCTGGAAGCCGACCCGGGTGGGGACGTTGAGATTGAAGATAAACTGCTGGAGCTGGTGGCGGACCTCCTCGTACTCGAGGTCGTCTGCCCGGATGAACGGCGCAAGGTAGGTGTCGAAATTCGAGAGCGCCTGCGCGCCGGCAGCCTCGCCCTGCAGCGTATACAGGAAGTTCACGAGTTGCATCAGCGCCACGTCGAAGTGCTTGGCGGGCCCGGATTCGACTTTCCCGCGGACGCCCTTGAGCCCCTCCCGAAGGATGTCTTCGATGTCCCAGCCGACACAGTAGGGCCCCAAAACGCCAAGATCGTGGACGTGGATCGCGCCCGACTCGTGGGCCTGTGCTACCTCGGCGCTGTAGATTTTCTCCAGCCAGTAGTCTTCGATCGTCCGCTCGGTGAGGTGGATGTTCAGCCCCTGCAGGGAGTAGTCCATGTTGGAGTTCTCCCGGACGCGCCAGTCCTCGCGTTCGACGTAGGCATCGACCGCGCCCTGGGAGCGCTCCTCGGCCTCGCCGCCGTTGGCCTCTACGAGCCCTTCCAGGTCACGTAACCCGGCGTGACGGTGGCGATAGAGGATGTACCGCTTGGCAGCCTCGTACTCGTCAGCCTCGACGAGCGTCCGCTCGACGTGATCTTGAATCGTCTCGACGGCGACTGTCCCGTCTGCCGGGTCCAGGCGATCCACTACGCCGTCGGCCACGGTAGCGATCTTGACGTCCGGGTCAGCTCCGGCCGCCTCGAACGCCTGCCGGATGGCGTTCGTGATCTTCGACCTGTCGAAGGACTCGTGCGTTCCGTCGCGCTTGCGAACCTCCTCGACCATGTGATCCGCCGGTTCTCTCCGACCATACTAAACAACTTTGATTGCTATTGTCCAAGTGAATTTGTACTACGCCCGTTCGAGACTCCCACCGGACCGGCTTAGCGGTCCGCGAGCTGTGCCATGGCATCCCAGGCGGGATCACTCTTCGGGGCCTCGGCTCGTTGGTCGTCGAGGTGGACCGTTCCCTCGCCATCGGTCGCCTTGACCTGGCCGATCACCGCGGCCGGCGTCCCGCCCGACTCCATCGCTTCGACGACCGCCGTCGCTTCTTCGGGAGGCGTCGTGAGCAGGAGGCTCCCCGCGCTGGAGACCGTCCAGGGATCGACTCCCACGGCGTCACAGACGGCTTGCACACCTGGCTGGATCGGGGCCGGGTCGCGCTCGACGACGAACCGGTGGCCAGCCCCCGTCGCCATCTCGGCGAGCCCACCGATGACCCCGCCCTCGGTCGCGTCGTGCATTGCGTGCAGGTCGCCAGCTTCGCTTGCGCGGTTGGCGTCCGCGACCCCGAGAATGTCCTCGACGCGCTCCTGTGCCGTCGCGACGGTCGCGGCCGACAACTCGAGGGCGTCCGGGAACAGCGTCGCAAACAGTCCGGCCGTCTCCGTGCCGGGGCCGGTCGTGAGGACGATCGCGTCGCCCGGCTGTGCTCCGTCGGGCCGGACCAGATCGGACGGATCGCCGACGCCCAGGGCCGTCCCGCCGCCGACCCACGAGTAGTCGATCCCCTCGTAGCGCGCCGTGTGGCCGGCGACGACGCTCACGCCCAGCGCTTCGGCGTGGTCGGCCATCCCGTGCCAGGTCCGGGCGAGTTCCTCGTCGGTCATTTCTGTGGGAAGTGACAGACTTACAGTGACGTGTGTCGGGTCGATCCCCGAGACAGCGACGTCCGTCAGAACGATGTCGAGCGCCATGCGTCCGGCCCGCTCGAAGCCCAGCGCGGGGAGGACCGATATCGGATCGGTTGCCGTCACGATCGCGCTGTCCTCGACCGAGAGCACGCCGAAGTCGACGCCGTGCTGTGGGCCGACCGTTACGTCCGCCCGGTCGGCACCCAACTGTGGCGCGATGATCTCCTCGAAGGTTCCGTCGTCTATCTTTCCGCGATCCGGCATTGCTTCGAGTCGGGCCGTCGCCGTCAAATCGTCGGCGTTTTCGTCCTGTTGTTCGACCTCGTCGCCGCCTCCGGATGTCTCACTCGGCTCCGATGACGGTCACGTCCGCGGCGTCAAAGCCGAGCGTGACGTCCTCGCCGTCCGGTTCGCGCTGGGTCCTGACTCTGATCGAGTGGCCGTTCCACGTACAGTGGACGCGGTAGGCGTCGCCCAGGAACTCGACGTGTACGACGGTCGCCGAGAGGGTCACTTCGCCGGACCCGAGGTGGATGTCCTCGGGACGGACACAGACAGTCACATCGCTGCGAGTGGGGGGCGATTGTGGGAGGTCGATTCTCTCGTTGTCGATCGTCAGGGACTGATTGTCACCGTCGACCCGCGCGTCGAAGACGTTGTTTTCGCCGACGAACGCCGCAACGAACCGCGTCGCGGGATTCCGATAGACGTCCTCCGGCGTCCCGATCTGTTCGATCCGACCGTCGTTGACCACGCCGATCCGGTCGCTGATCGCCAGCGCTTCGGCCTGGTCGTGGGTGACGTAGATCGTCGTGATCCCCAACTCGCGCTGGATCTCCCGCACTTCGAGGCGCAACTGTTCGCGCAACCGCGCGTCCAGCGCCGAGAGCGGTTCGTCGAGCAGAAGGACGTCCGGGCCGGGTGCGAGCGCGCGAGCGAGGGCGACACGCTGTTGCTGGCCGCCCGAGAGCGATTCCGGCCGTCGATCCGCCAGATCGGCCACCTCGACGAGTTCCAGCAGTTCGGCGACTCGCTCCTCGGAGTCGGTGTCGCCCGGTGCCGACCGGTACTGCAGGCTGTAGGCGACGTTCTCCCGGACAGTCATATGCGGGAACAGGGCGTAGTTCTGGAAGACGATCCCCACGTCGCGCTGTTCGGGCGGCAGGCCGGTGACGTCGCGGCCGCCGATCCGAACCGTCCCGCTTGCCGGCGTTTCGAAGCCGGCGATGGTCCGGAGCGTCGTCGTCTTGCCACACCCGGATGGCCCGACGAGCGTGAAGAACTCTCCCTCGGCGACCGACAGCGTCACGTCCGATAGCGCGGGGACGTCACCGAAGGAAACGGAGACGTCTTCGAGTTCCACGCCCGTTTCAGTCGACTCACCCATCGTATCTCCCTCCGACGCGGTCGATGACCACGAAACTGGCGGCCGTCACCGCGAGCAGGACGGTCCCCATCGCGGTGGCGGGCCCGAGGCTCGGCCCGATCGAGCGGTTGCCGACGTACCGTTCGAGCGCGACCGGCATCGTGTGACTCGCCCCGCCCTCCGCGAGCAGGACCGTCGAGTCGAACTCGCCGATGCTGATCGCGAAGGCGAAGGCCGCCCCGGCTACCAGCGGGGCGACGATCAGCGGCAGGGTCACCGTCAACAGTGCCCGGAATCGCGTCGCACCCAGTGACCGCGCGGTCTCGACCAGCCGGTCGTCGATGCCGGCCAGGGCAGGGGTCACGTTGCGGGTCACGAACGGGTAGGCTGCGACGGCGTGGGCGGCGACGACCGCGATCCAGCCGGTCACAGTGAGTCGATGGCCCAACACTTCGACGCCGAAGACGAGCGTCTGCAACAGCCCCAGGCCGACGACGATGCCGCTGACGGCGATCGGCGCCGACAACAGCGTCTCCGCGAGGCGACTGCCCCGCCCGCTGCGGGTCGCAACCAGCGACACGATCACGCCCATCGGAACAGCGGTCGCGAGCGTTCCCAAGGCGAACAACACCGAGTTGCGAATCGCCGTGAGCGGTGCGATCGTCCCGACTGCGGTCGAGGCCTGTCGAGCGAGCAGGAATTCGTAGTACGCCGTCGTGAACGCCCCCTCCGGCCCCGTAACGCTCTCGATCAGCAGGCTGAGGATCGGTCCGAGGAAGACGACCGCCGCGACGCACCCGTAGGCGAGCACTGCCAGGCGTCGCGGGTCGGAAAGCGTCCGCCACCCCGCAACTAGCGATCGTCGCGAGCGGGAGCGCCCTCCAGTGTGAGACACGATCTGTCCGGACTCATACCGGAGGTAGATGTACATGATCGCGAGCGAGATGGCTGATTCGAGGACGGCCAGTGCGGCGGCCGCCTCGAGATCCAGCGATTGCACTTTTGCGTAGAGCCATACTTCGACAGTCTGCAACTCGAGGCCGCCAAGCGCCAGCACGATCGGGAAGGACATGAACGAGAACACGAACGCGAGCAGCGTCGCCGAGAGCAGCGCGGGGCGCAACTGGGGGAGGACGACGTCCCGGAACGCTCGAATCGGTGTCGCACCCATCGATCGGGCCGACTCGATCTCCCGGGCGTCGATCCCTTCCCAGGCGCTCGTCACGAAGCGGGTGACCAGTGGTGCGTTGTAGAAAGCGTGGGCGATTACGATCGCCGGCAGCGAATAGAGCACCTCGATCGGCCCCAGGCCGACGACCCCGAGGAGGTCGTTGAAGAGCCCTGTCCGGCCGAACATGGCCTGAAAGCCGACCGCCACGAGAATCGACGGCAGGACGAAGGGCACGATCGTCAGCGACGTGAGTGTCTGTCGCCCCCAAAAGTCGAAGCGGGCGAGCACGTACGCGCCGGGCAGGCCCAAGGCGACGCTCGCGAGTGCCGACAATGCCGCTTGATAGGCCGTGAAACCGAACAGCCCGAACTCAACCGCGCTGAGCGGTGCCCCGTCGGCCAGCCACGTGAGAACTCCCGCGGGGACGCCCATCGGATCGGCGAAGACGTGGTGGGCCACGCCGAGGTAAAAGGGATCGGCGAGTATCTCCACGATCGGTGCCAGTGGGGTCCCGCCAGGGTTGATCGCAGCCAGGAGTACGCGACCGACGGGGTAGTAGAAGACCGTCACCAGTACTAACAGTGTGGCCAGGAGTCCAACCGGGAAGACGACCCGATCCGACGACGGCCACGCCATCGTCAGGCGCTGACTTCGCGGGCCCAGTCCTCGATCCATCCCTCGACGTTCCCTGCCAGTTCGTCGTACGTGAACGTGACGGGTTCGCCGGGCTCGTCGGCGTACTGTGAGAACTCCGCGCCGGGATCGACCCCTTCGACGGCCGGGAACTGGACGTTCCGGACTGCGATCTCGGCCTGTGCCTCCGGTGAGAGGGCAAAGTCCATGAACTGCCGGCCGATTTCGGGTGCGTTGGCATCGGTGAACAGCCCCATCATCTCGGGGTTGGCGTAGCCCTGGTCGTTCAGGAACCCGACCTGATGGCGGGACATGTCGACGCCTTCACCGTGATAGTAGACCTGATCGGTCGAATATGAGACGACCATCGGGGCTTCCTCGTTCTGGTAGGCCTGGTAGGCTGGCTCCCAATCGGAGAGAATCGTCACGTCGTTATCGAGGAGGTCACGCCAGTAGTCAAGGTAGCCGTCCGGCCCCTTCTCGGCGATCGTCCAGAGGAGAAACGCCCGGCCCGGGTCGGATTGCTGGGCGTTCTGAGCGATGAGATCGCCGCGGTACGGGTCGGTCGTGAGTGTATCGAACGTCGCCGGGTTTTCGACCTCGCTCTCGTCGTAGACCAGGGAGATATACCCGGTGTCGTAGGGGATCGCCCTGCCACGCGGATCGGCCTGGAGTTCCGGTTTGACGTCTCCAGCCCGCTCTAGATCAGGCGTCGCGAACAGCGAGCCATCGAGTTCTTGGTCGGCCCGGACGAGCTCCGACGTGTTCAACCCGACGTAGGCGTCGACATCGAGGGGCGCACCCTGCTGTCGGCGCAAGATATACTGGTTGAGGCCGTTTTCGGGTGTGACGAACTCGACAGTCACGCCGTCGTGGGCCGATTCGAAGGCCGATTTCAGCCAGTTGCCGGCGGTACCCTCGCCAGTGAACGAGGAGTACGTCGCCACCTGGAGCGTCCGCTCGGCCATCGGGGTGCCGGTCGTCGTTCCCGTGCGAGCTGCGGTACTGGTCTCGGTGGCTGTGTCCGTCTCGGTTGCCGTCGGCGATCCTTCTTCGGTCTGTTCGGCGTCCGAACAGCCGGCAAGCGCCGTCGCACCGGCGACGCTGATACCGGCCGTTCGAAGGAACGTACGTCGTTTCACCACCTGGTTGTTCGACTGAGTGGTGATGTTCCTTGCGGTTTCAGGTGCGAACACCGGTGAGAGTCGCCACTGGTAGACGTCCCTTCTGCGCTGGTAATCACCATGTGTGTTGTCGTTCTATCAGCACGTCCGATGATGACCGGCAGCCACGAACTACCCGAGTCAATCCACGAGTGACTCACCTACTCGTTTTCGCCGGTGATGTCGTTGTACAACTCCTCGGCAGTTACCTCGACGCCCTCCCCGGCGAAGAAGTTCGCGACGTTTTCACAGTCACGCTGCAGGAAGTCGTCGGCGTTGGGCGAGTGAACCGTCACCGCCTGCCCGAGGTCGATGACGACCAGTTCCCCCTCGTGGAAGACGACGTTGTACTCAGAAAGGTCGCCATGGACCAGGCCGGCGTCGTAGAGACGGCGCATGTACTCCCGGAGCACCTCGAAGGCCGTCTCGGGGTTCTCGATGTTGACCTCGTTGAGTCGTTTGGCCCGCCCTTCGGCGTCGGTTGCGATGTACTCCATGACGAGGACGTTGCGCTCGACGGCGATCGGGTTGGGAACGCGGACGCCGGCCTGTTGGGCTCGTTTGAGGTTGGCGAACTCCTTGCGGACCCAGGCCGTGATGACCTTCTTCTTGTCCGAGCCGATCCCCTCGAAGCGCGGGTCGCCGTCGAGATACCCGCGCATGTCCTTGAAGTCGGAGGCGTTGATCCGGTAGACCTTGACGGCGACTTCGTGACCGTCTCTCGAACCCCTGCCGCCGTCGTCTCGTGGCGTCGCCGCTTGCGTGTCCGCGGAACGCCGGTCCGCGCGACTCGAATTATCCGGGGCGCTACGCGACTGGGTTCCGGAGAGTGCCGTGTAGACGTTGGCCTCTTTTCCAGTCGAAATCGGGGCCCCGAAGGCCTCGATGTAGCCGTCCTGGACGAGTTTGTACAGCGCGGCGAAGGTCGCATCATCGAAGACAGATGCTTCGACTTTGAACTGCTCGGTATTCTTGATCCGCTTGCGGAACTCACTGAACTCCCGATCACGGCGGCGGGCGATCCGGTCGGCCTCGGTGTCCGCGACCTCGATCTCCTCGAATTCGTCGCCTGGAGCCTCGGCTCCCTCGTCGTCGATCAGGCCAAATTCAGTCATCGGTGCCCCAAAAAACAGTGCTGGCGGTGCTTCGCGACGATCCGTTGCGGTCGGTCGGAGGTGAGACGGCCCCCGTCATGTCTCGCCCGTCACGGTTCCTGGATGTGCCCCTCCTCACGGAGCTGATCGGCCTCCTGTTTCTCGTAGCGCCAGGTGACGTCGGCCTTCTCTTCTTGCCAGTCCCACGGGCTCACCAGAACGACGTCGTCCTCGCGGATCCAGATGCGCTTTTGCATCTTGCCCGGGATACGAGCGGTCCGCTCGACGCCGTCCATACACCGTACATTGATGCGGTTGGCCCCCAGCATGTTGGTGACGACAGCGAACACCTCGTCATCGTCAGGCATGCGGAGATCAGTCCGCTCCTGATCGCTCATGCCCGGCGCTACGGACGGCAGGGGTTTAAGGTTTGAAAAACGCGCCGCGTGTTCACACGCCCGCCGACTGTCCTGCCCGGTCAGTGGAGGGTCCCCTCTCGCACGTGCTCGTCGTACGCGAACAGCGCGTAGCCGACCTCCGCGGGGGAGAATCCGGTCTCGTCGGCGAGCGCCCGGATCGGCTCGACCATCGCCACGTAATCGGCGGCATCGAAGTTCTCCTTGCGCCCCTCCAGGTAGTCCAGCCGTTCGAGAGCGGCCCAGACGCGCGTGTCGACGACGGCGTGGTGGTCCGGATCCAGTGCCGTCAACACGGCCGAGGCAGTCGGTGCCTTGAACCCCGAGAGTCCCGAAAGGAGGTGCACCTTCGAGAAGTCCCCCTCGACGCGACGGACGTTTCGCGTCACCTCGACGCAGCGCGCCTCGGGATTAGACTTGACGTGATAGGCACTCCGGGTCGCGGTCTCGTAGGCCAGTTCGTACAGCTGGTCACGGGTGAGGTGGCCCTGCTCGCGATACCGTTCGCCGATGTCGTCCAGCTGGTCAGGCAGGACGCCCTGTGTGTCTCCGTAGCGATCGAGGTTTTCGGCGATGAACTCCTCCATGTGACAGCGACGGACGGTGAGACACAAATACTCTCAGGCTCGTGGCTCCGCTGGTGAAACAACTATAGAGTGTGTGATATTGAGACTGATTGTCGTGCATGATGGAAGGCGCATATTCAGCACTGAATGTTCTCTGTCGTGGACTGGCTCAAATCAGTCAACACAGTGTGTATGCAGTCAGTAGGACACTCCCACAGTCGTTCCTTCTTTTGTTCGCATCTTCTTTCACGTTTACAGAAGATGTATTAAGGACGTACTACATATTCAGCCAATGAGTCGGAGTGACTCTACTGGCGCCATTTCAAACACGGAGGGAAGAGGGGTGCTTTTGTTCCCCATCGGTATTGTTCTTCTCGTGTACAGCGGTACTCAGTGGTTCGGTTATGTTCCTTCCGCACCGTGGTTCGTTTACATCGTCTTCGGTATTGGTCTGTTTGCCTGGGGAATCTACCAGCTCCAACAAGAGTCAGATTGACGCGGACTACGCAGTCTCAATCTACCGACTGATTCAGCGCAACTCGCTTGCAAACAGGACGCTGGTTTGCTGAATACATCCGCTATATCTTGCATTCCCCCTGCCTACCAACTCCGAAACAGATCACTGGTTCCTGTCTTCGGGGAGAATCTCCCTCCGCTATGCCGGCAGGAACGCTATCGTTTCCTCGATGACTCGTTCGTGATCTTGCAGAAACGAGTGATCCTCGTCGGGGAGGACCACGAGTTCGCCGTCGGCAAGTCCCTCGGCGATCCGTTCCGCACTGTCGAGGGAGATGCCATCGTCGTCACCCTGAAGGATTCTGACGGGAACGTCGATATCGAACTCGCCGGGCGTCACGGAGGGGAGGTTGTCCCACGCGTCTTCGGGGACGTTCTCGGCGTTCTCCGCCAGGACCGCGGGGGCCCACAGCACCAGTCGATCGACCGTATCCGGCAGATGCTCCAGGGCGATCCGGCCACCGAAGCTCTTGGCGACCACGGTGATCGTCGAGCACCCCAGCGAGCGGAGGAAATCGACGCCGGCCGACAGCTCTGCCCGGAAGTCCTCGTCGGTTTTGTCCTCCAGGTCGCCGGGTGACATCCATGTCTCGAAGCGGGCAACGTGGTGGCCCTCGGCGGCCGCTCTACGGGAAACTCGGAGGAACACGTCGCCGAACGGACCGTGTCCCGCGCCGGGAACCAGCAGTACCCCGTGATCCGAAGACTCCTCGGGCGTGTTCAGCCGGCCGGGATACGTGCTGTCGCCGACCTCGAGTGTAACGTCTTCTGACATCGATCGAGATAATCGGGTGACCAGCGGATAAATCCTCTGCCGGCTGACACCATCACACGCTACCGCCGTGGCCCGACGCGCGGTGTTCACTGATGAGTTGATCGACCATCTCCGCGGTTCGGGCCTTCTCACGTTCTCGACGGTACTCCCGCCACTCTTCGGTCGCGGCCTCGACCTCGCGCTCGCGGGCGACGGCGAGTTCGTCGACCTCCTGGACGGTGACGCTGTCAGCCGGTGCGATCGGTACGCCCTCTTCGAACAGCACCTCGTCGGAGACGTCTGAGAGCCCGCCCGTCCGGAGTACCAGCCGGGGGTTCAGGTCGGCCAGCCGTTCGGCCGTCGAGCGGCCGGCGCCCGTCGCGTCACGGAAGAGAACGATGTCGTCCTCGGCGAGGCCGAAGCGGTCGTCGGCGTCCTCGATGGCTTCGGTCGTGAACTTCTCGACGACCTTTACCGGGACGAGACCCTCTTTGGTCTCTTCGACCTCGGCGAAGTTGGAGTGATCGAGTTTCCAGAGGGCCTTCAGGCGTTCGAGTTTGCCCTCAAGCTCTTCGACGCGTTCACGTTCGTCTTCGAGTTCCCGTTCGAGACGATCGTTCTCCCGTTCCAGACGGGTCACTTCCCGTCGTTTGCGTGTCTCAGCGCGCTGCTCGCTGCGGGCGGCTTCGAGTTTGCCCTCGTACTCCGCGATCGTCTCGTCTTTCTCCTCGATCGTTCCACGGAGATCCTCAACGTGTGATTCGAGACGCTCGACCCGTTCGGTGAGTCGGTTCCTCTCTTTTTCTTCGGGGCTCAACTCGCGTGGTTCGTGTTCGGTCGTCTCTGTGGCTTCACTGTCGTCCTCGGTGAGGTCTTCGAGGACGCTTTCGACGGACTCCTCGTCGGTGAGTACCCGTGCGAGGACCCGCCCGACCTCCTCGCGTGGCGGGACTTTTGAAGCGACCCGCTCGAACTGCGCTTCGTGGTCGTCGTAGGCTTCCAGGGCGGCCGCCAGGGCGTCGCGTTCGTGGTCGTTGTCGTAAGCCTCCTCCCGCGTCCGGTGGAGTTTCTCGTCGACGGCAAGGTCGCGGTCGGGCGTCCAGCCCGCGGCGTCGAAACTCCGACGCAACTTCTCGACGGTCTCGGGCATCGGTGTGACGTCCGCGGCGACGAGGATCGGTCGCCCACGTTCGATGATCCACTCGGTGACCGCCGCGGTGTCGTCGGTCCTCGTCGAGTAGACATCCAGCACTTCGCCGTCGAGGCCGAGGACGGCCACGGCGGTCGTCGTCCCCGGGTCGACGCCGACGATGACGTGATCGCGTCGGTGGGCAAGCGGCTCGAACTCGATGCCGTCGCGGCGCTCGCGTTCGATCTCGATGCGCGTATCCCCCGACCGTTCCGCCGAGACGGGGATCTCCGCTGGCGGCGCCTGGACTTCGAAAACGGCATTCGAGAACCCGCCGTACTTCTCGGTCACGTCCCGCTCGTAGTCCAGAGCGGCCGCGTCCAACTCGCGTTCGACATCGCGGGTACGCTTCTTCACCGAGCCGTGGATGCGCCGGGTGTAGCGGTCCTCACTCCACCCACCGCCGCCGGTCGATCGACCACGGGCGACTTTCACGCGCGTGGTGTCGGTGAACGCCGAGACTTCGTAGCCGACGTTGGCTGCGGCCAGTCGGGCCGCAGCCTCGGCTTCTTCCATCGGGTCCTTGCCGTAGGGGACGCCGTGGCGAGTCGCCACTCGTGAGAGTGGCTCCGGTTGCTCGTCGCCGGTTACCTGGACAAGTCCCGTTCCGTCGGGCAATTCACCAAGGAAGTGGATGAGGGCGTCCTTGTCCGGGGCAAGTTCGTACATGTTGTCCGTGGCGACGATCGCTGGCTCTTTCGCGTCGATCAGCCGGCGGAGCTTCCGGTGGCTCACCACATCTCGCTCGATGGACTCGCCGTCGAAGATCACCAGCGCGTATGCGGGCGCGTCCCCTCGAACGTCCCCGCTTTGGACGTCCACGCCGAAGATTACGTCGTCCAGGGCAGCCGTCCGTTGCACAGGATTGGTAAGAGAGTCAGAAGTATAAACGCCGCGGCGTCGCGCCCTTTTCACTCATCGAGCGGTCGGTAGAACTCCACGGTATGTCCGTCTGGATCTTCGACGAACGTTGCCTTGGCTTCAGCAGCCGGAACGATATGTGGCTCGGTGACGACTGAACCGCCGGCTTCTCGGGCCTGCTCGGCGACCGCCTGGACATCCTCGACGAGGAACGCCACGTGGTCAGTGTCGGCTCGTGAGGGGGCGATTGGCGTCGTTCGGGTCGGATCGTGCTTGAGTTGCACTTCGCCGTCGCCGGCGTTGAGGTAGACGTTCTCGACGCCGTCGAGCGTGAACGAACCGGTCCGTTCGAATCCCAGATCTACATAGAACGATAGCGAGCGATCCAGATCCGACACCCAGAGTGCGACGTGTGCGAGGTTCATGCCGGGACAATTCCCGTTCCTGACGGAAGACGCTAACGGCCCATTGTCCAGTCTGCGTGTGTTACTCGGTGTCTCCGTCGGCAACTGGCAACTGGACGGTCACGACCGTGCCCGTGGGATCGCGATCTGCGAAGGAAATCGATCCGCCGTAGCGATCGACGAGCATCCCGACGATGTACAGGCCCAGCCCCGACTGGTCATCCACTTCGTGGTCGTCAGGGTTCAATGCGGCCGCGCGCTCGGCCGGCGGGATGCCCGGGCCGTTGTCGGCTACCGAGACAGTCACTTTGCCGTCACTCGTTTCCACCAATACTTCGACGGACGGGTTTTCCCGGTCGTTGTGTTCGACGGCGTTCGTGAGCAGGTTGTGGAAGATCGTCGAGAGGAGTTCGTCGGCAGGGATGGCGACGTCCGGAAGCTCGTCGTCGACAACGATCGTCGCCCGGCGATAGACCTCTCGTGCGTTGTCGATCTGGGTTTCGAGGACCCGTTCAAGCGAGATCCGACGGCCGGTCGACCGATTGTCCTCACCCAGCGACGCGACGAACGCCCGGACCTGCTCGGTTAGTTGGATCGCCTCCTCGGTGGTTCGTTGGACGCGACCGAAATACTCCTCTCCGCCGTCTTCGACGTAACTCTCTAGATGGCCGGTCATGCCACTGATGATCTGGAGGTCGTTGCCGATGTCGTGGCGGACGATCCGGTTGAGCAAGGCGAGCTTCTCCCGCTCGTCGGCAAGCTGTTTGCGTTCGGCCTCGAGTTCGCGCCGACGCTGCTGGCTTTGTGCGTCGTATCGACCGACGAGTAAACCGCCGATCCCACCGACCGATGCCAGCCCGCTGACGACGACGGCAATGTCGGCCAATTGGACGCCGGCGGACAACTGATAGCCCACGAGACCAAGCGCAGAGAACGCGCCGAAGGCGGTCCCGAGAAACCACCACACTGCCACGGCGACCGCCAATTCGCCGTCGAAATCACTTTTGGCGAGCCAGTATCCACTGGCGAGGATAATCAGTCCGAACGTCATCGGCACGACGGTTCCGAGTAGCGGCGCCGTGACGCGGCCCGTACCGACGGCCCGAGCCAGCGGTACGACGACCGCGGCTAGGCCGGCTGCAGCGATGAACCAGGCACTGGCGAGACGAATCCCCCACGGTGACGCGGCGTCGAGGCCTCGTGCGACGAGCGCATCGGCCCGCTGCTTGGCCATTACACTGTATTTTGGCCACAGCGAAGTAACTGTTCTGACTTCGAGACAGCGGCGGCTGCTGTCTCCTGATTTGGGTCTGTTGGGTGCTGATGGCGGCGTTTCGCCCCGTCCGGGTCCCTCACTTGCTGTCGGGGAACGGGATCTCGAGCCGCTGGCCGTCTTCGGCGACGAACGCGCCCTCGCCAAACGTCTCGCGTGCCTCTGCTTCGAGGCGATGGCCCTGCCCGGCGTAGCGCGTCGAGACGTGCGTGAGTGCAAGTCGCTTCGCCCCAGCCTCGGCGGCCAGCGTCGCCGCCTCGCGAGCCGTCGAGTGACCGGTCCCGGCCGCCCGTTCGGCGCGATCGGCCGCGAACGTGCCGTCGTGGATCAACAGATCCGCTTTCTCGCTTTCCCGCCTGACGGCAGCGACCGGCCGTGTATCGCCCGTGTAGACGACGGTCCGTCCGGGGCGTGGGGGCCCGACAACTTCCTCGGGCTGGATCGTCCGACCGTCGTGTTCGACAGGCGTTCCCTCGTGGAGCTTCGAGTATTTCGGGCCGGGTGCAATCCCGAGTTCTGCCTCTGCCTTTTGGCGGTCGAACCGTCCCTTGCGATCGTCCTCTTCGAGGACGTACCCGATCGAGCGCGTCCGATGCTCGGTCTCGATCGCCTGAACTTCGTACTCGTCGGCGTCGAGCACGACATCTCCCGGCCGATTCTGGGTGATTCGAAGGGGATAGGACGGTCGATCGCCGGTCGCCCCGATCAGATCTTCCAGTCGAGACCGCGTGCCGTGAGGTGCGTGGATCGCCAGCGGGGCCTCGCGGTCGTTGAAATCCATCGTCTGCAACAGGCCCGGAATCCCCAGGACGTGATCGCCGTGGAGATGGCTGATGAAGATGTGTGCGACGTCAAAGCCCGTCCCAAAGTGCATCATCTGACGCTGGGTTCCCTCGCCACAGTCAAAGAGCAGGCGCTCGCCCTCCCGAGACAGCATGATTGCAGAGGGATTGCGTTCGGTCGTCGGCACCGCACCGCTAGTCCCCAGAAACGTCACGCGCATTATCTTCCCGTCGCCCGCCGAAGGCTAAACGCCCTTCGAATCGGTCGAGCGGTAATCGTTCATCTCCGTTCAACTGCGTAAACGATCCGAACGACGAATCGCATTTATGAATCAGTCGATCGTACGCTCGACTCCAATGAACCGAACTGTCATCGCCGTATTCCTGGCGCTGACGATGGTCCTCGCCGGCTGCTCGACTGGCGTGTCGAGTCCGTCAGTCACGGGTGACGGACTCCCGGGCGACGCCACGTCGACGGTCGCTGAGGACGCCAGTGAGGCGACTGATGGAACGAGCGACGACGGGTCCGGGGCCGTCGGGTCGGTGGCGATGTACATCAGCGACGAACGCAACGCTATCGACCAGTTTGCCCACCTCAACGTCACGATCACTCATGTCGGGTTCAAACCGGCTGCGTCCGATGGTAACGACGCGCCGCGGACGACACCTGAGAACGCGACCGTGGACACCCAGACGATCGACAACGGGACGGCTGAAACCGGCGTCGACGAGACGGAGTCCGGCGAGTTCGAAACCACTGCGGACGCTGCAACCGAGACGGGCGAGGACGGCGACAGTGAGCGAGCGGGCTGGCTCGAACGTGACGTCGAGGTTCGGAGTGTCGATCTGACGCGCCTCCAGGGACCGAATGCGACGCTGCTGGGCAATCTCTCCGTCCCGGCTGACGAATACACGACCATCTTCGTCTCCGTCAGCGAGATCGAGGGGACTCTCCAGTCCGGCGAGGAAGTGACCGTCAAACTACCGAGCCAGAAACTCCATCTGAATCGGGGATTCACGCTGAGCGAGGGCGAGTCGGTGTCGTTCGTGTTCGATCTGACGGTCTTCGAAGCGGGCAACAGCGGGAAGTACATCCTCAAGCCAGTCGTCAGCGAGTCCGGGCCGGACCAGGAGATCGACCGTGTCGACGACGATCGCGGTGCCAGTGACCGGGACGCCGACCGCGACCGTGATCGCCTCGAAGCACGCTTCGCCGGCCCTGTCGAACCCGGCGAGAACGCGACGGTCGTCGTATCCCAGAACGGCTCGGCGGTCGTGAACGCGACTGTCAGCGCCGACGATCAGTCCGTCGAGACGACGAACGCTTCCGGACTGGCCACCGTCAGCGTTCCGGCCGAGGCGACCGAATTCGAACTGGAAATCGTCACGGACGAGGCCGAGACAACTCTCTCCTGGGAAGCCAAGACAGATACCGGCGACAATGAGGACGGAGCAGGACCGCCTGACGATCCGGGAACTGCTACCGACGAGTAGCGAACCCTGTGCCGACGGCACGCGTTGTTGTTTCTCGCACCACATCGAGAATACGGAGCGAAACTGTGACGGCCCAGCACACGGGATCGCTCTCTTCGACGGCAATGTGTCGCGACGGTCGTCGAATCCTCACCGCGATGGCGTCGCTAACATTCGGCCACCACACACGGCACAGGCAACGGGTCGCCGTTCTCCTGTCGTTTCCCAGCCACACTTGGCACACTCGAACGTGTACGGGTGGTCGTCGTTCTCACCCATCTCACCCACTCTCTGTGTTTCCTCATAAATGAGTGTTGATATCGGCGGTAGTTACCGGAGATGCCTTGGTCGGCGAACGTCCCGGAACCGATTCAGAAACCGAACGAAACTACCCTTATTCTCGGATGATCGTGGGTAATTCGACGATTCGTATATACTCCTTAGTGAATTTAAGGAAAGCACCTATCTGTGTCAAATGGTACCACATAGATATGGTACCGCAAGACCCGTATCCCCGATCCGGCGCCCGACGGTACGAGTGTCGATCCTGTCTGTCGGTCGTCGTTGCCGACGAGCGGGTGACGGACTGTCCCGACTGTGGCGGACGCGTACAGAACGTTTCCGTCCCCCGGGAGTAACGCGACTCACAGTGGAGTCACGCCCACTCTCGGGCCATCATTTCCGTAGGTGTCTTCCCGCGACCGGGGCTTTCTGGATTGTCAGACGATGCCCGTTCATTGTAGAACAGTCTGAATAGTAGGACATACACAGCTATTTTCGAGAGTAATACGAATGTACATCTACTTTTTGCGCTGCAAGTATAGCACCATGGCGAAGCCTTTTTACTACCTGGTGCTTGGGAACTCGTATCGGAGGTGATGTGAACGCACCACATAAACTATCGTCGTCCAGCAGACACGTACTGTGACCCTCGGTAGAACTCGTGAACGACTGTCCCTCTCTTCGAGTGTAACCCTGTCACCCACCTGCCACAGCCTGAATTCGATCGCCACATCGCGCTTGTGATCCGGTACACCTCTATGGGCCTCCGCCTGGCGGCCCTGGAGAACCCGGTTTTTCGTGACGGTGGCGATCAGTTTTCCATGCGGATCGGCATGCCAGTCGCTGCTCCCGCCATCGGCGAGGGGCGGGTCGAGGACCTGACTGATCGACTGGGCAATCGAGACCACTCGCCAGCAGTCGCTGATCGAGGCCGACCGCGGGACGATCCCGGTCGAGCACGGAACGGTCACGTTCGATTTCGACCCGTTCGAGGGCAAGACGATTGGCCTGCACCTGCCCGAGAGTGACTCGCTTGATGGGTCTTCCGTAGATACGTCTGATTTCCCAGACAGTGACCACCGTCTCTCCGTCGGTTGCAGCGAGGGGAGCGTTTTTAGGTGTGGTGGCACTTCACACAGGTATGTACTTCGTCATCGTCGGGTTCGGGCGCGTCGGGATGCGCACCGCCAGGGTGCTCCGGGAGGAGGACCACGACGTCACGATCGTCGAGATCGACGCCAAGCGAGCCGAGCGCGCCCGCGAGGAGGGCTTCGAGACGGTTCTTGGGGATTGCACCGATACGGATACACTGGAGGCAGCAGGCATCGTCGAAGCGGACGCGATCGCGGGCCTGACGGGCGATCTCAACGCCAACTTCGCCGCCTGCATGATCGGCAACGAGCACGACTGTCGGACTGTCCTCCGCATCGACGCGGACTACCGCGAGGAACTGTACGACAACTACGCCAGCGAGGTCGACGAAGTCATCTACCCCGAGCGGCTGGGTGCCGCGGGCGCGAAGACGGCCATGCTCGGTGGCGATTTCGACGTCCTGGCTGATCTCACTGAGAACTTGACGGTCACATCGGTTCGCATTCCGGCGGATTCGCCGGTGGTGGGTGATCGTGTGGTCACTCTCGATTTGCCCGGTTCTGCGCAGGTCTACGCGCACGGCCGGGACGACGAACCGATGTCGATCCCACTGCCCAGAACTGCGATCGAACCCGGCGATCGCCTCGCGATTACTGCCCCACCCGAGGATATCGAGGAGATCCGCACTCATCTGGCTCCCGCGGCCGACGCTTGAGACGCCCGTCTGTCGTCATTTCAGTCCCGGACGGGCGATCGAGTTATTGCTCTCCGCTCGGGCGCATCGAAAGAGGGTGGGTGCCCGGGCGCGCTTTGGGAGGATGGGAAAACGACGAGGCCGTCGATGCGCGCCCACTCCAACTGCCCGGTGGAGCGTACAAAAAACTGCGTCAGACGACTGCATGACGGCTCGGTGATCCGAGGGCTTTTGCCTGTCAGCACCGACAAGCAGGATATGGACTCTTGGGGTGTGTTGTTCGACCGGGCGGATGACGCCGAGACGTCCGTCGAAGTGATCTGCCAGCGACTGGCGACCCACCGGGCCGATGACAGTGAGTGATCCCACGCGCCTCGTCGCCGACGCCGACGTTTTGGCGGCTGATCTGCTGGTCGGCGGCCAGGCCCGTCGGGTGATGGACCATATTCGTGAACACGACTGGCTGGCACTTCTCGCCAGCGACGCCCTTCTCGACGACGCCGAGGCTGTGATCGCGGACATCTCCGGGCCGTCACTGGCCACTGACTGGCGTGACCGAATCGATCGTGAATGCCACCTGGTCGCCCATCCGGACGGGGACCATCCGGCGCTGGCATCGGCTGTCGCTGGCGACGCCGGGCACGTCCTCTCTTTTGATGAGCAACTCACTGGCGCTAGGGCTGGCGTCGCGCTCCGCAAATATACGATCAGCGTCCGGTCGCCAGCGGCGTTCCTGGCTGTGTTCGATGCCCCAGCGCTATACGAGGCGACGGTCGGCGACGACTATTCCGGTCCTGATCGTGATCCGCGACAGTGAGGGCTGCAAAACGAGCGGGACTGTCACGTCGGGACTCGATCTACGCTGCTGGTTCGATCGCGATGCTCACTGCTCGACGTCGAGTCCGAATTGCTCGTGCTCGACGGCCGCGTTGAGCACGACGCTGGTGTTTGACTCCTTGATCTCGGGGTCGGTGAGGAGGCTCTTGATCTCGGCGTTCATGTCGTCGGTGTCGGCGAACTTCCCGATCGCGATGATGTCGTGATCGCCCGTCACCTCGTAGACGCTCGTCATCTGGTCGAGTTCTTCGAGTCGGTCCGTGACTTCGGGCAGCGCACTTCCTTCGACTTTCAACTGGAGGATCGCCGTAACGTCGTAGCCGATCTTGTCGTAGTTGACTTTCGGCGTATACCCCTGGATGATCCCCTGTTCTTCGAGATCCGTGAGGTGGTTTGAGACGGTGGTGACCGAGACGTCGAGGTCGTCGGCGAGGCTCCGGAGACTCGCCCGGCCATCCTCAAGTAGTTCGTTGATGAGCTTGCGGTCGAGATTTTCGTACGTCATTGGCGTCACCGACGGCTTCCTCCCATTAGAATTTTACGAACATCCAATTCTCGAAGAGACACGGAAGATTTGCGCAGAGCGGCAGGGTTTTTATAACGGGGGTACAGTTCAGGAGTGACGAGAAAGATGACAAACGATCAGCTCACAGACGGCGGGTTATCCGCCGAGGCCGACGCAGTACTCGAAGAGATTGACGAGAAGAACGTCGACTTCCTGCGGTTGCAGTTCACGGACATCCTGGGGACGGTCAAGAACGTCTCGATCACGGCCGATCAGGCCGAGAAGGCATTCACCGAGGGGATCTATTTCGACGGCTCCTCGATCGACGGCTTCGTCCGGATTCAGGAATCGGACATGCGCCTCGATCCGGATCCGTCGACCTTTTCGTTGCTCCCGTGGCGCCAGAGTGAGGACAGTGCGGCAGCCCGTCTCATCTGTGACGTGATCAACACCTCGACCGGCGAACCGTTCGAGGGCGATCCGCGTGGGATCCTCAAAAACGCCATCGATCGCGCCAACGAGATGGGCTACGAGGTCAACGTCGCGCCCGAACCCGAGTTCTTCCTCTTCGAGGAGGACGAAGACGGTCGCGCGACGACCAAAACGAACGATGTCGGTGGCTACTTCGACCTCGCACCGAAAGACCTCGCGAGCGACGTTCGCCGTGACATCATCTTCGGCTTAGAGGACATGGGCTTCGACATCGAAGCCTCCCACCACGAGGTTGCCGAGGGTCAACACGAGATCAACTTCACCTACGACGACGCCCTGTCGACGGCGGACAACGTCGCGACCTTCCGGTCGGTCGTCCGCGCCATCGCGGCCGAACACGACCTCCACGCCACGTTCATGCCCAAGCCGATCCCGAAGATCAACGGCTCGGGGATGCACACCCACATTTCGTTGTTCACCGAGGACGGCGAGAACGCGTTCCACGACGATGACGACGAGTTCGACCTGAGCGGGACTGCAAAGGAGTTCCTCGCGGGTATTCTCGACCACGCCCCCGCGATCACGGCCATCACGAACCCGACCGTCAACAGCTACAAGCGCCTCGTGCCGGGCTATGAAGCCCCCGTCTACGTCGCGTGGTCGGACCGGAACCGCTCGGCGCTGATCCGCAAGCCCGCGGCCCGCGTGCCCGCCGCCAGCCGGATCGAGGCGCGCTTCCCCGACCCCTCCTCGAACCCGTACCTGGCCTTTGCGGCGCTCATCCACGCCGGACTGGACGGCATCGAGCGGGGCATCGACTGCCCCGATCCGGTCCGGGAGAACATCTACGAGTTCGACGAGGCGAAACGCGAAGAGTACGGCATCGACACGTTGCCAGAGAACCTCGGCGAGGCACTGGACGCCCTCGAAGACGACGAGGTCATCCTCGACGCACTCGGCCCGCACACGGGCGAGAAGTTCCTCCAGGCGAAACGTCAGGAGCACAAGGAGTACCTCGTTGACGTCTCCGAGTGGGAACTCGATCGCTACCTCGAGACGTTCTGAGACGAGCCATCGGATCGCTTTTCACTCGTTTTTAGGGGAGTCGCCGACGACCAGCGGCGCGACGACGATACCGAACCCACCACCGGCGGCGACGAGCGCCACCGCGACCTGGGACAGCCCAATCTGGAGTGTGAACAGCCCCGTCAGTGCGAGCAATCCGCCGGTTGCGATCGCGACCCGCCGGTAACTCGGTCGTCCGGCTTGGGTCAGTTCCCAGCCGAGAAACCCACCGAGGGCGAGGCCCGCGGCAAGCAGTCCGTCCGTATCCAGTTCGACCAGCAGTGGACTCCCGGCCCCGATCGCGCCCGCCAATGCGAAGGTCCGCCGGGGTGTTCGAAGCACCCGGATCGCGACGGCGAGGTAGACGAGGCCGAGCGCGATCCCGACGGTCACTTCGAGCGGCCGGTGGACGCCCAGAGCCACTCGTGAGGCGGCGATCGCGGTGATCGCGCCTGCAGCGAGGACGAGTGGTCGTCGATCGTCGTCGGCCAGCACCCACGCCAGGCCGATCCAGCCGACGGCCGCGCCCGTGGCGTGGCCACTCGGGAAGGCGTAGCCGCCAGGACCGACGACCCAGGTGTAGATCGATTCGACGGCCCTTCCCATGCCGTCACTGCCGGGCAGGGTGGCCGCGCCCCCTGGGCGAGTAATTGCGAGCCCTGTCTTCAGGGCGGCTATCAACGCGAGTGCGCCGGCAATCACTGCCAGGAGCAGTGCCCCCTGTCGGCGGTCGAGTCCACCGCGAGGGAATCGGTCGCCGAACAGGTAGGCGGCGACGCCGACGGTTCCGATCAGCAGTGGGTCACCGAGCAGCGTCACACCGGCGACGGCGAGCCACGCCGCAGAGACGGGGTCGAGCACGGATCAGTTGCGCCAGTCTCGAATCCGATCCAGCAGGCGGCCCGGCGCGCCCAGGAGTGTGATCGTCGTGCCGACCAGCACCATCAGCGCGTACAGACCCAGCGTCGACAGCCAGATCACTAGCATGGCGAGGATCGCCCAGCCGCCACCCAGGAAGTAGAAGGCCCCCAGCGTCATGACCGTCCCGTACAGCAAGACGAGGTACGGCCCCCAGCCGTGGGCGTGGCCGCGACGGACGCGCCGGCGGACGTACCGCTTGAGGTCGCCTTCGAAGCCGTCCCGATCGACGGTGCGGTCGTCGATCTCGGCTTCGAGGCGCTCGACTTCGGCGCGTAACTGTTCGACCTCCGCGGACTGGTCGGACGCGGCGGCGTCAGTTGCGGTATCGCCGTTTCCCCCGCGGTCCAGCCCGTCGGTCGCATCGCCCGCCGCGTCCTTGCTCCCGGTCATTCTCGGCTCTATCCCGGATGTCTGGGGCGATCCAAGTTGTAATTGCCGGTCTTGCCCCGCAAGGACGGCGTTGACGACGCCCCCGAGCAGCAGAATCGTTGCCCCGAAGTACAGCCAGGTGACGAACAGCAGTGCGCCGGCAACGACGCCGTACACCTCGAACTGACCCGCGTTTGCGGCATACACCCGGAAAATGATGCTCAGTACCGTCCACCCGACGGCCCCGGTGATCGCCCCCGGGACCGCTTCGCGGAGTCCGACCGACGTGGCCGGGAGGACGACGTATACCGGCAGTAAAATGACCGATAATGCGACAATGACCGCACCCGTCTGGGCGACCCCGGCGAATGCGATGCCCGATTCTGAGAGGAGGACTGTCCCGGCGACGACGGTGCTCACTCCGATTCCCAACGCGAGTAATGCGAGGGCCGCCCTCCGTAACTGGCCGAGGAACGTTTCCTCGTCGGCGGTGCCGTAGATCGTCCCGAACGCCATCGTGAGGCCGCGAAAGACGCGCAAGCCACTCCAGGCCAGGACGCCGACACCGACGACGGTCGCGCTAGCACGCCCGTTCTCGCTTGCTAGCGTTCCCCGGAGTAACTCGCGACCACTGGGCGAGAGTACACTGCTGACTGTCCCGAGGACTTCTTCGGCGATCGCATCGCCACCCAGCAGTGAGCCGATGGCGACGACCAGCAACACCAGCGGGAACACCGAGACGAACGCATAATAGGCGGTGCCAGCCGCCAGAAATGATAGTCGGGACTCCCGGACGGTGGTGACGATCCCCCGGGTGGTCCCGATCACGCCACGAACCCGATGAGACATGTCTCACGTTCCGGCCGGCCACGACAAAACCGCTTGGTTGGGTTCCACTCTCTGTCCTTTGGTTGGGGCGTCAACCAACCTGTCCCTTTCCGGAGCGAAAACTGGTTACGTCAGGCTTCCGGATCTGGTGGTATGAACCAGCGACTGGTCTGGCGCATCCGCCAGGTCACCGGCGCGGGCTTTGTCGGCGGCCTCCTGTTAGTCGGATTCGGACTGGCAGGGATTTCCGGGTTGCTACCACTTTCGATCGCCCTGATCGGCATTGGTCTCGTCGGCACGGCACTGCGCCATCACCTCTATGGCCTGCTCGACAATCGAGCCTTTGCCGCATATCTGACTTCCCTTCCCGCTGGCCCACTGGTTGCTGGACTCGTCCTGTTGGTGTTTTCCGGGGCGTCGCCGGGTGAACTTCAGACGCTTGGCGGCGTCGTTGGCCTACTGGCGCTCCTCAATCACCTGTTGCGTCCGATTTACGGCCTGGTGTCCCTCGTCGTCACTCGCCTCTCGCATGCGCTGGCCTGAGTAGGCGGTCCCGCTGCGTACGCACCGCCACCATCAACACCGCGGGCTACAGTTCCGTTGTCGCCGTTCGGATCGCCTCGACGTCGGCGTCTGTTTTGAACGTCGTGCCGCCGTAGTGGGTTCGACTGGCGTCGTATCCGGCTTCCCGGAGCGCCACGAGAAAGTCGTCCATGGCCATCGCCGACCGATCCCAGCGTTTACACAGCCGATGCTGATCGTAGTGGGTCGGTTCGTCCAGTTCTACAGAGAGCGTTTCGAGTAGCTCTTCTGCACGGTCGAGACTTCCCATCGTCTCGTCGAGGTATGCTTGGACCCCATCGAGGAACGCGGACTCCCGGGTCGGCCCGAGCCACAGCGGCCCCGCCGTCTGGAGGTGATTGCCGCAGTGGGGACAGCTTTCGGGTGGGTCAGCAACGAGCCCATCCGCCGTTGATCGATGCAGGCAGTGCTGACAGTGGTGGACGTGCCCGAGTTGGGCGATCGCGTCGTCAGCCACCTGGGCGCCGTAGTCGAATTCAAGGTACGTGCGAACGTAGTGATCGCTCGCGTGGGTGAGGATGGGTTGGGCCGCGACGTCGTAGCGTGCGGCGGTCCGCACCAACGCACCAAGGAGAATCCGGACCGCCATCTCGCCGTGGTACTCGGTGTTTCGCGGGATGGCGCTGTAGGAGCGGACGCCGCTGTTGAAGTGGGCTCCACACAGGGGCGCGAGGTCGGTCGCCGTTACCGCGAGTAGGCGACTCGCGCTGTTGATCGCGGCGTCGGCAAAGGGGATCGGCGTCCCGAACGGATCCAGGTCGACGATGTCGAATTGCGCTTCGTGCATGAGGGCGTTGGCGTTGCGGTGGACGACGTCGCCCGCAAGCTCATTGCGTGCGAGGTTCGCCCGACAGCGTTCGACGGCGTCACGATCGACGTCACACAGCGTCGTCTCGAAGCCGTTTGCGGCCGCCCGCACGCCGCGGATGCCGCTTGCAGCCGTCGCGTCGAGGTACGATTCGACGGGGTGTTCGTCGAGAGCGTCGATCCGCTCGCGATAGGCGCGGATTGCGGCGACCGTCAGGTCGCGATTCAATTCCTGGTCGGGATTGAAAAAGACAACGTCGCCGACACCTGCTTCGGCCTGCTTGGGGACATCGACGGTTACCCGTCCCTCCGTGACGCGCATATTCTCGCTGGGCCGGCCGTGAGGAAAAGCCCCTCGCTCTCGGACATCCCGGAGTGATTAGCTGGCCGCGTCTCTCGACAGACGCGCCACGCATCACTTAATGAACTGACTTTTATATTCTATTTGAACATAAGTATCGCGAGGGTGCTCGCCGCGGTGACATATGCAACATAAAAATGTTGGGGTCGACAGAACGACGGTTCGACTATTGACCCGACAGACTACATTCCGGGGGGCGGCGAAAATCCCGGTCCAGACTGCATGATGGGTCACTTTTCACCGCCGTACTGCGAGTATAAACACGCCGATCGCTCCGCTCGACCGCCCGCCAGGGCGACGATCGCTCCCATGCCAACTCGTTTTAAATATCATGATAGACCCCCTCCATTTATAACTATATGGAATATATAAGTAATTGATGTCGCACGACACGACCAGGCGGACGTTCCTGCAGGGGATCGGCGCGACTGTAGCAACCGCGGGTATTGCCGGAACGGCAAGCGCCTACGAGCCTCGTTCGGCGACGCGGTTTGCGCAGTTTAACATCGAGAACCTCGAAACGTCGCAGGTTCAGGAGTCCGAGTCTAGTTTCTACGAAGACAGCTCCGGCGACGAACAGGCAGCTGCGGCCGCGGAACTCATTCAGGAGGTCCGACCGGACGTCATCGTCATCAACGAGCTGACGAACAATATTCAGCAGGGCAAAAAGACGGATACGACCAATATCCGGGCGTTCATCGACAACTATCTCCGGGTACCACAACGGGATGATCTGGACCCGATCCCGTTCCCGTACACCCACCAACCGCCGGTCAACACTGGTGTTCTCCCGGAAGATGATTACGACTTCAACAAAGACGGAAGCGCGGGCGAGCGGCCCGGTGACGCGTACGGGTTCGGGTTCTTCCCCGGGCAGTACGGGATGGCGATCGCCAGCCAGTACCCCATTCTGGAGTCTGATATCAGGTCCTTCCAGAAGTTCCGCTGGGCGGACATGCCGAACAACCTGATGCCCCTCGACGATGGTTCGATGGACCTCAATGAGGACGGCATCTACCTGACGCCCGATGAGACAGACGAGTTCCGTCTCTCCTCGAAGACCCACATCGACGTCCCGGTCCGGGTGGACGGTGAGCCAATCCACGTCCTCTCGTCGCATCCGACGCCGCCACAGTACGACGGACCGAACAACTTCAACGGCCGCTGGAACCACGACGAGGTCCGGTTCTGGGCGGATTACGTCGCCAATGCCGAATACATCTACGACGACGACGGCAACGAGGGCGGACTCGACGACGATCGCTACGTCCTCATGGGTGATCAAAACGCCGCGGTGACGGGCGCTCGAATACTGAAACCGGCTCACGCGTTCTTCCGGGAAAACGCCGACTTCTACACGGAGGAACTCCCGAGCAGTCCCGGCGGTGAGAGCCTTGGCAAACCGCATGCGACCCGCATCCGAGGGCCACGACCCGGCCAGTCCGGTGAGGGCGATACCACTGTTGCCCAACTAGATCGCGTGCTGCCCTCTCCCGCGCTCTCCTACGAGGATGGCGGCGTCGTCTGGCCCAAACCGAGCGACAGCCGGATCGACACGGTCCGAGCCGCGTCTGACCACCGGATGGTCTGGGCCGATCTCGAATCCCCTTCCCAGTCGCCCGGCGTCGGCACACTGCTGCAAGCTCTTCGATCGGATTCGTCATCTGACGACTAACTCCGGCACACTGTCGGCGTTACCGGACACGTATTGCCGCGTTGTCCACTGTTTTGTGTCACTGGTCCCGACGGGTCGATTCGCGAGGTGGCGCTTTGCTTTTGTCTCGTTGGCTGGACAGTCGCCTTTCGTCTTGCTGTGGTGGAGTCGCGATGCGATGCTCGAACGCGAGGCCGTGGCCGCTGAGTGCACCGAACCTGTTTTGCCGGGCGCCGTCCAAACAGACATAGTGACTGGCGTCGACGAGTGGCAGGCGGCCCTCGCTGAAGCGGGCGAACTCACTGCCGACGTAGTCGACCGTATCACCACTGTCCACGATTCTCGTGGCGTTCGAGCCATCGAGGCTGTCGCCGAGGACCGCGTCAAGGAGTACGAGGACTTCACGGTCGTCGTCGGCCACAGCGACGAGTACGTTATCGAAGGTGGAGGCTGCACCTGCGAGGACGCCGCCTACAATCTCGACCCCGACGATCCGACCGCCCTCTGCTGGCACGTCTTAGCGGTCAAGATCGCCCGAGAAATCGACGCTGTCGACCACCACGATATGTACTATTCGGACGTCCGGGACTTCATGTGACTGCCGGCCAGTCTCGTCATCGCCGACCAAACGCTGCTATTTGGTAACGGTACCCATGAATTAATGGTTCAGGATTGTAAAGGTCAAGTATAGCCATGGAGCCGCAGGACGAGATTATCGTGTTGCACGTCGACGACGGGTCGGCGTTCGTCGAGACGGCGAGCCAGTTGCTTGCCCGTGCGGACGATCGTCTCGTCGTCGAAACCGCGACCAGCGCCGCCGCGGCCTTGGACGTACTGGCGGAGATCGACATTGATTGTATCGTCAGTGATTACGAGATGCCCGACTGTGACGGGATCGGACTCCTCGAAGCCGTTCGGAGGGACCACGGCGACCTGCCGTTCATCCTCTTTACCGGCAAAGGAAGCGAAGAGATCGCCAGCGAGGCCATTTCGGCCGGCGTGACCGACTACCTCCAGAAAGGGAGTGACACGAGCCAGTATGCCGTGTTGGCCAATCGGGTCACGAACGCGGTCGCGACCGCCCGCAGTCGGGACCGGGCGGCGACGATGCACCGGATGCAAAAGGTCCTCCGGGACGTCAATCAGCGCCTCGTCCGCGCCGAAAGTCGGGCCCAGATCGAAGCGGACGTGTGTGCGGTCATCAGCCAGATCGATCCCTATCGGCTAGTCTGGATCGGCGCACCCACGGAGGGAATCGTCGAGGTTCAGGCGAGCTCCGGTGACGCAACCGGCTATCTGGATGCCCTCACTGTCGAGGTCGATGACGGCACCCCCGCCGTGGAACCGACTGCTCAGGCTCTCGATGGAGTCGACCGGGCCGTGGTCAAGTCGATCCCGGACGATCCTGCTCCAGAGTCTTGGGAAGCAGCCGCTCGCGACCACGGCCTCCGTGGCGTCGTCACTGTGCCGCTTGTACACGAGGACAGACAGTTCGGTGCGTTGAGCGTCTACAGTGATCGGCCGGCGTTTTTCGACCAGCGGGAACGTTCACTCCTCGCTGAACTGGGTGAAGATATCGCTCATGCGATCCATCGAGCCGAGAACGAACGGGAATTGCGGGAGAGTCGAGCCGACCTGCGCGTCTACGAGCGGGCCGTCGAGTCCTCGAGTGATCTGCTGGCCGGGATCGACACTGACTATACGCTCATTTTCGCCAACGAGCGCTACCGGGAGTTTCACGGGATTTCCGAGGACGAGATCGGGGAGATCTCGCTTCCGGATGTCTTGGGCGAGGTCTGGTCTGAACAGATCGAAAACCGCGAGGATCGCGTCCTCGGCGGGGCGACGCTCAACTACGAGGTATCGCGGACAAGTCCGAGCGGCGAGGAACGGACCTTCTCTGTCCGTGATTATCCGTTGAAAGACCGCGACGGAACGATCCTCGGCGTCGTCGGGGCGATGCGGGATATCACCGCACGGAAGATCGCCGAGCGTGAACTCAAACGGTACAAGGAACGCTACGATCTCGCCGTCGAAGCGGCCGAGATCGGCATCTGGGACTGGAACGTCCAGACTGACGAAGTCCAGTTCAACGAGCAGTGGGCGGCGATACTTGGCCACTCGCCAACGGAGATCGACGACCATCTCGATGCCTGGGAACAGCGCGTCCATCCCGATGACTTGCCGGACGTCACGGCGGCCCTTGGCGCACATCTGGCCGGCGAAACCGACCGCTACGAGTGCGAACATCGCATGCGAACGGCCGATGGGTCCTGGAAATGGATTCAGGACATCGGTCGGGTGACTCGCCGTGACGAAGGCGGAGATCCGATCCGCGCCGTTGGGGTCCACATCGACATCGACGATCGCGTTTCGTGACGCTGCCTCAGACTAATACTTCGACTTCGTAGCCACTGTCGCGAAGTGTCCCGAGCAACGTCTCGACGTGGTCTGGGCCTCGCGTCTCGATGTCAAGATCGACGACCGTGTCGTCCATCGCGATGTCACGCGAGGCGCGGTCGTGCTCGATGGCATAGATGTTGCCCCGCTGGGCGGAGATGATCCCGACAAGATCCTCTAGCGCGCCGGGGCGATCCTCGAGGACGGTCCGGATTCGGAGGTACCTGCCCGTCTCGATCAAGCCACGCATGATCATGGTCGTCAGGACGTTCAGGTCGACGTTTCCACCGGATAGCACCGGGACGATCGTCTCGCCGGCCTCGTACTCGAAGGCGTCCTCCAACAGCGCAGCGACGGGCACCGCCCCGCCCCCCTCGACGAGCGTTTTCGTTCGTTCCAGCAGCGTCGTCACTGCGACGGCGATGGCCGAATCCGGCACCGTGACGACCTCGTCGACTCGCTCCTGGATCACCTCGAAGGGCCGCTCGCCGACTTTCCGCGTCGCGATGCCGTCCGCGATCGTGTCGACGCCCTCGCGCTCTATGATCTCGCCCGCTGCCAACGATTGGGGAAGGCTGGCTGCCCCTTCGGCCTGGACACCGACGATGCGGATATCCTCGTTGAACCCCTTGAGTGCAGTTGCGACGCCACTGATCAGCCCGCCGCCGCCGACCGCGACCACGACCGTGTCCACGTCAGGGCAGTCCGTGGCGATCTCTAGGCCGAGGGTGCCCTGACCGGCCATCACCAGCTTGTCGTCGAAGGCGGGGACGTAGGTCCGGTCCTCTGCCTCGGCGATTTCGTGGGCGCGTTCGGCGGCGGCATCGTAATCCTCGCCGTAGAGGACGACGTTGCCCCCGTAGCTCCGGGTAGCCTTGACCTTCGCGACGGGCGCGCGCTCTGGCATGACGATCGACGAATCGACGCCCATGCGACTGGCCGCCAGTGCGACCCCCTGAGCGTGGTTGCCGGCGCTGGCCGCCACGACGCCGGCGTCCTGCTGTTCGTCGGTGAGCGTCGCGATCCGGTTGGTCGCGCCGCGGATCTTGAACGAGCCGGTCCGCTGGACGGTCTCGTATTTCGGGTGGACGTCCGCGCCGGTCATCTCGGAGATCGAATACGATCGTGAAAGCGGCGTGTGTCTGGCCGTCCGAGTGACGCGATCACGGGCCGCCAGGACGTCCTCGCGGGTGAGCATATCGGATGTTGCGGTCGGACGGTGGTAACTTCCCGGGACGACGGCGAACGCTGCCACTGACGGAACCACCGCTACGCCTTTGAGAGTAGCGGCCCACGTCTGGAGCGTCATGGCGACGGAACTCACAAACGAGGGCGACACGTTCGCGATTGGCGGCGAAGAGACGGTCCACCGGCTCGGGTTCGGCGCGATGCGGCTGACCGGCGAGGACATCATCGGCCCGCCCGAGGATGAAGACGCAGCCAGCGACGTGATCCGCCGCGCGGTCGAACTGGGTATCGACTTCATCGACACCGCCGACTCCTACGGTCCGGGCGTCAGCGAACGGCTGCTCGGCGAGGCCCTGAGCGAGGACGACGACGTATTCGTGGCCTCCAAGGCTGGGTTGCTCCGCCATCGCGACGGCGAGTGGACGCCCCACGGCGACCCCGAGTATCTGCACAATCAGGCGCTCGCGAGTCTCGATCGACTGCGAACCGACAGCATCGACCTCTATCAGTTCCACCGCCCCGACCCGGACACTGACTTCGAGGAGTCGGTGCAGGCATTCGCCGAGATGAAAGACGCCGGCCAGATCGAACACGTCGGGCTCTCGAACGTCACCGTCGAGGAACTCGAAACGGCGATGGACATCGTCGACATCGCGACGGTCCAGAACCAGTACAATATCGGCAACCGCGAGGACGAGGCGGTCCTGGAAGCCTGCGAGGAGAAGGGCGTCGGCTTCATCCCCTGGGGGCCGATGTACACCGTCGACGACGAGGGGGTCGCCGGGGTGCTCGACGACGTGGGAGCGCGACACGACGCGACGCGACGACAGATCGCCTTGGCGTGGCTGCTGGATCACTCTGACGTGATGCTGCCGATTCCCGGCACATCAAGCGTCGAGCACCTGGAGGAGAACGTCGCCGCGACGCAGATCGACCTATTCGACGAGGATCGGGCCGCCCTGGACGGGATCGATCCGCAATAATTGGACAGGATCAGCCGCTGACTTAGTTGACCAACCCGGTATATTCGAGGCTGCCGGATCCGTTGATCTCGATCTGGCTCTCGAGGAACCCCGGATACAGTGTGACGTTCTCGTCGATCGACTGCCCGTCCATCGTCGCCTGGACCCGGTAGGTCGTCTCCGGCCCGTGAAGCGTGGCGATTGTCCGGTCGGCGTCGGCATCGACCGTGACCGTATCGTTGAAAAGGACGGTCGTGTCATTGGTGACGGAAACCCGTAGCGTGTGACCCTCGTCGTCGACGTTACTGAGGACGACTGGGACGTCGTCCCCGCCCGGGACTGTCGTGGGTGCGCTCGTCGTCGTTGCCGTCGGCGTTGCGGTTTCGGTGGGAGTCATCGTCGCTGTCGGGGCTTGTGTCGTGGTTGCAGTGGGGGTTGGCGTCTGCGTTGCGGTCGGCGCACTCGTCGTACAGCCCGCCATCGCGACGACAGTGACGAAGAAGACCAGCGGGACCAGGCGACGTGACATGATTGTCACTGGTCAGTGACAGGACATATGTTTTGTCAACTCCGGCCCGCTCTCGACTACACGGCGACAGCGCGGCGGGAATCCAACGGCCCCTCCCGCTCGTCGATCCGGACGAAGTCCCGATCCTCGGGACCGATGTAGCGCGCCCGCGGCCGAATCAGCCGGTTGTCGTCCTGATATTCGAGGACGTGAGCGACCCAGCCGCCGACACGAGACATCGCGAAGATGGGGGTGTCGCGGTCGATCGGGTCTCTCTGGACGGCACTGATCCACAGCTGCTTCGAATCCAGGCGTGTGGCGCTGCTGAACGGTCGAGAGAAAGCTACTCGTCGAGTTCGTCGAAGAGAGCCCGATCCTCGTCGATGATACGACGGACTCGAGCACGGAGATCTTTCGAGTCGTCGTCTGACGAGTCTTTCAGACTCATTTCATCAATGTATGCCTCGGTGGAAGATAACTCTTTGCCATCACGGCTGTAGCTTCTCATCGTCGATTTCCCCGTTCGAGAGCCACTCTGCGAGTTCTTCGATATCGAGGCGCTGGATACACCGGAGAACAGTAGCCACATGTTCTGTCTCTTGGACAGCTGGCTCCGCACCATATTGATCCAGGTAGAGACGTGTCGTTGTCCAAGCCGTACGCTTGTTTCCGTCCTCGAAGATGTGCACTGAGATAAGGCGTTTGAGTAGTGCCGCTGCTCGGAGATGGATGCCGTCGTACGCTGCTACGTCAGAGAGAACGTTCGAGAGCGTTTGTTCCGGAAAGTAAGCACTGATACCCGTGTATTTCAGCCCATACGATTCCTCTATTTCCTCGTGGATTTCGATGATCTCAGACGGTGTCGGGAGGGCCGCTTCATCGGTCATGTGTCTTTCCGGATAGATATCTCCCGCTATTCTCCACGTTCGTCGATTCGGACGAAGTCCCGATCCTCGGGCCCGATGTAGCGCGCCCGCGGCCGAATCAGCCGGTTATCGTCCTGATATTCGAGGACGTGAGCGACCCAGCCGCCGACACGAGACATCGCGAAGATGGGGGTGTAGAGGTCGATCGGGATGCCCATCTGGTAGTACATCGACGCCGAGTAGAAGTCGACGTTGGGCGCGATTCCGGTCTCCTTGGCCATGAACTCCTCGATGGCCCTGCTGTAGGAGTACCACTTGAACTCGTCTGCGGCCTTCCCCAGGGCCTTGGACTTCGCGCCGAGGATCTTCGCCCGGGGGTCCTTGACGCTGTAGACGCGGTGGCCAAAGCCAGGGATGCGATCGCCGGCCTCGATGGCCTCCCGGGCCCATTCGACGGCCGTGAGTTCGTGCTCGTCGATCTCGAGCAGGGTACGCATCACGTTCTGGTTGGCACCGCCGTGCAGATCGCCTTTCAGCGCGCCGATGGCAGCGGTGACCGAACTGTGCAGATCCGAGAGCGTCGAGGCGGTCACCATCGCGGCAAAGGTCGAGGCGTTGATGCCGTGGTCGGCGTGGACGACCAGAGCCATGTCGAAGATGTCTGCGAGTGTCCCTTCGGGCTCTTGGCCATTGAGCATGTACAGAAAGTTCGCTGCGTGGCCCAAGTCCTCCCGCGGCGGGACGTATTCTTCCCCCTCACGGAAGCGCTTGTAGGCGGCGACGATCGTCGGCATTTTGGCCGTGATCCGTCGTCCCTTCCGCTGGGTGATCTCGCCGTTGCCCCCCTCCCCGGTCGAGTCGTCCGGGTCGTATGCCGACAGCATCGAGACGGCCGTCCGGAGGGCGGCCATTGGGTTCTCCTCGGCGGCTGCCAGTTCCCGGACCGTCGAGAGGATGGCGTCGTCGACCTCGCGTTCGCTTGCCATCCGCTCGGCGAACGTCTCCAGTTCTGCCTCGGTCGGCAGCTGCCCCTCCCAGAGTAAGTACAGTACTTCTTCGAAGCTAGCGTTTCTGGCGAGGTCCTCGATCGCGTATCCCCGGTAGACGAGTCGGCCCGCATCGCCGTCGATGTCACTCAACGCCGATTCGGCGACCAGCACGCCTTCCAGTCCCTTCCGGAGCTCGTCAGGCATACTCTATACTGCTTTCCGTCAAGGAAAAGCATTATCGTTTTCTGGCCACGATTGCCGATGTCTACTGCTTTTTGGCCTGCTCACTGGTCGAATGCCGCCGTTTTGAGATTGTCGCTGGACGTTCGTGTCTCTGTATGTGTGGTATGTGAACATGAAGCGTGTTTGGTCTTCACCGGACAATACTTTTGGCACGCGGCGCTGAATCGCCAGACGATGCCGCCTGACGAGGCTGTCAGTTACGAACCGGTCAGCGTCAAAGCAGTGCTAGCGGAGATGAAAGACACTGCCGAGCTGTTGATCGATCTGTCGTATTCGGCGGTGCTGTTGGGGAGTGACGATATCGCCGAGGAAGTGCTGGCCTTAGAGGAGCGGATGGACGTGCTTCACTTGCAGGCGCGGATGAGTCTCCTCATGGCCGCGCGGAATCCGTCCGACGCCGAGGCACTCGCGCCGGTCCTGGGGGTCGTCGGCGCTGCTGAGAAGATCAGCGACGCGGCCGGCGACATCGCCAAGGTCGTTCTGGAGGACGTCGGCCTGCCGCCGGCGATGCAGGCCACCCTCCCGGAGGCCGTCGAGACGCTAGTGCGGGCAACGGTCGCGGACGGGTCGGCCTACGCCGGGCGGACGCTGGGCGATCTCAACCTCGAAACCGCCACCGGGGTCCGCGTCATCGCAATCCGTCGGCGCGGCGAGTGGCTGTTAAACCCCGACGCGACGACGGAACTTGAAGCCGGGGATGTCCTCCTCGCACGCGGGCCGGACGCCGGGATCGCCGAGGTCTACGACGCAGCGACTGGGGAGGAATACGAACCACCGACCGCGCCAGAGCCGGCCATCGAGGATCTCGAACGAGCGGTCGACTCGATCGTCCTGATGAAAAACATGAGTGAACTCGCCGTCGATCTGGCCTACGGGGCCGTCCTCTTTGACAGCGAGGCCGTCGCCGAGGAAGTCCTCGAACTCGAAGCGGAAGTCGACGCCTTGCAGTCCCGCTTTGAGGCCTGGACGCTCCGGGCGGCCGGCCGCGTCGAGGACCCGATCAGCCTCCGTGGGCTGGTCCGTCTCGCCAGTGCGACGGAGGTAATCTCCGACGCCGCCCTGGAGATCAGCGAGGGCGTCCTCCGTGGACTCGGCACCCATCCGGTCGTCGCGGCCGCCGTCGAGGAGAGCGACGAGGTAATCGTCCGGGAGGCTGTCGCGTCGGGCAGTCCGATCGACGAGACGACGCTTGGCGACCGCGAGGTCAAGACCGAGACGGGCATGCGCGTCATCGCGATCCGTCGGCCGACCGATCAGCCGACCGGGAAGCACAGCACCGAGTGGGTACTCTCGCCCGGGCCGGCGACGGCCGTACACGCAGGTGACGTGCTGATCGCAAAGGGAACCCGCAGCGGTGCCGAACGGCTGTCGACTCTTTGTGAGGGGTGATGGACGGACCGTCGAACGTGGAACCAGTCACCCGCCGTCGGGCATGTCGTCCTCGTTCGCGAGTTTGTACGCTTCGGCCCCGACCAGCACTGTCGTCACGACCGCGCCGACGCTCAGTGCCAGGACAACCAATAGCGTCAGGTACAGCGCTCGCGTCACGAGCGATCCCGATCGAAGGACGAACAACGCGTACAGGCCCACGGCGAAGACGATACCCGCCCCGAAGCCGAGCTTTGCGTGTTCCTGCACCCGGAGTGCACGGACCAGTCGTGCGCGGCCGTTCGATGCCTCGGACACGGGCCGACTTGGTGGGGGACCGTCAAGAACTCCCCGGACCAGCGGCCCGTCTGCTCGCTGGGGCCCCGTGACGCCGCCACGGTCCCGCCGTGTACCTTGCCGGCATTCTTGACCCACATCGAACCGCTAAAGACGGTGGCCCCGTCCAGTACGCACAATGACGAGTCTGGGGACGGCGACGGCTGCGCCTGGCGAGATCGCCACCGGACGATTACACGTCGGAGAGACCCGTGACGGGAGTGCGGTCGGCCTGCCGGTCGCCGTTGTCAACGGCCGCGAGGACGGCAAGACGCTGTACGTCCAGGCGGTCAGCGACGGTGACGAACTCAACGGCGTGGGCGTCCTCACACAGCTGGTGCCGACACTCGATCCTGAGGCGATCAGCGGCACGATCCTGATCGTCGGGATCGTCAACTACCACGGGTTTCAGGTGGCCGAACACCGCAACCCGATCGATGACACGAAGCTGAATCGGGCCTACCCTGGCGAAGAGACCGGCACCACCAGCGAGCGACTCGCCGCGGCGACCTTCGAGGTTGCCACCCGTGCCGATCTCGTGCTCGACCTGCATCAGGGTTCGACCAGCCGGATGATCGACGAGACCCGCGTCCGGTGTGGCTCGCGCCACCGCCTTCACGAGAAGTGTCTCGAACTCGCGAAAGCCTTCGACTGCGGGCACGTTCTCGATCAGAAAGGCCCGGACGGGCAGTTGGCACGGGCTGCCCCTGACGAGGGTATCCCCACGATCGATCCCGAACTCGGCGGAGCCGTCGGCTGGGACGAGGAGTCGATTCAAGCCGGCGTCGAGGGCGTCCGGAACGTGCTCCACCATTATGACTTCCTCGACGGGACGGCCCCGATGGAGACCCAAACGCGAGCGGGCGGGTTCGACCAGTACGGTGCGCCGGCCGGCGGGCTGGTACATTTCGACCCTGCTCTGGGCGAGCGCGTCGAGGCTGGCGCCCCCCTCTTTTCGGTTACGGACGTCTTTGGGACCGTCAAAGAACGCGTCAGGGCCGATTCGGACGGCATCTTCTGGCGGATGCGTCGCCTTCCACAGGTCGCGACCGGTGAGTACGTCTGCTCGGTCGGGACCGACCTCGACTCGTATTGAACGTCGGGTATCACTTGTCCCCACATCGTCGGCCCCGGCCCGCGTTCGACAGTGCTTTTCGCGTCGAATGTGGAGAGACTGCTAGACGATGATTGTCATTCACGCCGAGTTCCCGATTGAGCCAGCCCATCACGAGGCTGCCACCGAGGCCGCAGAAACCCTCGTCGAAGCAACCACCGAGGAGCCGGGCGCAATCGAATACAGCGCGGCGATCGACCTCCAGGACGAGCATGTCTTGCGGTTCGTCGAGCGCTACGAGGACGAGGCGGCCTTCGAGGCCCACGCGTCGAGTGACCACTTTAGCGCCTTCGAGGAACGCCTGCCTGACCTGCTGGCTGGTGAACCCACGGTCCGTCGCTTCGACGTCGAGTCTGCGGCGGAACTCGAACTCTGAAGGGCTAGCACACGAGACGTCGCGGCTATCTCGACTGATACTACGGTGCTTTGGCTCGTTGTCTCTACGCCCGTCGGGGCGTTCGGGCCGCTGATGGGCGACTGTCTACGCTCGCTCTCCGATAGCGGAGCGCTAGATCCTGGCTTCGATACCGACACGATCTTCCGGGGAACGAAGGGTATTACGGCCTTCTCCCATAGGTCTCCCATGCGATCGTCCTCGAAGCACCGTCTCTCTACGCTTTTGATTGCCAGTCTCGCGGCGATCCTCTCGGCTGTCCCGGTCAGCGCACACGTCGAGTACGTAACCGGTGACGAGGGGGCCGGAAACGCCGCTGAACTGTTCGCCGCCGTCTTCACTGACCCGGGTAGTCTCGTGTTGCTTGCCGGCGGTGCGATCGGTGCGCTCGCGCTGGTCGGCGGGTATCTCCGGTTTTCCAGCGCCATTCCCGATATCGCCGTCGCCAGCCGAGCCCTGCAGTCCTATCGGCCCTATCTGCCCTGGATGCTCCGGCTGTCGGTCGGCCTTCCGCTGGTAGGCGCTGGCTTCGCCGGGTATCTGTTCACGCCGAGTCTCCTCGTCGAAGCGCGACTTCTGCAGGTCGGGATCGGCTTCCTGTTGCTGTTCGGACTGGCGACACGCGTGGTCGCGGCGATCGGGCTGGTCGTCTATCTCGGCCTGCTCGCTACTGACGCCACGCTCTTACTCGCCAGCGAGTACGTTGCGGGCTTTCTGGCCATCATGATCGTCGGGGCCGGCCAGCCCAGCGCCGACATGCTCATCCGGCGGCTGGTCGTCACTGACGGCACGCTTGCCAGCCACGCCCGTGGACTGCCGTCGCCGGCGGAACTGTTCGGGCGCGTCGGGATCGACGACTGGCCGCTCGCCCCGCTGCTCCGGCTGTTCGTCGGGGTGAATTTCCTGTACCTGGGCGTGACCCAGAAGTGGTTCAACCCCGCGAGCGCCCTCGCAGTCGTCGAGAAGTACGAGCTGACGCAGGTTGTGCCCGTGACGCCGGAACTGTGGGTGTTCGGCGCGGGCCTGGTCGAGGCAGCCGTCGGCGCGGCGTTCATCCTGGGGCTGTTTACCCGCGGAAGCGCTGCCGTCGGCTTCCTCATGCTGACGACGACGCTGTTCGGCCTGCCGGACGATCCTGTCCTTGCACACATCACCCTGTTTGGACTCCTCTCGGCGCTGCTCGTCGTCGGGAGCGGCCGGTACTCGCTCGACTCTTCGCTCGTTCCTGCCATCCGGCAGCGACTCGATCCTGACTGGGAACCATCAGCCGATCCGGTATCGGCGGCCGACTAAGCGCCGAGCGACAGATCCGTGACCCGGGGCCGCCAAGCGCTGGTATGCAACGCGTCTGTACCGACTGCGGACGGACGTATCCGATCGATGGGCCCTGGCGGTGTTCGTGTGGCTCGCCGTTGGCGCTCGAGGCGTTGCCGACGTTGCCGGCGACGCCGCCGGAATTTGGTCGGGACGCTGGACTGTGGGCGTGTCCGGCGTTCGTTCCCGTCGATCGCCAGGTCACGCTGGGCGAGGGGTTGACGCCGCTGATCGACGGCGACAGTAGCGTCCAGTACAAACTCGAACACCTGTTTCCGACGGGCAGTTTCAAGGACCGGGGGGCAGCCGTCGTGGTCTCCCACGCGATCCAGCGCGGGGCCGACCGTGTCCTCGAAGACTCCTCGGGCAACGCCGGCCTGGCGATCGCGACCTACGCGGCCCGGGCCGGTCTCGACGCCGAAATCTTCGTGCCAGCAGACGCCAAGCCATCGAAGGTCCGGGCGATCGAGGGGACGGGGGCCACCGTGCGACAGATCGAGGGCTCCCGGGCGGACGTGACTGGGGCCTGTATCGCAGCCGTCGACCGTGGCGAGGGCTATTACGCCAGTCATGCCTGGGAGCCGCTGTTTCTCGCTGGCACCGCGACGTTCGCCCTCGAAGTCGCCGCCCAGCGCGACTGGAAAGTACCCGACGCCGTGGTGACGCCACTGGGCCATGGCACGCTCTTTCTCGGTGCCTATCAGGGGTTCGAACGGCTCCGGGCAGCAGGGTGGATCGACGACGTTCCGCGGCTGTACGGCATCCAGGCCACAGGGGTGGCGCCGATCGCCGCGGCTCGCGGAAACGACCGCGAGGTGGCTCGCAACGACGTGGCCGACGGCATCCAGATTGCCGAACCAGTGCGGCGGCGTGAGATCATCGATGCGATCGAGGCAACCGGCGGCGACGCGATCGCGGTCACGGCCGGCGAAACCGAGCGAGCGCACGAGCGACTGCGAGCGGAGGGATTAGTTGTCGAACCGACGAGTGCGACGGCAGTGGCCGGACTGGAACGACTTCGTGAGCGGTGTGTGGTCGACGACGGTGAGGAGATCGTGGTCCCACTGACAGGGCGAAATGGTACCGAAAGTAGTTGAACGAGGTCGACTTGTATCGCCGGGCTTGCCCGAGTAGGCCCCGACGGAAAGCCTTTACCGCCGCCACAGCGTAGCCGCGAGCAAATGGTACTCGACGATCTGGGATCGTCCTTGCGGGGGGCACTCGACAACCTCCGAGGGAAATCCCGCATCAGCGAGGACGACGTCGCGGATGTCGTCCGGGAGGTCCAGCGGTCGCTCCTCCAGGCCGACGCCGACGTCGACCTGGTGATGGAACTCTCCGACAACATCGAGACTCGGGCCTTAGAGGAGGAGCCCCCAGCCGGCACCTCTGCCCGGGACTGGGTGTTGCGTATCGTCTACGAGGAACTGGTCGATCTGGTCGGTGAGTCGACCGAGATTCCCCTCGAACCCCAGACGATCGTGCTGGCCGGCCTCCAGGGATCGGGGAAGACCACTACGGCGGCCAAAATCGCCTGGTGGTTCTCGAAGAAAGGGCTGCGCCCGGCGGTCATCCAGACCGACACCTGGCGACCCGGTGCCTACGAGCAGGCCGAGCAAATGGCCGAGCGCGCCGAGGTGGACTTCTACGGCGATCCGGACAGCGACGATGCGGTCCAGATCGCCCGCGACGGCCTGGAAGCCACGCAAGATGCCGACGTTCGGATCGTCGACACCGCCGGTCGTCACGCCTTAGAGGACGAACTCATCGACGAACTCGAGGAGATCGAGTCGGTCGTTGACCCGGACCGGAATCTGCTGGTGCTCGACGCTGCGATCGGGCAGGAAGCCAAAGAGCAAGCAAAGCGCTTCGAAGGAGCTGTCGGGATCGACGGCGTCGTCATCACGAAACTCGACGGCACGGCGAAAGGTGGCGGGGCCCTGGTGGCCGTCAACGAGACCGACTCCACCATTGCCTTCCTTGGGACCGGCGAGACCGTCAAGGACGTCGAGCGCTTCGAGCCCTCCGGGTTCGTCTCCCGACTGCTCGGGATGGGTGACCTCCAGCAGTTGACCGAGCGCGTCGAGCGTGCGATGGAGGAGACGGGCGACGAGGAGGACTGGGAGCCCGAGGACATGATGGAGGGTGAATTCACCCTGAAGGACATGCGCAAGCAGATGGAGGCGATGAACAAGATGGGGCCCCTCGACCAGGTGATGGACATGATCCCCGGCCTGGGCGGGGGCATGATGGATCAACTCCCGGACGACGCCATGGACGTCACCGAGGAGCGGATGCGTGATTTCGAGGTCATCATGGACTCGATGACCGAAGACGAGTTGGAGAACCCACGCCAGGTCGGGCGGAGTCGAACCGAGCGCATCGCCCGCGGGTCGGGCAAACCCAAAGATCGCATCCGGGAACTCTTAGAGCAGCACAAGATGATGGAACGGACGTTGAAGCAGTTCCAGGGCATGGGCGAGGGAGACATGGAACGGATGATGCAACAGATGGACCAGGGCGACATGGGTGGCGGTCCCGGTGGGATGGGCGGCATGGGCGGCAACCCGTTCGGATAATCCTCACATCGCGTATTTCTGCGAGTAGCAAGTAGCCTCAGCCATCGTGGCAGGATTCCGCTTCAGCGTCGTGATCATCCTCATGGTCTATGCGCTGATAAGGGCTGCAATGCGACGGGAAACTCTATTCGGGGACTGAAGAAGACGACAACAAACGGTGATCAGTGCACGGGTATCCCCCGGACGCTCTCGATGAGCGAGTCGGTCTCGATCGAGGCCGGTCTCAGGGATTGGTCAGGTCTCGCCCAGTGACAGTTCGATCACGAAGACGGCACCACTCGCTGTGTCGTCGGCCAGGGACTGACTGCCTGTGGCGGGATGGCGTTGTCCATCTGCGATCCTGACATCACCGCCGTAGCCATCGACGAGCCGTTCGACCAGATACAGGCCGATCCCGGTGCCGCCGTCCAGGCCGTTCGTCCCCTTGCCGAAGATCTCGTCCCGGAGGGCGTCCGGGATGCCAGGGCCGTTGTCCGCGATCGTGATCTCGACAGTATCGTCATGCAACGCCATCGACACGGTCACGACGGGGGTATCGGCGTCGTTGTGTTCGACAGCGTTGACGAGCAGATTACGGAACACCGAGGACAGCATCTCGTTCGCACGGACAGTCACGGATGGCAGATCGTCGACGACCTCGAAGTGAGCGTCGGGATACGTCTCTCGTTGCTTGTCGAGTTCGTTCCGGAGCTGTTCATCCAGGGGGATCGGTTTCAGATCCACGTCCTCGTCCATGCCCAGGGACTCGATGAACTCGCGGGCGACGTCGGTCAGTTCGATGATGTGGCGACTCGCATGGAGAATCTGCTCGACTGCTTTCTCGCCCGTTTCGTCGACCTGGTCCGCCAACTCCTGTGCCCACATGTGAAGCACGTTCATGTCGTTGCGGATGTCGTGTCTCACGACCCGGTTGAGCGCTTCGAGTTGCTCTGTTCGGCGGGCCAGTTTCAGCTGATTCCGTTTCTGCTCGTCGATGTCGAGGTGGATGCCGACCGACCGCAGTGGCGTGCCATCGTCATCGCGCTCGACGACTTTCCCCATCGTTCGCACCCACTTCCAGTCCCCGGATTTGGTCTTCATCCGGTAGTCACACTGGTAGAACTCGGTATCCTCGGCGATGTGTTCGGCCAGCGCCTCGTTGTGCCGTTGCTCGCCTTCGGGATGGACCAGTCGTTCCCAGTCATCCAGGTGATCGCCCATCTCTTCGGGTGTATATCCCAGCATATTCGCCAGCAACTCGTCCCGAAACACCTCGTCGGCCACCATGTCCCACTCCCAGATGCCGACGTTTGCCCCTTCGACCGCCAGCTTCATTCGTTGCTCCGTGTCGCTGAATCCCGCTTCACTGTCCGTCCGGGACCGGGCTTTGCCGATCGATTCCTTCGGCCGTGACACGTCCGTGAACTGGCAATGTGCCCGGACGAACGAGCCTTCGTCGTCGCGTTCGATCGCGACCGCCATCGCGACTGTCACCGACTGGCCGTCCGCGTCCACCAGCGTCAGTTCCAGCGGACTGGTGGATTGATCCTCGACGATCGTCTCAAAGACCTGGTCGAATCGGCCTCTGTCGGTCGGGGCGATGTACTCGCCGAACCACTCACCACGAACGGTCCCGGCGTCGAATCCGAGGCGATCTTTCCAGGCGGCGTTGACCTCTCGGATGTTGCCTTGCCGGTCGAGACACTGATAGGGGAAAGGTAACAGCGACGGATCGGGCCCTGCTGGCGTCCGCCTTGGATTTTCGGAACGCTCAGTCATGACCGTTCACCGTGACAGATATCTGTATATCACGCCACAAAAGTTGGTGTGATGTTCTAGGGGCCGGCAGCAAACACTCAAATCACGCCACGCCTGAGAACTCACCCGAAAGAGGTCCTTTCGTCCTCCGTTGTATCGCTTAATTTACAAGCAAGGGCCTTCACGTGAAGGTATGTATCGGATATCGTCGGATGGTCGGCGGTGCTGGCACGGACCAGGTGTGGGTCGTGGAATCACTGCAAGGTCTGTCTCGGAGAGATGACGCAAACCGACTCAGCTGATGCAGACATCCACGCGCTGTTGATCGACGACAACGAACAGTGGGCCTCACTGGTCGGGAGCCGGATCGAAGACGAAAACGACGCGATCTCCGTGGCCGTGGCAACCGACGCGAACGAAGCGATCGTGCATCTCGAGGACAGCGATCGGGTGGACTGTCTCGTCGTCGATTACATGATGCCGGGGATCACCGGGCTGGAGTTGCTCGATCGCATCCGCGAGGAGCACCCGGATCTTCCGTTCATCCTCGTCACAAGCGAAGGGAGCGAAGACGTTGCCGCCAGGGCGATCGAGGCCGGTGTGAGCGATTACGTCGTCAAAGAGCCAATGGCGGATCAGACGGTACTGCTGGCCGAGAAGATCAGCGGGGTCGTCACAGAGCATCGCTTGCGGCAGCGCCTCGAAGCAAGTGAACGGCGCTACCGGACCGTCGTCGAGCAGAGTCGTGACGCGATCTGTATTCTCCGGGAGGGGCGCGTTCAGTTTTGCAACCGGCGCTTTGGCGAACTCACGGGCCGAGACGCTGGGGCCTGGACTGACGAAGAGTTCTTCGAAGAGGCCGTTCACCCAGACGAGCGCGAACAGGTGCGATCGGCGCTCTCGAACTGGAACGGGGACGCACAGCCCGCGATTCAGGAGCTTCGCATTCGTCGCGCCGACGGGACGGTCCGGGAGTGTACGGTGACGGGGCGACGAATTAGCTACGAGGGCCAGCGCGGACTGCTCATTTCGATTCGGGACGTGAGCGAGCGCCAGCGGCGCGAGCGGGAGTTGCGATGGGAACGGGATCTCACGCGGACGGTCCTGCAAGCGTTGGTCGAGTCACGGACCAGAGACGGATTCGAGCGTGCCGTGGTCGATGAACTCTACGCGTACGGCTATCCGGTCGCCTGGATCGCCGACGGCGAATCCACACCGCCGTCACCTCGGACTATCGCGGGCGATCGCGCGTTCGTCGATGCGCTGTCACACGCTGACCGCGACGAACTCAAGGGCGAACCCGTCGCCTGGGCGGCCCGGTCGGGTGGCCCCCAGTTCGTCCAGGATGTCACGTCCCTGCTGGACGCTCCCTGGCAGGATGCGGCCATGACCCACGGCTATCGGGCCGGCGGAGCGTTGCCCCTGGAACACAACGGCGTGCCATACGGACTGCTGGCGGTGTATCACGAGACGCCGGAGCGGTTCGACGACACCGAGCGCCGGCTGTTGGGTGATCTGGCTGACGTGATTGCCTTCGGCAGTCACACCCTGGAGACGACGAACACGCTCGCCGCAGAACAGACCGTCACGGCGCGAATTCGGGTGTCCGACGACGCGTACTATCTCGCTGCGCTCGCGAGCGAGGGCGCGTTCCAGGACTCTGAGCAGGTGCGCGTCCAGGGCACCGTCCCGGACGACGGTGATCGGTTCGTCCAATTTCTCGTCATCGACGGGCCGTCAGCGATTCTGGACGCCCTCACCGAGCATCCGGCCGTCGAATCGGTCGAGGAGATCGACGACGATCCGCTCAGGCTGCAGGTGACAGCCACGGGCCCCAGTCCGGAGGCACACCTCCGGCGCCAGGGCGTGATCGTCGAGTCCACGACCGTCGAGGACGACGCCGTCATCGTCGAGGTACAACTTCAGTCCCACGACGCTGTCTCGTCGACGGTCGTGGCGCTGGAGAGGGACTTTGATGCGGTATCGGTCCAGGCCGTCACGGAGCACGACTGGCCCGCCGGAGACACCGCTTCGGGGTTCGACGCCTTGACCGACAAACAGAGTCAGGCGCTGCGGGCGGCCTACCACTACGGCTATTTCGAGCAACCACGGGGCAGTACGGCTTCGGAGATCGCCGAGTCGCTCGGCATCGCTCACTCGACGTTCCTCCAGCACCTCCACCGGGCCCAACAGCAGGTGTTCGACGACCACTTCGAGTGAGACGGACTGTTGTGTGTGGAGAGCACAGCCTGAAAGCACCCGTTCGATCCCGTCCGCGTCGGCTGGTCCAGGCGACGCGGCCTTTCTGGATGGCTTCGGTACTGCTCGCGTCTGCAGACATGATGGTGGTCACTCCAAGCGGTCGATTCTGGAATGGCTGACAGCAATCCGTTGACACTCGGATGTGATCGACCAGCGGGGCCGATCGGACGCGATTACCGCCGAGAGGAACATTCTAATATCAAAGATGATAGCCATAGTCTTCTGAAAGGGATCGACTGTGACAGATCTGCACATCGATGTATAACGGTGATCAAGCTGGTTGTGGGGCAAAATCACCTTCACACGAAGGTAACACTCGAAAGTGCGATATCGGACAAAGCGCGACTCTGCCGGCAATATTCACTCATTTTTGGAATGAATCGGCCGATCCAGCGACTGGCGAGTGAGTGGAACAATGGTGATAGTCCATTATGAATCGAATTTTATGATTTTTCACCTTCTGGTGAAGGTAGACTCGTTTAGTTGACGTAGACGCATTTTGGGATATGGATTTCGCCAAGGCACGCGAACCCATTTCGGTTCTCAATCTTGACACCAGCAGTGGAACGGACTGGCGAACAGACGGATTGGGTCGTCTCGGGGCCCCGAAAGGGTGGGAACGATGACACACGAATCCACCGACGAACGCCTCGAAACACTCGAATCCCTCGTCGAACGACAACAGCACCGCATCGAAGAACAGACAGCAACCATTCAGGACCAGCGGGATCGTCTCGAAGCGGTCCTCGAGGAGGACCTTGACGCAGAGGACGGACCGCTGCACACCAATCGTCGAACGATACTCAAGGCCGGCGGTATCCTCGGTTTGCTCGGCCTCAGTGCTGGCACAGCGAGTGCGGATGCACAGGGCAGCGTCGGAACCAGTAGCGATCCCCTAAACAGTCTCTACACGGAGGAACTCAACGGCGGTGTCACCGGTGGGACCTCACTGACAGATATTGCAGGCAGTGGCTTGAGCATCAACAACAACTCGCTGGAAGCCTCGGGTGGCGGCAGTACAAGCGAACTCGTGACGAGCGGGAACACCGCGTTCCAGGTCGTCGATGGCACCACCGACGTCAGCAGCGCCTCTCCAGGCATCGACGCACCGAACGTCGTCGGGGGCCATCCGAGCAACAACACGGGCAGTAGCCAATCGGAAGGAGTGACAATCTCCGGCGGGGGTTCAGACAGCCTTCCAAATAAAATATCTGGAAACTCGTCTAATTTTGCTTTCATTGGTGGTGGCAGGGCGAACGAGGCGAGCGCCAGATTAGCAACCGTCGGTGGCGGGGATGGGAATACGGCGACGAACTTTGCAACGGTTGCTGGAGGAGCCAGCAATGATGCGACCACCAGTTATGCCACCGTTGCCGGAGGGAACTCTAATACATCAAGCGGCGAGAAGGCAGCCATCGGTGGCGGAGACGATAATGAAGCAGATGGCCTCTCTGCAACCGTTGGTGGAGGGGCAAAGAATGTTGCGAATGGAGAGAAAGCAACCGTCCCTGGTGGGAAATTAAACAAGGCCCTCGGTTCGCACTCGCTCGCTGCAGGTAGGAGGGGGTATACTGACAAAGCCGGTGCATTCGTCTGGGGTGACTCATCGCAAACCACCATCAGTGCGGACACAGCCGATCAGGTCCTGTTCCAGGCCACCGGCGGGTTCGTCATCGCGCCCGAGTCTGACCAGCCGAACATGCTGGAGGTTCAGGACCAGGCCGGGAACTCACTTCTGGGGGCTGACACCACCAATCACAAGGTGCAGGTGTTCGACGGCGACGCCTCGGATTCGGTGGACATCTCACACGACGGTACCGACGGCGACCTCTCGACGACGACCGGTGACCTGGTACTGAGTCCCTCGGGGAACGTCGACCTAGACGGGAATAACCTCGAAACCTCCAATGGCGGCATCACGGTCACGACCAACGATAACGGCAACCTGACGCTGAATCCTGGTTCAACAAGCAACAACGTCGTCCTGAAAAATATAGCTTCACAGGACGACAGCATCCTCACCATCGACAGCAGTGGCAATGTCGGCAAAGGCAGCAAAAGCATCAGCGATATCGGCGGTGGCACGTCGAGCTATTTAGCGACGGCCGGGAACGGCGACACTGCCTTCCAGGTCGTCGACGGGGGCATTGACATCAGCAACCCCGGTTCTAGCACCACCGCACCGAACGTCGTCGGGGGCCATCCGAACAACAACACTGGCAGTAGCCAATCGGAAGGAGTGTTCATCGGCGGGGGCGGGGCAGATGGTTCCAATAACACCGTCAGCAACAATTTCGCAACTATCGGGGGCGGCGAGGGCAACGAAGCAAGCGGGTTGGAGTCGACTATCGGCGGTGGAGAAGGGAACACTGCCAGTGGAGGCCAGTCGACTATCGCCGGTGGAAGAGGAAACACTGCCGGTGGAGGCCAGTCGACTACTGCAGGAGGTTGGGGGAATACCGCATCGGGCACCAATTCGTCTGTCGGCGGTGGAATTGGGAACACTGCCAGCGGAGCACAGTCTACTGTCCCTGGTGGCGATAACAACACAGCTAACGGCGACGGCTCACTGGCTGCAGGCTCCTTTGCTAAAGCCAACACCTACAATGGTGCGTTTGTCTGGGGAGATTCGTCATCTACTGACGTGCTTGCGCAGGCGACAAACGAGGTTCGCTTTCAGGCGACTGGTGGATTCGTCATCGCGCCCGAATCCAACCAGACGAACATGCTGGAGGTTCAGGACAAGGACGGGAACGCAGTGGTGAATGTCGACACCAGCAACGGCAAACTCGACCTCAACGGGAACAATGTGAATAACATTGGTGGCACGACAACCCCGGACTCCGCAATCGGCCTGGCAAATGGCACAAAGATAGAGTGGCAAGCTCAAGCGGCTCCCGCGAAGGGTGGTATCGAACTCAACACGGATGACGAGATGATTCTTGCAACACCATCGACCACTGACCCCATAATTCAGCAAGCGGCCGCTGACGCCGCCGGCTTGAGTGCGGCAGATCTATCAGGGGCTCAAGTGATGATGGTTACCGATAGTGATAATACCGAGGTGAAAATGTATGCCAGAGACTCTGCAAACAACAGCGGCACTGTCACTGTCGGCAGTTATTCGACGGAGCGACTCAAGTCGAACGTCCAGTCGTTCTCGGGTGACTCGACCGCCGTTCTCGATGTCGAGGCAAAGACGTTCACGAAGGGCAACGGCGATGGCGGCGACCGACTCGGTATCACTGCCGAGAGTGCACACGATGCCGGACTGGAGTGGCTGGTCAGCTACGAGTCCTTGGAGGATGCCTGGCAAACCAGCGACGGTATCGACCAGGACTACCTCGACGAGTACGCCATCGAACGCGACGGAGAGACAGTCGTCCCGGACAACATCCACGACCGAGCGTGGCTGGCGATGCATCAGGAACTCCTCCGGGACCTCGTCGAGGACCGCGACGCCTGTACCGAGGAGATAGCCGACCTCGAAGCCGACCTCGACGCTAAAGACTCCCGCATCGAGGATCAGCGAGACCGCATCAACCACCTCGAATCCAAAGTCGAGAACAGAGACAACCAGATCGACGCGCTAGAATCAGAACTCGACGAGAAAGACGACCGCATCGACGAACTGGAATCCCGGCTGGAAACACTCGAAGCCCACGTCGGGATGGACGGCGCGGACGCGGGGGTGAGCGCCGATGACTGACGCTGGATCGGAAGCCGACGACGAAGCGGCCGACCCCATCACACTCACTATCGAAATCGACCCGACGGCCTTCGACGAACCGCGGGCGCTGATGTACGACCGACTCTGTGAGGAGTTCGGCCAGGACACCGTCGCGGAATTGCTGGCGGCCAACCTCAATCAGAACCTCACCGCACAGGCGATGCAACTGATCAACGCCATCTGGGACAACCGTGACCAGATCGAACTGGCAGAAGACTCCGCCGAGCCGGACTCGCTACCGGACCAGCCCGGAGGGCCCGATGTTTGATGCTCGGGGTTGCATTCCGACGGGCTCACGCAACTCTGGGAAGCCAATTGTGTCTCGGACGGACAAAGGTGGGCGATGAGTGACGACACCCGCAGGTCGGCGATCACGAGCCGCCCACGGACATTCGCTGCCGTGATCGTCGTGCTGGCGATGCTGACTGTCGGGTGGAGCGTGATGGGAATCGTCGGGGCCGCCGGCCCGGTCGTCTCTTCGGGCACCACGTTCACTGCTAGCGACAGCGGCCCGACCATCACTATCACGGAAGAACTCGAACTCGAAGACACCTTCTACTATCCCGACGGCGAGACGGTCGACCTCTCGCCACACGCTTACTTCAATTCCAGTGGCGCGAGCAACGTTACCGTCGAGTCCATCACCGGTACGTGGACCAACGTCACGACTCACGACGTTTCGAACGAACTCGAGATCAACGCCAGCGACAAGCAGGCCGTACGCGTCAAAAGCTCGGACATGGACAGTCTAAACGTCAGTAGTGTCGATGCAACGAGCACCGATGCAGACGTCGTCTACGACGCCACTTCCGAGGTTACGTTGACGATCACGGGCCAACCAGCGAACGCTGCGCTGCGACTCGACGAGGTCGGCGGGGGGACGCTCGACAGCGGCACCACCGACGGCAGCGGCGAGATCACCCTCTCGCTCTCTTCGACATCCGGTGACAGGGCCGTGACCGTGGTTGACGACGAGAATCCGACCGCCGACGCCGGTAGCGACCAGACAGTCGACGAAGGAACCTCGTTTTCCTTCGACGGTACTGGATCGTCGGACGACAACGGTGTCGTGAGCTACGAGTGGGACGTCGACGACGACTCGAGCTACGAGCTCACGGGGTCTCTACCCAGTCACAGTTACAGCTCGACCGGGACAAAAACCGTGACGCTGCGGGTGACCGACGATGTCGGTAACACCGACACCGACACCCTCGAGATCACGGTCGAATCCAGCGACGAAGGCGGCACTGTCGGCCCGCCACCCGGTACCTCCGTTGGCGATACCGACGATGGTGATGACGCTGACGACGGCACCGACGACACGACGCCCGACCAAGAACCCTCCGTCACCGTCGAGCAAGACCGCGATGGCGGGACCGTGGCGACGGTCACGAACGCCACGAGTGGCTCGACCGTCGTGATTGATAACTCGACAACCGGTGGAGCGGCAATCGGCCAGTCCGACAACCTTACCGTCGACAGCCTCCGGACCAACGTCACCACTGACCGCGAGTTCTGGCTCAACGTGAGTACCTACAGCGAGAACCTGCAAACGGCGACGGGCGACGCACCCGACGAGACAGTCGAACAAGCTGCACACGACTTCGAGAACGAAACCGGCACCGTCGCGGCGGGCTACGTCCGGGTCGAGCACAAACTCGACGAATCGGACGTCTCGAACGCTACCTTCTCCTTTAGCGTCAGGCAGGCATACCTCGACGACCTCGGAGTCGGACCAACCGAGGTCAGTCTCTACCGCCAGCACAACGACGCCTGGAGTGCCCTGCCCACCTCGTTTGTCGGCGAGAACGCCACGCACTACCGCTTCGAGGGTGTCTCGCCCGGCTACTCGGTGTTCGCACTCGGCACGAGCGCGCCGAAATTCGACGTGATCGAGGTGACGCTGGCCGAGACGATCATCAAATCCAACGAGACGACGACACTGACCGCGACGATCGAGAATCGAGGCAACGCCGACGGAAGCCACACGCTCTCGCTCACTTCCGACGGCCAAGACCTTGGTTCCGAGACAGTGGCCGTCGCCGGGAAATCCACGGCGACCGTCGAGTTCAGCGTCGAACGTCCGGTCGGCGAGTGGACAATCGCACTCAACGGCGACACCGTCGAGACGCTGACTGTCGAACAACGTCAGCAAGTTGACGACGAAACTCCGACTGAAACGGCCACGCCGACAGAATCGACAACCGAGACGACCACAGCGACTGAATCCCCAATAGAGACGGCCGCTCAAACCCCGAGTGAGACGTCGGTCCAACCACCGACGACCACAACGACTGAAGACACGGGCGGAGTGTCGATCCTCTGGCTGGCCGGTGGTGGTCTCGGCGTGGCAGTTCTCGCACTGGCCGTGCTCGCTCTTGCCCGCCGCCGAGCGGACGGCGAGGACTGATCGTCGGGGTTCTACCGGGACAGCACAGAACGAGCGCGACACTCTTTTCTGTGGATCCTTCGACAATCTGTCCGCGACAATAGTCTCACACGACCTGTCTGGCGGTCAGAACTGATTTCTCAAGCACTGCATTAAGATTCAGGCCGGTCCTGCGCTTGTTGACCGAGCGCCCGGGCCAGCGCGATAATCACGCCCAGCCCAGCCTGAACGTCGGGGTCACGGGTGGCCTTGATCAGACCGAAGACCCCGATCTCTTCGGGCTCTTCGCTGGTGGCTTCACCAAGCGCCGCCAGCACGTCCTCCAGGCCGCGAGCGACATCGTCGTCGCTGGCGGTGTCGGCGACCTCGCCCAGCCGGGTTCCGGTCGACGCCAGGGACATCACCATCTCGTCGTCCATCGCGGCGCTGGCCAGGGAGGCCAGTTCCGCCAGTTCGAGCAGCTCGTCCAGCGTCCCCGTTCGCTGCAATTCGGCTATTTTCTCGACGCCGTCGGCGAGATCGTCGGCGTTCTCCCCGACTGCCGCCCCGAGCTTGACGGTCTCGTCAGTGGCCATTTCGTTGGCCGCCAGCCCGAGGTTGGTGCCCGTCCCGGCCAGTGACTGGACCATCTCGTCGTCCATCGCCGACGTGGCCACGTCCGCGCTGTCAAGCAAGTCGTTGACCAGATCGAGGCGGTCGAGCAGCCGGGCGACCGCTTCGGGGTTCTCGGCGACCAGCGATTGGAGGTCGACTGTGGATTCGCCCTCGGATTCGGGTGTCTCCTCAGCCTCGACGTGGCCAGCACCACCGTCAGTCCGAAGTCGGTCCGCAGGGTTGTCGCTCACGACAACCACCTCACAGGAGCCCCCTGGCGGTCAGCCAGTAGGACTCGTTGTAGCCCAGTTTCGCCCAGTGGACGGGTTTGGATGGCTCGCGCATCGTCGGCTCGTCGCCGTACCCGAACTCGACGAACGTCGCCTCGTCCATGCCGGTCTCGATGAAGCAGACCGTCTTCCCGTCGTAGACCGACGTCGGCGTCTGACCGCGAACGCGACTGGCGATCCGGTCGGCGACGACGCCCGCCTCGTAGTGGGCGACGCTACCGGCTTTGCTTGTCGGCACGTCGGCCACGTCGCCGATGGCGTAGACGTCCTCAGCCTGTTCGGCCTCCAGGGTGGCGCGATCGACGTCGACCCAGGTGTCGCCCAGCCCAGCCTCGCTGACGAGCTCGCTGGCGGTGTGGGGCGGGATCGCGACGAGGAGGTCGTAGTCGAGTTCGTTGCCTTCCATCGTCTCCAGGACTTGCTCTTCGGGATCGACCCGCTCGGCGTTGAAGAACGTCTCCAGGTTGATGTCCCGATCCGCGAGTTTCGGCGTCGCCCAGTCGGCCACTGACTGCAGGCCGTGGGCGCGCTGAATCGGGTACGTGTACGTGATTTCGATGTCTTCACGGAGCCCGCGCTGGCGCAGCCAGTCGTCGGCCATGAAGACAAACTCCAGTGGTGCGGCCGGACACATGTGCGGGACGCCGATGACCGACAGCACGAGGTGGCCCTCCTCGAAGTCGGCGAGTTCGTCCCTGAGGGACTCGGTCCCCTCCGGTCCGTAGAAGTGATGGCCCCCTTCAGCGAGGCCAGGGACTTCCTCGGGATCGAGGGTCGCACCCGTCGCCATCACGAGGTGATCGTAGGCCATGTCGTCACCGTCTTCCAGTGAGACGGATTTGGCGTCCGTATCAAGCCCAGTGACGCGGTCGACACGAAGCTCGACGTGGCGATCCAGCAGGTCGGAAAGCGGTCGTTTGGCCTCCTCGACGGTCTTCTTGCCGAAGGGGACGTAGAGGTAGGCCGGTTTGTAGTACTGGTACTCGCCGTCGTTGATCACGGTCACGTGGGCATCGCCCGACTCGATCGCCGGTTCGAGCCGGTCGGCGAGGCGGTTCGCCAGGACAGTGCCGCCGGTGCCGCCACCGACGACGACGATCTCTTCCGTCATGTGGTTTCGACGTAAATTGCCCAGTGGTCGTCGACTGCTTCGATCGTCAGTAGCTCGTGACCGGCCTCATCGAGCCACTCGGGGACGTCGTTCTTCGAGCCCTCGTCGCTCGTGAGGAGTTCGATCGTCGTCCCTGCTTCGACTTCTTTGACCTTCCCGATCAGGTCCATCAGCGGGCCGGGGCAGGTCGCACCGCGCGAATCGATTTCGACGTCGGGGGTTGGTGTATCACTCATGATTGTCACCTTAGACGAAGATTACCTGTTTGTCCGACGCACGGTTCAGGAAGCCGGCAACGCCGAGCGTGTCGTCGAAGATGTCGATGTAGTCGTCGAGGTCGGTGTCCATGAGGTCCATCACCATCTCGCAGGCGTAGACCTCCAGCGGACCGATCCCCTTGGCGCGCTCCAGTTGCTCGAAGAACATCGGCACCTCGTCGCCGCCCGAGTGCAACATCGCTTCGCCGGCCGGTCCGGCGACCTGGAAGTCACCGCTTTCGATGCGGTCTTTCTCGAAGGCCGAAAGGCCGTTCATCGTCACGAACACCTCGACGGGGATGTCCGAGGACGCCGCGATCGAGCTGATCATACTAACTGCCTGTACGCGCTCCAGTTCGCCGGATGCGAGCACAACTGCGTAGCCTGTCATTGGTCTCTCACAAGTTTCTCTACGATGTGGGCATTTATAGTATTTCGCAAAGTTTCCAAGATGGTGGGAATCATGTGGGACGGTATCGCGGCTACTGTTACTTGCCCCACCTGGCGATCGTTCACGCGGGCGTTTTTTGCGTCGGCCGGTCGTCAGTCCGGGTAATGACCGTGCGCGAGGTGGCTGTCCGGGCCTATCGGGAAGGACTCCCGGCCCTCTCTGCCAGCCTCGTTGGCGGCTTGCTCGCCGGCGTCGTCCTCGGCGGGATGCGGGCCGAACTCACTGCAATCGACGGCTTGCTCGTCTTGGTGCCGGCGTTGCTCGCGACGCGCGGGAACGTCTATGGCTCGCTGGGTGCACGGATCGCGACCGCACTTCACCAGGGGCTGCTCGAACCCCGTGTGCGTGAGGCCGACGACCGACTGCTCACGGCAGTCGCCGCGGCGATCGCCAACGGGCTGCTTGCCAGCGTCTTTGCCGCGGTTGTGGCGACGGCGGCACTCGTCTGGCTCGGCCGACCGGGCGCAGGCCTCCCGGTACTCGTCACTGTCGCGTTCATCTCGGGCGTCTTGTCGGGGATCGCGCTCGCTACCACGGTCGTCCTGGTCGTCTTCGCCGGCTTCCGTCGCGGGTACAATCCTGACACCCTGGTCGGGCCCCTGGTCACGACTGCCGGCGATGTCTTCGGGATGGCCGCGCTGTTGATCGCCGCCAGACTCGTCATCTGGGGGGTGGGCTGATGGCCCGGACCGACTGGACGATGCGGGCGATCACGCGGGCGATGTTGCCAGTCTTGCTCGTGTTGACCACGATAGAGATCGGGAGCGGCCTCGTCCTGAAGAGTTTCGAGGGTGAGCTGCTCACCCATCCCTCATTGCTGGTCCTCGTGCCAGTGACAATCGGGACGGCAGGAAACCTCGGCTCCATTCTCGCCGCGCGGCTCTCGACGGCGTTTCATCTCGGGACACTCTCCTTTGACCTAACCGACGATCGCCTGCTGGGCAACGCTCTCGCGACGGTCGCGCTCGCGCTGTCGGTCTTTCCCGTGATCGGCGTCGGGGCCTGGGGACTGGGGACGCTCACCGGCGGGTCCGACCTGGCGGTGACGACGGTCCTCACGGTCGCTGTCACCAGCGGGGCGGTCCTGTCAGTGCTCGCCATCGTCGTGACTGTCGTGGCGACGTACGTCGCCTATCGACTGGAACTCGATCCGGACGACGTGGTGATCCCCGTCGTCACGAACGTCTGTGACGTGCTTGGCGTGGTCGTGCTGTTCGTCGTCGTCCAGATGTTCGTCTGAGATCACACCAGCGCCCGCACTGTCGCCCAGAAGTCCGGGACGTCCTCGCCGCGTTCGACGCGGACTGGGGTAAATCCGGCTGCTCGGGCTCCCTCGACGTCGGCATCGCTGTCCCCGACCATGACGTACTGGTCCGCGTCGATCGCCTCGCGCGCCCGCTCGAAGATGGCACTGTCTGGCTTGTGCGCGCCGACCTCGTAGGAGACGATCACGGCCTCGAAGTACCCCAGGAGGTCGTGATGTTCGAGTTTCGCCCGCTGGAACTCACCGACGCCATCCGTCAGGACGCCGAGGGCATTGTCCTCGGCAAGTGCTGCCAGACTCTCGTGGGCTGCGTCGCTGACCCGGGAGTGTGTACACTCCGCGTCTCGGAGGGCCGCGACCAACTCGTCTGGATCCGCCTCGACGGCGAATCGCTCGCAGACGGCGACCATCCCTTCCCGGTAGGGCTGTGGATCGAGCGCCTCGAAGCGTGGGCCGAAAGCGTCCAAGAACGTCTCCGCGGCCGCGTCCGGGTCGTCTGCGTACTCGCTTAGCACGTCGGCAACCAGGCAGTCGTAGGGTTCCTCGAAGGTCAATAACGTCCCGTCGAGATCGAAGTAGATCGCTGTCGTCATTGTGCGTCTTCGGTGCTCTCAAACGTCAGGATCGATCGGTCTGCCGTCCTGAGTCCGTGGGGCGATATGGTCGATGAACGATTCCACATCCGGTTCTTCGACGCGGACGCTGACGTGGATCTCCCCGAGTTCGTCCGGTTCGCCCACCGAGAATGTCACGACACCCTCGAAGGCTGCCTGTTTCTTCAGCGTGAAACTGAAGCGGTCTCCCTGGCGAGTATCGAAGAACACGCCCCGTGCCGTGTCGAGAATCTCCCGCCGGTGGAGCAGTTCCGAGAAGTGTTCGAGATCGTGGGCCTCGGCGTGCAGTTCGCCCGGTTGCTGCTCGACAGTCGCCGACGGGAAGACGTTCGTGATCGCATCGGCGACCCGGTCGGTCACCTCGGTGTCGTAGACGGGCGCGGTGATCTGGACGTCAACGCGGTAGGCCTCGCTCATGGGTCTCCCTCCCACTCGACGCGGTCGTCCCCCGCGAGCGCCGACGACCCGTCGGTCAGCAGTGTCTCGACACGCTCCTGAAACGCTGGGAGACTGTCGACGTTTGCGACCGTGACGTCGGCCACGTCCATCGCCTCGCCCATGCCGAAGCCGAGTTCCCGCTCGTCGCGCTCTGCCAGACTCTCGCCACCTTCCTCGGCGCTGGCGTCTCGTCCCCGAAGATCGAGTCGTTCGGCCCGCGTCTCGAAGGGCGTCTCGACGCTGACCAGCAGGAAGTCCTCGCCGAAGGCGTCCCGGAAGCGTTCGACTTCGACATCCGAGCGGATGCCGTCGACGACGACGGTGTCGTGCTCTTCGAGTCCGTCCTCGATGTGGGAGAGCGACGCCTCGGCGATGGCGGCCGGGCCGTTCTCCTCCCGTAGTGCTTTGGCCACCTCGCCGTGGTGGGTCGCCGGATCGAGTCCGCGATCGCGACAGGCCTGCCGGATCACGTCGCCCATCGTGACAATCGGCACGTCCAGGTCGCGGGCGACTGCGGCGGCCTCGCTCTTGCCGCTGCCGGGCAGGCCCACGAGTCCGATGACGGTCATTACCCATACTTTGGCTGACTCCGGCTAAAAGGACTGTGACTCCCGAGCAGTGACGTATTGGGTATATCCGGTCGACTGTGTCTCGGTGGCCGATCCGCCTTTCTGCGACGATATTGCATATTTGGCCAGTTATGTGGTGGATTTGGCCGGATATTGTTGCTGATCGTGCAGAACAATCTTTGTTCAACGAGCTTGTGATCTGATACCACGACGATTGTGGCATGTTACCAAATCATAATAAACAATTATTATGGTACGGGTCTATGGCTACGATATGGCGACAAGCCAGCAGCCCACGACGGGGTATCACACCTGCAGCTGTGGTGAGTCCTTCGAGTCGACGGAGGACCTCATCGAACACGCACAGGATGTCCACGGACTCAGTGTATACTGAGCGGGTGCTGGCGACCCAGTTTTCGATATGTAACGGGTGGAGAACCGTGACTGTGCTCCCCATCAACCGGTAGTTCCACAAGACGTTTGGGAATCCTGATCGAAGGAGGTCCGATGCCTGATCTGACCCGCCGCCGCGCCCTCCTCGCGGTTGCGTCGGGAGCCGCTGCACTCGCCGGTTGTGGGGGGACGGCGACCGATCCCGTCACGATCGATGATCGTTCCGACGGCGAACTGATCGACGACTACGAGGTCGTCTCCGCCAGGAACGAAGATGGTGCCGTGCTGTTCACCGAAGGTGAGATTCCGACGGCCACACAGAGCGATCGATCGAACCGATATGCCCGCCGGGGTCGATCGATCGTCGTCTCGAGTGAGGATCTCGACGCGATCACGTTCGGTGACGTCCCTGAGGCCGACCGCCTTCGGTCGTTCGCAAGCGCGACCGACTTCGGGTCGTCCTCGCTGTACATGGCGTCGCACTCGGTCGACGCGTGCCACGAGATACGCCTCCAGTCAGTGAGCGTCGAGTGGGACGGGTCCGAGGACATCCATCCACACGCACAGTTCTGCCAGACGACCCGGCCGGCTGACGTCGCGTGTGCTACCGACACGCTACACACGGTCGGATTCGTCACCCGGCTCCCCGTTGCGGCCGAGAGCTCCTCCGGCAGTGGCCGAGGGATGTCTTACGAGTGTGGCCCGAGGCCTGCCCCGCGTGGGGACTCCTTCGATGGCGACGTAACTCCCGCGAGTGGGGGTGAGGACGCGTGAGCTCCCGTCGCCAATTTATCGCCGGCCTTGGGACGCTCGGTGTCGCCGGTCTGGCCGGCTGTTCGGGGCTGCCGTTGGTCGGAGACGAACAACCAGATCGTCCCGACTTCGATGTCCCGATCGGCGCCATTCCGGCGATCGAGTCGCCGGCGTCGCCGTTCCCGGTTTCGGTTCCGGATTCGCTGGCTGACTCGCATCGCGAGCGCGCGACCGAACTCCTCGATCGCGTCCCGGCAGCGCCGTCGATTCCGAATGGGGCCGTCGCCGAAGAGCTTCGATCCGATCGCGAGCGCGTCGCAAATCGACTCGAAAGCGAGTCCGATGAGCCCTGGGCCCTCGACGCACTCTCGTGGTGGCGAGCCCGTCGCGGTTCGGCGGCCAACATCGCAGGCGCGTATCGGGCGGCGATCGGCGAGAACGATCCATCGGGACTCGTGGAGCGCCGACGGACCGTCCGGGAGGACCTCGGTTCGTTCACCGCCGACCACGACTATCGTGCCGACTCGGTCCGGGAGGCGGTCCTCGTTCACGCGCCGATCGAGGGGCTGCTCTCGTTGAGTCGCCGTCGAGCCAGTCCCGATCCCGGCTATCCTGACGATCCGATCGCCGAACCGTTCCGGGCAGGCGACGCCGTCGAACGAGTCGAGGTCGCCGCCGCGACGCTCGCCGACGCGCGTCGACTCAAAGACACGCATCTGGCGGATCGTTCCGCGGTTCCGACACAGTGGGGCGCGCTCATCGATGCGACCGACCGGCTTCGATTCGCCGTCAGCGAAACCAAAGAGCCGGTACGTGGATTCCTGGATGCCGGTCTTGATGCGTTCGATCGCGACCTGGATCTGACGCCCGCATACGAGCTGTTCACCGTTGCCGCTCCACAGACTCGCTCGTCGGAGAACGCGTTCCATGAACGGCGAGACAAGGGTTCCCACGCGACCGCCGTGATCGAGGCTGGGGAGACCCTCGCCGCCTTGGAGGCATTCCGGACAGCCATCGAGGGTATTCAGGACGGTGGCTACCAGGAAGATGTAACTATCCAGTCTCTCGAACGGACGGCGAGGCGGGCAAAGGACGCTATCGACGCGATCCGGACGGCCGAGTACGGGTCGCTGGCGGCAATGATCGGCCGGCCGGCACTATCGAGTTACGAAAGTGTTCCGGGGCGGATCGAAGAGGGCTATGCCGATCCGCTCCGTATGCAGGGCGAACTCGCCTGGATCGAACTGTACGCCCGTACCGTCCCGTCGGCTGCCGAATTCGTCGTCGAACGCCTCGACGCCACCGGGAACGGGTAGCCCAGGTACGGATGGACGCAGCAGGTCACGTCGAAAAGCCCTACGCCTCATCCGGGTCGTCTTCTTCGTCCTCGCCCTTCTCTGCGGGTCGCTCGTTCCCTCACTCCCCGCTTCGATTCGAGGCCGACTCCCGCACTTCGCTGCTCACGGCTCGCATCGCTCGCCGTTCCGAGACACTCCCGCTGGTCGCGTCTCGCTTAGTCGTCGGCCTCGCCCTGTTCGGCGGGTCACTGTGTTCCCCGCCTCACCTCGAGGCGGCGTTCACTTTGTTCACTCGCGGCTCACTTCGTTCGGCCTCGCGTCACTCCGCCTCGCCCTTCTCTATCGGGGCCCCAACAAGATTGCCCCACTCGGTCCAGGAGCCGTCGTAGTTGATGGCGTCCTCATAGCCCAGTAGCTCGTGCAGAGCGAACCAGGCGACCGAGGAGCGCTCGCCGATCCGACAGTAGGCGACGGTCGTGGAGTCGCCGTCGATGCCGTAGTCGCTGTAGAGCTCTGCCAGCTCGTCGAAGTCCTTGAACGTCCCGTCGTCGTTCGTGACGGCGGCCCAGGAGATGTTCTGGGCTCCGGGGACGTGGCCACCGCGCTGAGCCGTCTCCTGCAGGCCTGGTGGCGCGAGAATGTCGCCCCTGAACTCCTCGGGCGAGCGAACGTCGACCAGCGGCAGGCCTCGATCGATCGCGTTCTCGACATCTTCGCGATATGCGCGGATGGATTCGCGCGGTCCGCTTGCCTCGTACTCGACGGCGGAGAAGTCGGGGGCCTCACTCGTGGTCGGATAGTCGTTCTCGACCCAGTACTCGCGGCCGCCATCGAGCAGCTTCACGTCGTCGTGGCCGTAGTACTTGAACTGCCAGTAGGTGTAGGCGGCAAACCAGTTCGAATTGTCCCCATACAGGACGACCGTCGAATCCTCACTGATACCGTGGCTCCCCAGCAGGTCCTCGAAGTCTTCCTTCGTGAGGATGTCACGGGTCGTCTGGTCTTGCAGTTGGGTCTCCCAATTGAACCCGATCGCACCGGGCGCGTGGGCCTCCTCGTAGGCCTCGGTGTCGACGTCTACTTCCACGAGTCGATGCTCGGGATCGTCGCTCTCGAATGCGTCCAGATTGTTCTCGACCCACTCGGCCGAGACCAGGACGTCGTTTGCGTACTCAGTCATAGTGCAACCATCCCTACTACCCACACGCATAAAGCCGCTGACGTATCGGCAGGTACGGCCACTCGTTGGCCTTAGGGGCAGGTCTTGCCGTCTGGCGGCCGACAGCCGAGACAGCGGTGCGTGTAATCGCCACCCGACGCGATGGTCCGGTAACTGGTGGGTGTCCGAACAGCCGAAACCAGCAAGGAATGTCGCTACCTCGGAGCACTGGCAGCCAGGGATGGCGCCCACACGTTCAAACCGCGGGGCGGCCAAGCACTCCCAATGACTGATATCGTCTCTGGGTCCTGGCTGGCCGACCGACGCGATGCCGTGACGATCGTCGACGTCCGGGACGCCTGGGAGTATGAGGGTATCGGCCATCTTCCGGGGGCCGTGTCGATCCCCTTTGACTCGTTTCGCGCCGAGGACGGCGACGAAGGAATGCTCCCCGGCGAGGACGTCTTCGCCGACCTGCTCTCTGCGGCAGGCATCACACCAAGCGATGATATCGTCGCCTATGACGACACTCACGGCGTCTTTGCCGCTCGATTGCTCGTAACTGCGGAGTTGTACGGTCACAATCCTGACCGCCTCCACCTGCTGGACGGCGACTTCAGCGCCTGGCAGCGGGAGCGACCCACGACCGATGACGTGCCCGACGTCTCGGCGACCGACTACACGATCGAGCGGCCGTCCGAGACGCCGCTGGTCGATCGCGAGGCTGTCGTCACGGCGCTCGACACCGACGCCGTGATTGTCGACACGCGCGAACCCGGGGAGTACGAGGCGGGTCATATCCCGGGTGCCGTGCAACTGGACTGGCGCGATCTCGTCGACGACGACACGCGCGCCATCAAACCCGACGACGAGATCGAGACAATCCTCGAAGCGAAGGGGATCACGCCCGAGAAGCGGATCGTCCTCTACTGCAACACGGCTCGGCGGATCAGTCACACGTACGTTGTCCTCCGACACCTGGGCTATCGGGATCTCGCGTTCTACGAGGGGAGTCTCACTGAGTGGGAGGCCGCGGGCGAACCGATCGAGACTGTCGAGTAAGCCGGCCGTTGCAGCCTAGCTGGCACGGTGTGATACCCGTGCACGCGACTGACGTGGCGTCCGACAGTTATACGGGATCCCTCCGCCTGAAGGCGGAGGAGAATGTCAAGTGTCGGCAGAACGGGTGTCTACCCACAAGCCTTCCCCATTAAGCGTGGGTAGCTGACTGTTGTTCACTGGCTAGCAGTTCGACTGACTCGGCAAACAGTGCCACCACAACCGGTCCGGCGATGATCCCGATCGCACCCATCGTGAGGATGCCGCCGGTGAACCCGATGAAATAGAGGCTCCCGGGGAGATCGGCGGCGATTGCCGAGAGGCGCGGGCGAACGATGAGATCCGGCAGGCCCGCGATAAAGACGAGGCCGATCGTCCCGACTACCATTCCCTGGACGGCGTTCTCGGCGAGGACTTCAGTGACGACCAGGATGCCGATTAGGACGCTTGGCCCGATGATCGGGACGAACTGCAGGACGCCGCTCAGGACAGCCAGCGTGACGGTGGCGTCGTAGCCAAGGAGGAAGAACACAGGCAAGGCAATCAGAAAGGTCCCGACGCCCGTCGCACCTTGGAGGATGTACAGCCCGTAGAGTGTATCTCGAAGCCGCTCGTGTAAGGCTTCGAAGATATCGTGATAGGCGGGCGGGACCGTCTGGTGGACGGCCTTGGCCGGCAGTGTCGGTTTCAGCAGTAACGCGTACACCAACAGGACAAACAGGAAGAACTTCAACGCGAGTACGGGCGCGGCCCCTGCCGCATCGAGTGCCATCGTCGTCGCCGTCTCCTGAACGGCGTCGATTATCGTCGTCACCGTGAACGTATGGCTCATCTCCAGCACAGTGATCGAAAACTCCTGCGGGAGATCCTCGATCAGCCCGAAAAAGGCGGATCGGCGGACGTATACCGCATATCCCAGGGGTGTGAAGACGCCCAATGCCACGACAAAGGCCACCACCGTACTGAGTCCTGCAGCCATCCGGGGCCGGACCCCTCTGTTGGCGAGTCGGCGACGGACTGGGTACAGCACGTACGCGACCGTAATCGCGAAAAAGACTGTCCCGAAGACGCTCCACAACGTGACCATCGCAAGTGATCCCATTACGATGAACAACCCAGTCAGCGCGAGAACGCGGTCAGACGGCGGCATGGACCCGCTTCTCGCGGAACCCGTTTAACGCTTTTTCCCACCAATACTCTGCGTCGGTGTCGAGAATTGTTCAATAGTGCTTTTCGAAACGCAATTTTGATGTCTATATTGGTTCGAAATCGGCATTCACGGAAGTAACGTAACGTAATGTATTCGATAGCTGCTGAATCACGACCAGTCCATCACATTCTAATATATATGTTTTCATGGAGTGAGAATACGGTACATTCCTTTACAGGACGTACCGGTAATTCTCTCCTATATGGCAACGCTAGAACGCGTCAAGCAATCGTTGCGGTCGGGCGAGTCCGAATCTGGGACTGATTCGGACATCATTCCGGCCGATGCCGGGGTCGAAGACGTCTGTGACGATGAGATCGAGACGGTTGAGGCGATTCTCACGGACGTCCGCCCCGAGAAACGCGGTGTCATTCCGGCACTCCAACAGGTACAAGACGAGTACGGCTACCTCCCGAAGTTCGCGTTCGAACTGATCGCCCGTCACTGTGAGAAGTCCCTCGCCGACATTTACAGTACGGCATCCTTTTACTCGCAGTTCCACCTCGAGCCGCGGGGCGACTACAGCGTCCGGGTATGCACCGGCACGGCCTGTCACGTAGCGGGGGCCGACGAGGTCTCCGAGGAACTGCAGGACGAACTCGGCGTGGGCCTCGACGAGGTCACCGACGACGGGTCGTTCACGATCGAGCATGTCCGGTGTGTCGGAGCGTGTGGACTCGCACCGGTCGTCACTGTCGACGACGATGTCCACGGTCCGATCGAACCTGACGATGCCGAGACGATCATCGAGGAATACAACGAGAGTGGTGACTGACCATGGCTGAAGTTCTTCAGCGTCCGACCGAAGTCGATACCGTCGATGGACAGATCCGTATCGTCATCTGCCAGGGAACCGGGTGTATGTCCTCTGGATCTGACGAAGTGTACGAGGCGTTCCGCGAGCAGATCGGCGCTCTCGACGGCACCGAGAATGTCGCTCTCTCCTGGAGCGAGGGCGACATCGATCACGAGGAACTCGGTATCGAGCCCAAAAAGAGCGGCTGTCACGGTTTCTGTGAACTCGGACCGCTCGTCCGCATCGACCCGATGAACGTCCTCTACACGCAGGTGGGCGTCGACGATGTCGAGGACATTGTCGAGAAGACAATCCGGAACGGCGAGGTCATCGAGGAACTCTGTTTCGAGGACGAGACTGGGGCCCGACAGTCACGGACCGACAATATCCCGTTCTACTCCGAACAGAAGCGTCTCGCTTTGGGCAACTGTGGCCGCATCGATCCCGAGAGTGTCGAGGAGTACAAGACCACTGGCGGCTACGAGGCGATGCAGACGGTCCTCTCTGAGATGGACCCCGAAGATGTCTACGGAGAGGTTCAAGATGCGGGTCTCAGAGGCCGTGGTGGCGGTGGGTTCCCGGCCGGTAACAAGTGGATGTTCGCCCATCAGGAGGACGCGAGCGAGAAGTACGTCATCGCCAATTGTGACGAGGGCGACCCCGGAGCGTTCATGGATCGCTGTCTGGTCGAGGGCGATCCCCACCGCGTCATCGAAGGGATGGTCATCGCCGGGTACGCCACCGGTGCCAACGAGGGCATCATCTACCTCCGGGCGGAGTACCCGCTTGCGGTCGACCGCATCCAGCAGGCAATCGAAGACGCCTACGAGGCGGGCTACCTCGGGACGAACATCATGGGAACCGGCTTTGACTTCGACTTCGAGGTCGAGAAGGGGGCCGGTGCGTTCGTCTGTGGTGAGGAGACGGCCCTGATGTCCTCTATCGAAGGCGGGGCTGGTCGACCGTCACCGCGTCCACCCTATCCCGCCCAGTCCGGTCTCGAGGATAAGCCGACGACAATCAACAACGTCGAGACGCTGGCGAACGTCCCGCTGATCATCAATAACGGTGCCGAGTGGTTCAAACAGTACGGTAGCGAGGACAGCCCGGGGACCAAGACCTTCGCGGTCTCCGGGGACTGCTCGGCGACGGGGCTGATGGAGATTCCGATGGGGCTGACCCTTCAGGAGATCATCGACGTCGCCGGCGGCATCGAGGGCGATAAGGAGTTCAAGGCGGTCCAGATCGGCGGTCCATCCGGTGGCTGTCTCGCCGAGAAACACCTGGATATGCCGGTCACCTTTGACTCCTTACAGGAGGTTGGTGCAATGCTCGGTTCGGGTGGGCTGGTCGTTATGGACGACGAGACCTGTATGGTCGATGTCGCGCGGTTCTTCCTCGATTTCACCCAGGACGAGTCCTGCGGGAAGTGTCCACCCTGCCGAATCGGGACCCACAAGATGTTGCGTATCCTCGAGCGGATCACCGACGGCGAGGGCGAACCCGGCGATATCGATCGCTTAGAGGAACTCGGCGAGACGATCGCCGAGAGTTCTCTGTGTGGGCTGGGCCAGACGGCACCCAATCCGGTGTTGAGTACGCTCGAGCACTTCCGCGATGAGTACGAGGCCCACATCTACGACGACGAGTGTCCTGCCGGAGAGTGTGAGATCGGCGGTGGGGACCACGCGGGCACCTACAAGATCGCCGCCCAGGACTGTGTCGGCTGCCAGCAGTGTGTGGACGTCTGTCCGGTCGACGCTATTGCCGGCGACCCAGGCGAGGCACACTCGATCGATCCCGAGACCTGTATCGGCTGTGGACAGTGCGTCGAGGCATGTCCGACCGACGCCATCGACATGAGGACGTGATAGTATGAGCAAGGCAACCCAGAGTGAGGCCGAGACGGGCGTCACTCTCGAAATTGACGGCCAGGAGGTACAGGCACGCGACGGACAGACGATTCTGGAGGCAGCCAAGGAGGCTGACATCGATATCCCGACGCTGTGTGAACACGCGAACCTCTCGAACGTCGGGGCCTGCCGGATGTGCCTGGTCGAGGTCGACGGCGAGCGCAACGAGACCGCCTGCACGACGGCTGCCCAGGACGGCATGGAGATCTCCGTCGAAACTGACGAGCTGTGGACCCACCGGCGAACGATGCTTGAGATGATGTTCGCCGATCAGAACCACTACTGCATGTACTGCGAAATGGAGGGCGACTGCGAACTCGAGGACATGTTCAACCGGGCCGGCCTCGACAGCAGTCGCGTTCCCCTCGAGTATCCGGACATCGAGCCGGACGCTTCGAACGAATACATCACGATGGATCTCGACCGCTGCATCAGCTGCGGTCGCTGCGTCCGGACGTGCGACGAGATCGTCGGCAACGGCACGCTGAACTTCGGGAACCGTGGCCGGGAGACGACGATCGTCGTCGACGACGATGTCTCGCTTGGCGAGTCGTCCTGTGTCTCCTGTGGGTCCTGCGTGCAAGCGTGCCCCACCGGCGCGTTGTACAGCCCGCTGTCGGCGTATAAGGGCCGTGAGCGCAATTGCGAGGTCGAGACGACGACCTGCAGTGAGTGTTCGGTCGGCTGTGAACTCGACGTGTACACCAACTCCGGGCGGATCGTCAAGATCGAAGGCAACGAGGACGGCCCGGCCGACGGCCAGCTGTGTGAGATGGGGCGCTTCGAATTGCTCGCCGACGGTCGCGAGCGGCTCGTCGAGCCACAGGTCGACGGCGAGACGGTCAGTCTCGAAGACGCGATCGATCGGGCCAGTGCCACCTTGGCCGGGGCAAACGGGGTCAACGCGTTCGCCTCCGATCGCCTACCGACCGAGACCCTAGAGGCGTTTTCCGAGGCACTCGCGGCGTACGACGCCAGCCTGGAGATTCCCGGGGCCGAACGTGCCACACTCGAATCGGAGGTTCTCTCGGCGCTCGAAGCGGAACTCGACGTCGAGACGGCCGACCTCCTCGTCGACTCGCTGCACGATCTCGAGGACAGTGACACGCTGGTGGTCTACGATACGGGAATCGTCGAAAGCCATCCAGTCGTCGCCTCATACGTCCGCCGGGCGGCCAACGGCGAGACGACGCTGGTCACAATCGACGACGGCGAGGATCGCCTCGAACGGTTCGCCGATCACTCGATCGAACTTGCGGCCCCGGCTGCGACGGTAACCGAGCAGGTGACCGACGTCTTCGAGGGGGGTACCGAGGCACTCGCCGATGGGACCGTCGAGGACATCGTCGATGTCTCTCTCCAGCTGTCCGGGGACGCGACGTTCGTTCTCGGTCCCGCGGTCGAGGACGCCGAGACGATGGTCGACATCTTCGGTCTCGCGGCAACCAGCGACAACGAGGTTCTCAGCCTCGGGCCGGGAAGAAATAGCGCAGTCGCGAACGTCCCGACCGACGACCTCGAGACGGACGCCGACGTTGCGTACCTGCTGGCCGCCGACGACCGCGACGATGATCTCGATCGGTCGATCGAGCTTGCCCGCGAGGCCGACACCGCGATCGTCCACGCGACCCGTGCGTCGGCCCTGACGGAGATCGCCGACGTCGTAATTCCAGCCCTGGACTGGTTCGAGCGCGAGGGAACGATCGTCGACGCCGATGGCGAGGACCGCGCAATCGAACGCGTCCTCGACCCTCGCGGAGAGATCGATTCAGACCGCGAGCTTCTCGCGGACCTACAGGAGGTGGCCGCATGAGCGCACAAGCTGAGGTCGACACACAGGACGACCGGACGACCGTCGCGACGGTGTGTCTGGGCGGCTGTTCGGGTTGTCATATGGAGTTCTTGAACGTCGATCACGGGCTAATTGACCTCGTTGAAGAGGTCGACATCGTTGCCAGTCACATGATCGTCGACGAGAAGGGCGTCCCGGAGGCCGACGTCGGCATCGCCGAGGGCGTCGTCACCAACGAGGAAAACGTCGAGGTCGCCGAGGAACTCCGTGAGAACTGCGATACGGTCGTCGCCTGGGGCGACTGTGCTGCACTGCGCGGGATCATGTCGCTGCGCAACTACCAGGATCGCGACGAAATGTTAGAAGCGACCTTTGCGGAGAAGGCCGACGACGAGAGCGAGGTGCCTTTCGGTGACGACGAGGGCGTCCCCGAACTACTCGAAGACGCCCGGCCGCTCGATGAGTACATCGACGTCGATGTCTACGTGCCTGGGTGTCCGCCCGACGCCGAGGTCATGAAAGAGAGCCTCGAAGCGCTGGCTCGCGGGGAGACCCCCGAGATCGAAGGCGACAAACTGCAGTACGACTAACGAGGGACAACAATGAGCAAGAAGGAAGTCATCGATCCGGTCACGCGCGTCGAGGGGCACGGCAAGATCACCATCCATCTCGACGACGAGGGGAGTGTCGAGGATGCACAGTTCCACGTCACGGAATTCCGTGGCTTCGAGGAGTTCGTCGAGGGTCGCCCGATCTGGGAAATGCCCGAGATCACCGCCCGCATCTGTGGCATCTGTCCGGTCAGCCACCAGTTGGCCGCGGCCAAAGCCGCCGACGACGTCATGGATGCCGACGTTCCCGAGAGTGCCCACAAGCTCCGAGAGCTGCTCCACATGGGCCAGGTCCTCCAGAGCCACGCCTTGAGCTTTTTCTACCTCTCCAGTCCCGATCTGGTGCTCGGCTACGACGCCGATCCCGCCGAGCGCAACATCGAGGGCGTCTTGGAGGAGAACCCACAGCTGGCCGAACGCGGGATCGACCTACGGAGTTTCGGCCAGAACGTCATCGCCGCCTTAGGCGAGAAGAAGGTTCACCCCGACTTCGCCGTGGCGGGTGGCGTCTCGAACACCCTCGACCGCGAGGACGGCGAGGAGTTACTCGAGGAGAGCCAGCCCCTCCCCGAATATCTCCGAGAGACGATCGATCTGCTGCAGGATATCTTCGCGGACATGGATCCGGACACGCTGGATTATGCAACGTATCCGACCGGGTACATGGGACTGGTGACTGAGGAGGGTGGCCTTGAACACTACGACGGAGACATTCGACTTGTCGACGAGGCGGGTGACGGTCTTGAGGAAATCGACGACGGCGACTATCGTGACATCATCGCCGAGCGCGCAAAGGAGTGGAGCTACCTCAAGTTCCCCTACTACAAGGACCACGGGTTCGAGGACGGCCAGTACCGCGTTGGCCCACTGGCCCGCTTGAACGCTGTCGACGACATCTCAACCCCGCAGGCCCGCGAGGAGTGGGTCGAGTTTATGGATGCCGCCGACGGTGCCGTCCACGAGCGATCTACCTACTACCACTGGGCGCGCCTCATCGAGATGTTGCATTGTGTTGAGCGCATCCAGGAACTGCTCGAAGACGACGACGTCTACGAGGGCATGACGAACGTCCAGACAACGCCGAAAGCCGGCACGGGCGTCGGCGTCATCGAGGCCCCGCGTGGCACACTCATCCACGAGTTCACGATCGACGACGGCGGGATCGTCGAGGATGCCAACTTCATCGTTGCCACGACGCACAACAACGGCGCGATGAACCAGGGCGTCACCTCCGCCGCCGAGACGTTCATCGACGGCCCGGAGATCCCGGAGGGCATTCTCAACAAGATGGAGAGCGTCATCCGGTGTTATGACCCATGTCTCTCGTGTTCGACCCACTCCATCGGCGAGATGCCCCTGGAAGTGACTCTCGAACAGGACGGCGAGACGCTCGACGAGATCAGCCGCTGAGAGCGGACGGACAACGGACACCAAACTCCACTCATGGATGCACTGCTACTCGGTCTGGGCAACGACATCAAGCGCGACGACGTGGTCGGGCTGGAAGTGACCGACGCGCTTGCAGACCGCTTTGACGACGATATCGACGTCGAGACCTACACCTCCGGCCGGCTGATGCTCATCCAGGAACTCAGCGGCTACGATCAGGTGTTCCTGGTCGACGCGATCAAGACCGACGGGGGCACGCCCGGTGAGTACTACGAGTTCTCCCCGAGCGAGGTCGAACCCGGCGACGATTCGGGTGGGCTGGCGACCCACAACGTCGGGCTTGGGACGCTCCAGACGCTGGGCGAGGCGATGGGCCAATCCATGCCCGAAATCACCATCTTCGCTATCGAGGTCGAGAACCCCTTCGAGTACGGCGAGGGGATGACCGACGCCGTGAGTGAAGCGGTGCCGACGCTGATCCAGGAGATCGGCGACGACATCGAGGCGACCCTGGACGCTTCCGTGGCTGCGTCTGCCTGACGCTGTCTCTCTTCGGTTTTGTACTCCACATTGTGTCACTCGTAGCATCGATCCGTCGAGAGATGACTGTCGTCGGTGACGGCGATGGCCGAGACTCACCGGCGGTCGTGCCCATGCACGTCCCACCACGCCGCCGGGTGACGTGAGACTGTCAGCCGCCCGCTCGTATTACTGACTGGGCTCTTCGAAGGGTGCTTCCATCTGTGCGACGTCGACCAGCAACGCTTCACCGCTGCCGAGCACGTCAGTCACTTCGCCCAGGACTACGAGATCGAATTCGGGGGTCGGGCCGAGAACGATCGGATCACCGACGCCGACGTCATCGAGCAGTTGCCGTAACTGAACGCGCGCTCGGCATTCAGTCGGGTGATGGACGTTCGAGAGCGTAATCGATTCGATCGTGACGTCGATCCGATCGTAGTTGCCCGCGAGGGTGACCTCTTCGGTCTCTTTCTCGGGGTCCCGGCCGAGAATTTGATACGCCAGCTCGGTCGGTTCGTACCCACCTTTTGGTCCCGTGATACTTTCGACGAGGCCCAACGAGGCTAGCCCCCGCATCTGGTTTTTGATCGACCCCTCGGAACGATCAAGGACATCCGCGAGTTGACTGCTCTTGACGGGTCCGTCTGATTCTGCATACTCGTTGACCAAGACTTTCAGCGCATCCCTGTCTGGCGCTGAGAGGTCAACCTCATGGTCGGCCATGTACTTAGTGATGCTACCGGCCCGATTCACTTATTTCCCCTGTCCTCCTCATTGGCCGTTCCACGTGAACTGCTCGCGGAATTCGGCGGTCGACTCCCGCCAATCGTCGATCAATGCGTCCTCGAAGGCGTTGTCTTCCCCGCTCTCGATCTCGTCGTGGACTTCAAGCCACGCCACCGTTCGCTCGACACCAGTTTCGAAGTCGATCGTGTATTCGAAACCCAGATCCCGTTTGGCCTTGCTGTTGTCGAAGACCGTGCTGAACTGGAAGTGGTCCCGGAGCATCTCCGTCCGGTCCGGTGCCACGTCTCGCAGGATGTCGGTCGGAATGTGTACCAGATCGGGCTCGGGTGCGTCCAGGGCCGACGCGACCCGGCGGTGGTACTGATTCCAGGAGATGACTTCCTCGCTGGTTACGTGATACGTCTCGCCGTAGGCGGCCTCGTTGCCGACTGCATTGACGAAAGCCCGGGCGACGTCGTCGCGGTGGCACGGACCCCACAACGAGGTCCCGTCGCCGTGGACGACGATCGGTTTGCCCTGGCGAATCCGCTCGATGTAATCGGTTTCGATCCCGAACGTATGCAGCACTGGACCGCCCTCGCCGTACGTGCTCCACGGGCGGATGATGGTCACATCGAAGGCCCCGTCGCTCTCGGCCTCGCGAAACCGATCCTCGGCGGCGGCCTTCTGTGCGCCGTACTCGCTGACGGCCGGGTTGCGGGCGGCGTCCTCGGTGACGGGATTGCGTTCGGGCGGCCGGGCGTAGACGTCGATCGTGCTCGTGAAGATTAGTTGCTCGACCTCCTCACCGAAGGCTCGAATGTCACTCTCGGCGTCTTCGGGGGAGAAGCACATCATATCGATGACTGCATCGACGTCGACGCCACTGACAGCGTTCTCGAAGGCGTCGTAGTCGAACCGATCCCCGTGAATCCGCTTGACGCCGTCGGGAATCTCTACGTTTGTCTCTCCCCGATTGAAGATCGTCACGTCGTGGCCCGACTCCACGAGCTGTCGAGTGATTCCAGTCGAAATGACGCCCGTGCCGCCGATAATGAGTACGTCCATACTTGCTGGTTCCGCACGGCTCCCACATCATGCTTGGCTTTCGTGAATTAATTCCTCATAAATAGCTCCCGGACGGGCGAGCGGTAAATCGTTCTGGTGCAGGTGTTGTCACTCTCGATGTGTGAATGGCTGCGGGGAGTGAGCCCCCTTCTGTTCGAGCCGGCATTCGGCTGTGCGTCCGTGCCGTGTCCGGACTACCTGTCGCACGGACTTGCACCGGCGAGGATTCGCCGTTCCATCCGTTCTCGTCCGTCAGCGTGTCGGCAATGCCGACACGAACGCCCTCGGTGGGTTCACTCCCCGTCACTTAGTCGCCCGCAGAGCGGCCGCCTTGCGGCGGTCGATCCGACGACCTTTCTCGCTCGGGGTTCGCACACCTCATCGGTCGGGACGAGGGGTCTCGTTGCTGTTCCAGTGCCGACGGTCTCCCGCCCCGGGTTTGCACCCGGTCGCCTGCCCGGACGGTGGGGGGACTTTCCTCATGCCCGTTGGCCGCGTTCCGACTGCGTCGGAACGAAATTGACTTCTCGGGCACGGGAACCGGCCTCCCGCTGCCGGTTGGATTTACTCGGCGTGGCGGATTAAGGGATTCGATCGGGCGGGGGGCTGAAGAACGCCCCAAGATCCGCCTAGAGTGCCTGTTTGACCTCTTGGAGGAACTGTTGTGGGGGTAGTGCGCCCGTGAACTCGCCGTCGGTCCCGTTGACGTTGATCTGTGGGACGCCACGGACGCCAAACTCCTGGGAGAGTTCCATGAACTCCTGAGATTCGACGGAGTTGGCCTCGACGTGTTCGTTCTCGATCGCGAGGCTGTGGGCCGTCTGGACCGCCCGCGGACAGTGCGGGCAGGTCGGCGTCACGAACACCGTGATTTCGACTGGTTCGTCGATTGCCTGTAGTTCCTCTCGAACGCTCTCGTCGAGTTCCGTCTCGCCTGTCGACACGGCAACGAGATCCTGCAGGAACGAACTGAACTCCTGGCCCGACGGGATACCGAAGTACCGGACACCGGAGACATCCTTGCGGGTGATGACCGTCACCGGCCCGCCATCGTACTGGTCGGCACCGAGTTCGGCGGCCAGTGGATCCTCCATGTCGTGGACTTGCAGGTCGATCTCGTCGGCTAGCGATTCCACGTCTTCGATCAGTGATACAGTCTCCTCACAATACTGGCAGTCGTCATCCGTGAACACGTGAATGTCGATCGGCTCGGATAAGCCTTCGAGGACTTCTTTGACTTCGGATTTATCGTCTTCGTCGAGTATTGCCATCGGTACCATACGGTAGTGGCTACGGCCCAATTATATTTTGCGATATACACAATATCGCGACTATCCGGACTCGCCATGTTTGACCACATTCTCCCCTGCCCTTGAGAGCCCACCAGAGATTAGGCTATTTGTCGGCACTGGACTCGACAGGGGCTCGGCGCGGCACTCGCCGGATAGTGACGAGAGGACCAATTGTTTCGCGGAAACACTTCAGAATGGGCCTCGGCCGGAATTTGAACCGGAGGAAGACTCACTTCGCTCGTCTTCCAGGGATTCAAATTCCGGTTGTAGCACTCGCTCCTCACGTTCGTTCCTCGCAGAAAGCCTAGGCCGGAATTTGAATCCGGGGTCTCGTCCTTACCAAGGACGCGCTTTACCGCTAAGCTACCCAGGCGCACGGCGTGTATTTCACTTTCCGTCTCCCGCATCCGGCTTTACTACACAGCCGTATATGAATGTGATGAAAGCCACCTGCCGTGACTCGGGGTAACACGAGAACACGGTTTTAGCTGATTTCAATGATCAGCTGAGGTCCGGACGCCGTCGCAGCCGGTCGAATCGATCGAGACGAGTTCGGACAGCCGATCGGTCGAGAACTCGGGCCGACCACCGTTTGCCAGCGCCCCGTCGGCCAGGGAATTCGCGTACTCGCGGAGTCCTGGCGACGGTTGGCCACCGACCGCGGTCGTCCCGGCGACGGTCGCCAACTCGAAGACGTCAGCCTCCAGATTTCGATCGAGTGAGGTATCGTCAGTTTCCCGTCGGACGGTCTGGTCGCGACCGAACGCTCTGACGGTGGTCACTGCTTCATCGGAGGCCTCGGTATGGGCAAGCAGATAGAACCCGCGAGCGACGAGGATGTCGGCGATAAGGACGTCCAGATCGCCCTCGTCTTTTTGGTCGGCGGGCCACGGTGGATCTTGAGCGAGTGTCCGTGTCAGGCCGAGTCCTTCGTAGATCAGTTGCACGCCGACCGCCCGCTTGGCGACGGCGTCGGTCAGCGGATCGTCGGGGTGATCGATGACAGCCCGGGCCGTTCCGGCAGCTCGGCGTTCGAGGACGGCTCGAGCACACTGGACCGTCAGCACTCCAGCAATCATGGCACTGCCTTCCAGACGGGAGACGATCCGATCGTGCAATTGTTCGGGCCCGACATCTTCGATAGCGTCCGTGGCGGCCCGACGAACCACCGCGGCTTCCTGCATTACCCATATGTAGCGGTGGGAAAGTCAAAGACCTTTGGAAAGGCCCCCTCTATTTACCATTCAGTCCTCCAGTTTGCGGACAATATTGCCGTCAGAACCGCGCTACAGGGACGCTGGCGTCGGCGGCGTTGCTCGTTTGTGGGCGCTCTGATCGTACAGGTCCCGGACATGCTCGACCACCGACTGCTCGACGCCGACGATGTCAGCCGTCGCGCTGGCCCCCACACCGCCTTCGATGTGGAGCGCCAGAATCGAATCGATGGTGTCATACTCGACTCCTAATTCCCCTTCGTCAGTCTGATCGACCCACATCCCCGCGGTGGGGGTCCGAGAGGCGATGTCCTCGGGCACGCCCAGGTGCCGGGCCAGCTGGCGGACCTGCTGTTTATACAGGTTCGCGATCGGGTGGCAGTCGACGGCCCCGTCACCGTACTTCGTGAAATAGCCCGTTAGGGATTCGGTCCGGTTACCTGTCCCCAGGACGAGTCCGTTCTCACTGTTGGCGACGAGGTAGTTCAAGACGGCCCGTGCCCGCACGCGAACGTTACCAACCGCCATCCGGTCGCCTTCGGCGTCTGGATACGCGTCGAGGAACGTCTCGACGATTGGCTCGATCTCGACGACATCGTACTCGATCCCAAGGTCCTCGGCGACACGCTCGGCGTCGCTCATCGTTTCGGGATCGTTGACTTCGCTTGGCATGACCAGCCCGTGCAAGTTCTCTGCCCCGAGTGCCTCGACGGCGAGGTACGCCACCGCCGAGCTATCGACGCCGCCCGACAGTCCAAGTACAGTGCCGTCAACGCCCGCATCCTCGACCTGCTTTACGATGAAGTCGGTGATGTGGTCTTTGTGGATCACCAACTCCTCGTCGGACAGCTGCAAGTCAAGCGGTGACTCCGCTCTCGCTATCGACTCGGATTCTGACATGTATGACGTTTGGTGTTCGAGAACCAAATAGGCACTCTTTGGCGCGATATTGCTGCACAAGCATCGTTCGACCTTGTTCGATCGGCAATCAGTAGCGTGACGCCCTCCGTTGTCTGGCGTCGTGCTGAAGCGCTACGTTCAAGTGCGACCGCATCGCAAATTCCGTTTGCGAACGCAGTGAACGAGCGCTGGTGGTCTAGTGGTAGGACATGAGCTTCCCAAGCTCATAGCCCGGGTTCAATTCCCGGCCGGCGCACTGTAGAAGCGTTCTACCCTTCGTTTTCCGGATTTCTTCAGAGATGGAAATGTGCGTTCGAAAGCTTACAACGTGGGTAGGCGTACAGCACCCCGGTCCCGTCCCCGGGTTATAAAAACTGTCAGGATTACTAGCTCTAGCGCTAGGCCGAACACCGTTTACAAGGGTTCGGGGGTGAAGAGTTGATGTCGCAAGAACGCAAGCAGATTGATGGTATCGTTGTCGTCCCTGAAAACTCGGAGGAAGTACTTAATCAACGCCAGTTGACAGACTACCGTGAGTTCCGGGAACAGCTGATCAAGTGGATTCTCAACCTGGGAAAGGACCCGGAGAAGGCCAACGGCTACGCGTGGGATACCGCGCGCCAGCGCAGCTACAAGATCGATAAGTTCTACCGCTGGGTCTGGGAGCAGGAAGGCGGGTACACGTTGAAGGCGACGCCGCGGCACGCGGAGGAGTACAGCAAGGAGCTCGCGTACGAGGACCACAGTTCCACGCACAAGGCGTCGATCCAGAAGGCGTTGAAGACTCTGTTCAAGTTCAAACGATACCAGGGAAAGGACGTGGAGTGGGAGCGCAGCATCAAGTTCTCCTCGAACAGCGGGACCCATAACGCGCGCGACTTTCTGACGCGCGATGAACGACGGAAGATCAAGGAAGCAGTCCTCGAATACGGGTCCATCCCACACTACGACTCGTTAAACCCGGAGCAACGGGACCGGTGGAAGCAGCACCTGGCACAGAGGTTCGAGAAGCCGAAGGCCGAGGTATCGAAGGATGACTGGAAACGTGCGAACGGCTGGAAGTACCCGTCGATGGTCTGGGTATCGATGGACGCCGGGCTGCGCCCGAAAGAAGTAGGTAGGGCCTCGGTTGACTGGCTGGACCTGGAGAACGGGATGCTCCGGATCGCGAAGGAAGATTCGACGAAGAACACGGATAACTGGAACGTCGGCCTCAGCGACCGCACCGCCAACATCCTCAGGAAATGGGTCGCGGAACGAGAACAGTACGACAAATACACCGATACGGACCAACTCTGGCTCACCAAGTACGGAAACCCGTACGGCACCGAAGCCCTCAACCGGTTACTGCGGAAGCTCTGTGAAGAGGCGAGTATCCCGGTGTCGAACAGGGACGTGACGTGGTACAGCATCCGGCACTCAGTCGGGACCTACATGGCTCGGGACAGCGGACTGGCCGCCGCCCAGGCACAGCTCAGGCACAAGTCGGAAAGAACAACGATGCGGTACGACCAGGCACCCGTAGAAGACCGGAAGAAAACACTCAACAACTGGGACTGACCCTTCTCCTTTTCTCTTGTGCGCGTGCGAGAACCCATACACGGTAGTTAGTCGTTCACGTTTACCACCTGATCCAAACCCTTCAGTCGGACCAGGAAGGAAGTGTTGTCACCTGATCCGGGGCTGGTTTTCCGGGCCTGGTGGAAGTGTTCGGGCCTGTTTCTGGTGCTGATTTCTAAACCACGATGTAACTAATAGTCAAGGTATTTATAAAATTAAGTTACAATATGTAAATCAGAGGGTGGAAAGACCGGAGTGGATTACGAGCTTGGAACCATCCAGGTAACCGCAGAACTTCGAGACGAGGAACCGGAAGAGATCAGCAGCCTTACTGACGTCACCAAAAAGTACGGCTTCCTTCGAGACAGACCTAAGGAGCACTTCTACGCGGTTTTCCTGAAGTCGGACAACGAAGTAATCGGAGACAAGTTGATCAGCCTCGGAAGCACAGGGGAAGCCCCAGTGGACGTGAAAGACGTGGCCCGGACCGGCGTCCTCACCAACGCATCCGCCGTCATCCTCGTACACAACCACCCCAGCAAAAACAACGAGGCCTCACAGAAGGACAGAGATATCACCCGGGAAATCAAGCAAGCTCTCGACATCCTCGACATCGAAGTACTCGACCACGTCATCATATCCCAGGACGGCAGCTACAGCATGAAACAACACGGCGACCTCTAAAACCCGCCTCAAATAAAAACGTCAACTGTCCAACCCAGACTTATGGACGTCGACAAAATCCTCAACAGGTACAACCTGAAGAGGAAAAACGCAGCCCGATACATCGACGCGATCACCCGACTCAACCAGACACAGACCGCAGAGGAAACCGGAGTCTCGCGCCAGACAGTAAGCCGCTACAAAAACGCCTTCCAGGAAATGACCCGGCAGGAACGCCTACTACTCATCGCCACTCTAACACAGGAAAAACTCCTCGAACAAAACACAGAATAGGTGAACCCCGGTATCGCGCAGGCACTACAGAAAGGAGACCAGGTCAAACTCATACTCGACAATTATACCAGAAGACATGACTTGAAGAGGATAGAGTGAATATATTGACGGGTGAGATTTGAATGAGGATTCTAACAAAAGGAGGTTCTATCCCTGGAGTTCCACACGATGAGGCTGAATGGACAGAGCCTGTCAACATCAAGGACTACGACACCGTCATCCTGAATCTAAACAGTATAATTGAGAATGCAGACGAGCTTGCTACCCCCAACAGCCGTATCCCTCAGTCAGTCGAATTCCCGCCTGCCGAGGATATCGTGAAACTCCTTCGGGCAGGTAACAGACTCTACATCTTTTTACCGGATACACGCTACATCAGCCTTCTCAGAGTGGAGGACGCTGAATCTTCTCAGGAGGAGATAGACCTACTTTCCTGGTTGCCTTTTGAAATTGAGACTTCAGAAGAATCTGGTGTCTCAGTTGATGAAAGATCAGTTCATAGTCAATGGCGGTGGTACTTCGAAGAAGATTTTGATTGGCCAATGTATA
>NZ_JACDNP010000019.1 GCF_013839425.1 Halorhabdus salina | reverse complement strand
AAGAAGGCCTTCTGAAGACTGGGATTACATCAAGTATGATCATTCGATAACTCAGGAATCGTTCTCTAGTAAGGTCCCGGATATTGTGCTGGATATGTTGGAGATTGCAACTGCCACTTTCGCCGCTGACAAGGCTTCAAATCGTGGGGTGGACATTGATGAGAAGAATATTGACGATAGTCTTCTCGAAACCCGGAATATCAAGCTTCAAATCCCTGTTCTCTCACCTGGGTTAGCGACTGGAGAAGTGGAACAACTCTATTCAGAGATGGTTTCTCACATGACTCACGATATCGTGGAATACGAATTCCACCAGATAGCTCCGGTAGAGTCAGTGGGAGAAGTATCAACTCAGAGTAGTATCGATGCTGTCGGTCTTCTTTCGGATGGTTTAGACAGCGCAGCAGGGATATATCATAACAAGTCGGAAGGTATCGACTCTGTCCATACTACCGTGAACTATGGACAAGGGGTTAGGTCAAAAGCTGAGAACATCGCAGACCAAGCCGGTATTAACCATCGGGCTTATCGAATAGCATCCGACAGAAGTAGAGAATACACGCAGTTCTCTCGCGGCTTGTTGCATCTGAGTTTCGCGGTTGCTGAAGCCTTAGCAGTAGGAACGGACGAGATACATTGTTTCGAGAACGGGATTATGGCGCGGTTCTTGATCCTCTCCGATGGCTGGATGACGACCCGTACCGTCTCACCGCAGTTCCTCGCATACTTCAATGAAATACTCTCAACCGTTCTGGAGCAGCCTTTAGAAGTTGAAAATCCGTTCCGAGACCTGACCAAGACCGAGATTACAGAGAAGGTTCCCGATACAGAGGTAGTCAAGCAGACGGTTTCCTGCCCTCATTCGAGATGGACCAGGGGGAACAACTGTGGGCTATGTATCCCTTGTCTGATCAGGAATATAGGGATTATCGCGAGCGACCATGAAATCCCGTTAGGCGAGCTTTCTGAGTATAATGCGTTATTGGAGGCAGACTTTGAACGACAGTCTATTGATTTTGATGTCTCAGAAGATGGGTTGAATCCGTCTGCGAGCAGTCCAGAAGTGTTCTTCAAAGGAATTGCTGAGATAGCATTCTTCTGTAGGCGGGTTCTGGAAGACAGTCCTCAGCAATTGGCCAGCGAGTATCCTGAGCTATTGGATAAACCAGTCTATGATCAGCACCATGGTTTTGCAGAGAACTTCGTAGATGCGCTTGGAATAGTGGCGCACGAGAACCCAACTATCCAGACGCTACTCCCAGACAACTAATTGATCTTATCCAAGATCTGATTTCGGAACACTTCGAATTTTCGCTCTAACTCATCCATCTGATCTTCGAGTCCGTGGACCTTCTCCATCAGTTCCCGATGACTCAGGTTTTCGTACTCGTCTTTATCCTCTTGTTCCGTGTGTTCCAGGTACTCTTTACCTTTCTCTGTCAGCTTGGCTTTCTTCGGTGCCTGGAACACCCGTTTTTGCCCGTTGATGACTCGTTCGACCATTCCTTCAGGCTTCGATACTTCTACGAGCTCTAGATCCTCCAGTTTCTGGAAGGCGTAGGTGATGTGGTGGTTTTCGAGGGTGGTGGCTTCGGTGATTTTCTGGACGTCGTCTCTGCCTTCTTGGATTTGTTGGAGGACGACGCGGTCTTTGTCCCGGAGTTGTACGTCAGTCATCGCTGTTTAGGACGCAGGGTGTTTCGAGGGCGGTGCAGAATCCGGAGTCTTCGCGGTAGAGGCAGAACTGTTCCAGGTCTTCCCTGTCCTGGTTTTCCAGTTCGGGGCATTCCTGTCCGATGTCTTCCTGTTCCTCTAACTGGTCGCCATCGAGTTCGAGGATGCGGTAGTCTGCTTCCCGCAGTTCTTCTACGTCGGTTACGGGTTCGCCGTCGATTTTGTAGTAGCTGTAGCTGCCTTGCTGGTTTTCGTACTCTGAGCCTCTCCTGTTGACGGGGTCGGAGACGATGTTTTCGAGTTTCGCGGCTTTGCCGTCTTCGACGACGAAGAATACCTCTCTGTCTTGTTCAAATCCTCTGCGCAGGTTTTTGAGGACTTTTCCGGGTTTGGTGAGGGTGTTGTGTTCGGCTTCGAGGTGTGCGACTTTGTCGTCGAGGATGACCCGGCCGTCCGGTTTTTCGTCGCCCTGGTCCTGGTACAGCAGGTTGACGGTGAAGCCCTTGTCTTCGAGGTGTTGCTGGGCTTTTTGCAGGAGTTCCTGGTGTTTTTCGTTGCCGGCGTTGGCCTGGTTGCCGAGGCTTTGTTCGAGTTCGAGCGTGGTTTTCCCGGTTGTGGCGGCGGCCTTCTCCTCTTTGATTTTTTCTACTTGGCTGTGGTCGGTGTCCCAGGGTGGGTAGGTGTCGAAGACGACGCTGTTCCTCTGGTCTTTCTCTGAGGGTTTCTGGAGTGCGGCCCGGTACTTTCCCAGGCTGGTGAGCGTGGATTTGTCGACGCCCTGGAGCATTGAGGATAAGCGGTTGACGTCTTCGCTGCCGGAGGGGTTGAAGCAGATCTTTGTGCGGCAGTTGTTGGCGACGGCTCTCCGCATCTCCGGGGAGAGCTGGTGGAGGTACTGGGTGGCGAGCCAGCAGCCGAGACGGTACTCCCTGGCCTCTGACAGTATCTTGGTGAAGTTGCTGCCTTCGCCTGCGAAGTTCTGGAGTTCGTCGACGTAGAGGAAGAACGGGGTGCGTTGTTCTACGGGTTGTGTGATCCGGCTCTGTGCCGCGGCCCAGATCTTGGTGATGACGATGCTGCCGACGAGTTCGGAGACGGTGCCGCCGACCTCTCCCTTCTGAATATCGATGAGGACGATCTTTCCCTGGTTGACGGCTTTTCGGAAGTCGAGGCCGCTTTCTTCGGCTCCGATGACCCGGCGGATGGTCGGGTTCATCACGAAGTCGTTCAGTCGGCGCTGCAACGGCTCCATCTCGTAGCTCGTCATGTCCTCCTTGACCCGGACGAGTTGTTCGCGGATGACTGAGTCCTGTGTCTGGTCGATGAGTTCGGTGAGGGGTTCGTCCTGGATGACGCAGCGGAAGACGTCGACCAAGGTTTTCGACTCGTTTTGTTTGATGTTGAGGTCGAGGTGTGCACGCAGCAGGGTTTCGAGGACGCGTCCGAACTGGTCGCCCCAGTTCTCGCTCTGGCGTTTGAACAGGTCGATGAGGTCGGAGACGATGATCTCTTTCTGGTTCTCCCGTTGCGCCCGGTTCATGTCCTCGGTGATCTGTGGCTCTAAGACGTTGATCGGGGTGACGGGTTCCTGGGCCGGGTTGATGTAGACTACGTCGTCGAGCCGTTTTTCGGGGAGTTTGGCGATGAGTTCGTCGATGAGGCCGCCTTTCGGGTTGATGATGGCGAAGCCGTTGTCTTTGTAGGCGTCTTGGAGTGCGACGTGTAGCAGGAGCTGGCTTTTCCCGTAGCCTGTCGGGCCGACGTTGAGTACGTGCGTGAACCGTTTGTCTTCCCCGAGTTCGATGTCTTCCTCGACGCCGAGCGTGCTGGTCCGGCTGCCGAGGTACGTGGTCTTGATCTTGGCGGTGCTTTTGATCCGTTTGCGTGCGTCTTCCGGGTTCATAGTTGACTGGTTTCGATGTTGGCCTGGTTGCGGTCGGGAACCGATACGAGGGCGGAGAGTTCGGGGATGGAGGTTTGGAACCGTCTGTGGTAGCCGTTGAAATCTCGTTGATGTACTGCGGAGGCGAACCGGTAGATTCGGGAGGGGAACAGGGTGTTGAGGGTTACTGCGTCGAGGTACTGGCCGGTCTCCGGGTTTTCGAACGTGTTGAATGCTCCGGCCAGTTCTTTCACTCGGCTTGGCGTGTACTCTCCGGCTCCGATGATCAGGAGGCGTATTGAGGTGTGGAACCGTGTGGTCCCGGCTTTCTGTTCTACGGCGTCGGCCTGGCGTTTCTCCCGCTTTGTAGGGGAGATTGTTCCCCAGAAGGATTCTTTCTCTTTCCGGAGGTAGTTTCGGCGTTGGTAGGCTCTTCTACGCCAGTACCAGCGTTTTACCGGGTTGCCGTGGACGGGCTGGAACAGGACCTGTATCAGGAACCGGGTGTCCTGCATTGCGTGGCGGTGAAGTGCCGCGGCGATGCTGTTTGCCGGCGGCTGGTCGAAGTCGGTCCTCAGTGGATACCAGTCTGCTCGTCCTGTGGTGAGGAGGCCGCCGCCGAGTTCGTCTCCGTCCTGGACTGGGAGACTGGTTCTTCCTTCCCGGAATTCGACGTCGGGGACTTCGTTTTTTAGGTGTGTGCGGAGTTTGCGTTCAAGGCGTTTCGTCGGGAGGACGAACCGGAGTTTCAGCTTGTTTGTCGTGGTTCTCGTGATTTCATAGGCGGTGGTCGGTGACGCGTTTCGGAGGCCGAGCCAGTCGCTCTGGAGTTCGAGCAGTCCTTTGATTGTCTCGTTGAGTGTCTCGGGGCAGGACCTGTCTCCGGGCGGCAGTACTTGGACCGGGTAGCTGTCGTGGAGGTCCTGGGACAGGCTTTCGGCCTGTTGTTCGCTGATCTCAGTGTGGCTGGGGAGGAGTCTAGTTACCGGATTCATGATTCACCTCCGGAGTCGATCAAGGCGTGTTCCTGTGGCGTGGATTCGACTCTGAAGCGGGTGTTGAGCTGTCCGGAGACCCGGATTAGGGCTTCGCTGTAGTCTGAGTCGGTGCCGGTGTTGAGTTCGAACAGTTCCTGTTTCTCCCGGTCGGATAATTCGAAGTAGTCGACGACGTCCTGGGGAACCCGGTCGTGTCGCATGAAGATCTTGCCGGGCATGTTGTCGAGGATTTCCCGGCCTTCCCGGCTGTGGGTGAAGTGGGAGGCGTTCTGCGTGATGAGGGTGACCGCGGTGTTGGTGTCCCGGCCCTCGAGTACGAACTGGTTCAGGATGCGTCGGCCTTCCTCTTCGTTGAGGAGGATGCGGGCCTCGTCGATCATGACGAGAGTCTTCCGCTTGTCCTGGCTGACGTTGCTGTAAATCTGTTCGACTGCCTCGATCAGGAGTTCGACGTTGTCTCTCTGGCCGCGTTCCTCGACGGTGAGTCCGGTTACGTCGTTGTCGAAGCTGTAGCTGGTTTCTTCATCCAGCGTCTGTACTTCGCCGTCGAGGGTTCGTACGAGTCTCTGGTACTCCTGTTTCGGGTCGAGGACGATGATCTTCAGTTCGTCGTAGATGAGGGCGGCCCGGAGCAGTTCGATCTTGGCGGCGTAGCTCTTCCCGGAGCCGACCATTCCCATCCGTGCCATCGAATGGGAGCTCCAATGGAACCGGTCAAGGAGGATGGGCGTCCCGTCGTATACGTCGACGCCGTAGACGACCCCGGATTCCTCGGTGTTCTGGGTGGCGAAGGGGAAGCCTGCGGCGGCGCTGGATGCCGGCATTAGCTGGGAGTGCTGGAGGAAGTCTCTGTAGAGCGGGGAGACGGTTTTGTAGGCCTGATCGGTTCGCAGGAATGGCTGGGCGTATTCGAAGCCGATTGTGGTCAGCCGGTTGCAGAGCTTGTCGAAAGTGTTCTGTGTCTGTTCCTGGCTGGATCCGTGGACATCGATGTAACTGCTGTATTCGACGGGCTGGCTTTCCCGGTCGGCTAACAGGTCGAGGAACCATTCGGTGTCTTCTAGGAGTGATTCGAGTTTGTTGGTGCCTGTGTGTCCGCCTGCGAGCAGCGAGTCTATCTCGGCGTTCAGTTTCTCGGAGAGCCGTTGTAGCTTCTTCGCGGTCTTCCTTGAGTCGGCGGGTTCGATGACCTAGACGACGTTGGTCTTGCCCGGGATTCTCATTGCTTCGAGCGGCCAGGAGAGGTCGACGGACTTCGGGTAGCCGGTGATGGCGATGCTGCGTCTGTACGTGTCGCTGGAATCGGCCCAGCCTGGTGTTGCCTGTGGGTCTCTGGAGTCGGCTTCTCGGGCGAAGTCGGCGAGCTCCTCGTTTTCGAGGCGTTTCGTGGAGAGTTCGTTGGTTTCGAGGCCTTGGATGACTTCTCTGGTTCGGCGTTCGAGTTCACTGGCTGCTGTCTGTTCCAGTTCTTCGGGACTGGTCAACCGGTCGAGAACCTTTTCGAGGTGAGGGAAGGTCTCTGAGTGTTCCTCCAGGAGTTTGTAGAGGGTGTGTTCGCCACTGTCGGTGTGGATGATGATGTAGTGGCGGGTCCGGTTGAGGTCTTTTTCGCCGATCTTTCGGAGGTACTTGATGTAGTCGCCTTTCAGGACGGCGTCTTCGGCTTCCCGTTGCTCGATGCCTTCGATATATTCGTCGAGGTTGAGGGATTGCTGCCGTGTGTGAACCTGGATCGGGAAGGTGATGGTTTCCAGCAGGTTTTCGTAGATGCTGTGTATCGCGGCCTGTTCCGCCCCGGTCTTCAGATCGAGATTGGTGGGTTCGACCTGGATTACGGCGGCGAGCGTTCCGCTGTCCGTCGCGATCTTCCCGTCGTCGATCGACTGGTGGAACTCATGTGTTTCCAGGGTGCCGACATCGCTGCCGTCGACGGTTTTCCTTCCGAAGAGCCACCGGACTGCGTGGTAGAGATGGGAGTCGAGAGGCCGGTCGTACGGTTTCCAGAAACACCAGGCGGTCCCGGCCACGACTCCTACGACGATCAGCACTAAGTTTCCAAGCAGGAGTCCGGCTGCGGCAGGCATGGACAGGCGGAACACGTCCTTGATACCGATCTGGCCAAAGAGCTTCAGGGAGACGTTGAGGTCGCCTGGAATCCGGATGTTCATCCCTGGCCACCCCCCGGATTCCGGTAGCCCGGCATGTTCCGTCCTGCTCGCCTACCGCTGTTCCGTCGCTGTCGGTGACGCTGCAACCGTTGTTGCCGCTCGACTCGGCGCTGTTTCCTCTGGTGTTTTTCTACACGGGTTTTGACGTCGCCGGCGACTGCGTAGGCTTGGCCGACGGCGGACTGGCTGGCTCCGTAGAGCTGGTAGGGAACCCAGACGAGAAGTATCAGGGTTCCGACTCCGAGGAGCCAGGATGCTATGTCATTGATGCCGGTAAAGTAGTCTCCTTCCATCAGTGAGAGGGCGAGCTTGAAGACGATCATATCGAGCGGCCCCATTGCCAGGGCGGTGAACCAGCCGGCGATGAGTGAGTCCGCGTACCGTTTTGCCCGTGGAAGGCTCCAGCACAACGCGATTAACGGGCTGATAGCGGCGACGAAGATGATATAGACGGCTCTGAGTACAAATATCAGGGCTACTGCCAGGAGAAGCCATGCGTTGATGAAGTAGACGAGTATTAGGGAGGCTTGCAGTCCGTATATCTCGTTTAGGGTGGCGTCGAAGGCATCCGGTTTGAACGCAATAACCAGTGTGTTGGAAAAGTCGACCATGTACTGGAGGAGTGGGAGAGCGACCGTTGCGAAGACGAGTGCGACGATCACTCGTGGGATGATCATCCGGACTTCTCTGTAGCCCACGCCGAGGACCGGGCCGATCATGTAGAGGATGCCGGCGATCATGAACACGAGAGTCGCGACGAGGAAGGTAACTGCCAGTGATTGGGTGTATATCTCGTTGATGGCAGGGTTCCCGGTAACCGGCGGGGCGTGGAGTAGGGCTGAGGAGATCTGGGAGGCCATGAACTTCGCCATGTGTTTGAAGGGGCCGAAGAGGACCTCGATCAGTAGGTCCTGCAATGTGCCGTCCCAGTTCTCGGTGAAGTCTAGTATCGCGTCCTTCAATTCGTTTATCGCCTCTATCACGCCGTCGAGGTCGATATTGACGATTGTATCGTCGTCACTGTCATGAGTACTGTCGGACTGCGCAGCTACAGGCCTCGACAGAAGAAAGATAGCGGAGACCATGGACGCGGATAGGCGCGTACGCAGGGTCATGTGCACACGGCGGTGCCTAGCTCGCTGGTGAGGTAGCCGACTATCATGTGGGCCGACAGCAGGAGTATGACCCCGATGAAGACGTTCTTAAACGTCTTCTTCCCCCTCCGCGTCCAATCCTCTCCAGGCATCATAATCATCACAGCGGCGATCATAAAGCCGACCGTTCCGATGCCGATCCCCGCGATGTAGGCGAGTTCGGTAAGCGAATTCAACAGATCCATCAGAGGCGTCAGAGATGATGGCGTTGAGCAGCTTTCCGTGGCGTTCGGTGCGGCTGCGGCGGGCTGAATCCATATGAGAGCGGAGGCGGTTATGGCTGTGATTTTTCGCACGATGCGCCGTGCAGGTTGGTTCCTGGCTGGCATTGCAGCCTGGAATTGACCTGGAGTTGTATTCAGGATTTCTCGGAAGGTAAGAAACCCATAGATTCGGGTGGTTTCGTGGATTTTGGAAGATTCCCGAGTTGTTAGAAGATTCTTCGATCGGAGGTTAGTCCTTCATTCCTGGCGGTATTCTTTCTCCGTCATGGCGCGACCACAGTTAAAATATAAAAGATTTGTTATTTATAAGTAACTATGGTGATAGTATGAAACCAGAAGATTTTGATCCCGACGACTACAGTCAAGAATACTTCCACGACCTAATTCAGCAGTTCGATGGCCATTCGGACTGGGTATTCTCTTCTAACAATGTCTCGACGCAAGGAAATATAGCTCAGGAAGCGAGTGAATTCAGGCAGATGGAAGCAGAATTTGACCATGTAGAAACAGATGCAACCCTGTACCTGACCGTTCCACACGCCTTTGAACCGGTCAAAGCAGCAACAGGGAGTATCGAACAACCGCTGGACGGCAACCAAGAAACAGATCCATACGAAGACTCATTTGGCGAAGAAATTCAGGAGGCCTATGAGTCAGTTGTAGATGGGTATGAAGCGGATTACTTGGATACGGAAGAGGTCAATCCAAGACGCATTATGGGTGTCAGCGTCCCACTGGACTGGGATGGAGACGTGCTGGAAGAAAGCCTGGATGTTGCCAGTGAAGCCTCCCGAGAGACCCAGCAACTCAACGACGACGTGGTCAACGTACTGAGGGAATACCAGTAACCCACGCGCACACGAAAACGATTAAGCCCTGTGCGTGGATGCCTCTCCTCTATGTCGGAGGCAGATCACGACTGGAACCACGCAGGGATATCCAAGATCAAGGACGACGGAGATACGAAATACGCTAGGGTTCCGGACAGGGTTTTCCGCGAAGAAGAGATCCTGATTCTGAATCGTTCAGTAGATTGGTATTTCAATGATATCTCTCAGACCTTGATTGTTACGCATAACCGGCTTGATGAAGAGGACTACGAGTATACCGGGGTATCTACCAAGTTTTTAGAAGGGAACAGCAAGTACGGTTTGACGATTCCCAAGGTGTTCTATGATAGCAGCCAGGGGGTCAGGGGAACCGGAGTCAAAAGCGATCTAATCGATGAGATAGAGCTACCTGTGACTGGTTTTCTGCATTTCGTGTATCACAGTGATATGGCGGAGGGCGATAAGAAGTCCTGCTATGTATTGACAGATAGCCAGTTCGATGTCTGGGTCTCGGATTCTGACGCCTGGGACGGTTCGCTGGATCAGACACCGAGGTTTTTCTGAATCAGCATGACGTCCTTCATCTTTCAGAACCGGAATGTGACCGAGATTACGGGGCTTGACAGGCGGGGGATTAAATCTAAGCTTGAACAGGCGAGCGACAAATCTGAGATAGAGTTTGACTCTTCCTCCCTCTCAGGCGTATATGATTCAGAGGGATTCGAAACAAGATTCGAATGGAGCATCGAGAAAGGAGATGGAGCATACATCCTTGTAGAAGAGATGTACATAGACAAGAACTGGTACTACCTGGTGCTGGCCTCTATCGTCGGGACCGCAATCTCCTTTTTCTTACTAGCTCTGGCAGATA
>NZ_JACDNP010000018.1 GCF_013839425.1 Halorhabdus salina | reverse complement strand
AGTCACGTCGAACCAGAAACAGCCAAAAATTGGCTCCAAAGCTTCGCACGATGGTGGGACTCGCTAAACGAAACACGACCGAACGAGTGCGATCGACCACCGTCTCGACGCTCTCGGGCTCCGGGTAGCGTTCCGTCGATTTAAGAGACCGGCTCCCGAATCCCTGTTATGGTCACTCATCGCTCGAACAGCTGCCTCCCTCGGGAGCAACGATGGTAGACGTTGTCTTTTCGGTGGCACGGGTCCTCGCAGCGTTGTTTCTCGTCGTCCTGAACGGGTTTTTCGTCGCCTCGGAGTTCGCGTTCGTCCGGGTTCGGTCCACGTCGGTCGAGCAACTGGCCGCGGAGGGGCGTGCCGGTTCCGCCGCGCTCGAGGACGTAATGGCGAACCTCGATGACTACCTCGCGGCGACGCAACTTGGCATCACCATCGCGTCACTCGGCCTCGGGTGGATCGGCGAGCCGGCGGTGGCTGCGCTCATCGAACCAGTGCTCGAACCGGTGCTCTCGGGTGACCTCATCCACCTCGTTGCATTCGCACTCGGCTTTGGCTTCATCACCTTCCTCCACGTCGTGTTCGGCGAACTCGCACCGAAGACGATCGCGATTGCCGACGCCGAGCGTGTCTCGCTGCTTCTCGCGCCGCCGATGAAACTCTCGTATTACCTGTTTGCCCCCGGAATCATCGTATTCAACGGGGCCGCCAACGCCTTCACGAGTCTGTTCGGGGTCAAGCCGGCATCCGAGACCGACGAAACGCTCGAAGAGCGTGAGATCCGTCGCGTGCTGATGCGCTCGGGGGAGGAAGGCAACGTCGAAATGGCCGAAGTCGACATGATCGAACGGGTGTTCGATCTCAACGACACCGTGGTTCGAGAGGTGATGGTGCCCCGGCCGGACGTGGTAAGCGTCCCGGCGGATATGTCGCTGCCTTCCCTCCGGTCGACGGTGTTCGACACCGAACATACACGCTATCCGGTCGTCGCGGCCGATGACGCCGACCAGGTAGTTGGCTTCGTCGACGTCAAAGATGTGCTCCGTGCCACGGAAGCCGGGCCGGAGTCGGCAACTGCCGGCGATCTCGCACGCGAACTCGCGGTCGTTCCGGAGACGATGACAATCAACGAACTCCTCCTTGCGTTCCGGAACGAACAGCGACAGATGGCCGCCGTCATCGACGAGTGGGGCGTCCTCGAAGGGATCGCAACCGTCGAGGATGTCGTCGAAGCCATCGTTGGCGATCTCCGCGACGAGTTCGACACCGATCTCAACGAGCATTCGATACGCCAAAACGACGACGGTACCTACGACGCTGACGGGTCGGTCACGCTTTCGGTCGTCAACGACACACTCGACACAGCGTTCGAGGGCGACGGCTTCGAGACGCTCGGTGGACTGGTGATGGACCGCCTCGGCCAGGTCCCAGACATCGGCGACAGCGTCGAAGCAGGCGAGTACGTCATCGAGGTGTTGGACGTCGATGGCACACGGATTTCGGCACTCCGGATCAGAAGCGACGACGGCCAACAGGACACCCCAGCAAACTAATCCCTCGATCAACAGCAACCCCACCTGGCGATCGTTTGTCTGGCGAGACCCGGTGTCTCTCACAGTGGGTCCGTGCTCTCCCTGGTTCGAGTCGTCTCTCCCCGAATTGCCTCGTCTAAATTCGGCTGTGTCTAGCGATGACATGACCTGGGAGCAAACTATCGGAGTTTCCCGAGTGGCCGTCACGCGACTCGATTCAGCGACTGATCCGTTCGAGTGACTAGCCATCGATTGGTTTCAGCGACTGGTCTGGACGATGCACGGATGCGGAATCGGCGACAATCAACTCCACCGGGGTCTTTTTACTCGCTGCGAGGCACCTCTAGAGCATGTCCAACGACGACAGGTTCTCGCGTGACAAGGACGCGGACCTCCCGAGTACAGACGTCACCGAGGGGGCAGACAAGGCCCCCCACCGGGCAATGTTCCGCGCGATGGGCTACGACGACGCCGATTTCGACTCGCCCCTCGTGGGCATTGCCAACCCCGCCGCCGACATCACGCCCTGTAACGTCCACCTCGATGACGTGGCCGAAACGGCCTGGAACGGGACCGACGAAGCGGGCGGGATGCCCGTTGAATTCGGAACGATCACTATCTCCGACGCTATCTCGATGGGCACCGAGGGGATGAAGGCCTCGCTGATCTCCCGAGAGGTCATCGCCGACTCCGTCGAGTTGGTTTCCTTTGGCGAGCGCGTCGACGGCCTCGTGACGATCGGCGGCTGTGATAAGAACATGCCCGGGATGATGATGGCGATGATCCGGACGGATCTCCCCAGCGTCTTCCTCTATGGTGGATCTATCATGCCCGGCGAGCACGAGGGCCGGGATGTGACAATCGTCCAGGTATTCGAGGGTGTCGGTGCCCACGCCACCGGCGACATGGACGACGAGGAACTCGACGAACTCGAACGCAACGCCTGCCCGGGTGCGGGGGCCTGCGGCGGGATGTTCACCGCCAATACGATGGCCTCGATCTCGGAAGTGATCGGCCTGGCGCCGCTTGGCAGTGCCTCTGCACCTGCTGAAGCGGAGAGTCGCTACGAGGTCGCCCGAGAAGCCGGCGAGTTGGCCGTCGAAGTCATCGAGGAGCGTCGCCGTCCCTCTGACATCCTCTCCAGGGAATCCTTCGAGAACGCCATCACCCTCCAGACGGCGATCGGCGGCTCGACGAACGCCGTCCTCCACCTGCTGGCGATGGCCGGCGAGGCGGGCGTCAACCTGAATATCGAGGACTTCGACGAAATTTCCCGGCGGACGCCAAAGATCGCTGACCTCCAGCCTGGCGGCGAGAAGGTGATGAACGACCTCCACGAGATCGGCGGCGTGCCGGTTGTGCTCCGGCGACTGCTCGAGGCCGACCTGCTTCACGGCGACGCGATGACGATCACCGGCCGGACGCTGGCCGAGGAAATTGAGTATCTGGAAGAACAGGGTCGCCTCCCACCGGAGGAGGAAATCGACGCCGACTTCCTCTATCCCATTCACGAGCCCAAGGAACCCGAGGGCGCGATCAAGATCCTGACCGGGAACCTCGCACCGGACGGGGCGGTCCTGAAAGCGACTGGCAACGACGAGTTCTATCACCAGGGCCCCGCTCGAATCTTCGAGGACGAAGAGCATGCGATGAAGTACGTCCAGGAGGACCGCATCGAATCGGGTGACGTGATCATCATCCGTGGCGAAGGCCCGAAAGGCGGACCCGGTATGCGGGAGATGCTGGGCGTCACCGCCGCCGTCGTGGGCCAGGGCCACGAGGACGACGTGGCCCTGCTGACCGATGGGCGCTTCTCCGGCGGGACCCGTGGGCCGATGATCGGCCACGTCGCCCCCGAGAGTTTCGTCGGCGGGCCGATCGGGGCACTCGAAGACGGCGACACGGTGACGGTTGACATCCCCGAGCGCTCGCTCGACGTGGATCTCAGTGACGACGAAATCGAGCAGCGGCTCGAAGATCGTGAAGATCCCGAACCGACCTACGAGTCGGGTGTGCTCGCGAAGTACCACCGGGACTTCGACTCGGCAGCCAACGGCGCAGTGTCGAACCCCAGTGTGAAACGCGACGAATAACCACCACGTCCACTGTATTCGCGAGATTGCTCGACAAGTCTCTGCGTTTCCATCGACCCCCCGGGGTTTGCTGGTTATTGAGGGTCGACGAAAACACTATTGGCCAGGCCGGCAAATGAGGCGCTATATGGCCGGTTTCGGCCATGGTTTCAGATGGACCCCTTGTGGGGTTGAAGTGAGCTGTCGAACTGCATCGTGTCGATCTGGCTCTGGTTTCAGATGGACCCCTTGTGGGGTTGAAGTGAGGACTGGGAGGCGAGCAGCGACTACTCGAAAGGGTGTTTCAGATGGACCCCTTGTGGGGTTGAAGTTCGTACAGGACGCCGAACCCTTTCTGGAGAGTTTGTTTCAGATGGACCCCTTGTGGGGTTGAAGTATAATCTGTAGGAATAACGCCCCGAAGTGACCGGAGTTTCAGATGGACCCCTTGTGGGGTTGAAGTGAGGGTGTACGGTGTCGAATCGAAAGCCGAAGAGATGGTTTCAGATGGACCCCTTGTGGGGTTGAAGTTATCACTTCGGCCGCAACCCGAGCGTTACCACACTCGTTTCAGATGGACCCCTTGTGGGGTTGAAGTCATCTCTTGACGGACATGTGCGTGATGCGCTCCAGGTTTCAGATGGACCCCTTGTGGGGTTGAAGTAACGAGTAGTAGGCTGTCGGGCTCTGGCTGGCGTCGGTTTCAGATGGACCCCTTGTGGGGTTGAAGTTGGTCTCGACGGACACCTACTCAAAGATCACTGACGGTTTCAGATGGACCCCTTGTGGGGTTGAAGTGGTCGGCACCTCGAAGCTGGTTGGGCGCAAGAAGTCGGTTTCAGATGGACCCCTTGTGGGGTTGAAGTCAGGACTTCCGCGACCGCAACGAGCACGAAATCCTGGTTTCAGATGGACCCCTTGTGGGGTTGAAGTAACGAGGACACACTCGCCGCTGCTCAAGAGGCAGTTTCAGATGGACCCCTTGTGGGGTTGAAGTGATTCAGTGAGAACGCTGGCGAGAAGCACGAAGACCGTTTCAGATGGACCCCTTGTGGGGTTGAAGTGGGCGATCCGCGGCGAGGTCGTCAAGGCGACCGAGTTTCAGATGGACCCCTTGTGGGGTTGAAGTGACGGCAAAATCTCACTGAGCGGGTCTCCCGCTGCTGAGTTTCAGATGGACCCCTTGTGGGGTTGAAGTACGTGGTACGACGCGCTCGGACCGAAGCTCCCGAAGTTTCAGATGGACCCCTTGTGGGGTTGAAGTGATCGACGTTTCGTGCTCGAGGCAGAACTGGATGAAGTTTCAGATGGACCCCTTGTGGGGTTGAAGTCGAATTGAACTCCGGAAGCCAGGCTGTTTCAACCCCGTTTCAGATGGACCCCTTGTGGGGTTGAAGTGCTCATGGCCCCAACGTCACCCCCGTGATCGGCTGGGTTTCAGATGGACCCCTTGTGGGATAGAAGCCCGCCGCTCCCATCTGAGGGATCGAGGTTGCCACCCGTTTCAGATGGACCTCTGTGGGGTTGAAGCACTTCCGGCTGCGGGGGTAATCGCCGTCATCGGCACATTTCAGATGGGCCTCTTGTGGGGTTGAAGCACCGGCGTGATCGACGTCTTCAACTCGATCATCGGGGTTTCAGATGGAGCCCTTGTGGAGTTGCATCTCCGTTACCGCCGCCTTGGAACGTCGAGCGCTCGTTTGGACAATCCCCCATGTGATCGAATATTGGGTTGCTGATTCACCGATGAAAAATGGTTCACCGAAAATTTGAGTGCTGTGAGAATGATTATGATTGGAGAGACCCCTGGAGGAAATGTATTGTGCGGACGTGCTCTTTCGCTCCCAATAAATTGATTGGCACTCGTCTACAGGTACACTTTGGAATCCCCCGAGAAGCCGATCCCGTCCACGGACTGAACGGGTTCGACCATCGTGACCACCAATCTGACCGGCCAAAGAGAAGCCCAATCGCTGACTTCACGACCCGAAAGCCGCCAAAACGGCATACTTGCGATTCGTTCAGACGGTGAGTGGGTCCGGGCGTTCTCGTGAGCGCAGCAAACGAGGGCTCGGAAGAGCGGAGCTCTTCCGGCGTCCTGCCGAGCGGTAGTGAGGCAGGGCTCGTGGAACATGGTTGCACGGCGTCTTGCTGAACGACGTGAAGCAAGACTTGCGAGAGATACGCTCTCGCAGCGGATTTGAACCGAAGGAAGACGTGCTCACTCGCAATGCTCGTTGCGCGCGACTTCCGGGGCTCAAATCCTTTCGACCACATTTGCGGCTCGCGTATTTGCTCGCCGCAAAATATGGGTTAGGGCGGATTTGAACCACAGTCGCTTCCGTTCGCTCGCTGCCTCACGGCTACACCGTTCGGCTTTTCGAGGTCGCTTCGCGACCTCGCTCCGCTCGCTCACCTCCCGCTCCTTGCTTCAAATCCGCCGGCCGCCTTACACACGCGGCGCTCGAACATGAGCGCCGCGAGAAGTGCAGTGGGTCCGGGCGTCCTCGTGAGCGAAGCGAACGAGGGCTCGGAAGAGCGGAGCTCTTCCGGCGGATTTGAACCGAAGGAAGACTCACTTCGTTCGTCTTCCAGGGTTCAAATCCTCAGTCCCCATGCGGCGCTCACGAATTGTTCGCGCCACAGTGGGTCCGGGCGGATTTGAACCACGCCGAGACATTCTCGCTTCGCTGCGCGTGTCTCGTCTGCCTCAAATCCGCCCGGACCGCATTTGCGGCTCGCGGATTTGCTCGCCGTAAAATGGGTCCGGGCGGATTTGAACCACCGACCTCGGCCTTGTAAAGGCCACGTCATAACCAACCTAGACCACGGACCCGACACCACCACCTTCCCCATCTGACGAAATAACCCTTACTTTCTCACCCGAACGCTTTCACCTTCTCCACCCGTTTTCGGCGTGTGGATCGCACCCGGCTTGTCAACGGCCTCGTCGTCGTGCTGCTCGTCATCGCGGCCGCGATGGTCCTTGCCAGTCCGACTGGCCCGCTCGCTCCGTGGCTCCATCCCCTCGAGTACAGTGAGGCCACGGTCACGATTCAGGACGAAAACGGGACCACCCTTGCAGCCGTCGACGTGCGGGTCGCCGATACCGAACGCGAACGCTACGTCGGACTTAGCCAGACCGACCGCCTCCAAGCCGGCGACGGGATGCTGTTCGTCCACCCTGAATCCAGGTCCTACGCCTACGTGATGCGAAACATGTCTTTCCCGCTCGATATCCTCTTTATCGACGCTGACGGACAGATTACGACGATCCATCACGCACCAGTGGCCGAGGACCCAAGTGACCCGAATCGACGGTATCGCGGCCAGGGCCGGTACGTCCTCGAAGTCCCCTACGGCTGGACCAACGAGACGGGCATCACCGTCGGTGATCAAGTAGTAATTCCCGATTCCGTCCACGACTGAGACCTTCGACGGGCTTTTGAGCCACAGACCCCTGAGACGTTTCGATGGGTGTCTCCGACCTCGACGACGATGACGTCTTCGAGGACGTCCGCGACCGTGTCGACCGGCCGATGCGGCGGCTCTTTCGCGCTTACGGCTGGGAATACCGCTTCCAGTTTGCCATCGGCTTCGTCAGCAGTGTCGCCGCTCGAATCCTGGATCTGCTCCCGCCACTCTTGCTGACGGTCGCCATCGATGCCATCTTCGGCGACCAGGCCTACAGCCTCTGGCTGGTCCCCGACGCCTGGCTGCCCGAAACCCAGGGCGCACAGCTGTGGCTTACCGTCGGCATCATCGGGGCGGCGTTCCTGATCGGGGCGGCCTTCCACTGGACGCGCAACTGGGGCTGGAACTCCTTCTCCCAGAACATCCAGCATGATGTCCGGACTGACACCTACGACAAAATGCAGCGGCTGAACATGAACTTCTTCGCCGACAAGCAGACCGGTGAGCTGATGTCGATCCTCTCGAATGACGTCAACCGCTTAGAACGCTTCCTCAACGACGGCATGAACTCCTTCTTCCGCCTGTCGATCATGGTGCTCGGCATCGCCGTGATCCTCTTCTCCTGGAACTGGCAGCTCGCGCTGGTGACGCTCGGCGTCGTCCCCCTGATCGGATATTTCACCTACAAGTTCGTCGAGATCATCCAGCCCCAGTACGCCGAGGTACGCTCGTCGGTCGGACAGCTCAACTCGCGACTGGAGAACAACCTCGGAGGTATCCAGGTCATCAAAACCGCCAACACCGAGACCTTCGAGTCGGATCGGGTCGACGACGTCTCCGAAGACTACTTCGACGCCAACTGGGAGGCCATCAACACCCGGATCAAGTTCTTCCCCGGGCTCCGGCTGCTGTCGGGCGTCGGGTTCGTCGTCACCTTCCTCGTCGGCGGCCTGTGGGTGTTCACCTCCCAGACCACCGGCAGCGGGCCGTGGTTCTTCACGGGCACGCTCTCGGAAGGGCAGTTCGTCGGCTTCATCCTCCTCTCCCAACGGTTCATCTGGCCGATGGCCCAATTCGGGCAGATCATCAACATGTACCAGCGCGCCCACGCCTCCAGTGAGCGCATCTTCGGGTTGATGGACACGCCCAGCCGGATCGTCGAGGATCCGGACGCCGAACCGCTGGCGGTCACCGACGGTCGTGTCGAGTTCGACGACGTTTCCTTTGGCTACGACACCGAGAACGGGGCTGGCGACGGTGAGTATATCGTCGAGGACATCTCCTTTGACGTCGGCGGTGGTGAAACCGTCGCGCTAGTGGGGCCGACGGGGGCTGGCAAATCCACCGTCATGAAACTCCTCCTCCGGATGTACGACGTTGATGAAGGTGCAATCGAAATCGATGGGACCGACCTCCGTGACGCGACGATCCCGAGTCTCCGGCAGACGCTTGGCTACGTCAGCCAGGAGACGTTCCTGTTCTACGGGACGGTCCGGGAGAATATCGAGTACGGCACGTTCGACGCCAGCAAAGAGGAAGTCGTCGAAGCGGCGAAGATGGCTGAGGCCCATCGGTTCATCCAGAACCTGCCCGAGGGGTATGACACGAAGGTCGGCGAGCGCGGGGTCAAGCTTTCGGGTGGCCAGCGCCAGCGGATCGCCCTCTCACGGGCTATCCTCAAGGACCCGGAGATCCTCGTCCTCGACGAGGCGACCTCCGATGTGGACACCGAGACGGAGATGTTGATCCAGCGATCCCTGGACAAACTCACCGCCGATCGGACCACCTTCGCCATCGCGCATCGCCTCTCGACGATCAAGGACGCAGACCGGATCGTCGTCATCGAGGACGGTCGGATCGTCGAGCGTGGGTCCCACGAAGCATTGCTCACCGAAGACGGCCTCTATGCGAAACTCTGGGCGGTCCAGGCCGGCGAGATTGACGAACTCCCACAGGAATTCATCGAACGCGCTGCCGAGCGGCGCTCGCACATTGACGCCGACGAAGTGGAAGCTGACGACAACTGAACGGAGACAGTGTGAATGCGGCCCCAGGCGTGCGGACAGTAGAAATGTGACCAACGTTTTTAACAGAAGCCGGCTGAATTACAGCAAGCAGTGTTCGAACCGAACCGGCGCGAGTGTAACCCATGACGACACGATTCAGCTCCGGTCTCAGTGCAGCAGACGACGGCCAAACGGCTGGACGGACGGCCGCCGAGAGCGCGCTGGCCGACATTCCAGAGTCGGCAGATTTCTGCCAGGTATTCTGTTCCTCGGCGTACGATCCCGAGGCCGTCCTTGAGGGGGTCAAGAGCGTCGTGGGCGAGGATCCGTCGCTGATCGGCTGTGCGTCGACCGGCGAGTTCACCGAATCGGAGACGGCTGAGCGGGCTGTCGTCGTCGGCCTCCTCAAGAGTGAGACGCTTTCGATCACGACCGGCCTGGGGACCGGGCTCACCGAGAACGTCTCCGGAGCAGTGCGAGAGGCGCTGGCCGATCTCCCGACCGAATCCAGCGAGTATCCGTATCAGGCGGCGATTGTCCTCCACGACGGCCTCTCGGGGCTGGGCGAACAACTCGCACTGGTCGTCCAGCGCAAACTCGGGCCGCGAGTCAGCGTCGCCGGCGGTGCAGCCTCGGACAACTACGCCCTCGAATCGACGCCGGTGTTTTACGGGGAGACGATCGCCGACGACGCGCTCGTGGTCGCGTTCATCGAATCCGAGCGTCGCCTTGCCGTCACCGTCGATCACGGCCACGAACCGATTTCCGAGCCGATGACGGCGACTGCCACCGAGGGTAGTGTCGTCGCCGAACTGGATGGACGACCTGCCTTCGAGGCCTGGGCAGACGCTGTCAGAGAACCTGTCAAGAAACGCTTTGGCGTCGACATTGACGACTTAGACGGTGACTTGTCCGTTCTCACGAAGGTCATGGGCGAGTTCGAGTTCGGCGTCGATCAGGGAGACAGCTACAAGGTCCGGTGGCCCCGCGTCGAAGACCCCGAGAAACGCGAACTCACGTTCGCCGTTGACATCCCGGAAGGGACGGTATTTCGAGTGATGCACGGCCATCCCGACGATCAGATCACCTCCGCCGGGGGAGTCGCCCGCTCGGCCGTCGAAATGCTCGACGGGGACCCGGCTGGGGCGTTCGTCTATGACTGTGCGTGCCGGGAGATCATTCTCGACGATCGGTTCGACGACGCCGTCGCGGCGATCGACGACGAACTCGGCGTGCCGTTCTGTGGCTTCGAGACGTACGGGGAAACGTGCCTTCGAAAAGGAGAGACGAGCGGCTTTCACAACACGACGACAGTCGTGTTGTTGTTCCCGGCGTGATGGACCACGACGAACTCGTCGCCGAGTTTGCCCAGGCCGTCGGCGTCGAGAAAGCGAGTGCCGTCGTCGAGTCAGCCGCCGACTCGATCGGTCTCGGTGACCGCGACAGTTACGAGACGGGTGACGTGATCGACATCTGTGAGGCCATCCAGCAGCGGGAGTCGGGCTATCTGAGCATGATCGCCACCGAGGTTAGCGTCGACCTCCAGGCCGAACGCCGCTTCGAGACGCTGCTGGCGAACGTCCCGGAACCGGCCGTCGTCGTCGAGTTCGAGGCCGACGAGCCGATCGTCTCGATGGTCAACCACGCTTTCGAGGAGACGTTCGGGTACGACGCGACGGCGATCACCGGCAGTCGGCTGGAGGACTTGATCGTGCCGGGGGACGCGACCCTCTCCGCGCCAGCCCTGTGGGCTCGCTCGGCCGAGCAGTCGGGCACTGCGATCGAACGAGTGACGGCCGACGGCCAGCGCCGCACGTTCTTGTTCCGGTCGGCGATCGTCACCAGACAGTCCGGCGAGACCGAAGGCTACGGCATCTACACCGACATCACCGACCGCAAACGCCGCGAACAGACCCTCCAGCATCAAAACGAGCAACTCGAGCGGTTCGTCGACGTGATCTCACACGACCTGCGCAATCCCCTCGAAGTCTCGACGGGACAGATCGAACTCGCGTTGGCCGCGACTGATGATGCGGAGGTTCGCACCAGACTCGAATCCGCGCTCGACGCGAACGAACGCATGTCGGCACTGCTCGAGGACCTCCTTTCGCTGGCCAAACAGGGACAGGCCGTCGGTAACGCCGAGCGTATCTCCCTGCAGGCGGTCGCGCGTGATGCCTGGGAACACGTCGAAACGGGGAACGCAACCCTCCGGATCGATTCGGATCGCACCTTCGAGGCGGATCCGAGTTCGCTGTCGGGGCTGTTCGAGAACCTCTTCCGGAATGCGGTCGAACACGGGAGCGAACACCCGCCGTCGCCAGCCGGTGACGGTACAGCCGGGGGCAAACGCGGGGTGACGATCACCGTCGGATCTACCGATGACGGATTCTACGTGGCCGACGACGGCCCGGGGATCGACCCGGCGATCAGGGACCGGATCTTCGAGGAAGGCGTCACGACCAACGACGAGGGGACGGGGTTCGGGCTCTCTATCGTCGAGACGACGGCGGAAGCCCACGGCTGGTCGATCACGGCCGGGGAAAGCGAGAACGGCGGCGCTCGATTCGACATCAGCTTCTGATCGTACCGAAGTGTTTTGCCGGCTCGGCCGCCCGTGTGAGCCATGCAACTAGCCGACTGCACCTGGACTGACGTCGAGGGTGCCGAGACTTCGCTCGCCGTCTTACCGGTCGGCAGTACCGAACAACACGGGCCACACGCACCACTGGGTACCGACACCCTCGCCGCAGAAGCAGTCGCGGAGGCAGGGGCTGACGCCGTCGACCGGGACGTCGTCGTTGCGCCATCGATCTCCATCGGCGTGAGCGAGGAACACCGGGCCTTTGCCGGCTCACTCTGGGTAAGCGAAGACACCTTTCGGGCGTCCGTCCGTGAGACGATCGAGAGTCTCGCCCACCACGGCTTCGATCGGGTCGTGGTCGTCAACGGCCACGGTGGCAACGTCCCGGCACTTCGGGAGGTCTGTGCACGGATTTCTCGGGACGGCGACGCGTATGCCGTCCCGTTCACGTGGTTCGACGCGGTCGATCCCGACGATGTCGAGATGGGCCACGCCGGCCCGCTCGAAACGGCCTTGCTCGAACACGTTGCCCCCGAGTTGATCGACGCCGAAGCGAAAGAGACGGCCGGCGAGGACGCGGCCGACCGCTGGGGTGAGTGGGACGGAAGTGTCAATCTCGCTTACGACACGAACGAATTCTCGGACAACGGTGTCGTCGGCGATCCCGCCGACGGCGACGCCGCGTTGGGCGAGCAGTTGCTGGATACGGCCGCCGACGCGCTGGCGGCGCTGCTCGAACGCGTCGCCGAACGCGACTAACGGTGACGGTTATTCCTCGTCGGCTTCCTCACCAGTCGCTTCGCCAGCGGATTCGAGCGCGCTCTTCAGTTCTGGAATCGTACTCGTTAACTCCCCGACCTGCTCGCGGGCCTCGGTCAAGTCACCGACAATCCCCTCGAGTGCTTCGAGTTCGGCTTCGAGGTCGCCAGCGTCCTCGAAGGCGTCGGCGCGCTCGCCCATCGTGTACCACTTCTTGGCGTCCCGGAGGTGCTCTTCGGCGTCGCCGGGATCGACGCCCGACCGGAGCGCGTTGAGGACGCCAAGCGTGTTGTCGGCCTCGACAGCCCAGATGTCGGCCACGTCTGGTAGCGCATCCCGGGTGGCCTCGAGGTGTTGTTCGACATCCTCGCGCATTTCGCTTGCCGCTTCGCCAAAGAGGTCGTCGTCGTCGAGTGTCGTCTGGCTCATGTGCGGGGATTCAACCGCACTCCGGTTAAAAGGTTGCCCAAAACTGAAAGTGAAGGGAGCAGTCGGTATCTCGCTACGCTGTTCTCGACGGTCGCCGGTCGCCGAGCACATCGAATGCCTCGTTGGTGTCGCCAAGGACGAGCAGGGCGAACTGCCGGTGGAACACCTTGATCGGCACGTACACGACTGCCGCCGCGAGCAAGACGACCAGCAGATACAGGCCCAGCAGGACGACCAGGAGCACGATCGCACCGGCCGTGATGGTCCCGCCTTGCACGACTCCCAGCCCGACGGGCACGGCGACGATCGCAAAGGGGATCGCCAGCGCGATGGCAGCGATCCCGATGACGATACTTCCGGCGATCTCCGTGACGATATGGAGGCCAAAGGCCACCACGACGTACGTTCCGTACTGTTTCCACTGGCCGACCAGTGTCGGCCAGAACCGTCGCCAAGCGTCGAGCAAGCCACGATCCTCACGGCGCATAATCGGGACGACGAATTCGGTCGTGAAGCCGTTTGCCAGCGCTACCACGATACCGACCGCGATTCCGAGCGGGACGAGGACGAGTGCGCCGACCAACAGGCGCCCTCCCGACGGAACGACGATCTCGCCGGCCAGCAGTCCAGCGAAGACGTCACCGAACAGCAGTAGCGTGGCCCCGCCAAGCACGATCGCTGTCGCCAGTGCGAGCACGAGTCGGAACACGAACAACCGTAGCCCCTTCCCGGCATACCGCCGGGTGTATCGCCGGACGTGGATCTCGTTGGTCGAGAGCGATTCGACGAAGACGAACTCCATGATCGCGCCGACGGCACCCACGATGAGGCCGACCAGTACGACGGCGGCGATCGCACCGATGACGACGGCCACCGCTGTTGCGGAAAGTTCGGGGAACTCGACGGCGAGTTCGGGGAACTCCTCGTCCGGGACGGACCCGGCTGTCGCGGGCACGTTGCTCACACTTGATACCGCCGCGCCACCACCGCCCGTCCCGCCCAGCAATAAGGCAGCGATCACTGCCAGTCGTCCCCAGCGTCCTGCCGTGACGGGCGTGAGAAACGACCGCGTCATGTCGACGGCGTCGTCGATCCGCTCGATCGCAGCGAGGGCCATATCCGACGCTGGAACCCCACGCTCTTAGCTTTGGGCCACGGCTTCAGTTCCTGAAGCAGTCTACGATCACTCGACTTCGATCAGTTCCATCCGCGGATACCCGTCATCCATCATCATGATGGCTGTCACCTCGATGCCATCGTACTCGACGACGATCTCGACTTTGGCGAACTCGCCGGTGAATTCCGTGTATCCGACGTCAGGCTCGATTGCGTCCCGAATCGCTTCCAGTTGCATCTCGACGGTCACGTCCCGGCAGTGTGGCTGGTTCTCGATCGCGCTCTCGATAGCTGCCGCAAGATCGGGCGCACTCTCGGGGCTGATCGGCGTCCCGGCGAACTGGTGGTACAGCGAGCCGAACTTGATCCCGAGTTCGAAGGCGGCCTCTTGGGGGTCGGTCGGTGCCATGTTCTCTCTGTGCGGGCGATCGTCAAAACGGCTTGGTAGCGGACGGCGACGAGGCGGAACGTGGCAGTTGCGAGGGGACGCTGCCTCTCGATCTAGATAGACGCGACGCTCGCGAAGGTACGTGTCTGAATATCGGTTGATGACCAGCCGCTTATTCGCCAGCGAGCCCGGTCATCGGCGATGCGCCGGCGACGATCGCACCCGTCGAGAGAAGCGCTGCTGACAGTGTCACGTAATCAGCAGTTGGTTCGAGTCCCGCCAGGTTCGCCCCGACATCCACGATGAACACGGTGACGAAGAAACTCAGCACCGCGAACACTAACAGTACCAGGGCCGCGATGACGCTCGCGACTAACCCGCCAAACGAGTTGAGTATACTCATGATTATATCATGATACTTCTGTATCGAGATTTATAAAGCCCCGTCACGTTCGCGTTCGTCGACTCACGGCAGGTGACAGAGTGAACTCGTCGTTTAGCCACTGACTCGACCAGATTCGGGGAAGGTTTTTGGTGGCACCCCCGTTAGCGATCCGCATGAATCCCGACCGGGCCGTCCTCGAAGGTGCGATCGATCGTGGCGAGCGGGAGGGCGGCAGCGTCGAGTTCAAGGAACGGCTCACACGGAACCTCCACCTGACAGAGGGGCGACTGGAGAGTCTGGCCGCACAGCTCCGCCATCGTGTCCTCTCGGGCGACGGCGAGGCGACGTACGTCGTTGGCGTCACCGACGAGGGGGCCATCGCAGGCATCGACCCTGACGACTTCTCCGAGTCCATGGACGTGCTCTCCCTGCTTTCCGAGGAGGCCGGCGCCCACATCGAGGACGTCGAGACGTGGGGCGTCGACAGCGAAGGCAACGCAATCAGGGGCCAGAGTGGAGAGCGTGGTATCGTCGGCGTCGCCACGATCCGTGAGGGCACAGTCTTAGAAGACGACGAACACATCGTCGTCGGGACGGCCGGCCACGTCGATCACGGCAAGTCGACGCTCGTTGGCTCGCTGGTCACCGGCCAGCCGGACGACGGTGAGGGCGGGACCCGATCCTTCCTCGATGTCCAGCCCCACGAGGTCGAACGCGGGCTCTCGGCGGATCTCTCGTATGGCGTCTACGGGTTCGATGAGGCCGGCCCGGTCCGGATGGACAACCCGGACCGGAAGACCGATCGCGCCCGCATCGTCGAAGAGGCTGACCGACTCGTGAGTTTCGTCGACACCGTCGGCCACGAACCCTGGCTCCGGACGACGATCCGCGGCCTCGTCGGCCAGAAACTCGATTACGGCCTCCTGACTGTCGCCGCAGACGACGGGCCGACGAAGACGACCCGTGAACACCTCGGTATTCTGTTGGCGACCGATCTGCCGACGATCGTCGCGATCACCAAGACCGACCTCGTCGACGACGAACGCGTGGCCGCGGTCGAACGCGAGGCCGAGGGACTGTTGCGTGACGTCGAAAAGACCCCGCTCGCCGTCGATCGACACGGAGCCGACGCCGCCGTCGAAGAGATTTCCGAGACTGTCGTGCCCGTGGTGCGGACCAGCGCCGTCACGATGGACGGACTCGACACGCTCGATGACCTCTTCGAGCGGTTGCCCAAGACCGGCGGCGACGAGACCGCCCAGTTCCGAATGTACGTCGACCGGAGTTACAACGTCACGGGCGTCGGCGCCGTCGCCTCGGGAACGATCAACGCCGGTCGCGTCGAAGCCGGCGACGAACTCCTCCTCGGACCGATGGCCGACGGCTCCTTCCGGGAGGTCGAGGCCCGTTCTATCGAGATGCACTACCACCGCGTTGAGGAAGCCCAGGCTGGCCGCATCGTCGGGATTGCACTGAAGGGTGTCGAAGAGCAGGACGTCGAGCGTGGGATGGTGCTGCTGCCGCGCGAGGCCGACCCCCAGCCAGTCCGGGAGTTCGAGGCCGAGGTGATGGTGCTCAACCACCCGACGCGGATCGGCGACGGCTACGAACCCGTCGTCCATCTGGAGACAGTCAGCGAGGCCGCCGCGTTCTACCCCGAAGGCGGCCAGCTGCTGCCGGGCGACAGCGGCCGGGCACGCGTTCGGTTCAAGTTTCGGTCCTATCTCGTCGAAGAAGGCCAGCGCTTCGTCTTCCGTGAAGGGCGCTCGAAGGGCGTCGGGACGGTGACGGACGTGACCGGTGTGGAGTAGGTAATTTCTCAGCGACGCCGATTCAGACTCGCCACGGCTCCTCGGCCACTTCGTGCATAGACTCGATTCGATAGTCCGGTATCGGATCCGGATCGATGTCGCTGTTGCCGTCGAGCCACACGGATCGAACGCCAGCGTTGTTCGCCCCCGCGACGTCACTTTCCAGTGAGTTCCCCACGTGGACGCTCCGACTGGCGTCGACTCCCAGCTGCTCCAGTGCGACGTCGAACGGTTCGGGATCGGGTTTGTACGGCGCGTCATGTCCGCCGTGGACCACTGTTTCGACGCGACCGTCGACGCCTAAGCCAGCGAGCTTCTGGGACTGCATCCACGGGTCGCCGTTGGTGACGATGCCGACCCGGTAGCGCTCAATCATTCGCTCGAACGCCGTCTCGGCACCGGGGAGAAACCGGACGTTGGTCTGGTCGCGTTCGGTCGCGTACGCTTCAGCGATAGCGCGACCGACGTCGGGGTCCCGCTCCGATTCTTCGGCGAAGGTACTGAAACAGCGTCGACGGACACCTCGGATGTCGTCGCCCGGTTCGACGAATTCGCCGAACCGGCGCTGGTAATCAGTCACTTCGAAGAACGGCTCGACGCCCACTCGCTCGAAGGCCGCGCTCAGCACATCACTCGATGGCCGGCAGTATTCACAGAGGGTGTCGTCCAGATCGAACAGGACGGCCTCAATGGTCATTAATCGATGAGAGGGGCGGGGAACTGAAAACGACTCCGAATGGCTGCCGAGTCACTTCCGGGCCGCTACACGCCGAAACTCTCGGCCAGCACGTCTTCGTTCGTTTCGCCGTAGGTTGTCGTTTCGCCGCCGATCACGTCGATCGTCACCTGGGCCGGACCGAAGACGGTCGCCGGCAGTTCCTCGAAGTCCCACTCGGCCGCCTCGAAGATTTCCTCGAACGGTTGCCCGTAGTCCGCGTTTGCCGTCGAGGGAACCTCGTCGAAGCGGTCGAACGTCGACTCGACGGTCACGTGGACCTCGCTGCCATACGCCAGTGCGTCGTTCGTGCGGGCCATCGCGGCCGATTCGCTCTCGGCGACGGGCGCGACCGGGGCGAATCCAGACACTGAGTGAATCTCTTCCGGGTCGTATCCCAGTTCGAACAGCCGATAGACGGCGAGTTCCCCCGCGCGGGCGGCCGCCGAGACGCTGCCGGTGATCGACGCCGTCGCGTAGGTCGGCAGGAAGATGCTGCTCTCGCCGACGCCAGCCAGCTCGGCGACCTGCGCGGCCGCCGCCTCAGTCGGCATTGCATCGGCTTCGACGGCCAACACGCCGAAGTCGAAGGCTTCGGCGTACCCGAGTCGGTCAAACACGTCTTCCCTGGCGACGAGCGCACGCGCTGGCCCGCTCCCTAACCCCTCGAAGTCCTCCGTTGCCAGTTCCCAGCCACTCTTCTGTGCACAGAGCAGGGCCAGTGACGGGTGGTCGGTCGTCACCTCCACGTGCGGGAGCGTTGCGTCGCCGACGGCTTCCAGCCGCGACGTGACAGAGGCCAGGCCGCCGGTCTGGATCTCGGCCAGCATCAGTCCCGCTTCGACACCACCGGGATGGGTGACGCCGAAGTCAAGGACTGTCGTGTCGTTATCCAAGCGATACTCCACGATGCCGAGTTCGTCGGCGAAGTCGATGGCCTCGTCGACGAGTTCCGTGGCCATCCGGTTGAGCTGGTCCATGTACACCGTTCGGTCCGGGGGATTGAAAACCCACGTGCAACCGGCGGGTCCTTACTCCTCGAAATCCTGCTCGGGATCGTGACCCAACTCCTCGGCGACGGACTCGACTTTCTCCCCGGCGGCCTGTTCGACCGCGCGCTTGTCGTCGATCTTGAGGAACGTCTCGACGCGGTCGGCGTCGACCGCCGCGTGGGCATCAGCGGCGGCCCCAAAGAGGTCCGCCGGGTCCTCGGCCTCGATGATCGTGCCCATCGGCGTCGTCTGGTAGCCAACGTCGTGGTCTTCGATCGCCGCAACTGCCTTGGCGACCTCGCCTGACATGCTGCCTTCGATGACCGGTGCCACGCTCAGGAATCCAAAGGCCGTCATGTGTGGCAATTCCGGCGCGATCGTCAAAGAACCGGCGGTCCGCGGTGGCGTTCACTCCGCTCCAGTCCGAAACTCGAAGCGTGCGCCGCCGTCTTCACTGTCGGTCACCGAGATGTCCCAGCCGTGGGCGGTGGCAATCCGATCGACGATTGTCAGCCCGACGCCCGTGCCCCCGTAGCCACTCGTGTACCCGTGTTCGAACACTGATTCTCGATCGGCGGGCTCGATCCCACTGCCGTCGTCGGCCACGTAGAATCCGTCCGGGAGCGATCCGACCATGACGGTCACGTCCGCACCACCGTGCCCGATCGCGTTCGTGAACAGGTTCTCCAGCAACGTCTGTAGTTTCCCGGGATCGGCCTGGAACCGTCCAGCGTCGGTCTCGTGTAACGATGCCTCGCGTGTGTCGATTTCCGCCCAGGCGTTCCGGCTGATCGCTGCGAGATCGACCGTTCGAATCTCGTCGACGTCATCACCACCACGGACGACCGTCAGCAGATCGTCGGTAATCGCTTCGATCCGCTCGAGGGACTCGAGGGCAGTCTCGACCGAGCCCGAGTCGTCGTTCGCCTGGAGCAGTTCGAGGTGACTCATCGCGACCGACAGCGGATTGCGCAGATCGTGACTGACCATGCTCGCGAACTGATCGAGGCGCTCGACCTGTGCCTCGAGCTGCTGTTCGCGTTCGACGTATTCCGTGACGTCCGAGGAGAGGCCGGCGAGGCCGACCACCTCGCCGTCCTCGCGGACGGGGACGCCAATGGTCTCGAGCCAACGCTCGTCGTCGCCGCTGCCGACCTGTACTTGCAGGACGTACTCTCGTTCGGTCTCACCGGCGGCAATGTCTTGGCCGATTTCGGCCAGCCACTCTCTGGCCGCGGCCTGATTGTCAGGGTGGACGACCGTCGCCGGGTCGCAATCAGGAGATACCCCGACGACCGACTCGTAGGCTGGATTCACGTAGACGATGTCCGACAGGTCTGCGTCGAGCATCCAGACGACTTCCGTGAGATGGTCGACGATCTGTCGGAATGGATCTTCGCCCATTTCTCCGTATCTATCACTTCTGACGCACGGTGTTGAATGTGCGGATTCGTCTTCTATTGGTCGTGACGCGAGTGGTCTGTCTCGATTCTGATAGGCACGTCGGGTGGTGAGACGCCCGGGAACTCATCGAGCACGGTGGTGAGTCCGACTTCGCGGATCGCTTCCGTACTCGTTTTATCGTTGCTGATTCGACGATAGCATATGACTGATAACGACCTCGCGTGGGAGACAGTGGACAGCCGCGTCGCCTACAGCTGTGACGGATTCGACATTTACAACGAAGACGTGCGTTTTCCGAACGGCCAAACGGGCGAGTTCGACTACCTCTCGGAGAACGAAGCGGTCGTCGTGCTCCCGTTCACCTCGAACGACGAGGTCGTCGTCATCGATGAGTGGCGACAGCCAGTCAAGCGGGTCAACCGCGCGCTCCCCGCCGGATCGATCGAGGCCGACGACGCTGATCGAGAGACTGCGGCGCGGCGCGAACTCCGCGAGGAGACCGGCTACGAGGCCGGATCGGTCGAACACCTGACGACGGTCGAACCCGCCAACGGCTTCGCCGACTCGGTGTTCCACTACTTCGTCGCCCACGACTGCGAGCCGACTGCCGAGCAGGACCTCGACGACAACGAGTCGATCCACGTCGAGACGACCACGTTTGAAGACCTGGTTGCGGCCGTCCGCGAGGACGACCTACGTGACGGCCGGAGCGCGCTGGCTGTGCTGTACTATCAACTGTTCGAACGGTAGTTCGATCCTGAAAGGCTGCCGGTAGGACTGTATGCTCAAATCTCGCTTCTCGTACTACACAACGCAGGAATCGCGACGCGACGAGACGCGTCGCTTGGTAGTTTGCGTTGAAGAAGGTGCGACGGCCGAGAGTGTGCTGAGCGAAGCGAAGCACACGTTGTGAGACGAACGTTGTGAGTCTCACAGCAGTGAGCGAACGCGACGCGTTCGCGAACGCCGATCAAATTTTGAACTGCGCGAAAATGACTCTTTTCACCATATTATTTGTCCTCACGCGCGAAATACGCTAAAGACCTCTCTCATTTCCAGGCATTGCACGTTGAAGTAAAGTATGAAGCAGAGTAGTAATGCTAATCGTTGACTTTCTTGACGGTGCCGATTAAAACTGAGTTCGATTAGAATCTCCAATATCACTGTAACAGAGATCTGCAATATATTGGTATCGTACATTTTCATATTTGCTGTGTAGTACACGAAGTGGGGGCCGATTTTGCTTATGAGGTCACCGATACCCCGATTATTGCCCCCATGGCGACCTGACCGCCACCTTCCGAGGTGACGGGCTTGTCCGTTTCGTTGGACGTTGTTTCAGCCAACAAGACACACCACTTGGTGTATCAGGGTATTTCGGTTTGTATATCTCCCATTCATCTGTCCCAATACCGTCATATCTGTATATAGTATCTAAATAATATAGTAATGATGACATTACCAAAATTGATATAGCAAAATATAATAAAAAGTGGGTGAAACAACATTTTGCGATGAAACGAAAAAGTTTGTCAAGG
>NZ_JACDNP010000017.1 GCF_013839425.1 Halorhabdus salina | reverse complement strand
CCATTAGTTGTATGTCGGTTCACGACTGGATAAGCTGCCCTGAAGGGTGTGAAGCTGATACAGAAGTCGTGCTGTTACCAGATGGACGTATTGGCTTCTCCTGTGTGGCATGCGGTCGAAAAGTAGTGTCCCCCGTAAGAACTGTCGAACCACAGTATCGAACGATAGCAGAGCCGTAGATTACGCTGTTTCTTCCTCGACAGCCGTTCGTACGGCTTCGAGGACGAACTCACGTCGTTCCTCAGTAGTCATATCCTCGTCCAGATCCTCGATCTCTTCTAGGATTCCCAGCTTCATCTTGATCGCGTCACGAACCCATCCGCTCCTGGAATCACCGTAGGAGAGGGTACTATCGAGATCATCGAGTAGCTCCTGCTCCATGTTGAAAGTCGGCTGTGGCATCTTACTCACTCAGTAGGTTGCCAAATCCATAATACCCGGGTAACTGAATTACTAACTTACTTAGTTACCGGCAATTTTATTACCTGGTAGGTAAATTACCAACTCAGTATGCCAAGGAGGTGCCCCGGTGGTTGATCTCGACCCGATCTCGCCGGCAGAGGCCGTCGAGATGTACCACAACGCGATGAAGGACGAACACGCGGACGCCACGCGCCAGGGCGAACGCTACCGACTCAAAGCGTTCCTGGAGTTCTGTGACGAGGAAGAAATCGAGAATCTGAACTCCCTTTCCGGTCGCGACCTGTACAAATTCCGGATCTGGCGACGTGAAGGTCACGGTGACGACCGTGGTCCGGTCAAACTGGTCACTCTCAAAGGCCAGTTGGCTACGGTACGCAGGTTCCTCCGGTTCGCTGCTGACATCGACGCCGTAGATCCAGAACTCTTCGAACAGTTGAACCTGCCGACGATGAAGAACGGCGAGGACGTGTCGAATACGACACTCTCGCCGGAACGCGCGATCGAGATTCTGGACTACCTCGAAGGTGCCTACCCCGCCACTCGGCAGCACTTGATCGTGCTGCTGCTGTGGGAAACCGGCGCTCGGACAGGTGCAGTCCGCGGCCTCGATCTCGAAGACGTCGATCTCGACGGAGACCACCCACGGTTTTCAGGGCCTGCTGTCCACTTCGTTCATCGTCCCGAGCAAGGAACACCACTCAAAAACCAGAATAAAGGATCCCGATGGAACCGGATCAGCGAGAAAGCTGCCGCCTACATCGAGGACTACCTGGAATATCATCGCCACGATGTTACCGACGATTACGGCCGTGATCCCCTGCTGACGACGGAATACGGTCGTCCTGCAGGGAACACGTTTCGAACGGCCCTGTATAGGGTGACTCGACCGTGCTGGCGTAATGAAGAGTGCCCGCACGATCGTGACCCGTACGAGTGTGATGCGACGAAACTCGATAAAGCGGCACAGTGTCCGTCTGCTCGTTCTCCTCACGACGTGCGGAGCGGCCGTGTGACGTACTATCGACGCGAGGACGTGCCTCGTCAAGTTGTCCAGGACCGGCTCGACGCGAGCGACCGAATTCTCGATCGGCATTACGATCGTCGATCGGATCGCGAACAGGCTGAACAGCGCAGCAACCACTTACCCGACCTTTAAAAACCATGAGTGCCAATCGATCCCGCGAGAATCGCCTGAAGGCTACGACCCACCGTGCCCGTCCACCTTTTTACGTCCTCGGGTAGCCTCGCTTCGCTCGGCTACCGCTCGTCGCAAAAACGTGGGCGAAAAACGACCCGAGCGGTCGCTTCGCTCCCGCTCGGTGAACCGACTCGCTTGCTCGCGGTTCCACCGCTCGCTTCGCTCGCCGGATGCTTACTGTCCTCAGTCTTCGAACCCGTCCTCGAAGACGAAGGTGCCGTCTCGCTGGACGACTTCGCCGTCAACCTCAATGAAGCTGTCTTCGCTCATGTCGAGGATCATGTCAAGATGGATCGCGGACTCGTTTTTCGGGTTTTCCTCACCGACTGACTCCTTGATCGACCGACCGATGGCCATGTGGACGGTGTCACCCATCTTCTCGTCGAACAGCATGTTGGCGGTGAAGCAGTCGATGTCGCGGTTCATGCCGATCCCGAGTTCGCCCAGCCGGCGCGCGCCGTCGTCGGTCCCGAGGATACCAGTGAGGACGTCCTCGTTGGCTTCGGCCTCGTGATCGACGACCTCGCCGTTCTCGAACTCCAGATAGGCGCCTTCGACCTCGCGGCCGTGCTGGATTACCGGCATGTCAAAGCGGACAGTACCCTCGACAGACTCGGGGATCGGCGCGGTGAAGACCTCGCCGCTCGGGAGGTTCTTGTCGGCGACGCTATTCACCGCGGGATTGCCCTCGATGGACATGCTGATGTCCGTTTGTTCGCCGGCTACGACGCGGACCTCCGAGGCCGGGTCGAGGATCTCTACGAGTTGTTCCTGGTGTTCTTCCTGGGCGTCCCAGTCCTGGTCGATCGCGTCGTACACGAAGTCGGTGTAGCCGTCGGTACTCATCTCGGCCTTCTGGGCGTTGCCGGGGGCTGGGTGCTGGGTGAGGACCCATTCTGTGTCCTCGTTCTCGATGTGCTCCTGGATCGGTTCCATGATTTGGGCGAACGCTTGCATCGACTCTGGGGGGACGTCGCTGGTCTCTGCGACGTTCGAGGCGGCTCGGACGTTGATGAGTACGTCCGCAGCCTCCAAGAGCCCGACCAAATGCTCCGGTGGCGTCACGGCATCGAGATCGACTGCCTGGATGAACGACCGCATCGCTCGGCCACCGAGCGTCATTCTGGTCGGCATCCCTCCCCGTTCCCCGATTTTCTCGAAGAGCGCGACGTTGAGATCTTCGGCTTCGGGCCCGGACTGGACAATGACGTTGTCGCCCTCGTCGATCTCCGTACACTGGTCGACGATCAGTTCGGCGTGTCGTTCGACGCGTGGATCCATGCCACCGTGGACGCAGAGCCCGGTGTTAATCTTTGCCGATCACTCGCATCCTCGCTCGTTCAGAACCCATCCTCGAAGACGAAGGTGCCGTCCCGCTGGACGACTTCGCCGTCAACCTCAATGACGCTGTCTTCGCTCATGTCGACAATCATGTCGACGTGGACAGCCGAATCGTTGTGTTCGTTGCCCTCGCCGACACACTCGTCGTAGGCCCGCCCGACAGCCATGTGGACGGTGTCTCCCATCTTCTCGTCGAAGAGCATGTTGTAGCTGAACTCGTCGATGTCGCGGTTCATGCCGATCCCGAGTTCGCCCAGCCGGCGCGCGCCGTCGTCGGTCTCGAGGACTTCCGTCAGGATCGCCTCGTTTTTCTCGGCGCTGTGCTCGACGACCTCGCCACCCTCGAAGACGAGTTCGACACCAGTGACTTCCCGACCCTGGTGGTAGAGTGGCTTGTCGAAGTAGACCTCGCCCTCGACGCTGTCGGGGACGGGCGCGGTGAAGACTTCGCCGCCGGGGAGGTTCTTCTCGCCGTAATCGTTGAGTGTCCCATTGCCGGCGATGGACATCGTGAGATCCGTCCGGTCACCGGAGACGATCCGGACTTCGTCAGCGGGGTCGAGAATTTCGGTCAGCTGGGCCTGGTGCTCCCGGACGCTGTCCCAGTCTTTGAGGATGGCGTCCCAGACGAAGTTCTCGTAGCCGTCGGTACTCATCTCGGCGAGTTGGGCGTTGGCGGGTGCGGGATACTGGGTGAGACACCAGCGTTTGCCGAGTCGTTCGTTCAACAGCGGGCGCTGGGCCTTGTCGTACTCGCTGCGCACCGAGGGGTCGACGTCGCTCTCCTGGGTGACGTTATCGCTGGCCCGGATGGCGATGTAGGCGTCCATCTCCTCGTACAGCGCCATGACGTGGCTGGGCGTTTCGAAGTCACCGTCGTGATTTCGGAGGAAGGCTCGCCGGAATCGGGAGCCAGTTCGTTCGGAAACCACCAGCGGGTGGGCTCCGATGTCGGCGATCTCTTCGTGGAGTGCGGTCACCAGATCTTCGGCGACCGGGTGGGCGTCGATAACCACGTTGTCCCCGGACTGGAGATCGATCGAGTGGTTGCAGATGACCTGTGCCTGCTCGCGAATGCGCGGGTCCATGACACCATTCCCTTCTCGACCGTCGGGCAAACCAGTTTCGTCCCGGCCTCGTGCCCGTGTCCGCACTGCTGTCCGTCGCGTGTCTCAGCCGCCGCCTTTCCCGTCGCGGACGCCTTCTTTGAACCCGGTCGCGATTCGCCGGAGAAACAGATAGACGAACAGGACGAACGCCAGCATGACGACGACCATCGCCACCAGGACCGGATCGACCATGGACGCGGGTTACGCGGGGGCGATGATAGGTGTTTCGTCGCCGTCGTGTCGAAATTCGGGGCCGCTGTTCGAACGCGTCCCCCGGAAACTTTTGGTGTCCCCTCTCGGAACACGAAAGCGTATGTCCCTGCTGCCGTCGGAGCCGGACACGTCCGCCGCCGAGGACTCCGATCCGCGCGTTATCGGCGTCGACAGCGACGCGGCCGACGACCTCATCGCGGCACTCTCTTCGGATACGGCCCGTGAGATCCTTGCTGCCCTCCACGACGACCCAGCGCCCCCCTCTGAACTGGCCGAGGGAGTCGACACGTCCCTCCAGAACGTCCAGTATCATCTCGACAACCTCGCCGAGGCGGGGGCCGTCGAGGTGATCGACACGGTCTACTCCGAGAAGGGTCGCGAGATGGACGTTTACGCGCCGGCCGACCGGCCCCTGGTCATTTTCGCCGGCGAGGAATCGAGAACACCATCGCTCAGACAGGCGCTCTCCCGACTGCTCGGCGGGGTCGGCGCACTGGCACTTGCCAGTCTCGTCGTCCAGTCGCTTCTCGGGGACGGACTACCGGGATCTGGTGGACCGCAACCAGTGGGCGATGGCGCAGTGAACGCGACGACGACCGCGACTGAATACGCTGCTAGCGGCGATGTGGCACAGACGACAATGACGATCGCCGAGTCGGACGCGGGAATCGCGACCGAGACAGCGACGCGAGCGACGGAGGCTGCAACCCAAACAGCCACCCAGTCCGAGACAGCGGTCGAATCAGCAACCCAAACAGCCACCCAGTCCGAGACAGCGGTCGAAACAGCGACCCAGACAGCCACCCAGTCGCCGACGCCTGCCGAGACCGTGACACCCACGCGGACGCCGACAGAAACGATGGCCGAAACCATCGAGACGGTGACGACGGTCGCGCCGGATGGTGGCGGCCTCCCGCCAGGACTGCTCTTTTTCGCTGGCGGGCTGACGGCGTTGGTCATCGTGAGTGCTGTCTGGTATCTCTGGCGGTGAGGGCTGTGGGACCGCGTGCCGGTTGCCGCTCTTGCTTGCGGTGGTTCAAACGACTATTTGAACCTCCGGAGGGCCTTTTGTCGGTCGACCCATTCGAACTAACTGCGCTGACCGACTTTGGCCCTCCAGACCACGCTCCCATTACCCCACAGCGACGTGCCGGCGGTAGACTGACTCGCCCTCCACATTCCGGATGTCGATCACTATTGCTCCGTCTTTGGCCTGCAGCCGGGCGTAGGTCCGGGGGCCACCGCGCGGATCGGCGTGGCTCCCCGGATTGACTACTGACAGGTCCCCGAGCTCCTCGATGCCCGGACGGTGCGTGTGCCCGACGATCGCCAGGTCCGCACCCCGCTCGCGCGCGAGGAGAGGGAGTGTCGTCGAGTTGTGTTCGTGCCCGTGGGTGACCAACAGTGTCCATCCAGCCCAGTCGAATGTTGTCACCGTTGGCAACCCATCCCGTAGCGCCGGCGCGTCGCTGTTCCCGTGGACGGCGGTTAGTTCGGCCGCTCGCTTCTCGAACGCGTCGTAGACCTCCGCGGTCGTGAAGTCCCCGGCGTGGACGACCTGTTCGGCATTGCGAAGAGCCCTTTCGCCCCGTTCGCTCAGTCGCGGACTGTCAGTTCCGTGGGTGTCCGCGAAGACGGCGATCATATCGGGGAATCGGTCGCGTCCCTCAAAACCGCCCCGACCCTGACCTACTTGTGACTGCCCGGCGGAACGTTGACCATGGCAGGCAGTCGATCGGTCGTCATCGCCGCGCTGATCGCCAACGGTGCAATCGCGATCCTGAAGTTCGGGGCGTTTCTCCTGACCGGCAGTGCCGCGATGCTTTCCGAGACGTATCACTCAATCTCCGACACTGGCAACCAGGTCTTTCTGCTGATCGGGATCCGGTATGGGGCCCGCGAGGCAGACCGGCGCCATCCCTTCGGGTACGGCAAGGCACAGTTCTTCTACTCGTTTCTGGTGTCGGTGTTTCTGTTCGGTATCGCGGGCTGGGAGAGCGTCAAACACGGCTACTCGAAGTTGACAGAGGGGGGCCACGCCGTCGAGGCGACCGCCCCCGAACTGCTGGGCTACCAGATCGAACCCGTCTACGTCAGCTACGCCGTCCTCCTTGGCGCTATCGCGTTCGAATCGTACGCGTTCGCGAAAGCCTACCGCGTGATGAGCGACCAGATCGACGAGCACAACTGGTCGGGCTTTCGGGAGGCCTTCCGGAAGACCAGCGACGTGACGACGCTGACGGCCCTGACCGAGGACACCATCGCCCTGAGTGGAGCCGGGATCGCACTGCTCGGTATCTTCCTCTCACGACAGACCGGAAACGAGGCTTTCGACGCGGCCGCCGCACTGTTGATCGGCCTCATGCTGATGGGCTTTGCCGTCGCGCTGGCCTGGGAGAACAAACGCCTCTTACTGGGCGAGAGTCTCCCGAAAGAGGACGAGCGCCGACTCCGAGAGATCGTCGCTGACGGGACTGGCGTCCGGGAGATTGTTGACTTCCGGACGGTCCTGTTCGGGACCGATCGGGTGCTGGTGGCCGCCGACGTGGCGTTCGAGCCCGACCTGGACACCGACGAGATGGACGAGCGGATCACCGCCATCGAGGAGACACTCGTGGCCGCCGACGAGTCGGTCAAGAAGGTCTACATCGAACCCGAGACGCGAGCCTGATGCGAGCGAACGCTTTTGTCACCCTGCCTCGAATCACCGCCCGTGTCGTCCGATCACGATCACGAGCGCTTTTTCCCCTACGATGAGCCCTACGACCATCAGCGTGAGGCCATCGACGGAATCGCCGCGGCGCTCGAAGACGACTCGGACGTGCTGTTAGAGGGGGCCACGGGGACGGGCAAGACGCTGGCCGCGCTGACGCCCGCGCTGGAACACGCCCGCCGGACGGACAAGACGGTCGTCATCACGACCAACGTCCACCAGCAGATGCGCCAGTTCACCGAAGAGGCCCGGGCGATCAACCGACAGGAGTCCATCCGGGCGATTGTCTTCCGCGGGAAAGCCTCGATGTGTCACATCGACGTTGGCTACGAGGAGTGCCAGGCCCTCCGGGACACGACTCACGATCTCGTCGACGCAGAGAGCGAACGGGCCGACCTCGAACGCCGCCAGCGTGAACTCCTCGATGAGAGTCAGGCCGGCGACGGGGAGGCCGCCGAGGCCCGCTCGGCGATCATGGACGAACTCGAAAGCGTCGGGGAGGAACTCGAGACTCTTCGCGAGGAGCAATCGACCTGCGATCATTACTATCACAACCTCACGAGCGACACCGACGACTTCTACGCGTGGCTCTACGATGACGTTCGCACCCCCGACGAGGTCTACGAGTACGCCGAACGCCAGGGCTTTTGTGGCTACGAACTCCTGAAGGACGGCATCGATGGGGCCGACCTGGTGATCTGTAACTACCATCACCTGCTGGACCCGTTCGTCCGCGAGCAGTTCTTCCGCTGGCTGGGTCGCGATCCCGAGGATGTGATCGCGGTCTTCGACGAGGCCCACAATGTCGCTGACGCCGCCCGCGACCACGCCCGCCGGACGCTGGCCGAGCCCACGCTCGAACGAGCTATCGACGAACTGGAGGGCAGTGACGATCCGCGGGCTGACGCCGCCCAGAACGTCTTGACGACGATCCTCACCGCGCTACGGGACACTTACGAGGACGCACTGGCCTTTGGCGAACGGGAGACCGTCGAGGACGACTGGCACGACCTCGCGATCGACAACGACGACCGCCGGGACGATCTCACTCTGTCGATCCTCCAGAACTACACGGGCCAGGGAGTCAGCGAGGACTTAGCGAGCGCGATCAAACTGGGACAGGCACTCGACCAGCAGTACGAAGACGCCTACAAAGAGGGTGAGACGAGCGTCCGAAAGGAGTGTCCCACTCTCCAGGCGGCGACGTTCTTCGACGCCTGGCTCGACGAGAGCGACGAGTCGGGCCTCTATCCGGTGGTGAGCGTCCGCCGTGAAGAGGGGGACGGCGACCTTTCTGGCCGGGCCGAACTGTACACGGCGATCCCGGATCGCGTGACGCGATCGCTGTTCGACGATCTCTACGCGACAGTCTTGATGAGTGCGACGTTGCGCCCCTTCGAGGTCACCGAGGATGTCCTCGGCCTGGACGAGCCTGAAACCCTGGCCTACGGCCCGCAGTTCCCCGAGGACCGCCGCCGGACCTACGCCGTCGACACACCGGCGCTGTTTTCGAGTCGCCGGGACGACGAAGGCGTGCAGTCGACCGTCGGGGGCGTCATCGAGGACGCCGTCCGAATGACGCCCGGCAACACGCTCGCTTTCTTCCCGAGTTATGCCGAGGCCGAACGCTATCACGACCGTGTAAACGTCGACGCGACGCGCTACCTCGACGAACCCGGCACCCGCGCCCAGGAGTTGCGCGAGACATTCACCGAGGATGATGACGGTGTGCTGTTCACCTCGTTGTGGGGGACCCTGGGCGAGGGGGTCAGCTACGACGGTGACGACGCCCGGACGGCGCTGGTCGTCGGCGTCCCCTATCCCTATCTCGACGAACGTATGGAGGCCGTCCAGGCGGCCTACGAAACAGCCTTCGACGGGGAGGAGGCCGGGTGGCGCTACGCCGTCGAGATTCCGACCGTCCGCAAGACCCGTCAGGCGATGGGACGGGTAATTCGCTCACCCGAGGACTTCGGGGCGCGCGTACTGATCGATCGTCGATATACCGAAGAGGCCGAGATCGAGATGTCCGAATATGCCGTCCGTGGCACCTTCCCGCCGGCCGAACGCGCGGAGATGATCGACGTCGATCCCGAGAAACTCAAGTTCGGCCTGCTGAACTTCTACACCGACATGGACGCCTACGACGGCGATCCGCCTGCGCCCTGATCGCCCGTCACGGTGTCGATAGCATCCTCGAACACCGGCCGGTACTCCGGCTCTAGGGCAGCCGCGTCAAGTTCCGCCGGCTCGAAATACCTGACTGCGGCAGCATCCGAGCCGGCACTCGGCGTGCCGTCGACATCCTCGGCCGACGCCACGTAGATCACGACCAGCGTGTAGCCGCCGTGAGCCCCCGGTCGGAGTCGTGTCGACAGCAGCGAGGCGTCAGCCGGGGCCACCGAGAGCGTCGTCTCCTCGTGCAATTCCCGGATTCCCGCGTCCGGGGCTGGTTCGTCCCACTCCAGATAGCCCGCGGGCAGACTCCACCGGCCCGCCGCCGGGGCACTGCTGCGCTTGACCAGCAGGACCGACGGCGGGTCCTCGCGGACGACGAGGACGCCCGCCGCGGGGTCGGGATTCCGGTAGACGACCCACTCGCAGTCGGGACAGAACCGTCGGGATCGTCCCTCTCTCCGTCGCTCTTCGAGCATCGTGCCGCAGTGCGGGCAATAGGCCGGGGCCGCTGTCATTGGCTACGCACTAGACTGGCTCACTCAAGAACCTCGCTATCCGTTCGGGGACGGCGAGTCGCGCTCGTGTCCCGGACGCACCGGAGCTAATCAGTTGACGGGAATGGTCCGTCCACCCTCGTCGTCGGGTCGCTCTTTGGGGAGCGTGACGGTGAGGACACCGTTCTGGTAGCTGGCGTCGGTTTCCTCGCTGGCGACGCGATCGGGCAGCGACACCGATCGGCTGACCGACTGCTGGTGGCGTTCCCGGCGGACGAACACGCTTTCCTCTTCTTCGTCTTCGCTGGTCGCGTCCGATTCCGTCTCCGCGCTGATTCGAAGGGTGCTGGTGTCGGGCAGCGTCACGTCGATGTCGTCGCTCTCGTAGCCCGGCAGGTCCGCCGTGACGACGAACTGGTCGCCCTCGTCGCGGACGTTGACGGGGACGCCCCCGAGCGAGCCAGCGACGTCCGTCGGGTCGAAGGACTCGAACTGGCGACTCATCTGCTCGAACATCCGCTCGATTTCGTCGAAGGGGTTTGGTTTGGATGGCATGGTTATTCCGAATGGTCCTACGTTGGCCACCGACTTAACTATCACTTTGGCTGTCATTGGGTGGCGTCACGGGGGCTCGACCGGAAGCCTCGCGGTTCTCGACGGTGGTTTAGCGGTTGCCGACGAACGTCGCGTCCGCCGAGGTCCGGCCCTCGTTGAACGAGAGTACCTTTCCACGGATGACGTCACCTTCGCTGACGTCGCTCGGGACGTCCTCGGTAAACAGCACGAACCCTTCGACTTTCCCGACGGCGATCCGCTCGCCTGAGTGGTGGTCGGTAAACTCGATGACGCCGAACTCGTAGACGTCACCGACTTCGACCGGCGGCTCCCGCTCCTGGGCGGCCTCGTGTGCCTGTTGCGACGCGGCTTTCTCGGACGATCGGCCCCACCACAGGAGCACCACGATCACGAAGACGAGGGCCACCCCGCCGGCGACGAACCAAAGTTCGCTCATGTATTGGCTCGGATCGCCATTCCCAAGATGGTAGCGGTCGGTGGCTGAAGATTCACTTGGTCCGCCTGGCTTGCACGTCGGTGTGGCTTCTGTTGTTGTTCTACTCCACGACGTGCTGGGTGTCGTAGGAGCCCAGTCGGCGCACCCAGCCCTTGCTGGCCAGGTCTTCGACATCCTCCAAGGCCGCCTGGAGCCGTTCCTCGTACAACCCGGCCTCGACGTCGATGTGGAACAGGTAATCGCCCAGTCGCTCGCCACTCGGCCGGGATTCCAGCCGCGTCAGGTTAACGTCCCGATCGGCAAAGGGTTCGAGCAGTTCCAGCAGGAGACCGGGATAGTCGACGTTGGGGTAGACGATGACGGAGGTCTTGCCGCCCTCGATCGAGCGCTCCTCGGGGCCAGAAATGACGAAGAAACGCGTGGCGTTCGAGGACCGATCCTGGATGTCCTCGGCCAGGACCGAGAGTTCGTCGCCGGCGTTGTCGGGGTGGCCGATGGCCGCGATCGCCGGATCCTCGCGGGCGTGTTCGACCCCACGGGCGGTGCTGGCGACCGCTTCGAGGTCGGCGTCCGGATAGTGCTCGTCGAGGTGGCCCCGACACTGGGCCAGCGCCTGGGCGTGGCTGGCGACCGTCTCGAAGTCTTCCCCCTGGGCGAGCAGCGCATGGCGGATCGGTGTGATGACCTCGCCGACGACCGCCACGTCTGCGTCGGTCAGGCTGTCGAGCGATTCGGTGACGCTGCCCTCGATGCTGTTCTCGATGGGAATGACGCCGCGGTCGTACTCCCCACTCGCGACGGCCTCGACGATGGCCGCGACCGATTCGGTGAACTCGACAGTCTCGTTGACTGCCGAGGCGGCCCGGTGGGAGTAGGTGCCCGCTGGCCCCAGCGTGAGCGTTCGCATAGGCGTGTCTTCGCCGGTCCGGCCCAAAAGCGCCGCGGTCGGGGTGGCACACCAACCGGCCGTCGTGTGACGGCCGTCTGACTGAGGTTCTTGGTCGCGGGCACGAATTCGTCACACGATGGCGGAGCCCCGCGAGGCAGACTCGGGTACGAGCCGAGCCAGCGAGCCCGACGCCGAGGAGGTCCTGTCGCTGATCCTCCCCTCAGTGCTTGACGGACTCGGAGCGGAGGCCCGACGGACCCGCGTCAGTGCCGCCTGGACGGCCTGCCGGCTGGCTGACGAGCGGCCCACGCTGGGCGCGGAACTCGCCGAGCGGTTGGTCCGGGCAGCGGATCGAACGCCAACCGAGCCACTGGTTCGGACGCTGTCGTCGTTGCACGAGCGCCACCCGGAACCGGTCGGGGACGCCCTCCGTCGGTTCGGCGGGCAGGTCGTGCGGGCGGTCCGGAAAACCACGAGCTGGGACTTCGATGCCGAACTCCGGGCCGATGGTGGCGGGGCGGTCGCCGCCGAACCACAACAGGTTGTCGATGCTCCCAACGATGCCGTTACCGTTCATCAGCGGTCGATTCCAGACGAGCCTGAACCGCCGGAACAGTCGGACGCTTCCGATCCGGACGAGGGGGCCGTCAAGCACGCGGACGCGTCGATTCCGGAGTCAGCTAAGGGCGGCGAGGACACGATCGATCCAGTGGCCGAGCGACGCCGGCGGATCCAGGCCGCAGAGAACTCACAATCTTTTGCCGCGGTCCAGTTGGTCAGTGCCTTCGACGAGGTGAGCGTGATCGAACCGCCCCGTCGGGGCCGGTACGGCCACGTCCTCCCGTCGAAAGCGCGGATGGAACAGGCCGAATACGGGATCGATCTCTTGTTCTTCGATCAGCCGGGCGAGGATGTGACGGCTTTCGGCTCGGCCGTCCACGAACGCCTCGGGCAGTGGCAGGCAGCCGACGAGACGACTGGAATCGCCGCTGTCGCGGACTACGGCGACCATCCCCGGCCGTGGGTCGCGACACCCCGGACCGAGTCGACACTCGCCGACCGCGATCCCCCGGAACTCGGCGTCGCGTTGCGGGACGCTCGTGAACTCGCCGCTGGCCTCGCTGCCGTGACCGAACGCGGCCTCGTCCACGGCGGGATCGACCCCCACGACGTGGTGTACCCGGCGGCCGGGTTCGAATCTGATCCGGCCCCGAGCCTCTCACACCTCGGTGTGATGACTGTCATTCGGGACTATTTCGATCCCGTCGAGTACCTTGATCCGCGCTATGCCGCTCCGGAATACTTCGACGACCGCTTTGGTCAGGTCGATCACGCGACCGACGTCTACCACCTCGGAGCCGTGATCTATCGGCTGTTCGCGGGCCAGCCGCCGTACGACGGTGCGTACGAGACGGTCCGGGAGTCGATTCTCGAGGACGGGACGCCGATTCCTAGTGACGTCCGGCCGAACGTGCCCGAATCCATCGACGAGGTGGTAGCCAAAGCGATGGCACCACGAAAGCTCACTCGCTTCGAGACGGCGACCCAGTTGTATCGCCAGCTGAAACACGTCGGGTGAGGCCCACCGATCGATTGTTTTCCCGCGCACTGGCAGGCACAGCCACCACTTTCACCGGAACGTTCATCCTCGGCGTCGTCGTTTTTCTGTGGTATGTACACGTGTCTCGATCCGGCCGCGATCGGCGTCGAACGTCCGTTCTCCGACGCGGCCGAGCTGGCGGCTGCGCATGACTTTGCGGGCATCCAGGTCGATCTGTCCGCTCTCCGGGACCAGGGACCGGACGCGTATCGGCAGATCCTGGAAACGCATGGGCTCCGTTCGGGAGCGCTGGCACTCCCGTTTCGGGTCGACGCCGACAGGGAAGACTACGAGGCTGGCCTCGACCGCCTGCCAGCTGACGCAGCGGCGGCAGCTTCGGTTGGCTGTGACCGCGTTTCGACGTATCTCTTCTCGTTCAGCGACGAGCGCCCCTTCGAAGCGAATCGTTCCTTCCACCGGGAACGGATCGAACCTGTCGCCGAGATTCTCGCCGACCACGGGCTCCGACTCGGTCTAGAATATCTCGGCCCCGAAACGATCCGGGCGGGCCACGAGTACGAGTTCGTCCATACCGCCGAGGGCATGCTCGATCTCATCGACGGTCTCGATGCCACGAACGTTGGCCTCCTGCTCGATAGCTGGCACTGGTACGGGGCCGGCGAGGACGCGACGGCATTCGAATCACTCGCCGCGAGCGACGTCGTCGACGTTCACCTCAACGACGCCCCCGATCGCCCACGAGACGAACAGATCGACACTGACCGGCGACTCCCCGCCGAGACCGGCGTCATTGACGTCGGGACCTTCCTTGGCGAACTCGATCGCCTCGGGTACGACGGCCCAGTGACGCCCGAACCGTTCAGTGATCGCGTCGAGGGGATGGCCGACGAATCCGCCGTCGCCACGACCAGCGAAGCACTCGCGGACGCGTTCGATCGAGTCGGGATTTGAGCTAGCGCTCGCGGCCTTGGTCGGAACATAGAGTGCCTCGACTGACTCGATAGCTCGCCGTCTCACGGTACCCAAAGAGAAAACGGAGATAACAGCAGTGTTCGACGCAACGACAGGGTCGGGGTGAGGTGTTCTCAGGCAGCGATCACATCATGCCGCCCATGCCGCCGCCCATGCCGCCCATGCCGCCGGGGCCGCCGCCCATGCCGCCGGGGGCGCCACCGGGTCCGCCTGCGCCTTCGTCATCGTCGTCCGTGCCGCCGCCCTTGAGGTCGCCGGCAGCGATCACGTCGTCGATACGGAGGATCATCACGGCGGCCTCCGTCGCACTTTCGACAGCCTGGGTCTTGACGCGGAGGGGCTCGACGACACCGTCATCTTCCATGTCGACGACATCGCCGCTGTAGGCGTCAAGTCCGACGCCTTTCTCGCCGCTGTCGTGCTGACTGCGCAGGTTGACCAGCGAGTCGATCGGGTCGAGCCCGGCGTTCTCGGCGAGCGTGCGCGGGACGACATCGATGGCGTCAGCGAAGGCCTCGACGGCCAGCTGTTCGCGGCCACCCACGGAGTCGGCGTAGGCACGCAGACCAAGCGCAAGTTCGGCTTCCGGAGCCCCGCCGCCAGGCAGGACTTTCCCGTCTTCCAGCGTGACGCGGACGACACCCAAGGCGTCCTCGATGGCGCGCTTGACCTCGTCGGCGACGTGTTCGGTGCCGCCGCGGAGGATCATCGTGACGGCCTTGGCATCATCGACATCCTCGACGAAGATCCGGCTGTCGCCGGCGACCTCTTTCTGGGCGACGCTGCCCGCGAAGCCGAGGTCGTCCTCGGTGATGTCGTCGATGTTGGAGACAAGGCGTGCGCCCGTCGCACGCGAGAGGGCCTTCATGTCGGAGGTCTTCGCACGGCGGACGGCCAGAATGCCCTCCTGGGCCAGGTAGTGCTGGGCCATGTCGTCGATGCCCTTCTGGCAGAAGACGACGTCAGTGCCGGCCGCTTTGAGCTTGTCGACCATGTCCTTGAGCTGTTCCTCTTCCTGGTCGAGGAACTCCTGGAGCTGGTCGGGGTCGGTGACGTTGACCTCGGCGTCGACCTCGGTCTCACGGACCTCAATTGCGGTGTCGAGCAGCGCCACGTCGGCGTCCTCGACGGCGTAGGGCATGTTCTCGTGAACGCGCTCCTTGTCGATGAGGACGCCCTCGACGAGTTCGGATTCGTCGATCGAGCCGCCGACGACGACCTCGAGCTGGACGTTATCGGTGTCGATCTCGTCCTCGTCGGCGACCGACTGGACGGCCTGGACGACGAGCTTCGAGAGGGTGTCCCGGGCGGACTCGGCACCTTTCCCGGTCATCGCCGTCGCGGCGATGGATTCGAGCTTCTCGGTGTCATCCGCGGAGATGTCGATGGCGTTCTCCTCGAGAATCTCTTTTGCCTTCTCGGCGGCCTGGCGATAGCCCTGTGCGAGAATGGTGGCGTGGATGTCCTGGTCGAGGAGGTCCTCGGCCTTCGTCAGGAGTTCGCCCGCGATGACGACCGCCGTGGTCGTCCCGTCGCCGACCTCGTCCTCCTGGGTCTGGGCGACCTCGACGATCATGTTCGCGGCGGGGTGCTCGATGTCCATCTCTTCGAGGATGGTCACGCCGTCGTTGGTGACGACGACGCCGCCGACGTCATCAACGAGCATCTTGTCCATGCCTTTCGGACCCAGTGTGGTCCGAACGGACTCGGCGACGGCCTTCCCGGCCGTGATGTTCATCGACTGCGCGTCTTTCCCGGAGGTTCGCTGACTGTCCTCGGAAAGTACGATGAGGGGCTGGTTACCCATCTGTTGAGCCATAGTCAAACGATGATTGAATGTGATTCTATATAAATCCGTCGGACCGTCGCCATCGCCGGCCACACAGACGGGCGTTTTGCTGCCTGTGGTAACGTTTCGCAGAGGCGTTTAAATAGCTGCTCGCGCCCGGTGGTTAGCCGGTGAACTGGTGGTATTCCAGGCCAGCGCGTTTCATCTCGTTGTGGCGGCGTTCGAGGAACGAATAGACCGAGCCGTGTGGCGCGCCGTCGAGGATCATCTCCGTGGCGTCCCGAACGGCTTCGACTTGCTCGGGGCCGCCAATGATCGACAGCGTCGAGCCGTAGATGACGACCGCTGCGCCAGTCAACTCTTCCATCAATTCGCGCGTTCGACCGTCTTCACCGATGAGTCGGCCCTTGATGCGTTTGAGATCGTTTGGATTCCGGGCGGAAGCGTCGATGTCGACGACATCTAATAGTGCCATATCCTCTTCGAGCAATCGAAAGGCGTCATCAGGGGCGAACCCACGGCCGATGGCCTTCACGATGTCCGGCCCTTTCAGGCCGGTAACGGGGTCACCGACCGATTCGACGGCGACTTGACCGCTCTCGGAGTCGATGTCCAGACGGACTTCGGCCCGATCTTCGATCTCTCGCATCGTCTCACCCCCCTCGCCGATCACCACGCCAATCCGGTCCTGCGGAATCTTCACGTGTTGCATACCTACTTGCTGATAGCACGCACGCGAAGTTAAGTCCACGGTCACGGCCCGGCACGTCTGCTCACCCGTCTCCCTGTGCCGGCTCCGACACCCTCGTTGCCAACCTGCTTGCCGACTATCTCCGGCCTCATATCCTGGGCTGAGGTCCGGCCACATTTTCGTTCGACTGGTAGTGAGACAACACCTATCAGAACAGCTGCAAGTAGTAGGTTGAACGAACATTTTCTTACAATATAATAAAGTACGGGGGGTCGGTACAAATTCACCGGACAGGAACTCGTCATCGCGTGGCAATATGGTGGACACCCGGTGTCGCTGTGGTCCCGACGGGGCCACGGTAGAGTTTCACCGGACATGGTGGCCCGCGTGATAGAGCCTGCGCCACGACCCAACTATGTCAGACAATATTGATACTCCGTCGCTGGATCTTTCCCGGCGCACGTTCGTCAAAGGTGTTGGTGTCGCAGGTGCTGCCGGCGCGGCGTCAGGTACTGTGGCTGCCGAAGTCAACGACGCAGACGTCGTCAGCGTCGGTTCGGGGAGCTTCACGACAGCAATCCCGGCGGGGTACGACTATCCGACACCCCCGACACCCGAGTACGTCACGGAGAACGTTTCGCCCCCGATTCCGACGAACGACTGGTGGAGTGGCCTACTGTTTGGAACGTTTCGTTCCGGTCCCGTCATCGGCCTCCCCTCTTATTCAGATCCCGGCCCAAACGGGTTGACTGTCAAATACCCGATGGACTGGGGGGGCAAGCCGGCCGAGCAGGACACGATCGTCGCTGACTGGGACAACACGCCCGGATTGACAATCGGCCACGAGATGGTTGACGAATTCGAAGACGCGCGCGTCAACGACTGGGGCGATTGGCACGTCCAGACCCGATTGGGCGGGACTGCGAACATGTGGGTCGACGTGACCCAGGCACGTGGCTCGCCGTTGTTCTTCGCCGAGTGCGTGGGCGGCGGCGCCCAAATCACGCTACGTGACGCCGAGGACGAACCAGCCACAGACGAACAGGTCTCGGTCTTCGCCGACCAGGGCAACGTGCTCGGCGTGACCGTCGAGGGCGAACACTACGACCAGCACTTCGGTATCTTCGCGCCGTCTTCGGCAAGCTGGGACGGGCTCGATACTGCGACACTCACGTCGGGACTCGGTGACGGTAACTACCTGACGGTCGCGGTTCTCCCCGAGGCCAGTACCGATCTGCTCGCCACGTTCGAGGAGTACGCCTACAACCACGTCGTCGGGACGACGATCGACTGGGCGTACGCCAAGACCGACGACGAGGGCAACCCCGTCTCGGAAGTCCGGACGACCTATTCCTTCGAAACCGACGCCAAGTCCGAGAGTACGGCCGAGGGCACCATCACGGCGCTGTTCCCGCACCAGTGGAAGTTCGCCGACGAGCCCGTTGCTGATTTCACCTACTGGTCGCCACGGGGCGAGATGAAGGTCAAGACTGGGACGTCGTTTACGACAACCCACTCCTATCAGGGAATCCTGCCGTTCGAGCCGACGGAAGGGACCCAGGACATGGCCCAGCTGGAATCGTACGTCACGGGCCTGATGGAAGATTACGACCGGTATAATTCAGAATGGACTCCCCCGATTAGCGCCTACTGGGCCGGCAAGGACTTCTTCCGCAACAGCGTCGTCGCGCCGATCGCCGAACAGACCGGCCAGACCGATGCCCAGGAGTACTTCACCGGTGCAGTCACTGACCGGCTCGAAGCCTGGCTGACGGCCGGTGATACCTCGATGGGGACCGAGGCCGGCCAGGAGCTGTTCTACTACGACGATGCGCTTGGCTCGCTGTTCGAATATCCGACGGACTTCGGGTCGGTCACCGGCATTACCGACCACCACTTCCATTACGGGTACTTCGTCTATGGCGCCGCCGAGGCCGCCAGGACGAACCCGGAGTGGGCAAGCGAGGACAACTGGGGCGGGATGGTCAACCGGCTCGTTCGAGATTACGCCAACTGGGAACGCCCCGACCACGACGCCGCACTCGATCCCGCCGGCGATCCGAAAAACGCCTTCCCCTTCCTGCGGAACTTCGACGTCTACGGCGGCCACTCCTGGGCCGGCGGGACCGTCGGGAATCCGAAGGGCAACAATCAGGAATCGTCCTCCGAAGCGGTCATGGCCTACGCGGCGATGATCCGCTGGGGCGAGATGACTGGCGACGAGGAACTCCGGGATGCCGGCATCTTCCTGTACACCCAGGAAACGGCCTCCGTCTGGGACTACTGGTTCGATCCCGAGGACGACTCGCTGCCCGACGACTGGGGCGAAAACTTCGACACCTTCGGGACTGCTGGCCCGGACTTCGAGTACGCCTCGAACGTCTGGGGCGGTGGCTACTGGCGATCGCTGTGGTGGGCCGCGTCAGATCCAGTCGAGGTCTTTGGCATCAACTGGCTGCCGGTCGGCGGCCACTCGTTCTATCTCGGCCACGACACCACGTACGCGAATGCAAATTGGGAAGCACTGCTGGATGCACGTGACTATCACCTCGACGGTGAGAACCCTGAAACCGGCTTCCTGGCTGGCTTCGAGCCTACTGCGTGGGGGTATCGAGCGATGTCGAACCCATCCGAAGCCGCCACGCTCGTCGACGAGGCGCTGCCGGTCGATCCGGGTGGCAACTCCTCGCCGTTCATCTACAATTTCGTCCACTTCGTCGAGGGTGCTGGCCTAGTCGATACGGACGTCGTCGGGGACGTCCCCTTCCACCAGGTCTTCGAGGACGGCGAGACGCGGACGTACGTCGCCTACAACGCCGACTCCGAGGAGATCACTGCGAGCTTCTCCGACGGGATGGAACTGTCCGTCCCTGCCGGGGAGATCGTCGTCGCGGAGTCCGCCGAGCACTACGAGCCGGACACCCAAGCCCCGACCACGCCGGCGAATCTCGAGGCGACGATGACCAACAGCTACGCGACTGAACTCGCGTGGGACGAAGCCACCGATCCCTCAGGCGTTCAGTATTACGCTGTGTATCTCGACGGCGAGGAGTACGCGACGGTCGGAACACCGGACATCCGCATCGAGGGCCTCTCGCGTGGCACCGACTACACGATCGCCGTCGAGGCGGTCGATCCGTTCGGCAACGCCTCCGAGGAGGCGACGACCGACGTTACGACGGACAGCGAAGACACGGCACCTCCGAATGCTCCGACAAACCTCCAGACGGGGACGCCGTCGAAAACGTCGATCGGTCTCTCCTGGGAAGCGGCCAGCGACGTCGGCGAGGGCAGCGGCATCGATCACTACCTCGTCTACGTCGGCGACGAACAGTACGCGGAGGTCTCGGAGACGACCAGTACGCTCGAAGACCTCGATTCCGGGACGAAATACACGCTCGGAGTCGTCGCGGTCGACGGTGCCGGCAACGAGTCCCGGCGGGCGACGATCGACGCTACAACTATCGCCGAAGGAGCGGTCCAGAAACCCTTCCAGGGGGAGCGCCGGCAGATCCCCGGACAGATCGAAGCCGAGTACTTCGACGAGGGTGGCGAAGGTGTCTCCTACCACGAGACGAGCGAGAACAACCAGGCCGGGGCCGACTATCGGGACCACCCCGTCGACATTGGCGAGGCAAGCGGCGGGAACTACACGATCGGGTACATCCCCGGTGGCGAGTGGCTCGAATACTCGGTCACCGTCGAATCGACCGCCGAGTACGACATCATCGTCAGCGTCGCCTCGGCCGAAGGCGGCGGCCCGGTCCACATCGAGGTCGACGGCGAGGATGTTACCGGTTCGATCGACGTGCCCAACACTGGTAGCTGGACCGGCTACACTGAAGTGACCGGTGCCGAAGGCGTTGAGCTGGAAGAAGGGGACCATATCGTCCGCGTCGTTGCCGACGGCGGAGCCTGGAACTTCGATTATATGCGCTTCGAGGGCAGCGGCGGAGGCGGCGAGGAGACGCCGACTGAAACGGCAACCGAAACCGCGACCGAGACATCGACCGAAACGCCGACCGAAACGGCCACTGAAACCATTGAGTCGCCACAGCAACAGTCAAAGACGGAACCGGAACCGACGGCAACGACGACAAGTGGCCCCGGCTTTACCGTCGTGAGTATGCTGCTCGGGCTGTTCGGTCTCGGTGCGTATCTCCTGCAAAACGACGACGAAGAACTGTAGCGCGACTCTTCCCCGTTTTCGTCTGTTTGTCGAGTCGAAATTTTCGCTCGAATCTGCCAGGTGGCAGTTACCTCGCCCTGAGACTGCTCTCAGGCGTCCGGTGGCTGGCGGTCCCGCTGGAATTCGTCGAACGCAGTCAAACCCGCCGGGAGGTCGAACTCGAGGCGGCGTTCCTCCCGACGGTCCTCGTTTGCGCCCTCGATCGGGTCGGCCACCGATTCCCAGCCGGGTTTGACGCCGATCGATTCAGCCGGCGTCCCGGCAGCCACATGGTGGGCCGGAATGTCCGACTGGGCGACGCTTTTGGTGGCGAGGATCGCGTTCTCGCCAATCTGCACGCCGGCTCGAACCATCGAATCGTAGGTCAACCGCACGTCGTCTTCGACGATCGTGTGGTAGTTTCGGACCTCGGTCTGGTCGACGACGTCGTGGTCGTGACTGTAAACGTGGGCGTCGTCGGCGATCGAGACGCGATCGCCGATCGTCAACTTGCCGCGATCGTCGAGGTGGACGTCGTCGTGGATGACGACGTTGTCCCCGACGGTGATGTTGTGGCCATACGAGAACGTGATCCCTTTGAAGAACCGACAGCCCTCGCCACAGTCCGCAAACAGGTGTGAAGCGAGCATCCGCCGGAAGCGAAGCGCGAAGGCGACGTTGTCAGCCATCGGCGTCGAATCGAACTGCCGCCAGAGCCACTGTAGGTATTTGGACTCCTCGTAGCTGTCCTCGTCTTTCTCGGCGTAATACTCGCTCTCCAGGGTCGCATTACAGGGATCGTACCCCTGCAATCGAACTCGTTCGGCCGGCGTCACGTCTTCGCCGTCTTGCCAGCGTTCGTAGGCCTCTCGGTCGCCGTGTAGGTCGACGAGGACGTCCTCGACCACGTCGCAGGTGTCCTCGTCGCTTTCCAGTCGCTCGTCGACCTCCGTGAGAAATTCCCTGAGTCCTTCCTCCGCAAACGGCGGTAAGGAGACGCGGCGCTTGGTCATGGCCTCCCATACGGGGGGCAGGGGTCAAATGGGTTATCGTTACTGTCGCGTAACCGGCGGAGACTGGTCTCCTCCCATCACAGCGCGACGAGTGTCCCTCACTCGGGCATTAGCCCGCCTTCCTCGACGCGCATTACGCCCTCGCCGTCGGGCAGGTTCGGCGCGTCGACCAGCCGAACGATCCGCTTGTCGCCTTTGGACTTGCGGAGGTACAGCCGGAACGTCGAGGTGTGTCCGAGAATGTTGCCACCGATCGGCTGGGTCGGGTCACCGAAGAAGGAGTCCGGGTTCGCCGAGACCTGGTTGGTTACGATGACCGCGGTGTTGTTCAGGTCGCCGACTCGCATCAGATCGTGGAGGTGTTTGTTAAGCTTCTGCTGACGGTCAGCGAGTTCGCCACGTCCAACGTACTCCGCCCGGAAGTGGGCCGTCAACGAGTCGACAGAGAGGAGCCGGACGGGGAACTCCTCGTCTTGGCCCTCGCTGGCGAGTTCCTGGGCCTTTTCGGCCAGCAGGATCTGGTGATTTGAATTGAATGCCTTGGCGACGTGGATCTTATCGAGGATGGATTCGACGAGGTCATCAACGAGGTCCTCGTTGGTCGCGTCGGCTTCGTCCTCTTGGGCGACCTTATGGAGAACCATCGCGTCCGCGATCACCTCGTCGTCCAGCCCCTTGACCATCTGCTCGATCCGCTCGGGTCGGAACGTGTCCTCGCTGTCGATGAAGATCGCGCTGCCCTCCAGACCGCCGTGCTCGGCCGGCAACTGCACGTTGACCGAGAGCTGATGGGTGACCTGGGACTTGCCGGCACCGAACTCGCCGTAGACCTCGGTGATCGACTGCGTCTCGACGCCGCCGCCCAGCAGCTCGTCGATCTCGTCGACGCCCCACGTGAGCTTGCCGATCTGCTCGCGGCGTTCCAGCACCTGTGCGCCGGACTCGAACCCGCCGATGTCCGCGGCCTCACGGGCGGCCTGGATGATGTCTGAGGCACTCGATTCGCCGATGTCCGCGGTGTTTGACAGTTCGCCCGGACTGGCGACGGCGATGCCCTGATAGGAGTCAAATCCGTTTTCGGTTAGCTTCTCGGCTGTGGCCGGGCCGACGCCCGGCAGGTCTTCGAGGTCTTCGGATGCTGCCATACCACGCCGTTGCTCGCCCTGTAATATAAAGCCTGGTTAACACCGTAGTGAAAGTGAAATACGTCCCCCCGTCTTCGATCGACGGTTTGGTGTGTAATCCATTCAGCTGTTCTCTTCTATTGAGAGCGTTCGAAACGTCGATCAGCGTCTTTCAGGGGGCCGCTGCTCGTACCGCTCGGGGAGGTCGATCTCTTCCGGGGCCGGCATCCAGACGTAATCGAACGTGAGTCCGACGGCCAGCGGCGTCACGATCGTGATCCCGATGACTGTTCCGTGGTTCTGTAGGTTCGGCCCGAGCCGAAGGAAGCCGCTGAGGACGAGTGTCGAGATCATCACCGCCAGCGACCCCAGGAGCACAGCGAAGACGGGGCCACCCCAGCTCGTCTGTAGACGGACACGGAAAAATCGGGTGAGGAGCGCGGCAATCGCCGTGTTCGCGAGCACGATCACGGCGAGCCCGACAGCGTCGACGGCACTGACCATATCGTTTCAACGGTCCGGACCCCCTTTTCGATGTCGTTTGCGGTGCCAGCGGTTCAGTCCTACCGGTTCACTCCAGACACATGTACGTTCGAGTGTCGGCGACACCCTCTATATCGCGAATCCCGCTGGCGACGGACTCCATGACCTCGTAGACGCTATCCCGTTCGGCCTCGACGATGAGATCGTACTGACCCGCGACGACGTGGGCCTCTTCGACGCCGATCGCCGTTCGTACGTCGCCCAGGATCCCCTCAGCTTTGCCAGCCACCGCCTTGACCATGATGAACGCTCGTACCATGTGCTCTGTGGTATGATGTGGCATATCATGAAGGTTTCCCCAATAATTGCCGTCAAGGTGGTAATCGGTCAACTATCGTTGGTTTCGCCGGCGTGGATAGCTTTATTCGTCCGCACGTGAATAGTCAACCCATGCGATTCGTTATCGTGGGTGCCGGGCGCGTCGGGTTGCGGACCGGCCGGGCGCTTCGCGAGAGCGGCCACGAGGTCGTCTTCGTCGAAGTCGACCCGAAGTCGGCCGACCGCGCCCGCGAAGCCAATTTCGAGGTTATCCAGGGAGACGGCGGCCTGGAGCCGGTCCTGGAGAAGGCCGACCTCGCGTCGGCGGACGCGCTCGGCGCGCTGACGGGCGATCTCAACGACAACTTCGCGGCCTGTCTGGTCGCCGACCATCATGGCTGCCGGACGGTCTTGCGTATCGACGAAGACTACCGGGAAGAGATCTACCGGAAGTACGCCGATGCGATCGACGAGGTGATCTATCCGGAACGGCTGGGAGCGATCGCGGCGAAGAATGCCCTGCTGGGCGGCAACAGCGTAGCGATCGCGGATATTGCCCAGCACCTCCAATTGATCCAGTTCACCGTCACTGAACAGGCGCCGATCAACGGCTACAGCCTGAGTGAACTCGAACTCCCGGCTAACGCACGGTTGTTGGCGTTTGGCAAACACGACGATCCAGTCGATGTGCCGGACGTCGACGACTCACTGGAAGTCGGCGACCGGTTGGTGATTCTGGCGGACTTCACGGTCTTGGGCGACGTCCGGCAGTTGATCGTCGGCGAGAATACCGGACAACCGGCAATCGGAGGGGTCTGACATGGTCATTGCATACATCATGGTCAAAGCACACACTGGCGAGGCGGATCGACTGCAAAACGCAATCTCGGCCATTGACGGTGTGGTACGTACCCATGTCGTTGCCGGTGATGTCGATTTCATCGCAAAGGTAGACGTTGACTCACCGGCCGCCGTCAAGCAGATTGCAGCATCCCAGATTCAGGAGATTCAGGGCGTCGAAGACACTCAGACCTACATCGCCATGGACTGAGTTCTACCGGCAGTCTCGCTCATCCGGCCCGCTGAGTTATAGCGGCGTCCCGCCACGTTTTCCGCCCGAGCCACCGCCATCAGCTTCGCTGCCGGTGGTCGTTGCTCGCTGGAGGAGGTCGGCCACCGGCGAGCCGTACTCGTAGCCGGGCACGACCCCCTCGACGTAGGTTCCTTCAACGTACTCGACGAGCGTCTTAGCGATCTCGCCGCCACGCGCCGCGTCGCCAGCGGTGAATGTGAACGTCGCGATCGCCTTGCGACCCTGCTCACAGAGGTCGTAACTGTCCAGTTCGATCTGTGCCCGTGTCGCCTTTGGCGCGTCTTCGAGCCGTCGTTCGTAGGTCTCGAACCACCCTTCCTCGACGGCCGGCCCGACCACTTCGTCCTCGACGGCCGCGCCAAGCATCGGCGCGCGAACTGTCACCGTGAACTGGTACCCGACATCGTTCGCCTCGGTCGCAGTCACCGTCGCGTCGAAGACCGTCGTCGTTACACGGTATCCGTCCTCGCTCGCCTCGAAGGCGTCGTGTGTATCCATCGCGTCAGCGACCGTCGCCGGCAAGTCCGCTGTCATTATGCCTGACTTGGACTGCCCGGCAAAAAAGCCCGTGGGGCCGGCAAGCCAGCGACAGTATGCGTGCCTGTGGATGCGACTCCCAGGGCTCGAATCCATTTGCTGCACTTGTCGCTCACGAGTTGTTCGCGACAGCGGCTCACGGCTCACTTCGTTCGCTGCTCGCTCGTTCCGAGGTCTCGCTTCGCTCGACCTCGCTATGTGAGGGATGGGAGTTCACCGAGCAAAGCGAGGTGAACGTCGATCGACGCTTGCGTCGATCGCGATTCGAACCCGATGCCAGACCTCACTTCGTTCGGTCTGCCGTGATTCGAATCGCCATCCGTTCGATTCGGCGCGGCGCGAATTTGCGCCGCGTACGCTGACTCACGGTTCGCTCCGCTCACCGTTCGCAAAATCGAGGCCTCACTGCGTTCGTCGCAGTACTCACGGGTCGCTTCGCTCCCCGTTCGTCATTTCGGAGACGCTCACCCCGTTCGCGTCTCCCTATGCGAGGGATGGGATTCGAACCCATGGACCCCTTCGGGAGCGGGTCTTAAGCCCGCCGCCTTTGGCCGCTCAGCCACCCTCGCGCATATTGACAATCACCGGCGGTCGGAATGTCCCTTACGATTTTCACTGTATACCGCTCGACATGCTCAAGGTTGCCCTCCGATCGGTCTCGCTACTCACGGCTTCCGTTGGTCGCCGTTCACGATAATCGAGACCTCTCTCCGATCGGTCTCGCTA
>NZ_JACDNP010000016.1:11249-44770 GCF_013839425.1 Halorhabdus salina | reverse complement strand
ATTCGGTTTGCATAGTATCACCGCCATCTGAAAACTACCGTACATCAACCTGTCTTGTTCTGTAATTGGATGTAGACTCTGTCTGAAGCCATACGAACTACGGTCTGACTTCAAGATGCTGAATGTTGGGAACATACTACTCAGCAAGGTGAATCACTATTACTGACTACGATGAGGAAGAGCCGCTTGCGTCCTGGGAGGCTGCGTTCCTTCCGAATTGGGAGTGGGAGGCTTACGACAAGGAGGACGACGGCCTGTACTTTGGTCGGGTAAAATCTCCGAATACCTACGATAATTGGGAGTACGGCTATTTCAGTCAGGAACAACTGGAGAAGGCTGGAGCCTACAGAACCGATCTAGATCCGGACGACGAAGCTCCCTTGTTCCCGGACGGCGGTACGGTCGAGGACATCGTTCGAGTGTACGAAACCGAGTTAGAGGCCATGCTTGAGCCAGAAGAAGGTAATCCAGAATACGACGAGTAGACGAGCTTCTCGAGGAGAAACGGTATGTGGAAGAGGAGAAGCCGTACTGGATGAATCTCACCGGAGGTTCCAACACCTCCGGCGAACTCCGGTTTGAGCTGGAAAACTACTTCCCGGAAGCACATTACAGGAAGGCGATCGAACAACTGGAGCAGCAAGCAGAGGAAGCAATCCCTGGCGGCGGTAGCAGGACACAGTACTACTGGAGCGGAGAAGACGGAGTCGTCTACCACACCGAGTCAGGCGATGAGCTGGTCAACCCGTTCTTTGATTCCGTAGAAGAGGCAGAACGATACCTTGAGAACCTGGCCGATATCCACGGCAAAGAACAGTACGACAGCCTAGTACTGCGAAAATCCGGCAACCGGAAAGTCAAGGAAGCAACTGCTGTACTTACCAGCCAGTCTGGACTCGGTGATTTTGGATGATATAAATCGGAACGGTGTTACGTTTCGTACTTTGACACCAGGATATGCCAGACGACTCCACGGCTCCATACACGAAAGTTGAGCGGGAGAAATTGGTTCCTGCTATCTCTCTTTTGATTATTATTGTAGCAGTCGTGCTGTCTGATTTCAGTTACTGGAGGATAGAGGCAGCTGCCACTCTGTTCTTTTACGCGATCTTGGTTCAGATGTGGACTGAATTAGGACCGGATGATTTTACTCTATTAGGCCGTGATGGAGGGTTTCTTATGTTCATTTTGACGGCTATCGGTGCTGTGGTTATTGGTGACACATTTCGTGGAGCAGTGAGTTATTTTACCGGGGAGATTCTTCCCATTCAGTTTCTTGCGCTGGGAGTTCTTCTCAGTAGGTGGTACGTCAATGCCAGAAAGGCAGATAAGATTTCGCTCAGGACAGTTCTTAGATATAGAGACCCATTTGATCGAAGACTTGTTATCCCTCCTTGCGCATTCGCATTTTTTCTTCCGGTTTTTCAGAGATGGATTGGACTTGAACTCGTGAATTTTGACAGTGGGAGAGGGTTCTTCCTTCTAATCTTCCTGAGTATCGGATTCGGTCTTGTTCTTCACCTTAATGAAACAGGGCAGTTAGAGGAGATGCAGAGCCAGATTCAAAGTAAATGAAGTAGGGTGTGAAGAATATCTGATACGGATTAGTCCACAGCATTAAGATGTGGATAGACAGGGAGTCGACAACAGGCTATTTCGATTGGCACGAAAAGAGGGTATTCTTGATGATCCGGAGATTCGGAAGCTGATTTTAGCTTCTGGGCTCTCCAGTACCAATCATCTCCGGAAATCCGCTGGTAAGGCCGTATTCTGGAAGTCCCTTCAGCACAGGCAATACCCGTTTGATAGACCCTCGCATTCAGGAAACGTGAGGTTGGGAGTAACCTTCCGTAACTACCCACTGTACCTCTCACAAGACGATCTCACCAAGCATTTCCTGACTGTCGGCCAGTCAGGTTCGGGGAAGACGACTCTCTTCTACAGTTTGATGGACGAAATCGAGAAGCCGTTCTGGGCTTTCGACCTGAAGCAGGATTACCGGCACGTCGATGACGTCCTGGTGCTGCCGTGGACGGAGCTCCGGTTCAATCCTCTGAAGCCGCCGGAAGGTGTTTCACCGGGGCGTTGGGCCCAGGTTTTCTCCGAGGTATTCAGCCATGCTACGTCCCTCCTCAGCGGTTCGAAAAACCATCTTCTGAAGAAGATTATCGAAGTATACAGGCTCTATAACCTGTTTAACAGGGTTTCCGGGCCGTACCCGTCTTTTCATGAGTTAGAACTCTTGGTCAAGTCGGAGGGGATCAATTACGTCAGGAAGCAGGCGGATTATCGCGACACTCTTCTCAACCGTTTGGAGGCGATGAATCTTGTTGCGGGGACGGTCTTCGAGTGCAGCCAGGGCTACTCCATCCAGAAGCTCTTACAGGAGGACGTGGTCTTCGAGTTTGACGGTCTCATCCGGGACGTCCAGAACTTCCTGATGGAGATCCTATTCGCGTACGTCTACGAGTACAGACTGGCGCAGAACCACCGCAACCAAGGCCTCAACCACGTCTTCTTCCTCGACGAGGGGAAGCGGGTTTTCTCCGTATACAAAGAGCGTCAGGACGCTTCAGGCATCCCGGAGATTGATGAACTCACGGCGAAGATGAGAGAGTTTGGGGAAGGCCTCGTCGTCGCTGACCAAGAAGCGTCAAAGCTGACGGATTCGATCAAGGCCAATACGTATACCAAGGCGTTGCTGCCCACGGCGGGAAGGAAGGAGTTCCAGGCGATGACGGAGGCGATGAACCTGTCTGAGAGACAGGCAGAGTTCGCCGAGGAACTCGATACCGGGGAAGCGGTGGTCCAGGTGGGAAGCGATAGCCCCGTCCCGGTCAGACTCCGGAACTACCAGGTCGAGAAAACCGTCTCTGACAGAGAGCTCGAAAAAGAGCAGAGAAGCAGGTGGGAAGGCCTGTCCTATGAGCAGCGGAAGACCACAAAGAGATTCAACGACAGGATCGCTCCCGGCAGAACCGAAGAAGTTCCGGAGAAAGAGATACCGGAAGACCCGACAGAAATCAAGCTCTCAAGCGAAGCAGAGCGGCTCCTCGAAGACGTTGTCGAAAACCCGTTCAGGCCGTTGACCGAGCGCTACCAGCAGTTCTCCAGCAGCTACAAAGGGAACAAGGCGAAGAACCAGCTCGTCGATCAAGGAGTCGTCGTAGAGCGGAAAGTCAAGAACGGAGAGAACAGAAAGCTGCTCCAGCTCACTGAGAAAGGACGGGACTACGTCGAAGACCAGCTAGATCTCGAACCGAAACACAGGGGGAGAGGCGGTATAGTCCACAGGTACTGGCAGCACTTCATTAGAGACGCATTCGAAGAAGCGGGCTGGGACGCCTTCCTCGAAAAGTTCGACGCCGACGTCTACGTCAACATGGGAAACAACGAGCTCGCAGTCGAAGTCGCGATGGGCGACAACCCAAGAGAAATCAAACACGTAGAGAAGCACCTGGAGAAGGGATTCACTGTCTGGATCGCCTGTAGAAACAAAGAGATTCAGGAAGGACTGAAGCAGCGAATAGAGGAACGAGGACTAGATCCGGATCGGGTGGTGTTCCGTCTTTTCCAAGACTTCGACTGAGGTTTTTCACAAATCGACTTAAGATTCGCCGGCACTTAGTGAAGCTATGGGCAATAAAGGAAAACGCCAGAAGCCTTCAATTGGCGGTATTTTAGGCTCTGTAGAGATTATTGACCGAGTGGGAGATGTAGATGAGTTTGGCGAATGGCTACAAAACGAGTTCGGAACTAAGAGATCTGATAAACTTCTTGACGGCTACAAGTTCTTCACTGAGACTGCTTTCAGAGTTTTCTTACATCAAACTATCTACAGCAAGTTCCCGTTGATCCAAGAAGACTTCGTGTTCTTCAGAGCTCGTTTTGAAGGCGTGAGGCTAACTTCTGTGCCAAATACCTGTGAGAAAACCGCTTTCATCAAGAACATTAATGACCACCGACGAAGCCTAAGGAAAGCAGATTCTTGGGAAGAAGTTCAGACTGTTCTCGATGATTTTAAAGAGGAAGTTGTGCAACCATTTCAGAATTTGTTCGAGAATCATACTTTTGCAAATTCTGACTACGAGATAGAGAAAGCAAAGCTTCTGCGTCAAAAGGCGATTTTCCAAGTCTTTACCCGGTTTAATGACGTCGGAGATGGGTATCCGAACGGATACTATATCACGGTACTAGATACAGATCTTCGGGAGGAGCGGCTGGAATCAGCTTTAGAAGGATACAGCCGGACGTTGCAGTTCGTCTGGTCTCAGCTTGTGGGGGACGAGGTTTTCAAAGAGACCTGCCTCAGTGAACTACACAAGTCTGAGAGGTGGTCCTATTCGATCAACGTCTTCGATGAGTCCGGAGGCATTCCGGATGAAAGAGCAGACCTGGACCGTTTCTTTGGAGAAGTGGAGGAAGGTGTAGTCCGGCCGCTTGAGGCTGAGAATGGTGTCGAAATAATGGATGATGTCCTATTTCTTGATAGGGAAGTACTGGAAGACTTCTTCACGGAGTTAACCAGTCGAACGCAGGAAACAGGGTTGGATACCCAAGAGGAGTTCGACTACCAACTGTTGTGGTATCAGGTGGAGTTCCTCCGTTCAACGAAGATTTTCAACGGGGTTCCTGCATTCATTTCTCTGATGGGAGGAACCGTGAATCAGAAAAAGAGATTTGCTGATGGAGAGAAGGCTTACGTTTGTAAGTTCACTCACCCCGTTGAACCTGGCAACGACTACACTTACGGCGTTTTAGTTGAGGCTTCTGGAAGTTCAGGTCTTGCTGACTATTCTGGCTGGGTGATGTTCTACGATTGCTGTGGAGACTACTCAGGGTTCTCCGGTTCAGAGCATATACAGGCCGAGACACTTATTGAAAACCATTTAGAGAGGGATGAGATCATACTTCGAGAGATGGAGCTTGAGAAAGATGAGTTCAAGGAGATGGTTTCTGATATGACTGTGGGTGAGAGAGGATCGCAGCTGTCTGAGGAACTGGATCAGAAGTCGGAGACGAATCGACGTCAAACTAAACTGGGGAAGGCAAGGGGCCTCCTTGTGGAGTTGATTTCCTACTACTATCTAACTCGGAAAGACCACAGTTCCGATAATGTGGATTGGAATATTTCGTTTGATGCCGGTGAATTGGATGTACAGGTTGAGACACCGGATGAGATCCGTTTTATCGAATGCAAGTATGACCCTTCAAACCAAGACTGGGAATACGAGTTCAATAAGTTAGAAGACAAGGTAAGAGAGCCTGAATCGGAGAAAAGTAGGCAGGGAGAGTTCTGGTTTTGGAGTTCGCCGCCACAAGAGACAGTCAGACGTTTGGAGGAGGAAGGTTATCGATACAAAGTGGTTTCTGAGGTCGTAAGGGACGCACCAGAGTTCAGGGACAAGGACCTAGAGCATCTGATGTTCGTGATGGAAAAGATCGAACAGGACGAACACAGAGATCTGGATGAAGATATTCCTCTCGGAGAGTTATGAAAAAGAGATGTAACTGATGCCTTGGCTTTGAAAACGCGATTCTTACTTCATAAGACGGTAGAATCTATCGCCCTAGACGATTTGAACCGTGTTTCGACTGCTTCGGGATTTCAATGAAATAGATATAGACTCTAGTAACATGTTTAGAGGTGTTCGGGAGGTCGGAATATTTCAGGTGTTATGCTTTAGAGAATCTCAGCCCTGCCCAGACAAAGAAAAGACCTAGGAAGAACAGTATCAGTCTACTTCCGAAGTCAACGTCCGGAGTGAAGAAAGAGACAGCTATTGACCCTGCGCCGATCAAGACGGCCATCGCCGTTCCGGAAAGAAGTGTATTTGCGTCGCCAGCCATCTTCTAACATATGCATATTCCTCAGACATATTTAAATCCGCAGCCTGCCCTACGGCTAATCCATTAGACCAGACGAATGTAACCCTTTACCTCGATAATCTGGCTAGTCAAGAACAAACCAGAAAAGCAGATAAAACAGAATATATAAAAACTCAACACCATACATCAGTTGAAACCCCAAACGAAGAGAGGAGACTGGCAAATCACGGCAAAGGACAGATATCGACCGCTAATATTCAGGCGGGTCCTGCCATTTGATAGACGGTTCAATGGCTATCCATTCGAACCGGTGTGGTAGAGGTCAATTGAAGCCGTGTCTTTCCCATGTCTCCTTCTCTCTTTGAACGTGAATCGAATCTATGTCTACCACTCAATACGTCGACGTACAGCGAACGCTTCAAAATCTGGAAGACGAGGCCGATCCCGAGAACACGGAAGCCGTCAGAGAGTTTGTGGATCACTGCGCCGCAGAAGGGATCAGTGAGGTGCAGCAAGCCCGGCTTGTCTGGTCATGGAAAACGCTTCTCAACAAGTTTGCCCCGGACAGCTTCGAGATGAAGGGCGCTTCCCAGTCAGAGTTGAAGGAGTTACTGGCCAACGTGAACCGGAGTGACTACGCCGAGTCCACGAAGGTCAAGTTCAAGACCGCGGTCAAGAAGTTCTACCGAATCCAGAACGGAGGCCATGAGCAGCCGGAGAAGACACGGTTCTTCAAGGTGGGAAAGGAGAGCTCCTCCGTTTCCCGGGAGGACCTGTTTACCGAGGACGAACTGAAGCGGTTGTTCCGCAGCTTCTCGAACGTTCGGGATCGAGCGTTCACGATGGTGCTTTACGAGTCTGCTGCCCGTCCTGGAGAACTTTTGTCTCGGAACATCGCTGACTTCACTTCGAACGGGAAGGGCGACTTCATATACCTGGAAGGTCTGAAGGGGACGCCGGACAGGACGAACCAGTTGGTGCGTTCCGGTCGAGCGGTTCGTGAATGGTTGATGCAGCATCCCTTGGGAGGTGAACTGGGGAGTATCGACGACAAGAGTGCGCCTCTTTGGGTGAAGACAGAGCAGCAGGAGTGCAAGCAATGCGGCGAGATACCGCGGAACCACGGCGACAGCCATCCCTACGAATCGGATCTACGGGACCGTGTGAACTACGGTGGGTTCTACCGCCGGTTCAAGAAGGCGTGCGAGGCCGCGGATATCCCGGAGAACAAGCGGAAGCCGTACAACCTGCGGCATACGCGTTTGACTGAGGTTGCGACGTTCATGGGGTACGAGCAGTTGAACAAGTTTGCCGGCTGGAAGCCGGGAAGTGATCGAGCCAAGGTCTACGTCCACCTGAACAACGACGACGTCAACAGGGCGATCAGGGACGAGTACGGTCTCAGCAGTGAGGAAGAAGAAAACCAGTCTATCGAGTGCCCGTTCTGCGGGACGGAAAATCAGCAAACTCATTCCGAGTGCCGGAACTGCGGAAGACCTCTCAGCCTGGAGCAGGAGACGAAGAAAGAGGAGAAACAGGAGGTATTGGAACGTCTGGCGGAGCTGGAGAAGGAAGGGGTGTTAGAAAAGATAGAAAATTTAGAGGGGTAAATTCCCTTCTTGGCAATAATATTGAGTGAGTTGAACTTGCGGATTACGAGTCTGAAATCGTCTTGTCCAATATATGTGCTACTACTTGACGCCCCTCCCATTCCTCACCAGGACCAATGTTGACATTTCCATCCCCTTCTTGAACAAAAGTCTGCTTGTCCTCACGTCCTTTCCCGCTTACTGTGCGAGTTCTAAGTGTCGCCCCTGACTCAAATGGAGCCCAAGCAACCATATGATGGTAGTTTTCGCTTCCGATGTTGAGATATCCATTACTGCTCACTACACCAATTTCTGTATCAATGACATCGGCGTTGATGGGTTTGTCTCGTTCAAATCGTGGGTGAAGGTCGAGATCACGGTTTGGCATAGATTCCAAAGAACAAGCAGCTCTTACCTATATTTTGGGATGGCGATGTAGAGCTTCTAATGCTCAACGACTTTTCTAAAGAAATTGGGACTAATAAAGACACGAAAAATATCGTAGTGCTACATGTGATCGATGAGTCTGTATCTGGCTAATGTCATGGCTGAAGCCGAGGAACTCTTGGAAGAGGTCGAATCTTGGACCGAGGAAGAGGTTGAGGAGTTGCCGAAGCTGTACAGGGAGAAGGCAAGGGAATACAGGGGGCTTCTGCAACAGGGCGAGGAATAACCGTGTTCCACCTTCCGCGGGTAATACCGGTGTGTGGATTACCTCGACTACTCCCGCGACCTCCTCAGGGCTGACGAATCCTTCGGTTTTGACATCGAACGGTTCCTCGAGGAATCGCAGGAGCGGGAGCAGCAGCGATTGGAGGAAGAACTTGAACGGATCGACCAGCAGTTAGAAGAGCGGGAAGAGATACGTGATGACGTAGTGGTGGAGCTAGAGTCAAAGCTGGACTGGTACGTCGACCGACTCAAAGAGCTGTACCAGAGGAAGTTCTTCAACGACAAAGAGAAGAAAGAGCACCTGAAGGCAAAGATCGAAGAATTCTATTCCGAGCTACGGCAGGAACGCCGGAGGGCATGGCGAGACAAGCAAGAACTTGAGAAAGAGAGAAGGAAGTTATTACGAGAGCTGAATGAGTTGGATGATCAGAACTTGCAGGACTTACTCGGCTGACGAAAAGGACAGCAGTAGTATGATAACTTTGCGGGAGAAAAACAAGTGAATATGAGCAGTGAGTGGCCGAGAGAGTTTGACCTGAATATGGAAGAGGAGCTGCTGGAGGCTTGGGAGGCCAGTGATGGAATCCGTGAATTGATTGCTAACGCGTTGGATGAGGCAGCTCTCTCCGAGACCCAGGAACCGGATATCTTTGAAGACGATGAAGGCAGGTGGCATATTCGGGACTATGGCCGTGGCCTTACCCATCAGGACCTGACTCAAGGGGAAGACGAGGAGAAGTTGAATAATCCTGACAAGGTAATTGGAAAGTTCGGTGTTGGATTGAAAGACGCTCTTGCCGTCCTTTATCGACAAGGAGTAGACGTCACTGTCCATTCACCATATGTCTCTTTTACTGTGGAACAAGCCTCCAAGGCAGGATTCGATGACATCGAAACACTGCACGCCGTTATCCGAAAGACGGAGTACCCAGACTTGGATGGGACAGAGGTGGTTCTCGATGGCTGTACAGAGGAAGATATCGAAGAAGCGAAGCAGAATTTCTTGACTTACACTGATGCGACTTTACTGGAGGAGACTCGGTTCGGAGACGTTTACGAACCGTCTGCTGATGGCCCTGCAAGCATCTACGTAACTGGATTAAAGGTCGCCACTGAAGCAGACTTCCTGTTCAGCTATAACATTACGAATACTACGAAAACAATTCGGGACGCGTTGAACCGTGAACGTTCCAACGTTGGGAGAACTGCCTACACGTCGCGAGTGAAGAAGATTCTTCAGGCCTGCGAGTCGGGAGAGGTTGCTGAACGTCTTGTAGACGATCTTGAGCGAGTCCAAGAGGGCACGAACCATGATGAGTTGTCTTGGAAACCTGTACAGGTTCATGCCGCTCGTGTGCTGAACGCTCGAAGCGAAGCGATGTTCGTAACCGCGGAAGAGCAGGGACAGATGAAAGACCTTGTCGACCGGGCTAAAGGAGACGGGAAAAGAGTCGTGACAGTACCGGATAGCACTAGAAGAGAACTCAGCTCCGAATCTGATATAGAAGGAGGAGAGATTCGGGATGTGGATGTCTTCAAAGATGAGTGGGAGGAAAGTTTCGAGTTCGATTGGGTGCATGAAGACGATCTCACGCCTAATGAGAAGGAGATCTGGGAGCTGAAAGACAAAGTTCTCTCCCTAGTCGGAGTAGATGATAGGATCAACGAGATCTGATATGCGTCTAATTGGAGTTGAAGTCCAGGGTTATCGGCGTTTTGCTGATCGTGTCAGTGTGCGTTTCTTGGAGGATCTTGTTGCTCTTGTCGGTCAGAACGAGGCCGGGAAGACCTCGTTTTTAGAGGCGTTAGAGGAGTTCAATACTGAGGGACAGATTGAAGAGAGTGATCAGACCCGTCGAGCAGATATTCCAACGAAGATCCAGGCCACGTTCAATTTGGAAGAAGGGGATTGGAAGGATCTACGCTCTGTGGACGGGGGAGAGGAAATTGAGCAATGTACCTTGACTAAGAAGGAAGACGGAACTCTCTCGATCAGTCTTGATCCTAAGCCGGAACATGATCTGAAGCCCCGGAAAGAAGCCTATTCGGCCCTTACATCACTCCAAGAGTCAGAGGTCTACCAGGAAAGAGTAGCTCGAGGAGTACAAAATGCCCTTCAGAACGTAGTGAGTACGTTGGAGTCCGAGGATGATTACCTGGGGGATGAGAATCTCAATCAAATACAAGAACTGGCAGAGGATCTAAAGAACGTAGTTGACAACTTGGAGGAGAAAGAGGACGACACTTCGAAGATGGATGAGGTCGTTAAATTGTTGGGTGACTTCATTGAGCATGAGCGTAATTCTCCCCCTCATAGAGCCAGGGAGATCTTATTGAAACGCCGGCCAAAGTTTCTGATCTTCGACGAGGCAGACCGGAACCTTAAGCCGACCTACGATTTGAAAGAAGAGGTTCCGAATCCTCCACAAGCTCTTGAGAACTTGGCGCAGTTAGCTGATCTAGATCTGGGGCAGCTGCGGGACGCGGTGACTTCGAGAAATATCGCTTTCAGGGATGACCTGCGTGAAGATGCTAATGATAACCTGAAGGAAGAGTTTTCGAAGGCTTGGGTGCGGGAAGACGTAGTTCCTGTTTTGAGTGTAGATGGTAACGTTCTGCATATCAATGTAAGAACTCCGGATGAAAGGAACCGAGCACCGATCGATCAAAGAAGCGATGGCCTCCGTTGGTTCGTGGCGTTGCTTGCGTTCCTGAATCAGAAAAACGCAGGTAAAAGCCCGATACTCCTGGTTGACGAGGCGGAAAGCCACCTCAGTTATGATGCCCAGGCAGAGCTGATCGAGGTTTTAGAGACGCAGACTGTCGCTCAGAAAGTTATCTATACGACTCATTCCGCGGGCTGTCTTCCGTCCGACCTTGGGAGGGGTATCCGCCCTGTCGTGCAGCTGGAGGGTGAGCGAAGTGATATCAAAAACGGGTTCTGGGTGGAAGAGCCTGGATTCAAGCCAATCATGGTTGCGATGGGATTGAATCCTGTAGCTTTCACAGTAGCTAGAAATGCTTTGATTGCGGAAGGTCCCAGTGAGACTATTCTACTGCCGACGTTGATCCGACAGGCCACGGACCAAGACGAATTAGGATATCAGGTGGCCCCCGGTGCAGCGAACGTAGGGGAAGAAAAGGTATCAGAACTCCTCTCCGAAACCGGGAGGTCAATGATCCTACTTGATGGGGACAACTCCGGTGAAGAAAGGAGAGACGCGCTTGTCGATGTAGTTGACTCGGAAAAGGTGAGAACTCTTCAGGACTTTCCTGGTGAACAGATTGTATTTGAGGATCTTATTGATGCCGAGAGATACGTTGAGGCGGTGAACGAGGAGCTTCAGACATGGCAAGACGCAGATGTAGAGTTACAATCCGATGATCTGCCTGAAATGAATCGTGTAGAAGCCGTGGATGAATGGTGTGAGGAGAACGATTTAGGCGAGCCGATGAAGACAGATGTTTGTCAGCGACTGGTTAGAAAATCGTCTAATGGAGAAACAGTTGTTGACTCCAGTAGGGAAGAGGTTCTAGAGGAGATTGATGAATGGGTCAACGAGTGCTTCGTCAGCCTTGAGGGTTGAAGACTACTCTACGGACTCTCGATTGAGACCTCCCGTGTCTTTCCTTTCCTACCGCCATAGTGGTATTCTGCTTTGACCAAGTTTAGCTGCTCAAGTTGTTTCAGGAAGTCGCTGATTCGTCGATCCGACAGTGTTTCCTCTCCTCGTTCTTCCGCAACTGATCTGTAGCGTTGGTAGATATCGCCGGCGTTGATGACCGGCCCTTTCTCCCTGCTTAGTTCTTCTACGGCCTGGTAGAGGTATTTGTGGTGCCGGGAAAGATGCTCCAACTCACACTCAGTGTAGACTTCGAACGCTTCTTCCTCAACTTCTTCTACGAGTTCTTCTGTCACCGTTTCTTCTGCGTTCCGGGCAGCAACTCGGAGCCAGGTCAACGCGAGTTCCGTGTTCTGTGTCTTGGAGGCGATGTAGGTCACTGCGTTGCGATGTACTGACCGCTCCGCCAGACTCTTCTTAGCTCGTTTCGCCAGTATTTTGTAGACCTGTTCGCCAGTGTAGGGCTCGAACTGTATTCGGCGGGGTTGTAGGGAGCTGTAGGTCCTGGGTTCCAACCTTTCCCCGAGTTTCTCAACGTTCGCAGTGATCACGGTGATCTGCGGCCCGTTCTCAAGTCGAGAGAGAAAGTAGAGCAGGTCTTCTTCGTTGTTCAGGAGCAGGAAGTCGAGTTCGTCCAGCACGATCACCGCGTCCATCACTTCGAGCTGTTCTTCGACCCGTCGCTGAAGTTCGGAGGTGTGGTGCCCTGACTCGACTTCTTCCCGGGTGAGCTGGGAGACTATCCGCTTCAACGCTTTATACTGTGTGTCGTGTTTCAGGCAAGAGACATAGCAGGTCCTGGCCTCTACCTCTTCAAGCGCCTTCTTCACCAGGTGCGTCTTCCCGGTTCCGCGAGGGCCATGGATATGCAGGTTCCTTGATTCCAGGTTCTCAGTCAGTAGACGGCTCTCGCGTTCTCTGTCGACTGTTTCTTCGGGTAGATGGTTCTGCTGTAATGGAGTCACGTCGTGGATCACGGTCATGGAACTGTCTTCAGAGAGACAGGGTTACACCGGCTGAGGTGCACCGGGTTTCATTTGAAAAGTTTGGAAGACGAATTCTGAAATATATCCGTCAAGTGAAACGTAGTGAGTGAAACCGGGGATTAACCCTCGGTATCAAATACATCTACCCAGGGGGTGAGGGAAAGCTTTGTTTGACAAGTCGAAGAGTTCGAAGGGCGTGCTGCGGTCAGAAACCTATCTCAACACCAGCTACCATCCGGATCAGCCGGTGGGAAGAGACGCAGATATAGATAGGATTGCCAATGCAGTCCGTCCATTAACGAGAAGAAAGCAGCCGGAAAACCTTCTCGTCCATGGGCCGGCCGGCGTCGGGAAAACAACCTGCGTCAAACACGTTTTCGACCGGTTAGAGAGCGAGACATCGGCCAGGTCCGTCTACATCAACTGCTGGCAGTACAACACCCGTTCCTCGCTGCTGACGCAACTTCTGATCGAACTCGGGTATCCTGCCCCGCGGAAAGGGAAGCCGGTTGACGAACTCCTTTCCAAGATCAGGGAATGGCTCGACAAGAAGAGGAACGTAGCAGTCGCACTCGACGAATTCGACCAGCTCGAACAGAGAACCGAAGTCATCTACGACCTCCAAATGCTGAACGAAAAAGCCGACAACAAGATCGGCCTCGTCATGGTCTCCAACCAGCACCCCTCCAAGCTCCAGCTCGACCCCCGAAGCCGGTCACGGCTAAACTGCCAGACACTCCAGTTCAAACCCTACACCGCCGACCAGCTCCGGAACATCCTCGAAACACGGGTCGAACAGGCTTTCCGCCCTGGAACCGTTCCCGACGAAGTCATCGAAGAGATCGCCGAAACAGTAGCGGAGAACAGCGGCGACTGCCGGGAAGCACTCGAAGTACTTCTACGAGCAGGAAGGCAAGCCGACCGGGAAGGACGCTCCAAAGTCACAATCAAACAGATAGAACAGTAGCAGAAACACCTCTATAGCTGGTATTACCGATTTAAGCTGGGAGCTTACAAACCGGGGATTTATAATGTATCCGCCAGTATTACCAGCCGAAGAAATCCGGAACGCTAACGGGCGAAAATACCGGCTTGAAAGGCTCTAACGCAGGAAATCGGTGTTGAATTCGCTGGAGAAAACGACGAAATATCTAGCGGATTACCGGTGAAATCGCCTGGATTACGGGGTACGCTTCCCAAGCTCATAGCCCGGGTTCAATTCCCGGCCAGCGCATTTCTGCGACGAACGGACGTGAGGAGCAAAATCGCCAACTGTCATTGAACCCTGGGAGTCGCAGTCCCGGACTGGCCGAACGGAGTGAGGCCACACGCCCGGAACGTCTTCCTTCGGTTCAATTCCCGGCCGGCGTCCTCGTGAACGAGTGTAAGCGAGTGAGCGAGGGCACGGAAGAGCAAGCTCTTCCGGCGCATCTCTTTGCCCTCTGCGGTCGTCATTCGATGCGCCGCCCGCAGATCGCAAACGCTTCGCGTTTGCTCACTCCCGATAGACTCACTTCGTTCGTGTATCGATGTCCCCTTCGTTGCACTCGGTGAACTCCCGGCCGGCTCGTTGTACCGCGAAGACCTGTGAGCCGCAAATGCAACGGTACGTGGCTGGATTACGCGTATTCGTCGATCGGTTATCGCCGGATCGGCATTGCGAGCCCGTAGAGGATTACCAGTAATCCGACTACTTCGACGGTACGGGCGGCGAGCTCGACGCCAGCTGGGAGCGCCGCGCGGACGGTCGTCCCGAAGGTGAGGCTGGCTTCCAGAACGACTAGTCCGCCATCGAGGGCGACCGGTGCCCAGAAGGTCAACAGGAAACCGGCGGCGATACACAGCATGGGCAGGCTCTCGTTGCGGCGGTACCCGTGGTAGGCGACGTAGCCGACGGCCAGCCCGAGTGCGCCCGCGGTGATATCAAGCGCCAGCGGGAGCGTCCCACCCAGGGTCGGGTCAGTCATCGACCCACTCCCTCGACGAATTCGGTAAAGCGGTCGGCCATGCGCTGGCGGCGGGTAATTCGCACTGTGAACCCGTCGTCAGTGAGATCCACCACGATGCGATCGAGCGTCGCGACGTAGACCTTGTAGTGATGGCCGTCGTCGTCGGGTTCCATCCTGGCGGCCACAAGATCGAGCGCTTCCAATTCCTCCAGGCGCCGGTAGACGGTCGACTCCGAGACGTCACACCGCTCACTGAGCCGTTCGGCCGCGTGTGGCTCCTCGAGGCAGGCTTCGAGGATCGCCCGCACCACGTTGTCGGCGAGCAGCGCCGTGACCGTTGCCACATCCCGTTCGTCATCCACATCCATCGTATCACGTCTCTCGGTCCGTCAACCCCTGGCGACAGTCGCAGTCGCTGAGACTGTGCTCGATCCTTTACTTATGCCTGCCCATTATATCTATCTGTCATGGTTGCACTGACCGAGACAACGCTCGCGATGGGGTTTGCAGTCCTTGGCGTCGTGTTTTCGATCGCCTGGCTCCTGCTGGGTCTGTACGGGATCAACACGCTCCGGGACCTCCGGGAGGAACTCGCTGGCGACGGGGCCGAGGACTGACCTCAGGTGTCGACTGCACGGGGCTTGCCCGGCAGGTCATTGGGATCAACCCCACCGACCAGTCTCGCCAGTCGCTTGATCCCCGCCAGGAGGTGCGGGCTGGGCTGGTTCAAAAGCGAGTCGTCGATCGCGTGGACCTGCGTATCCAGTGCCCAGTCACGCTTCGCTAGTTCTGTCGGATCGGGCTCGCTCACACCACAGTGATGGACGATCGCGTGGTCGGGATCGGCATCTTCGACTGCCGTTCTGTCGACCTCGCAGGAGCGTTCGCCCGGCTCGAGGAAGGGATAGCGACCGCCAGCGACGGCGACGGCTTCAGGAACCCAGTTGCCGGCTGCCATCGGCGGGTCGCCCCACTCTTCACAGTAGACCACCGGCCGCTCGTCGCCGTCGGGTGTCGCCGCGCGGACTGCCTCGACGTATTCCCTGGCGCGCTGTTCGAGTCGAGCGCCCCGATCCGGCCGACCAATCGCCTCGCCGACCGTCCGGAACGAGGCCAGGACGGCCTCCAGTGTTGCTGGCGCTTCGTGGGCAACATCGAACCCGCGGTCACGCAGATTGTCCCGCAGGTCCGCCTGTAATGGATCGTTTGTGAGGAGCAGATCCGGATCCAGATCAGCGATGGCCCCAACGTCTGGATTCAGCCACCCACCGATCCGGGGAATGTCTTCGACCTCGCAATGTGCTGTGACGCCGACCAGTTGCTCGCTGCCACGCAGGGCACGGATGATTGCCGTGGCGCTCGGGGCCAGTGAGACGATCCGCTGCATACCCAGCCATTGGGCCTGATCGCATAAAACCAGTACCGGCTCACGAATCGACGAGTCTTCCGATCGCGACAGCTCGATTGATTCGTCCGGTAGTCGAATCGATCAGTCCATCGAGAGAGTGATTGTGCCATCGAAGTCCAGGATGATTTCCTGGGTGAGGTCGCCAAAGAGCGCCTTCCCGGTTGGAGACCGCCGCTTGCCCACGAGGAACACGTGATCGCAGTCGTGGTCCGCGGCCGCATCGAGGATGGCCGTTGCCCGATCGCCTTCGGATTCGATCCGAATGTCTACCTCGTGGTTTGGCTCGGCTCCGTCCAGCGCATCCTGGATGAAGGCCTCCGTCTCCTCCTCGAACTGGTGGTCGACCGGGTCCTCGAATTGGGCCCGGTCGATGTCGCTCGTCAGTTCCGCGGACTCGACCGCCTGAACGTCTTCAGGGGTCAACAGCCGTAGTACGACGAGTGGCGAGCCCTCGGACTCGCTGAAGGCGGCGGCCTCTTGCAACAACTCTTGTTCCGCATCGGTTTTCTCGATAACGACGAATAACCCTTGCTCCATGCCGGTTTATATATACTCTATCCTTATAAAATCGAAGGACAGCCGGCGGCGATGGCGGCGAACAATTTTCGGCGCTAACATACCGAGACGGTAGTGCTGAGGCCACAATGGGGGTATCGGGAAAGTCCGCGGCAACGTTTCGGCCGATACGCAGGTTGGGCGCCTGTTACGGAAGCAGTCGTCGGTGGCATCGAGACAGTGCTTCAGGATATCACCCGGCTGATCACCGGGATCGGGGTGCTTGCCCTCGTTTCGGCGCGTTCGGTATCGCCAATATCAGGCTCGTTAGCGTGACCGAACGTACTACCGAGATCGGGATCATACAGTCCATGGGAGCGACCAACCGGGATCTCATCGGCTGTTCCTTGCCGAATCCGTGCTGCTCGGGTCGGACGGAGCCGCGATCGGCATCCCGCTCGGACTCTGCGTTGGAGACGTGGGTGCCAACTACGCCGAGGTCGAGTTCACGATCCGGTTCGACTGGATCGTGTTGCCATTGTGATGGGGCTCGCTATTGGGATCGTCGTCGGCCTGTACCCAGCCTGGCAGGCGGCACGCGTTGATCCGATCGAAGCACTGCGATACGAGTGACAGCCCACTCTACAGGCGGAGCAGGGCGAGTGCCTCGAGGTCGTACGGAAATCGGAGGTTTCCGTGATGAGCGTGTGACGAAGTCCCACGAACCTGCGAACGGCGCAAGCGCCGTGAGCAGATGACGAGAGACGAAGTCTCTCGAATCACTTGCCCCCGGGGCAGTTCACCCTGAGCGGATCGCGGAATACTTGTCCGGGGGTCACCTACCGATAGGCGATGGACGGGCCGTTGTGGACCGAGCGACACGCGCCGACGATCGACGAACTTCCCCAGCCCGAAGTGCGCGAGCAGTTGCGCGGGGCACTTACAGAGCCGATGAACCTGCTGGTCCACGGGCCGGCCGGCGCGGGCAAGACCGCGGCTGTCCGGGCGTTCGCCAGAGAAGCCCACGAGGATCACGATGCCGACCTCGTCGAGATCAACGTTGCGGACTTCTTCGCTCTGACCAAGCGTGAACTGTCCGAGGACCCACGCTTTGAGCGCTTTATCACGCCAAAACGCCGGCGTGAGTCCTCGAAGGCGGACCTGATAAATCACGTCCTCAAGGAATCGGCGAGTTACGCACCGGTTTCGGGATCCTACAAGACGATCTTGCTTGACAATGCAGAACGGATGCGCGAGGACTTCCAGCAGGCCCTCCGACGGGTGATGGAACAGTATTACGAGGCGACGCAGTTTGTCATCGCGACCCGCCAATCCTCGACACTGATCCCGCCGATCCGCTCGCGGTGTTTCCCCGTCACGGTCCGGGCGCCGACCCACGACGAAATCGAGGACGCCCTCCGGCGGATCGCCAACAGCGAGGGCGCTGCCTACGACGACGAGGGGCTCGAATACGTCGCGGGCTACGCCAACGGTGACCTCCGGCAGGCGATCCTGGGGGCACAGACGACGTACGAAGGCGAAGGCGAAATTACGATGGCGGCTGCTTACGAGGCCCTCGGCGACGTCCAGGCCGACGATCGGGTCGAGCGCATGCTGTGTGCTGCCGACGAGGGGGAGTTCCGGGACGGTCGCTCAGAACTCGACGAGTTGCTGATCGACGAGGGCCACAGCGGTGTCGAGGTCTTGGCGGCGATACTCCGGGTCGGGCGCTCGCGATACACGGGCGAGCGACTCGCTGAACTGCACAAACTCGCCGGCGACGTCGATCTAGCCCTCGCAGAAGGGACAGATGACCGGATCCACTTATCGCGATTACTGGCCGAGTTCGGAACGACAGTGTGACGGTGATTGGTCCTCGATCTTGACGTTCCGATCGAGTGACTGCACGGGGACCGGCTGTGAGGTGCCCATTCGCCGGGCGGAAACCGAACGCTTCGAAATCCTTATACACGCTTGTGGGGGAATAATGAGTAACGAACCATGGATATCGAGATCATCGAAGAAGTAGACAATCCGATGCTGCATCGGACCGACGTCCGCTTCGAGGTTGTTCACGAGGAGGCGACGCCGTCGCGGCTTTCCGTGCGGGACTCCCTGGCGGCAATGTTGAACAAGGACGCCGAAGAAGTCGTCGTCCACGAGTTGAACACGAAATACGGCATGCGCAAGACCGTCGGGTACGCGAAAGTCTACGACGACCCGGAGTTCGCCCGTGAGGTCGAACAGGAGCACATGCTCGAACGCAACAAGATCCTCACCGACGACGCTGACGCCGAGGCGGAGGAGGCCTGACGATGGCCCGGTACGATCTCTACAGCGAGGACGGCACGACCGATCAGGAGAGCTGTCCGCGGTGTGGTGACGCGTTCCTTGCCGAACACGGCGACCGTACGCACTGCGGTCGGTGTGGCTACACCGAGTGGAACTAACGCCGTTGTCGTTCGGACACTCCGGTTTTCAGATCCCGTAGTGGGATCGCTATCCACAGTGACAGCACTCGCCGCGGATCGAAGTCGTCTTTTCCGTCGGTCACGGAACGCAGACAGATCGAATGGTCCCGACCGAAGGTTACGGCGAGGCCGCCCCGAAGCGAATACTCGGCATCGAGGGAACGGCCTGGGCCGCGAGCGCAGCCGTCTACGACGTCACCAGTGACGACGTCACCATCGAAACCGACGCCTACGAGCCGGATAGCGGGGGAATTCATCCGCGTGAGGCTGCCGAGCATATGCAGTCGGCCATCCCGGACGTCGTCGAGCGGGCCTTAGAGCAGGCCCGAAAACAGGCCGCGGCCGCCGGTGACGATCCCGCGACCCCCATCGACGCCGTCGCCTTCTCCCGTGGTCCTGGACTTGGCCCCTGTCTCCGGATCGTCGCGACCGCTGGGCGGGCACTCGCCCAGCGACTCGACGTGCCGCTGGTCGGTGTTAATCATATGGTCGCCCACCTCGAGATCGGTCGCCACCAGTCTGGCTTCGAATCGCCGGTCTGTCTGAACGCCTCCGGGGCAAACGCCCACGTTCTTGGCTACCGCAAGGGCCGGTATCGCGTGCTGGGCGAGACGATGGACACGGGCGTCGGCAACGCCATCGACAAGTTCACCCGTCACCTGGGCTGGTCACACCCCGGAGGACCAAAAGTCGAGGAGCACGCAACGGATGGGGACTATATCGACATGCCCTACGTCGTCAAAGGGATGGACTTCTCGTTTTCGGGCATCATGAGTGCCGGCAAGCAGGCTGTCGACGATGACGAGGCCGTCCCGGACGTCTGTTACTCGCTCCAGGAGAATATTTTCGCGATGCTGACAGAAGTCAGCGAGCGCGCCCTGTCGCTGACAGACGCTGACGAACTCGTCTTGGGCGGGGGCGTCGGCCAGAACGACCGCCTCCGGGAGATGCTCGAAGCGATGTGTGACCAGCGCGGGGCGGACTTCTATGCGCCCGAACCACGATTCCTCCGGGATAATGCAGGCATGATCGCCGTTCTCGGCGCAAAGATGTACGCCGCGGGCGACACAATCGCGATCGAGGACTCGACGGTCCGGCCGGATTTCCGCCCCGACGAGGTGCCCGTGACCTGGCGGGCAGACGAAGCCGTCGGTTCCTGGGCCGGCGGGGCCGACCCCACCGCGGAAGCGGGCGGTGTGCAGGGTGCCGAGGCCACTGTCACCGTCACCGACGGCCGCGTCAGGAAGCAACGCAACCCACGGACGTACCGCCATCCCACCCTCGACGAGCGGTTGCGAACCGAGCGCACTCGCGAGGAAGCGCGTCTCACCAGCGAAGCCCGGCACGTGGGCGTTCCGACGCCGGTCGTCTACGACATCGATCCCCGCGAGGGAACGATCGTCTTCGAACGTGTCGGCGACCGAGACCTCCGGGCTGCCCTGACCGAAGAGCGCGTCCGGGACGTCGGTCGACACCTGGCGACGATCCACGATGCGGGGTTCGTCCACGGTGATCCGACAACCCGGAACGTTCGGGTGGGCGACGCGATCGAAGAGAGCGTCGCCGAAAGGGCGATCGGCGACGAATGGAGCCCCGAGAAGGGCGATCGAACCTACCTGATCGACTTCGGCCTGGGCTACTACAGCGATCACGCCGAGGATCACGCGATGGACCTGCACGTCTTCGAGCAATCGATCGATGGGACGGCCGACAATCCCGACCCACTCCGCCAGGCGGTTGAGGGGGCCTACCGCGAAACAGGTGCCAATGCCGATGCGGTGCTGGATCGCCTACGGGAGATCGAGGGCCGTGGCCGGTATCAGTGATCTGGGTGATCGCAACCACGTCGCCTGCCCGCACGTTTTTACTCCTGCCGGGAGAACCCGGGATATGGAGGAGTTATTGACAAATTTGCGGACGGCCTTCGAGGCGCAAGGCTACACCGTCGAGGACGTGAGTACGAACCGAAAGCAGGTACGGATCGCACTCCGCGAGGACGACGCTCAGGCGACGGAGATCCGGCCGATTCCGGCCGAGGTAGCCGGTGAGGATGCCGTTATGGGAGTGAACGTAACCACGGAGTCCGTCGAAGGCGGTGAGGACGTCCGGACTGTCGTCACGTTCCGGGATCGCTCGTAAATCCTGCTGGCGTCGCTGGGGGATAAACGACTTAACGCCGCCAATCGTAGCGACGTCTATGGCAGATAGACCACAGTCCGGGGAACTGTTCGGCATTCCGTACAACTTCGAGCGACCGAGCATGAAGCGGTTGCTGTCATCCTATTGGCAGCCCGGCGAAAGTATGCTCGTCAAGAAGCCCTTCGGCATCGGCTACACGCTCAATCTGGCGAACTGGCGGTCCTGGCTCGTCCTCGGCGTCGCCGGCTTGTTGTTCTACCAGCAGTCGGGCGACGAGGACGGCGACGTGACGGACGAGGAGGCCAGTGAAGACGACGAACCCGTCGAAGTGATGGTCGAATAGGGACCGATGCGCCTTTTGTGGTCGGCCGCGATCGAACAGCCATGCTTCGGTTCGTGACGGGCAACGAGGGCAAGGTTCGGGAGGCACAGGACTTTCTCGACGAAGCGGTCCAGCAATTCGAGTACGATTACCCGGAGATCCAGAGTACCGACCTCGGGGCGATCGCCGCACACGGTGCCCGCGAGGCGTATCGCGAGGTCGACGCACCGGTCGTCGTCGAGGATTCTGGCCTGTTCGTCGACGCGCTCGATGGGTTTCCAGGGCCGTACTCGGCATACGTCGAGGATACACTCGGTATCGAACGCGTCTGGAACGCGGTCGAACCCGAGGACGACCACACCGGCCGGTTCCGTTCGCTGATTGCGTACTGTGACGGGACCGACCTGAATGCCCCGACCGTCCACGAGGGAACTCCGCCGGTGGCAATCTTCGAGGGGCGCGTCGAGGGAGCGATCGTCCCGCCCCGGGGCGAGGGTGGGTTCGGCTACGATCCGATCTTCGAGGTCGATGGCCGAACGTTCGCCGAGATGACCGCGGCCGAAAAGAACGAACTGTCTCATCGCGGTCGAGCGCTCGACGCGTTCGCGGCCTGGTACGAACCATAGCCTGGGCCACAGTCACTGACTTGGCTCGCTCACCCGGTTTCCACACCCATGATTTCGAAGCGGGCACCGCCGGCCTCGCCGACAGTCACCCGGACGGCCCAATCGTGTCCGTCCGTGATCTCCTCGACGATCGACAGGCCTCATCCGAGACCCTCTTCGGCGGTCACGAACTGCCTCGGGGTCAAGCTCCAGGCATTCTCCTTGCCCATCTGTAAACGCCGCTACGCGTTCGTTTTTTTCGTTCGATCACCAGGAATGCCGCCAGTTGGTTGGCAACCTCGATGCCAGCTTCGACCTAACGGTGCCACGTCGATTCTCCCTGCCCCTGGTTCGTATGTCCACAGAGCAGCGGACGCCCCAAGAGATGACCGTTGGAGCGCTGTCCGGTTCGTTTTCTCAGGTACCGTGCTGCCAGGACTCCATGTACTCACGCTGGGCGTCAGTCACCTCGTCGAACCGGACACCCTCAGCGTCGAGTTTGATCTCCGCAACTTCCCGGTCGAGGCGATCGGGGACGTTGTAGACGCCGGCACTGTATTCGTCGCCGTTCTGGACCATTTCGCGGGCGCTGACGGCCTGGATCGCGAAGCTCTGGTCCATGACTTCGACGGGATGGCCCTCGGCGACTGGCGACGCGAGATTTACGAGGCGTCCCTCGGCGATGACGTTCAACTGCCGGCCGTCGGGCATGACGTACCCGCGGACGCCCTCACGTGCGTCGAGGACTTCCTCGGCCATGTCATCGAGGTGCTCGAGGTTGATCTCGACGTCGAAGTGGCCGGCGTTGGCGAGGACGACGCCGTCGTCCATCTCCTCGAAGTGCTCGCGCGTGATCACGTCTCGATTGCCCGTCGTCGTCACGAAGAGGTCGCCCTCTTTGGCGGCCTCGGCCATCGGCATGACGCGAAAGCCCTCCATGTGGGCCTCCAGGGCCTGCCGGGGCTCGATCTCGGTCACGATCACGTCGGCGTTCATCCCGCGGGCTTTCTTCGCGACGCCCTTCCCACACTGGCCGAACCCACCGACGACGATCGTCTTGCCGGCGATGGCGAGGTTCGTCGTGAGCTCGATCGAGACGAGGCTGGCCTCGCCGGTACCGTGGACGTTGTCGAACAGCCGCTTCATCGGCGTGTCGTTGACAGCGAACATCGGGTACTCCAGGGCCCCATCGGCGTCCATCGACCGCAGGCGGTGGACGCCCGTGGTCGTTTCTTCACAGCCGCCGACGATGGAGTCGATGAGTTCGGGGTACTCCTCGTGGACGCGAAAGACCAGGTCCGCGCCGTCGTCGACCGTGATCGTCGGTTCGTGCTCGAGGACGGCGTCGATCGCGCCGTAATAGGCGTCGTCCTCGACGCCGCGCTCGGCGTAGGACGTAATCGAATCCTGGGCGTCCAGGGCGACGCTGACGTCGTCGTGGGTCGAAAGCGGGTTACACCCGGTGATGGCGACCTCGGCCCCACCGGCGGCCATCGTCTCGGCTAGGACTGCGGTCGTCGCTTCGACGTGCATCGCCATCCCGACTGTCTCGCCGGCAAGCGGCTGTTCGGCCTCGAATTCCTCGCGGAGGGCCGCACAGATCGGCATGTGTTCGCGGGCCCACTCGATCTTCTGGCGGCCGGATTCACGCTTGGCCTCGGGATCTTCGACTCGCTCGCTGATCGGTTGACTCATACCGTATCGATCGGTCCAAACCGGGAAAACGCTACCGAAGCAGGGCCGGGAATCGGCTACAAACAGCTCGCGTCAGTTCGGGGGCCCGGCGTGTTCGGGCGGGCCACGCTGGTCGTCTCCTCCGGTTTCGTCTTCCTCGTTTTCCTGTTCGTCGGCTTCGTCTTCGACGTTTTCACCGGCTTCGTCTGCTTCCTCTTCTTTCGCTATTTCTTCTTCGTCCACTTTATCGTCGGCAGCGTCGTCGCTCGTTTTGTTGTCAGGGCCGGCGTGTTCAGGCGGGCCGCGACGATCATCGTCATCAGTCGCGTTGTCAGCCGTGTCGTTGTCAGGGCCGGCGTGGGCTGGCGGGCCAGCGTGATCGGGCCGATTGTCCGCGCCGGGGTTGTTCTGGGTGACGAAGTCCGACACTGCCTGGCCCATACTGGGGCCGGTCTGGCCGTTGGCTAGCAGCTCGTGGACGAACGCCTGGACGCGTTGCCCGAACGCATCGGCCTCATCGTCCTCACCGGGCGCGTAGAGCGTGGTCGTCGTCGAAACCGTCCGGTTGTCGACCGTCGCGGTCACGCTGATGCGGACGTCACTCGATGGCGCATCGAACGAGACCGTCCCGTTTGCGTCTGTCTCGTAGGTGCCACTGATACTCACGTTCGTTGCAGTGTCATCGGCGTCTGTGTCGTTCGTCCCGTCGACTGTCTCGTTATCACCCGTGTCGGTCTCGTTTGTCGTTTCGGTTCCGTCAGTCTCGCTGTCCTCGAGCACGTCGAGCACAGTCACGTCGACAGTCGCGTTCGCGGCTGTCGCGTTGTCGGTCACGCCGATCGTGACTGTCCGTTCGTCTTGTGTCACCTCGACTGCGAGGTCGTCCTCGGTGGCGGCCAGAGCGGGGGCAGCCATCGAGAGCACGACCAGCGCAGCCGCGGCGATGGCAAATGTTTGTGTTCGCATTACAGACTGGACTGGACGCTCCGGGGCCATATACCCCGAACGCCGTTCAGATCGTTCGATTTGCTTTCACAAGTGTTCATACGGGCCGAAACAGTCCAAAAACGTTTACGGCGTGTTTCTGTCGATTGTTTCGGGATATATTACAGAGTATAAATGTAGTCGTTCGGCATTATGTGGCTCGATCTACCAGTTTTTCGGCCCGATCAGCGGCGTTCTGTCGGACCCGTCCCTCGTCGAAGACCGTCACTTCGCGGTCGCGCATGAGGACATCCCCGTCACAGACCGTGTGGCGGACGTCGCTGCCCCGAACCGCATAGGCGAGGTGGCTGAGGAGGTCGTGGGCGGGCGTGAGGTGGGGTGCTTCGAGGTCGATCACGGCGAGATCGGCGTTTGCGCCCGCTTGCAGGCGGCCGGAGTCGAACCCGAGCAACTCGGCCCCGTTCGCGGTCGCCATCTCGACGACGCTCGCGGCGTCGACCGCACTGGCGTCATCGGCGGCCAGCTTCCCGAGCATGGCTGCGTCGCGCATTTCGTCGAACATGTCCAGATCGTTGTTCGAGGCCGCGCCGTCGGTGCCGATGCCGACGGTGACGCCAGCGTCGAGCATGTCCTGGACGGGGGCCATCCCGCTGGCGAGTTTCATATTTGAGGCGGGGCAGTGGGCCACGCCGGTGTCCGTCTCGACTAGCAACTCGATTTCGCTGTCGTCGACGTGGACGCCGTGGGCCACGTACGTGTCTCCCGCGAGTAACCCGACGTCCTCGGCGTAGGCCAGCGGTCGCATCCCGTGTTCCTCGACGATCGGCCCGACCTCGTCGGGGGTTTCGTTGGCGTGGAGGTGCGTCGCCAGACCCGCATCGGCGGCTTGCGGGACAAATTCCCGGAGAGACGCCTCGTCGACGGTCGTCAGCGAGTGGGGCTGGAAAGTCGTTTGAATCCGACCCTCGGCCGCGCCGTCGAATTCCCGGGCGATTTCGAGGCTCCGTTCGACCTCTGCCCGTGACGCCTCGTCGTCCTTGCCAACAGTTACGGCCGTATAGCCGAGGCGTGCGCGGACGCCGGCCTGTTCGACGGCCTGGGCGATCTCCGCGACTTCGAAGTACATGTCCGACAGTGCCGTCGTCCCGGATTTGATCATCTCGATCAGCCCGAGTTCCGCACCGACGCGGACATCCTTGGCGGTGAGTTCGGCCTCGACCGGCCAGACGTCCTCACGGAGCCAGGCATCTAACGGTTTGTCGTCTGCCAGTCCCCGCAGCAACGTCATCGCAACGTGCGTGTGGACGTTGACGAGGCCGGGGATCACCAGCCCTCCCGAGGCGTCGAGTTCGTAGTCAGCGGGTCCGACGTCACCGATCGCGTCGATCCGGCCAGTGTTCTGGTCGAGGAGCACGTCCGCGCGTTCGACTGTCATGTCCGGACGGAGTACCTGCCCGCCCGTGACGAGGAGTTCGCTCATGCCCATCATTCAAGCGCGCTCGACAAGACGGTGACGACTGGCCACGCCCAATCTGTCAGCACCTTTACTGATACTGTCGGGCCCTGGCGATGCGTGATTGAAACGGACGGTGCATCGGTTGCACTCACTCCTCACGTTCTTTCAGCCACTGGTCGAGACACTCCCGGATCGCGGCCTCGCGGTTGTCCCGGTGGTCACGGAAGGCTTTCTCCTCGATGGCCTCGATAGTCTCCTCGTCGAACTCGACGGTCACTTCCGCCATGTCCGCGAAGATATCTTCCATTACCGTCAACCGGGGGACGGCACCGACTAATAGGTTCGTCAGCTACCCGTCTGACGGTCGCGGCTCACGTCCGAATTTCGAAGCGCGTCCCTGTCTCGACGTCTGCAAGTTCGCTCGTCCAGCCGTGGGCGTCAACGATCTGTTCGACGATCGCCAGTCCGAACCCTGTCCCGCCCTCGGCAGTCGTGTAGCCGGATTCGAACACCTGCTCACGGTCCGATTCCGGGATGCCGACGCCGTCGTCCGCGACGAAAAAGCCGCCCTCCTCTGTCAGTGGGCCGACAGTGACTGTTACGTCTTCGCCACCGTGTTCGATCGCGTTGCGGACGAGGTTCTCCAACAACTGCTGTACGCGATCGGGATCGGCCTCGACGGTGACGTCCTCGCTGATTCGTAGGTCGGCCTCGCGGGTGTCGACCATCTCCCAGGCTTGCCGGGCCGTCGTTTCTAGGTCGACGGGCTCGGTGTCGTCGACAGGCTGGCCCTGCCTGGCAACCTGGAGGACGTCTTCGATGAGTGTCTCCATGCGATCGAGCGCGTCCTCGACGGCCTCGAACTGTTCGTCGTCCCCCTCGCGGGCGAGTTCGAGACGGCCTTGCGCGACGTTGAGCGGATTTCGCAGGTCGTGAGAGAGCATGCTGGCGAACTCTTCGAGGCGGTCGTTCTGGCGTTCCAGTTCTTTGCGGTAGCGCTCTCGCTGGCTCACGTCGCTGAACACAATCGCGCGGCTGAGCGTCGTTCGACCGGCCGAGAAGGGATGTTCGGTCAGACGGTAATACCGCGTCTCACTGTCTTTCCGCAGCTCGATAATCGGTGAATCGTCGTCGAGTAGCGCGGCGATTCCGGGCACAATCTCGTCGAATGAAACGTCCCCACCGCTGGTCTCGGCCGCAGTCAGTGCCGGCAGTAGCCGGGCTGCCGCGCGGTTGAAGTCCTGGACCCGATCGCGTTCGTCGAGGACGATGACCGGATCGTCGCCCTCGCCGGCCAGTCGAATCGTCTCGAATCGGGCGACGTAGACGAACATGACCCCGACTGCGAAGATGGCGACCCCGAGCGGTTCGTAGGTGATATCGAGCAACGCTGGCAAAATCAGTCCGAGAATGTCCAGGCCGATCGGGAGCCCCGTCAACGCGACCAGGATCGCCAGTGGTACCGCGTTGTGGCTGACCTGTTTGAAGCGTTCGAACAGCATGAAGTACCCGACCGACGCCAGCGAGTAGGCCCCGCCCATGACGGTCCAGTGGAGGATTCCGTTCGTTATTTCGACGTGGGGAAACGGTTCGGCGACGAGTGATGCGGTGAAGTACAAGCCATGCCACGAGTTGGTAAGTTTCACTGTCGCGATCGCCAAGAAGACACTAATCGCTCCCCAGCGGATGCGCGGATTGTAGTGCAATGACCGTCCCGTGTAGGCCGAACAGAAGTACAGCCAGGCGCCGACCGTTGCGATGCCCATCAACAGACCGATCTCGTGGAAGGCTACTGCAATCCAGTAGTCGGTCGTCGACAGATAGCCGACGTGTGACAGCGCCCAGACGGCACTCATCGCCAGGAGCGCCGACAATCCATGCCGAGTCCCAGTGTGCTCGATGTTGCGAACCCGGAGCAGACTCACCAGGCTGGCGACGGCGGCTAGACCGAACACCGCCATGTACCACACCTGGACGTCGCTCGCCAGGAATGTCTGGGCTATCGATCCGTCCATCCCGATCTATCCACATTCAAATCAGTGTCGAACTGTTAAGAAGGTATCCCGCTCACGACCCGAGGGTTGTCACTGTGCGATCTCGTCCAGTTCGGCGGCCATCTCGGATATCGGGGTTCGCTCGACCACTCTCCCGTCCACGGTCGGGTACTGCTCGACGACCTCGCCCTCCTCGATATCGCCCTCGTCGATCATCTCCTCTAAGAGCCACCAGGCGACCTCGATGTGCTCGGATTTGACGACGTAGAAGTCTTTGGGGACGCCAAGTTCCTCGAAGCGGCCCGGATCGGCCCACGTCTTCCCGTAGACGAGTGTCCCGTCGTCGGTGATCTCGTCGAAGGGCCGACGGACGTTCTTGGCCATGCGTTTCAGGCGATTGCGGTGCTGGGCGGCGTCTTTGAACACCGACGTACAGAAGTAGACCTTCGGGTGTTTCGCCATCGAGTCCAGGACGTCGTGGCTGCCCTCCACGGCGCTCATGTGGTCCTCTTTGAGATCGTAGCCTTGATCTTGCATTCGCCGGAAGTTACCCTGGCTCATCTCGAACTCGTTGACGTTGACGAACTCTGCGGCGCCCTCCTCGACGAACGAGACGAACTCGTCTTCCGGCCGGATGCCCGGAATCTCGAAGGCCGGGGTCAGCCCTTCCTCGCGAGCGATGTAGAGGATGTCTTCCCACTCGGTGCCATGGAGGTCGCCCCACATGTCCAGGGGCGGGTGGAAGCGGATTTCGTCCAGTCCTGCTTCGGCCAGCCGGCGCATGTTCTCCCGGCCACCAGTGATGCCGGTGTAGAGGTGGATGTGATGGTCCTCGCCGAACTCGTCTTTCAGGAGGGAGATGTACCGCGTCGTGCGATCCATCACTTCCTGGGGTTCGCCACCGGTCAGCGACGACCCCAGGGCGTCCATGCGCTTGGCTTCCTCGATGAGATCCTGATCGTCCTCGACTTTCCGCTCGTTGGCGTAGACGTCGGTGACGTTCTTGCGGTTCTCGCCGAGCGGACAGTAGAAGCAATCGCGCTGGTCACAGTAGCCATAGACGAAGATGACCATCTTGCCGCCCTTGGCACACTGTTCGCAGCCTTCGGAGATCATTCGCGTACCGGCAGAACGCCCGCAGCGGGTATAAGCCGTGCGACTTCCACAAGATCGACCGCTTGCGGTCTGGTCACACGGGGGACGGGTCGTAACTCAAACGCCCACTTGTCCCTTCAGTTGGCTTATGAAACTGCCAGTGGTATCGACGTACATGGATCCGGAGAGACGGCGTTTCCTCCGACTGAGCGCGATCGGGGCCGGCTCGCTCCTCGCTGGCTGTGCGAGCCTTTCGGCGGATGAGGACGCCTCAACGGACGACGACGAGCCACTGCAGATCGACGACTGGCAGCACGACCCCCAACTGATGACCGAGAGCGGCGCGAGCGGCGGCAGTCTCCAGTCGAGCGCGGACAGCGCCGATCTCGGTTTTGCTGCCGGCGGCGCGAAAAACGTTGCCGACTTTCGACGTAATGTCGAGGAGGGGTATCTTCCGGTTCCCGAGAGTCTCCCCTACGAGGGCCTGTTCTACAACTACTACTTCGACACCGGTGGGTCGGGCGAGTGCACGTCGCTGTTCTGTCCGTCCTACGCGACGGCGATCACCGAGGATCCGATCGCCGAGACCACGGACCGCTATGTCACCGTCGGGTTGAATTCGACGCTTGACACGGATTCCTTCGAGCGCAAACAGCTCAACGTCGTGATCGTCCTGGACATCTCCGGCTCGATGGGCGCGCAGTTCGACCAGTACTACTACGACCGGTTTGGCAACAAGCACACCGTCGAGGAGGGTGGCACTCGCTCGAAGATGGCCGTCGCAAAGGACGCCCTCGTCGCGCTGACCGAGCACCTCCAGCCCGACGATCGGCTGGGCATCGTCCTGTTCAACAACGAGGCCAGCGTCGCCAAACCGCTCCGGGATGTCGAGTCGACGGACATGGATGCGATCCGCGGGCACATCCGCGAGGACATCCAGGCCGGTGGCGGAACGAACATCGCCGACGGGATGAGCGAGGCTGCGGACATGCTCGGCGAGTACAGCGATAGCGACCCGACCGAGGTCGAAACCAGACAGATCGTCATCACCGACGCGATGCCCAACCGCGGCCAGACTGGCGACCAGGCCCTGCAGGACCGTCTCGCCGGCTACGCAGAGGATGGCATCCACACGAGTTTCGTCGGTGTCGGGGTCGACTTCAACCCCGAACTCGTCGATCAGATCACGGCCGTCCGCGGCGCGAACTACCGATCGGTCCATTCTGCGGACGCCTTCGAATCCTACCTCGGCGAGGAGTTCGAGTACATGGTAACCCCGCTGGTGTACGACCTCACAGTGGAACTGGACGCTCCCGACGCTGAGATCGACACTGTCTATGGCTCGACAGCCGCCGAGGACGCGACTGAGGAACTTCTGGAAGTCAACACGCTGTTTCCGTCGCCGACGGCGGACGGGGAAACCCGCGGCGGCGTCGTGCTGGTCAAACTCGCCGGCCAGACTCGTGGTGCGGACCTGACGCTGCGGGCCTCCTGGGAGGACCGCTCGGGATCGACGGATCAGACGACGGCGTCCATCGAATTCCCCGACGAGAACCCGGAGTCCTTTGGGAATACCGGGATCCGGAAAGCCATCCTCCTGGCCCGGTACGCCGATCTTCTGAAGAACTGGATGGTCTACGAGCGCGACCCCGACCGGATCGACGTGACGGCCGACGATGCAGTGACGGCCCCGCCCGAGGACCTGCCGCTTGGCGAGTGGGAACAACAGTCTCAATCACTGAGCGTCTCGAAACCCTACGTCAGCCGAATGGAAACGTTCCGTGCGTATCTCGAACAGGAGGCCGAAGCGATCGGTGACGAGGGACTCGATCGCGAGGTCGAGACGCTCGCGACAATCCTCGAAGCAGCGTGATCGGGTCACCCGTTGCACAACTATTACGTCGGCACGATACGTGTTATCGAGTAACGGGGGTTTGCCAGGCCACCTGCCGGCCTGCAAAACAACAATGATACTGACTGTCACGCCGAATCCGGCTGTGGATCAGACGATCGAGCTGGATGAGGCGTTGCGAGCGGACGTCGTCCAGCGGAGCACCCACGCGGAGTTCAACTCGGGAGGAAATGGGATCAACGTCTCGCAGTTCCTGCGGGCGTTGGGATCTGAGACCGTCGCGACGGGGATTGTCGGCGGGTTTACGGGCTACTTCATCGAGCAGGATCTCCAGGGCTACGACGTGCCGACCGACTTCGTCTCGGTGGACGACGAGACTCGCATTAATACCACGTTGCTCACTCCTGACGGGGAGTACCACGTCAACCAGTCCGGGCCGGCGGTCGACACCGAGGCCGTTGACGACCTCGTCGAGACTGTCCGAGAGTACGACCCAACGACGATCAACATCGGTGGCAGTCTGCCGCCGGGGATGGATGCCGGAGATGTCGACCGGATCGCGGGCGCGGGCGACTGGGACACGGCGGTCGAGGTCCCGGGAGAGACGCTGCGAGTACTCGATCGCGACTACGAGTACTGCAAGCCAAATCGCGAGGAGTTGATAGCTGCGACCGGGATGGCGATCGAGTCGGTCGACGACTGCGCCGCGGCCGCCAGGGAACTCCATGACGAGGGCTTCGCGCACGTGATAGCCTCGATGGGGGGCGACGGTGCGGTGATGGTGACACCGACGGCGACGCTGTACGCGCCGGCACTCGAGGTCGACGTGGTCGATACGCTCGGAGCGGGCGATTCCATGCTCGCAGCCGTGCTGTGGGCATACGAACAGGGCTGGGACGACGAGCGGGCACTCCGTGCCGGCGTGGCTGCCTCCGCCCATCTCGTCAGCGTGACCGGTCCGAGCGTCCACGAACTCGACCCGCAAGCGACCATGGACGACGTTACTGTCTGGTCGCTGGATGGGTAAAATCAGCCACTCATGGCCGGTCGCTCTGCTGTGCGCCGTTCAGCCATTCTTTCGAGTCGTCGTCCATTCGTCGCGGTCCGTATCCCATCGACAGGCCGACACGGGTGAGTCCTGTCACTTGGTCGGCGTCCAACCAGTCGATCGCGTCTGCCCGGTGTCGCCCTCGATCGGCTTCGCACACAGTGGCGGGGAGACCGGTCCCAGTGACGGCCCGGAAAAGTGTTATACGTCCGTCGCGTATCGCCGAGTGATGCTGCTGGTCCTCTGTGTGGACCTCGACGACGACATCGGGCGCAAGACGGGCGTCGAAACGCCCGTGGTCGGCCGGGACGAAGTCGAGGCTGCGGCGGTCGCGCTGGCGACGGTCGATCCCGAGGACAGCGACTCGAACGTCCTCTTCGAGGGGGTTCACCTCTACGACGAACTGACGGCCGAGGGCAGCGAGTCAGTCGAGGTCGCTGCAGTGACTGGCCGTGAAGGGGCCGACGTCGAGGCCAATCGGGCGGTCGGTGCGGAGATCGATACCGTCCTCGCGCGATTGACCACTGGCGAGGACGTCCGGGCGATCGTCGTTACGGACGGTGCCCAGGACGAGAGTGTCCTGCCCGCAATTCGATCACGGATCGATATTGATGGCGTCCGTCGCGTGGTCGTCCGCCAGGCCGAGGACTTAGAATCGATGTACTACACCATCAAGCAGGTGTTGAACGACCCCGAGACGCGAGGCACGATCCTCGTCCCACTCGGGATTCTCCTGCTGATTTACCCGCTGGCCGTACTCGCAAACACGTTGGGGATGCCCGGCGACGCCTTTGGCGTCGGCTCGGGCTTGCTCGGCCTGTATCTTCTCTCGCGTGGCCTGGGATTGGGTGGGGCAATCGACGCTGCTGTCGAGCGCGCCCGATCGAGTCTCTACGCCGGTCGCGTGACACTGGTGACCTACGTTGTCGCACTGGCCTTGCTGGGTATCGGCGGTGCCAGTGGCCTGGAGATGCTCGATTCGGTCCGCCAGCAATCAACCGTACTCGGGGTCGGTGAAACCGTCGCGGCCGTCGTCGGGGGCTCGATTCACTGGCTGGCCGCTGCGGGGATCACGTCCAGTCTCGGACAAGTCACCGACGAGTATCTTGCTGGCGCGTTCCGGTGGCGATACCTGAACGCCCCCTTCTATATCCTCGCTATTGCCGGGATTGGCCACGCTGTCAGTTTCTACGTCCTCGGTGAGGTGACGCTATCGTATCTGGCGATGATGCTGACCGCAGGGACGTTGCTTGGACTCTTTAGCACGCTCGCCTTTGCCGTCGCCGAATCCCGCCTTGGCGGGGCCGACGGCAGACCGAGTGCCTGACTCGAACCCGGGCGCTTTTTGTCGCTGCTCGCCACAGCAATG
>NZ_JACDNP010000016.1:11173-11239 GCF_013839425.1 Halorhabdus salina | reverse complement strand
CACTTACCCGACCTTTAAAAACCATGAGTGCCAATCGATCCCGCGAGAATCGCCTGAAGGCTACGA
>NZ_JACDNP010000016.1:11097-11163 GCF_013839425.1 Halorhabdus salina | reverse complement strand
ACGGGGGCACGTAGCTCAGTCCGGATAGAGCGTCGGACTTCTAATCCGACGGTCGTGGGTTCGAAT
>NZ_JACDNP010000016.1:11021-11087 GCF_013839425.1 Halorhabdus salina | reverse complement strand
ACGGGGGCACGTAGCTCAGTCCGGATAGAGCGTCGGACTTCTAATCCGACGGTCGTGGGTTCGAAT
>NZ_JACDNP010000016.1:0-11011 GCF_013839425.1 Halorhabdus salina | reverse complement strand
CCCACCGTGCCCGTGCAGAAACCTGCGGTTCTGAAGCTGAAACTAATACTTCTTTAGAACTCCTTACGGACACGGTTTCAACGGTCTCAGCAAAATCGAGAAAAACTCGCTTTTCGGAGTTCGTCAAGTTGCTTGACGGCCCCCGACGCTCTCGGGTGATTTTGCTAATCGACAGAGGTGATCGGGATGTCTAAATCTCGATCTCGCGTGCCTGCCGTCTCGACAACAGGCCTCGGATACCACTTCGCTCGCGACGAAGCTGGTGGACGGTACGACACGATCTACGTCCACCATCTCTGCGCGATTGTCGGTGGTGCTGATCCTCACGAGGTCTTTGCGGACTATACTGACGTTCATCATCTCGCCCTTTCCGAGTGGCTCGGTCTCGACGTAGACGTTCCGGCAGCTCCCCTCGAGGTCGGCGACGAGCTGATCCCGGCGATCGATACGCCGGAATCAGTCGAAGTGCAACCCCGTTGGGAACACCGCGAGCGGAACCTCGGAGGTGTCGCTGATGACTGATCGAACTCCGACCGAAGCTGAGGTTTACAGCTTCATGCAGGCCAATCCGATCATCCTGTCGCCGTCTATAATTGCTGAAAACATCGGTCGTTCTCGTGGTGCGGTCCAAAATGCTTTATCAACGCTTCGTGCTCGCGGCGAGGTGAACAAACTCGACCGCGGGAAGTACCGTGCTCGTCCGGGAGTGATCGACGAATGACGATCTACGTTCCGTTGTGCGTGGCGTGCCCGGAGATCGTCGACGTGCTGAATCAGGTCCGTGGTCCGTATCCGCTCCCGGAATCTGAGGGTGCTACCGACGTCCAGGTTCGGACTGCGATCGAGGCGATTGAGGACACCGAACGCGCCTAATGCCGGCACTCGCGGGTAGCTCCGCGAGTTGTAACAACCCCACCAGTCTGGTGGACCATCTCGCGGAACGCGGCCTGATGGCCTACGGCCAGCGTGACCCTGCCACGCTGACCGATCGCAACAGCGACCGCGTTCGAGTCCTGCGGTTTTTGGCCCAGCATCCAGAGGGTGTGCGCCAGTCGGCCCTATGCCACTGGGTGCTGAAAGGTCAGAATCCGAACAGTTACTACGGTTTCGAGGACTTGAGCGGCGACGCCTACGAACGACATGATGAGTGGTCCCGGAAAGCCTACACTGACGACGGCTGGACGGCCCTGGACGGCTCTGACGATGATTACCAGTTCCTGAACCGCTACGTCAACGACCTGCGTGAGAACACCGATCTCGTCCGTACAACGCCGCTGAACGACGGTGAAACCGGAGGCCGGCTTGTCGCGCCGTCACTTTCCCTTCTTGACTTGATTTCAGAAGGCACAAGTGATCCGGCCCAGGAAAACTCGGACCTCGTTTACGACAAAGAGTTTTGCCTCAAAATGCTTCAGACGCCCGCTGAAGCTGGTTTAGCTCTCACCGAGTCGCAAAAACAACACCTGGCTTCCTCGCTGCGTCGTTACATCCAACGGATTGACGACTACCGCCTGGCGTTCGACGTGCATCTAGCTGACCGCGCTGGCTACCAGAAGCGTCGGATGACCAAACCGTTCGCAACCCGCTTCAACGACCAGGGCCGCGTAGACAAGGCCTTCGCTATGCTGCAAGACTCCCTGGAATGGGGCTACGAACGTGCTGATACCGCCGTCTTTGCCACGCTGACCACTGACCCCAAGAAGTTCGATACCCTGCTCGACGCCATTGAGGAAATAAATGAGAACTTCCACTACCTGACCAACTGGCTCAAACGCTCCGAAAAGGACGGTAGACCTGGAGAAAAGCTGGAATACGTCAAAGTCCTTGAGTTTACATCGAAAGGCTACCCACACCTGCACGTCCTGTTTTTCGACCCGCCCCGTTGTGATGACGGAATGCCCTGGCTGTGCGACAAAAACGCCCTACGGGAACACTGGAACAACGACACTGAGAACCTGACCGGCCAGGGTAGGATAGTTGACCTGTACCCGCTCGTCTACCGCGACGACTTGGACGATCTCGACGGTGCTCGCTTCAACGCTGAATCTGGCTTCGTCTCGTGGTATCGCTACGGCGACCACGACCACTCCCAAGAGTGGATAGAAGACCGCGTTCGCTGGCACCAGGAGGACGGCCAAATCGACTTCGACGGCAAGGACGAAAACCCGATGCAGAAGACCGCTGGCAGCTATATTGGCAAATACGTCTCGCAAACATACGGGTTATTGCAAAATAATGAGTCACTGAACGATCCCGACTGGGACCCGCTCGATGCTGATGGCAAAAGCGCGTGGTGGAAACTCGCGCTGTATTGGGCCACAGAACGCCGATTCTGGACGCCCTCGCGTCGTATCCGGCAGGAAATAAAGCTCGATGCTGACCGTGCTGATATACGTCGCGGCGTCCGTGACGCCACCGAAACCTCGCTGCTCGTCCACGCTGAAGGTGCTGATGACGGCCATGCCCTGTATCCTGACTTCGACCGCGACCGCGCCCGGTCGTACCTCTCGCCGATCGTGCGCGACGCGGTGATCGAGGCCGACGTTTCGGCCCTCGAGGAACGCCAGGAACTCGGGTCATCGCTTGCCCGCGTCGAACACATCGGGACGTACCACTGGGAAGATATGCCGTCTGCACCGTCTCGACGGGTCCGCCACGACGTTGTTGAAGAAGAGGTGTTCGGTGACGATGGCGACGTGGCGTTGCATACAACTGGTGACCGTCCGCCACCTGTCGCCGATGCCTGGAGTAACTAACTGGTGCTTCAAGTCTCGACGTGCAAGTTCATCACCTCATCGAGGGATCGATAGTATCAACTCTTGACAGAAACAGCGTGCAAGATATAGAGGATCTATTTAGCACAAAGAATTGGTGGAGTTTGCTCTTCGAATTCTGATTTATGCGGCTGAGTTCAGATGCTATTGTAACATTATCTCCGGGAGGTTTCCGCTCTCCCACTTCAGATCGACCTCGGCTTCAAGTTTCTTTGAATTAGCTGAAGTTACTACAATCTTCCTCGTCCTCCAATCTATTTCATGGAACGTCTCTCGATCTATTGACGATTTAAATGAGACTTGCGGCTCAGTATTCATGCGATGAGAGGGTGTTTCTACACGGACCGGTTGAGAATAGATTCTGTCTTTCTCTTCCATTTCATCTTCAGGTAAGACTGTACCAAATCTTATCTTATTGTGGTCATGGGGACCAACAGACTCCCTAGCAGCCTTAAATAGACGAAACTGCGCATATTCTTCCTGGTTTATGTCAATACGGTTTGGAGAGTTTTGCTCATCCCACTCAGGAATGATTGATATGATGTATTTTTTAGAAATATCCACTTCTTCAGACTCATAGCCGCTTTCGGTCATGAACGGTTCTTCGATTGTTGTGTCGTGAATTCCTTCGAGGTTGACCCGAGGCTTGCAGTTGGTAGCCACAGATCGGCCAGTGTTTTGAATCTGAACGTCATATTCCGCAGTTTCAGCCCTTTCATCGTAAGGTGACGACCCCTTCTTGATGATGCCCTCTTTGAATTCTAACTCAGGGCGATTGATTCTTTGAACAACAATCGTACCAAGTGAGGTTGCAAGCAACCCCCCAATTGCGCCCGACAGTATTGAACTGAAAATACTCATGGCAAAAACTTGCAGGAGGCCTTCTATATAACCTTTCCACGGCCGAGTACATAACCGAATATGACACACAAACAACTAACGTCCACTAACCCGTCTACCCCCTGCTTCTCGAAAGATAAGTGACCGATACGCGCCTTGTATCTTGCATGCGCTACGAGAATTGTTCAATATGGAATAGATGTACTGTGAACTTCGAACTCGCAAGTCTACGGTTGATGAGCCACGAACCAGCGAGCGAGCGGGGCGACGGCGCTTGCGCCGGAGCCAGTACACCCAAGCCGCGCGCAGTGATTTCGGCCTGAGCCGAGGGAGCGGCGAGATGGAAATCCGCCGAGGGAGTGTGAGAGACCGAGCGACCTTTAGGAGCGAGAGCGCGAGCGGTGTCTCGATCCGACTGAGAGTGAAACGCGCGGAGCTCCAGATCGCCGAACGGGGACCGCGACCGAGGCGAAAGCGAAGCGTGGTCGAGATCGTGACGAGCACGGCGATCCAAGCGGAGCGATCGACGCCTCGTTGTTTGTGGCGCCGAGAGCGGAGCGCCCGGAGCGAGCGAGCGGTATGCAGTAGTGACGTGTAACGCTATTCTAGTTAAAACACTCTAGATATATTTCTCATATGCAGTATGGCAACCGAAGAAGCCGAACCCCCGGAAGGGTTCACGACTGTCGAACAGCCCGGAAACAACGACTCTGACGACTACGATACCGACTGGATTGATCGCCCGGAAGTCGGCGATCTCGTCCAGGGTAACTTGCTCGCGATCAAACCTGATCGCGGCGAATACGACTCGACGGTTCTGGAGATCAAACTAACCCAACCGTACGGCGATCACGACGAGGGCGACCTCGTCGCCATGTGGTCTACCCAGGGCATCGACGCCGCCCTCGACGAAGCTGGCTCGCCTCGCGGCGAGGAACTCGCTGTCTGGTGTGACGAGACCTACGACCTCGACGGCGACGAAGTGCGAAACTTCGAACTCGCGGTCAAGGAGGCCTAACGAATGGCACGGCACACCTTCGACTACTTCGATATGGTCTTTTTGGGCCTGTTCGTGTTTGGGTCCATCGGATCGTTCGGCTGGCTGACGTTCGATCTGTTCGGGATCGGACTACAGGACACCCTCTATACGTTCGCTGCTGACGGCTACACAACCCAGTTCACGATCGGGACGTTCCTGATGCTCGTCGCTGTCGTTGCCGTCCTGGTGACCAACGACCTGTCGTTGTCGTTCATGTCGGGCACGCAAATATGGATGGCAATCGCCGTTGGGTGGCTCGTCCTGTCGCCACCGTTCGTCCCCCTGATGAACGATCTTATCATCCAGAACTCGCTTGGCAGTATCGTCGCGTTCGTCATCCAGTCCACTGGCCTCACGCAATTGATCTTCGAGGGCTAACATGCTGAACAGCCTCCCCCGTCACGTGCGTGCTGGCGTCGGTATTACGTGCCTCGGCTTCGCTCTCGTCCTGGCGATCGGCATGATCGCCATGAGTGCATCCGCTGCATCCGTCGCAACCCAAAACGTCACTGTCGATGCTCCTGACGCACAGTCGGTCGAAGTGTCTCTTAACTTCTCCGCCTCAACTGATGCCACGGTCGAACTTCTCGAAGGCGAGTCGCTCCATGCGACTGAAACAGTGTCTGGGAACTCCTCGGCGAGTCCCGTGACTGTCACCCTCGATCCGGCGTCTGCTGATGCCGGTTCGACGCTCGATCTCGTTGTCGAGTCGCCCGATGCAGCAAACGTCTCGATCGCGTCTGTCTCGCTCGAAAAGACGTTGGATCTCACCATTGACGATCTCCAAAACGAGTCGGTGGTTGTCGATGCTGAGTTTGTTGGCGACGAAAACGCTACTGGCGAAATTGCCGTCGAGAACGCTACGGGCGTCACTGAGTTCACGGAGACGCTGAACTATACTGCTGATGAGTCTGGTACACTCCAATTCGTTGAGTACAACGAGTCTGCTGGGCTGACTGAGGGCGACTATACGGTATCCGTTTCGATCGCCCCGGCCTCCGAATACCAGTCGGTCTACGTCTCGACCACTGCCGGAGGTGCAGGCGGCGGCCTGCTCGGAACTGGCTTTACCGCCAGTGATGACCCGCTCGTCCTGGCTGCTGTCGGCGTTCTCGTACTCGGTGGCGCTGGCTTCGCCTATACGAGGTGGTACGATGAGTACTAACCCGCCCTCGATGAACCGCCGAACGTTCCTCAAAGCCGGCGCTGGCGCGGCCGCTGGCGGGGCCGTCCTCTCCGGATCGGAGGTCGGCCCCCTCGATCTCGATGGGATCAGTCCGACCGGCGAGGCAAATGCAATTGCGGGACTTACTGCGGTAGTTATCGGTGGCGCGGCTATCACCTGGTCCACTGGCGCTCTGGTTAGTGCGATGTCGTCTGACGACCCGCCAGACGGCCTCGGGCCTGAGACACTCAAAACGCAATCCTATCAAGCGATCAAAAAGCGCAAGAGTGTCAACCAGTCCACGTTCGTCGATAACCAGAACATCATCAAGTACATTCCCGAAGCGGCATTCAGCGAGGCGAAATTAGCGGCCTTAGATGAGATTAAAAACGGTGCTACCAAGGACGCGACGATCAATGCAGGCAAGAAGGCCGTTAACGACCATTTCGCAACTGTTGAGAAAAACCTTCTCAAGAGTTGGAATGAGTCGGTTCGAGAATGGATGGGTATCGCCACGTCGATCCAGAACCACCAGGATACTGGCATCAATAGCGTTACTCAGCCACCGAACACTTCCAAGAGTACTAATACAGATTATTATTCCTTCAAGGGTTGGTCGTGGTCCGAATCTGAGGAAGACGTTACTCTCTCGAATACTGAGACATTCACGCTTGAGAGAATGTATGCCTCGGTATCGTTTGGTGGTGGCGGTGGCGCCGTCTGGTGGACTCCGTTGGGAAGTAGTGCAGCTCGAATCTCTCAAACTTCCCAATCTGGCACTGTTTATCCAGAAATGGAATGGACGTACAATGAGACGATCAAGGTGTTGCCCCACTCTGACTGGAATGCCGTTTGGTCGTCCATCCAAACCACCCGCCAGGATGTCATCGACAACGTGACGCTGTGGGTCGATAACACCTACGACAAGATCCAAACCGGCGAATTGAGTCCGGACGAGTACCTGAGCGCGGCGGACATGAGCAACATGGTTGCCCAGGATGCCGACCGCGCCCAGGCGATCGGCGATCTCGTAGCGATGAACGTGCCCGGCGATTATGACCAGGAGGCCACGGTCCAACTGCTCGATGACGACATCACGGTCAAAGGGTATCTCGCGACGACGGACACGACCAACGTCTCCTCGCTCTCCGCCGGCACGGAGATCGACCCGGCCGCCACTGACCAGGATGGCAACCCGCTTTATGAGACGTGGTATCTGGCGTTCCGGCCCGGCACATACATCGAAGAGTGGACGGCCTGGGACTCGTCTTACGGGATCCAGGGCGGCGAGATCCGATTTACCGAGGACCCGACGATGCAGAATGGCTTCGATCTCGGAGAGAGCTACGGCTACGCCATCGAAACCACTGCGGGTGAGACGGCCAACGTACTCGCCAAAGAATTCTCCGAGGAAACCGACGATAGCGGCAACACGTACTGGGCTGTTGACCTGTCCGGCCAACTTGAAACCCTCATCACCGACGTTGACCGCGTTCGTCGTGTCTACGAGGGTGGCAACCCTCAGACCTACCAGACGATGATCGTCCAACAGCCGTTCAAGGTCACGGAGATCGAAGGCGAGTCGTCGTCGGTCACGATCCAGCAGAATCGTGAGCCACAGACCGATGACAACTACATGAGCGACGAGGAGTGGCAAAAGATCATTGACCAACAGGAGGAGCTAATCAAACGCTACGAGGACGCGAAGAACTCCGGTCTTGCGTTGCCCGGTATTCCTGGCCTTCCGTCGATACCGACGCTCCCTGGCCTCGGGGTCGTTGAGTCTGCTATTGCTGTGGTTGTCGGCATACCGGTCCTTGGTGCGATCCTGAACGCCGCGACCAACTAACCAACCCCGTTCCCCCCATTTATGATCCACAAAAACACACCCCGACAGTACCGCCTGCTAACTGCCGCCCTGGTCGTCGTCGTCCTGCTCGTCCTGGCTGGCCCGGTCACTGCGGCCCCTGACTCGCCTGGCAACTCGACTGAAACGGCCACCCCCAACGCAACCCAGGTCACGGACCAGTTGGGCGATCTCGTGATACACGACTACTGGTATTCTGACGGCCAGGTCGTCCTCGATGTCACCTGGCGCGGCTCGACGCCGACCACGGCCACCGTCTCCGAACGGGCGAGTCTCGATTCGTCGGGTACTGCGACGATCGGCTTTACCCAGGTCCGACTGCTCCCTGGCGACCGGACTGAGATTGCTGTGGATGCTACCAAGGAGAAAGGTGTAGCTGCCGTTGGCCTCACCACACCCCAGTCAGTTGATAATGGTAATGGTAAGCTCGTCCAAGTCGGGTCCCCGGATACCTCGATCTTCGACCGGCCTGCCACCTGGGCCACCGCCCAGGTGTCCGGTGCTGCTGGCTTCTCTGGTGGCTTCATAGCCTTCGTTCTCGTGTCGTGGTTCAAACTTCGCGGTGGTCGCAAAGGAGTTGAGAAAGTCGCATGACGCCCGATACTGATACCTCTGAGTCCCGCCCGCACTGGCTTGAACTCGTCGTAGCCTACCGGCTGTTCATCGGTGTGTTCCTCTCGATCGGCCTGCTCGGTGCGATCGGCTACGTCTGGCTCAATGGCTTCCCGAAAATCGTCATCGGCCAAAACGCGAAGGTAGCTGCCTTTGCGTTGTTCCTCTCGGTCCCGACAGGCGCGCTTATCGCTCGCCCGATCGTCTCTTGGCTGTACTCCACAACTGACCGCTGGCTGGTCGTGCTTGGCCTTAGCGACAATGCTGGCATCTGGAGACTCCCGCCTGCTGACTGGTCGGATCTCGAAGTGACCAAAGGGCAGCTCCATCAGTTCGAAGTCACCAAAGAACCGATGTACTGCGCTGTTGAGTTCGACCGCGACGAACTCGAAGCTACTGGAACCTGGCGAGGGACGCTATCTGACCGCGACCTGCTCCGCGCGCTGTCCAAGGTTGACGAGTGCCGCGGACAGTTGGAAGATGACGCGAAGCGAGGCTTTGCGATCGAAACCCAGGCGTTCACGATCGTCCGGTCGGCCACTCGCGAGGCTGTCCGATCGGTCATCGACACCTTCGAGGACGGCACCCTGCCCGATCACGGCGACGGCCTCGACGCCGCGATCTCCGAAGCGATCGAACAGTACGATCTCGAAACAGAGATCGAATCGAATCTCGATGATGATGCTGATGCCAGGGATGTCGCCGAGCAGGTCGGCGACGATCTCCCCGACGACTTCCAGGAGGCTCCTGCCGATGAGTGAGGTGGACGAGAACCTGCTGACCCTGGCGAAACTCCGCGAGGTCGTCCAGGGCAACATCGAACGCGACCACCGGATGCACCCGCATACTGGTATCGTTACCGATGAGGCTGACCGCTCGGTCCTGTCGTTCTGCGAAAGCCTCGATCTCGAAAACTCGTTTGCGGAGACTCGTCTCGGTGAAACCGTTCTCTCGAAAATCGAGACTGATGCTGGAACTCGTGCTGTTCAGGACGAACTCGCTGGTGTCGCGTCGCACCTGGTCGGAATCACCGAGCAGGATCTCGACGGCTCTTCGATCTCGCTGGTGGTGTCGTTGCTTGACCAGCTGCAAAACGGCGGCGCACCCTCCTGGGTGTCGATCGCCGGCAACCCCAACACCGGGAAAACCAACTCGGCGTTCAAGCTGATCGAACTGGCTGATCGCGCGGGCGGCCTCGTCGAGGACGTCCCCGACGATCTCCTCGTCGTCACGAATGCGGCCTCGTGGTCTCGGGCCGATCACGTCGTCACGTCGATGCACGATCTGATGGTGACGCTGCTCGAACATCGTGAGCAACCGAAGGCTGTTGTGATCGACGAGGCGTCGACGCACTTCGACGCTCGAACGAACAACTACGAGATTGCCTCGCAGTGGACGCCCGCAGCGAAACGCTTCGCCAAGATCGGTGTCTGGACGACTGCCGTGATCGCCCACACCGGGAAGGATCTCCACCCCGAGGCCAAGCGATTGACGACGCTCGCGCTGTGGAAGACAGCCAAAGAGAAAGCCGAGTTCTATGATTCCTGGCCTGCTGAATCGGACGAGCCGGCTGATCCGCTGTTCGCTGGTGAGGTGCAACCGATCGAGGCTGCACAGTCGGAGTACGATCCCGATGACGCCGCGCCGTGGTCGTGGGATCTCCGTGCTGAGTTGTTCTCGAACGTGACCGACTGGTGCGGTCTTCTCAATCTCCTCCAGGAGCGAGGTCCTGCTGAATAGTGTGATCTCGTTCTCTATACTAATCCTACTTTTGTAGCCGCATAACCGACGACAATAATAATCGACAGAACTCCCAATCTGAAATATAGTTTTTTCACTTTCGTCTCTCGTTTTTCGTCGTATTTACCTTCCTTTCGTGGTTGACCGAGCGTTTTGTCCGATATACTCGCCATCGGGTAGAGGACGAAAAGCCCCATGACCATTCCGATGATCAGTTCTGGACTTGTCTCGATCACCGTTGTTATTGTTTCGATCATAGTGATCGGATTCTTATATGTCGCCGTTTCTTTGGCAACCCCCGAACGACGACAAATCTTACATGAGCGTTAGAATAATAGGGTTTTCCCCGGGTCTAACCTGGGTCTAACCCCCCGGGGGGTCGCTTCAAAGTCCATGCGCGCCTGCGCGTGTGTCCTCGCTGTTTAGAATGCACCCAAATTTCCGGGAAACAATGACAAGAAACAGATAATTTGCCAATGCTTAGATCGAGTATTGGTCGCTAATTTCTGTTTCTCGATCATGTCTCCTTCCTCTTGGATGTCAGTCGATTTTGAGGGTTGCCCGATGGCCTCGATCTCGAAATAAGCCTAATTATGCTGGAATCTGTCCCACCCGACCACCCACCCAGTCGGGTCGAAGTATCGAGTCGGCGATCTACCAATTTTACACAGATGGTCGAGGCCGACGGCCTCCTCAATGGGGGTCGTCGGCCTCGTCGAGATCACTACGCTTCCCCCACCCACCTCCTGCGGTCCCATCCATTAGCTGTGTGCAACGATTGACTGAGAGAGAGCAGCAGAAACCGATTGAGAGGAAAACCGCCGAAGGCGGGCCAACTCGATTAAGTTCGGCAAGCTCTCTCGAAGGATTCCTCTATTCGATTATTCGGCACTAATTTCTCTGAGAACTTCGGCCAGGTAGCCAAAGCCGGACATGATTACTATTGCAAATCCTCCGATCATTGCCATTCCACC
>NZ_JACDNP010000015.1:34087-56403 GCF_013839425.1 Halorhabdus salina | reverse complement strand
AAACACAGAAATATCCACGGAATTAGGGGCTGTTCAGGAGTTGAATTGTATTAACGCTGAGATCCGTATTACAACTGAAGAGAATTTAGAAGTATGGAGTGGCAGTAGTTAAGCCTGTGGAAAAACCGAAAAAGAGTCCGACTAATTTATTGTAGAGTTCATCAAGATCAATACTTTCGACGTCTGGAGGAATAACTCTAATATCTTCTACACTGATTTCATCAGCAGATATTGAAACCATTCCATTCGACGTATCATATTTACTTGTCGCCTTTGGATGGGGCTTGATATCATAACCCTGGTTCGCTCTTCTGTAGGAGATCGTTGATACAGTTATCCGTTGCAGACCTCACTCAGTAACTGGCCGATATATCCGCGTACAACCAGGTTCTCGATCCAGCTCACACGTTCCGGAATCGAAAGAGGGCTCTCCATCAATAATGTGCTTCACAAGAGCGACCAGTGAAGTCGACGATAAGTGAGGTGAGAAATTCCCAGATTCACTCGAATCACTGATTACCAGCGGAAATTGACCCCCGTCGTGGAGAGGCTGCGTTGGCATTACGCTTCGCTTGGGAGTACGAGACGAACTGAAACTAGTTTTAGCTGGATGCTTCTCGCTGAGGCACATTCTCGGACGAGTTCTCGGAGACGCATAGACGTCCCTAAATACCGATATTCGTCATAGTGTCCACGCTGCGTAGACAATTGCCGCTATTGCGATCGATCCGAGGATAATTCGTAGATTGCTTGTCCAAGCAGCGACTGCAATCAAACTCCAGAGGGCCATCAGCAAACCTGCCTCCTCGGGTTGTTCTTGTCGCCACTTGGCGTATGTCGTTGTCAAACCGACGACGGCCACAATCCCAAATAGTAGTTGCTGGATCCACAGGAGGCTCCATCCCATAACCGCCACGGAGAGTATAATAACAACTATATCTGATATTCTATAATTCATATTTTAGTGTTATTACCGTATGTAGTTGTTTCTGTCGAGACGTTTTATATTTCCTGGTTATTAATATTTAGATGGAAAACTCGTTGTGAATCGTAGTAGGTTTGTCCGTCGCCCATTTTGTCTCCCCACAATGAGATACGTCACTCCCATCGATCGCCACCGTAAGGGGACAGCCGACATACGAAACGGCACTGAGAACTGGGTAGCCACAGAACGTCGGTCAGCGGAGATATACAGCGAGGTAACCGATGAGTGACGCGGTCGACCCCGACGAGATCGAGAGGGTTCGCGAACTCGCCGCAGACGCCGAGCGCGTCGTCGTCAAGGCCGGGACGAACTCCCTGACGGACGAGGCATCCAATCTCGATCGCGGAAAACTCGACAAACTGGTCGACGACATCGAAGACCTGCTGGAACGTGAGAAGGAGGTACTCCTGGTTTCCTCAGGCGCGATCGGGGCCGGGACGGGGCGGGTCGACATCGATATCGACACCGTCGAGGCCTCCCAGGCACTGTCGACGGTCGGCCAGAGTCACCTGATGCGGTCCTATACCGAGAGTTTCGAACGCTACGACCGGAAGATCGCTCAGATCCTCGTCACGCAGGCCGACCTGGAGGACCCCGAGCGCTTTACGAACTTCCGGAACACGGTCGAGACGCTGCTCGAATGGGGCGTCGTCCCGATCGTCAACGAGAACGACGCCGTCGCCATCGAAGAGATCCAGATCGGCGACAACGACATGCTCTCCTCGTCGATCGCGGTCGGGGTCGATGCCGACCTGCTGGTGACGTTGACGGACGTCGACGGCGTCTACACGGGCAACCCGAAAGTCGACGACGACGCCCGGAAGATCGAGGCCGTCGGTCGCAACTACGGTGCCGTCCAGCAGGCCGTCGAGGCGAGTGCGACCGACGGGTTCGGCGGCATTACGACGAAAGTCGAGGGCGCTCGGTCGGCCAACGAACACGGGATTCCGGCGGTGATCGCGGGCTCGGCCGAACCCGACGTGCTGGCCCGGATCGCCGAGTCGAAACCGGTGGGCACAATATTCCTGCCTGTCAACGGGGCCTACGATGAGTGACGCGGAGACCGAACGCAAAGTCGAGGCCGCCGAGCGGGCTGCCCTCGAACTCGCGAACGTCGATGTCGAGCAGCGCAACGCCGCCCTGGGGGCGATCGCGGAGGCGATCGACGACCACCGGGAGACGGTCATCGCCGTCAACGACGAGGACGTCGCGGCGGCCGAGGAACTGCTCGCGAAGGGAGAATACACCCAAGCCCTGGTCGATCGGCTGAAAGTCGACGACGGAAAGGTCGACTCGATCGTCGAGATGGTCGAGAGCGTCGCCGACATGGACGATCCGCTGGGCGAAACGCTGGCGGCCCGCCATCTCGACGACGATCTTGACCTCTACAAGGTCGCGGTCCCCATCGGCGTCATCGGGACAGTCTTCGAGTCCCGGCCCGACGCCCTGGTTCAGATCGCCAGCCTGGCGCTGAAATCGGGCAACGCGGTCATCCTCAAGGGCGGCAGCGAGGCCAGCGAGTCCAACCGGAAACTCTTCGAGATCATTCGCGAGGCAGCCCAGGAAGTCGAGGCCATCCCCGAGGGCTGGGTCCAGTTGATCGAGGCTCGCGAGGCCGTCGACACCGTCCTCGAAATGGACGAGTACATCGACCTGCTGATGCCCCGCGGGAGTTCCGAATTCGTCAGCTACGTCCAGGACAACACCCAGATCCCCGTGCTGGGCCACACCGAGGGCGTCTGTCACGTCTACGTGGATCGGGAGGCAGATCTGGACGAAGCCGTCGATGTCGCGTACGACGCAAAGGTTCAGTATCCCGCGGTCTGTAACGCCGTCGAGACGCTGCTGGTCCACGAGGACGTGGCCGAGCAGTTCCTGCCTGCGGTCGCCGATCGCTACGCCGAGGCCGGCGTCGAACTGCGTGGTGACGAACGGACCCGGGAGATTCTCGAAGATGTCGACGTGGCCGCCGCCACCGACGAGGATTGGCGGACGGAGTACGGCGACCTGATCCTCGCGATCAAGGTCGTCGATTCGCTGCCCGATGCCATCGATCACGTCAACACGAACGGTTCGAAACACACCGAGTCGATCCTGACTGAAGACGACGACCGCGCCCGACAGTTCATGACCGCGATCGATGCCGCCAGCGTCTTCCACAACGCCTCGACGCGCTTCGCCGACGGCTATCGCTACGGCTTGGGTGCGGAAGTCGGCATCTCGACGGGCAAGATTCACGCCCGCGGCCCGGTCGGCCTGGATGGACTGACGACGTACAAGTACTATCTGGAGGGCGACGGGCACCTGGTCGCTTCCTACGCCGGCGAGGACGCACTCCCGTTCACCCACGAGGAATTCGACGGCGCGTGGTGATCTCGGACAGGTTGGTCAACAGGACTCAGTGAGGTAGAGTCCCATCTCGGAAAGGTAGCCTCCGGCCCCGGGAAGCTTACTGCCGCCTTCGAGTTCGTCGACGGGCTTCGTCAGTTCGAGGATGCCGGCCCCGTCGGAGACATCGAGACTCGCTTCGATGTCGGTATCGTACTCCGGTAGACGCTCGATCATGGCATCCAGATTCTCTCTGTAGACGTCTTCACAGCCGGACGATATATGATCCGGGGCCAGCATGACCTCCCGAATCGTTCCAGTGTCACCGTCGATCGATACTGTCCCGCCCAAGAGTACATCGGCGTCGAGATATCCCAGGTCCGCAACGAATCCGGGGTCGAGGAGCGAGACGAATCGACCGAACGGATCGTCCAGTTCTGTCGGGTGTTCCCGATCAGCGATCCAGTTATCGGCGAGGGTTGTCGCCCAGTCGATGGCTTGCTGTGGCTGCTGGTGGAGGTTCGTCACAATACACATCGAATCGTTCATTGCGATCGCTCGCACGTGTGGTTCGTCAGTGAACTGCTGGCGATACACGTCCAGGCCGCGATGTGATTGTACGTGTTTGACACTGACGTCGATGGCATGGCCTTGATTCTTCAGCATGTTTCGGATCCAGGGGTCCGGGAAATTTTCCGAGCGGAGTGTCTCGACGTCGACCGTGCCGGTCGTCGCGAACCCCCTGTCGGACCTGACGAGCGATTCGATCGTGATCGCCTCGCTGATCGTCTCGCCGTGACCACCGAGTCGGAGCTGTCCGCGGTCCCACCACGATCTCGCGCTCTCGGAGAGACTCCCGGTGATTCGCTCGTATTCGGACTGGTCCCAGGCGTAGAGCGTCTGCCAGTCTCTCGTATCGCTGTCCCATCGCATGTTGTCGCCGATCCACCCCAATGGAGGTGCGTCGGTACTGAAACTACTGCCGCCATCCAGAATATTGACGTAGGTGAACGCTCCAGCGCCGATGCTGGCGGCACCCATCCCGCCCGCGGCGAGCACTTGTCGACGTGTTAGATCAAGCGTCATGTTGTCTAGAAACAATGTATTCCTTCATAAAGCTTCGTTATATCGACCGGAAAACAGTCGACGACCGACTTGGCCCCAATGATCGCCGTCAGGAAGGCGATCTTGACGGGTCACCGGTAGGCGGCTTTGATCCCGTCCAGTAGCACTCCGGGCTTGCGATAGTATTTGCTGATCGGCGGAGTCTCGTCCTGGTCGAGGTCCAGGAATTCGTAGACCGCAGTCATGGCCGAACGCACCGAGTACTCGACGGTGAACACGACGTCCCGGTCCATCTCGGCGTACTGGCCCAGGAAGGCGAGGTTGTTCGACCCGTCCGGGACGACTCTCGGCCGATCGCCGGGTTCCCGGGGCTGGAAGTGGGCCGTGATGAACGGCATCATACACGGGATGCAGTTCACGTCCTCCAGTATCTCCGGCAGGCGATCCTCGCAGTCCAGATGATAGCACAGTTCCTCGAGGATCTCCCGGCCGGTACACTCTGACATCTTCTTCTCGACGTAGTTGCCCTTGCGGTCGGGGAACAGTGCGTAGCCCCAGAAGACTTTCACGTCGTCTGGCTGGTTCGCGAAGTGTGGCTGGGCGGCGACTACGGTGGACATGAGCCAGTTCGAGTCGACGTAGGTCGTCAGGCCATTGCCGGGTTCCTCCTGTGTGAACTCGACGATGTGCTCGAACAGGTCGGTGTTGTGCAGCGTGACGGTGAACGACTCCCACTTGGTCTCCTGAACGTTGCCCGCGAACACCTCGGGGTTCCCGAACTGCGGGTTGTCTTCGGCGAGGTTCCGCCAGAGTTCCCAGGATGCGCCGGTCTGCTTCGTTTCGGGGGCTTCGTCCATCGCCCCGAGGTCCGACCCGTCGGTCATCGACCCGTTCGTGACGAACACCATGTCTGTCGGGTCGACGTCGACGGTCTCGTGGCTGTCGCCGCTCTCCATGTGGATGCGGTCGACGGTCCGGCCTGCGCGGTCGGTGACGATGTCCATGTCGGTCACCTCACAGCCGTACTGGAAGTCGACGCCCTTCTCGTCGAGCCACCGCCGGAGCGGCAGGATCATCGAGTCGTACTGGTTGTACTTGGTCCGATCGATGCCCTCCATGGTGTGCAACTGGGGGAACTCCTGGAAGAACCGGTACATGTACCGGCGCACCTCGGCGACGCTGTGCCAGGGCTGGAAGGCGAAGATGGTCGCCCAGACGTACCAGAAGTTCGTCTCGAAGAAGCCGTCACTGAACCACTCCTCGATCCGGGTGTCACCCAGGCGCTCCTCGGGCGTTGCGAGCAGGCGAGCCATCTGGAGTCGGTGCCTGGTGGTCAACTGGTTGTTCGAGGCGTCGATCCGGCGACTGCCCGACATCAGCCGCGTCTCTGCGTGGGATTCGTGGATCCGATTGAACTCGTTCATCTCCGCCTTGACGGAGGTGTCGGGGTCCTCCAGGGAGGGAATCGTCCGGAAGAGGTCCCAGGTACACTCGTAGGCGGGGAAGGTGAACATCCGTCCGCCACGGATGACATAGCCGTCCTCGGGATCGCCCGCACCGTCCATCGCGCCGCCCATCACGTCGAGTTTCTCGTAGACGTGGACGTTCTCGCCGGGGACATTCCCGTCCCGGATCAGGAACGCGGCGGCCGCCAGTCCCGCGATGCCGCCGCCAGCGATGTGGGCGTGGCGCTCTCTCGCGGGTGGGGTCCGTGGGTGTTTTCGGACGCTCATCGAATCCCCTCCCGAATGGCGTCGGTGGTTCGACGTGCGCTGTGCGAGTCGACCGTCGGTGGTGTCATCATAGCTATCACTCGTGGTCGATGGCGACGAGACCGCAAGGCGAGTCGGCCATCGGCGCCATACAAATGATCGTACACATTCCCTGGCGCTAACAGTTTGCAGGATATGTCCTGCCATTTATAAGAAGTGGGCTGTCGTCACACCTCAACTCGACCTGGCGATCGTTCGGTCGATCAACTGGCGATGTCCGCGCCGTAATCGTTCGGAAAGTGCCGAGGTGGTCGTTTCGAGTTCGTCGGCGAGGTCCGCGAGGTCGGCGTCCCGGGGGATATCGAAGTAGCCCATCCGGGTGGCCGCGAGCAATGCTTCGTGTTGGGCCGCCGTCAAGCCGTAGTCGTCGGCCGGGTCGGCCTCCGTTTCGAAGACGCGTAACGGGCGAAACTCGACGTCGGTCCCGCTGCAGGCGTTCCGGAACGCGTCGAGGTCACTCCGGTCTGCAAACCGGGCGCTGACCGTCCATCCCCGTTCGCTCACCGTCGCTCCGACCGGGTAGGTCCTGAGTTCGACGAGATGGCCATAGACGCCGGTCGGATCGCCGTCGAGACAGACCCGGTATCTGGATTCGGCGTACGTCGACTCGAGGGCGACGGACTCACGGATCAAGGGCCGATCGTCGAGGCGGTCCGCGAGACGGTCCGGATCGACGCCAGCCGCCGAGAACACCAGGGCAGGGAACTCTCTGGGGCCCCAGGTTACGTCCTCGACGTGCAGAACCGTTTCGAGGTCGGCAGCGACCGACGTGAGGGGCAGCTCCGGAGAGTGCAGTTTGAACTCACACGCGAGGCTCATGGCCGACCGTTCGATCCGAACCGGGTTAACGCCGACGCCCGGACACGCTTCAACGCGTTCCATGCGAAAACCGGCCGCTGTTGCGGGGTGACGTAGCGTTTTCACTCAGTGTCTGAATTGCCGTCCCGTATGCAAACGACGATTCGTGGGACGATCTCGGGCATGGCTCGACGGGCGAATCCGGCCTTTGCACTCGCAGTCGTCGTGATCCCGCTTTCGGCACTCGGCTACGCGCTGACAGTCGCATCGATCCAACAGCACACCTACGTCCACGTCATGGCTGGCGTTCTCTGGACGGGCATCGACGTCTTCATCGGCGCGGTGCTTGGGCCAGTGATCGGGGGCCTTGACGAGGAGGAGAGTGCCGCCGTTTTCGAGCGATTGACACCCAAGACGGAGTTTCTCTTGCCGTCGCTGGCGACAGTGGCCATCGCCTCGGGGATCGCGCTTGCACTGCGGATCGGGTATCTGGCGGACGGCGACGGGTGGCTGGCACTGTTCACCGCGGCGAATGTGATCCCGATCCTCCTATTGGTCGGCTGGCGACTCGATGCCTGGCGGGACTGGCGCTGGCAGGCCCCCTTTGGCGTCGCAACGGTCGGCTCGCTTTCCTGGGTCGCGCTGACGGTCGGTGCCTTCCCGGCGATCGACCCCGCCATCGCCGTCGCTTTGGCGATCGTGACGATCCTCTCCGTGCAGGGCTTTGGTTTCCTGATGCCCGGCGAGTTGCGAATCTACCGGGAGATGACCAGCGAACGACCCGATAGCGGAGTCATCGCGACGATCGGGAAACAAAACGCCATGCTCGGCGGCCTGCAGGGACTGTTCCAGCTGTTGCTTATTCTCGATATGGTGTATCTGCGCTACGGCGGGTTTCCGTTCTGAATCCGTCGACGTGGGTCCAGGGCGATCGTGGTAGTGGAAGACATGTCGACACGTCCGGTGGTGGTACCGTCGGACCTGTCGTACTGTGGCGTGACGGACAAGTGCGATCGTCCCCCTCACCCCATCACGACCCGCACGTCGTGGGTATCGCCGTCCTCGAAGGCGGGCAGTACGTTCCCGTCGATGTCCTCGCCGTCGACTTCGACGCGCTCGACGCCGCTCTCGACGCCGTCGGGATTCTCGACTTCGAGCTCATAGGTCGCGCCGCGGAACTCCCGAGTCATTTCGAAGCCGTCCCAGTCAGCGGGGATCGACGGATCGACCACGAGGCCGTCGTGCTCGGGTCGCACGCCCAGGATGTGCTGGGTGATCGCCACGTAGTTCCAGGCCGCCGTGCCGGTCAGCCAGGAGTTCTTGGCCTCGCCGGTGGTCGGGGTGTCGGGCCCGGCGATGGTCTGGGCGTAGACATAGGGCTCGGTGGTGTGGACGTCACTGATCTCCTCGCGGGCGGCCGGGCAGATTCGCTTGTAGTAGTCGAAGGCCCGCTCGCCGTTGCCGAGTTTGGCCTCGGTGATCATGATCCACGGATTGGTGTGACAGAACACGCTGCCGTTTTCCTTGTAGCCCGGCGGGTAGGAGGTGATCTCCCCGTAGCGCTTGTCGTACTCGGTGAAGGCGGGCTGGTGGAGCACGATCCCGTGTTCGGTCGCCAGCCGTTTACGCACCGACTCCATCGCCTCCTGGACCTTGCCGTCCTCGCGACCGATCTCGGCCATGCCGCACATGCCGTTGGATTCGACGAAGATCTGCCCTTCGTCGTTCTCCGAGGAGCCGATTGGGTCGCTGTAGTGGTCGTAGGCCCGCCGGAACCACGCGCCGTCCCACCCGGCGTCTTCGACTGCCGCGGCCATCTCGTCGGCATAGTCCTGATACTCGTCGGCGGACTCGGGGAGGACGTCGGTCTGGTCGGCGAGTTCGGCGAGTTCTTCGAGCGCGTAGACGAACTGCCCGCCGATGAACACCGACTCGGCGCGTTCCTCGGAGACGTCGTGTTCGGCCGTCTGGAAGGACTCGTCGGGGTTCTCGGAGAAGCAGTTGAGGTTCAGACAGTCGTTCCAGTCGGCGTGGCCGATCAGCGGCAGGTCGTGGGGGCCACGACGTTCCCGGACGTACTCGACGGCCCGCTGGAGGTGTTCCGCGAGCGGTGCCTCGGTGCCGGGTTCGTTCTCGAAGACAGTCTCTTCTTCGAGGATCGAGGTGTCGCCGGTCTCCTTGACGTAGGCCGCGGTGGACATCACGAGCCACATCGGGTCGTCGTTGAACCCGCCGCCGATGTCGGCGTTGCCTTCGCCCGTCAGCGGGGTGTACTGGTGGTAGGCCCCGCCGTCTTTATGCTGGATCTTCGCGAGGTCGAGAATCCGCTGGCGCGCTCGCTCCGGGAACTGGTGGAGCACAGCCAGCTGGTCCTGCAGGGAGTCACGGAAGCCGATCCCGCGCGTCAGGCCGGTCTCGTACAGCGAGGCCGAGCGGGCGAGGTTCATCGTGACCGTGTTCTGGTACGGGTTCCAGGTGTTGACCATTCGGTCGGTCTCATCGTCGGGCGTCGCTACTTGCAACGCCGAGAGTTGGTCATCCCAGAAGTCCTCGAGCGCTTCGAAGGAGTCATCGAGAGCGTCGGGGTCGAGATACTCCGCGATGGTTTGCTCGACGTATTCCTTGTTGATCACGCCCGCTTCTTCCCATTTGTCGTCCTCGGGGTTCTCGTGATAACCCAGCAGGAAGACGATGTCTTCGCTCTCGCCGGGTTCGAGTTCGATATCGATCTGATGCGAGCCGATCGGTGCCCAGCCGTGGGCAATGGAGTCGGTCGCTTCGCCGTCTTCGAGGACCGCCGGTTCGTCGAAGCCCTCGTAGTTGCCGAGGAAGGCATCGCGCTGGGTGTCGAACCCATCGATGTCGGCCGAACAGGCGAAATACGCGAAGTGGTTGCGGCGCTCGCGGTACTCGGTCTTCTGGTAGATGACCGAATCGTCGACTTCGACCTCGCCGGTGTTGTAGTTGCGCTGGTAGTTACTGCTGTCGTCCATGGCGTCCCACAGACAGAACTCCACAAGGCTGAACAACTGCAGGCTGCGGGGCTCGTCGCTGTCGTTCTCGACGGTCACGCGCCACGCTTCCAGATCCTCGCCGGGCGGGACAAAGTAGGTCACTTCGGCGGCGACGTCGTCCTTCTCGCCGCGGATCGTCGTGTAGCCCAACCCGTGGCGACACTCGTAGTCGTCCAGGTCGACTCTGGCTGGTTGCCAGGTCGGCGAGAAGTACTGGCCGGTCTCGGCGTCCCGGACGTACAGCCCCCGTCCGCCGACGTTTCGGGGCGCGTTGTTGTACCGATACCGGATCAATCGCCGATAGCGAGCGTCCTGGTAGAAGCTGAATCCACCGCCGGTGTTGGAGATCAGCCCCACGTAATCCTGGCGGCCGATATAGTTGATCCAGGGTCGGGGTGTCTCCGGGTCAGTGATTACGTACTCCCGGCTACCATCATCGAAGTAACCGTACTTCATATATTAAAGGAGAGTCAAAGCGTCCACTAAAGAAGATTTCGACGATAGACACTGCGTGAGACAACGGTGTGGACGGCAAGACCGGCCAACCAATAGCAGCGTGAGACTGGGAGAAACAGAGCAATCGAGATCGGCCAGGCGGTGACACAACGTCTTTAGTGGCCTCGCCCGAAATCCTGCCGATGACCGACTCTCACCGTCCCCAACGGCCGCGTCGGCTCCGGACCGACGGTGTCCGGCCGCTGGTCAGCGAGACCGAACTGGACGCGTCTGATCTGATCGCACCCGTGTTCGTCGACGCCACGACCGACGAACGTGTTCCCATCGAGACGATGCCCGGCCACGAGCGTGTGCCCGTTGCCGAGGCTGCTGACCGGGTTCGCGAGATCCGCGAGACGGGCGTCGAAGCCGTCATCGTCTTTGGCGTCCCCGAGTCGAAAGATAACGAGGGAGCCCGCGCCTGGGCCAAAGACGGTGTGGTCCAGAAAGCCGTCCGGGAGATCTCCCGAGAGACCAACGCCTACGTTATCACCGACGTCTGTCTCTGTGAGTACACCGACCACGGCCACTGCGGCGTCCTCGAACCGGGGGCTCGCGAGGATCCGACACTGACGGTCGAAAACGACCCGACGCTCGATGCGCTGGCCCGGACAGCCGTCTCACACGCCGAGGCCGGCGCGAACATGGTCGCCCCCTCCGCGATGATGGACGGTATGGTCGGGGCGATTCGGGAGGGATTAGACGAGGCCGGGCACACCGAGGTCCCGATCATGAGTTACGCCGCCAAGTACGAGTCGGCCTTCTATGGCCCCTTCCGGGACGCCGCCGACGGCGCGCCCGCCTTTGGCGACCGCCGCCACTACCAGATGGATCCCGCGAACGCGCGCGAGGCCATGCGCGAGGTCGAATTGGACGTCGAGGAAGGGGCTGACGTGTTGATGGTCAAACCCGCACTGCCGTACCTCGACATCGTGCGTGACGTGCGCGAGCGCTTCGACCATCCTGTTGCGGCCTACAACGTCAGCGGGGAGTACGCCATGTTGCACGCCGCGAGCGAGCAAGACTGGCTCGATCTGGAGGCAACGGCCTACGAGTCGCTGCTGTCGATCAAGCGTGCGGGTGCGGATCTGATCCTGACGTACTTCGCCGAGGATCTGGCCGAGCGGCTGTGAGCCAGGGCAAGGAGCTATTGTGGGTTTGCAACAACAGCGGGACACATATTTCAACAGAATCGGAGGATTATTATTGATAGACGAAGGTAAACTCGCCATGAGTGATAAGAGATGGACGTGATAGGGGAGAGCGGGGATGCTGAGGACGGTGACGGGGACACCGACCGAGAAGAAGAGGAAAGTGGCCCGGCAGAGGAGTTCGGAACCCGACTCGGGATCGTACTGGGCCTGATCCTGACGGTCTGGGCGTTTGTCGGCCCTGCCTCACTCTTTGAGTTGTTCCGCTATGAACTGCCGATCGTCGCGTCGTTCAGGGATCCGATACCGAATGCGTTTTTCGGCTACATGGGCGGTATCACGCTGCTTTTCGCTATCGTCGGGGCAATAGCATTTCCGCTACGGCGGCCGAACGAGGCGATGGACTATGTCGAGAGTGACGAGCTATCGGGCTACGAATCGGATTTCGCGATCGGTCTCGTTATTCCGGTCGCAGCAATTGCCGTCGTCATAGCCGTTCTCGGATTCGTATTTCCCGCGCTGTACTACGCGGTTACCGGGGAATTCGTTCGGGCGGGTACCATTCTCTTGGGAGTGATCATTATGATCGCCATCGCCTATCTCTTGAGTTGGATTGCGATCCTCATTGTCGGGGTGGCATCGCTACCGGTCGTGATCCCCTCGTTTGTGGGATCATACCTGGGTGGATTCGTCCGGAAGATTGCCGGGTTTGGCCCGGATCCTGCAAGCGCTACCCACCGCTACGACACTCCCGACCAACGAGACGAGAGGTGAATTCACATGAAAGACATGCCATTCGATGGATCGATATCGACGCATCGGCGCTCGCTTCTCGTGGGCACGCTGCTGGCCATGACGGTGCTCACTGGCTGTGCAGCCTACCCCTTCGTCGGGCCGACCTGTGGACCCGGCGAGGACGACATTGGCACAGTAGCGCCAAACGAGAGTGGCGTCGACATCAAAGGCGAAGTGACGGCAATCGGTGAGTCAACGTTTACTCTCGACGACGGCACTGGTACAGCACAGATCATGCCGGTCGACAGCGTCCCCCGCGAGGTATCGGACGGAGACTGTGTCATCGCCAGGGGCGAAACCATCGAGGCAACAACTGACAACCACGACATCGGCATGGTTTCCCAGGGGCTGTGGAAAGAAGAATACGTGATCGAAGACGAATGAGTCCCTCGGCGTCAGTCAAACTGTCCTGACGGATTTCTCGTCTCGCCCGTTCCCGGACGGTCAATCACAGTACTCCTCGCCACTATAGAGACGGGAGACTTCGGGGAACGTGGCTGAGTTCTCGCTCAGTGGAGGATCCTGTGTGCGGCCGTGGTAATTGGCCAGTGCGTGGACCCAGAGCGGAGCAGGTCAGGCCGGAGCTGTCGGTCAATACGCCGCATGCTTGATCGTCGCACGCTGGTGACTGTTCATCGCTGATACTCAGAGAGAGTTTTATACCGATCCGCCCACGATTTTTGCTATGGGAGAGAATGCCGACGCCGACCTCGAACTGGTGATGGCGATCGTCCGGCCGGAGAAACTCAGCGACGTCAAGGCCGCTCTCGCGAAAGCGGGTGCCCCGTCGCTGACGGTGACGCAAGTCTCCGGCCGCGGATCGCAACCAGCCAAAACCAGCCAATGGCGCGGCGAGGAATACGTCGTCGACCTCCACCAGAAGATCAAAGTCGAGATTGTCGTCGAAAGCGAACAAACCGATGACGTCGTCGCGGCGATCCGTGAGGCGGCCCACACCGGCGAGAAAGGCGACGGCAAGATCTTCGTGCAGCCGGTGAACGATGCTGTCCAAGTTCGCAATGGCGACAGCGGGACAGACGCAATCTGAGGAGATCCCCCTCGGCGCGATCCGCGCGCGGACTTTTCACCCCGTGTTTCTGACGTCGACCACCCAACGCCGTCGATGAACGTCCAGTTTCTCGTCCGAGAGCGTCGCGTTCTCTGGACGAACAATGACCTTATACAGTTAATATTCTATTGTAGTTTAGACAATTGCCCTATTATAGACCCGAAATAAAAACGCGTTCACCCCAGGAATTATATACTACCCTATCTTGGGACCGAATCGAGATGGCAACCACGAATGTTGCTGAATACGGCGGAAAAGAATACGGACTATCAGAAATGACCGCAAACACTGGAATGGGGGTGTCATAGATGGCTGTCGGCGGGGAAGTCGCCAGCGGTATCAACATCGTCTGGGGACTGACCGTTGCGTTCCTGATCTTCTTCATGCAGCCCGGCTTCGCGCTGCTTGAGGCAGGGCAGGTACGTGCAAAGAACGTCGGGAACGTATTGATGAAGAACATGACCGATTGGACGCTCGGCGTGGTCGTCTACTTCTTGATCGGGTACGGCGTCGCCGGGATTGTCGGGCCTGCCACCAGCGGCGGCGGGATCGACATCGGAGCCGCCTTTGCCTACTGGAGTAATCCGAGCGGCTGGGTCTGGTGGCTCGTCGGTGCGGTCTTCGCCATGACGGCGGCGACGATAGTCTCGGGGGCCGTTGCCGAACGGATGGACTTCAAAGCGTACGTCGTGGTCGCGTTCGTGATGACCGCGTTCATCTACCCCGCCAGCGAGGCTTTCGCCTGGTGGGGCGGACTGCTGGCAAGCGGTGGATTCCTCGGTGAGGCGATCGGCGTCGGGTACCAGGACTTCGCGGGAGCGACCGTCGTCCACATGCTTGGTGGCATTGCCGGGCTCGTAGGTGCGTACATGGTCGGTCCACGGAAAGGCCGGTACGACAGTGAGGGCAACAGCCGCCCGATTCCCGGCCACTCGATGCTACTGGCCGTTCTCGGCACGCTAATCTTGGCCTTTGGCTGGTTCGGGTTCAACGTCGGCACGGCGTCGATATTCGGTCCCGAGAACTCTCTACAGAGTGCCAAACTCGGACGTGTCGCGCTGAACACCACGCTCGGAATGGGTGGTGGCGCAATCGCGGCGATGGTGGTCTCGTCGTACTGGCAGGGCAAGCCGGATCCGCTCTGGACCGCTAACGGACTCCTGGCCGGCCTCGTGGCTGTCACGGGCGCCGTCCCACACGTCACCTGGTGGGGCGGACTGGTCCTCGGTGGACTGGCCGGAGCGCTCGTGCTGCCGACCTTCCGGTTCACCGTCGACACGCTGAAGATCGACGACGTCTGTGGTGTCTTCGCTGTCCACGGGATGGCCGGCGGCGTCGGAACTGCCTTGATCCCGATCTTCGCGACGGCCGGGTTCTCGGCCACGCAACTCGTGATGCAGATCGTCGGCGTCGTCGTCATCGGCGTCTGGGCGGTCATCGGTAGCGTCGTCGCGTTCGGTCTGGCCGACGCCCTGTTCGGGCTTCGCGTCACCGACGAAGAAGAGGACATGGGCCTCGACGAGGGCGAACACGGCGTGACGGTCTACCCCGAGTTCGTCGGCGGCGAACCCGGAACGATCGGGAGTGGCCCGGCCGTCAGCCCCGACGGCGGTGAAGTCCGGACCGACGGTGGTCGCTCGACCAACGGAGGTGAGAACGAATGAGTGACGACGAAATCAAGCTCGTGATGGCGATGGTCCGGCCGGACCGCCTCGGTGCAGTCAAACAGGCACTGGCGGAGGCCGGTGCCCCATCGCTGACGGTGACGCAGGTCTCGGGCCGTGGTTCACAGGCCGCAAAGAAGGGCCAGTGGCGCGGCGAGGAGTACGTCGTCGACCTGCTTCAGAAGGTCAAAATCGAATGCGTCGTCTCCGACATACCCGCCGAAGACGTCGTCGAGGCGATCCGTGAGGCGGCCCACACCGGCGAGAAGGGCGACGGCAAGATCTTCGTCCTGCCGGTCGAGGACGCAATTCAGGTTCGGACCGGCGAAAGCGGCCCCGAAGCCGTCTAACCCGACACAAGGAAATGGACTTAGACGAGACCGATCGCGCGCTTGTGAACGCCCTCCTCGAGGACAGCCGGGCCTCGACGCAGGACCTGGCCGCCAAAGCAGGGGTAGCCATCGACGTGGCCGAACGCCGGATCGAGAGCCTCGAAGACGCCGGCGTCATCGAAGGCTACACCGTGCGGGTCGATTACGACGCACTCGGATACGACGTGACTGGGCTCGTCCGGTTGCAGATAGATGGCCCGCCGGACCCTGTCGGCGAGTCGTTGGGGACCTACCCCTGGATTCGGGCCGTCTACGAAGTGACCGGCGCAGACGACTTCGTCGTGCTCGGGACCTTCCGAGACACCGACGATATGCACGAGTCGGTCGCCGAACTGCTATCCGAGACATCGATCCGGTCGATCACCGTCGACGTGGCGCTGAACGTTGTCACGGAGTTCGAACCGGCCCCAATCGAGGACCGCTAATCTCGCGCGCGATCCCCGCGACAGTGCCCCGTTTTTAGGCTAACTCCGGTGTGCGAACGGTCAGTTTTGATGCCAGCACCGACCAACTGCTGGACAGAGAACGACCTTATATAGATTATATTGTTTGTCATTCTGGACAATTGTCTATCTATGCCTCTCAATATCTGACGGATTCAAGCGAACCTATATACAGTCCGATGCCTCATCCGCCGAACCGGCATGAACGCAACGAGCGTCGCAGGAACGGCAGGTAATGTGGACGAACACCTAACGTTGTGCAGCGTCGCCGAACGGGGGTGGCGGTGACGTGGCAGTCGACCCGTCGGTCCTAGTTGAAGGAGTCAACAACCTCTGGATTCTGGTCGTGACCTTCCTGATTTTCTTCATGCACGCCGGGTTCGCCATGCTGGAGGCCGGCCAGGTCAGGGCCAAAAACGTCGCCAACCAGCTGACAAAGAACCTCTTGACCTGGAGTGTCGGGGTGTCGTTGTTCTTCATCGTCGGCTACGGCGTCTCGAACCTGGTCGCAGGGTTTGGGTTCGATCCCGCCTTCAATCTCGCACCGACCGACTGGATCGACTGGCTGTTCGGTGCCGTCTTCGCGATGACGGCGGCGACGATCGTCTCCGGGGCCGTCGCCGGTCGGGCGAAACTCCGGGCCTACGTTACCTACACCGTCGCGCTGGCGGCGGTCATCTACCCGGTCGTGATCGGGTTCACGTGGACGGCCGAACCGGGCCTGGTCGCACTCGTGACCGGAGAGCTATTCGGGACACAGATCGCTTTTCAGGACTTTGCGGGCGGGATGATCGTCCACGGGATGGGTGGGCTCGCCGGCCTGACGGCGGCCTGGATCCTCGGGCCGCGACTGGGCCGCTTCGACGAGCGGGGCGTGAACGTCATCCCCGGGCACTCGATGACTTTCGCCGTGCTGGGGACGCTCATGCTCGCCTTTGGCTGGTACGGGTTCAACGTCGGCACGCAGTTCGAGATCTTCGTCACGGAAGGCGATGGCATCGCGTTCATGGGCGAGGCGCTCGGTCGGGTCGCAATGACGACGACGCTCTCGATGGCTGCGGGCGCGATGGGTGCCGGGCTCGTCGCGTGGTACAAAACCGGGAAGGTCGACACGCTATACGTCGCTAACGGGTTGCTGGCCGGCCTGGTCGGCATCACCGCGATCCCGAACACGACGGCCTGGTGGGGCGCATTTGTCGTCGGCGGGCTCGCCGGCGCACAGCTCCCGATCGTCTTCGCGTTCGTCGAGAAACGGCTCCAGATCGACGACGTCTGTGCTGTCTTCCCCGTCCACGGGAGCGCCGGCATCCTCGGCGCCCTGGCGTACCCGTTCGTCGCCGCGCCGGGCATGCTCCCTGACGGCGCGGGTATCTTCGAGGCGTTCGTCGCCCAGATACTCGGTGTCGCTGTCATCGCCGCCTGGACGATTCTTGCCACTGGCCTGATCTGGCGCGGCCTGCGGGCGATCGGCCAGGCGCGGGTTTCAAGCGGCCACGAACGCGACGGCCTCGACGCGGCCGAACACGGCGTCGAGACCTACCCCGAGTTCGGGATGGGCGAAGAGCGGGTGATGACCGACGGTGCGGGACTGCGCAGCGATGGAGGTGTTCGCAATGAGTGACGAGGACGCGGAGCCGGTCGAGCCAGTCGACACCGCCCAAACGGCAGACAGCCTGCCCGGCGATCGTGATATCGAGCTCGTGATGGCGATCGTGCGACCGTCGAAGTTGAGCGACGTCAAGACCGCCCTCGCCGATGTCGGCGCAGCGTCACTGACGGTGACGCAGGTCTCAGGCCGTGGCTCTCAGGCCGCAAAGAAGGGCCAGTGGCGCGGCGAGGAGTACGTCGTCGACCTCCACCAGAAGGTCAAAATCGAATGCGTGGTCGCCGACGTGCCAAGCGAGGACGTCGTCGAAGCCATTCGCGAGGCAGCACATACCGGCGAGAAGGGCGACGGGAAGATCTTCGTCCTCCCCGTCGCCGAGGCCGTGCAGGTTCGGACTGGCGAGAGTGGACCGGACGCGGTCTGACGGCAGGCGACGACTCGAGTCGGTCGAGCGCTGGCATGCTCCCACCTGTGGGAACTTTGCCGGGCGCTACCGCAGTGCCGGTATGGCATCGGTCGGGCTGGCACGCGTGGCGAATTCCGTTCGAGAGATCGAGCGAAGGCGACTGGCCGGCACCGTCCTCGCGGTCGGCGGCTTCGTCGTGATAGTCGGAGTTACCGTCGCCGGCACCCTTTACCCAGGCTACTCGATCCACGCCCAGACGATCAGTGACCTCGGTGGGACCGACGCCACAGGTCGGCTCGTCCAGCCAGCCGCCGCGGTGTTCACGCTGTCGATGGGTGTCTCGGGCGGCTTAGTGGTACTTGCCGGGACTATCGGTCGGTCGACGCTCGACGATCGGCTGGCGGGCGGCCTCGTCGTGACCGGGACGGGCATTCTCGGGGTCGCGACGCTTCCGGCCCACGTCGGCTGGCCGCACGCACTCGCCGCGCTAGTCGCCTTCGCCGGTGGCAGCACGACGGCTATCCTGGCCGCGTCGACGACCCGAGGAGCGATCCGCTGGCTGTCCGCCACCCTAGGTGGCGTGGCGCTACTCGCGCTGGCGGCGTTTCTGGTCCTGGGCGGGTCCACACCGCTCGGGATCGGCGGTCTCGAACGGCTGGTGAGTCTGCCGATCCAGTGCTGGGCGATACTGTTTGGCGGCTGGCTGCTGGGACGACCGACAGCGGCCGGAGACGGCCACTGAGCCAGTGAGGGCGTGCCGAGGCAGCCGAACGAACAGCCGATCAAAGTTCAGAAGACACAACGGCGACGCGACCGTACTTCGACCGATGAGTGGCTATCAGCCAGGAGCCTGCAACATCGGTCCGGTCCAGCGCCGTCGCAGAGCCACGATCGCCGCCATCGCATTCGCGCTGGCGCTGGGATGGACCGTCGGGACGGCGGTCGGCCTCCTACCCGAACCCGTGTTCGTTGGCGTGTTCGTCCCGCTGTCGATCGGGTTCGAGTGGGGCTTGCAAGCCTACACAGCCTTCTGCGTGCGGCTAGCGTTGCTGGATCGCTATGACTTCCGCGGCACGGGCGGTGAGGCGAAGCCGGTCACCGAGTGGACGGATCGACGAGCCGACGACCTCCAGGCTGCGAAACTCGCGGCCGCAGGCGTTGCCTGTGGGGCAGCCAGCACGGCCCTCCTCGTCGTGCTCGTGTGATCGCTCGCCAGGACTGCTACAGCGTTCAGACGCCCATCGCTCGAACAGGCGCGCCATCAGCATCCAGCCGAAGTGGGTACGCCTGGAGCTCGAACCGCTCGCTGACCGCGCCGAGGTGCTGCAGATTCTCGAAAAGCAACAGTCCAGCCCCCAGTAGCGCGTGGTGAGCGGGAAATCCATCGGGCTCGTCCTCGCTGGCCCGGTCGCTGGGCGTCGGATCAGGATTGAGGGTGTCGAGCGCGACCGCTACCCCCTGTTTGGCACACTGCTCAGCGGCTGCCGCCGAGAGATACGGGTGGTCGAGATAGCGATCGGTGTCCCAGAACTCGTCCCATCCCGTCCAGAAGACGAGACAGTCCACGTCGTCGTCGACTGTGGGAACGCGATCTGCCGCGATCGCCTCACGGGCATCGAGATCACGGCAGTCGACCCGGCGGGCGGTCCGGACGAACGACCCGAGATCGAACGCCCCGAGCGTTCGACCGCCTGGAACGATGTGGGCCGGCGCGTCGACGTGGGTGCCGGTGTGGGTCCCCAAAGCGAGACTGGATTCACGATAGCCATCCGCCTCGTGGGTGGCGGTGGATTCGACGCCGACGGGAGGATCACCGGGATAGGTCTGCATCCCGGTCTCGATCGGTTGGGTGAGATCGTGCATGACGGACCTACAGCGCCCGATCGGATCAATGGATGGGAAGGATATCTGCACAACGTGACTGAGTCAGACAAATGTGATGCCACACTAGCAACTGGGCTGCGACAGTGGTCTCCACAGCGACGTGCTCGGGGACGACGCAGGAGAACGGAGAGCACTTCCAAGGCAGCACCGTTCGGAACTGTCGGCCGTTCGTCGTCAACTACTTTCCACTGCCGGCCGAACCGCCGCCCATGAACCACGACGAGTCACGCGACCTGTACGATCGCGCGCTGTCGGTTATGCCCGGCGGCGTCAACTCTTCAGTCCGGGCGATCCAGCCCTACCCCTTCTTCGTCGAGAAAGGCGACGGTGGGCACGTCATCGACGCCGACGGCAATCGCTATCTGGATTTCGTGATGGGCTACGGCCCGCTCCTCTTAGGCCACGACCAGCCCGAGTCAGTTCAAGCGGCCATCCAGCAGCGGGCTGCCGAAGGGCCGATGTACGGCGCGCCCACCGAGGTTGAGGTCGAACTCGCGGAGTTCCTCGCCCGGCACGTCCCCAGCGTCGAGATGACGCGGTTCGTCAATTCGGGGACGGAGGCGACCGTCTCGGCCGTCCGGCTGGCTCGCGGCTACACCGGCCGGGACAAGATCGTCATCATGCAGGGTTCCTATCACGGGGCCCAGGAGTCGACACTGGTCGAGGGCGAAGGCCATCACACCCAGCCGTCGAGTCCCGGGATCCCCGAGAGCTTCGCCGAGCACACCATCACCGTCCCGTTCAACGACGAAGAATACGTCGAGGCGGTCTTCGAGAACCACGGCGACGAGATCGCGGCCGTCCTGACCGAGCCGATCCTGGGGAACCACGGCATCGTCCATCCCGTCGAGGGGTATCACGAGACCCTTCGGGAGCTCTGTGACGACTACGGCTCCCTCCTGATCTTCGACGAGGTGATCACGGGCTTTCGCGTGGGTGGGCCCCAATGCGCCCAAGGGAAATTCGGGATCGACCCCGACGTGACGACGTTCGGGAAGATCGTCGGCGGCGGGTTCCCCGTCGGGGCGATCGGCGGCAAAAGCGAGATTATCGAGCAGTTCACGCCCGCTGGCGACGTCTTCCAGTCGGGAACCTTCTCGGGCCACCCGGTGACGATGGCTGCCGGACTGGAAACGCTCCGGTACGCTGCCGAGAACGATGTCTGGGAACACGTCAACGATCTCGGCCAGCAGATGCGCGAAGGGTTGACCGACATCGTCGCGGACCGAGCCCCCGAATACACCGTCGTCGGCTCGGACTCGATGTTCAAAGTGATCTTCACCCGCGACGGCGAGAGCGGCGAGAACCACTGTGGATCAGGGTGTCGCCAGCGCGAGTCCTGTCCGAATTACGACGCCTGTCCGAAGAACGGCGCGGACGTCGATCGCGCCGAAACCGAGCGTTGGGAGCGGTTGTTCTGGCCGGCGATGAAAGACCAGGGCGTGTTCCTGACGCCCAACCAGTTCGAGTCCCAGTTCGTCTCGGCCGCCCACACCGAGGACGACATCGAGACGGCGCTTGAGGCGTACGAGGAAGCGCTGTGAGATTACGTTACGTTAAGCACTTCAATACAAACAAAATATATTCCTTATGTTTCTTCCGTCGGCCTGTTTTCATTCTCTTTGACGAATGTATCGACAATTTCGTTCCGTTCCGGCGTATTGTGGATCAGCATCACTCTGTTCACATCGTATCCAGTCCAAGAGATCTCGGTAACATATCCTACGCTTGATATACAACTGACACAGTTTTCTGCATCACTACTAATCGCTGTAATATCTACGAGGATTTTGTTTTCGTCTGCTGGACCAGCGAGAGTATGAGTGATCTCGTAGCACCCTTTCGGTAGGGATAAGCTTCGAGAAATTGCAAGTCCACGATCGTTCCATTCAATTTCGTCATTTGGGATGTGTGACAGTTCACTTCGAAAGACGAGACAGTTATATCGCGTTCTTTTCCACTGCATCCGACTGTGACGGAACTCACCATTAGAGAACAAGCCGACAGGAACTCTCTTCGATCCACGAATGATGATCCAATGCGGTGTATTAAATCAGCTTTGATCCTTTCAACAACTTTTCAGTACTGTTCTCCAGGGCCTCACCCTAGTTATTTTCACTCCATTCACCCCACACACAGCACTCAAACGTCATATAGCCCCCATCGGCGGTGTGTAGTGAAGCGTGAAAAGTGAGACGGTGTGAGTATATGGTGTTCTATGCCAGAAATCACACGCCACAGTGGCAGTAGCGACTGGATTGAGTTAGATTTCGTAGAGCACGAGCGGTCACCGCGCCGGCTGATGGAGCTTGGTATTCGATTGCATCTCGCGATACTATCACTTTTGGATATAGTTTCGGAATTTGAGAACTCCGGTGTCCAACGCTCGCGAAAGGCTGTCCACGAGTGGGTGCAGAAAGCCGACTTACAGCCAGTCTCCGCCAAAGAA
>NZ_JACDNP010000015.1:0-34077 GCF_013839425.1 Halorhabdus salina | reverse complement strand
TATCGTCTACGTCGATCTTGACGACGACTGTACGACGGACCTCCGCCATACGTCATGTAAATAAATCTGTATTTATAATAGTATCGTTCATATCAGGGAGTTATCAGGGTGTCGTCGCCGGTTGTGGGACGGAGCTTCCGCGATTCCTCCCCGCCGCAAGCGGCGGGGTTTCCTCGCTGAATAAAGATGAGCCGCTCTTTCGAACGTTCAATCGTCCGGTCGTCGCGCCGTCGATGGCATATCTGTGGCGTCATCCGCCCGGTCAGCGTCTGCAGCCACAGCCTCTCGATACGCCCCAGACTGGTGGATCTCGCGTTCACGATGCAGGCCGAGATAGATCGTATAGACCATCACCAACATGATCGCTCCAAAGGGGAGGCCGGCCGCGATCACGGCCGTCTGCAGCGCGTCCAGGCCGTTTCCCACGAGCAAGGCCGCCGACGTGCCGCCGATCAGGAGCGGCCACAGTGCGCGCTGGCGGGTGGCTGTCTCCTGTTTCCCACCGGCTGCCAGATAGCTCGTCACCAACGCGCCCGAGTCGGCCGACGTGACGATGAAGGTAAGCAGGTTCGCGGTGACAACGACACTCGTCGCCAAAGTGAGCGGATAGAACGACAGCATTTCGAACAGCGCCACTGCCCGTCCCTGTTCCTGGAGCGGGCCGAGAATGCCATCAGTGAGGACGTTTAGCTCGACGAACAGCGCCGAGCCGTTGAACGCCGCCATCCAGACCAGCGAGAACAGCGTCGGGACGAGTAACACGCCAGCCACGAACTGGCGGATCGTCCGCCCCTTCGAGATCCGCGCGATGAACATGCCCACGAACGGCGCCCAGGCGATCCAAAAGCCCCAGTAGAAGATCGTCCACTCGTGTTGCCAGCCGGCTGCCTCCCCGGCGAAGGCCTCCGTATAGAAGCTCAACTCGAAGATGTTGCCCAGGTACGCGCCGACGCCACCGCCGAAGACGTCGAGTAAGTACACCGTCGGGCCGGCGACGAACATGAACGCGAGCAACAGGCCCATCAACACCACGTTTAGCTTCGACAGACGTTTGATACCGCCCTCAAGCCCGGCCATGACCGAGAGGACCGTCACGCCGATGATCGCAGCGATGATCGCAATCGTCGCCCAAGTGCCGGTCGGGATCCCGGTGGCAAGGTAGTTTCTCGCGAGGAAATCGAGCCCTGCATTGATCTGGAGTGCCCCGAGCCCCGCGGTCGTCGCCAGACCGAACACTGTCGCGAGGACGGCGGCGAGATCGACGACGTGTCCGGGCCAGCCGTAGATCCGCTCGCCGAGCAGCGGATAGAGGATCGACCGGACGGTGATCGGCAGACCACGATTGAACGAGAAAAACGCCAATCCCAGTCCGACGATACCGTAAATCGCCCACGGGTGCAGCCCCCAGTGAAACATCGTGAGGGCCGTCGCTGACCGTGCTGCGGCCGGTGATCTGGCCGGCACGTCGAAGAACGACCCGCCACCCGAGAGGAAGTGGTACATCGGTTCGGCCACGCCGAAAAACAGGAGGCCGATTCCCATGCCGGCGCTGAACAGCATCGCCAGCCAGGCAAACGTGGAGAACTCGGGGTCGGCGTCGGGCCCGCCGAGCCTGATCCGGCCGTATCCACTCACCCCGAACGCGACCAGTGCGATGATGAAGACGTTGACCGACAGGACGTAAAACCAGCCGAAGTTGGCATTGACAGCGTCGAAGACGGTTTCGTACGCGGTGGCGGCTCGATCACCGAACCCGATCGTGAGGGCGACGAACACCACGATGAACGCCAGCGCGAGCGGGAACACGACCGGATGCACGTCGATGCCCCATCGGTGGACGTTGGTGTCGCCTGGTTCCCGCGTCACGTCCGCGTGGAACAGGCGTTCCCGGATTGTCTCATCTCCCGCTGGCATCGTCTCCTCGGTGGGGTCCGTCACAGGTCACCACCGACGCTGAAGCAACGACACGCCCGATCGCGGTGCCAAAGTGGGTCGGCAAGGCCCCGATCGGGTCCGAACGCCAGCGTAACTGCGTTGAGACGATACATGCGAAAGAAATCACAGTCCGTCACCAAATAATTGGGTCGTGTAGACAGCCGATGGAACGAAAACCGCGACACGTTCCGCTGCAGTCCGTACCCTCATACGTGTAAAGCCCTAATGCGACGTATGTCTCGCCGACGTATCGGGCGCGTGGTGTACCTGCTCGCGTTCATCGTCGTCCAGCAGTTCACGGGCGTCTTCACAACGTATCCAACGCTTGAGTTGATCGGGATCATCGGCGTCGCCATCGTCGGCCTGGACGCGCTGGTGTGTGCCGTTCGCGGGTGGCGGTCGATTGACGGATCACTACTCGACGATTCTATCGAGTGACAGTCCGTCTCCTCGAGTGTGGCCCAGTTTTTGCACGGAATGTCATACTAGCGTTTTAGCGATGTAAGCCGAGTCGTTCTTGAAAAAATATCAGAACGTTTTATGAGCTGAAGATTGAAATCAATGGAGATGCCTCCCTTCAGCCGACGATCCTTCCTTTGTGCTGGTGCCACCTGCACAACAGCCGCGCTGGCAGGCTGTTCCGGTGGGAGTGCTATTTCGGTAGACACGTGGTCACCAGCCGAAGAGACGTGGCCGCTCGAACGCTACGGTCCCTCCAACTCCGGGCACAATCCGAACGCATCCCCTCCGAGAAGCGATGTCGAAGCTGGCTGGACGGTCGAACTACCCGTTCCTGCCCACGGCCTCCTCATCGCCGATGGGTTGCTGACTGCGTTCGGTGGCCAAGGTCTCGTCGTTATCCAGCTGCGTGACCGAACGCGGGTTTTCGAGGAGTTCGTCCCCGCCTATGTCGCTGGGATCGTACCCGTCTCTGCTGGCGGACGGCGGCTGTACGCGGCTGGGCCTCTGGGTGTCCGTGACGAGTCGTTTGTCCAGCTTCTCCGAGGCTGGGAGTACACCTCCGAAGTCAGTACACACGCGGTCTGGAGCACGTACGAGACGGGTGATAGCCGTGGACCCGCACAGCTCGTCGCTAACCAGGAGACAGTCGTTGTCGGCCACTATGCAGGGCATGACGAGCAACTTGTTGCCTTCGACGCGAAATCTGCCGACATTCAGTGGCAGAATGAGGGGATCTATCCGACGCTTGCTGACGGATCACTCTTCGTGACCGGTAACTCGGGTGTCTCCCGATATCGTCCACGAACGGGGCTTGGTGCTACGCTAAACAGTGGCCCCAAGGAAACGTGGTCTACCCAGTATTCGGGATCGACTGTGCCAGCAGTCGATTCTGGGAGCGTCATCGTCGGCGGGGACTGGAGTCCACCGGGAGGGCTTCCGACGCTTTACGGCTACGACACTGAGACAGGTGATACATTGTGGGACCCAGCGAAATACGGTGGCACCGCAAATGCACCCGCCGTCGTTAACGACACGGCATATCTCAGCCTCTCTATTTCTGAAGATTTCGGCGATTACTTCTTGCCGAACAGCGGCGAACTTCGGGCAGTTGACCTCCAGGATCGAACGGTCATGTGGACGCGAGAAACCGAGTGGGTGCAAAACGCTGTTGTCGTCGGGGACAACGGCGTTGTTGTCGCCTGTGGTGGCTATCCCGACGGTGAGGCGTATGCTGGCCACCGAGAAGAGGAAAGCGGTCGAATCCGTGCATATGATGCCGATTCCGGGGACGTGCTGTGGACCGTTTCGACACCGAGTCGGATTACGTCACTCGCACTCGTGGAATCGACAGTGTACGCCGGCTGTACTGACGGAAGGGTGTACGCGCTTCGTACAGCCTGAAAAACGACTTATGAGTCCGGCAGTAACGCAGAGCGGACCGAAGACCCCAACGTGACTGACCTCAAACGCCGTCGCCTCACTCGTCGTCGATCGTCTCGGCCTGTGTGTCCGCGTCCTCGGGATCGTTGACCGGACTCGACGGGTGATAGTCGGTGTCGTACTCGCCGGGCCGATCGTCGAGCCGGTCGGGGTTGATGCGGCCGGAAAGCAGCATGAAGTCAAGCACCGTGCAGTACAGCAGCGCCTCGACGACAGGGACCGCTCGGGGCGGGAGGACGGGGTCGTGACGGCCGACGACCTGGATCTCCTTGCGCTCGCCCGTCTCCCAGTCGACAGTCTCCTGTTTTTTGGGAATCGAGACCGGCGGGTGCCAGGTGATCTCGCCGTAGATCGGGTCGCCTGTGGTGATCCCGCCCTGGATGCCGCCGTGGTCGTTGCCGACGGGCGCAGGATCACCGTTCTCGTCGAATTCCCAGTCCTCGTTGTACTCCGTCCCGCGCATCGTCCGGGCGTCTCGGCCGACCCCGTACTCGAAGTCGTTGACCGCCGGGATCGAGTAGATGAGCTGGCCGAGTCGCGAGGGGATGGAGTCAAAGCGGGGCGCACCCAGCCCTCGCGGGACGCCTTGCGCCTCGAAGTAGACCGAGCCGCCGATCGAATCGCCCTCCTGCTGGACCTCCTCGGCAAGGTCGCGCATCTCCTCGGCCGTCTCGGGATGCGCACACCGGATATCGTTCTGTTCGCTGTGTTCGAGCATCTCCTCGAAGGAGACCTCCGGGGCTCGGACGTCGCCGATCTGGTTGACGTGGGCCTTGATCTGGACGTCGTACTCGCTCTGTGCCAAGACTTGCTTGGCGATGGCACCCGCGGCGACCCAGTTGACCGTCTCCCTCGCGGAGGACCGGCCCCCGCCGCCCCAGTTGCGCGTGCCGAACTTCGCCGAGTAGGTGAAGTCGCCGTGGGAGGGTCGCGGGGCAGTGACGAACGGCTCGTACTTGCCAGAGCGAGAGTCCTTGTTCTGGATGACCATCCCGATCGGCGTGCCCGTCGTGTAGCCGTCCTGGAGGCCGGACTTGATCGAGACGGCATCCGGTTCGTCCCGCGAGGTTGTAATCATCGACTGGCCGGGTTTGCGCCGGTCGAGATCGTGCTGGATGTCGTCCTCGCTCAACTCGACGCCGGCAGGAACGCCCGAGACGGTACACCCCATCGCCCCGCCGTGGCTCTCCCCGAACGTGGTGACGTCGAAGAGTCGGCCGAAACTGTTGCCGTTCATTGTCCCGGTGTGGGGTGTGGGGCCATTTAGTTGTTGAGAATGTCCGGGTGCCTGGCCGGTGACCAGCAGGTCATCGTCGCCGACACGCTCATGGGGGGGCCGGCCGACGATCCACCAATGCCTACCGCCCACACGTACGTCGGTACCTACACTGACGGCGACAGCGACGGGATCTACGCTCACGAGACAACCGCTGGACAGCTAGGCGACGGACAGCTGGCCGCCCCGGCAACGGATCCATCGTATCTGACCATCCATCCGTCAGGGAACTACTTCTACGCCGTCAACGAAGTCGCCGAGGGGGCAGTGACGGCGTTCGCGATCGACGATGAAGGCGAGCTAAACCAACTGAACCGCCGGTCGATCGGGCCCGCCGATCCCTGTCATTGCAGTGTCGATCCGACGGGCCAGTACCTGCTGGTCGCCCACTACACCGGCGGGGCGATCTCGGTGGTGCCGATCGGCGCAGATGGCAGCCTGGGCGAGTCGACCGTTCACGAACGCGAGGGTTCGAGCGTCGATCCGGACCGACAAACCGCCCCGCATCCGCACACGATCCGACCCGGGCCCGACGGGCGGTTCGTCTACGTTGCCGACCTCGGGACGGACGAGATCGTTCGCTATGTACTCGACGACGATGCGGGGACACTCGATGCAAAGGAGGCGGTCTCCCTACACGAGGGTGCCGGCCCGCGCCAGTTCGATTACGGCCCCGACGGGACGGTCTACTGCGTCAACGAACTCGATTCGACACTGACGGTCCTCGATCGTGAGGCCGACGGGACGCTGACCATCCGCGAGACTGTCGAGACGGTTCCGGCCGACTACGACGGCGAGAACGCGCCCGGTGCTGTCGCCGTCCACCCGTCCGGATGGTTCGTCTACGCGTCGAACCGGGGACACGACAGCATCGCGACGTTTGAAGTCACTTCGACAGGACTTGAGGCCGTCGAAATCGTTTCGACCCGTGGCGAATGTCCCCGGGATTTCGCGCTCGATCCCGACGGCGACTACCTGCTCGTCGTGAACGCTGACACGGATTCGATCGTGCCGTTCGCTATCGACGACGCGATCGGAACCCTCGATGCGACTGGCCAGACGGTGACTGCCCCCAGCCCCGTGTGTGTCCGCCCCCAGTAGTGCCCCGGCTTGTCACTCGGCGGAACGATCCGTGACTTTCTCGGCCATCTCACCCAGGTCGACGCGCTTTTCGCCGATCGTCGCGCCGACGAGCGCGCCGACGCCCGCTCCCGTGCTGGCGGCGTTACGGCTAATCAAGGCTCCGGCGGTGGCACCGACCGCGCCGCCGATCGCTGCGAACTTGGCTCGACTCATCGCTTTCTTCATTCGTTTTCCCATACGAACACGAACGAGTGAGAGCACCATAAATGTACGCGCAATGCGGGCGGCGGTGTGTAGTGAAGCGTGAAAAATGAGACGGTGTGAGTATATGGTGTTCTATGCCAGAAATCACACGCTACAGTGGCAGTAGCGACTGGATTGGGTTAGATTTCGTAGAGCACGAGCGGTCACCACGCCGGCTGATGGAGCTTGGTACTCGATTGCATCTCGCGATACTATCACTTTTGGATATAGTTTCGGAATTTGAGAAATCCGGTGTCCAACGCTCGCGAAAGGCCATCCACGAGTGGGTGCAGAAAGCCGACTTACAGCCAGTCTCCGCCAAAGAGCCGACGCAGATCGCGCTAGACGAGACAGTGATTCGTATCGACGACCAGCAGTACTGGCTGTACGCCGCTGTGGATCCACAAACAAACGAAGTGCTGCATATGCGGCTGTATTCGACCACAACGACCGCGTTGACGGAGATGTTCCTGCAGGAACTCCGCGAGAAACACAACGTCGAGGACGCCAGAGTTCTCGTCGATGGTGCTCACCATCTCCAAACGGCGCTTCAACGCGTCGAGCCCCGATTTCAGGTTGAACGCCGCGGAAATCGGAACTGTGTCGAGCATATATCTCGAAAGGTAAAACGACGAACCTCTTCGTTCTCAAACTAGTTCAGTCACGTCGAACCAGAAACAGCCAAAAATTGGCTCCAAAGCTTCGCACGATGGTGGGACTCGCTAAACGAAACACGACCAACTGTTGTCGAATGGCCTCTTATCGGTCGAAGTTCAAATTCATGTAGGATATGACTCGATTTCTCGGTAGTGAAAAAGTCAGCCGTAATACTTGTACGTAGTGCTATTACCAGCAGGAACCTATAGGACCCATCCGGTATTCACTCATTTCCCTCATAGAGCTTACTCAGAGTTATTTCAGGGATGTTGAACCACGCGAACACGGTCGCTCGCTTCGCTCGCGCTGCGTGTTCTCTCATTCAAATCCTCACCCTTCCGTTTGCAGGCGCTCACGAGCTTGTTCGCGCCACGCAACATGGGACCGCTCGGATTTGAACCGAGGTCAACGGCACCCAAGGCCGCAAGGATACCAAGCTACCCCACGGTCCCGCAACCAAGAGTTACGGCGAGGCGAGCTAAAGCGTTTCGTTCTAGCCAGAAAGCACATACGAGTTTGCAGCGAAGCTCGCACATGGTCACATCACTCGAAGTCGGGGCGCTGCTGGTCGTTTTAGCGGTCGTCTTTGGCGCGTACTGGATCGTCAAAGCGGTCAAACCGTTCATCTGGAACGCCATACTGGGTCTGGCCATCTTTGTGCTCGTCGATCTCCTGCTCGGACTGGAAGTGACGATTACGCCGCTGGCGTTGCTGGTCGTCGCCGTCGGTGGGGTGCCGGGCGCGGTGCTCGTGATCTTGCTGTCAGTGCTCGACGTCGCGTTCGTGCCCGGCGCGGCCGTCTTCGTGCACTGATACGGAATATTGTCGATTATTTCCGGATGACGCCGACCCCGGGTCGGCGGATACCGCTACATCACGACACTATTTCGGATGCGAAGGGGTGCCAACGGAGAGACGAACTGTCAGTTAGTCGGTTTGTCCGGAGCATCACTCTCAACAGTCATCGTGACTGTGTCGCCGAAGGTGAGTTCGAGACACCCTTCGACTGCGGCGTCACTCACGTCAAAGGCAGTCCAGTCAGGGACTGTGCCGGACTCGGCCGAGCCGGCGTCAAAGAGGAACGGTTCGTCCCGCCAGTCCCAGGTGGTGAATCGATAGGAGACAGGTTCGTCATCGGGATTCCAGACGACGAGTTGATCTTCGCCGTCGTGGTCGATCAGGTCTGCCCCAGCGCCGGTAATCGTCTCGACGAGCGCCCGCATCTGGGCGGTCGTGAGTGGCCCAGTGTACTCGGCCAGCCACTCGATCGAATCTGGCTCGAAATCGTCGAGGATGGCCTCTTTGATAGCGACATGAGTCTTGAACGACCAGAGGAGAGTCTCGACGCGCTCGCGAGTGTGGTCCTGCCGGGAGACCAACGAGGTAGCGTCCGTCTCGAGGGTGACCGTGAGGCCATCCGTGACGGGCATCGCGTCGAATTCGATCAGGAGCGTGGCGTCCTCGCGTCGGTAGGTTGTCTCGAAGTCGACCGGCGCATCAGCCGTCACGGCCATGGGTTCGGTGACGCCCCGAATCTGGAGTTCGTAGGCTCGTTCCTCGGGGATGAGCGAGCGGTCACCCTCGGCAGGCTCGATCTCGACGGTCAGGCTGTCGCCCTCGAAGGTCTGAGTGAGGGTCGTGGTCGCAAAGGCACCCTCACGGTGGGCCATCGTGGTGCCGTCGTCCTCGTAGAGTGTAAAGCTGTTGTCAGCGCCAGGGAACGCAACCACCCGCAGCCGGTCGGGGTTTTCGCCGTCCTGACTCGCGTCGGGATCCATCGGCACGATCGCACCGGCCTTCGCGTAGACCGGGAGGTCCTCGAGATCCCCGTAGCGAGCGTGGAAGCGACCTCCCTCGTAGGACTCCCCGGACGTGAAGTCGAACCACTCACCCTCGGGCAACCAGACTGAGCGCCGGGCCAGGTTGGTCTCGTCGTCGCGCTCGCTGAGATGAGGTGCGGCGAGCAGTTCGCTCCCGAAGTAGTACTGGTGGACGGTCTCGTAGGCCGCCTCAGCCTCGGGATGGTGGTAGTACATCGGGCGAACGAGCGGGACGCTCGCTTCGTGATCGCGCCACGCCATCGTGTAGAGGTACGGAAGCAACTCGTGGCGGAGGGTCAGGGCGTCTTCGAGCGTCTCCGAAATCGTTCCATCGAAGGCCCACGGGCGCTTGTCCACGAAGCGGTGTTTTGTCGTGTGGATGCGGTTGATCGGCGAGAGAGCTCCGAACTGGGTCCAGCGGGCGTACAGTTCCGCGAAGTCGCGCGGGTCGCCCTCCCCGCCCATGTGACCGCCGATGTCGTGACTCCACCAGCCATAGCCCACGTTCGCCGAGGTAGCCGTCAGATGGGGCTGGAACTGTAGGGATTCCCAGGAGATGTACGCATCGCCGGAGAAGCCGATCGGATAGCGGTGCCCGCCCAGGCCGGGCCAGCGGGAGAAAATAAACGGCCGTTTCCCGTCGCGGGTCCGGTCCAGGGAGTGGAGGTGGTTGAGCGCCCACAGCGGGTCGAGACCATCAATCTCCGGTGATTCGTCCCATTGCTGCCAGTCGATCCACCAGAAGTCGACACCCTCCTCGTCCTCCATCGGGTCGATCAAGTGCTCGAAATAGCCACGGAGGAACTGCGGATCGCTCGCGTCGAACTCGATCGGCTCCTCGCTCGCGGGATCGATCCCCATGAACTGGGCGAAGGCCTCGTACTGAGCCTCGTGGGGATGGACGCCCTCCGCGGGATGAAGGTTGAGCGTCGTTTTGACGTCGTTGTCGTGGAGCCAATCGATGAACCCCGATGGATCGGGGAAGCACTCGTCGTTCCAGGTCCAGCCCGTCCAGCCATCGTGAAAGGCATTGTCGACGACATGCCAGTCCATGTCGATCACGGCGACCGACAGCGGGATGTCGTGATCGAAAAAGCCCTCGACGACATCGCGGAGTTCGTCCTGAGAATATTCCCAGTAGCGACTCCACCAGTTGCCAAGCGCCCACCGAGGGATCATCGGGACTTCGCCGGTGATGGCCCGGAAGTCCGTCAAGCGAGTCTGGTAGTCCTGGCCGTCGCCGAAGAAGTACAGATCCTCGTAGCCATCGGCGGCCTCCCGGGGATGGACCCAGCCGTCCTCGCCGAAGACCAACCGATCAGTGTCGTCGATGACTGCCCAGCCGTCACGGGACACCAACCCGTCTTCGAGGGGGGCCGCCCCGTCGACCTCGTCTAAGGTCCGCAACGATCCGCCCAGGTTGCCGTCGTTGTCCGCGCCGTACGTCCACTCAGTGCCGTCCGCGAGTTCGATGGACAGTGTCTCAGGGGAGAACCCATCGGCAGTGTGGTCGTACTCGAGTTCCATAGCGTCGGTTTCGACGACCAGAGACGCGCCGGTCCGGGTAACCTCGAAGTCGGGAACCGGCTGGTCGCGATACCACACCAGTTGGCTTGGACGGTCCTCGAAAGACTCGGTCGGATCGTACTCCAACCGGAGGACGCGGGGCGTGAGGACAGTAATTCGGCAGTTGGGAGCCGAAACGATCGCATCAGGCTGTGCGTGCGGTTCGAAATCCGGAACGTGTCGATGTGATAAATTCATGGATGCGTATTCGTGGAGGTTGAGGGAACGAGACGGTGGTTAGGCGTCCACGTATCGGAAGTGGCCGTTGCGAGAGAGCCACGTCGAGGGAAGGTCGATCATCTATTCTGGGACCGCACCGTCAGGCGCTTACCAGTCGTCGCTGTCGTGCGATTCGCGGAGCCATCGCGAGCCGCCCCGTTGTCCCGAGCGAGCGCGTCCCCAGTTCATCGGTCGTCTGCTCGTCACCGCCACAGCCCGCGAGTACATCGGCACCAGTTACCCCCGCGAGTTGGACAAAGCGTCGCCGTGAAAGGGGTCCGTCGTTGGCCCCACCATCGGTAGTACTGGGCATCAATTTAATATGCAGGAACAACGGTAATAAAATCTCTGGTAGAAGACATTCTTCAAGGATATTACCAGATTTGCTGTGCTGTCTGCTACCGAAACGACGGCCAGCGAAACGAGACACGTCGGACACGGGACCGCTGGTGCGGAAAATATGACCACGGTCGAGTCGGCAAGCTGGGTGGGGTCACGCACGGGTCCAGACGATCGATGCCAGCGGTGACAACGTGATCGTAGACGCCAAGCGGCGAAATGACAGCCACCCCATCCTGCACAGAGAGACTACGTTCCACAGGCAGTCGGGCTTCGCCCGATGACGATTGGGTTTCCTCCGTGAGAGTCTCAGCCGGTCTGGGACTCGCCGGAGGCAACATTCCCGTCACGGTGGACGGTACTCGAATCTGTGCACTGTTCTGTGAGACTTGCATGGGAGAGTGGTATTCCCGACCAGTCGTGGTCGTCCCACTGGAACCGTGCTGGAAAACGCTGCGCGTTTTCAGCAGCCCGGAAATCTTCGATTTCCAAGACCACGGAATCCGAATGGTTCTGAATGTTCCGGAACCGACGTGTTCGACTCGTCGTAGTACGCCTTCTTGGTCTCGAAGAACCCGCGCCACGCTTCACTGTTTGCTCGCCACACAGTTTGGGCGGTGGACGCGCCGAGAACACCGCTGTACGTTCCGCCGAGTGTTCCGGTGTCGGCGTCCTATACGTCGCCCTCGAGGCCGCCCTCGTCGTTGTCAAGCAGAGCGAATATTTGCGTACATCGCGGATCTGTGCTCCGCTCAGTACCGCATGAGGCGCTGGTAGTTGATTTCGTTCCAGAGAGCGCCAGAAGCGTCCAACAAGTCTTGTCGCACCAGGACCCCATCGCTGGAGAGGGGTCGCACAGCGAACGTGTTGGCACGATTTACGGCAACAGATTAGTATACATTTAGTCGTAACGTCTTTTGGTCAAGCATCGCAACATTGACATTTGACACACACTTGGTGGCCGGATCAAAGACTACCCGGAAGCGAACGATTTGGACCTCTCTAAAGCCTATGCGGAGGTGTTAAAAGCTGGTCTAGAAGCGTTGGAGACTCAATATCAGTCGTAACACAGTCGTTTCTCACCGGAGCGTACGCGATTCACGCCCGCCCTGAACAGCGTGGCGTCGGAGACGCCACGGGCAGACGGCGGGATTCTCTCGCGGAATGAGATAGCTAGCCGCAGTGGGTACGGACACAGGCACACAGCCGAACCGGAAGGCTGGCAGATACTCAAGCAACGATCCACAAGTGGGACAACGGGCCGGCAACGGGCAGGATGGGTTTGCCAGTCAGTCTTCGGAGAGTAGCGTGATAGATTCGGCTTCGTACTCCTCCAAGAAGCAATCACGGCCGCCGAGTGAGACCGTCCCGTCAGCAGTCTCGAGGTGGAGAGAGTGCTGTAGTGAAAAGGTCTCGCTCCGGGGCTCGATGAGTTGCTGAACGACGTCAGTGATTCGGCCGACCAGACTCTCGCCGCTGGCCGTCTCAACCTCGGCGCGAAGCGTCGTGCCGTCCGAGTCTAACAGCGTAGCCTGGAGGACAGCGTGGCGAAACCACTCGAACGACTCGGGCAGCGGATCGGGCGATGTGACGAACAGTTCCTTGGCGGCGGGCCAGTACGTCGCGATGAACATGCTGAAAATCGTACTCGTCAAGAACGCTTCGGAAACGTAGACGGCATAGCCGTCGTGGTGGGTCCCAGCCAGAACCGACGCTTCTCCGAACATCGCCTCACGGTAGTTGTCGATGGCGTACAGAAACGGCAGGTGTTCGTCCCAGTACCGAACGACGTCGGCGATGGGTTCGAACGCTTCCGGATCAGTGTCGTCTTCGTAGTCCCCGAGCAACAACAACACGAGGACACCTCGCTCGTTTGCGGCCTGTAGCGCGGATTCGATCTCGGGATAGATCGCTTGTGGGATCGAAATGACGATTTCGTGATCGGCCAACTCAATCGCCTGCCGCAGACGTTTCAACGCCGTTTCCCTCGATCTGATTATCTGTATGTCGGGAGAGGTCTCCGCTGTTTCGTCGTACGTTGCAGCCAAGTGGGGCCGAATTGACTCAAGCCGGGCGGTGAGGTTCTCGATCGCATCGTCGGGGGGCAGAGCACTGATTGTTGTCGGTGAAGCGTGCGCTTTGACCCGGACCAATCCACGATCCGCCAACCGTTCGGCGATGTTGTAGACCGCTCGCTGGGTCACGTCGGCCGCCTCCGCGATCGTTCGCGTCGTCGCCTCGTCGTGGGCCAATATCGCAAGATACGCGTCGATTTCCGTGTCCGAGAAGCCAAAGACAGCGAGTTCCTCTCGAATCTCTCGGTCACGGCCGTCTGATCGCTCGCTCATCGTCCCACATTCTACGGGTTGCCTTGAATACGTTACCCATCCACGACGAAGGCGAAAACTGAACCCTGACCGTCGCCACACGAACAGCGGCGAGTGAGGACACGAGGATCGAACCGATGGCCCGTCTGAACAGGACGTGAGTCCGTACACTGCTCCACAGAGTTGTAGTATATGTTCTTCGTAGATTTGAATAACATTAAGAGCGTTCAACTATTGGGTCCATACGGATATGAACAACCCGAACGGCCCGGCACACGGAGCCGACGCGTCGACAGAACGGTCACAAACGTGGTGGAAACAGGCGGACGTCTACCAGATCTATCCGCGGAGTTTCAACGACACCGATGGGGACGGCATCGGCGACATTCCCGGTATGGTCGAGAAAGTCTCGTATCTCGACGAGCTCGGTGTCGACGCCGTCTGGTTGTCCCCGGTCTATGCGTCACCGCAGGCGGACAACGGCTACGACATCAGCGACTACCGCGCCATCGACGATCAGTACGGCGAGATGGCCGACTGGAAAACGCTCCTCGCAGAACTCCACGACCGGGACATGCGTCTCATCATGGACCTGGTCGTCAATCACACCTCCGACGAACACGAATGGTTCCAGCGTTCGCGGCGCGGCGAGGACCCCTACGACGACTATTACTACTGGCGCGAGGGCAATCCCGAGGAACCACCGAACAACTGGGAGTCGTTTTTTGGCGGCTCCGCCTGGTCCTACGACGAGCAGCGCGAAGCGTGGTACCTCCACCTCTTTGACGAGAAACAGCCCGACCTCAACTGGCGCAATCCCGCCGTCCGGGAGGCGATCTACGAGATGATGCGCTGGTGGCTGGAGCAGGGCATCGACGGCTTCCGGATGGACGTCATCAACCTCCTCTCCAAGGCCGAAGGGCTACCTGACGGCGATCCCGAGGGAGGGTTAACCGGGGCCGAGCACTTCATGAACGGCCCGAAGATCCACGACTACCTCTCAGAAATGCTAGCCGAGACAGTCGAGACGGTCGACCGGGAGATTATGACTGTCGGAGAAACCCCCGGAGTCTCCGTCGAAGACGCCCGAGAGTTCGTCGGCGAGGACGGCGACGGGCTCTCGATGGTCTTCCAGTTTGAACACGTGGGCGTCGGCGACGGCGACAGCAAGTGGGACGTCGGCGAATGGGGCCTGCCCGAGTTCAAGGAGATTATCGAACGCTGGCAGACCGGGCTGGCCGAGGAAGGCTGGAACAGCATCTACCTCTCGAATCACGACCAGCCCCGGATGGTCTCACGATTCGGCGACGACGACGGGTACCGCCGGAAGTCCGCCAAGCTGCTTGGAACGTTTACACACACCCTACAGGGGACGCCGTTCGTCTACCAGGGCGAGGAACTCGGGATGTCAAACACGCCCTTCGAGTCGATCGAAGAGCTTCGCGACGTCGAGGCGATCAACTTCGTCGAGGAGGCAATCGCCACCGGCGACGCCGAGTCCTACGCGGATGTCCGGGGCGCTATCGAAGCGGTCAGCCGGGATACCGCCCGGACGCCGATGCAGTGGACCGACGGGAACCATGCCGGGTTCACCGACGGCGAACCGTGGATCAAGGTCAACCCCAACTACGAGACCGTCAACGCCGAGCGCGAGCAGACGGACACCGCCTCAGTCTGGCAGTACTACCACGACCTGATCGCCCTGCGCGAAGCGCGTGACGTCCTCGTCTTTGGCGAGTTCGAGCTGCTCTATCCCGACCATTCGTCCGTGTTTGCGTACACGCGGACACTCGGGAACGAACGCGGATTGATCGTGCTCAACTGGTCCGGCGAACCGAGATCGATCGATGTCCCAGATCACGTAGAACCGGGGCTCGAACTGGCGATCGCGAACGACGACGCCCCTCGAACCCCCGGGTCGACACTCGAACTCTCACCGTGGGAGGCGCGCGTCTATCTCACGGAGTGAACCAATGGACACACACGTCGAGACAGGCGACGACGGCATCGATCGTGCGTGGTGGAACGAAGCCGTCGTCTACCAGATCTACCCACGGAGTTTCAACGACAGCGACGGTGACGGCGTTGGTGATCTCTCCGGCATCGTCGAGAACGTCGAGTACCTCGACGAAGTGGGAATCGACGCCGTCTGGCTGTCTCCGGTGTACGAATCGCCCGGCGAGGACAACGGCTACGACATCAGCGACTACCGCGCCATCGACAACCAGTACGGCGAGATGGCCGACTGGGAGACGCTCCTCGCAGAACTCCACGACCGGGACATGCGCCTCATCATGGATCTGGTCATCAACCACACCGCAGACGAACACGAGTGGTTCCAGCGCTCACGGGCCGGCGAGGAACCCTACGACGACTACTACATCTGGCGGGAGGGCAATCCCGAGGAACCACCGAACAACTGGGAGTCGATCTTCGGCGGCCCGGCCTGGTCGTACGATGCCCAACGCGAAGCGTGGTATCTCCACGTTTTCGACGAGAGCCAACCCGACCTCAACTGGCGCAACCCAGACGTTCGCAGGGAGATCACCGACGTGATCCGCTGGTGGCACAAGAAGGGGACTGACGGGTTCCGGATCGACGCGGCCTCGCACATTTCGAAGACGGACGGACTCCCGGATGGCGATCCAGACACCCATCCAACCGGGATTGCCCACTACAGCCACGGCCCCCGACTGGACGCGTATCTCGACGAACTCCACGAACGCACACTGGGCGACGGTAACGTAATGACTGTCGCCGAGATGGGCCACACGACCATCGAACAGGCAACCGAGTACGTCGCCAGAGAGGGTAATGGCCTCGACACGGTTTTCCAGTTCGATCACGTCGGGATCGGGGACAGTCCCGAGGACCTCTTCGACCCGGAAGCGAGCGACGAGTGGGATCTCACGGCGCTGAAAGCCATCGTGACGCGACAACAGACCGAGATCCCCTGGCCGGCACCGTTCCTCGGCAATCACGACCTGCCCCGTGCCGTTTCGCTATTCGGCGACGACGAGCAATACCATCGCGAGTCGGCGACACTGCTCGCCACATTCCTGTTGACGCTGCGGGGCACACCGTTTGTCTACCAGGGCGAAGAAATCGGCATGACGAACGTCACCTTCGAGCGTCTCGAGGAAGTTGAGGACGTGATGACGGTCAGCCACGTCGAGGAACACGACGCCGAGGGCGTCGCCGATTCCTTCGAAGACGTCAAAGGCATGGTTAACTACCGGAGTCGGGACCACTCTCGGACGCCGATGCAGTGGACCGACGGCACAAACGCCGGCTTCACGGAGGGCGATCCGTGGCTCAAACTCAACGACAATTACCGGGAGATCAACGTCGAGGCCGCCCGCGCCGACTCGAATTCGGTACTCGATCACTATCGAGACCTGATCGACTTGCGTCACGAATGGGACGTCCTGGTCTATGGCGACTACGAGCTATTGCTCCCCGATCACGAGCAGCTCTACGCCTACACCCGGACGCTCGGCGAGGAGCGCGCACTGATCGTGCTCAACTGGTCGGCCGAGCCGGCCACCTTCGAGTCGCCGGTCCCGACCCACGATGTCGACCCTGTTGCCGGAAACTACATGGATGTGCCATCGGCTCCCGATGGGACGACGTTCCGCCCCTACGAAGCAGCGATATACCGGGATTGAGACCACTATGGGCGACGTTCACCCGTGACGAATCGTCTGACCCGGTGGCGTTCGTCCATGGCGATAGCTATCAACCAGCTCACGAAGGGTGGCAGTACCGTCACGGGGTCTCGCACTCACTGTTGACATCCTCCCCGTGCGAAAGCGCGAGGCTTTCGCCTCGAATTCCGCAGAGTGAGCCATGAACCCGTAGCCGCCGGGCCGTAGCGAAGAGATTCGTCTGGTAGCCGACGGGTGTCATGAGCGCCGTCGAAGCCGCAAACGTCACCGAGAGGCCGAGCGAGACCGTATGAGTACCGAGCGTCAGCGCGGCTTCGACGGGGGGGTCTTGCCCCACTCGACGAGGTCGGTAACCATCGGCATGAAGATAGCAACCGCGGCGGTATTGTTGATGAACCCCGAGATCGGACTGACGATCCCGACGGTCGCCCCGAGCTGCTTGGTCTCGCTATCCCCGATACACTCGCTGATCTTCCGCCCGAGAATCTGGATGACGCCGGTCCGACAGATCCCCGCGCTGAGGATGAACATCGCCAGAACGGTGATCGTCGCCACACTGGCAAACCCGGAGAGACCGCACTCGACGGCTGTCACCACACTCCCCGGTACCCGGAGGACGTAGATCGGCTCGGCCAGCAGTCCCCAGACGAGCATCGTCGAGACCGGTGGAGCACAGTCGATGCAGGGGCGGACACGAACAAAAGGCACCTCTTGGGTTATCGTGACACGCCTCGCGCCGAACCCGTCGTTCCGTGATATCAAAGACTTATACGTTTGCTGGAACAGGTATGCACTGATGTCTGGAGGAAACAATCCGAGCGATACGCGGAATGACGAGCAAGACAGTCAGCCACGTGGGAATACAGGTGAACAACCAGCGAACCAGGCTGGGGCTCCCGGCGGCCAGCAACCGGCGGGCACAGGGACCCAGGGCCAGCAGGGTCAGGGCGGCCAGTACCCCCAGGGCCAGCAGGGTCAGGGCGGCCAGTACCCCCAGGGCCAGCAGGGTCAGGGCGGCCAATACCCTCAGGGCCAGCAGGGCCAGCAAGGCACATTCGCCCAAGGGAGTGGCTTCGGTGGTTCGAACCTGTTGAACGACCTGCAACGGCCCGAACCCAAGCGCTACCTCAAAGGCATCGTCGGGACGATGGGGATCGCATCGGTGCTCCTCGGCGTGATGACGTTCCTGCTGGGACTGATCGGTGGCTTCCCGTTCGTCCCCGGTGCTGTCGAAGTGGCTGACAGCGCGGCCTCGGCGATGAGTGCCTCGGGCGGACCCCAAGTCGGACAGCTGATGGGAACGAGCCATCAGCTCACGATCGGCTATTTGACCGCCGAGATCGCGCCGTTCGTGGCCTTCGGACTCGCGCCGCTGATCGGGCTGTTCGTCGCGACCCAGATGAGTGAAGACGCACAGACTCGTCGCATGACGGCCGGCGTCGGGGTCTTCCTCGGCGCGTTCGTGTTCGTCCTCGTGACGACGGTCATCGCGTCGTTCGTCGTGCCGTCGCTGAGCGCCTTCGCGGAGGCCGCGGGATCGAGCGCGGGCGACCTTGGCGGGTTCGGCATGGCTGGCGCAACAGAACTCTCCGGGTCGCTCGACAACCTCAGTTCGATCCAGTTCGGGAACCTCCTCATCAACAGCGCGATCGTCGGCTTGATGGGTGGCATCGCAGCGTTCGGCGCCGCCTACGCAGCCGACACCTTCCTCGGCGAGAACGCGGGCTACTGAGTCACTCGCGATCTGCAACTAACTCCGCGTCGGCGACGATATCGAAGGGGTCAATCCTTTTTCGGCTCCCGACGTAACGGACGTTCAGCCAGGTGGCGTCGGACCGAAGGCACCGTGACATCTCAGCCACCCTAATATGTTTGTCGTCGGCTGGCTAATACGAACACAATGAGCGAACGGTCCGACCACGGGGATGATCCCGGCGAACCGACGGATTCCGGGCCGGTTGATCCGGACCGACTCCGCGAGGTGCTGGCCGATCATCCCGTCCGTGTGGCTGTCCTGTTCGGTTCGCAGGTGACCGGCCGGACCGATCCGACCAGTGACGTCGACATCGTTGTCGAGTTCGACCCACGGGTCGACGAGCGGACGGATGCGTTCCTCTCGCTACTGACAGATCTCTCTGTCGCGCTGGATCGCAACGACCTTGACCTGGCGCTCGTCTCCGACATCGAGCCACGCGTCGGTCGGGCGGCGTTTACACACGGGACTGCCCTCGTTGGCAGCGCCGATCGGATCGAGCAGTTTCGGGAACGGTTCACCGAGCGCGTCGACGAGCACCGATCCGAGGGAACGTTACGAGATCGCTTCGACGAGACGATCAAAAACCTCGACCGGCTCGTCGAAACGGGTGGGTGAGACGTGTCGAATCCACACGACCCAGAACGGGTGGAGACGATCGTCGAGAAGGCCGAATACGTCTAGACGTGTCTGGAGATTCTTGTGGCGAACCAGTCGGTATCCAGGGAGTCATTCCGCGAACGACCGGAGACGCGCGACGTCGTCGAACGCCGCCTCGAAAAGTCGAGCCAGGCGTGCATCGACATCGCCCGGATGTTGGTGCGTGATATCGACGGGCACGCACCTGGATCGAACGCCGCCACGATGCGGCGACTCGGCGAGATCGACGTCCTGACTGACGAGACGGCCGAGTCGATGGCCGAAGCCGCCATGTTCAGAAACGTCCTGGCTCACGAGTACGGCGACGTGCTCGATCAGGATGTCGTCTACGACGCTCTGCAGGATCTGGGACGGTATCGGGAATTCCTCGTGGAAATCTACGACTACCTCGACGAGGTCGGCGCTCTCTGAGACGGCTCTCTTTACTGACTACCGTTCCTCGTCGTCAGCCAATTCCGCGTCGGCGACAATATCGAAGGGATCCATCCCCTTCCGAATCCCGTCGAGTAACAGGAACGCTCGATCGGGCGAGAGGAAGTGCCGGGTTACGGCCCGGCCCATCGGCGTTGGTTCCAGTCCGTCGATGAACTCGTACTCAAGGAGTTTTCCGAGGGCGTGCTTTGTCGGAACCTCCCCCAGCATCCGCTCGTTGAGTCGCTTGGCCCCACTCCCCGCGACGACGATATTCGCCAGCGTCTCCTCGACGGCCGCGCTCTCGTCATAGAGACTCGTGACCGGCTCCATCTCGCCTTTGAGGAGCTTGAACGCCACCTCGTCTTCAGTCATCTCCTGACTGTTGTGATAGACGCCATCGGGTTCGACCAGCAGATAGACGGTCCCCTTGTCGTGATAATCGGGCCGGCCCGCCCGCCCGAGCATCTGGGAGAACTCTTGGACGGTCAGCCACTCGATGCCCATCGCCAGGGAGTCAAAGATGACCTGGGAGGCCGGGAAGTCCACGCCTGCGGCGAGAGCGGCCGTCGTTACGACGGCGGACAGTTCCTGCTCGGCGAACATCGACTCGACCTTCCCGCGGCGGCTGTTGTCCAGGCCCGCGTGATAGGGGGCCGAGGAGTATTCCAGCCGGCGGGAGACCTCGTGACAGCGCCGCCGGGAGTTGGTGAAGATGATCGTCTGGCCGCGATACCCCTTCGAGGATTTCGAGTCGAAGGCCCGCCTGACGAGCTTGTTCTCGATGTCAACCTTCTCGTAGTCGTCGGCGAAGGTGACGTGGCGCTCGATCGGGACCGGGCGCTCCTCGAACTCGATGAGTTGGGCCTCGAGGGATTCCGCCAGCGAGCCCGGATTGCCGACGGTCGCCGAGAGGTAAATCCACTGGGTATCGCCGGGGTCGCTCGTCCCACCGCCGCGACCCTCTCGGGCCGCCGTCGCGCCACCTTCCTCACAGTAGTACTTGAGTCGGGAGATCAGGCCGTCCAGGCGGTGGCCACGCTCGCCCTCGCCGAGGGTGTGGACCTCGTCGATGACGACCGTCCCGATTTCGCCGAGGTCGTGGCCGACCCGCAGGGCGTGGTCGATTCCTTCGTAGGTACCGACGATGATGTCGGCGCTCGGATCGAAGCCACCGCCCTCGCCCCGGATCCGACTGGACCCGACGCGGAGACTGACGTCGACGATGTCGCCGTATTCGTCCTGAAAGTCCTGATATTTCTGGTTGGCCAGCGCCACGAGCGGGACGAGAAACAGCATCTTTCCCTTCCCGTTGAGCACGCGATCGATCCCGGCCATCTCACCGATGAGCGTCTTCCCCGTCGCTGTCGCCGAGACGACGAGTTGGTCCTGGCCATCGGTCACGCCATGTTCGACGGCGAGGCTCTGGACCGGCAGGAGTTCGTCGAACTGCGATTCAAGTTTCTGTTGCATGCCCGTATGGAGGGACAACGAGTCCGTCGGGACGAGGTCGACGTCTTCGACCGTCGCACTGATCTCGTCGAACTTCGTGAGTTCCGGGTCGAGTTCGCCCGAGAGGAGGTTCTTGATGCGTTCTAGGTCCTGGACTTCGAGTAAGAGCGCTTCGAGGCGATCGCGGGCAGTCCCCGTCACATCCCCGTGATAGGCGAGTTCGCGTTCGAGTTCAGCGATCGCACAGTCCGGACAGATGTCGTCGCCATCGGCGGCGATCGCGGTCTCGCTCGTGATCGGCGCGTACTCGCCACCGGAGGCACAGTACCGACAGGTCCGGACGACCTTCGCCTCGAGTTGGTAGGCCTCGAGCATCTCGCGAGCGACCCGTCGACCACGACTGGAGGTCTGTTCGGAGACGCGGATACGGTCGGCTCGACGGGCCAGTTCGACGAACTGGTCGGGGCTGCGCAGATCCTCCTGGCTACCACGCTCGACCCGAAGGCGGGCGGGTCGGGGCCCGGCCGAGGTCTCCTTGATTTCCAGTCGACCGCCAAGCACCCGCTGTCCGTCCTGCTGGACGACCACCCGGAAGTCCTCGCCGTCCTCGTGGAGGAACAGCGTATCGACAGCCGAAAGCTGCTGGGACACACCCTCACTACGGGAACCGCGGTACTTGAGTCGCTCGGAGACGGCTTTCGCCAGCTAGTCGGTTGAGAATCCCATGTATGATCGACTATAATTGTAGTACACTGCAGTGAAAATCACGAAGACGAAAATGGCACCGATTGTAAATCCAAGCCATACTGCATATTCATTAATTGAAGACATAATATCACCAACTGCACCACCCATAATGATCATCGCAAAAATTACTACAAGACCTAATACAATTCTAGTGATGAAATTTTCTTCGACTGGTGTTTTTCCCATAACAGCATTATTTGATTGCCGACCATGAATTTTCTGTTAGGGTATATAATGTATAGGACTCACTGATACCGGCCGCGCCCCTTGATCTCGCGGAGTCGATCCAAGTCCTCGTCGCCTTCGCTCGCGGCCTCGCGGTAGGCGTCCTCGGCGGCCGAGCGCAACTGCTCAGGATCGTCGGCCGTGCTGGTGAGCGACTAGGCGAAGACGTGGAGGTCCATCGCGTGGTCCTCGGCGTGATCGGTGTAGTACCCGAGCCGGAAGTCGATGAGGTGAGTTCGCTCGTCGGCTTGCTCGCGGCTCCGTCCGTCACCGCTTGCACTGTCGGCGGCGCTCTCTTCGCTCGCGCCGCCCACTCGCACGTTCCGCGTCGTCGAATCGCCGTGGACAAACCCCGCGTCGTGGATGCTTGCCAGGTGTCGCCCGACGTCTCGGACCCGATCGCACCAGGACGACATGCCGTGACACGGGGCCTTAAGACGCTGCCAGGACTACCCCCGAACATGCGACGCATCCGGATCGGTAGCGCCTTCGGGATCCCGATACAGCTGGATTTCACGTTCCTGCTGGTGCTCCCGCTGTTTGCCTGGATCATCGGCGCGCAAGTGGGACAATCGGTCGAACTCATGAACGAGGTTTGGGGGGCTGGCATTCCCGTCGAACCCCTCTCGACGGGTGCGTTTCCGTACGTGCTCGGGATCACCGCGGCCGTCGGCCTCTTCGCCTGCGTCGTCCTCCACGAACTCGGCCACTCGGTCGTGGCGATGCGGTTTGGGTTTCCCATCTCCTCGATCACGCTATGGCTGTTTGGCGGCATCGCCCAACTGGAAGAGATGCCAGAAGACTGGAAGCAGGAACTGTTCATCGCGATCGCCGGGCCAGCCGTCAGCGTGGGCCTCGCCGGCATTTCCTACGCCGGCTTCTGGCTCGTCCCGACGGGTGAGGCGGTCGGCATTGCGTCGCTGAAGTTCCTGCTCGGGTACTTTGCGCTGATGAACCTCGCCCTGGCGATCTTCAACATGTTGCCCGGGTTCCCAATGGACGGCGGTCGAGTCCTTCGCGCGCTGCTGGCCCGGAACCGACCGTACGCCCGCGCGACCCAGATCGCCGCCGAGGTCGGGAAGCTCTTTGCCCTCCTGTTGGGCCTGTTCGGCCTGTTCGGTGGGGGCAGCCCGTTTCTGATCGCGATCGCCTTCTTCATCTACATCGGCGCCTCCAGTGAAGCCCAGATGACGACCATGAAGGCGGCCTTCGAGGGCGTGACCGTCCGGGACGTCATGACGCCGGCCGATCGCGTCCAGTCGGTCGAGACGGATATGTCGGTCGCCGAGCTGATGGAGCTGATGTTCCGTGAACGTCACACGGGCTTTCCAGTCGTCAAGAACGACGAGATCGTCGGGCTAGTGACCTTAGAGGACGCTCGTGCCGTCAGAGAAGTCGAACGCGAAGCCTTCACCGTCTCGGACGTGATGACGACCGACCTGCGGACGATCGGACCGGACGAAGACGCGATGGCAGCCCTGACTCGCCTTCAGGAGAACAACATCGGCCGGCTACTCGTCATGGAGGCCGACGAGTTCGCTGGCTTGCTCACCCGGACAGACCTGATGACGGCCCTGGACATCATCAAACAGAGCGGCCGCGATCGGGTCGTTGGCGGAGGATCGTTCGGGGGCAGGGACATCCCGACGACGGTTCGGGAGGCTGAGGACGATGTCTCCAACGAGGACCGCCGCTTCGGAGAGTAAACACACAGCAGCAGTCACAGCAGTCCGTATCAGACCGGGAGGGACACACTGCTTGCCGGCTCACCGCGTCGGGCATCACGAACGGTCAGTCGCGAGACTGTCCAGGTGATCGGGTCGATCGAGCGTTCGGCCAACCGGGTGGCCGCGTCCCGATCGCCGCCCCGGGCGATCGTAACGTGCGGGGAGTAGTCGTCGCCCTCAAATCCCGCAACTGGTGAAAACTGCTCGACGAGTTGCTCGTGAATGTCCCAGAGTCCGGGACTCTCGACGGTGAGATACACAACCGGTGAGGGACCATCCGTCGCCTGGGCGAAGTAGTCGATGCCGGTCACCTGTGCCTCGAATGGCTGCTGTCCGGCCAGATACTCCCGCATCTGAGCCCGTAAGCGTGGCACTGACCGGTCCTGGCCGAGTCGTTTGAGGACCAGCGTGTGCTCGCCTCTGGTCCGCTCCCGAGCCAGCGGAAGCTCCCGGGCCAGGTCGCTCGCCAGGCGTGCGACCGCGGCGGGAACCGGGACGTTCAGACTGTACACGTCTGGACTGGAGAGATCGAGCAGAATAAGCGCCCCGATCGATCAATGCCGGGCGAACCACACCCGGACTGGGCAACAACGTCTCAGATCCGGTCGAGGAGCCACAGGACGATCAGTACGACGATGATCAATCCGAGCAGCGGGCGGAACGGGCCGAGAAGGCCCGCAACCCCCTCGATGACCATGCCGACGATTTCGAGCGCGATGAGGACGATCACCAGGACCAGGACGATTTTCAAGAGGTCTTCGACATCGAGGTTCATGTGTGTTAGATCACAGGCGACCCAAATAGTCGTTGTGGCAGTCGCCGGTCCGAATGGCAGAGAACCATGCCGGAACGGGCGCGTCAGAGACCCACACGCCAGGATCGAACCCGGAAGATATTTGTACTGCATGCCGGATATTCCGGGGTACATGACGCCGATCCACCGGTCCAACGCAAACGGTTCCGAGACCGGTGGGTCCGTCTCCCTTCTTCGACGCCGACGACGGGGCCGTTAGGCCCGTCACTACTACTCTCTTCACGCGTTCGAACGTTCTCATCGCCGCCCACCGTCGGGTTCCGGGGCGGTCATCTCTCACCCGACAGTCACGCACATGACACAATCCACGACACAACAGAACGGAAACGGTACCGTCGCACTCGCCTTCTCGGGCGGGCTCGACACCACAGTCTGCGTCCCGCTACTCAAAGAAGAATACGGCTACGACGACGTCATCGGCGTCACGGTCGATGTCGGCCAGCCCGACTACGAGTTCGACGAGGCCGAAGAGACCGCTGAGGCACTCGGACTCGAGCACTACGTCGTCGACGCGACGGAAGCGTTCGCCGACCTCTGTCTCGACGCGGTGAAGGCCAACGCCGACTATCAGGGCTACCCGCTGGGAACCTCACTCGCCCGCCCGGTCATCGCGAAAGCGATCGCCGACGTCGCCAGCGAGCAGGGCTGTACCGCCCTCGCCCACGGCTGTACTGGCAAGGGCAACGATCAGTTGCGCTTCGAGGCCGTCTGGCGCGACACTGACATGGACGTGATCGCGCCGATCCGCGAACTCGGCCTCACTCGCGAGTGGGAGAACGAGTACGCCGAGGAGAAGGGCCTGCCCGTCGAGGGCGGGGCCGGCGGTCGCTACTCGATCGACACGAACCTCTGGAGTCGCTCGATCGAGGGCTCGGAACTCGAAGACCCCGCGACGATCCCGGAGGACGATATCTACCTCTGGACGGACAATCCCTCCGGGAAAGACGCCGAACTCGTCGAGATTACCTTCGAGGACGGCACCGCTGTGGCCGTCGACGGCGAGGCACTCGGCTCGGTCGAACTCATCGAGGCACTCAACGAACGCGCCGGCGCGCACGGGATCGGTCGGACGGACATGATGGAAGACCGGATGCTCGGCCTGAAGGTCCGCGAGAATTACGAACATCCAGCCGCGACGGTGCTGCTGACGGCCCACGAGGCTCTGGAAGGACTCGTCCTCACCCAGGAAGAACGCCAGTTCAAGACTTCCATCGATCAGCGCTGGTCCGAAAAGGCCTACGAGGGGTTGATCGACGCGCCCCTCGTGAAAGACCTCGAAGGATTCATCGAGCAGACCCAATCCCGCGTCACGGGGACGGTAACGGTCAAACTCGAAGGCGGCCACTGTCGGGCCGTCTCGCGTGAATCCGACTACTCGGTGTACAGCGAGTCGGCGGCCTCGTTCAACGAGGAGGCTGTAACCGGGAGTATCACGCAGGACGACGCTACGGGCGTCGCAAAGTACCACGGGTTCCAGTCGCGCCTGGCCAACCGCGTCACGGAGTCACTTGCCGACGACGAGGAGTAAGCCATGCCAGAGGAACCCACGGTGAACGGTGACGGAGCCGACGACGGCGATACGAGCAGCGACGGTGTCGTCCGTCGAGAGCGGTTCAGCGGCGGCCCCGCCCGGGGGTTCCTCTCGTCGCTCGCCGCTGACGAGCGCATCTTCGCGGCCGACCTTGCGGTCGATCGCGCCCACGTCGTCATGCTCGAAGAGCGGGGGATCGTCGAGGCGGAGACCGCCGGTGAAATCCTGGTTGCCCTCGACCAAATCGAGGACGCAGGCCACGACGCCCTGCCCGACGGCGAAGACGTCCACGAGGCCATCGAAACGGCCGTAATCGATCGCGTCGGCCCCGACGGCGGCCGGATGCACACCGCCCGCTCGCGCAACGACGAGGTGGCGACCTGTATTCGCTACCGACTTCGTGAGGACCTGCTGGATGCAGCACAGGCAACACTTGAGGCTCGCGGCGCGCTGATCGAGACCGCCGAGGCCGAGCGTGAGACGATCATGCCGGGATTTACGCACCTCCAGCCGGCCCAGCCGACGACGGTCGCCCACTGGGCGCTTTCCTACGAGCGGGCCATTGCCCGTGAGATCGAGCGCCTCGTGGCGGCCTACGCCCGTACGAACCAGTCGCCACTCGGGGCGGCCGCCTTCGCGGGCACGCCTTTCGAGATCGACCGCGAGCGGACGGCCGAGCTGTTGGGCTTCGACGGGACGATGGACAACGCGATGGACGCCGTCTCGGCGCGGGACTTCCTCGTCGAGTCGACAGCCGCACTCGCGAGCCTGGCGACGACGCTGTCGGGGCTCGCAGAGGATGTCGTCCTCTACGCGAACAAGGGGTATATCGAGGTCGACGACAGCTACGCTTCGACCTCCTCGATCATGCCACAGAAGAAGAACCCCGACACGCTCGAACTCGTCCGCGCCCGCGCTGGCGACGCCGCGGCGGGCCTCAACGGGTTGTTGAGTACGCTGAAGGGGCTCCCGCGGGCGTACAACCGCGACCTCCAGCGAGCCGGCGGGCACGCCTGGCGGACGATCGACGGGGTCAGCGAGGCGACCGAAGTCGCCGCCGGCGCGGTCGCGACCGCCGAGTGGAACGAAAAAGCCTTGGCCGACGCTGCGGGCGAGGGCTTCTCGACCGCGACGGGCGTCGCCGACGCGCTGGCGATGGCCGGCGTTCCCTTCCGGATGGCCCACGAAGTCGTTGCCGGCGCGGCCGAAGCCGCCGGGGAAACGGACTTCCAGACGCTCGACGCCGCGACGCGGAAGGTACTCGATGCGCCGCTGACCGAGTACGTCGACCGAGAGACGGTCGAAGCCGCACTCGATCCCACGGAGAGCGTCGCCAGTCGCGACTCTCCCGGTGGGCCGGCCCCCGGGGCCGTCGCCGACCAGATCGCAACTGCCCGCGACGAACACGCCACAGACAGCGACGCGCTGGCCGACCGTCGAGCGAACCTCGATGCAGCGGCCCAGACCCTGCAGGCGGAGGTAGAGACGTATGTCTGAGATCACCACAGCGATCCACGCCATGTTCACGACACCGAGTACGGTATCACATCAGCCGTCGACCGCCGGCGGAACAGCACCGACAGCCGCGACGCCCGTATGTCCCGGAGGTGCGGCCGCGTGAACGTCGGATTGCTGTATTCGCGCATCCGCCAGGACGAGAAGCTGCTCCTCTCGGAGTTGCGCGAGCGCGATCACGAGGTGACGAAAGTCGACGTGCGCAAACAGCGCTTCAGCCTGGACGAACCGCCGGCGGATTTCGAGGGCGTCGACGTCGTGCTCGATCGGTGTCTGGCGACCAGCCGGAGTCTCTATGCGACGGAGTTCCTCGATGCCTACGACATTCCCGTCGTCAACAGCCACGAGACGGCCGAAACCTGCGCTGATAAGGTGACCAACAGCCTCGCGCTGAAACAGGCCGGCGTGCCGACCCCGAAAACGGAGGTCGCATTCACCAAAGACACGGCCCTGGATATCATCGAGGACTTCGGCTATCCCTGTGTACTCAAGCCTGTCATTGGATCCTGGGGCCGGCTGATGGCCAAGATCGACACGCGAGACGCCGCCGAGGCCATCCTCGAACACAAGGCGACGCTTGGCCACTACGAGCACAAGGTCTTCTACGTCCAGGAGTTCGTCGAAAAGCCAGGCCGGGACATTCGCGTCCTAGCGACCGACGGCGAGCCAATCGCGGCGATGGTCCGCTCCTCGGACCACTGGCTGACCAACGCCGCGAAAGGGGCCGAAACCGACGTCTTCGAACTCGACGAACGCGCCGAGGAGCTGGTCGCGGCGGCGAGCGAAGCCGTCGGTGGCGGGCTCTTAGGAATAGATCTAATGGAAACAGGAGTGGATGAGGACGGGAATCCGACCGGCTACACAGTCCACGAAGTCAATCACACTGTCGAGTTCAAAGCACTGAACGACGCCGTCGAGACAGACATCCCCGCCCAGGTCGTCGACTGGCTGGAGACGAAAGCGGGGGTGAGTGAGTGATGTCCGCGAGCGAAGGTGAGGCGTCGCTGACTGCCTCCGTCGTGGGCGCAAGCGGCTTCACCGGCGGCGAACTCCTGCGCCTGCTCACCGGCCATCCGGACTTCGATATCGCCCAGGCGACCAGTCGCTCGAAGGCAAACAAGACGATCGGCCACGTCCACCCGAACCTGCGGGACCTCGATCTTCGGTTCAGTTCACCCGAAGACCTGGAGTCGGTTGACGTGCTGTTTGCAGCAACTCCCCACGGCGTCTCGATGGAGCACATCGACGCGTTTCAGGACGCCGCCGACACCGTCGTCGACCTCTCGGCGGACTTCCGACTCGATTCGGAAGCCCAGTACGACGAGTGGTACGACGGGCATTCGCGCCCAGAGTTGCTCGACAAATCCGAGTACGCCCTGCCGGAACTCAATCGGGAGAACCTGGCCGGGGCGGACCTGATCGCCTCCGGTGGCTGCAACGCCACGGCGACGATCCTGGGCCTGCTGCCGTTGTTCGAGAACGACGTCCTCTCCGGCGACGAGCAGATCGTCGTCGACGTGAAAGTCGGCTCCAGCGAGGGTGGCGCGGGCGGCGGAGAGGCCTCCAGTCACCCTGAGCGCTCGGGCGTCGTCCGCCCTTATGCGCCGACGGGCCACCGCCACGAGGCCGAGATCGAGCAGTTCCTCGGCACCGAGGTTTCCTTTACCGTCCACGCGGTGGAGATGATCCGCGGTGCGAGCGCGACGATCCATGCCTTCCCCGAAGAACCGGTCTCGAAGGGCGACCTCTGGGGGGCCTATCGAGGATCCTACGAGGAGGAGTCGTTCGTCCGCATGGTCGCCGGCGGGGGTGGCGTCTATCGCTACCCCGAGCCGAAGGCCGTCGCGGGCTCAAACTTCGCGGAAGTTGGGTTCGAACTCGACCCCGGAAACAAACGCGTCGTGGTCTTCTCGGCCATCGACAACATGATGAAAGGGTCGGCCGGCCAGGCCGTCCACGCCGCCAACATCGCGCTCGGCTTAGAGGAGACGGCCGGACTGGATTTCGCGGGCATGCACCCGGTGGGATCGCCATGAGCGAGGTGACCACAGAATGACGGTCGTCGTCAAAGTCGGCGGCGCACGCGCGGTCGATCCTGAGGGTGCCCTGGCGGACGTAGCCACACTCGTAGAGGATGGAGAAGACATCGTCGTCGTTCACGGCGGCTCGACCGCGGTCGACGACACTCTCGAACGCATGGGAATCGAGCCTGAGTACGTCGAAACCCCGTCGGGTGTCGTCGGCCGGTTCACCGACGAGGAGACGATGGAAGTCTTCGAAATGGTCTTTGGCCACCTCAACACGCAACTGGTCGCGGGCCTGCAGAGCCAGGGCGTCGACGCGGCCGGACTCAACGGCGTTGACGGCAAGCTTCTGGCTGGTCCTCGCAAGTCAGCCGTGCGGGTCCTCGATGACGGCAAGCGCAAGATCAAACGCGGCGACCATTCGGGGTCGATCAAGCAGGTTAACGACGAGTTGCTGTATACGTTGTTAGACGATGGATACACGCCGGTCGCCGGGCCGCCAATGGCCGGAAAGGATGACGGGGAGTGGATCCCGGTCAACACCGACGCCGACCGCTCGGCGGCGGCCATCGCCGGGGCACTCGATGCAACGCTTGTCCTGCTAACGGACGTCGAAGGCGTCTATGCCGATCCCGACGATCCGGCGACGCTGATCGAATCAGTCGAGACGAGCGAGGACTGGACGTCACTCGAAGCGGCGGCCGAGGGGTTCATGGAGCGGAAAATCATGGCTACTGAGGAGGCCTTGAAAGGCGGTGCACCCGAGGTCGTCGTCACTGACGCGAACGCGGACGAACCGATCAGTGCTGCCCTCGAAGGTACTGGAACGCACGTCTATCAAACAGCGATCGACACGGAGGACCACTCATGAGCGGATTCGTATTCTCGGAGAAACCGATACAGATCGAGCGCGGTGACGGCGCCGTCGTCTACGACGACGCGGGAACGGAGTATCTGGACATGGGCGCGAGTTACGCCTGTGTCCCGCTGGGGCACAGCCACGAGGCCGTCGATACGGCCGCGAAAAGCCAGATTGATGAGCTGACCTACGTCCAGGCGTCCTATCCCGTTGAAACTCGGACGGACCTGTACAATACGCTCGCGGCCGTCGCTCCGGGCGACATCGACAACGTCTGGCTGTGTAACTCGGGCACTGAGGCCAACGAGGCCGCACTGAAATTCGCCCGGAGCGCCACAGGCGACTCGAAGATCGTCGCCACGATGCAGGGCTTTCACGGCCGGACGATGGGCGCGCTGGCGACCACCTGGAAGGACAAATACAAGAAACCGTACGAACCGCTGATCGGCGACGTGGAGTTCGTGCCATACGACGACAGCGAGGCGCTCGCCGAGGCTGTCGACGACGAAACAGCAGCCGTCATCATGGAACCGATCCAGGGCGAGGGCGGGATCCATGCCGCATCGACCGAATACCTCGAATCCGCCCGTGAGATCACCGAAAATGCTGGCGCGGCGTTGATCTTCGACGAGGTCCAGACCGGCATGGGCCGGACGGGGTCCCTGTGGGCCTGTGAGAAAAGCGGCGTCGTCCCGGACATGCTCACGACGGCAAAGGGGCTTGCCAACGGCTTCCCGATGGGCGCGACGCTCTGTCGTGACTGGATCGCCGAGAACTACGGCAGCCACGCCTCGACGTTCTCCGGCGGGCCGGTCGTCTCCGCGGCCGCAGAGACGACGATCTCGACGCTCGTCGAGGAAGAGATCCCCCAGCACGCTGCCGACGTCGGCGAGTACCTTCGTGGGCAACTCCGTGATGAGCTCGGTGACAGCACCCGCGAGATCCGCGGCGAGGGGCTGATGATCGGCGTCGAGATCAAGCGCGGTGCCAATCGAGTGCTCAAGGATCTGGCGTTGCATCACCAGCTGCTGGCATTACCGGCCGGCCGGACCGTCGTACGGCTGCTGCCGCCGCTGATTATCGACGAGGCCCACGCCGACGCGACCGTAGCGGCGCTGTCGGAGGCGATCGACTGATGAGCGCCGCCACTGACGCGCCGACGGCCCAGGTCTCGACGAAAGCGGCCCGTGAGTTGTTGATCGATCTCGTCGAGACTCCCTCCGTCTCGGGCAACGTTGAGGAGGCGGCCCAGACTCTCGCGGCCTTCTTCGAGAGCCACGACCGTGAGGTCTGGACCGACGACGTGGGCAACGTCCGCGCACCGGCCGACGACGGTGTCCTCCTGACGTCCCACATCGACACGGTGCCAGGAGACATTCCGGTGCGGCTGGAAGAAAACGATGACGGCGAGACAGTGCTGTGGGGTCGCGGGAGCGTCGACGCGAAGGGGCCACTGGCAGCGATGGCTGTCGTTGCAGTCCGAACCGGTGCGAGTTTCGCCGGCGTCGTCGGCGAAGAGGTCGACTCCACTGGGGGTCGCTATCTGGTTGAAGACCGCGAGGACGAACCCGATGTCGTGATCAACGGCGAACCCTCCGGCTGGGACGGGATCACGCTGGGCTACCGTGGCTTGCTGGGCGGCACGTACGTCGCCACGAGCGAATCGGGGCACTCCTCACGGCCCGACAACAACGCGATCCAGGACGCCATCGACTGGTGGAATCGCGTCGAAAGCGAGTTCGCCAAAGACGAGTGGCACCCAGTCTTCGAGCGAGTGACCTGCAAGCCGGTCGACATCGACGGCGGGATTAGCGATGATGGCCTGTCCGTCGAGACGACGATGCGCGTCCAGTTGCGCGTCCCCCCGGAGTACACGACGGACGAAATCAGAGAGATGGCTGGGGGCCACCTCCAGAACGGAACAGTCAACTGGGACGACTGGGTCGAGCCGGTGATGATGAATCCTCGAACTGAGGTCGCACGGGCCTTTCGCGCGGCGATCCGCGAACGGGACGGGGATCCGCGTCTCCTTCGGAAAACCGGGACCAGCGACATGAACATCTACGCCGACGCCTGGGACGCCGAGATGGTGACCTACGGCCCCGGTGACTCGGATCTGGATCACGCGCCCGACGAACACCTCGTGCTGTCGGAGTACGACCGCTCGGTCGCGGTCTTAGCGGACGTCACCACGAGACTCCTGGAGGACTGACAATGCCACGCAACGTACTCGACGTCGACGACCTGACGAGCGAGGAATTGACGACCGTGCTCGATCGCGCGGCCGCGATCAAGGCTGGCGAAGAGGCTGGCACCCCGCTTGAAGACGAAACGCTGGCGATGATCTTCGAGAAACCCTCGACCCGAACGCGAGTCTCCTTCGAGACGGGGATGACCCAGCTCGGTGGCCACGCTATCTTCCTCGGCCCCGACGACATTCACCTCGGAGATGGCGAACCCATCAAAGACACCGCCCGGGCAGTCTCGCGGTACACCGACGCGATCATGGCGCGGTTGTTCGATCACGCCGATGCGGAGGACCTCGCCGAGTATGCGACAGTGCCGGTGATCAACGGGTTGACCGACGACGCCCATCCCTGTCAGACGCTCGCGGATCTGCTGACGATCCGCGAGCACTTCGGCGGGTTCGACGAGGTCAGAGTCGCCTGGGTCGGCGACGGCAACAACGTCGCCCAGTCCCTGGTCCTCGGCGCGGCGATGGTCGGGCTCGACCTGACGGTTGCGACCCCAGAGGGATACGGGATTGACGATGATGTGGTAGAGCGGGCCGGGGAACTCGGTACCGCGCCCGACACGACGACGGACCCCGAAACTGCCGTGGCCGACGCCGACGTGGTCTACACCGATGTCTTCGTGAGCATGGGTCAAGAAGACGAGCGCGAGGAGAAACTCGACGCCTTCGAGGGCTTTCAGGTGACGGCCGATCTACTCGGCGATCGCACGCTGATGCACTGCCTGCCCGCCCACCGCGGTGAGGAAGTGACCGACGAGGTCGTCGAAAGCGACAACGCCATCGTCTGGGACCAGGCGGAGAACCGGTTGCACGCCCAGAACGGGTTGTTAGTGTGGCTTGCTGAGCGGGCGTAGGACCGCGACGAGCGAAGCGAGTCGCGGGTTTTTGGTCCATCTTTTTCGACTCGAGCGGGACCGAAGGTCCCGCTGACCATGCGAACGGACGCGAAACGTCCGTGAGCAGAGAGTGGTTCGAGAGCGAAGCGAGCGAACCCGAGGAGAAAAAGGTGGTTGCCGGACCAGGCGGAGAACCGGTTGCACGCACAGAACGGGTTGTTAGTGTGGCTTGCT
>NZ_JACDNP010000014.1 GCF_013839425.1 Halorhabdus salina | reverse complement strand
GGGATGAGTTAGACTTCGAGAATGCCCGAATCGCGAGAGAGCTTCTCGAAGGAAAAGGAACTAAATCTCCTGTAGATACCTTCTCTGCCGAATTAGAGTCCGGATTTGATGAGACATTAGTGGATGAGATTGACGAAAATGGAGTGATTGAAGGAATAAGTATCAATTTTAAAGGGTTTGAAATTCTTATCTTGGGTGAATATGTTGAGGTTGGCGACGTGAAACTTGAGTTCCCAAAAGCCAAAATCAAAAATATTAACGAGGTCGAAGATGCGGCAGATACTAGCTCTGCTGTCAATATGGAGATGGTTCCTGTAGGACAGACATCAAAAATACAACCAATCTGACTGTCCCGGATGAGTCCCACAACTACCAGGTGAATCTACTGTCGTTATATCTAATTGTGAAATACATTTTCCCTTGAAATCTCACGGATCATTTTATTTAGATACTTATCCCCCAGCTGACTATTTGTATGAGCCATGCTGACTACATTTAGGTGCTGACTGTATGCTCTAAGTTTTACACGACAACGGGTAGCAATACCAGCAAGCTGTCTGGTGCCCACCAGGAGAGAGAAGAGCCAGCGACACGATGCCGTATCAGTGCCCGCCGCCCGCGAACGCCAGCGTGCGGACGAGCACGAACACCCCGACAGTGGCGTAGACGGCGATGAGTAACACCATCACCGTCGATTCCGGCAGGCGATTATTGAGGTAGGCCCCGGCCTGGCCGCCAAAGACACAGCCCAAGGCGACGAACGAGCCGGTGACGAACGGGACCGACAGGCCGCTCGTCAGCGCCGGCGCGAAGGTGAGCAGGCCGATATTGGTGAGCAGGGGGGCGACGATCGTGGCGTGGAGGACGAGGGCGGCCGTCCCGGTCGACAGGGACAGCGGGACGCGCCGGCGGATCGCCAGCATGGTCTGGGTCAACTCGCCGATGGCGATGCCGACCAGGCCCGCGAGCGTCCCGCCGAGTAGCGTGATGAGGACGTCGGGGAGTTCGAGATGGAACGCGGTGGTGTCCTCGCCGTCGCCCAGCAGCGCCCGGCCGTTCGCCCGCTCGGCCGGTGTCTCGGCCGCCCCACCCATGGTCTCGCTGGGTGGGGTCTCGCCCGCGTCGTGCCGGTCCGTGAGGACCCGAGTCCGGGGCTCGTAGTCGGTGTGCAGGACACTCAGCAACGACAGTTCGGGTTTCTCGGCGACGGTGTCGATGATGGAGGGGCCGTGTTCGTGGGCCTCGTACAGCACCAGCGAGAGGGCAACCAGCAGGAGACCGAACCCGACCATCAGCACCGTCGAGGGCACGGCATACGACACCGTTCGCGCCAGGACGGCAGCCGGGATCGTGATGACCAGCAGCTTGCCGGCGACGTTGAAGTCGATCTGGTGGCGATACCAGTAGGCCAGCACCGACGAGGAGTACCCGAACAACTCGACGTACAGCGCCAACCCGATGGCCCCGTTCGTCGCCAGGTCCGGAAAGCCAGGGACGAATACGGGAAACAGGAACAGGAACGCGGGGACGAACAGCACCGCCGCCTCCATGGCGAAGGTGTTGACGATCGTCGCAATGGTGAACCCCAGGAGCACGAGCGTTAGCAGGCCTATTGGGGAGATTCCGGTCCCGAACATCTCAACACACAACCGAGAATGGGGGCCAAGGGCGGTAAGCGGGCGATGCTCCATCAAGGAGTGACTGGTACATACTGAGCCAGCCATGGATCGAGGCAGAAAAACGACGTGTTCTCGGCCGTCTCTGTGACACGCTCACAGTCGCGATCACCCGGTGACGTGGTGGGAGGCGGGACGGGGCCCAAGCGGGATCCGGACGCGCCAGTACAGAGTGACAATCGCCGCCGATCCGTTCACAGCCTCCGACGGGCGCTAGCGGTCGATTCATCCTCGAAGAAGCCCGTGACGATCTTCTCTTCAGCGCGGTGCAGCGTCCCGATTAGCCCTTTCGTTCCGCGCTGTTTGGCCGTTCTCACGAGCGAGCCGTCGCCGAAACGTCTTTCAGTTTTGGATAGTTATTCTATCCATGGGCAGTAAAAATATCCAAACTGGTGTGTCACTCGCCTTGCCAGTACCCGTACCACCGACGGGACTGTTCAGCCACGGTTGTACCCCCGACGTATTGGGTGTTCTCGTCGACAATCCACATACTGCATTCGGCATTCGGGATCTGAGTCGGGCGACGGATCACCCACATCGGAGTATTTCCGCGGCCGTCGAGGACCTTGAGGCCGTCGGGTTTGTCGAAACTGAGCACGACGGTCGGAAGAAACTGGTTCGAATCAATCGGCGTCGGCTGGACAAGCCCGATGACCCGATCGTCGGGATTCCCCAGCCCGAATTCCACACCCCAGTCCGGGAACTCCGCGCCCGCTTGACCGAACAGCTGGACGAGGTTCGTGGGATCGTGCTCTTCGGGAGCGTCGCCCGGGGTGAGGCAGACCGTCGGAGCGATATTGATTGTTTCGTGCTCGTCGGGGGAATGCAAGCCACCGCCCAGCGAATCGCCGACGAGATCACTGGCGAACTGAACGAGGAACCCTTCGACGGGGACCGCTACAAGTTCCACATACTGGCCGAATCCATCGAGAGCGCCAGTCGACATGGGGATCGACTCCGTGAGATCTTCGCGACCGGGCTCACACTCGATGACTCCGAGGCCCTGTCTGCGCTCAAATCGGAGGTCCTGACGGATGGACGGTAGCTACGTCGAGACAGCACTCACGGACGCCGAAAACGCTTTTCAGGACACCCGCGGTCATACTGCCGAGTCCGGACTGGCCGTCACTGACAGTGCGCTCGTCCAACTGCGGAAAGCGTGCCGTCTCTTGGAAGCCGCCCGGACGCTCAGGGAGCGAAACGGCTACTACACGGTCGTGATCGAAGCCTCCTTTGTCGCCGTCGAGCGGAGTCTCCAATTCTACCTCCTCGACCGGGGACACGTCTCGGCGGAAGACCTACGATACGAGCACACGAGGGTCTACCGACACGCAACCACTGTGAACTTGTTCAGCGAGGCGTTTGCGGACCGACTCACACAACTCTGGCAACAAAACCGGGCCGAGGTGTACTACCGTGAGACTGTCGCCAGTGCCGAGCAAGCGGACGCGATGGTGGCGCTGGCCGAAGCTGTCCATCGGTATGTTCTCGAGTACGCGTCTCTGGAGCACGACTGCGTCTGTTCGTCGAACCCGTGATCGCCATTACGTACAGAAAATAAGATAATTATGGCAACTCTCAGTAAAAGAGAATAATTGATGAAGAATCACATTTCCCTGGAGAAGTTTGGTGAGTGTATGCGAACGGAAGGGATAAACTCCTCTCGTCGAGGATTTTTAGCTGTAGCGGGGAGTGTTCTATTGGCCGGGTGTTCCGAGATGGCATTTTCAGGTACATCTAACAGTACAACCCCTACATCTTGGCCGAGCGTACAAGCAAACACCCAAAACACGGGATTCACTGATGGTGCTCTCCCTTCCAATGTCTCCGAAACGTGGATCTTTTCGACTGGCCGTGGGTGGCTCTCTCCCATCATCACCGATGGTGGGGTCGTTACGGGGACGGTCGACGGCGTCGGAATGGTTGAGTTGGAAACGGGCGGACTGCGGTGGGAACACGGAGTCGGTGGCGTCGTCTCGGCCAGTCCGACAGCCTCAGCGGAGCGAGTGTACGTTCCGGTACAGACAAAGCAGGGAAGTCAACTGCTTGCGTATCACACGAGGGACAAAGAACCGCTGTGGACGGTGGACCTTCCGGATGAGAAACTGTTTTCTCCGTCCGTTTCAGACCGAATTGTCTTTGTTCGAACGTCGGAACGATTGCTGTGGATTGACAGCGAGTCTGGAGATGTTCTTCACCAGACGGACGTGCCAACGTTCGAAGTGGGCGCTCAAAAAGCGCGTAAAGACATATCTATCGCAATTGACGAGTCACGAGTCTACGTCCCTAACGAGAACAGCGTTTCGGCATACAGTCGAGAGTCACGCACCCATCTCTGGACAGTTCCTTCACGTAAGGTACGTGCGTCACCGACGGTACACGAATCGACTGTCGTCGTCGCTGGCGTGAACGATGGTATTTTGGCAGTTGCGGCGGACACGGGCGAAGTACAGCAGCATTGGAGAGATCCTACGCCCTGGACATCACCCGCGGCGACTGACACGGCACTGTACGCGACGGATGGGTTTGCCATTGTCAAAATTGATCCCGAGACCGGGAAACGGATCTCCAAACACGACTTGCAAGGAGATATCTATTCTTCGCCGGTTGTCGTTGGTGACACTGTCATCGCCGGATCGATCGGTCGGGGACTGATGGGACTCGGACGGGATTTACAGTCCCAACGCTGGGTGATGGATGAGGCGTTCAACACTGAGTCGACACCTGCGGTCGCAAACGGGCACGTCGTCGTGAATCATCCGGATGGAACACTTCGAGGTTACCACTTCGAACCATAAGGGGAGGACTGGCCGGCTATGCTGTCAATTGGCAACGCCGTCAATCACACCTGCCGTCTTGCGCTCGCCGTTGGCTCGTCCTCGAAAAAGCCCTTGACGATCTTCTCCTCGGCGCGGTGCAGGGTTTCGCTGCATGTCGATTTGGCCATGTCCATGGCGTCGGCCAGTTCAGTCAGCGTACACTCCCGCGGCGTGTCGTAGTAGCCGCGGTCGATGGCTTCTTTGACGAGTTCCGTCTGACTGTCGGTCAGGACCTGTTCGGGTTCGACGTGCTGGCGGAGTTGCTCGACGGTGAAACTGATCCCGAGCGTCTCCAGTTGCTCGCCCAGTTCCGAGAGCCGATCCTGGGAGGCGGTCAACTCCCAGCGGGCCTGGCCGTCCCGGATGTCGAAGGGGAGTTCCAGCGGGATGCCCGACCCAACGATCGGAAAGAGCAGGAGGGGATCGGTCGTCTCGAACTGCACGAGCGCCTGATCGTCGTGCCGGCCCAGCACCGCCAGGTCCGTGACGGTCTCCTCGTCGTCGATCGCTGTCACGACTGCAGGGACGTCGGGTCCGTCGACCTCGACCAGCCCCACTCCGGATTCTTCCCCCTTCGGGAACGCCGAGAGGACGCGAATGCGTGACTCGGGATGATCCTGGGAAAGCGCGCCGATCCAGATGCGTCGCGGTATCGATAATGTCAGCGTCGCGTGTACCATATGGGGAACGTGTTCGGGCTCTCGTAGGGTAATTGTTCCGAACATATTCGCATACGATGGCCGCCAGCCCGCCGGCAGCCGAACTGGTTCGACGACAGATTAACGCGAGCGGGGGGCGCTCGTGGATGTATGCAAGAGGTCACTGTCTCGCGGGACGTTTCGGCAGCGCCAGACGCGATTCGGGGGGCGTTCGAGGACGTGGGAGCGTTCATGCGCGCCGCAGGATTCGATGACGTCACGGTCGAGGGCGATCGTGTCACCGTCGGGCGAACTATTGGGCTGGCCGAACTCGAACTCACCCTCGAACTCGTCGACAGCGACGCCGTACTGCGATACGAGCAGGTCGAGGGGATGTTCGACGAAATGTGGACCACGTATCAGGTCGAAGATGGAGAGGACGGGGTGACGATCACGGCGATGACGGAGTTCGAACTCGGGGGGATGATCGGGTCAGCGCTGGACGCCACGCTGATCAAGCGCCAGCGGACGAACGAACTCGAAGAGCAACTGGCGTACGTCGCCGAGACCGCCGAGTGACGGCAGCCAGTCGAGGTGCTTACGAGCCGGGCAGGATGTCGCCCAGCGCGCCACCGACGGCCATCGGCAGGATTGCGGCGGCGAGTTCGCCGAGGGCAACGAGTGGTTCTGAAAACGTCAGTCGACCCCACATCGTCATCAGGACGAGGGCAGTCGCCGACGCGATGAACAACACGCCGGCGAACCGATGGGGAACGATTCCCAGCAGCCGTTTTTTCACGCGGACGTCCTGGATCTCGGCGACGTAGAGAATCCCATAGACGAGGGCGAAGGTAAATCCCGCTGTCCCGACCAGGAAATGGGGACGCGTTGCGAGGTACGCCCCGACCTCGCTGGTCCCGCCTTCGACGAACATCGGGATGCCAAAGAGGACGCTGCCAAGCAGCGCCTCGGAGGCGTCGGCGCGGTCGAACCCCGCGATGACGCGGCCGAACGAACCCTGTCTACTCACGGATAGGGCAGTCTCCCTGACGGAATCGACACGTTCGCGTTCTTCGGGGCTGTCGACGGTATCTTCGAGTTCGTCCAGTTGCTCGACCAGGTCGGCGATGTCGGGTTCCACGGTCGATTCGCCCGAATCCGCTCCGTCGAAGATGCTCATAACACACTGTCCGCTTGCCCGCTACATGAACGTGACTCGCGGAGACGGATCGATCAATCTCGCTGCACGTCCGCCCCGATCGAGTCCAGTACGTCGAAGAAGTTTGGGAACGACACGTCGACGTGTTCGCTACCCCGGACGGTCGTCTCGCCGTCGGCGATCAGCCCGGCGATCGCCAGCGACATCACGATTCGGTGGTCGGCCCGTCCGTCGACGTCCGCGCCCGATAGATCAGTGTCGCCACCGTGGATCGTCAGCACGTCCTGCTGTTCGGTGACGTTCGCGCCCATCGCGCCCAATTCCTCGGCCATCGCGCGGACGCGGTCGGTCTCCTTGAAACGGACGTGTTCACAATCGACGATCCGGGTGTCGCCGTCGGCCACGGCTCCGAGGACCGCAATCGTCGGCAAGAGATCGGGTGTGTCGGCGACGCTGACCTCGACGCCCGAGAGATCGGAGCGCGAGACGGTGATCTCGCCCGCGTCCCGATCCCACTCGATGTCCGCACCCATTCGATCGAGGACGTCGACGATCGCCGAGTCCCCTTGCGCGCTGGGATGGGCGCTCGTGACGGTGAGTCCCTCGGGGGCGGCGAGTGCGCCCGCCGCCAGCAGATAGGACATCGAGGAAAAGTCACCCGGGACAGCGTACTCACCGCCCGCGGGATCGTACGTCTGGCCGCCCGGCACTTCGAATCCATCGGCCGTCGATTCGGCCTCGACGCCGAACGCCTCGAGGACTTCGATCGTGATGTCGACGTACGGCGCGGACTTCAACGCTGTCTCTAAGTCGATTTCGATGCCCTCGTCGGTGACGGCGCCGGCCATCAGCAGCGCAGTGATATACTGCGAGGAGACATCCCCTGGGATCGAGACGGAGTCTCCGTCGACTGGCCCTTTCACGACGAGCGGGGCCTGGCCATTCCCGCGCGTGCTCTCTGCGCGCCCATCGAGCTGTTCGACCGCATCCAGGAGCGGCCCCTGCGGGCGCGACCTGAGGGAGTCGTCGCCCGTTAGCACGGTGATGCCATCGGCGAGGGCAGCCGTGGCCGTCACCAGGCGCATCGTCGTGCCGCTGTTGGCACAAGTGACGATATCGTCCGGCACCGACGGTTTCCCGTCGAAACCAGTTATCTCGAGGTGGCCGTCACCGCGATCGACCCTGCCCCCGTAGGCCTCGACAGCTCCCATCGTCGCCTCCGTGTCGGCGCTGACCAGCGGATCTCGGACGGTTGCGCCGTCGGCGTACCCCGCGGCGAGGATTGCACGGTGCGTGTAACTCTTCGAGGGCGGTGCCTGTACCGTCCCGTCGACTGTCGACTGGGAAACGTGGACATCCATGCGCGAGTGATCGGGAGGGGGCGACATGAGGGTACCGGTGCACATCCCAGCCAGACCGTATCGATCAGCCAGTGGTGTGTTTGACGGCCCCGTATCTCTGCCAGCTGCGTGTCGTTTGATGTGTGACATGATGCCATACATTTTTCCGCTGAACCGTTTGATATCAGCACATGCGCGAGTCGATTCGGGTGCTTCACGTCGACGACGACCCGGACTTTCTCGAGCGGACGTCGACAATGCTCGACGCCGAGGGCGATCGTCTCACTGTCGAGACCGCATCGAGTGGGGCAAAAGCGCTGGAGATGTTGGGCGAGGGTCGATTCGAATGTATCGTCAGTGAGTACGAACTGCCTGGCCGAGACGGGCTCGAATTGCTCGATGCTGTCCGCAGCGAGTATCCGGATGTGCCGTTTATCCTCTATACGGCTCGCGGATCGGAGGGGGTTGCCAGCGAGGCCATCTCGGCGGGCGTCACCGATTATCTGGAGAAATCCGGTGACCCGGCACAGTATACCGTTCTCCGTAACCGGATCGAGAACGCCGTCGAGCAGTATCGGGCCAGCGAGCACGCGGCGATACTGGATCGTGTCCGCAACACGGTCCGTGACGTCAATCAGGTGCTGGTCCGCTCGCGATCTCGGTCGGATCTCGAACACCGAGTGTGTGACATCGTCGCGAGCGGGAAGCCCTACGAGTTCGCGTGGATCGGCGAGCGGGATGCCGACGAAGGCATCGTCCGGCCACGCGCGAGCGCCGGAAACGGTGAGAGGTATCTGTCCGACATCACGATCACACTCGATGACGTGCCGACTGCGGACAGTCCGACCGCCCGGGCTCTCCGGGAGAACGACCTTGCTGTGGCGCAGTCGATCGCCGACAACGATGCGTTCGCCTCCTGGCGGGAGGCCGCCCTCCAGTGTGGCTTTCACTCCAGTGTGGCCGTTCCACTGTTCTTCGAGGATGAACAGTACGGCGTGTTGAACGTCTACAGCGGCAAACGAGAGCCCTTCGACGACGCCGAGAAGGACCTGCTCCGCGAACTCGGCGGTGACATCGGGCACGCGATCCATCGTCTCGAACAAGAACATCGCTATCGGCGGCTCTTCAAGGAGTCCATCAACGCGACTGCCGTCCACGAACTCCGGACGGACGAGAACGGCCAGCCGGTGGATTACGTTTTTCTCGACGTCAACGAGGCCTTCGAGAACACGACTGGGCTCGAACGAGAGGTGGTCGTCGGCGAGCGTGCCACAGACGTCCTGACGGACCTCGACCCGTCCTTTGTCGAACGATACGGGCAGGTTGTCTTGGAAAACGAACCGGCCCGGTTCGAGCACTATGCGACATCCTTGGATACACATTACGCCATTCGGGCGTTCCCGCTTGGCGGGGACCAGTTTGTCACGACGTTCATCGACATCACGACCCTGGTCGAGCGCGATCAGGAACTGGTCGAGACCAACACGCTCCTCTCGACGTTACTCGATACCCTCCCGTTTGGCGTCCTCGTCGAGGACCCTGACCGGGAGATCATGGCCGCAAACCCGAAACTCTGCGAGATCTTCGATTTCTCCGCTGACTGCGAGGAACTCGTTGGCGAAGACTGTCTGGCGGTCGCGGCGGACGTCAGTGACGATCTCGAGAACGCGGACGGGTTCCTCGAACGTATCGAGGAGATCTTGGCTGAGAGAGAACCCACGCTGAACGAGCACATCGAAATGGCTGACGGCCGAACGCTCTCCCGGAGTTACATTCCGTTCTCGCTGCCCGACGGCATGGGGAATCTCTGGCTCTATCAGGACGTGACCGACACTATCGAACGCGAACGCGAGCTACAGCAAATCAACGACCAACTCGAATCAGTGCGCGATCAACTCGAACTCGCCCTGGAGACGACCAACGCCTATACGTTCGACTGGCACCCCGAAGACGAGGCGATCCGGCGCTACCCGACCTTCGAGGATGTCTTTGGTATCGACTCCTCGGCAGTCAAGCCGGTCTTCGATACCTATTTCGAGATCGTCCCACCGGATCACCGCGATCGGATCAAAGACGCCATCCAGCGTGCGATCGACGAGGGGGCCAGCTATGATCTCACGTACCCGGTCGAACCGGGTGAGGAACGGATCTGGGTCCGCGAGCAGGCCGAAGTGTTGACCGACGGAGACGCACCTCGCGTCGTCGGGACGGTCACCGACGTCACCGTCTTACGGGAGTACGAACGGGAACTCGAACGTCACAACGAACGCTTAGACGAGTTCGCGGAAGTTGTCGCACACGATCTTCGGAATCCATTGAACGTCGCCACCGGGCGGGCGACCCTACTCGAGGAGTCCTCTGAGAGTGAACACACCCGTCCGTTGATCGACGCCCTCGAACGGATGGGGGATATCGTCGACAATACACTGATGCTCGCCCGGCAGGGTGATACCGTCGGCGAAACCGAAGCCGTTGCAGTGCCGGATGTCGTCGAGCAGTGTGCGGCGATGATCGATACCGAGACGGCCTCGATCGAGCTCGCCGACGAGTTTCGGATCCGAGGCGATCCCGATCGCGTTCGCCACATCTTCGAGAATCTCTTCGGCAACGCGGTCGAGCACGCGACCGGAGGGAGTGCAGCTTCGGCCGCCGACGAATCGGAGCTGCCCGAGGCTGTGACGATCACTATCGGGCAGCTCAATAATCGCGGCTTTTACGTCACCGACGATGGACCTGGCATTCCCGAAGACGAGCGGCCAGATGTCTTCGAACCGGGATATACTACGACAACGGATGGGACCGGGTTCGGGTTGACGATCGTCGAACGGATCGCCGATGCCCATGACTGGGATGTCACCGTGACTGAGAGTCGGGAGGGTGGTGTGCGCTTCGAGTTCACCGGCGTCGACGTCGTTGCCTGAACGCTGCGTGACGTCGATCGTAAGCGTCGATCACTGGACGCTCGCACTGGAGGCGCGATTGATCATGTAGACAGCAATCGCCCCCAGGATCACGTCGAGGACGATGAGCACCGCCAGTGAGGGGACGAGCGTGTTCCAGATCCCACCGAACGCAGTGATATCGAGGACTTCCATGACGTCGGCATCGAGCATGAGTGCCCGCGCAGCGTCGACGCCATACGTGATCGGGTTGTACGTCGCGACCGTTTGGACCCACCCGGGCATCGAACTCACCGGGAGGAAGGCACTGGAGACGAACAACAGCGGCAACTGGACCATGTTGGCGGCGATGATCGTCGACTCCTGATCGCGCGTGATGAGCGCGATGACGTTCGAAAAGGCCAGGAACCACAGCGCGAACAGGATTGCGATACCGATGATCGCCAGCGCACCGGGCAGGCCAGTGGCGACGTCTGCCCCGAGGATAACGCCAAGCACCAGGATGATGACGACCTGGATGACGATTCGGATCAGTTCCGAGAGCGTCTTGCCGAGGAAGATCGCGACCCGGTTCATCGGCGTGACCAGCGTCTTCTGGAAGACGCCGCTCTCGATGTCGTCGACGAGCCCGATTCCCGAGGAGGAGGCGACGATCAGCGCGATCTGGACGGCAATCGCGGGTACGAGATAGGACTCGTAGCTGATCCCACCTGGGAGCGTCCCAGTGACGACGTTCCCGAATATCTGCGTGAACAGGACGAGGAAGATAATCGGCTGGACGAGCGAGGACACCACCACGAATGGATTCCGAATCGCGTTGATGTTCCAGCGCATGAAGTTCGTCCAGATGTCCCGCAGGAACGTATTCGACGTCCGGACAACGTCCCTGTCGTCGACCGTATCTGTGCTCATGGGTTCCCTCCATCGGCGGCTGTCGACGGATCAGCGGCTGTCTCGACGCGCTCTTCGTCCGAGCTGGCGTCGGCGTCGACGTGTTCACCGGTAATCGCGAGGAAAACGTCGTCAAGCGTCGGCGAACGGACGTTGAACCCGGTGACGGTGATTTCCGCATCCCGGAGCGCGACGAGTAGGTCCGGGCCACGCTTTCGGGCCTCCCGAGAGGTTATGGAGATGCCGTCGTCGGTGAGCTCAACGATTGGGTCATCGCCGAACAGGCCGTCCGAGCGAACGATTTCGGCGGCCCGTTCGCGGGCTTCGGTCCCATCGTCGAGTTCGACGTCCAGAATTTCGCCGCCCACCTCTCGTTTGAGTGTCTCGGGCGAGCCGTCGGCGACGATTTCGCCGTCGAGAATGACCGAGAGTCGATCACAGAGGTGATCGGCCTCCTCCAGATATTGGGTCGTCAGGAAGATGGTCGTCCCGCGGTCGTTGATCTCCTCGAAGTAGTCCCAGAGTCGGTTGCGCGCTTTCGGATCGAGCCCGGTCGTTGGCTCGTCCAGAAACACCAGCGGCGGCCGATGAACCAGTGCCATCGCGGCGTCTAAGCGCTTTTTCATACCACCTGAGAAATCCTGGGCTTGCTTATCGGCAACGGCAGCCAGATCGACGAGATCGAGCAACTCTTCGATGCGGTCGCCTCGATCGGCACTCGGTACGCCGTAGGCGTCACAGGCGAATCGGAGGTTCTCCCGGGCGGTCATCTCGTTGATGACGCTGGTCTCCTGGGCCATGTACCCGATCGACTCACGGATCTTCTGGGCCTCACCCTCGACGTCGAACCCGTTGACGTGCACTGACCCGGCAGTCGGGGCCAGCAGCGTCGCCAGGACCTTGATCGTCGTCGTCTTCCCCGCGCCGTTGGGGCCGAGAAAGCCAAAGAACTCCCCCTCGGGGACGGCGAGGGACACGCCCGAGACCGCTTCCGTCCCGTCGGCGTACGTGAGTTCGAGACCCTCGGCTTCGATCGCGCGGCGGCGATCGGTGTCAACCGGCCTGTTCCGGTCGTCGTCGCTGTTCGTACTCATCGCCCCGACTGTCGGAGCCACGCAGGGAAAAATGGATTGATTGAATATTTATTCAACACCGTTTTGGTTCTTCGGCCCCTCACTGATCGTATGGATAGCGACGACAACCGGGTACTCGTCACCGGGGCGACGGGGACCGTCGGCTCACGCGTCGTCGGGGCCCTCGCTGACTGGGCGGGGACGGTTCGGGCAGCCACGCGTGATCCGGACGAGACGTCCGTATCGGCTGCTGACGAGACAGTCGCGTTCGACTTCGAGCGTCCAGAAACGTGGGGGCCCGCGTTCGAGGGCGTCGATCGTCTCTTCCTCGTCCGGCCGCCGGCGATCAGTCGCGTGGGCGAGTCGATTCTGCCCGCGATCGACGCTGCCGGGCGGGTGGGTGTCGAGCACGTCGTCGTGCTATCGGTTCTCGGCGCGGAGAACATCCCGCTGTTGCCACACCGCCGCATTGAGAAACACCTCCAGGGCAGTTCGCTCGACTGGACGTTCCTGCGCGCGTCGTTTTTCATGGAGAATCTTGTCGAGACACACGGTCAGGAAATCGTCGAGCGCGGGGAACTTGTCGTCCCTGCGGGTGATGGCGCGACGAGTTTCGTGGCTGCCGATGACGTCGCCGCGGTCGGCACGCGGGTGCTGACCGCCTCGGGCCATCGGAATCGAGCCTACGACCTCACAGGCCCCGCAGCGCTGACCTACCACGAGGTCGCTGCGACGTTGGGGACGGTCCTCGATCACGACGTGCAGTACACTGAGCCGTCGCTGCTCGAATTCGTCCGTCACTCCCGGATCGGACGGCCCTGGGGATTGACCGTCGTCATGGTCGGACTGTACACGACTGCACGCCTCGGTTTGGCCGAGCGAGTTTCCGTTGACGCAGAACGGGTTCTCGGTCGCCCACCCACGGCGCTTGCCCCCTGGGCCGGGGCGAACCGTGACGCCTTCGAGGCTACAGGGGCACGGGTGAGCTAACGGAATGTCGTCCCATCATCTCTTTCCGGACGAGCCAGCGGAGACGCGCATCGGGATTTTGAAAGCCACGTACGGGGCCTTGCGCGAACACGGCTATGCGGACCTGACGATCGAACGTATCGGCGAACACTTCCCAAAGAGTACGTCGTTGATCTACCATCACTACGATGGCAAGGACGAACTCCTGCGTGACTTTCTATCCTATCTGCTCGAAGATGCTGAGGCAGACCTCGGTATCGAGGGCGACCTGGGTCCCGCCGAGCGACTGGGGGTAATCTTCGATCGCGTGTTCTCACCCGACGACGACCCCGAGGCAGCGGCGTTCCGGCAGGCGATGGTCGGGCTGCGAGCCCAGGCGACGACCGATCCGGCCTACCGGGAACACTTCAGCGAACACGACGCCTTCTTCCGGGATCGACTCGCTGCGATCGTCCGTGAGGGTGTCGAGGACGGCACGTTTCGTGACGTCGATCCCGAGGCCGTGGCGACGATGCTCCACGCGACGATTACCGGGGTAATGACCCAGCAGTCCACGGCCGATGTCGACCACTCGACGTTGCGGGCGGAGGCCGAGGCGTACGTCGAAACGCGGCTGCTGGCCGACGGTCGATAACCCTTTGGCCGCGGCGGGTCGATCAAAGCGCATGGACACGGATTTCTCACAACTGGACGAACGACTCGGCGAGTTGGAGGCTGACGGCTACCTGCTAGACGCCGACGGCACCGATCCGAACCAGCAGTATCTCTCGGGATTCGACGCCCCCGACCCATTCCTGACGCTGTACGCCGGGGACGTGCATCTCTTCTTCCCCCGAAGCCTCGAATTCGGGCGAGCCAAGCGGGAATCGGATGCCGAAAGCGTCGAGCGATACGTCGATTACGACTACGATCGATTGCGCGAGGAGTTCGATCGGCGCGAAGCCACAGATCGCGTCCGCGCCGCGTTTCTCGCTGCCCACGACGTCGAGCACCTCGTCGTCCCGCCGCGGTTCCCGACCGGGGCTGCTGACGGCCTCCGAGAGCAGGGCGTCACTGTCTCAGTCGATTACGACGACGTAATCGAGTCTGTCCGGGCGACGAAGACCGAGACAGAGATCGAACACGTCCGGACCGCCCAGCGGGCCAACGAGCGTGCGATGGCGGCGGCGGAAGAACTGATCCGCGGGGCATCAGTGGACAGCGAGAGACGACTCATTCACGACGGCGACGTGCTGACGAGCGAGCGCGTCCGCGAAGAAATCGAAGTGACGTTACTCCGGAACGGCTGTGCGCTCGACGAGACGATCGTCGCCTGCGGGGCCGACGCGGCTGACCCCCACGATCGCGGGAGCGGGCCACTCCTGGCCGACGAGCCGATCATTGTCGACATCTTTCCCCAGGACAAGGCGACGAAGTACCACGCCGACATGACCCGGACGTTTCTGGTCGGTGAGCCGAGCGAGACGATTCAAGAGTGGTTCGACCTGACCAACGAGGCACGAGCGGCCGCTATCGACGCGGTCGAACCAGGCGTTACCGGGGAAGCCGTCCACGATGTCGTCTGTGACATCTACGAAGACGCCGGATTCGCGACGCTCCGGAGTGACGGGAGTACTGAGACCGGATTTATTCACACGACTGGCCACGGCGTGGGGCTTGCCGTTCACGAACAACCCAGTATCGGGCCGGGTGGGGACGAACTCGAACCCGGCCACGTCATCACGATCGAACCCGGACTGTACGACCCCGCAGTCGGTGGAGTCCGTATCGAGGATTTCCTCGTCGTGACCGAAACCGGGGCCGAAAATCTGACTGACTATCCAATCTCGCTTGTCGAGTGAAGTCTATCATTTACAATCGTTATATTTATTAGCCCGGCTATCGTCGGGAGAGATACGATGTTCAAACTCCGTGTACGTGGCGCAGCATTCCGCTGATTCCGGTCAGCATCGTCTTTCGACCACCTGCGAACCACGTACCGATGAGTTCCAATCCGAACCGACGTCCGACCGAGACCGCGTATCGCCCACCAACTACTCAACAGCCGGAAATCCCGGAGCACGATCGTTCGCCAGGCGCGGACTCGCCTAACAGCGATCCTTCGTCTGCACCGAGCGTTTTTGCCCCGGCTGAACAGTCGAGTCTGCCGGATATGTTCGAGACGGAAGCCGAGTATCAGGATCGGTAACATCACACGATCGCTCGGCTCGTCACGCGGACGCAATGCCTTTCTCGCGTGGCACCGACCGGGCATGTATGACCGAATACACCACGGTATCGATCCCAAAGGATCTCGCCAACCGCGTCGAGGATACGATCGAGGGGACGAGTTTCTCATCGACGAGTGATCTCGTCCGATTTTTGCTCCGGAGTATTGTCATCCAGCACCAGCAATCAGAGGAACTCACCGAGGCAGAGTTCGACGAAATCACGTCCCAGCTGCAGGACCTGGGCTATCTTGAGTGAGCGATGACATTACCCACTGTCGTTCAGGCTTCGAAGACTTCTTCGGGCGGCTCGACGTCCAGTAACTGGAGATCCCGCCGGGTGCTGTCCCGGTCGAACGTAGCGATCGAGTCTCGATCCCAGGGCGGGACGGCGACGAACAGCACCTCGTGGAAGTCGTCGGACTGGGCCGGTTCGAGTCGGCCCTCGGGGTGAGAGACGAACCGCCCCTGGGTCTGGCCGACCGGCGTCCCAAGGTCGACGCCGAAGACGAAGTTGACGGAGTTGCCGGCAGTGGGTACATAGAAGTGTGTGAACACCGGCACGTCCCCGGATAGGTCTACGTCCGGGAGATCGGCGGCTGGCGTGACCGACACCGAGATCGTCGTTGGATCGGGTGCTTGCTCGCCAGCGCGTGCTAAGAGCACGTCGACGAGCCCTGTCGTCGCATAGATTGGGTCCGCGTCCATCGGCTACCCGAAGAGTAGGTCTCGGAGGGACTCAGCGTACAGCCGCGGTGCGCGGCGGCGAGCGCCGTCCAGTGCTTCGGTCACTGCAGCACTCGCCTCTGTCGTCACTGGTGGGCCGTGGCCGACGAGAATCCGCTCGGGGTCGAACTGTCTGAGTCGCCGGGGCGGACGGTGGCGTCGCATCGGGTGGACACCGAGGGGTCGTCCGCCAGTTGTGAAGTACGACACTGTGCCAACCGATTCCGCGACGACCAGTGTGCCGCTGTCCTCGTCGTACAGCGCGGCCTCCTGCCAGAAGCGTGAGTTGACGATCGGATAGACCTGAAACGTTTCGGCTAGTGTGGTCCCAAATCGCTCGACGTCGGCGTCGATCTCGCCGGCGACGCCGTCCATCCACTCTGGCACGAACACCGGGACATCGTGGCGTGTGGCAATCGTCTCGCAGTCGCGTTTGTGCCGATCCAGCAGGATCACGACGCCGGCGACTTCGCCCAGGTCGGCGAGATGGTCGTCCAGTCCGGCGACGTCAACCGGGTCGACGAGCCAGACCTCGCCGTCGACGCCCAGCGCGTGACTCGCCCGCTGCATCGTTTCCTCGGGATGTGCGATCCAGGTCGAACCCCCCTCGCGGCGGTCGACCGGCCCAACCGTTCCGGTTTCGGACCCGTTCGTTGGCATACATCAGATTACGGTCCGAACTGGCATAAACCATCAGTCGTCGGATGATCTTGAGGTGGCGACTTCGACCGTGGCCAATTGCGCTCAGGTTTCCCCCGACCGCTGATCATTCGAGACGGTCCGTATCGATCTCTACGCTCGGGGGGGTAACGATCAGAAAGCCCCTGAAGTGAACCAGGCTCCCGCCACTGTCCCGAACGTCGCGGGCGAACCCACCGGCCTGCTCGTTGACGTCTCCGTCGACGTTCAACACCAAGATGGCCCCGTTTGTGATACATCTCACCCACTCCTCGTCGGGTGTCGTCCCGTCGAGGATGTCCAGGATGACGCGGTGGTCCGCGCCCTCGTCGCCTTCTAGCTGAGATTCGACGGCCTGCAGATCCAGATCGAACTCGGGCATACACACAACTGCGTTCGGCGACGATAAAAATCCACGCGACGGACTACTGAATCGCGAGCGCGGTTTGCCGTTGAGTATCGCGTTGACACCGCCGACAGCCCTAGGCGCCAAGCAGCACTGACGTGGTGCTACTGTTTGTCGCGATCGGCTGTCGACCCGGAGTGATCCGTCGTTGCTTTTCGCTGGTCGTCGACAGTGAATGCATCGAGTGTGGCAGTCAGCTCCGTTGCCCGGTCTTTGAGTTCGGTTGCGTTGGTTGCGATTTCCGTGACGGACGCCGTTTGTTCCTCGGCGGCAGCCGAAACCTGCTCGGCGTCCTCAGTGACGTTCTGGCTAATGTCGGAGACTTCGTCGACGCGGCTGACGACGCGCTGTGTCGATTCGGCCTGTTCGTCGGTCGTCGTATTGATGTCTTGAATGCCCTGGTTGGTGTCTTCGACGGAGTCGACGATTTCGTCCAGTGCGTTGGACACCTCTCTGACTGTCTCGACGCCGTTGCTGATCTGCTCACTCGTCGTCCGGATGTCTGAGACGGTCTCGTCGGTCGCGTTCTGGAGTTCTTCGATCTGGGTCTCGATCTGTTCGGCGGACGTTCTGGTCTCCTCGGCGAGGTTCTTGACTTCGTTGGCAACGACGTCGAACCCATCGCCGCTGTCATCGGCATGGGCCGCTTCGATGTTCGCGTTGAGGGCGAGTAGGTTCGTCTGTTCGGCGATGTCGGTGATGAAATCGACCACCTCGCCGATTTCGTCCATCTGGGACTGCAACTCGAGGATCTGTTCGACGGCCGTCTCCGATCGTGTCTCTATTTCGGCCATGTCGTCGATAGCGGACTGAGCCGCCTGACGCCCTTCCCGGCCGCGTTCGGCTGTGTCGCTCGCCGTCTCGGCGACAGATGCGGACGCGGACGCAATCTCTTCGATGCTCGCCGAGAGATCGTTCATCTCACCAGCGGTTTCCTGTAGCGTCTCGTTTTGCTGGCGTGCGCCGTCCGAGATCTGCTGGACGCGGGTCGCGACCGTCTGGCTCGTCGTCTCTATCTCGCCGGCACCGGATGCGACTTCCTCACTTGCCGTTGCGACCGCTTCGGCGAATGCCATCACGCCGCCGACTGTCTCTTCGAGTTGGTCGATCATCGCGTTGAACTCTCGTGCGATCTCGGCCATGGCCTCTTGGTCGGCGTCGGGATCCATCCGTCGCGTGAGGTCGCCCTCGGCAACGGAGCGCATGACGTCGCTGTAGGCCGCGGCGCGCTGTTTGAGTCGCCTGCTGACCGCTTGGGCGTCTTGCTTGGCTGCTTCCGCTTCGCTCCGGGCGTTCTCTGCATCGTCGAGTGCCTCTTCGGCCTCGGTGATGCGCTCCCGCAAGGAATTGCGCATCGCGTCGAAACTGTCGTATAGGCGCCCGATCTCGTCTTCGCGTTTGGTTTCTAAGTCCACATCGAGTTCACCCGATTCCATCTGCTCGGCCCGGGACCGGAGCCGTGTCAAGGGTCTGATTGTCCGCTGGCCGAGGACAAGCCCGACGATGACGAGAGATACCAGTGCCAGTGCGACCAACAGCAGAACCGACTGAGCGACATCGTCACGGACGGCGAAGGCCGTCGACGTCTCGATGTCAGTCATGGCCACCCAGTCGGTCCCGGGTACCGACGCGTAGGCAAAGACGTGGCTTGATCCGATCCGCGACGTTGTCCCGTTGGCCGATCCGTTACGGATCGTTTCGAATTGTGTGGCGTGGCTCGTGGCCGAGACGCTTCGATCGAGATCGAGTACCGTCTCGCCGTCCGCGTTGACAATGGTCGTCCGCTGGTCAGTGTTCTCTCCCTGGACGCGCTCGAGCTGTGGCTGGATCCGGCTAACGACGACAAGATAGGAATTTGCCCGCTGCGGGACAGAACTGGCAAAGGCCATAACTGGCCGGTCGTTCAGAACCGGGGAGCGATAGGATCGCGAGGACTGCCAGACGCGGCTGTTCTCTCCAGGGCCTTCCGGCACTTCGGCGTTCGTCCAGGGCGCTGAGAGTTCATCGAGTGTCCGCCCCTCGATCGGGAGTTCAGTACTCGCGACGACCTGGTTTTGGCTCGTGTTGACGTAGTGCATGCTCACGATGTCTTCAGAGAGCAGCTGATCCTGGAGAAGAATGTGTGCGGCGGCCGTTCGATCGGTCTGGAGCCCGTCACCGCCAGAGACCGATCTGGTACTCGTCCGCATCTCCTGGACCCACGAGCCGATAGACTGGCCCTGTAGGTTACTGGTTTCCTCTAACTGCTGGGTCGTACTCGATTCGACGGTTTGCCCCGCCTGTACGTAGGTGAGGGCACCGACACCTGCGATCACGAGCACGACGGCGAGAAACGCAATCGCGAACTGTGCGGCGTACCGCTTGCGGACGAATTCGGGGACGATTCGACGACCGTACCGTGCGAGTAGCGTCCTGAGACTATCGGCCATCCGTACTCACCCCTCGACCTCTGTTGGGACCGTAATACGTCCCGCGACGATCTCTTCTCTGGAGGTCTGGATTGCTGTCTTGACGGCCTTCGGTATCGCTGGTTCAAGCGAAGTCCCGTAGACCAGATCGACGCCGTCCGATTCAAGGCCAAGCGGGATGATACTCCCACCCTGGAATCCACCGTCGACGACGTTGCTGGTGGCGCTGTAGATGGCGTTATCGACACGCTTGACCATACTCGCGAGGATGACGTCCGCGTATCGTGGATTACTCCGGGACTGGTCGGCGTCGACGCCGATCGCGTACCGGTTAGCGGCCTGGGCCGCCTGAAAGACGCCCAGCCCGGCCCCGCCGGCCGCGTGATAGACAATATCTGCTCCGTCGTCGTACATGCCCTGTGCGATATCGAAGGCCGTCTGCACGTCCGCGAAGTTCCCGACGTACGACGAGCGGACAGTTACCTCCGAATCGGCGTAGCTTACGCCTGCCCGATATCCCGCCTCGAAGCGTTTTATCAGGTCGTTTTCGACGCCACCAACGAACCCCACGGTTCGTTCCTCGGGGTTGGTTGTGCCGGTACCAAGCGTGATCTCCCTGCTGGTCAACTGGCCAGCGAGATGGCCTGCCTGGAACGAGCCTTCGTGCTCCTTGAACACATAACTGGCAACGTTCTCGGCGTCAACGGTCGCGTCGACGATCATGAATTTTTGGTCCGGGTATTCGGACGCGATCGTTCCAAGCGATTCCTGCTGGACGAACCCGATACAACAGAGAAGATCGTAGGCCGGTGTCTCACTGCGTGCGAGCTGGCGTTGCAACGCCGAGATGTCTTTGGCCGTGTCCGGCTCGTGATTCGAGAACGAAATGCCGTAGTCGAGTCGTGCTCGCTGGATCCCCCTGTTGGCCGCATCGTTGAACGAGCGGTCGTCGAGGCCGGCGAGCGCGTAGATCATACCCACCTGCGTGGTGTCTTCGCCTATCTGTTCACCCGCCGAGGCGGCCGTTTCGGTCTCGGTGGCTGAATTGCCATCGCCGATACAACCGGCGAGTCCAGCAATACCGATGCCAGCAGTGGCACCGAGTAACTCTCGTCTACTGTATCGTTTTGGGCGCATTGATGGGTAACTATCCGAAGTAGATGGGCTCGAAAAGATAAGCCTGTATCTCCTGGTATCAATACTAATAACTCCGATATCCAACATAATGTTCAATCCAGAACACGCCGAACAAGCGAGCAACGTGCGGGCTCGACCATGGCCAGGCGACAGCGGGACTGTGTGACGACACCCATACCGAATTACGCAACAATCGCGCGACTTTCGACGCCAGATTAGGACGTGACTTGACGTTTGCCCGATCCGAACTGCGGGTTTGAGAAGATTTAAATACGCCGGCGCCATCCGCCCGAACGCAAATGTCTAACACATCCGAGGTTGCGTCGGGATCCCCGGCGGATCGAGTTCTTCCAGGGCACACTCGATAGTACGTCCGAAATCACGGACGCACGGATTTTCGATACGACGCTTCGCGACGGGGAACAGACGCCGCGGACCTCGTTTTCCTACGAAGACAAACGGGAAATAGCGGCGCTGCTCGACGAGATGAACACCCACGTCATCGAGGCTGGGTTCCCCGTCAACTCCGACGCGGAGTTCGAGGCGGTGCGTGACATCGCCGAAAGTACCGCGACGACCACCTGCGGGCTCGCCCGTGTTGTCGAAGCAGACATCGAAGCAGCCCTCGACTCGGGCGTCGAGTTAGTTCACGTGTTCGTCTCGACCAGCGACGTCCAACTGCAGGATTCGATGCACGCTACGCGCCAGGACGCACTGGATCGGGCTGTCGAGTCCGTCGAGCGCGTCAAGGAGGCGGGCGTCGAATGCATGTTCTCGCCGATGGACGCCACCCGGACCGACGAGGACTTCTTGATCGAGGTCGTCGAGGCCGTCACCGAAGCGGGCACCGACTGGATCAACATCCCCGACACGACTGGCGTCGCCACGCCCGGGCGGTTCACGGAGATGGTCGGGAACGTGGTCGCGCACACGGACGCTCGCGTCGACGTGCACACCCACGACGACTTCGGGCTGGCGACGGCCAACGCCCTCTCGGGCTACGAGGCCGGCGGTGCCCAGGCCCAGGTCAGCGTCAACGGCATCGGCGAGCGCGCCGGCAACGCCGCCTACGAGGAAGTCGTCATGGCCGTAGAGAGCCTCTACGACGTCGACACCGGGATCGACACGACGCGGATCACCGAACTGTCCCGCCTGATCGCGGAGAAAAGCGGCGTCGACACGCCGGGCAACAAGCCCGTCGTCGGCGAAAACGCTTTCTCCCACGAGTCGGGCATCCACGCCGCCGGCGTTATCGAGAACAGCGAAACGTTCGAGCCTGGCGTGATGACTCCCGAAATGGTGGGGGCCGAGCGCGAACTTGTACTGGGCAAACACACCGGCCAGCACTCGGTTCGCGAACGTCTCCAGGATGCCGGGTTCGCGCCCACGGACAGCGAGGTCCGAGATGTCACGCGCCGGGTCAAGGAGTTCGGTGCCGAGGACAACCGTATCACGATGGATGTCCTCGAACGGTTCGCCCGCGACGTGGGTGTCGAGCGGGCCGGCGAGGAGGTCCGTGCCTGACATGTCACCCACGTCGCCCGCCCAGACCGGCCAGCGACCGCTGTACGACGCAGTGTCGTACGTTCGTGGATCAATCTCACGGAACGTTTATAATGAACGACGACTACGTTCCGGTACCGATGCGCCCGCTGGTCACGTCCGGGGTTCGATCCAGTGCCAGCGGCGCGTCCGACCTGCTTCTCGTCGGTATTGTAGGGGCCCTATAGCCCCAACAGTACCACATCTCCGACGACGATTGTACGGCGTTGTGACCACCAGCGACAAGACTCCAGCTATGACACACCAGCACTCATCGACGCTGCGTCCGCGGGCATCCAGTCCGGGACCGGCACCCACCGCAGGGAGGTATCGACCATGAGCGAACGCGCGTTCCATCAGGATCCGGAACCGGACTCGCCGGGAGACGAAGCCGACGACGGGAGTGACGACGCTCGTGAAGTGACGACGGGCGCAGAAGCCGCGATCATCGCCTTGGAGGAGGCCGGCGTCGACATGGCCTTTGGCGTCCAGGGCGGCGCGATCATGCCCGTCTACGACGCACTCTATGACTCGGACATCGAGCACATCACGATGGCCCACGAGCAAGGTGCGGCCCACGCGGCCGACGCCTACGGCATCGTCTCGGGCGATCCGGGCGTCGCGATGGCGACCTCGGGGCCGGGAGCGACCAATCTCGTGACAGGGATCGCCGACGCCTCGATGGACTCCGATCCGATGATCGCCCTGACCGGCCAGGTCGCGACGGATTTCGTCGGCAACGACGCCTTCCAGGAAGTCGACACTGTCGGGATCACCCAGCCGATCACCAAGCAGAACTACTTCGCCGGCGATCCGGACACCCTGGGCGAGGACGTCAGCGAGGCCTTCGCGCTGGCCGATGCCGGTCGACAGGGGCCGACTTTGGTCGACTTGCCCAAAGACGCCAGCAAGGCCGAGACCGACGTCCAGCCGGTCTCCCCTGAGACGCCGGATACCTACCACCCGCCAGAGACTGCCGACGAGGCGGTCATCGAGGCTGCTGCCGAAGCACTCGAGGAAGCCGATCGACCGGCTATTCTCTCGGGTGGGGGCGTCATCAAGGGCGAAGCACACGACGAATTGCGCGCGTTCGCCCGCGAGTACGAGATTCCAGTGATCACGACCATGCCTGGGTTGGGAGGTTTCCCCGAGACCGACGACCTCTCGCTGGGCATGGCCGGGATGCACGGCACGGGCGCGGCCAACTTGGCGATCACCAACTGCGACGTGTTGCTGGGTATCGGGACGCGCTTCGACGACCGGCTGACCGGCGGCGTCGACAGCTTCGCACCGGACGCCGACGTCATCCACGTCGAGATCGACCCCGCCGAGATCAACAAGAACATCTACGCCGACTATCCGCTCCTGGGCGACGCCGAGCGCGTCCTCGAACAGTTGGACGACGAACTGACCGAGGCCCCCGACGCCGACGAGTGGCGCGCACAGTGTCAGACGTGGACCGAGGAGTACCCGCTGGACTACGAGACGCCCGAGGACGAACCGCTCAAGCCCCAATATGTCGTCGAACGCTTCGCCGAGCACGCCGACGACGACGCGATCGTCACCACGGGTGTCGGCCAACATCAGATGTGGGCCTGCCAGTTCTGGACGTACACCGAACCCCGCACGTGGGTTTCCAGCAATGGGCTGGGGACGATGGGCTACGGTGTTCCCTCGGCCATCGGGGCCAAGCTGGGAGCGCCCGACCGTGAAGTCGTTACCTTCGATGGGGACGGTTCGTTCCTGATGACGATGCAGGAACTATCCGTCGCCGTGCGGGAGGATCTGGACATCACGTACGTCATCCTCAACAACGAGGCGATCGGGATGGTCCGCCAGTGGCAGGACGGGTTCTACGAGGGCCGACGGATGGCCAGCGAGTACCCGTGGATCCCCGAGTTCGACCTGCTGGCGGAATCCTTTGGCGCGCGTGGATTCCGACTGGAAGAGCACGACGAGGTCGATGACGTGATCAAGAAGGCCCGGGAGTACGACGGGCCTGCGGTCATCGATGCGATCATCGACCCCGGCGAGAACGTCTATCCGATGGTTCCGAGCGGCGGCGACAACGGACAGTTCGCGCTGAACGAGCAGCAACTGGACACCCTCTAACAATGAGTAGTGGAGAACTCCCAGGGCCGGCCCCCGAAGAGCGAATGCGACCCGAGGGGCGGCGCAACGAGCAAGGTATTCGTATCGATCCGGAAGCTGAAGCGACCCACCAGCCCCGCTATGCGGTGCTGTCGGCGCTGGTCAAACACGAGCCCGGCGTCCTCGCGGAGGTGTCCGGGCTCTTTAGCCGCCGGCAGTTCAACATCGAGAGCCTCACCGTTGGCCCGACGACCGACGACGGCGTCGCCCGGATGACGATCGTCATCGAGGAACCCGAGCCGGGCGTCGAGCAGGCGAAAAAACAGCTCCGGAAGCTGATCCCGACGATCGCCGTCGAGGAACTGCAACCCGAGGCGATGCGACGGGAACTCGCCCTCGTTAAAGTGCGGGCCGAGAAGCCAGACGACGTCCAGTCGGTCGCGGAGATGTACAACGGCCAGGCTGTCGACGCCTCACCCAACGCCGTGACCGTCGAGATCACCGGAAGCAAACAGAAGATAGACGCCGCGATCGAGGCCTTCGAGCAGTTCGATGTCGAGGAAGTCGTCCGAACGGGAGCGGCGGCCCTCGAACGCGGCGCGGAAACGATGGATGCAAACGGGTACGCGAGTGGTGAGTAACGCCGATTCTCGCCTGCCCGTGACGACACGATAGATTGACACCCACGTAACGCAGATATGGAGACGACAACGATGACCGAGGAATTCAACGCGACAGTATACTACGACGACGACGCAGACGAATCGCATCTCGCAGACGCGACGGTTGCAGTGCTTGGCTTTGGCAGCCAGGGCCACGCCCACGCCCAGAATCTCGACGACAGCGGGGTGGACGTAGTCGTCGGCCTGCCGGAGGGCAACGACGATCGGCCGGTCGCCGAGGACGCCGGTCTGCCGGTCCAGACGCCCAAAGAGGCGGCCGCGGATGGCGACATCGTCGTGATGCTCGTCCCGGACACGATCCAGCCCGCTGTCTACGACGACATCGAGGACAGTCTGGAGCCCGGCGATACCCTCCAGTTCGCCCACGGGTTCAACATCCACTACGGCCAGATCGAGCCCCCGGAGGGCGTCGACGTCACGATGGTCGCCCCGAAGTCTCCGGGCCATCTCGTCCGGCGGACCTACCAGCGCGGGGAGGGGACGCCCGGCCTGGTCGCGGTCTACCAGAACGGAAGCGGCGAGGCCAAGCAGGAAGCGCTCGCCTACGCGAAGGCGATCGGCTGTACGCGGGCGGGCGTCATCGAGACAACCTTCCGCGAGGAGACCGAGACCGACCTCTTCGGCGAGCAGGCCGTCCTCTGTGGCGGCGTCACCGAGATGATGAAGGTCGGCTACGAGACGCTCGTGGATGCGGGCTACAGCCCCGAGATGGCTTACTTCGAGGTCATGAACGAGATGAAGCTGATCGTCGACCTGATCTACGAAGGTGGGCTGATGGAGATGTGGAACTCGGTTTCCGATACCGCCGAATACGGCGGGCTCACTCGCGGCGAGTACGTCATCGACGATTCGGCCCGCGAGGGGATGGAAGAGATTCTCGAGGAAGTCCAGAACGGCGAGTTCGCCAAGGAGTGGATCGCCGAGAATCAGACCAACCGGCCGAGCTACAAGCAGCTGCGAGAAGCCGAACAGAACCACGACATCGAAAACGTCGGCGAGTCCCTGCGGGAGCTGTTCTCCTGGGACGAGCAGGCGGAGTGAGCGACGCGACACAATGAAATCACGCTATCGAACGCACACAACGGACGGAGGACGAGTATGAGTCAGGGAACGCTGTACGACAAGGTGTGGGACGAGCACAAGGTAACGCAACTCCCCAACGGGCAGGACCAACTGTTCGTCGGGCTCCACCTCATCCACGAGGTCACCAGCCCACAAGCCTTCGGCATGCTCCGGGAGCGCGATATCGAGGTCGCCCGCCCGGACCTGACCCACGCGACGGTCGATCACATCGTGCCGACGAGCGATCAGTCCCGGCCCTACAGCGACGACGCGGCCGAGGAGATGATGAGCGAACTCGAGCAGAACGTCCGCGAGGCGAACATCGAGTTCTCCGATCCGAGTACGGGAGATCAGGGCATCGTCCACGTTATCGGCCCGGAGCAGGGCATCACCCAGCCCGGGAAGACGATCGTCTGTGGCGACAGTCACACCTCCACGCACGGTGCCTTCGGCGCGCTGGCCTTTGGCATCGGTACCTCCCAGATCCGGGACGTCCTGGCCACCCAGTGCATCGCCATGGAGAAACAGAAAGTGCGGAAAATCCAGGTCGACGGCGAACTCGGGGCTGGCGTCGAGGCCAAGGACATCATCTTAGAGATCATCCGCCGGCTGGGCACTGACGGCGGCGTCGGCTACGTCTATGAGTACGCTGGCGAAGCCATCGAGAACCTGGACATGGAGGGGCGAATGTCGATCTGTAACATGTCCATCGAGGGCGGCGCTCGCGCGGGCTACGTCAACCCCGACGAGACCACCTACGAGTGGATGAAGGAAACTGATTACTTCCAGGAGAACCCTGAGAAGTTCGACGAGCTCAAGCCCTACTGGGAGTCGATCCGCTCAGATGAGGACGCCGAGTACGACGACGTGGTCCACATCGACGCCAGCGAACTCGAGCCAGTCGTTACGTGGGGCACGACCCCGGGTCAGGGCATCGGCATCACCGAGCCGATCCCCCACCCCGAGGACCTGCCCGAGGACAAACAGGAGACCGCCCGCCGCGCCCAGGAGCACATGCGCGTCGAACCTGGCGAGACCATGGCGGGCTACGATATCGACGTCGTCTTCCTGGGGTCGTGTACGAACGCTCGCTTGCCGGACCTCCGTCGGGCCGCGGCGATCGTCGAAGGCCGGGACGTCGACGACAGCGTCCGCGCGATGGTCGTCCCCGGCAGCCAGCGCGTCCAGGAGGCCGCAGAGGAAGAGGGCCTGGCGGACGTGTTCCGCGAGGCCGGCTTCGAATGGCGCAACGCCGGCTGTTCGATGTGTCTGGGCATGAACGAGGATCAACTGGAGGGCGACGAGGCCTCCGCCTCCTCGTCGAACCGGAACTTCGTCGGCCGACAGGGGAGCAAAGACGGGCGGACGGTGCTGATGAATCCCCAGATGGTCGCCGCCGCGGCGATCACCGGGGAAGTGACTGACGTGCGCGAACTGCCGGAGGTGACTCCTGTATGAGCGACTTCGACGCCGACATTCCCGAAGTCCGTGCGGTGAGTGAGACGGGTGTGCCCATCCGGGGCAACGACATCGACACCGACCAGATCATCCCCGCGCGCTTCATGAAGGTCGTCACCTTCGACGGCCTGGGGCAGTTCGCCTTCTTCGACGTCCGTTATGACGACGATGACAACCAGAAAGCCCACCCGATGAACGAGGAGCGGTTCAACGAGGCCAACGTGATGGTTGTCAACGACAACTTCGGGTGTGGCTCCTCGCGAGAACACGCACCCCAGGCGCTGATGCGCTGGGGGATCGACGCGTTCATCGGCGAGTCCTTCGCCGAGATTTTCGCGGGTAACTGCCTCGCACTCGGGATGCCGACGGTGACGGCCGACAGCGAAACCATCGCCGATCTGCAGGACTGGGTCGAGGCCAATCCCGACGGCGACATCGACATCGACGTCGAGAACGAGACGGTCACCTACGGCGGTCAGACTGTCGATGTTGATGTCGACGACGCACAGCGACAGGCCCTAGTCGAGGGCATCTGGGACACGACCGCGCTGATGAGCGCAAACAGCGGCGAAATTTCGGCGACGGCTGCGTCACTGCCGTATCTGAAATAACGTCGTGTCGGCCTAGCCTCCCTCGAGCGTACACGGCGATCGTCGCGTCTTGTCACTTTTCGAGGGCGACGTCGAACGCGTCGATGTCGTCTATGTCTGCCGCAAGATCGTCGAGTTCGCGCTGTACTGATTCGAGCGTTTGATCGTGGGTGTCGACAGCATCCGATAGCCCATCTGCTTTTGCTTCACTTCGTGCACGAGATAGTTCGTAGCACGTCGTGAGCAACCGATTGTAACGCGCCCGTTGATGGAGTCGAGCGACGGTCTGTTGAAGTTCAGCCGCTGTAACATCCTCGGCAAGCACCTTGACAGCGCTGGCTGCGATATCGGCCTCGTTACTACCGAGCCACAGCACCTGTATGTGATCGCACTCATTTGGGCTGTTCGTGAGGGCATGTTCGATTGCGGTGCTGTCGTCCCCGCCGACGACGACCACAGCGATCGTTTCGTCCAGACTAGTGGTGGCTGCATCTAGTGAGGCAGCAGTTCGGACCGACCAGCGGTCCCGGAGGGCGGTCGTGATCGATCGACGTTTTGTCTTGTCAGGTACGTATACCAACACGACGTCGGGCGGCGCGGCCATCGTATCGAAGCGTTTCCTTGGCGACGGCAAAAATGATGAGGCTCTTCAATCGAGAATTGCTGGATGGCGAGGCACTCTACTGCAGTGGAGGTCTACAGCGACTCGTCGGCCCGAATGGTCACGTCGAACAGTGGCGCCAACGTTTCGATCGTGGATGTCGGGTGGCCATTCGCGTCGATATGGTAGTGTGCGATGGCATCGGCTGCTTCGACGCGAGTCGTGACGACGTTGAGGAACCGATGGATCTTCCGTTCGGATTCGAACTGGAACAGGTCCGTCAGCGAGTCCAGACAGACCACCACAGGGCCGTCCGTCGCCGCGTCGAGCTGTGCCGATATCTGTGTCCCGAGTTGGTGGAGGTCGACATCTTCGATCTCGACCATGTTGACCATCGCTCCGTGCTGGCCGCCGAACCCGTCAACAGACATGGCTGCGGATCGGCCGCCGTTGGATACGTCGACGAACGAGAGCTTGGTTTGGACGGGATCGATTGCGTTGCTCCACTCGCTCATCCGTTCACCGGGCGAGGAGGCAACGGTCACGCCGAGGATCGTCCCGGGCGGTCCCGCCCGCGTCAACAAGTCTCGACAGTGCTCGTTTTTCGCGTGCCCGATCGCTGGAGTCGCACAGAGAACGTTTGACGCTGCATCAGCCACGTCAGTAGAATGCGAGTGATCGTCGCTCACGGTTACCCCTCTCTTGCCGGGGTTGCGAAGTGCTCGATCATCTGTGTTTCCTACTACTGATTACATTAGTAACAAGTAAGAAGGTTTCGGGGCCTCGTCTTGGGTTCTCAATCCCATGGACTTCGCCCGATTCACCTTGGATTCGAATGATTTTGAGATGATATATCCGACATTCCCCAAATTTATATTAAATATTCAACTATTAAATATCTTTAGTAATCTATTTTTCCATCTGCAAAAAAGTAGACGATGGCTATGAGCCAATCAGAATCGGAGATGGAGGCGTTCCTCGAAGAGCACCCCAAAATGATCGGCGTCCTGTTTACCCTACTCGTGTTGCTGACACAGGTGGGAGCAGCTTCGGCAAGCTACTCGAGCGTTACTTTCGGGCCTTAAATCTGAGTTAGATCCACTTCGCCACTCCACTGTAGTTCATTATCGGATAGAATGGGAATTTGATCCATTCTGCAGAGTGACTCGAATTCATCGCGTTGTATTTCAATATGCGGAATCCTTGTAGTTTCAATACAGTTTGATACAGGCATTTCGACGTTCCAACTACGCAAACCACCCACTGAGTGGGCGGGGGAAGGGTATCCTTGAAACTCAACTTTGACAGCGGTATTACTAGCAGATTTCACCTGAATAGATGCCGGGGAACCAGCTTTACTCTCAACAACATTCGCGTGACCGTCCCCCACAACCATGTACCGACTCGCAAGTTGTTCGTCTTCTTCCAGCAATGAGCGTGCGTTCGCAATCGAGAAGCCGGTGTTTAGTAGTTTCGCCACATTCTTCCCGACCTCAGTCGCGGTCGGGTTCGGAATCGTCGCTAGCGTGACAATCCCACCGAGCGCGCCGGCATCAACGAGCGCCTGCCCCTGGTCGTAGGACTTGCAGGCGTTGAGCAGGAACGCGCCAATATTCACGTCTGACAGCGTCTCTGCGTCCAGGTGGCCGTCCGCACAGCGAAAGCCCTCGTCTTCGACGTGGCCGATGTAGTGGAAGAAATCCGTCTCTTGTTTCAGCACGTCGGTGAGTTCTGCTTTCGTCAGTTCCGTGTGGACCGAGATGTCGAAGTCGATCCACTCGCGGGTCCCGTAGACGTCCGAGACGGCCGATTCCTCGCTCATCGCGTCCTCGTTGTTCACCACGTCGACCTGGATGCGACCTGGCTCGGCCGGTTCGTACTCCAGGCGTCGGCGGAAGGCCGTCGGCGTCATCTTCGTCGCGCCCATCGGGATACCGTCGCCGACGAACGTCTGCATCAGGCTCTCGGTCGGCTCCGGACGGAACACGCGATCCGAAATCGTCTCACTGTCTGTCGTGCTGGTCGTCCGATCGGCGGTGGGCTGGCCCCGAACCAGCACCGGATCTTCCCTGAAGAACGCCTCGACGTCCGGCGTCGTGTCTTCGATGATCCGCGTTTCGATGTCCTGGTTCCGTGGCACTCTGATGACCGCCAGATCGGAAGCCAGGAATGGTAACACTGGGATGTTGTTCGGATCCGGTTCGACGTCCGCCGTGAGCTTCCACTCCGGCACTGCCGGTTCGACGACGTCGAAGGGAACGTCCATGTAGGCCGCGATCCGGTCGGCGATCGGAGCGTCGTATAGCTCGGCAAAGTCGAGGTCGACGTGCTCCTCGATAAGCGTTCGCTCGTGCAATTCGACGTCGTACAGCCCTTCCGTGCGTGTGATACAATCGAGTGTGAAAACGTGTTTGAGGATGGCCTCAACGCGCTGTTCGAACCCTTCGGGACCGACGAGCGGGAACTGCTCTCCGTCGACGACCAGTCGCGGTTCCCGGCCAGGGACCACTGCTGCATCCAGATAATACGAAAGCGACGTGACGGGCAATATTCGGTCCCATCTGACTGGCACTTCGATAAAGACCGACGGTTCCGAGAGGGCCGAGCCGGCCGGGATCGACAACTCCTCGCCGAGTTCGAGCAACGGTGGGTGCCCACGCAACGTCGGGAACGAGCGTTCGGGACTCGTGGTCATCAATGACGCGCGAAATTGTGAAATCGCGTGCATCAGGTCCCGTGGGTCGGTCGTCGTCGTGATCGTCCGGGCCGGTTGCTCGTGGTACGAGCGGACGCCGAGTACCACGTCAGACGCTTGCTCGGTCGAAAACGTCACTGCGTCGCCGGTCGCGTCGATCTCGAACGGCCCGTCGATACCGAGATATACCTTCAACTGGACTGCCGAGAATTCGACGATATACTCGCCGTCTTCCAGGGAAACGGTGTCTCCGCCGGTACACTGATCGACGAGGGTGAACTCACTGTCGCGAATCCAGACGCCGACGAGATACGGTGTTTGAAAGGTATCTGGCTCGATCTCGATGGCCGTGTCGAGCGGTATCGGGAGTGCGTCAGTCGATCGTTCGATCGGCGCAAACGGCTCCTCGGTGAACAGCGAAAACTGCCCCCCGTCGATCGGATCGACGAATCGAATACCGGGCGGTGACTCACGTGGTTTGTATCGCGGCTTCGGTAACGATGCGTCGGCGTCCATGCTTTCGTGGGAGGGTGGTCGACCGTGACGGCCGTAGTATGAAACGACGTTCGAGAAGGGTGCCAAAAAGCGTTCCCCTGTGCTGTCATACGGATTAGGTCGAGTATGTCCGGATGATGCTGACCCGGGGTCGGCGGATACCGGAATATCACTACAATAATCCGTATCAGTGGGTCTGGACGAGATCCCGCAGCGGTTGTACTCGATTGGCACTATCGCAAAACGATGGGAGGGGGAGCGTGTGACATTTCAGGTGCCCCCGTGAAACCGTCGCCGTGGGGCATACATAAATCACCGTCAGACTTCAGTCGGACAATCGGCAGACTGAGAACGATTCACAGACCACCAGGTGTCTCCATGAGACACTTATCGGGCCGTCTCAGGCCGGCAAGGCAATTTACGTCTCGGGCCGATACGACGAGATAGACGATGGACGTCACTGTGCGAGGGGCCGAGCGAACCGACGTGCCGGGACTTCGAATTTTGCGTAGCCAGGCGATCGAGGATGCCTGTAGCGGCGTCTACGACCGTGGGGATTATGCCGACCTCGTCGTCGCGGCGAACGATCAGCTGGAGGCCTGGGTTGACGATGACACGATGACGGTGCTCGTTGCCGAAACTCCCATTACGCCAGTTAGTTACGTTGTTTTTGCCCCTGATTCGGGGGTCGTTCGGGGTATCTTTACGAGCCCAGAGTACCAGCGCGAAGGGTTTGGGAGTGTCTTGCTGGAGCGGAGTGAAGCCCGGTCGAGGCAAGCAGGCACGCAGTTGATTCGGGCCACAGTGCCGACGATTGCGGTCGAATTCTTCGAGGCGAACGGATACGAGCAGTCAGCGGCTGCAGAGTGGCGCGGACTCCCCGCCGACACGATGACAAAGCCACTGGACCGTTGAGTGCCCGAGTGTCAGGAATCTTCTCGGTTGATAATGCGGTTTTTCCCTCAGTCAGGCCGTTTCTGGACGATCAACCGAGAGGCGCGATCGAAACGACACGATCAGTGTACTCACATCGAGAAACCACGGCACACGTCCGGGTATGTGAGAGGGGCACGCAATTCCTGCACTCAACCCGATTGTTTATCCGTATCTCCACGAATCAGATACACAATGAGCGATTCAAACGAATCTGTAGCTGAGAGAGGGCTTGCCGACGCCACCGCCCAGACGGCAAACTGTGGCGTCGGTGTCCTCCTCAATCTCTCGGGTGACAAAGAACACGAGATCATCTCGGAGGGACTTTCGTTGCTGGAGAACCTCGACCACCGCGGTGCCCGCGGGGCCGAGGAAAACACCGGTGACGGCGCCGGGATCATGATTCAGAAGCCACACGCATTTTTCGCCGAAGAAGTCGAGGGTCTCGGTGACTACGACGACTACGGCGTCGGTCAGGTGTTCTTCCCCAACGAGCAGCCGGATGCGGAGCTACGAGAGACAATCGAGGAGGCGGCGGCCGACGAGGGGTTCGAGGTCGTCGCGTGGCGATCGGTCCCGACGGACAACGAGGGACTCGGGGCGACAGCGCTGGACAGTGAACCGGACGTCCAGCAGTTTTTCGTCCGGCCCCGTGAGGATCTCGCGCCCGAAGCACTCGACACGGCGCTGTACATCCTCCGGAACGTCATCGAGAACCGCATCGAGTCAACGAAACCTACCGGGCACGAGCGCTTCTACATCTGTTCGCTCGATCGGCAAAAACTCGTCTACAAAGGGTTGTTGACCAACGCGCAGGTTCGGACCTACTACGAGGACCTCTCCGATGAGCGCGTCGAGACGAGTCTCGTGTTCGTCCACTCGCGGTTCTCGACGAACACGCTGGGTGCCTGGGAACTCGCCCATCCCTACCGGAACATCATTCACAACGGCGAGATCAACACGCTTCGCGGGAACCTCAACTGGATGCAAGCCCGGGAGGCTGACCTTGCCAGTCCGGTCTTTGGCGATGACATCGAGAAACTCAAACCGATCACCGAGGACGGCCAGAGTGACACGGCTGTCGTCGACAACGTCCTCGAATTGCTCGTCGAAGGCGGACGCTCGCTGCCACACGCCTTGCGGATGCTCGTTCCCGAGGCCTGGGAAGAGTCCGAGTATCTGGCCGAGGAACGCAGGGACTTCTATCAGTATCATTCGACGATCAACGAACCCTGGGATGGCCCCGCCCTCGTGGCCGTTACCGACGGGGAAAACGTCGGTGCGATCCTCGACCGGAACGGCCTGCGTCCCTGCCGGTATCTCGTCACCGAAGACGACCGGCTGGTCATGTCCAGTGAGACTGGCGCCATCGAGGTCGATCCCTCGCGGGTCAAGCACAAAGACCGACTCGAACCGGGCCAAATGTTCTACGCCGACGCCGAGGAAGGGCGAATCGTCCCCGACGACGAAATCTTTGATCGCTTGACCGACGAGAAATACGGCGAGTGGCTCGAGCAGAACCGGGTCACGCTAGCGGATGTCGAACCTGGCGACGCCGAGACGCCCACCTACGTCGAGGAGGACATCACCAAGTACCAGCGCACTTTCGGGTACACGCTCGATCACGTCGAGCGCCTGATTGAGCCGATGGCCGCCGAGGGCAAGGATCCGATCGGCGCGATGGGCAATGACACGCCGCTGTCGGTTCTCTCGAGTCGGAACAAGACCCTCTTTACCTATTTCAAGCAACTGTTCGCCCAGGTGTCGAACCCGCCGATCGACTACATTCGCGAGGAGACCGTCACGTCCCTCCAGCAACACGTTGGCCGCCAGAACAACCTGCTGGCCGAAACCCCCGACCACTGCCGGCAACTGGCCCTCGATTCGCCGATCCTCTCGCGGGACGAGCACGGAAAGATCGCCGATATCGAAGCCAACGGCATCCGCTCGGAATCGATCGATATCACCTACGATCCAGACGAGACTGATCTAGAAGCGGCCGTCGAAACCGTCCGAGACTCGGCCCGGGAAGCGATCGAAAACGGGGCTGAGCTCGTGATCCTCTCGGACGCGGCGACCGGGCCGGGTCGCGTCCCGATCCCGAGCTTGCTTGCGGTCGGCGGCGTTCACCACCATCTGGTCCGTGAGGGCCTCCGGACGCACGCCGGGATCGTCCTCGAAAGCGGCCAGCCCAACGCCGTCCATCACTTCGCGACGCTGGTGGGCTACGGTGCCGACGCCGTGACGCCGTATCTGGCCTACGAATCCATCGAGGAACTCGTCTACGACGGCACTCTCGACGTCGACCGTGAGACGGCCCTCCAGCAGTACCGCCACGCCATCGAGGACGGCATCCAGAAAGTCATGGCCAAGATGGGCATCTCAACGCTTGAGAGCTACAAGGGGGCCCAGATCTTCGAGGCCGTCGGGCTGGACAGCGATTTCGTCGCCGAATACTTCGAGGGAACGGAAAACCGGACCGAAGGAATCGGCCTCGACCAACTGGAAGCGGATGTCCTCGAACGCCACGAGAACGGCTTCGAGGAGGCCGTCGCGGGCAATCTCGAACTCGACCAGGGCGGGGAACTATACTGGCGTCGAGACGGCGAGTTCCACCAGTGGAACCCCAGCACGATCGGCAAACTCCAGTACGCCACCAATCACGGCGAATACGAGGCCTACCAGGAGTTCGCCGGCATGATCAACAACCAGAACGAGCGCCTCCAGACCTTGCGGGGCCTGCTGGACTTCGATACCGACCAGCGGGAGTCGATCCCGATCGAGGACGTCGAACCGGTCGAGGAGATCACCCAGCGCTTTTTCAGTTCCTCGATGTCATTCGGGTCGATCAGCCCGGAGGCCCACGAGACGCTGGCCGCGGGGATGAACCGCGTCGGCGGCTTTGCCTCCACTGGCGAGGGTGGTGAGCCAACCGAACGGTTCGGCACCGAACGCGAGTGTGCGGACAAGCAAGTTGCTTCTGGGCGCTTTGGCGTCGACTCGAATTATCTGGTCAACGCCGATCACCTGGAGATCAAGATGGCACAGGGGTCAAAGCCCGGGGAGGGCGGCCACCTGCCGGGTGAGAAGGTCAGCGAGTTGATCGCCGAGACGCGTTCGACGACGCCCGGCGTGCCGCTCATCTCGCCGCCGCCCCATCACGATATCTACTCGATCGAGGACCTCGCCCAGCTCATCCACGACCTGAAGTGCTCGAATCGCGACGCGGACGTCCACGTCAAACTCGTCAGCGAGGCCGGCGTGGGCATCATCGCAGCCGGCGTCGCTAAGGGCAAAGCCGACGCCGTCCTGATCTCGGGCCAGTCCGGCGGGACGGGCGCGTCGCCAAAGACGTCGATCAAGAACGCGGGCCTGCCCTGGGAACTGGGCATCGCCGAGGCCAATCAGATCCTGCTGAACAACGACCTCCGGTCGCGCATCCGCGTCCGGGTCGACGGCGGGATGAAGACCGGCCGCGACGTCGCGATCGCCGCACTGCTCGGGGCCGAGGAGTACGGCTTCGGGACGGCGCCGCTGATCACCTGTGGCTGTGTGATGCTGCGCAAGTGCCACTGCAACACCTGTTCGGTCGGTGTCGCGACCCAGGACGAGGAGTTGCGCGAGAAGTTCCCGGGTGACCCCGAATTCGTCGCCAATTACATGCGCTTTATCGCCCGCGAGGTGCGGGAGATCATGGCCGAACTCGGCGTCGAGACGATGGACGAGCTGATCGGCCACACCGAGTTCCTCGAACAGAAGGACGTCGATCACCCGCGCGCCCAGCACGTCGATCTCTCGGAACTCCTCTGGCGGCCAGACGCTGAGGACGACCGTCGGAAGACACGCGGCCAGAATCACAAGCTCGCCGACAAGGTCGACAATGACTTCATCGCACAAGCACAGCCGGCGATCAAACGCGGCGACAACGTCGACATCGACGGCCGAGTCACTAACGAGGACCGCACTATCGGCGCCATGTTGAGCGCCGAGATCTCGAAGGCCCACGGCGGAGACGGATTGCCCGACGATACCGTCTCACTCGATCTTGCGGGTACTGGCGGCCAATCGTTCGGTGCGTTCCTGGCCCCCGGCGTCACGATCGACATGACGGGAGACGTCAACGACTACGCTGGCAAGGGCCTCTCGGGCGGCAAACTGATCGTCGAGACGCCGCCTGAAGCCGGGTATGCGGCCAGCGAGAACATCCTCACCGGCAACGTCGCGCTGTACGGCGCGACCGATGGCGAGGCCTACTTCAACGGCCAGGCTGGCGAGCGCTTTGCCGTCCGCAACTCCGGCGTCAAGACGGTCGTCGAGGGCGTCGGCGACCACGGCTGTGAGTACATGACCGGTGGCGTCGCCGTGATCCTCGGCGAGACGGGCAAGAACTTTGGGGCCGGAATGTCCGGCGGCGAGGCCTACGTCCTCGACGAGTCCGGTGACTTCGAGGATCGATTGAACACGGATATGGTTCACGTCGAAGCACTCGAGGACCGCGACCGACAGATGATCCGCCGGATGGTCGAGAATCACGCCCGCTACACCGACAGCGAGCGTGCCGAGGCGATCTTAGACGACTGGGACGCCTACGTCTCCCAGTTCGTGAAGGTGATGCCCGATGCCTTTGCCGCCGTCGTCGAGGAGCACCTCGAAGCGGATGAGGACGTGCGGGCGTCACCCCCGCCGAAACCGAACAGTCCGACGTTCCCAACGGAGGGTGATGACTGATGGCCGAAAACCACCCAGGCGGCTACCGCCGCCACCGCCGACAACCGATCGGCAAGCGCGATCCCGAGGAACGAAAGCAGGACTTCGAGGAGGTCTGGGAGGAGAAGTGGGACGAGGAACATCTCAAAGAACAGGGCGAGCGCTGCATGGACTGTGGGACCCCGACCTGTATGGGCGGGTGTCCGATCGGGAACATCATCCCCGACTGGAACGACCTCGTCCATCGGAGCGACTGGAAGGAAGCCCTCGAACGGCTCCACGCGACCAATAACTTCCCGGAGTTTACGGGCTACAACTGCCCTGCGCCGTGTGAGAACTCTTGCGTGCTCGCGTTCAACGACGATCCGGTAACGATCAAGTCCATCGAGCGGGCAATCGTCGACAGAGGGTGGGAAGAAGGCTGGATCGAACCCGAGCCGCCCGGAGAGCGCACCGACTACGAAGTCGCCGTCGTCGGCAGCGGGCCGGCCGGCCTCTCAGCCGCCCAGCAACTCAACCGCGCAGGCCACCACGTGACCGTCTTCGAGCGCGCCGACGAGGTCGGTGGGTTGATGCGCTACGGCATCCCCGATCAGAAGTTCGCCAAACATCGCGTCGAGCAGCGGGCCGACCAGCTTCGCGCGGAAGGAATCACCTTCGAGACGAACGCCGAAATCGGCGGGAACGTGCCTGTCGAGCGCTTAGAGGAGGATTTCGACGCCTCAGTCATCGCCGTGGGCTCTCAGAAGCCCATCGACCTCCCGCTGCCGGGCCGTGACCTTGAGGGTATCCACTTCGCGATGGACTACTTGACCCAGCAGAACCGGCTCAACGCCGAGAAAGACGTTTCGGGTCCGAATATCGATGCCGACGGCAAGAACGTCGTCGTGCTGGGCGGGGGCGACACCGGCGCGGACTGCGTCGCAACGGCCCACCGCCAGGGCGCAGAACAGGTCGTCCAGATCGAACTCCTGCCGAAACCGCCGGTCGAGCGCCCGCCTGACAACCCCTGGCCCGACCAGCCCCAGACGTACAAGAAGACCTACGCCCAGGAGGAAGGTGCTGTCGAGGAGTATTGCGTCGATACCAACGAGTTCGTCGACACCGACGAGGATGGTCAGGTCGACGCGATCCTCGCCGACCGCATCATGTGGGAAGAGGGCGGGGCCGGCCCGCCACAGAAGACTGTCACGCAGTCGAACGTCCAGATCGACGCCGATCTGGTGATCCTGGCGGTCGGCTTTGAAGCACCCGAATCGAGTCCGTTCGAACCGCTGGGCGTCGAGACCAACAACGACGGCACGCTCGCGACCGACGAGGCGATGATGACCACCGCCGAGAGTGTCTTTGCAGCTGGTGATGCCGACATGGGACCGTCGCTGATCGTCTGGGCGATCGGCAGTGGTCGCGACGTGGCCCGCCACGTCGATCTGCACCTCACCGGTGACACCGACCTCCCCCCGAGTCTGGAGACGCCGAACGAACCGACCGTGTCGATGTGAGAGTGATCGACGCCCTTCCTCGGTAGGCCGGAGAACGACACGGGCTTGTCGCACCCGGCCCAGCGATGACCCATGGACGACGTACTGATCATCGGCGGCACGCGATTTATCGGCCGCCACACCGTCGAGGAGTTTCTCGATCACGAGTACGACGTGACGCTGTTCAACCGGGGTAACCACGAGAACCCGTTCGCGGCGGACGACCGCGTCGTCCACGTCCAGGGCGATCGGACCGACGACGCGGCACTCGAAGCCGCTCACGAGCAAGTTGACCCTGACGTCGTCATCGATTGCGTGGCCTACTACCCGCGGGACGTTCGCGTCGCGACCGACATCTTCGCCGACGTTGAGGCGTACGTTTACGTCTCCAGTGGCTCGGCCTACGGCGAAGAACGCGTGCCCAAACGGGAAGACGAGACGCCCCTGGAACCGTGTACTGACGAGCAAGCGACTGACGACTCCTCGCGGACGTACGGCAACCGGAAGGCCGAGGGTGACCGCGCGGTCTTTGCCGCCGCCGAGGACGGCGTCCGGGCAATGAGCGTTCGCCCGACGGTGGTTTATGGGCCATATGACTACACCGCACGGTTCGACTACTGGCTCCACCGGGTCGATACCTTCGACCGGGTCGTGGTGCCAGGAGACGGCCTCAGCCTCTGGCAATTCGTCTACGTCGAGGACGTCGCCAGCGCGCTCCGGATCGTCGCCGAACGCGGCGAGGCTGGCGAGGCCTACAACGTCGGCGACCGTCACGCCCCGACGCTTGGCCAGTGGGTCGAACTGATCGCCGACGCGATGGACCGCGATGCCCGCCCCGTGGGCGTGAGTGCAAACGAACTCGCCGCGGGGATGGTCTCCCCCGAGGAATTCCCGCTTTATCGCGAGCAACCACATCTGCTATCGACGTCGAAACTCCACGCGCTCGGGTGGGAGTCGACGCCCCAGGAGCAAGCACTTGCGGCGACCGTGGCTGAACACCGCGAGAGCGATCGAACGGGCCAAGGTAACGGGCCGGATCGCGAGCGAGTCGAGATGGTCATCGGTTCGCAGTGAGTGACCGCGGGCGGCCGAAACACCGTGCACGTGAGAGACACCCCGGGGCAGCAGAGAGCACATCGACACTGACTTTCGGGCGCCCACCCTTCGCGGACGTGAATGGTCGACCGCGATCGGTTGGTCGGGCTCTGGCGGCAGGTTTTTACGCTCTCCTGGCCAGTCGCCGTCCAGCACGGCTTCACGACGCTGATGCGGACGGTCGATATCGTGGTCGCCGGGCTGTTCGCCCCGGCCTACGTCACGGCCGTCGGATTAGCTGATCTCTACGGACAGATCCCGCTCAGAATGGGCCTCAGTCTCGGGACTGGCGCGATTGCGCTGTCGAGTCAGGACACCGGGCGGGGTGCGAAGACGACGCGCAACCGGGGAATTACACAGGCGATCCTCATCGGTTTCCTGATCGGAATTCCGCTGGTCGCCGTCGGATTGCTGTTCGCGGACAGGTTTATTGAGATCCTCGGCGCTGAAGCCGATGTCGTGCGCCTCGGCGGGGCTTATCTCACGTTGATCTTCGTCGCTTCACCGTTCCGGATCGTCGGGTTGGTCGGCTCACGGGCGTTACAGGGGGCCGGCGACACGGTGACTCCAATGGTTGTCAACGGTGGCGCGAGCATCTTCAACGCAGTCACAACGGTCGTGCTGGCGCTGGGTGTCGGCCTGGTCCCGCGATTGGGAATCGTCGGAATCGGGCTGGCGACACTGCTCGCACGCTTCTTGGAAGCCAGTGTTGTCGTGGCCGCGATCGCGAGTCGCTGGACCGATCTGTCCTTTGCCCGCCCGCGATCGCTGACGATTACGGACCAGCTTGTCCGGATCAGTGCGCCCAACTTCGCGGAGGGGATGAGCTCGTCGCTGGCGAATTTCCCGTTCAACTCGCTGCTGCTCGTCTTCGGAACGGAAGTCAACGCCGCCTTCCACATCGGTCGACGGAGCTACCAGCAGGTCGCCGGACCGATCTACCGAGCGATCAATACGGTCAGCAGCATCCTGGTCGGCCAGGCCCTCGGTGACGGGGACCCTGCACAGGCGCGCTACACCGGATTCGCGATCGCCGGACTCAGTGTCGTCACGGTGGGGATCGTCGGGGCGGGACTCGTCATCTTCGCCGCTCCGATCGCAGCTGTGTTCACGGACGACGCTGCCACGCTCGGCTACGCGATCCCGTTTACGCAGGTGTTTGGGGGATCGATGGTGTTCTTCGGGATCTTCTTTCCCTTTGCCGGCGCGTTACGTGGGGCTGGGGAGACCCGAATCCCGTTTTACGCCCGAGCGATCGGCTCGTTCGTATTCATGCTCGGCGTCTCGTCTCTCCTCGCGATCGTCTTCGAGTGGGGTGTTCCTGGCATCTATGTCGGGGTAATTCTGAACTACGCCTGCTGGGCGGCCGTCGCGGTGGCCGGCTTCGTCTGGGGTGACTGGGCTGAGAAAGCGGCCGGCATGATGGCAGAGCGAGCCGACGTTGCTGAGTGACAGTGTGGTCTGGTTCGTATCGTGACGGCAAAGGATTATGAGCACTGGCGGCGAGTGTCGGGACATGTTCGAGAAGTCAATCTGGATCCGCCTGCCTCGGAACGTTCTCGTGGGTCACGACGTCCTCGGACGGACGGCGGAAGCCGTCGAAGAGCTTCACCTGTCCGGCCGCCCGCTGATCGTGACCGGCGAGATACCGAACGAAGTTGCCGGCCAGACCGTCTGTGAACAGTTCGAAGAGCGCGGTCACGACCCCGCTGTCACGATCATCGAGGAGGCGAGTTTCGAGGCTGTCCAGCGCGTGATCGACGCCGCCGAGGACGTCGGCGCGGACTACCTGATTGGCGTCGGCGGCGGCAAACCCATCGACATCACGAAGATGGCTGCCGACGAACTGGGGACGGGGTTTGTCTCGGTACCGACTGCCGCCAGCCACGACGGGATCGTCAGCGGCCGCGCTTCGGTGCCCGAGGCCGGGACGCGACACAGTGTCGCCGCACACCCGCCGGTGGCTGTCATCGCCGACACGACCATTTTGGCGGACGCACCCTGGCGACTGACGACTGCAGGCTGTGCCGACATCATCTCGAACTATACCGCCGTCAAAGACTGGCAACTCGCCCAGCGCCTCCAGAACGTCACCTACTCGGAGTACTCCGGGGCCCTCTCACGGATGACGGCCGAGTTGCTCGTCGAGCGCGCGGACTCGATCAAGCAGGGGTTAGAGGAGTCCGCCTGGGTGGTCGTCAAGGCACTGGTTTCCTCCGGCGTGGCGATGTCCATCGCCGGCAGTTCTCGGCCGGCCTCGGGTGCCGAGCACCTCTTTTCCCACCAGCTCGATCGGCTCGTTCCGGATGCCGCACTGCACGGCCATCAGGTCGGCGTCGGCTCGATCATGGTCGAGTACCTCCACAGCGGGGCGGATGGCGAATGGCGTGACATCCGGGACGCCCTGGCCGTTATCGGCGCGCCGACGACCGCCGAGGAACTTGAAATCGACGAGTCGACGATCATCGAAGCGCTGACGACCGCCCACGAGATCCGCGATCGCTACACGATCCTCGGGAACGGGATGAGCGAAGCCGCGGCACTTGAAGCGGCTGAAGTGACCGGCGTGATCTAGAGCGCCCATTCAGCAAGACGGATTTTTATCTTTCATACTGAAGATATTGAACCAGCCACTCGGGACAGGATGCGAACGTAACAGTCAACATAAAATCTATCGGTGTTCGTACTCTAGTTTTAGTCATGGCTGAGAATTTTGTTGAAAACCACTTTGCTGTGCAGGCGGCACTTATTATATCGGCATCTATAGGGATGCAGTACGCGGGAGAAGCAGTCAGTGTATACGCTCAAACACAGAATCTACCATACGCGGGAACAGTCGGGTTCGTAATCGGGGCCGCTCTCGCTTTTGTTCCTTTTGCTCTCATATACAGGCGGTACGAGGCACGTTACGACGAATAGCGATCTTCATCCACTATTACCTGTAACGACTGTATCGACCGATTCTCTTCGCCCGCATTTCGGGCAGACAGTCGTGCAAGATACGTGCCCTGCATCTTGACGCGATTCTTGACAGATATTGGATGAAAAGACTGCCCGAAGGCCGATGACACGCTGTGTGGAGACCTATCCGAGCTGGGCCTTCGAGAACCGCCAGTTGGCCAACGCGAGCGGGACGACGATCCAGGCCGCGAGGATGACGACCATGAACCAGCCCTGGATGTAGAACGGTGGGTCACTGGGTGGGACGTTGCCGACCATCTCGAGGAACCGGGTTGGCATGTAGAGTTCGGTCGCGTTCATGTACGCCCCGGTCGGAGAAAGGCTGTAGACCAGTTCGAGCAGCTCCTCGGAAGCTGTCATGCCGAACTGGTCGAGGACGAACTCGATCATCTCTATGGGTCTGACCGGGAGGAAGTTCCAGCCGATGTTGAACACGAAGAAAAAGCCGATCCCGGCGGCCATCGCTCGCGAGCGGCTGCCCGTCACCGCCGAGAGGGAAACGGCGATCGCGACGTACGCCAGGGCATAGGCGAGCGTCGTCAGCGCGAACAGCGCGTAATCGCCGTACTCGATCGTCATCTCGGGAACGAAGACCATTGCGATCGGCACGGCCAACGCCAGCGAGACAGCGAGACCGAGCAAGACGACGGCCCCACGTGCAAGGAGTTTCCCGCCGATGACTGCTGTGCGACTGACGGGTACGCCGAGCGTGAACTTGATTTGTCCTGACTCACGTTCCCCGGCGATTGAGAGGTACGCGGCGACCAGCGCGATCAACGGCACGAGCAGGACGCCACCCAGGCCGACGAGCCCCCAGATGATCCCATAGAAGTCTGGATCGGATGCAGTACTTTGGCCCCAGAAGAACAGGAGCATGAACGCGGTGTACAGCGCGACCGGGGCCCAGACGAGTTTGGCGCGCCGGACGTCGAGGAAGTCCCGTCGCGCGACGGCAAGCAGACTCATTGGCTCCCCTCCGTGGCCTGGGCCGGTGTCTCGGGACTCCCTGCTGTTTGCTGCTCGGTCGCTGGATTCTCACCCGTATACCGGTGGAAGAGTTCTTCCAGAGATGTGTCCTCGGAGATAATGTCCGTCACTGTCGTTCGCTCGTCCAGCCAGCGCACGACGTCGACTTTGGCTGCCGTGTCCGAACAGACTGCGACGACGGTGTCCTCCTCGACGCTGACGCGCTGAACGCCGTTGAACTCGTTCAGGCCGGCCGGCTCCGGGACCGCCTCAACGGTCACCTCGATCGATTCGACACCGCCGTCACGCTCTTGAAGGGCTTCGATCGTGTCCAGGGCGACGAGTTCGCCCTGATTGAGGATAGCGACCCGATCACAGACCGCCTCGACCTCGCCGAGGATGTGACTCGAGAAGAAGACTGTCGTCCCTTGCTCTGCGAGGTCGAGGATGATATTCCGGACGTCCTGCATCCCGGTCGGGTCCAGCCCCGAGGAGGGTTCGTCCAGAATCAGCAGGTCGGGATCGCCGACCAGTGCCATCCCGAGGGCCAGTCGCTGGCCCATCCCTTTCGAGAACCCACCGGTCTGCCGATCAGCAGCCTCGCTGAGCCCGACTGTCTCGAGGATCGCCCCAGCGTCGTCCGTGATGCCTTTGGCGTCCATGACCCACTCCAGGTGTTCCCGGGCCGTGAGCCGGTCGAACACCTCGAATCCCTCCGGCAGGACGCCCGTCTTCGACCGGACGGCCATCGACTCCGTGCCGACGTCGTGGCCGAAGACAGTCGCTGTGCCGTCCGTCGCGTCGATGAAGTGTAACAGGATATTGATCGTCGTGGACTTTCCGGCCCCGTTTGGACCGAGAAAGCCAAAGACTTCACCTTCCCGGACGGTGAGGTCCAGGCCGTCCAGTGCCTGGACGGCGTCGGGTCCCGATCCATATCGCTTGGTAAGATTTTTGATCTCGATGGCGGTCATACTGGCCCCTCGCCGTCGGACTGAAAAATAGTTTTCATTTCGGCAACGCAACGGAGAACTGGGTATCACCTCACTCGCAGGTTGGCAGTGACGCGCCCGTCGAAGACGGGGGGTTTTTGAGAGCCGGCGTTCTCAGGCCGAGTATGCGGGTCGCCTTCGTGTCGATGACGACGACCCGTCATCGGGACACCGAGGGAAACCGTCGACTCGAACGCGTCGCTCACCGGCTGGCCGATCGCGGCCACGACGTCACTGTCTACTGTGCCGCTTGGTGGGACGAGTATCAGGACCAACGGACGATCGACGGCGTAACCTATCACGGCGTGACGGTCTCGCCGGCCCGGACCTCCTTTGGGGCCCGGCTGCCACTGCTACTGGCTCGCCATCGCCCGGACGTGATCCATGCGGCCCCGAACCCACCGGCTGCGGTCTTCGGGGCTTCGACCGGTGGGACGCTCGCCCGCGCGCCGCTGATAATCGAGTGGTACGGTGACGAGGGGCTGGCCGACTCACGGACCGTGGCCCAGTCACTCCGCGAAGCGGCCGCGGTGATCACCCCTTCGGAACTCGTCCGGACACAGGTCCGCGAGCGTGGGATTGCTGATGACCGGACCGAGCAGATCCCTAACGGCATCGACCTCTCGCTGGTGCAGTCGGTCGACCCGGCCGAGCCAGTCGAAGTCGCCTTTGCCCATCCGCTTGATGAGAGTGCCAACGTCGACAGTCTCTTACTGGCCCTCGCGGAGTTGCGCGACCGGGAGTGGTCGGCCACGATCGTCGGCGACGGGCCGCTCCGGGCTGACTATGAGCGCCAAGCCGCCGACCTCCGAATCGACGACCGTCTCACGTTCGTCGGCGAGGCCTCACGGGACGAACGCCTGGCGATCTACCGGGGTGCCCACACCTTCGTCCACACTGCCTATCGGGAATATTTCGCCACGGAATTGCTCTGGGCGCTTGCGGCCGGGTCCGTCGGCATTGTCGAGTATCAGGCCAAGTCCAGCGCGCACGAACTGATCGAGAACCATCGACGCAGCTTCCGGGTGACCGACCCACAGGAACTGGCCGACGCCATCGTCGAATCGGGCGGACTCGAACGCCGGTCGTTCGACGATTCCTTCGCGTCTTACGATCACGAGGCTGTCATAGACGCCTACGTCGATGTCTACGAGGACGTCGTGGCGTCACACGGACTGTTGTGAGTGCCAACGGGAGAAAATCGGACAGCTCAGTCACGGAATGCGTCGGGATCGGCCGCGGCCTCGACGACGTCGACGGCTGCGACGCCAGCGGCTGCGTCGTGGACCCTGATCACGTCCGCCCCGCGTTCGGTTGCCAGTGCCGTCGCGGCGACCGTCGGATCGTACCGTTCCTCGGCGTCCCGGCCGACGAGGCCGAACATCGACTTGTGGGAGTGGCCGAGCAGGATCGGGCAGCCGAGTGCGTCGAGTTCCTCCAGTCGATCGAGAACTTCGAAGTCCTCCGCGGGCGTCTTGCCGAAACCAAGCCCGGGATCGACGAGGATCTGTGAGCGATCCAGCCCCGCCTTCTCGGCCAGCAACACACGTTCGGTCACCTCGTCGATCACGTCTTCGACCACGTCGTCGTAGTGGACCTCGTGATCCGGATCGACCGGCGTATCGATGCTGTGCATCACGACCACCGGTGCGTCGTGTTCGGCTGCCAGTTCGGCCATTTCGGGATCTTCCAGTCCGGAGACGTCGTTGAGAATATCGGCTCCCGCTTCGAGGGCAGCCGCCGCGACGTCGACTTTCCGGGTGTCGACCGAGACCGTCACGTCTCGCCCGGCGAGTTCCTCGATCACGGGGACGACGCGGTCCCGCTCGGTCTCGACGGCGACCGGATCGGCCCCCGGGCGCGTACTCTCACCGCCTACGTCGACGATGTCGACACCCGCCTCTATCATCTCCTCGGCGCGGGCCAGTGCGTCCTCGACGGCGTTGTACTGCCCGCCGTCGTGGAAACTATCCGGTGTGACGTTGAGAATTCCCATGACTGCCGTGCTGTCACTCCAGGGGTAGTCGTCGGTGCCGTCCTCGGTGCCGAATCCAAGCGTCGCCCGGAGTTGGTCGGCAAGCGGGGCAAGCCCGTAGGGCTGATCGGCCAGTCCTGCCGTCAGTCGTCGGATCTGTTCGAGTGTTCCCATCAGCACCACGTCGACGCGTTCTTCGTCCTGGTCGGCCAGTCCGGAAATCGCACACTCCCCACCCACGGAAAGCAGTTCTTCCTTGAGGTACTGGGCCTGCCGGGGCTGGACGCGCGTCTTGAGTACCCGATGGGCGGCCTTCCCGCGCATGTGCCGAACGCCCGCATCCGTGACGTGGGCGGCTTCGAGGGTCTCTGCTCCCTCAGAAAGGGACTCGACGCGCTTTGGCGTCGTCGAGCGCGTCCAGCGAGTTCGTGCCTCCCTGACGGCGTACAGCGATCCCACGACGAGGACGGCGTCGGCGGGGTCTGCCTCCTCGATGGCGTCGTCGAGCGCTCCGGCGACATCAGATCGGGTTCGGACGTCCGCGTCGGTCTGCTCGCTGAAGGCCCGCGCAAGCACGGTCTCGTCCTCCGCGCGGTCGATCGCGGGTTCACAGGCCGTCACCCGATCCGCGTCTGGGAGCGCGGCGGCCATCCCCCGGTGGTCCTTATCACACATCGCGCCGACGACGAGGTGCAGGTCGTCGTAGTCGAAGCTCTCGAGAGTCTCGCCGACGCGTTCACACCCGCCGGGATTGTGCGCGCCGTCGAGGACGACCAGCGGTTCCCGGCCGAGCACTTCGAAGCGACCGGGCCAGGTGGCACGGCTGAGGCCTGCGATCAGCTCGGCTTCCGTCACGTCGGCGATCTGGCGGGCGAGCGCCGCGGCGACACCAGCGTTTTGGGCCTGATGGGCACCTAGCAGCGGGAGACGCGTCTCGACCGACCAGTCGGAACCGGCCAGAGAGATGACGCTCCTGAGCCCCTCACGACCCTCGTACTCGACGCTGACGGCTGCGTCGTCCCTGCCGACGCCAAGCACGTCTTTGACTTCGGTTTCGATCGTTTCGCGGGCCTCGCCGGTGGCAGCCGTCACCAGGGCCGCGTCAGCCGGCGCGACAGCGGCCTTGTCCCGGGCGATTTCCGGAATGGTCTCGCCCAGGAAGTCCGTGTGTTCGAGCGTGACGCTGGTGAGCCCTGCAGCAACCGGGTCCACGACGCTCGTCGCGTCGTGACGCCCGCCGATGCCGACCTCCAGGATTGCCACGTCGACATCCTGACGGCCAAACTCCCACAAGGCCAGTGCCGTCATCGTCTCGAAAAACGTCGGCGAGTCGCCGGACGCCGCACGATCAGTCACGTACGGCTCGATGTCTGCAACGAACTCACTGATCGCTGCCTTCGATATTTTTCGTCCGTTGACGTTGATCCGCTCGCGAACGTCTTCGAGGTGTGGCGACGTGTAGATCCCCACGTCGAGTCCGGCTTCGCGCAGGATTGATTCGAGCATTCGGGCAGTACTTCCCTTCCCGTTCGAGCCGGCGATCTGGACGGCGGTCAGCGATTCCTGGGGGGTGTCCAGATGGGCCAGAAGCTCGCGAGTCGCCTCGGTCCCGGGCCGTGGCGAGAACCGGCGAAGGTCGAAAAGAAAGTTCGCCGCCTCGTGATAGGGCATGATTGTTGGCATCGGCCGGGCGCGCTTTAGCCTATCGGAGTCACTCCTCAGACACGCAAGCGAAATTGTCCGGCTGTCACCTCACTGGTCGGACCGCTCACTCGACTGGTTCTCCGCGTTCGAACCGTCCGGCAGGTCGAGTCGTACGTGCCCCTCGGCGGCTGCGGTCACCGTCGTCTCGGAGACGAGCGTTCGGTTCCCCAGAAGGACAACCGTCGTCCGATCGCTCGGTGATCGGATGGCCGCGGAACTCTGTGCCATCATCGTCCAGACATCGCCCCGCCGGTCCCCTCGCTCGTCGAGATACGCTTCGAGCGTCTGTTCGAACTCGCTGGCATTCGCCGCGTCGTCCCAGCGGAAGGTCCAGGCATACGACGTGTGCCCCTCGCCGTCCGGCTGGAGATAGTACAGCCGGTCGACGCCCCATCCGGCCGCAGCTTCGACAGCCCGATCCGTGGCGACGCCGTTTTCGAGGGCGTAACGCAGGAACGCCTCACCGAGGCGGTCGGTTCTGCTGACCCGCCAGGAGTCGGATTCGTTGACAGTCACGTTCAGTGCCGCGGGTGGCTCCTCGTCCGGCAGATAGCCGTGAAGCAGTTGTTCGCTCGTCGTCGGCGGTTGGGAGAAGACAGTATCGAGTTCGCTTGGATCGTTCACACGGTTCGACACGTATCGATACCCGTGGACGTACTTGCTGAGACTGAACCGGGTGTACTCACCCGCCGGGAGGGTGCTGAGTAGCCGTTCGTACATCGGGGCCGTCGGCTCGGTTCGATTGCCGTACCGTTGGAGGTACGTGTCCGTCGTGAAGACGGTCGCTCCCTCTCTGAGTGCCCCCGCGACGTAGGACTCGTCCGTCGAGGTCCCCAGTTTCGCCCCGAGATCACTGACTCGACCGAGTTGTAGGTTGACGTAGTGGCCGAACTCGTGGGCCAGCACCCACTCGGTGCTCGCGGGATCGGCGTCCGCTGCCGGGAGGATGTATATGAGTCCCGTGTTGTAGGTGGCACCGTTCTCCATTCGTTCGAGCGCCGATCCGTTCGGGACCGTTTCGTTGACGAATCCGAGGACCTCGTAGAACCGGGGCAGATTTCCGCCGCTGAAGCCGGGGAGCGATCGAAACGCAGACGCGTTCGGGAGGACGCTGATGCGCTCGGGCGCTGGGACGTCGGCTTCGGCGACGGTTCGAACGCCTGCATACACCGGTTCGGGGGACACCGAGATGGTCTCACCTTCGATGGCGATCGACCCATCTAGCTGCGGTTCCTCCATCGGCGCTTGACACCCGGTCACGGCGAGGATAGCGAGGAGGGCGACGGCGAGTCGAGCGGTTCTCATCGGTGGTTGGTCATTGGAAAACCGTTCACACGCAAAAATGTAGTCACTTTGCCAGTCTCGATCTACAGCGATCTCCCCAAACAGCCGTGAGCCAGATTCGTTCCTGCAGCGTCCCGCCCACCGTCACTGGCCGTCGATTGACTGGGCGTCTTCAGCGGCCTTAGGGAGCGACACAGACACGTTGCCGTATGACAGGTTCGTCTTTACGTCTCGCGTGACTCGAACCGTCGTGCCGTCGTCCGTTTCCGTTTCCACGAGTGTTCGCTCGACCTGGACTGGCAGATACGTGTCCGTGTCGATCCAGAACGTCGCTGTCAGGCTCACGTTGCGTTCGGACGCAAGCGAAGTCCCCCGCGGGATATCGAGCGATTCTCTCAGTGCGTTGTTTAGCGCTTCCGTGTCCACGTCAGCCGTGACGACGTAGGTCTCGATACCGTCGACGGTTGCCGTAGTGACGTTCGACAGCGTGGCGTTGCCAAGCGTGAACTGGTGTCGCCAGAGCTGGTCAGATAACTGACTGTACCGAGTCGGATTTTCCGAGAGGTCGCGACTAATCCAGGTGCTGCCGTATTCCTCGGTGAACTGCTCGCCGTGCTGGTAGAGCGTCTCGTCGATCAGGTAGCGAGTGACATTTACAGTACCGTCCGTGCTGGTCGTCGACCGGTTCGAAATCAAGGTTCGCTCGCTCCGGTTGACGGCATACCTGACCGACACGGTCGTCGTTCGATTGCCCTCGTCCGTTTCCCGGACGATCGTCGTGGTCTGATTGGCTGTGTACGCATCGACGCCACTCATCGCTGAGAGGGTCGCTGTCTGTAGGTCAGCCGCCGCGGGGACTGTGCCATTCTCGGCGATGTCCGGCGCCCCTTCCGTCGTCGCGGAGTTGCCGCTACACCCCGCGAGGACGAGTAACACTACCAGGGCGATGCCCACCCATCGTGACTTCCTCATTGTTGTCACTGTCACAGCCACGGCAATAAAAACGCGGCTGTTCGGCAGTCAATTGGAGTTCCCCTCGATGTGGCGGCAACTTCACTGGAAAAACAGCCGTTTGAATTCGGTCGCTGATCGCAGTCGTTATTGATTGCCAATGTCGATTGCGTTTTCAGCCTCGTCGGGAAGCGAAATCGAGACCGCATCGTACTGCATCATCGTCTCGATTTCCCGTTCGAACTCGATTGTCTGGCCTTGGACGGTCTGGGTTCCGGTAACTGACCGCTGGACTTTGATCGGGCGGTCGGTTTCGGCGTCGATCCAGAACGTCGCCTCGATGATCGTATTCCCGCCACTCGTTTGCGAGGCGTTCGATGGGAGGTCCAGTTGCTCGTTCAACGCTTGATTGAATTCTTCCATGTCCACGTCAGCGGTGACGACGTACGTTTCACTGCCGTTGATCGTTTCAGTTGTGACGTCAGACAGTGACGCGTTCCCGAGCATGAACTTGTATCGCCAGAGTTGGTCGCTCAGATGCCATTGACGAGTGAAATTGTCCGAGAGATCATTTTTGACCCATTCGGACCCGTACACGGACGTGTATCGGTCACTGCGCTGGTAGAGCATCTGGTCGACGATGTATCGATCGACCACGTCTTCACGACCACCTTGGACCGCGGTCCGATGGGACGCAAGCGAGCGTACCGAGCGATCCACTCGATAGTCGATATCGAGTGTCGTCGTCCGGTTGAGGTTGTTTGCCTGCTGGCGGATCGTGGCGTTTTGGTGAGCCTGATATGCCTCGACCTCGGCCATGGCCCCAATCGCTTCCTGTTGGAGTTGCGTTGCTGTCGGCACGTCGTCTGCCTGGTCTGGACTCGGCGCGGTCGTGGTCCCGCCACCGGTGCACCCGGCAAGGACCAACATCCCGGCGAGGGCAACCAGGGCGAATGTGTGTCGTCGCATGGATTCGTCTTGCCGTTTCGTTGGCTCTTATTAAAGCATCCTCATTTCGGCAGTGGTCGGGTCAATCGCTACTGCTGAGCGTTCCCGGGTGTTTCTCGGACTGGTCCGGATTCAATCGTGCCGGAACGCCCGTGATCCCGTAAAGACCATCGCGATGTCGAGTTCGTCAGCCCGCTCGATCACGTCGTCATCATTCACGCTCCCGCCGGGCTGGATGACTGCCTCGATGCCTGCCTCGTCGGCCGCGTCGATACCGTCCGGGAACGGGAAGAAGGCATCAGAGGCCATCACGGCGCCATCGGCGTCCTTGTCCTCTGCATCACTTTCGGCTTTCATCTTCGCGATCTCGACCGCATCGACGCGGGAGACCTGGCCTGCACCGACGCCGACCGTCTCAGTGCCCTTCGCAAAGAGGATCGCGTTGGATTTGACGTGCTTGATGGTCTGCCAGGCAAACAGCAGCGACTCGATTTGCTCGTCGGTTGGTTCGCGCTCCGTGACGACTTCAAGATCGTCCGCGGTGACCGTCTGCAGGTCCCGATCCTGGACGAGTCGACCCCCCACGATCGGCTTCTCGGTCAGGGTCTCGCTTGGATCGTACTGATCGGTAACGTCCAATACTCGGAGGTTCTCCTTCTCGAAGAGCACGTCCAGGGCGTCGTCGGTGTAGCCCGGCGCGACGACGACCTCCTTGAACGAGTCGATGATCTGCTCGGCCGTCGCGGCGTCACACTCCCGATTCAGCGCGACGATCCCGCCGAAGGCACTTTTGGGATCAGTCGCCAGCGCGTCGGCGTAGGCCTCACTGATCGAGTCGGCGACCGCACAGCCCGCTGGGTTGGTGTGTTTGATGACCGCACAGGCCGGATCCTCGAACTCCTTGACGATGTTCAGCGCGGCGTCGGCATCGTTGTAATTGTTGTACCCCATCCCCTTCGCGCCCTCGTTGAGCTGGGGCGCGTGGACGACGCTTGCCTCCTCGCAGGTGCGATCGGCATAGAGGGCGGCATCCTGGTGGGGATTTTCGCCGTACCGGAGCGTTCGAACGCGGTCATCGCTATCGAGCCGACGTGCAGGGTAGGCCCCCCCGTCGTCGCCCTCCACAGAGACTGTCCCTGCTTCCCAGTCGATCTCGACCCGATCCTCGGCGAACCACTCGATTACGCGCGGATAGGCCTTGAACTCGCCCTCATAGAGGACGCGTTCCTTGAGGTCCTCGACCGTGTCGCCGTCCCGGACGGGGATCGGCTCCTGGGTGACGATGGGGCCGTCGTCGACGGACTCCCCGACGACGTGGACAGTACAGCCAGTCGTCTTGACCCCCGACTCGAGGACGTCCTCGTGGGGGCTCATGCCCTTGAATGCGGGCAAGAGCGCGGGGTGGACGTTCAGTGTCGTCGGTGTTCCTTCGAGGAACGTTTCTGACAAGATACGCATGTAGCCGTCCAGTGCCACGACGTCGAACTCGTAGTCGGCGAGTGTCTCAAGGACGCGTTCTTCGTGTTCCGTGCGACTTTCGTCTTCGGCCTGTTCGACGACTTCAGTCGGAATACCGCGATCGGCGGCTGCGTCGAGGATCGGTGCGTCGGCGTCGTTCGTCACGACGACGGCGAACTCTGCCCCGCCCGGCGCGCGGTCGGAGATATTCAGCAGGTTGCGCCCTCTGTTCGAGGCCATTCCGGCGAGCTTCATGTGCGAGTGGGCGCGTGCCGCCAGCAAAGTAGTTGCGAATCGCGCAAGTCCCACTCACGAGACGTTTTGGGGCTGGGCGCGAACGTACAGACGATGGCCGACGCCGAGACGATATACTATGCGATCAGTGACCTCCACATCGGTGGCGACGAACAGTTAGAACACGTCGAGTTTCTCGACGAACTGCTCGCGTTCCTCGAACGGCTCGAAGAAACTGACGAACGCGCCGAACTCCTCATTAACGGGGACGCCTTCGGGCTCTGGGAGTTTACCATGATGGACGGACTCGATAAGTTCGACGCTCTCGTCGAGCGCTACCCGGCGTTGTTCGAGCAACTGCGTGCGACAGGCGAGAACATCCAGATCACGCTCTTGCCGGGCAATCACGATCACGAACTCGCCGCCTACGAAGAGTACGTTGCTCGTTTCGCCGCCTACAACGTCGATCTCGTCCAGCAACAGTCTCTCAGGCGACCGATCGGTGACCGCGTGATCCACTTCGAGCACGGCAATCAACACGACCCGAACAACCGCTTCGAGGACTTCGGCAATCCCCACGAGAAGCCCCTGGGCTACTACTACAACACGCTGGTGACGAGTCGCGCCGGGCAGGTGTCCGATCGCGGGCGACGCAACTGGTTGAAGGACATCCAGGCGGTGACGCCGACCGAGCGGGTTCCCGTCTGGTTCCTCTCGAAGTACTTCTACAACGAGATGCACCCATTGCTTCGGTATGCCGCCGTCCCGTTCCTCCTGCTGTTCAATTTGAGCGCCTTGATCGCGATCGCTGCCGTTCTCGATCTGGTCGGCGTCTGGTCGTTGCCGACCGAGACAATCGAGGGGACCTTCGGTCGGCTCGGGTCGGCCGGGACGCTCGCCCTTGCGGTGCTTGCGATCAACGTGGCTATCGTCGGCGTCCTGGTGCTGGTCTGGATTCCACTCCGGTTCATTCTCCAGGACTTCAAGCGAACGATCGATCGGTTCGGCCTCGTCGAGACTGAGTTTACCGTCGATCCGAGCGAGCCCTACGTCGACGTGGCGAGGGATCTCTTCGAGGAAGACCCGGAGGTCGCGGTCTTTTGCTACGGGCATACCCACCGACCATCGGTCGAGGAGGTCGACGGCCGAGCGATCGTCAACACCGGGTCGTGGTTGAAGCGCTTCCACCGTCGCCCTGTCATCGCTGGATTGCTCCCGCCGGTGTTCCATCCGTCGTTCCGGTTGAGCATCGCCCGGTTCGCCCCGACTGAGGAGGGTGTGGCAGTCGAGTACGAGACGATGGAGAAACCCGACCCCGCCACGGCAGATCTGACGTTCACCGAACGGTTGTTGACCGTCGGTCGAGAACCGGATCCGAGTATTCCCGATCGGGTGGTCGTCGGCGAGTCTTCGACGGAAAGGGTGCCAGCAAGTGACGATTGATTACGCCAGATACCAGACTGTCGTTCCAGCCAGAAGCGCAGCGACGACGCCGGCAGCAACGCAAAAGACCGCAGTGACGCCTAACCCGGCGGCGACGGGACCGAACAGCACCGGCGAGAGGAACTGTCCCACGTAGCCGAACATGGCGATGTAGGAGCTGAACTGCCCCTTTCGATCGGGTGGGACCAACTCCTCGACCCAGAGCATCGCCGTCGGAAAGACCAGGCCCTGGCCCAGTCCGAACAGGACGACCGGGAGAATGGCGACCAATGGCGATTCCGCGATCGGCACGATCCCAAAGCCGATTGTCCAGAGGACCAGCGCGATCCGGGCCAATTGCCCGTAGGAAAACTGCTGATGGATCCGATCGTACAGCGCGGCGCTGACGCCGCCGGCGACGCCCATCGCCGAGAGATACAGGCTGATCTGGAAGGACGACTCGATGCCGAAGGTCGCCAGAACGCCCGGATAGAAGACGATAATCGAATACAACAGGACGTTCGCCAGAAAGTAAAGCAAGTACACGAGAACGAGCAACGGCGTTCCCGTGATCACGTCCAGGAGCGCTTCGAGACTACTGCTTGCCTCTCCCGTTTCCGAACTGGTCGACACCATCGCCGGTTCGGGGACGAAGAGGAGCGCCAGCACGCCCAGTGGCAGTCCAATGAGATAAACGCCGAAGGGGACTTGCCAGGACATCGTCCCGAGGATCCCGCCGACGAGGGGCCAGACCGACGCCCCGACGCTGTTCGCACTCGCTCGCAACCCCATCGCGCGGTCCTTCCGTCGCCCCTCGTAGAGATTGTAGATGAGGACGGTCACACCCGTGTAGACGAAGGCGACGGCGACGCCCAGGGCTGCCCGCGTCGCGAGCAAGACGGGAAACGACGTGACGACCAGGCCGGCACCGCCAGCGACAGCGTAGATGACTAACCCGAGAATGTAGGGCTTTCGAGGCCCATACCGGTCGATGAGGGCACCGGCGATCGGGCTCGTAAGGACGATGAACAGACCGTGCGTGGTAATAATGAGTCCCGCCAGCGACTGACTGACTCCCAGCCCGGACTGGATCTGGTTGACGACCGGGCCGAGAATCGCTCCAGCCATGACCGTCAGCGTGCCCGAGGCGACGATCACCCAGAGGGCGGCACGCGCGGATGGCGACAGCGGAATTCGATCCCGGAGACGATGGCCTAGGGTTCCACTGGTCACGCTTGCTCCTCCGCTAGTTCCACGTCCAGGTTCCGACAGACTGCCCGCAGGTGCTCACGGAGTGCGTCAGTCTCCGAGGGTGACAATCCCGCTGTGAGGCGTGACTCGACGCGATCTTTCACGGCCGCAATCTCCTCACGGAGTGTCTGGCCAGTTTCAGTCAGATAGAGTCGCTTTCGGCGGCGGTCGTCTGGATCCGGTCGCTTTTCGACGTAGCCCTTCGACTCGAGTTGGGCTACGACACGGGCGATCGAACTCTTCTCCAGGTGGTGGCGTTCGACCAGATCTGATTGCGTGATACCCTCGCGCTCTGTAAGGGCGAACAGCACGCGATACTCCCCGCGACCCAGATCTACCGTCGACAACTCGGCTTCGATTGTCCGGCTGAGTGCACGACCCGCCAGGGAAACGTGCCAGGCGACTGACTCGCGATCGGACATACAACGGATAGTTGTATACACAACTTAATTGGCACGGTAGCATCTGCTCCTCGGTCGGTGTTTCAACACCCGATCATGACTGTCGCTCGTCGTTGGGTTTGAGAGGGCCTTGTTTAGACGCTCGAAACCACGCAGTTCAGCGCCTCCTGAATTCGTATAGATTTCCTAGTAGCTCACGCTAAA
>NZ_JACDNP010000013.1 GCF_013839425.1 Halorhabdus salina | reverse complement strand
AGTGGTACCCGTATCTGACCAACCGAGATAAATTTGCAGAGAAGTACTTCGATCCCGATCAAGGCCATGATTCCGCAATCAACGAATCTGTTAGAAAAATACAGCTCATCTTCTTGCATGCAGGATCTCAATCCGCGACGACTCCGATATTGTTTGCAGTAGCAGAGAAGTTCGGAGTTCAGTCTTCTGAATTTGCTGACATAGTGAACGAATTGGAGAAGTTAGTTTTCAGATATAGCTTGGTGATGTCTCACGGAGCGCAAGGATACCACAATGCGCTTTCCTCTATCGCCAACGATCTGTATTGGTCTGATGTTAAACCGGAGAGAGTAGAGAAGGTATTCAACTCCGATAATCAACGCTACGCCGGATACCAGTCGAAAGAGCTTGGAATTAAGGAGGCTATTGACAGAATCAGAGAAAAGAGAGATCGGATTGCACCAATCGAAGAAGTCGTCTCCGACTTCTTCAGTACCCCCGACGTCCTTGATGGCTCCTTTACCTCTGGATGGGGTGGTGTGAGAAATAATGAGGTTGTCAAATATGTCATGTACGAATACGAACGCTCACTACGTGGACCCTCCGGCCTCCTTTCACTCGCTCCTTATCATGAGTTTAGGAAGAACTTCCACGTGGAGCATCTCGTTCCAAAAAATGCGGAAGAAGGAAATAAATTAGAGAATCATATTGAGAACCGAAACCGGATTGGAAACTTGGCTGTACTGAGTGCAGGAGAGAATCAATCCGAAGGCAACTCATCCTTTGAGTCGAAATATGACAATATATATTCTAAATCCTCGCTAAAGGTACTCCGTGATCTAAACGGACCTGAATTTTCATCTGAAAAGGTGGACTCTCGTGATGAGAATCTTTTAAAATTCATCAGCGAAAGATGGGGATGACGGTTGTCAATATCGTCTATTCGGCGCAATACTACCCTCAGGGAGTCTAATCTGGGGAGCACCATCTGCTGTCAGCGTCGTCTGATATAGTCACAATTTTTCCTTCGGGGTCGGCTCAGCTAAACGTCAACCAGACAGTCGCTAAACCGATACCCGGTATGGTGATCTCAGGACGAATTTCGTCCGAGTCCTACACACAAGTACCCCGTTATATATAATGCCGAACACACCTGGGCGTACATTTCAGAAATGAATAAGATACATGGCATCAGATACGGCCTTTTGTCGAGGCTTGGTTTTCCGAAGGAAGCCGGTATCTCTCTGTGTGGCTGGGCATTGCTGCTGATGCGGAGCGTGAAACCATAACTGGTAGGCGTGATTCCCCCTGTCGTGATTGATATGTATCGGAGTTGAAATACGCTCGGGGGTATCGGCATTGACGATCACTTCGGTCACAGACGGACGCGAGAGAGCATCTGAGGAAGTCTTTGGTACATCTAATACAAATCAGTACACACATATGCCAATCAGCGCTGATCGGTTCGAGGCAATCGACAACGATGAGGGGCAACCGAGGCCCGAAACGAATGCTGCCAGGATACTCGAATTTCTCGAAGAGCATGCACACGAGGCGTTCACCCAGACCGAGATTGCAGAGGCGTCCGAGGTCAAGCGTGGCTCGGTCGGACCGACGCTGGTGCGACTTCGGGAACGCAGGCGAGTAGACCACAGAGGGCGGTACTGGCGAATCAGAGACCACGATCGGAGCGTCGACGCTGCAACGGCCCACGCTAGCGAAGTCGCAGCAAGTCACGAAGAAGCCCCGTTCGAGTACGATGAGTGGCAAAAGCACGCGGTCGATCCGCGTCAACAGCGTGAGTGACACCTATCGGAAAGGGGATGTCTTTTGGGCCCCTGACCCCTTCAGACGGGGCTCGAATCCTCGACTCTGGTTGGTTTTGGTCACAGAGCAGCTACCGTATCCCGGCGAAGAGTACGTTTGTGCCCCACTCACGACGAGCGACCTTCCGGCAAACTACGAGGTCGGAGATGCGTGGATTACAGGTCGAAATCCCGAGAAGATATCATACTGTTCCCCATGGGTTATTGGAACGGTCAAACACCGTGCAGTAGCGAATCCACAGGGACGCATCACGACGGAATTCACCGACGAAATACTCGAACAGTGTCACGCAGTTCTTGACGAGTCTTGGGGGCTGTCAGAGTAGATCAGCGCCCCGCGCTAGTGCTCTATTCACGACATATCCCGGGACTACTAGTAGAAGTTCGGCCGATCGTGTTCCGGTCGTACATCGAGCTTTTACAGTGCTCGCTGCGTTGTACGGGCGACCCACGAGTCGCCCGTACGGCCCGCGGGACACGGCATGTCCCGCGCTGCTCGCTTGCAAAAGCTCGACCAAAAAATGTCCTCGCTCCCGTTGGTCGCTCGTCGGGAACATCGGTTATATCGAAGCATTCGAGGGCTGTTCTAGACGAGTGATGAGACTGCCATCTGCTGGTCTTGGGTGATGGCTTCCCCATCTATTGCTTTAACCACACAATACTATGTCTCCATAGTACTCCGTTTTACGTGGTAGGGGCCTTGTTATCGGACTTTTTCGACATACAGTTCTTCTCGATCGTCCCAATACAAAAGGCTATACGCTTGGCGTCGTAAGCATGTCTATGGAGAAAAACGTTGGTGGGACGGACCGTCAGATCAGAACACTACTTGGTGGGCTTGCGGGCGCTGTTTCGCTCGCTATCCTCGCAAATGTCATCTCACTTCCTGCCCTTCTGTCGCCAGTCTTCGGCGTGATTGCACTCATGATGCTCGGCACTGCAGCGACGGGAAGCTGCGGGATGTATACTCTGGTCGGTATGGACACCTGCTCGATGGATTCCAAGGCTCGATAAGTCCCGACGTCCTGTTATCGGTCGGAGTCGACCGTCCCAGCGAGTGCCTGCTCCAGGTCAGCCTGGAGATCCTCGACTGATTCGAGCCCGACACTGAGTCGAACGAGTCCGTCAGTAATGCCGGTTTCGCGGCGTTCCGGTGCCGGGACGGCCGCGTGGGTCATCGTCGCCGGGTGTTCGAGGAGGCTCTCGACGCCGCCGAGACTCTCGGCCAGCGTGAACACCTCAGTCGCCGAGACAAATTCCCGGACAGCGTCGAGGTCGGCAGCCAGATCGACGCTGAGCATCCCACCGAAGTCATCCATCTGTGCCGCCGCGACCTCGTGACCGGGATGGGACGCGAGACCGGGATAATAGACGGTTTCGACGGCCGGCTGGTCGTCCAGCCACGTCGCCAGCTGTCGGGCGTTCTCGCTGTGACGGTCCATTCTGACGGGCAGGGTCTTTGTCCCGCGGAGAACGAGGAAACACCCGAATGGGTCGGGCGTTGCGCCAACGCTATTCTGGTAGTAGCCGAATCGTTCGTCGAGTTGCTCGTCGTCAGTGACCAGCGCCCCGCCGACGACATCCGAGTGACCGCCGAGGTATTTCGTCAACGAGTGGGCCACAATGTCAGCGCCGTGTTCGAGCGGGCGCTGGAGATACGGCGTCGCGAAGGTGTTGTCCACGGCGAGTAACGTGTCACGCTCGCTCGCGACCGCCGATACCGCTTCGATATCGACAATCTGCATCAGGGGATTTGTCGGCGTCTCGATCCAGACAAGTGCGGTCTCGTCGGTGATCGCCTCGGCCACGACATCCGAATCAGTTGCGTCGACGAAGGAAAACTCGAGATCGTAATCCTCGTAGACGCCGGTAAACAGCCGGTGGGTGCCGCCGTAGACGTCACGGCCGACGACGACGTGATCGCCTGCTTCGAGGAGGTTCAACACGGTGTTGATCGCGGCCATCCCGCTGGCGAACGCCCGGCCGTACTCACCGCCCTCGAGACTGGCCAGATTGTCTTCCAGGGCCGTCCGCGTGGGATTGCCCGTCCGGGAGTATTCGTAGCCGCGATCCTCACCGGGGGCGTCCTGGGCGAACGTCGAGGAGGCATAGATCGGCGGCATGATCGCGCCAGTCTCCTGGTCAGGTTCCCACCCCGCGTGGATCGCCCGCGTCTCGAAGTCGTCCGGATCGAACCCGTCGCCAGTCATGATTTCTCCTCCCACTCCTCGAAGGACCCGTAAATGTTCTTCGAGAGATAGCGCTCGCCCCCATCGGGGAACACCGTCACGACGGTGTCGAACGGCGCGTCGCGCTCGTCGGCTGCGATCTCCTCGGCCACCTGTCGAGCCGCGACGCTCGCCGCGCCGGAACTCGATCCGACGAGGTGCCCCTCTGCGGTAGCGAGTCGCTGTACTTCGGCGTGGGCGTCCCGGTCGCTGACTGGCAAGAACTCGTCGATCTCCGCTGGTTCGAGCAACTCGGTCACGTCGGGATCGTGCGTGCCGATCCCCTCAATCTTGTACGGGCCCTCCTCGCGATCATCGCCGAGCAACGAGCCAAACGTCGAGCCCTCGGGTTCGACGGCGACGACGTGCACATCGGGGACTTGCTCGCGGACGGCACGAACGATTCCGGTCAACGTGCCCCCGGAGCCGATGCCAATGACAATCGCTCCGACCTCGCCGTCGAGCGCGTCGAGGATTTCCGGGCCGGTCGTGTGGTAGTGGGCCTCGACGTTCAACGGCGTCGCGAACTGCTGGGGGACGACGGCGTTGTCGAACGTGTCGGCGATCTCGTGGGCGCGCTCGGTGGCCGCGGCCATGCCGCCGTCGCCGGAAATGTGGTCGATCTCCGCGCCGAGAGCCGCCATCAATCGCTCTTTCTCGACGCTGAAGCCGTCCGGGACCACGAAAATCGCATCGAGATCTAACTGGGTCGCAGCGATCGCCAAGGCGATACCGGTGTTACCGGCGGTGGGCTCGACGATCGTCCCGCCCGGTTCGACCTCGCCACGATCGAGCAATCCTTCGAGAATGTGCTTTCCGATTCGATCCTTCACGCTCCCGCCGGGGTTGAACGTCTCGGCCTTGGCGTAGACCGGGACTGCTCCCGGGGCCGCGTCGAGTTCGACCAGCGGCGTCTCGCCGATGGTGTCCAATACCGATGCCTTCGATGTGTCGTGTGTTGTCATGTCTGTGTGGTATCGCTTGAGGGTAGTCGACGTCGATCCGTCCGGACGAACAAGTAGTCAACAGCGACAACAACAGGCCCGAACAGCGCCGAACGAAACTCGGCGCCCCCCAACGGACCCCCGGCGGTAGCTCTGTTTCGGATCTGACGGACCGGAGCCATGGACCGATCGCGATCGGTCGATCGCAGACGCGTCCTGGCTCATCTGTGGCCGATCCATACAAACCGGTAGGCGATGCCGAGTTATTGCAATTTCCCTTTCGAAGTCCGACGGTGAGTGGCCGGGTCAGGTTGGATTCGTAACTGTGGATCAACTGGCGAGAGAGTACAGTCGACAGTTGTGTGGCTAGTAATGGACCCATCAAGGGCGACTCAGAACAGCCCGGTCATGAATCCAACACCGATCATCGCGAGGACAACTGCGGAGAACACCGGGAGATTGGGGGTAACATCACGTTCGAGTTGGAGTACAACCACATACTGGTCGGCAAATCGATGCCCGAGGCAGGAAGTCTGTCGCACGAAGGGCTGTACCGGACACAGGTGAATTTCCGCCACGCGAAGGTTTAACACGCAATTTTGACTAGTGTGTGCCGTGCCGTCACCCTTCGAAGTACTGGGCGTCGACCCTGGCACAGCCCAGGATGCAATCCACAGCGCGTATCGACAGCGCGTCAAGGAGGCCCACCCCGACCAGGGTGGCTCGATCGCGGAGTTTCGCCGCGTCCAGGCGGCCTACGAGACACTGCTCGATGGTGCATACGAAGCCCAGCCGTCCGTCTCGGACCCAGTGGCGGAAACTGTCACTCGGACGGATGTCGAATTCGTCGATTACGAGGCAATCGTCGATCAGGGCTGGAGCCTCGAAGACCCCGATCTCTTCGAGAAGTCACGAGCGGCCGGGATCACCGGGAACGAGTACGGACGAATCGATGTCGACCAAACCACCCCATTACTGGAGTCGATCGAAGAAGGTGGCTTCTCCTGGCCGTACTCCTGTCGTGGCGGAGCCTGTGCGAACTGCGCTGTCGCCGTGCTTGAGGGAGAGCTCTCCCAGCCAGTCAATCACATCCTTCCGGAGGAGGCCATCGAGCGTGGCATCCGATTATCCTGCGTTGGCGAACCACAGACGGACACACTGCGACTCGTCTACAACGTCAAACACCTGCCGTCGATCGAAGACCTCCGATTGCCACCACGCCCGTTTGACGGGCGAGCGACTGACTGATGGCTAGAGACGGTCAAAGCACTGTTTGAAGGGACAAGAGGGCACGTTGGGCTACCGGGACCATCGATCAAAGAGCTGTTTGAGTGACCGCCAACCCCTTTTTCGTGGACACAGTATCGTGGCGTAATGGGTACGCTACTGCCACGCCGCGGTGAACGGACCGAAACCGCGGACGAACCACGTGTTTTAGGGCTCGCCGACGAGGCTGCCGACGAAGCGTTCGCTGCACTGTCCTCCCAGACAGCCCGAGAAGTCCTGGCGCTTGTCTACGAGGACCCGTCGACGCCGGTGGAAATCCGCGAAGAGATCGGGACATCGCTGCAGAACGTCCACTACCACGTCGAAAAGTTAGCGGGTGCCGACCTAATCGAATCTGTCGGGACCGATTACTCGGCAAAGGGCAACGAGATGAACGTCTACGCCCCGACCAGCGAGGCCCTGGTACTGGTGGCCGGCGAGCAGGAAGACCAGTCGCTGTTGAAGCGTGCGGTCGCTCGCGTCCTTGCAGGTGTCGGCGTCCTGGCTGGCGGGGCAGTGGCGTTCGGATTCGCAGCAAATCGCTGGCTCGATGGATCCGCGTCACAGGAATCCGGGGGACAGATCGGCATCCAGACGACAGAGTCGGCGTCCGAAGAGGGGCTCTTAGCGTTGCTGACCGACCCGGCGGTCGCGTTCTTCCTCGGTGGCACGTTCCTGCTCGTCGCCCTTGGTGCCTGGTGGACCGTCCGAAATCGCTGACCCGTTTCGGGGAATCCCCACCGACGATAATCAGGGACTCAGGCACGGATAGCAAGTGGTTTTGGGGAGGACTGTCTATCGCCACTCGGTATGGACGTACAGTCCGTTTCCGCCCTCGACGCCGAGCAGCGACGTGCGCTTTTCGAGCGAGACTCCGGTATCGGCGAAATCCGGGAAGACGTCGCCGGGATCGTCGACCGCGTCCATCATGAGGGAGACGACGCACTCCTTGAGTTCTGTGAACGCTTCGACGGTGTCGAAGTCGAGGACTTCGAGATTACCGACCGTGCCACCCAGGCCTACGAGTCCATCGACGACGAGGTACGCGAGGCCATCGAGACGGCCGCCGACAACATCCGCGCCTTCCACGAGCGACAGGTCCCCGAAGACTGGACAGTCGAGACCGAGGAGGGGCGAGAACTCGGGCGGAAATACTATCCGCTGGAATCGGCAGGGGTCTATGCTCCCGGTGGGACCGCAGCCTATCCCTCCAGCGTGCTGATGGGAGTCGTCCCCGCGAAAGTTGCTGGCGTCGAACACGTCGCCGTCGCGACCCCGCCCGCCGAGCAGATCAACCAGGTCACGCTGGCGGCGATGCACGCCGCCGGCGCTGACGCCGTCTACCAGATCGGCGGCGCACAGGCCATCGCTGCGCTGGCCTACGGCAGCGAGTCCGTCGAGTCGGTCGACGTGATCGTCGGCCCCGGGAACCGATGGGTCACCGCGGCCAAGGCCGAGGTCCGGGGCGATGTCCGGATCGACATGCTTGCCGGGCCGAGCGAAGTGCTGACGCTGACCGACGACACCGCCGACCCCGAGATCGTCGCCGCGGAAGCGGTTGCCCAGGCCGAACACGATCCCAACGCCGGCGTCGTTGCGGTGACCACGGACGAGACACACGCTGAAACCATCGCCGCGGCGATCGAACGGCAGGCCGACGAGCGCGAGCGATCCGACATCGTCCGGGAGGCCCTCGCCAACGACGCCAGCGGCGTCTTCGTCGCCGATTCGATGGACACAGCCGTCGAATTCAGTGACGAGTACGCACCCGAGCACATCTACGTTCGGGCCGAAAACGAACGCGACCTCCTCGATCGCATTAGGCACTACGGAAGTGCGTTCGTCGGCGAATATACGCCGGTTGCGGCCGGCGATTACGCGAGCGGGACTAACCACGTCCTGCCGACCGGCGGGTCGGCCAACATCGCTAGTGGACTATCGGTCGATGACTTCATTCGGCCGGCAACCTATCAGCAACTCTCTGAAGACGGACTCGAAAATCTTCGCGAGACGATTACGACGCTGGCCGAGGCTGAAGGACTCGAAGCCCATGCACACAGCGTCGAAACGCGCTTCGAGGACTGACTCACTCGCTGTCACCGGTACCATCGGCTGGCTGGTCGTTTTCCCAGCGGCGAAATTTCTCACCGCTCTTCTGGCCGAGCTGTCCAGCCTCGACCTTGCGATGGAAGGCTGGGGGGTTCGAACTGCTCGCCGAGTTTTGCGGTGAGTGTTTCTGCTGTTCGAATCGGTGATACAGCCCCGCACGATCGATACTGGCGAGCGGTCCTTGTCCGTGGTCGAACCCGTCGATAGCAACCACAACTGCGGTCGCTTTGCTCCCGGGCAACGACACTGTTAGATCGGCCGGTGGTGGTCCTTCACCAGGCACCCAACTCGTTACGCAGATCCGAGCGAGTCGCTGCGTCACCTCATCAACCCTGAGAATCGCGGCGTTCGTGCACGTCTGCTCGATCAGCAGAGCGCCACACGTTCGTGCCGCCTCAGTCCTCGGCCAGCGACTGGCCGAGGCGATCTACACCGAACGACTGCAGACTCTGTAACCCGTTCAGCGCAATGAGCCCGAAGCCGACCTTCGCCACGACGTCGATGTACGTGATGACCAGCGAACTTGTCTCGGCATCCATAAGTCCGTAGCCTGTCGGCGCGACCAGCCAGATAACCGGGTAGATCAGCCAGAGCACGATCACGAAGTTCCGGAGTTTCCGGTACAGTCCGGCGGTCGTGACGTCCTGTTGATCGGCACTCTCGGCAGCCTCGACGACCAGCAAGTAGACGACGACGACGAAGACCAGACTCCCGGCGAGGAAGAACAGTTCCTTCAAAGGACTCGTCACGAGTGCCCCGGCAAATCCGAGGACGATCGTCGCGGCTTGCAAGCCAGCAGCCGTGAGCGTCAGCCGGCGATCCGCACCGGCGATGACGGCGATAAAGATCACGTGCAGCGGCGTCGTCAACAGCCAGTCGGCGTACCGCGGGAGCGACACTGTCGCCCCGTTAGCGGCCCCTATATCGCCGATCCCGAGCGCCATCAGTCCGTAGGCGACTGTCGCGATAAGCGTCACGACAACGACGTCGGCGTAGCTGCGCCGCCACTCGGTGGGGAGCACCAGGAAGCCGTACCCGAGGCCGATACTTCCCAACGCCATTCCCACTGTCCCGAGCGTGAACCAGAGCGTAATGTCGAATTCGACCATGGATTAGTCCTCCCCCACCGTCGCGGTGGTAGTGTTCGTCCCGTCAACCTCGAAGCGGTCCAGCAGCGACTGTAACTCGTCTGCCTGCCGGCGCAATTCGCCTGCCGACTCGGAGACTTCTGCAATCGAGTCAGTTTGTTCGTCGGCCGCCGAGGCGACCGTGTCGGCTTCTTCGGTGGTCTGGTGGCTGATCGCCGTCAGGTCGTCGACCATCGTCATGACCTGCTGGGCCGTATGTGCCTGGTCCTCGGTCGCATCGTCGATCTCCTGGATGCCACGGTCGGCTTCCTCGGCGTGTTCGACGATCGTTTCCAGGGATTCGACGGCTTCGGTCACTGTCTTGACACCGTCGCCCATCCGTTCGCTGGTCGTTTCCATGGTGTGAACTGTCTCGTCGGCCTGTTCCTGGATGGCTTCGATGCGTGCTTCGATGTCGCCCGCCGCGTCTTTGGTCTCCTCGGCGAGACTCTTGATCTCGTCAGCGACCACCGCGAAGCCCTCGCCACCGCCCGAATGGGCGGCTTCGATCGAGGCGTTGATCGCCAGCATGTTCGTCTGCTCGACGATCTGTGTGATCAGGTCGACGATCTCGCCGATCTCTTCGAGGTCGGCCGCGAGATCGTTGATCGCCTGTCGCGTGCGTTCTGTCTCGTCTTCGATCGCATTCATCTCCTCGATGGCGTCTTCGGCGGCGTCGCGGCCCGTCTCGCCGACTTCGGCCGCTTCTCTGGACGTTGCGGCCACTTCCTGGGCCGAACTGGCGACCTCCTCGGCCGACGCCGAGAGCGTCTCCATCTCGTCGGCAATGTCCCGTAAGCGCTCGCTTTGCTCGCTCGCCCCGTCGAATATTTCGTCGATCGATTGACTGACCTGCCGGCTGGCGTCGCTGACGCGGTCGGCGTTTTGTCTGACGGTATCGCTGGACTGGGCGACCTCCGAGGCGAAGGATTCGACGTCGGCGATGGTCGATTCCAGGGCATCCAGTGTCGCGTTGAGTTCCTTCCCAACAGTTTCCATCGCCTCGTTCTCGCTGTTAGGATCGACTCGCCTGGTCAGATCCCCATCGGCAACGTCATCGAGGACGTCGCCGTAGGCAGCGGCCTTCGATTGTAGATGCGAGGATAGGGCCTCCATCTCCGCCCGTTCGGCTTCGGCGTCTTCCCGGGCCTGTTGGGCCGCTTCGGTCGCGCTTTGGGCCTCGTCTATCTTTTCGCGCAACGAATCGCGCATGTTGCGGAACGATTCGTATAGCGTGCCGATTTCGTCTTCGCGGTCCGTCGAGAGATCGACATCGAGGTTCCCGTCACCCATCTCCTGGGCACGGCCAGCCAGGCGGCGCAACGAGAGTGCCGTGTTCGAGCCGATTGTCACGCCGATCAACCCGAGATTGATGATCGCGAGCAACACCAGCCCAAGGAGATCGGCGTTGATCTGATTCGAGACGGCGTAGGCGTCTTCGACGGCTGTGTGAACCATGACAGTCCAGTCCTGCTGGTTCGTAAGCTTTCTCGACCCCATGAGCATCCCGTTGCTCCGCGAGAACGCCGTCTCACCGGCCGCGAGATCGGTGTCTCCGCCAGTATGTTGCGTCAGGATCTTGCTTGCGTTCGGGTGTGCGACGTATCGGCCAGCGTCGTTGACGACGACTGTCTCCGTTTCCCCACTGGCCGACAGGGCATTCGCGCGTGCTTCAAGATCGGTCATATAGACGAGGGCCCGATCCTCGGCACCCTCGATCGGGGAGATGACGGCGATGATCGGATGATCGACTACTGGGACCGAAAACGGTTCCGAGACGTAGACGTCGTCCGGGCTGTCGAAGTTGGGTGGATCGGTCCCAAAGGCCGCCCCCTGATCGGCCGGATTGACACCGATCATCGCATCACTGGAGCTTGTCAGGAACGCCATCGATTCGGTGTCTAAATAGTGGACAGCAACGACGTCGTCAGGGACGGTATTGCCTTCGACCATCGCGGTCAGACGGTCTCGGACCCGATCTGTCTCGCCCGACGCAAAGACCGGCAGTTGCGTTGTGGTCCGTACGTCTTGTTTGACTGCCGATACCCACGTATCCAGTTGGGCCGCCTGGGCGTTCGCCTGGGTTGTCAGATCGTCGTCGACATCCGAACGAAGTTGCCCGGTCGCCTGTGCGCTGATGACCAATCCAAAGGCGAGCATCACCACGATCGCGAACGCGAGCGCAGCCCCCAGCCGCGCCGTATAACGTTCGCGAACGAACGCCGGAAGCAGTCCGGAACTGTCTGCTGACATTGTGGAAAATCACGCCACACCGTACCGTAAATGCCCGCACCCAATTTTCAGCGGTGATAACCTCAACACAGCATGTCACCGTCCTCACGCCACTGACCCCCAACAGTCATTATCAAAGCGTCCGAATTTCACCGCAATTGGAGCTGAAAATGGCCGAAGGCGACGATCCAAGCGGCGACGAGCCCGAAGACATACTGAGAGAGCTCCTCTCAAATTCCACCAGCGGCATCGGAGACCTCCCGGTCTTGCTGAATTACCTCGACGACGAGGACCGCCAGACCAGACTCGTTGGAACGTTCGGGCTCTGTCTGCTTGCCGCTACGGACCCTGAATCGATTCCGTCGATCGTTCGACGGCTGGGGGATCGACTCGACAGTGCGAGTCGAGCAGAGGCGAAATTCGCCTACGATTACGTCGCCTCGCAGTTCCCGGAGCGCGTCGATGAAGCAATCCAGGAACGCCGCGACACCACCGCTGTTGGAGGGCCGACTGGAGCAGAGGACGGGGAGGCGCGTCACGAGGACGTCGGCCGTGTCCGACCACCGGGCAGACGGTTCGGGCCCCAGTCAGTTGCACCGGACCGACAAGTGATCGATCCAGCAGACCCACAGCGCCATCCGGATGCGGACCAACCGCTAGAGCCCGGGAGTGCCCCCGAAGACGGTGTCGACGACCACCAAGCGAGCGCTGGTGGGCGATCGGGTCAAGCGAGGGAACGACAACAGTGGAACCGGCTGTTCGATCGACTCACAACGATCATCGAGCAGAGTCGCTTTGAGGACCTGATGGTACTCTCGGGCCGGAAACAGAGTCGCTACGCGGAGATTGCACGCGTTCTCGTCGAGGACGGTGGCGTCGAACGAGCACTGGCGATCCGGCTGTTTCACCGCCCGACCAGCGACAGCAAACCATTCGTTTCAGACCTCAGTGATACCATCGACCAGTGGGCCGCCGTCGCCGATCACCCGGGTATCATTTCGCTGTTCCACTGGGGAAACCAGCCCCGGCCGTGGGCCGCGACCGACCCATCGGACGCGACCCTGGCGGATCGAAGTGGGTCGATCGACCCATCGGCTGCCCTCTCGCTGACGATCGACCTGGCCGACGCACTCGAATACGCCCACCAGCACGGTGTCGTCCACGGCGGGATCGATCCCGAGAACGTCGCGCTCCCGACGGAAGCTGGAGCGGTTCCGAGGACCGCCGCCCTCGACAACGTCGGCCTGCTCGATGTCTATCGGTGGTACGTCACGCCGGCAACCGTGCTCGATCCACGGTATGCTGCCCCCGAGTACTACGATCGGCGATTCGGCCAGATCCATCACGGGACGGATATCTACCAACTCGGTGCCGTCCTGTATCGGTTGCTAACCGGACGGCCGCCCGTTTCCGGTGAGTTCGAACAGATTCGCGAACAGGTCATGTACAGCGAGCCACCGGTGCCCTCGGCGTCAGTCGACGTGCCCGACGCGATCGATGACATCGTCGGCAAGGCGATGGCCAAACGGTCCCTGGTGCGATACGAAACAATCAATGACTTCCGCAGAGACGTCGTGAGCGTGCACGAGGAGTTGACTCATGCCGAGTGACGTGGCGGTTGCGCTCCAGGAGATCGCCGGTAACCCCAATCTCACGTTCATCTACTTCATCGGCTTCGTCTTGATCGGGGTGCTGGGCGTCCGGTTTTGCGTCTATGCGTTGTGGAATCGCCGAGCGAGCGACCTCCCATCCCAAGCGTCGATCTGGACGTACCTCGCGTTCGTCGGTGGCGCAGCCGCGATCTACGGGATCGTCGGGATCGTCGAGATCGTCGTGGCGGGCATCCCCTCGGTTCGGGACGGGGTGTTCCTTGGCTTCGTCCTCTTGTTGGCACTCACAATGCGGTTGATCGCCCGCCAAGGCTCGGTCGCAGAGAGCGACCGCGCCACGACCGCAAGCGTCGTTCGGAGTCCCCTGGTCGCGGTGTTCGCGCTCGTCGTCGCCGGAGCGATTGCTGCGGAAGCTATTGGCATCAGCGAGCAACTAGTGGTCGCACTGGAAGGATTCGGGGCGATCGCTTTTGCAACCTACGGGTACTGGCACGGGCGCACGCAACTCTCCCGATCGATGGTTCAGGGAACGATGCTGGATACCCTGTTGCGCCATTTGCTCCCAGTCTTAGCATTCAGTGCGTTCGTGCCGGCGATGGCCCTGGGTACGCTTGGCGGCATCGAAACGGTGATCGTCCTCCACGTTCAGGTCGTCTTCATCATCATGGCGGCGACGGCACTGATGACGGCGAACATCAAGCTCCGGCAGAACCTCGCCCGCTTGTAACTCGCCTGGGTCGGGGCTGTCGCCAGCCACGTTTGCACTGTCAGTCACTCCGCACTGCATGCAACTGGGTCGTCCGCGATGATGCCATCGATACCCATCTTCGCGAAGGTTTCTGCGCGATCGACGTCGGTGATCGTCCAGGGATAGACGGCAAGATCGGCACGGTGTGCCCGTTCGATCAGGGCGAAATCGACGAGTCGCCAGTGAGGCCCCAGTCCCGCACAGTCCAGTCCAGCGGCCCGTTCGATGCCAGCTTCGGAGGAGTCCCCGACGAGTAACACCACCGGATAGTCAGTCTGTTCACTGGCCGTCTCGACAATCGAGATATCGAACGAGGAGAGCCAAATCTCGAGATCAACGTCCGAAAGGAGGTCCTGGACGTCAGAGAGGAGCCCTGGCTCTTTGAGTTCGATATCCAGCCCGACATCCGCGGGGACCGCATCGATCGCCGCGGCGAGCGTCGGCACACCCTCGCCGGAGCCTTCGACGTTCAACCTCGAAAGCTCCGTGGCGGTCATGTCCGCGACCCGCCCGTTCGCGGTAGTCAACCGGTCGACGGTTTCGTCGTGATGGACGACAAGCTCACCCGACCCGCAGCGGCGCACGTCGAGTTCGATCAAATCAGCTTGCTCGCCGGCCTGTTCGATGGCAGCGAGCGTGTTCTCCGGATACAGTCCGGCAAAGCCCCGGTGGGCGATACAGCGCATACCTGACCCAGGTCTGGCCACGAGTTAGGCTTTTCCACCAGTTGTGTGATAGGTCACGCCAGGGTGCGCTGTACTGGCTCGTACGAACAACACGTCTCGAAGCCGAGCCGTTCGTAGTGGCCGGGAATGTCCGTCCAGTCGATGATCCCACGGTCGCGATAGTGCGTGAGCACGGCGTCAATCGCCGCGCGTGACGTCATCCTGCTGACGGACTCGGCCATGCCACGAGTGGGACGGGCGAGGCCAATAGTGTCTCGCCGGAACCGAGAGGAGTTACGTGACCGAACCGGCGAACGCCCGTCGCTCAGAGAATGTTTTCGACGTGGTCAGCGACAACACTGGGCGTGTCACCGACCGGGACGCCGGCCGATTCCAGGGCGTTGATCTTGCTGGCTGCAGTGCCGGTCCCGCTGCCCGAGACGATCGCGCCGGCGTGGCCCATGCGCTTGCCCGGCGGGGCCGTCCGACCGGCGATGAACCCGACGACCGGCGTGTCCATGTACTCGGCAATGTACCGGGCGGCGTCTTCCTCGTCTTCGCCGCCGATCTCGCCACACATGACGACCGCCTTCGTGTCGGGATCGGCTTCGTACAGTTCCAAGGCGTCGATGAAGTCCGTCCCGATGATCGGATCGCCACCGATGCCGATCGCCGTCGTCTGGCCGATCCCGCGCTGGGTGAGGCTATCGACGATCTGGTAGGTCAGCGTCCCCGAGCGGGAGACCAGGCCGACGTCACCGTCCGTGAAGATGTTGCCCGGGAGGATGCCGAGTTTCGCTTCGCCAGGGGTGATGATCCCCGGACAGTTGGGGCCGATCAGGCGCGTGTCGGTTCGCCGGAGTTGCTCGTAGACCTCGCTGACGTCCTGCGTTGGGATACCCTCGGTGATCGCCACGACGACGTCCAGTGGTGCGTCGAGTGCCTCGAACAGGGCGTCGGCGGCGAAGGCGGGCGGGACGAACACGACGGAGGCGTCGGCGTCTTCCGCGCGTGCGGCCCGGTCGACCGTATCATAGACCGGCACGCCATGAACTTCCTGACCGCCTTTCCCCGGCACTGCGCCGGCAACGACGTTCGTGCCGTACTCGATCATCTGCTCGGCGTGGAACTTCCCTTCTCCGCCGGTGATTCCCTGGACGATGACGCGGGTATTTTCGTCGACCAATATACTCATTGTGCCACCTCCTCGGCGTCGGCGACCGAACGCTGGACTGCCGCCTCCAGCGTCTCCTCGACGGTGACGAGATCGGTGTTGAGGATTTCCATACCCTCCTCGCTGTTTGTGCCGGCGAGTCTGACGGTGACCGGGTTGGGAATCTCGTCGAAGGCTTCGAGGGCATCGTTGATGCCACGAGCGACCTCGTCGCCGCGCGTGATCCCGCCGAAGATGTTGAACACGACCGCGTCGACGTTGTCGTCGGCGAAGACGATCTCCAGGGCGTTGCGGACCCGACCGGCCTTGGCGCCACCGCCGATATCCAGGAAGTTTGCGGGCGCACCGCCGTAATAATCGACCAGATCCAGCGTCGTCATCACGAGGCCAGCGCCGTTGCCGATGATCCCGACGTTGCCATCTAAGCGGACGTAGTCGAAGCCGTACTCGCCCGCCATCGCTTCGAGGTCGTCGCCGCTCGTTTCGCCCTCCAATTGGGCAATTTCGGACTGCCGGAAGAGAGCGTCGTCATCGACGTTGAAGACGGCATCGGCGGCGACGACCTCCCCCTCGTCGGTGATCATCACGGGGTTGATCTCGGCGTCACTGCCGTCCGTCTCGTCCCAGAGATCGTACAACGTCGAAAGGATTGCGGCGACGTCGCCCGCAACCGCTCGGTCGACGCCCGCGTCGTAGACGGCTTTGCGGGCTTGATACGGATGCAGCCCGGAAGCGGGATCGACGTGCTCCCGGGCGATGGCGTCGGGATCGTTTTCGGCCACTTCCTCGATGTTGACCCCGCCCTTCGTCGAGACCATCGCGACAGGTTTGCCCGCGCCACGGTCCATCGTTACGCCGACGTACAGTTCGTTGATAAAATCGACAGCCGCCTCGACGAGGACGCGATCGACGGTGTAGCCCTTCAGCTCCATGCCGATGATATCTTCGGCAGCTTCGCGGGCTTCCTCGGCAGTGTCTGTGAGTTCGATCCCGCCGGCTTTCCCGCGACCGCCGACGTGAACTTGCGCTTTGATTGCGACCGGATACCCGATCGATTCGGCTGCCTCGACCGCTTCCTCGACGGAACTGGCCAGGGTCGACTTCGGTGTCGAAATGCCTGCCTCGTCGAAGAGCCGCTTTGCCTGGTACTCGTGCAATCGCATGTATCCACCATGCGGAGGGCGGACGCTTTAACATATCGCCTTTTGGTATCGTACACCAAACTCCCGGCGAATGATGCCGGGTATTCACGCACCGAACGGCAGAACCTGTTGGGAATGTGATTTACAGTTCGACGCTGCCCGGAATAAGACTGGCTGCCCGCAGCAGTTGCCCGTCGGCTCCGTAGACTAGCAGCGTCTCTTTGTCGTATGTCCAGGTGTCCGCGTCAGTCACAATCGCTATCCGGTAGCACTCGACATCCTCTGCGGCCTCGACGATACGATCGACCGCCTCGAGGTCAGTTTCGAGCTCGAAGACGAACGCTCCCGTGTGCCGGTCGGCAATGCTCAAGACACCCCGGTTGTCGTCCTGTAGCCGAAAGGCCACGTCGAGCTCATCGTCGTCGAGGGATTTGTCGTCGGGATCTTGCAATCGCTCCCGAAGCAACGCTGTCGAGCCAGCGTACGTAATACGCACTGTTGGTCGGTCGTGGTCGTCGGGTTCGGGGACAGCTGTGAGGCCGAAGTGTTCGCGCTTCATCTACTGTGTATTGGTATGTGTTCTATTAGCATGAAAGTGGCGGCGGCGTCTGGATCAGTCCGGACTCGTCCGTCGATGGCTCAACTACGTACCCGTCCTCGTCGACAACCTGTTTTCGTCGCTGAAAATCCGCCGGCCGAATTTAAGTAGTTGGCCTCGCAACCCGCAATAAGGCACCGACGCGGTCCTACGTCACAACTGACGAATGTCTGATACTGATCCCTCACTTGACGATGCGGATGTCGATTCACGCGCCGGTCTCGGGAGCCCTGCCACCGGAGAAACTGATCGGGTGGCGGGCGCAAAAGCGTGGCTCTTACGGGTTGGGCGTGTCCTCTCGGGCTCACAGGTTGTCACCGAGAATTACGATCCGACGCGTCACGACCAGCTCGTCACGTTCGACGGCGACCCGAACATGGACGAGTTGGAGCGATACTGGTTGAATGCGCCGTACGCGTTCGCGTCGATCAATCACGATCCCCAACAGGACGAACACTACTACCATGTGGCCGAGCCGAATCTGGATGCGTTCGAGCGGGACCTGCTCGAACGCCTGTTCGAAGACGTGCGGGATCCACTACTATACCGCGAGAACGTCGACGAAGATCCGGAAGGCGCCTTGCTCGCCGAACTGCGCGAACGACTCGAAGAGTACGGCGTCGAGGTCCACCCGGAAACAGTCCATCGGCTGTTTTACTACCTCTACCGAGAGTTTCAGGGCTACAGCAAGATCGACCCGCTGATGCACGATCCAGCGATCGAGGACATCTCCTGTGACGGGGTCGACCTCCCCATCTTCGTCTATCACGATCGGTACACTGACATCGAGACGAACGTCTCCTACAACGCCGCCGAACTCGACGATGTCGTCGTCCAGTTGGCCCAGCGGTCCGGTCGACACATCAGCGTCGCTGACCCATTGGTTTCGACAACGCTCCCGGATGGCTCGCGAATCGAACTCGCGCTTGGAGAAGAAGTCACGCCACATGGGTCGGCGTTTACTATCCGGAAGTACGCTGAGGACCCCTTCACGCCCATCGACCTAGTGGAATACGGCACCTTCAGTTTGGACATGCTGGCCTATCTCTGGCTGGCGATCGAGCACAACAAGTCCCTCCTCTTTGCGGGCGGGACCGCTGCGGGCAAGACCACGTCGATGAACGCCGTCTCGATGTTCATCCCACCGCGGGCGAAGGTCCTCACGATCGAGGACACCCGTGAACTCTCTCTGTATCACGACAACTGGCTCTCGAGTGTCACCCGCGAGCGCTTCGACGAAGACGACATCACGATGTACGATCTGTTGCGCTCTGCGCTTCGCCACCGCCCGGAGTACATCGTGGTCGGCGAGGTTCGGGGCCAAGAGGCAATCACGCTCTTCCAGGCGATGAACACCGGGCACACGACGTTTTCGACGATGCACGCCGACTCGGTCCAGACGGTCATCAATCGCTTAGAGAACGAACCGATCAACGTCCCGCGGCCGATGGTCCAGAGTCTGGACATCCTCTGCGTGCAGGTACTTGCACGGTACGGCGAGGAGCGAGTCCGGCGGGCGAAAGTGCTCGCGGAGATCGAAGGGATCGACCAGCGGACGGGCGAACTCGACTACGCCAACGTCTACGAGTGGAGCCCGACCGAGGACACCTTCGGCGAGAGTAACTCTACGCTGCTCGACGAGATTCGGGAGGAGCGTGGCTGGAGTCAGTCTGAACTGCTGGAGGAACTTCAGGACAGACAGCGGTTCCTGGCCGCCATCCAGGACCAAGACGTCACCGATTACCGGCGGTTCACCGCCCACGTCAACAGGTACTACGCCGACAAAGAAGCCGCCCTCGACGCGATCGAGGGAGACAGCGACCCTCGTTGAGATGAGCGTCGTCGGGTATCTGCCGCTCGTGGTCGCGGTTGCAATCGCGGCGGCAGTCGCATCAACCCGGGTCAGCAAGCGACTCGATCGGATCGTGACCCGGGTCGCGCGTCGATACTTCAGCAGGTACGTGCCCGACTCCGCCGAGCGACGGCGACTGCTCGAATCGGCGTACGTGGATTCGACCTATCGGGTCTACGCTGCCAAGACCTACCTCTATACTGCGACCGCATCGGTCGTCGGGGGCGTTATCGGCGTCTATGCCGTCGGTGCGGCACTGGTCGTGATCCCGATCGTCGCCGGTGTCCTCGCCGGCCTCCCGTCAGTCATGGGTGAGGTGCTGGGGCAGCGAGACATGGAGATCCTCCTGTCGCCAAACCAGGTGTTCTTCGTGCTGACGGCCGGGGGCGTCGTGTTCGGCTTGCTCTCGGCGGTGCTCACCTACGTTTTGCGCTGGCAGTTGCCGTCCGGCCACGCGGAAGTCCGCCGCCGCGGGATCAACGAGGCCCTGCCCCGGACAGTAGCGTTCATCTACGCGCTTGCCCGCGGCGGGATGGCGTTCCCGGAAGTGATGCGAACCCTTGGCCGCAATCGGGCGATCTATGGGGACGCTGCCGACGAAATGAGTGTCGCCGTCCGGGAGATGGACCTGTTCGGCCGGGATATGATCTCGGCGGTGCGCCGGACCGCCCACCGCAGCCCCAGCGACCCGTTCAGAACGTTTGCCGAGAATTTGGCGAGTGTCCTCTCGAGCGGACAGAAGATCCCACAGTTCCTCGAAGACCAGTACGAGCGACTGCAAGAAGAGGCCGAACAACGGCAGGCGGAGGTACTGGAATTATTGGCGACGATCGCCGAGGCATACGTCACGACCTTGGTGGCCGGGGTGTTGTTCCTGTTTACGATTCTTCTCGTCTTCGGCCTGACGATCACCGATACCCTCCCGATCTTGAAGATGCTGGCGTACGTCATCGTCCCGCTGGCGAATGCCCTGTTCGTCGTCTACCTGGCCCAGAAGCTAGAGGAGCTCGGAGTCGCCCGCGAGAGCGGACTAGCGGCCATCCAGCGTGAATCGGAGTCGGTGACACGCATGCCGGACACCGCGATGGCCAGTGCCGACGGGCGGGATCTGGTCTACTCGGCTGCGGGGCGAGCCCAGCTCGCACTGTACGACCGAGTGGCACGCGTCAAACAGATCCTGCGCCAGCCGATACAGACGGTTCTCTGGAACCCTTCGCGAATATTCTACGTCACGGTCCCGATCGCACTGCTGTGGATCGCGATTTCGCTGCCATCGGCCTTTACGGAGTACGGCTTCAACCTTCGGCTCGCCGACGACGTGATCGTGCAGGTGAGCATCTTCCTGATCGGGACCTACGCCATCGTCCGGGAAATGTACACCCGGCGAATCGACCAAATCGAGGCCGCCACACCGGAACTCCTCGAACGATTGGCGAGCCTCAACGAAGCGGGTATGTCTTTCGTCGAGAGTGTCGACCGGGTCCGTGATACTGACCTGGGGATGTTGACGGACGAGGTCAATCGGATCTGGACGGACATGTCCATGGGTGCGAACGCGGCCGACGCCCTCCGGCGGTTCGGTCAGCGTGTACGGACATCTTCGACCGCCAGAGTCGTCTCGCTGTTGACCAACGCGATGAAAGCGAGTGGCAAACTCGGGCCAGTGCTACGGATCGCCGCCACCCAAGCCCGGTCTGACCTCAGAATGCGCCGGGAACGCCGCCAGCAGATGTTCACCTACCTGGTGGTCATCTACGTGTCGTTTCTGGTCTTCCTGGTCATCATTTTCGCCGTCCAGGAAGTCCTGGTGCCGAGTCTCCCCAACAACGTCCCGGTTCCGGACCAGTCAAACCGGCTAGGTGTCGATGTCACCGCCTTCGCTCGCCTCGGCCAGGTGAACAAGCCAGCGTACACGCTCGTGTTCCTGCACGCCGCGCTCATCCAGGGCGTGCTCTCGGGGCTGATCGCCGGCCAACTCGGTGAAGGCACGCTCAAGGACGGGGCGAAACACGCCGCGATCCTGCTGACGGTCGCGTACGTCCTGATCCTGGTGGCTTCCTCGCCGGTTGCCTCACTGACGATGCAAGATCAGCAAGCGATCGGGCAGACGGTGTCGATCGATTCCGTCTCGACGTCGGAAGGCGGCTTCGTGGTGATCCACGAACGGACCAAAGACGGTCGGGTCGTCGGGCAGACCGCGTATCTGCCCCCAGGTGAGCATACAAACGTCGTCGTCGAGATCGACGAACCCATACGCACCCAGACGACGCTCGTGGCCGTCCCGCATCTCGACACCGACGGTGACGAACAACTCAGTTATATGGGCGGTTCGCTCGATCACCCGTATCGATCCGGAGACGGGGCGATAGCTGTCGATGCAGATATCGATCCGCCCGAGGACGCCGAAAACGAGTAATGCCGTTCAGAGAATCCCCATTTCTTCGAGGCGCTCAGGGAGGTACGTGTCGGTGACGAAGTCAAGTCCATAGGACGCCAGGGCCTGCTGTTCGGACTTCTTGTCGATGTCGAGCTGGAGTTCGATCTGTTCTTCCCAATAGTCAGTCTGGAAGCGGGGGTCCTCGAGTTCGGATTCGAGGGCGTTTTTGTCCGAATCTGCGAGGGGATCGGTCGGGAGGTCGTACTCGACGATGTCTTCGGGCTGGACGCCGATGAACTGGGCTTCCGGCGTCGCCAGGTACTTCGAGAGGTGGGCGGACTTGATCGACCCGTAGGCGACCGAGCCATAGATCCGGTACGACCACGGGTCACCGTCAGTGAACACCGTTACGGGCAGGCCGAGTTCGTCGTGGAGTCGCTTGGTTAGCCGGCGGGTCGCGCGGGCGGGCTGGCCACCGAGGTGGACCACGATGGCGTCGTGCTCGTCGTCAAAGCCGTTCTCGACGAGCCGATCGCGCATGCCACCGGTCTCGACACAGAGGACGAACTCCGCGTCGTTGTCCAGAAACTCGATCGTATCGGGGTCGTTGGGGATCTGGTAGCCGCCCTGCCCGACGTCGTGCTGGCAGTGGATCTCCCGGTCACCGCGATTGGTTTGTTCGCGGAGGCGGAGCGGACCCATCACCTTCGCGCCCGATTCCTCGGGGCGCATGTGGAACTCCTCGCGGCGGACGTCCGAGACGATCTCTAAGTCCTCGATCAACTGGTTTGACTCGTCCTGGGAGTTGAACTGGGCTTCGTCTAAGTCCCAGGACTCGCTGAGGTAGTACAACTCACGCAGGGTCGATGAGCGGTCTTCTTCGAGTTGGTTTGCGAGGAAGTCGATCGAGTAGATCACCTTCAGGAGTTTCTGGGCCCCACGGACGCTGTTGGCGCTGCGGGTACTCTTCCGGTCGCCGTAGACCCAGACTTTCTGCTCTGGATCGTACTCGATGTTGGTCTTCGTTCGGGTCGGGACGTCCATGTGGGGGACGTCGCCACGTTCGAACTGATCGTAGAACTGTGCCGCCAACGCGAGCAATCGTTCGCGTGCGTCCCCGTCGGCCCCATTCGTCTGTTCGCCTGATTCAGTGCTCATTGTTCACCGTCCACTGTCAGTTTCTCGCGCTCGATTCCGTCCACCGAAACGTCGAAACTGGCGTCACCGTTGACCTCGTAGGTCAGTGCTGCCTCGTCGCCGCTACCAACCGTTGGCGACCACTTGAGGAACCACTCGCCGTCCATCTCGACAACGCGGGCGTCGTCACCGTTTGTCTCGACGTTTTCCGGTTGGACGGTCACGATGTCCGTGATCTCCGGTTCGGCGTTCGTCGAGTCGTTGTTCTCGACGACCAGCCGGACGCTGCCGTCTTCGACCTCCCGCTCGATCAGGACGTTGTTCATGATCCGGGCCAGCGAGTCATCGATGTCCAGTGTTTTGCGGCCAGTTACCTCGGAGAGTTTGGTCGCCATCTCCGGGAGGATCGTCCCGAGTTTGTCCTGTTTCTCCCGACGCTTTCGCATCGACCGGCGCTTGTTCAGGAAGGACTTGAGTTCGCGGGCGGCCTCCCTGATCGCGAGTTCGATCTCGTCTTCGATGGCGGGCACGTTCGCAATGGCGTCTTTGCTTTCGCTGGTGAAGGGGACGTTCGTCGAGGCGATGTGGACCATCACGACTGCCGGTCCGTTGGGCAGGCCGCTTCCCCCCGGCTGATCGAGGCCGTAATTGCGCCAGTTGATCGTCTTGACGACATCCGTCGTTGCACAGGCCCCTCGCTGATAGACCAGCGGGACGCGGTTGGCAAATCGCATCACGTCGATTGCTCCGCCGTCTTCGAGTTCGCCCCCGTAGGCGATCCCCGCCTCGACGATGAACGGGTCGCCGCCAGACACCGCAGCATCGCGGGTCGCCGCGGCGTAGAAGTCGGCACCGAACTCCTTGCGGAGCCCTCCTTCGACCAGTCGTTCGGTGATCGGCGCCAGACAGTCTGTCGGCGGGGAGATGATGTCGGTCTCTCGCATCGCTTCGAGGAGTTCCGAAGCGGTGTCCCGTCCGGAAGCGACCGTCGAGACGTTCGGCGGCTCGTCGGGGACCGTCGCCATGACGTCCCAGATCGCCCTCCAGACGTTCTCGCGTGCGGTATCACCGATCGTCGCGTCGTCGTACTCCTCGGTGTTCTCGGCGGCCCGCTTTACGTAATCGTCGAGTTCGTCCCGTGTACAGCGGTGGCGATCGTCGTCGCTATCGACGAACTTCGCGGCGATCCGGTCGGCCAGCCCGTTGAGGGTGGCGTCGTCTTTCCGGGAACTGGTCGCCCCTTCAATGAGCCCATAAAGGTCCGAAGCGAGTGTTTCACGGGGCTCGCCATCGTCGGTGTCGCCGGTGATCTGCGCCCAGGCAGCGGCCGTGGCCTTCTCCCGGACCGTGGCGCCGAAGGTCGTCCCGAAACCATCGGCCGCGTCTTCGGCCGCCTCGTCGATGACCGACTGGAGTTCGTGATGAGCGATCCGCTCGCGGTCGCTGACAGCGTTGGCCACCTCACGGGCAAAGGATTTCGTGGCGTCTTTGCCCTTGTTGGCGACCGCGGCCCGGACGGCCACCTCGATGTCGCCCTCGTGGGCCTGTGGGGGCTGCCAGGCCATCTCGCGACCGAAATGGCGGTCCCGGAAATTGTTTTGTACCTTCTCGGCCGTCGTCGCACCGACACGGGTGAACTCACCTTGCAGGAACCCGGAGATCGAATAGGAGTCGGTCGCCTCCAGCATCTTCAACAGCGTCCCGAGTTCGACCCCGTGGGGGTGGGGCCGGATCTCCTCGGTTTCGGCCGGGAGCTCCGCTCCCTCAGCGCGTTCGAATTTCAGTGGTTCATCGATGTTCGGTTCCAGGAATTCGATGCGAGCGTGCGGATTGACGACAGCGGTGTGTTTGATATAGTCGTGGAGTTGCTGGCGGGCCCGGAGGTTGGCCTCCATCTCGATCTCGATGCGCGTACCGTGTGGGCGGTCCCACGTTGTCGTCTCGTCGATGCTGATCTCAGGTTCGTTGTCGTCGGTATCGATGATCAACTCGAAGTAATGGGCCTCCTCGCTGCCTTTGGTTCGAGAGGTTATCTTCGCCGGTTTGCCGCTGGTCAGTTGTGAGTAGAGGACGGCCGCGCTGATCCCGATCCCCTGTTGCCCGCGATTTTGCTCTCGCTTGTGGAACCGGCTTCCGTACAGCAGTTTTCCGAAGACCTTCGGGAGTTGCTCCTTGGTAATCCCCGGGCCGTTGTCCTCGACGACGAGGCGATAGTAATCGCCGAGATCTTCGATCTCGACGTAGATGTCCGGCATGATATCTGCCTCCTCGCAGGCGTCTAAGCTGTTGTCGACGCCCTCTTTGACGGCTGTGACCAGTGCCCGGGCGCCGGAATCGAACCCGAGCATATGCTTGTTCTTCTCGAAGAATTCAGCGATGGAGATCGAGCGCTGGCTCTCGGCCAACTCCTGGGCGATCCCCTCTTCGCCGAGTGTCGACTGCCTCCCTGACATCCTTTAGACAGTGCAACCGTCCTGTGGTTAAAGACTTCCCGATGGCCGGTTAACGCCGGCGAAAACGTCACTAATCAGCGGCTTCGAGCGTGACCGTCCGGGCCTCGTACTCTTCGAGGAACGCACCTGTCCCACCGACCGTGATTTCACCCTCGTCCGTCTCGATGATCAACGAGTGCTCGATCGGGAACTCGTTGCTAATCGGATCGACGATCCCCTGTCGTGTGTCGACTACCCGCCCGGTAACCGTTTCAGTCTCGCTGTCTTCGGAACTATGCAAGGCCTCGACGCAGGCATCGATCGCGTCGCCATCCCGTAAACGGAGTGTGGCTTCGAAGACTGCCTGTTCGAAACTCTGGTAGGTTTGGGGAAGTGGAGCTGGATCGATAACCTGCACTTGCTCGGCCGAAACCCAGAAATTCGCCAGGAACGAGCCATACAGCGTCGGGACGATCCGTTCCTGTACTAGCGAAATCGCCTGCTCGTCACTGTTGGCCGTCGTCATCATCTCCGAAGACGAGACGATCCCGAGATCCCGGTCGACGCCGAGAATAACGGGAATAGACGCGTCCCAACTCCGGACGACACTGGCGATTGGCCGGTCGTAGCCCGCCAGTTCTTCTAGATCTGGTTCGGCGTTCGTCACCAACACCAACACGAGGACACCCCGATCGACGGCGTCCTGGAGTTCCTCCGCGACGCGGGAGAGATACGAATACGGAATCGACAAGCCGATGCGGCGCTCAGCCTGGCTGATATACTCGCCGATTCGCTTGAGGACGGTAACACGGGACTTGATCACATCGAAGCGCTGGGGCCTGGCTTCGGACGCAGAATACCGCCGTTGGAGAGCCGGTTGAATCTCTTCGAGGCGGTTCGAGAGAAGCTCAATGACTTCTTCGGGGGGTTTGGCGCGGATTTTCGTCGGGACGACGTGATCGTTGACCTCGACGAACCCCTGTTCTTCGAGTTCCTCACAGACGCTGTAGACGTAGCGTTTCGAAACGCCGGTCGCATCCGCGATCGTGCTAGCCTTGGCTTCGCCGTTTTCCAGCACGGCCAGATATGTCTGTATCTCTGTCTCCGAAAGCCCGAATCGCTCTAGTTGTGTCGCAAGCGTCGAATCGTCGATTTCAGTCATCGCGTAGGCCACCTCTGAACAGCTCGCGACTGGTTGCACGTTCCCCACCCACTTGCCCCCTCACGGGAATCGAGGGGTTCATTACTGTCAACGCCCTTTTGACTTCAAGGTCGTCGACACCGAACATAATTCCCAGCATACACCGACGTTCGCCCTCAATATAAATAAATTGTTTGTATTATTTCTTCACATGTATCAGCTTTCGTGCGCGCGCGCACGAGAGGTTTAAGACCCATGAGACGAAACAACGAGCTAGTGTTTTATGAGCGACGATAACGAATACGGTGCCGGTCAGATTCAGGTTCTGGAGGGGTTACAGGCCGTCCGGAAACGACCGGCGATGTACATCGGATCTACGGATACGAGAGGATTGCACCACCTCGTCTACGAGGTCGTCGACAACGCCATCGACGAGGCGTTGGCCGGCCATTGTGACAGTATCGACGTCACAATCCACGACGACGGGTCGGTCTCGGTAACTGACGATGGACGAGGGATTCCGGTCGATCAGCACGACGACCACGACGCCCCTGCGGTCGAAGTTATCATGACTGTCCTGCACGCCGGTGGCAAATTCGACAACAAGTCCTACCAGGTGTCGGGTGGTCTCCACGGAGTCGGCGTCTCGGTCGTCAACGCGCTCTCCCAGACCCTAGACGTCGAAGTGAAGCGAGACGGCGGTGTCTGGCGACAGTCGTTCGACCACGGCGAACCGGTCGGGTCCCTCGAACGGGTTCGAGACCTCTCACCCGAGGATGGAACCGGAACGACCATTCGATTTTACCCTGACGACGACATTTTCGAGACGACGGATTTCCAGTTCTCGACGTTGGCCAATCGACTCCGGGAGCTGGCGTTCCTCAATTCCGGCGTGGCCATCTCTCTCGTCGACGAGCGCGACGACAGCGAGGAACGCTTCCAGTACGAGGGCGGCATCAAGGAGTTCGTCGAGTATCTCAACGAAACCAAAGACGCTCTTCACGAGGAGGTCGTCTACTTTACCGACGAGGAAGCGGGCATCAAACTCGAGGTCGCCATCCAGGCGACCACCGAGTTACAGGGCTCGATTCACGCTTTCGCGAACAACATCAATACCCGAGAGGGGGGCACCCATCTCACCGGATTCAAGACGGCATTGACTCGCGTCGTCAACGACTACGCCAGCAACAACGATCTGCTTGGCGATCTCGACGACACCCTCAAAGGAGATGACATCCGCGAGGGCCTGACAGCCGTCATCTCCATCAAACACCCCGACCCGCAGTTCGAGGGCCAGACAAAGACGAAACTGGGCAACAGCGAAGTTCGGGGCGTCGTCGAGAGCGCGATGCACGAGAACCTCGGGACGTACTTCGAGGAGAACCCGGACGTCGCCCAGGCGATCGTCCGCAAGGCTGTCGAGGCCGCCAAAGCCCGCAAAGCCGCCAAAAAGGCCGAGGAACTCACACGGCGAAAAAGTGCCTTAGAGTCGACGGCACTGCCGGGCAAGCTCTCCGATTGCCAGACACGCGATCCGGACGAGGCCGAACTGTTCATCGCCGAAGGAGACAGTGCCGGGGGAAGTGCCAAACAGGCCCGTAACCCCGAAAACCAGGCCGTCTTACCGATCAAAGGGAAGATCCTCAACGTCGAGAAACATCGGCTCGATCGGATCCTCGAGAACGACGAGATCCGGGCGATGATTACCGCGATCGGGACGGGAATCGGCGACGAATTCGACATCGAGGAGATTCGATACAAGAAAATCGTCATGATGACTGACGCAGACGTCGACGGTGCTCACATTCGGACACTCCTGTTGACGTTTTTCTACCGACACATGCGGCCATTGCTGGAGTCCGGCTACGTCTATGCCGCCCGCCCACCGTTGTACCGCATCCGGTACCGTGGGGAGACCTACGACGCGATGACGGATGCCGAACGGGACGAAATCGTCGAAGAGAAGTGCAACGGTAATCCCACACAGGTCCAGCGCTTCAAGGGACTGGGTGAGATGAACCCACAGCAACTCTGGGAGACGACGATGAACCCCGAAAACCGCTTTTTGAAGCAGATTACCATCGACGACGCTGCCGCCGCGGACAAGATGTTCTCGGTGTTGATGGGTGACGCCGTCGAGCCGCGCAAGCAGTTCATCAAGGAGCACTCGCCGGAAGCCGAATGGGTCGACATATGAGTTCAGAGCTACCCGAGACACCGGGCGTGACCGCCGACGCCGCACGCGTCGAGAACGTCCGGATCGAAGACGAGATGGAGCAGAGTTACATCGACTACGCGATGAGCGTCATCGCTGGCCGGGCACTGCCGGACGTCCGGGACGGACTCAAACCCGTCCATCGTCGCATCCTCTATGCGATGCACGAGATGGGCGTCTCCTCGGGCTCATCCCACCGGAAGTCCTCCTCGATCGTCGGGGACACGATGGGGGATTATCACCCCCACGGCGACAGCGCGATCTACGATACCCTGGTGCGGATGGCCCAGGACTTCTCGATGCGCTACCCACTGGTCGACGGCCAGGGGAACTTCGGTTCCATGGACGGCGATCCGGCCGCTGCGATGCGCTACACGGAGGCCCGGATGGCCCCCGTCGCCGAGGAGCTGTTGGCGGACTTAGAGAAAGACACCGTCGACTTCACCTCGAACTACGACGACCGCCTCGAAGAGCCCGATGTCCTCCCCGCAGCGTTTCCGAACCTCCTCGTAAACGGCTCCTCGGGTATCGCCGTCGGGATGTCCACGAATATCCCACCACACAATCTCGGCGAGGTGATCGACGCGACGGTCCACTTGATCGACAATCCCGACGCCGAGGTGACCGACCTGATGGAGTACGTCAAGGGGCCGGACTTCCCGACTGGCGCGAATATCGTCGGCAAGAACGCGATCCACTCGGCGTATTCGACCGGGCGGGGACGCCTGACTGTCCGCGCCGAATATGAAATCGACGAGTTGGACTCCGGTCGCCCGCGGATCGTCATCACAGAGATCCCGTTCCAGGAGAACAAGGCCCGGATGGTCGAGCGGATCGCCGGCGATGTCACCGAGGGACTCATCGAGGGTGTCTCGGACCTCCGGGACGAATCCGACCGGGACGGCGTTCGCATCGTGATCGAATGCAAACGTGGCGCGAACGTGGATGTCGTCGAAAACCAACTGCTGGACAACCATCTCGAATCGACCTTCGGCGTGATTAACCTCGCTTTAGTCGATGGCGAACCACGGGTCCTCACGCTCAAAGAGACGCTCAAGCACTACATCGACCACCGCAAAGAAGTGGTCCGCCGGCGTTCCGAATTCGATCTCGGCGAAGCCCAGGATCGGGCCCACATTCTCGAAGGCCGACTGAAGGCCCTAGAGAACGTCGAGGAGGTCGTCGACCTCATTCGGGACTCAGACGACCGGGACGCTGCGAAAACCGGCCTTCAGGAGACCTTCGACTTCTCGACGGAACAGGCCCAGCACATCGTCCGGATGCAGTTGGGGAGCCTCACGTCGATGGAGGCCACCGAAGTCAAAGAGGAGTACGAGGAGGTCCAGGCCGAAATCGAGCGCCTGGAGACGATCCTGAACGACGAAGGAGAGTTGTTCGACGTCATCAAAGACGAACTCCGGGCCGTCAAAGACGAGTATGACGACGATCGCCGGACGAGCATCGTCGAAGACGACGGGACAGTCACGCGTGAAGACCTCATCCCGGAAGAAGACTGTCTGGTCGTCATCACCGAAGACGACTATATCAAGCGGATGCCCGAAGACCGCTTTGATCCACAGGGACGGGGCGGCAAAGGGATTATCGGGGCGGATCCCAAGGAGGGTGACCGCGTCTCGAAGGTCTTCCGGGCGAACACCCACGACTATCTCCTGGCTTTTACGAATCAGGGCCAGGTCTACCGGTTAAAGACCTATGAAATCCCCGAGATGTCACGCACCGCCCGCGGGAAGTCGGCGATCAACTTGCTGGATCTAGACGACGGCGAGGAGATCACCGCTGTCGTCAGTACCGATGAGTTCGACGACGACGAGTGCATCACGATGGTAACTCGCCAGGGGTACGCCAAACGGACCTGCTGTTCGGAATTCGAGAACATCCTCTCGACGGGTATCATCGCTGCGAAACTCGAAGCCGACGACGCGTTAGTAGACGTGGCCGTCACTGACAGCACGCAGGACCTCGTCATCGCAACTGAGGGCGGGATGACGATCCGCTTTGACGAAACGGAAGTGCGACAGATGGGTCGGACAGCCCGCGGCGTCCGAGGCATCGATCTCGAAGACGACGACGTCGTCGCCGGGCTCGTTGCCACCGAGGATGGCGACGGCCGGTCGCTGTTGACCGTTACCGAGAACGGATTTGGCAAGCGGACACCTCTCTCTGCGTATCGGACCCAATCGCGATATGGCAAAGGACTGATCGACATCAAAACTGGTGATCGGAACGGACCTGTCACGGCTGTGAAAGCCGTCGACGAGTCCGACCACCTGGTCGTCATGAGCGCGACAGGCCAAATCATGCGTTGTCCGGTCGACGACGTTTCGGCCGTCGGGCGCAACACCATGGGTGTAACGATCATGGATGTCGAAGCCGGTGATGCAGTCGCCACCGTGGATGTCATCCCCGGGTCGAAAGACGAGACGAGCTAGCAACGGGCGTTCCGACCCGTCGCTGGTGACATCGGAGCGACAACCCCCCTCCGAGATCCGGCATACTGCATTGGGATCTCATATGAGAGCGACAATGTGACGTGCAGTCCGCCGTTACGACGATCTCAAGCTGCTCGTTGCGAAGCTATTTGCCAAGATAACTTCCACTGTTCGGAATCGATCTCAGAGTCATTCAGACACGGATATAATATATGAATTCAAACTATTCAGCAGGGCGTACAGTTACCACACAAATGGCATCCATCCAGTCACGTCAATCGCACACTGACGATAAACTCATCAAGATTCGTATCATCGGCTGGAAGCGGATTACTGGGTGAGACAGTCACCGAGAATCGGGGGAGGTAAGGGCTACCAAGAGACGTTATCGAGAATCAGGTGTCACCGTCGCATTTAAGACCGGCTATCACGAAAAATGAGTTATGTCATCAATCGAACTCACGCCTAGCCAGAAAAACATTCTTCAGGAACTCACCAATCTCTACCGGGACACTGAAAACGCTGTCAAAGGCGAGGAAATCGCCGAGAAAGTCAATCGAAATCCGGGGACGATCCGCAACCAGATGCAGTCGCTGAAAGCGCTCCAACTCGTCGAAGGCGTCCCCGGACCGAAAGGCGGGTACAAACCGACGGCGACGGCATACGATGCACTCCAGATCCAGGACATGGATCACGCCGCCGAGGTACCGTTGTATCACAACGGCGAGCGGAGTGACGAAGCAAATGTCGCCGAGATCAACCTCGCGAGCGTTCACCACCCCGAAAACTGCCGTGCCGAAGTGACCCTGCAGGGCTCGCTCTCAGAGTATGACGAAGGCGACAGCATCACCGTCGGTCCGACACCGCTTTCGAAGCTCCAGATTGTGGGGACACTTGACGGGAAAGACGACACCAGTAACAAGCTCATTTTGACGATTGACGACATGGTCGCACCGGCCGAAACCCCCGAACACTAACGAGACCTGGCGACGGGGCGATCTCCGGGTAATCTCACCGCGTCCGAAACGGGCATAACTGCGTCGTCTTCCCGCAACGACGCGATTTCAAAGGATTTGTATCCGGTCGTCGCTGACACGGTGGTATGACAGAGACGGTGGTCGTCCTCGGGTCTGGCTATGCCGGGGCGGGGGCGATCCAGCGGCTCGAAACCGAACTCGACGACAGTGTCGACCTCGTGTGGGTGTCGGAGCACCCCTATCATCTCATTCTCCACGAAGCCCATCGCTGCATTCGAGACCCGAGCGTCCGTGACGACATCACGATCGCGGTTGATGAAATCAAGTCGCCGACCACGACATTCCGTAATGGGCATGTCTCGTCTGTTGACACCGACGACAGAGCACTGACACTCGCTGACGGCGAGACCCTACAGTACGATTACTTGCTCGTTGCCGTCGGGAGTCAGACAGCGTTTTTCGGCATTGAGGGACTCGAGACGTACGCATTGACGCTGAAGAGTCTCGATGATGCCTTGGAAATCCACGAGTCCGTCGTGGAGGCAGCAACGACGGCCACACCTACGGAACCCGCACGGGTTGTCGTCGGTGGTGCTGGACAAACCGGCGTGCAGGTCGCCGGTGAGGTTGCTGGCTACCGAGACGATCACGATGCACCGATCGAAATAATCCTCGTCGAAGGACTCGACTCGGTCCTCCCTGGTGAGCAGCGATCGTTCCAGCGGGCGATCCAACGGCGCCTCGAGGAACGGGACATCACGGTCCAGACCGGTGAGTTCGTCGAAGATGTCGACAGCGAGCAACTACTGCTCGATAGCGGTGAGCAGGTTCCATACGACGTGTTGATATGGGCCGGGGGGATCACGGGCCAGCGAGAGATGCAAGATATCACGTTGGCAAAAGACCACGAGAGTCACCGCCTCAAGACGACAACCACATTTCAGACGGACGACGATCGGGTCTTTGCGATCGGTGATGCGGCACTGGTCGACCAACCCGGCGACGAGCCGGCTCCAGCAACGGCCCAGGCCGCCTGGCAGGCCGCAGACGTCGCCGGTGCAAACATCGCTCGGATGCTTCGGGGCCAGCCGCTGAAGGAATGGCGCTTTGAGGACAAGGGCACGGTCGTTTCCGTCGGCGAGGATGCCGTGGCAACGAACGTCCTGTACTCGCCGATTGAAACGTTCGGTGGGGTCGCGGCCAAGTTGCTGAAAAAAGTCATCGCAACCCGATGGATCGCCGACGTGTCGTCGCTGTCCCGGGCCGTCTCGGCTTGGGGAAAAATGTAGAAAATGGGGTTCGATTGGCAGACCGTTACACGTCCTCGAAGTCAGGGTATCCCTTGATGTCGACGGCTTCGTCGGTGATCTTTGCGACATAGATGCCATTCCCTGAGCCTGTGTCTCGTTCGGTGGCTGCCTGGATCGCCGCTGTGGCGACCTCGACTGCCTCGTCGTTGCTCATGTTTTCCTCGTAGCGATCTTCAAGCGTCCCGTAGGCGACAGTCAGGCCTGACCCGGTGACGGTGTACGCGTCTTCCATGACCCCGCCAGCAGGATCGATCGAGTAGACGTGATGGCCGTCGTCGTCGACGCCACCGAGAATTGGGTTGATCGCCAGGAACGGGCCACCTCTCGCGAAGTTACCGGCCAGCGTCGCCAGCGCCTGCATGCTCATGTCACGGCCCCGGCGAGCTTCATAGAGGTTGACCTCAGCCTGGAGCGACCGGATAAACGACTGGGCACCACCGACCGACCCAACGAGGGTGAGAGCCGCTGTCGGATGGATTTGTTCGACTTTTTGGACGCGCTTGTTCGAGACGAATCGCCCACCGAGACTAGCTCGCATGTCGGTCGCGACGACAACGCCTTCAGACGTCGTGATACCGATTGTCGTCGTCCCCGTCTCGTTGACGTCACCGTTGGCACCCGATTCAGGGAGTGACCCGAGTTCCGGTTCGTAGACTGGCGTCCCGATGCCAGGGGTTTGTCTAGAGCTGTCGAGTGAGAAATCAGGGTCGAAGCCATGTCCGGGCATACCGACCGCCTACCGTCCCGGCGGTCATAAAACCACGCTTTAGCCTAGCTGCGTTCACGTACCGGTTGCGTTCGTGGATCACGACCTGTCGGCAGCTCGGTCGTAAGCGTTCCCGACGCGAGTGACGAGTCGGTCGACTGGCAGATTGAATCCGACGCGCCGAGCGAGCAGTGCGATCGGCAACAGGAGGATGCCAACGAGCAGTGTCAGTTGGTACAGCACGAACAGGCTGGCGCGGTACAGGTACGTTTCCATTGTCCTCGTCTGAGGTGGCTCCTTGATAATATAAAAGCGTTATTGCCGTATCGATGGTAGTTGGATAGATAATGACGGATAAGAGGGCTGCCGTATTGCGATTAAACCTAGCTTGGATTCGGTCCAACTCAATAGGAATCAGCCGGTGGCGATATATAATAGGGTGATTGGCGCACAACGACGTATCCATAAGTTATGATCATTATTGGCGTGACGTGCGCGGTGGGGGGAAATCAAAAAGCACGAATAGGCGCGCCGGTTGGGTTCATACATGAACTACCTCGTGGCAATGGAAGCAGCCTGGCTGGTTCGTGATGTCGAGGAGATCGATGACGCAATCGGCGTTGCCGTCAGCGAAGCAGGGAAGCGGCTCAACGACCAAGATATGGATTACGTGGAAGTCGAAGTCGGTGCCACGACCTGTCCCGCCTGTGGCGAACCATTCGACTCGGCGTTCATCGCTGCCGATACAGCACTGGTGGGTCTCGTCTTGGAGATGAAAGTCTTCAACGCCGAAAGTATCGAACACGCCCAGCGCATCGCCAAGAGCGAAATCGGCGGCGCACTCAGAGACGTCCCGCTGAAAGTCGTCGAGACGGTCGAATTCGAGGACGACGCCGAGGATCCGACAGCGACCGACGCCTGAGGCGGGTTCCGTCGGAGGTTTTTTGTATTACTTTCGGTTATTAGCGGGTATGGATCTGCCAACGCCGGATGATCTACGCGAGCGCAGGACTGATCTCGGACTTACCCAAAGCGAACTCGCAGACAAGGCCGACGTTTCTCAGCCCTTGATCGCCCGCATCGAAGGTGGCGATGTCGACCCACGCCTCTCGACATTGCGGCGGATCGTCAACGCGCTTGGTGAAGCAGAGGGCGGCGTCCTCCGTGCAGACGATCTGATGAACGCACCGATCGTCAGCGTCGCGCCGGACGACAGCGTCCACGAGGCAAAACAGTTGATGGATGCCGAAGGATATTCGCAAGTGCCAGTTATCCGGGATGGCCGACCGAGTGGCCTCATCGGGAACGGCGACATCCGCCAGCGACCGGAAGACAACGTCGGCGAACTCCCTGTTGCGGAAGTGATGCACGAGTCGATCACGACAGTCGAACGCGACGCGACGCTCGACGAGGTCGACACCTACCTCGATCACCACGACGCAGTTCTGGTGGTCGAAAGCGGAGCAACGATCGGCATCATCACCGACGCGGACATCGCGGCCCACGTCAGCTAACGGTCACCATCTGCCATTTTTCAGTTCGATAATCCGCAAGCATTGAAGACAGAGAAAGCGACTCCTCGACCAACGGCAAGTCGGGCGAGCTGACGTCATACCCTACGGGACGCGACGAGACTACTGGACGTAATCGCCGTCCAGTGACTGCGAGCCGAAAAGCGGCGGCGTCAGAGTAGCTCGAGGCCCCGGATTGACACTGCGTGGTCGTCCTCGACAACGCGGCCGATGATTCGACCATCAGTTGCCTCGACGACACGCATCGCATCGTCCGGATCCAATGTTGCGACGAATCCAGTCCCCATGTTGAACGTCCGGTGCATCTCGCTATCCTCGATGTTGCCTTCGGCCTGCACGAACTGGAAAATCTGCTGGGCTTCGAAGGGTTCCTCGATCTCGTACCGATTGGGTCCCATCCGGGTGAGGTTCGTCCAGCCGCCACCGGTCACGTGGGCGGCCGCGTGGGCCCCGTGCTTGCGGAGTGGCCCGAGAACGTCCGTATAGATGCGGGTCGGCTCCAACAATTCTTCACCGATGGATTTCGAGGGGGTCGGTGGGAATGGATCGGTGTACTCGTGCTTGCGGGTGACGGCCTCGCGGGCGAGTGTCAACCCGTTCGAGTGAATGCCACTGGATGGCCACCCAACGATCGCGTCGCCCGGTTGGGCTTCCCCCGAAAAGAGTGCGTCTTTCGGCGCGAGGCCGGCGGCGGTCCCCGCGATGTCCAGACCGTCGATCACCTCGGGCATGACGGCTGTCTCGCCGCCGACTAACGCCACGTCGGCGAGTTCGGCACCGATTCCCAGTCCCTCGCCGATCTGCTCACTGGCCTGGCTGTCCGGCTCCTCGACGGCGAGATAATCGACGAATGCGACCGGTTCGATGCCCGCCGCGACCAGATCGTTGACGTTCATCGCCATGCAGTCGATGCCGATCGTCGAATAATCGTCGAGTGCGTTGGCGACGAGGAGTTTCGTCCCGACCCCGTCGGTCGCCAGCGCGAGGTACTGCTCGCCGATGTCGACGAGTCCGGCGAAATCACCGTCGAAGTCACCCGCGGCCCCGATTAATGCAGACGTGGCGGCCTCGCTCGCGTCGATATCGACGCCCGTCTCGGCGTAGGTCAATCCCTCGTCGGTCGACTCTGCCGGTGGATCCTCAGCTGTGTCGGCCGGTGCCCCATCGTCGTCGGTCCCCGTGTTTGTCTCGTCGTCGGTCATACCCGAGTGAGTGCGCGGCGGCCGCAAAAGCCCACCGTTTGTCGGCCTCAGAAGAATTCTCGAAGATAGACGCGTTCCGTGGGAAATAGGTTGTCGAGCGTTCGATCGACACCTGGCCGTACGAACTCGACAGTGCCGGCACGTGCCGTTTCCGTCGCGTCTCTGGCCCCGACAATGAGGCCCGAAAGTGCACCGACCTCAAGCCGGACATCCGGGTCATTGTCGGGTGCGGGGTCGACGACGCCAGTGCCATCAGCGACGTGCAGGCGGTAGCACCCCTCGTTATCGGGGACGAGTGGGTCCGTCACGGAAAGCGTGAGGTCGGCCTCGACGGCGTCGGGATAGGGCGTCCGTTCGAGGGCCATCGTCACATCTGTCACGCGAACCATCGGCCCCGGTTTCAGTGTGCACTCGACTTCCTGGGGCTGAGAAATGACGTCGAGCAGTTCGGCCCCCTCGACCCGCTCGAAGGCGACGTCGCCGACCTGTGCCCCGTGACGGCCCAGAAAGGAAAGCAGTGCCCTCAATGCATCGTGATCGACGGCCCCCATGTACGTCACGGACACCGTGCCATCCTCGACCTCGTAAACGAGATACCCGGCCGGCGCCCCGTCGCGATCGTAGCGATACGCGTGGCGACGATCTTGCTCCCAGCTGCGGAGAATCCGATCGGTCCACCACTGTTCGCTCCGGTCCAACGATAGCGTCTCACCCTCGCCAGCAGCCAGGTGCACTGATTTGAGTGTCTCCCAGTCGGAAGGCTCGACGGGAACGAAGCTCCCGCCGCCCGATTCGAGATCGGTGAGGGTGTCAGCCTCACATTCGAAGTGATGGACGTAATTCGCCGTCGTCCACCCAAACTGTCGGTAGAAGGCCGTCTTGAACGGCCAGAGTGCGACCAGCGGAATCCCTTCCTCGGCCAGGTGATCGACAGACGCCTGAAGGGACTGGCTGGCGTACCCCTCGCCGCGGTGTTCCGGCGGCGTGGCGACGGCACCGAGCCCAGCCAGGTCGATCCACTCACCTCGGAGTCGCGCCTCGAACGTGTAGTGGCGGGCGATACTCACGAGGGAATCGTGGTCGTAGAGCCCGAACGGTTTCCCGATCGTCGGCCCGTCATCGTCGGGCGCTGGACCGGCTTCGGCGTGGAAGCCGTACTGACGGATTCGTCGCATGGCATCCATGTCCTCGCCGGCCACTGGGCGATACTCGACCATGCCCAACGATTGCAGGCGGGCAAAAAGAGCGCATCGTTCGACGCCGGATCGTCGAGGGCCCGTTTACAGGCCAAACAGAGAGATTACGGCGAGCGCGATCGACGGCACGGCGACAGCTACGTAGACGATCCGATTCCACGCCAGGACGGTCTTGCCGTCGAGCGGCCCGAACGGAACCATGTTGAACCCGGCGAGCAGCAGATTGATCGTGACACCCAGTGCTGCGGCGTCGGCGATCGGCGGGCCGGCGATCAGTGCCACTGGCAAAAATGCGGCAGCGAGCACGAGATTCGTCACTGGTCCGGCAAGCGATATCAGGCCGGACTCCCGACGCGTGATCCGTCCACGGTGGACGACTGCTCCGGGTGCGGCAAAGATGAATCCGGCCAGCGCCGAGACGACCGCAAGCAGGAGCATCCCGTAATCTGCCCGGAACGCGGCGAGTTGGCCAAAGCGGACGGCGACGACTTTGTGGGCGAGTTCGTGGGCGACGAACGCGACGCCGACCGTGCCGAGGCTCGTGACGAAGTGGCGAGTGAACTCCCCGAGCACGTCATCGACGAGTCCGACCGTCGCGCCCTGCAGCAAGTACGGATTGAGAAACAGCGTGAACGCGACACTCAGTGCGACCCAGGCGGCAAACAGATCAAGCAATTCACGACGACTGAATCGAAGCTGCATGCTCACGAGACGAGACTCCAGAGCAGTTCAGCGCCATTCCGTGCGCCGTCGAGCATGTGGGCGGCGACCTGATCGACGCCACCGACCTCGGCGAACATGATGGGAAGGACAGTGGTCGCAAACAGGACGCTGGCGATGAAGCTGCCGACGTTCGTCAGCGCCACGATCAAGATCAGCCGGAACAGTGGCACCTCACGCATTCGGGCGAGCAGTTCCCGGATCGGCAACTCCTCGTCGTCCAGCAACTCGTTGAGGCGGTTGATATCACCGATGTTGACGTCCAGATACCGGAGTTCGACGTACCCCGAGAACCAGCCCGGTGCCAGCAGCGGATTGACGCTGGTCAGCCAGGCGACGGCACCGCCGACGCCGGCACTCGTCCAGTGGGCTCCGGCCAGTCTGGCAAGCACCGCAGCGATCACGCCATTGACGACGAACCACAGAGCGAACAGCCGGAGCAACCAGCCCTGTTCGGCCCCACCCAATAGTAGCAAGCCGAAAAACGCCGCAAATCCGACCGTGAACAGATACCCGAACAGGCGATACAACGAGAAGCGACTGCGTGAAATCGTTCCCGTCAACTCCTCCATCGGCGGCAGCGTCGAGGGATCGTCGAGATACTGCTGGATTCCCTCACGATGGCCAGCACCGACGACGGCCACAACCGACGCGCCTGCCTCCCGGAGGCCGACAAGCTGGTGAGCGATATAGGCGTCACGCTCGTCTATCAGCGCCTCCGCACCGCCTGGGGAGAACCGCCGGAACTCCTCCATCATCGCCGTGACGACATCTGTATCGGTCAGATCCTCGATATCGAACTCCTCGACATCCTCCTCGGCCTCACCAACGCGGGTAAATACGAACACCAACGGGAGGGCGATCGCACCGCCGAATACGGCGGCCAACATCGCCAAGTTCGCCACGCTTGCGAACGGACCGAGGAGCGACGCAGCCCCACCCAGCACAGAGACGCCACCGAGCACCGAGACCACAATTGCCCCGAAAATCCCGACGGTCAGTCCGATCGTCCAGGCAGCCGTCCAGGGCCCAGCGATCCCGACAAGCATACTGCCAAACAGTTTGAGTTTCTCGCCAGTCGTGAGCCGTCGCCAGAAGCGCTGGACCGTCGTCTGGATGTTTCGATCGACCAGTGCTACGTCGATACCGCGTTCTTCCGCCGTCTCGATGCCGGCCAGCATATCTGCACCGGGCGAGACGTCGAATCGATCGCCCAGCCGCGCCTGGACGTACGAGAGCATCCAGTAGGCCAGAAATTGAAAGACCGTATTGCCTTCGAGGAGATCGCCGGGTTCGATGTCCTCCGGCGTCTCCCCTTTCATTTGTCGGTATCGACCCTCGTCGAGTTCGACCGCGACGACGTCAGGCTTGTCCTCGGCGACGGCCGCCTCGACGCGTTCGGCACTCTCTTCGGAGACGTGTGCTGTCCCAACGAGGCGAATCGATCCCGTCCCGGCCTCGCTCGTCGCCGGTCCCGCGTGATCGCTCATCGTCCACCCTACCGCCCCGGAGTTCCTTACGATTGTCGGGATGTCTCCGGGAGGCGGGCAGCGACGACCAGCGTCTCGCGGCGATCCGCTGTGCGATTAATGGTAAATCCGGCCTCGCTGAGCTGCTCGACGACGGTCTCGGCGTCGAAGCGCTCTTCGACCGGCGGGCCACGCTGTCCAGCCCCCTCGGCCGACCAATCCGCGATCGCGAGTCGGCCACCGGGCGCGAGGACGCGAGCGAGTTCGGCTAGTGCCGCCTCACCCGCGAACTCGTGGTACGTCATCGTCGAATAGACAGCATCCAGCTGATCGGTCCGGATCGGGATCTGGCCGGCTGTCGCCGTGACGCGATCGACGTTTTCCGGAATCCCGAACTCCGCGAAGGCCGCGTGCATCGCCGGCTGGAGGTCAGCCGCAACGATCCGTGCGACGTGTGGTGCGATCGAACGCGTATAAAATCCCGTGCCGCTCCCAAAATCCGCCACGACGTCGGCAGGGTCAGGCTCGAAGAGCGCGAGGAGTTCGTCGACCGAGAGATACGCATACCGGGTGTCGTCTTCGAGTCGCCTGGCCCCCGCTGGATCGAACGTGTGATGACCCATACATAGCGATTCGGAGGCCACATTCAAAAGCCAAGGGCTACCAATCGTCGGTGATCGTGATTCGGGCCGATCCGGACACGGTCCGACGAGCCTTGTCGCGACATTCATATGGACGTGTCACGTTGATTCAGCTATGACCAAAATCGAGCCACCGCGTGAGCGGGCGTGTGAACGGTGTGGTCGGCGGGAAGTCTGGGACGTGGGTCGCCAGGTCTGGCGGGCGCTGGAAGAAGACGGAGATCGAAAAGTCGGGCGAGCCCACTGTCTGCACGAATGGGACATCAACGGCACGTACAGTCCCATCGCTGACGCCTGAATCACCCTCGCGTTATACTACTCTATTGATTTGTTAGGTTAGTATTATATTCGAGGAGTTTGTACGACATGACATGGTAGCAAAGTGTAAGCTGTGTCGACACCGACTCGATCAGTCGACCCGCACACACTGTACGTGCGGGTGGGCCTTGGACGAAACCTGTGCCGACAATCACGAACCCTGGTGTCCGACGGGCGACGGCGAGCGGTGGATCGGTGCACAGGAGATTTGAACACCGACGCCTACAGAGGCGGGATCAGTCCCTGTTCGAAGACGCCGATCCCGGTCAGTAGTCCGATAGCGAGTGTCGTCACCACGATCGCAATCGCCGGCGGATCGACGTGCGTGTCCGCGTGAGCGTAGAGCACTCGCTGGGCGAATTCTGCGGTCAACCCGCTTATGACTCCGAAGACTGCACCGACCAGCAACACGAGTTCTGGGTCCGCGCCGGGAAGCGACAGCGCAGCGATACTCGCGGGCAGCGCGAGATGGTGTGTAACTGGAAATTGCTCCTGGCCCGCAACCAGGAATAGTAGCGAGGCAGCAGCAATTCCGAAGGCGAGATAGTAGCTGGCCGTCACGTGGGCAACGTACGCCCCAAAGAGTCCAACGACGAGTCCCAGGACAGCTTGTCGTTGCCAGCCGTACTGCTGTGGCGTCCAGGGTTCGACGGCCAATCTGGTGGTTTCGCTCTCGTCGTCAGTGCGGTCAGCCAGTGCCGTCCTGATCTCGCCTCGCTCATAGGGCGTCATGTCAAGGAGGCCAGTGGCAAGCGAACCGAACAGTGGGTAGCCAAAGGCGACCCGCGCAAGGAGGCCCGTCAGGACCACGCTGAACATAACTGGTTCGACCGGGAGCGCCGCCGTTCGGGCCAGCGTCGCGATCCAGTACCCGAGCACGCCAAAGGCCCCGCCGGCAAGCATAGCGTCCGGTCGCACCCCGATGGCCGTCGAGAGATCCTTCGCGCGATGGTAGGAAAACGACGGCTCGGGGGCTTGGGCGCGCCCCACGTACGCAGCGGCCGCCACCCCGCCGGCGAAGGCGACGTGGGGACCGAGCGCCGGGCCGTAGCCGATCAGCGCGGTGATTGTGGTCCCTGCTGGGGATCCAGTTGCGGCCCCTGTCAGGAAGTTCCCGACTTCGCCGACGACGATGGTCAGGCCGGCCAGGCTCAATGCCGCTCGCGCGCCGACGGTGGCACCGATCGCCCCGCCGGCGAACGCGACCAATAGGACGTCAAGCGCGAACAGGCCGGCGTCAGCGACCATCCGTCCCTCCCCACTGGCGACGATACACCTGCGTGACTGCGTTGCTCGAAGGCCACATGCGTCGGTGGACCGCGGCGATGTAGTTAGTACTGACTATCCGTCGCGTTCAGGATCGTTCCCACACCGCCCCTCGTCCGCCCCCAATCCGTGTCACTCGACGTAGCCCAGCGCGTCGAGTTGCTCTCTGGCTTCCTCACCCACGTCTTCGAGTACGTCTTCAGCATCGACAGCCGACCACTCGCCACCGACGCCCTCCTCAAAGCGGGATAGAGCCGCCTCGACGGCTTCGATCGCCGGATCGTCGTCGTCGATCACGTTGCTCTCCTCGTATGGATCGCCGTCGATCCGATAGGCTTCGTCCGGGATACACTCGTTGCGGATGTACTTCGCGTCGGGGCGACGGCCGGCCCGGATCCGCGAGTCGAATCGGGAGTTTTCGGGGATCTCGACGCCGACTGAAGAGGCCTTCGTCTGCAGGTTGCGATACTCGATGACGGGGAAATGGTACTCGGCGAACGAGAATTCGCCATCCGTGAACTCGCGATAATCGGCGGACAGCAGCGATCGCGTCGATTCGACGCTCGTCCCCAGTGGATCGACACCCGTCGCGTCGAGAATCGTGTGATAGAGATCGAGCAGTTCGACCTGCGTCTCCTCGTCGCGGCCCGGTTCGATCTCGGGGTGTTTGACGAGCAGCGGGACGTTGATCAGCGGCTCGTACAGGGCGAACTCGTGGCTGTAGACGTCGTGTTCGCCGAACAGTTCGCCGTGGTCGGCACAGACAATCACGGTCGTCTCCTCCCAGCGACCCGTCTCCTTGAGCCAATCGAACAGTTCCCCGAGATGGTGATCCATGTAGGCGATCTCGGCGTCGTACAGCGCCCGGATGTCCGCCCACTCGTCGTCGTCGATCTCGTAAGCCCCGGCGTTGTACAGTTTCGTGTCCTGGCAGACCTCGTCGGGATCGACACCGGGCGCGAATTCCTCGCGGTATTCCTCGGGTGGGTGATACGGCAAGTGGCCATCCATCAGGTTGACGAACGAGAAGAAAGGGCCTTCAGCGTCGTCGATGAACGATTTCGTCCGTTCGATCGCCCGTGGCGTCTTCGAGTCGCCGTCCCCGCTCTCGAAGTACTTGTGGAAGTAGTTGCCGACGTTGATCAGGCCGGCGACGGCTTTCCGGAGAGCGTCGTAGTCATTGAGTGCCTTCCAGCCCCGAGCCAGCGGGCCAGACAAGAAGTCCCCGGGCAGGAGTTTGAAGAAGTTGTCCTGGTGATCGAATCCGTCCGAGAGGTGGGTATATGGCGTGATCCAGGCGTTCGAGGTGTAACAGGCGGTGTCGTAGCCGGCCCCAGCGAGCGATTGGGCCAGCGTTTGCTCGCCTTCGAGATACGGGTTCTCCTGGGTCGCGCCGTGTTCGCTTGGGTACGTGCCGGTGAACATCGATCCGTGGGAGGGGACCGTCCACGGCCCCTGCGCGACGGCCTCCTCGTAAATCCGGGCTTCCTCGGCGAAGGCGTCCAAATTCGGCGTCGTCGGTCGATCGTGCCCGTAGACAGTGAGGTGGTCCTTCCGGACCGTATCCAGTACCACGAACAGGACGTTCTGGGGCCCACCGGTGCTCATCGGCCGTGCAAAGTGGGCGGGGCCACTTGAGAATCGCGATCCGGGTTCCGCTGTGACGTTCGACTACTGTCGACCTGCCCCTCAAAGCGTCGCTGGATCGCGTCCGTCAAGCAAGCCCTGATAAATAGATTCCAGTTGTTCGCCGACCCGATCGAGACTGTGCGCTGCTGCCGTCTCGCGGGCATTCTCGCCGAGGCGCTCCCGGAGATCGGGGTCCTCGGCCAGCCGCTCGACTGCCTCGCGGAACTCCGCGTCGGTACTGGCCATCAGACAATCCTCGCCGTCGGTGAAGTACTCTCGAAAGACTGGAATGTCCCTGAGAACGATTGCCTTCTCGGCCGCCATCGCTTCCAGCACGGCGATCCCTTGATTTTCGGCTTTGGTCGGGAACAGATAGATATCCCCGGCGCCGAAGGCCTCACGGATATCCTCGACCCATCCCGTGAAGGTGACGTTTGCTGGCGGATCGGCTGTCCAGCGCGTTACCGTCTCCGAGGCCAGCGGGCTCGTACTGTAGGGCCCGAACCACGCGAAGTCGTAGTCGGTCTGTTGGGCAACGCGACAGAACGTCGTCAAGCCTTTCCGCTCGAACACCTGGCCGACCGAAAAGACGACGACGCCGTCGAGATCGTGTTTCTCGCGAGCCGAGGCACGGAACTTCTCGTGGCCCTCGAGAGCGTCCAGATCGACGCCGTTGGTAATCGGGCGGATCGGCCCGGAGACAGGATACGACTCGAGCACGTCTTTCGTGTATTCGCTCGGACAGAGGACGAGATCAGCCTGCGAGTAGAACCATCGGAGATACCAGCCCAAGGGTTTCGAAACCTGATTCGAACCGCGGAAACTCTCTTGGAAGTCCTCGCGAGTGACGTGTGAGTGGAGGATCAGCGGAATGTCGTGTCGCTTGGCGTGTCTGGCGACGGCGATCGACCCCGGCCCGACGAGGTTGCAGTGAGCCACGTCGAACTCGGCCCACAGTGAATCCTCGCCGAGATTCGAGAGGCCGGCAGTCAACGGATTTCGGCCGTTCCAGGGGGACGTCTCGACGGTCACGCCCTGCTCGGTCAACGCTTTTCGCTGTTGGCTGGCTGCCGTCGTGATTCCGCTAGAGCCGAGATACCGCTCGATATCGAGGTAGTTCAGCGCGCGCATGTCCCCTGGCAGGCAGGGTGGTGGGAAAATCCTACCGACTCGTGCTCGAAAACGGTTTCACCGATCAGTACGCCAGCGATTCGGTGTAGTAATCGAGCGCCAGGACAGCACCGCCCCCGACGCCGCCAGCGACGAGCACGCCTGCAAGCCATGTCGGTCCTGCGCCCGCCGAGGCCCCGAGCACGTCACCGGCTGGTTTGCGAAGTGAGCCCACCATCAGGGCGATGAGAAACGTCAGCGTCGCTGCCCGATAGGTATCCAGTGCCCATCGAATCACCCGTGCGAAGGCTAACAGTCCGAGAAGCCCACCGACGCCGGCCACGGCCACCGACGTCGCCGGTGCGATGACGCCCTCGACCGTCCAGGTCCCGGTTACGAGTCCGATGAGGCCGTCGACGAACGCCGTTAGTTCGCCGGTGAGGTGTTCATAGAGGCCAAACAGGTACAGGAAGAACGCCCCCGAGACCCCCGGCAGGATCATCGCCGAGACGGCGATCGCCGCGACGCCGAACACGACCGGAAGGAGCGGATCGCCTCCGCCAGTGTCGCGGGTGGCTCCGGCAACGAGAAACGCCATCCCGAACCCGACAACGCCACCGGCGATCCTGCCGGGCGAGTCCAGAGCGAATAGCTCCCGGAGGACGACGACCGAGGCTGCAATGAGCCCGAAGAAGAAGGCCCCGGTCAGCCCCGGTGCGGTCGTGATCGCCGTATGCATCACCCGCGAAACGAGGACCAGTGCCGACAGAACCCCTGTCCCCAGAACGATCAGGAACGGTACGTCCATCGCGAGCAGCCGCGTTTTCAGCGCCCGGCGGCCGCTCGTCCGGTGGACGCGCAGCAGGTGTCTTGCGGCACGTGGATCCAAGGATGCGATCGCACTGATCAGTCGCTCGTAGATGCCGGTGATCAATGCGATCGTCCCGCCCGAGACGCCGGGGACTGAATCGGCCGCGCCCATGGCGATGCCTTTCAGATAGACGACGACCCAGGCTTCGAGAGTAGTCTCCTCTTGGGCCCGGCCATCGGTGGCAGTTTGGTCGGTCACGGCTCTCAGAGACCAGCAGGTGCGTTACGAGCGTCCAGGGCAGGGATTGGAGGCTGTGCCCCGTCTGTTGGCTCCGTCGGCGAATCGTTGGGGTCGTCATCCGGCGACTGCAGCGGTGTCAGTGACTCGGCACTCTCGTTGCCGGCGTCACTGCTGTTTTCGTCATCGAACTCGCCGAGTACCTGGCGTTCGAGGTCGACTTCGACTGGCTCCTCGTCGACGCCGATGACCTGTGCCTCGGAGACGTTCTCAGTCGCGGTGTAGCGGTAGATGGAGCCACTCTCGTTGAAGGACGTCGACGTGCTGAACTGATAGGAACTATTGGCGCGGACGGAGACGTTCGTGTAGCCGTTCTCGGGCCCCCAGTTCTCGTAACCGTCCGTCGAGTACGGCAACCTCATTGTGAACTCACCATCCGCGTCGGTCTCGGCGTGCTGTTTGTAGGTGAACGTCTGGTTGGCGTTTGGCATCTCCATTTCGACCGACGCAGTGACGGTCGTATTCGTCGGGCCGTCACCCTCGACGGTCGCGCCCGGGACACGCTCGAAGACTTTCGTGTGAGAGTCGAACGGTTCGCGTGCCAGACCGAGTGCCCGCATTCCGATGCCCGTCTGGATCTGCTGGTTCTGTGCGAGGACGGCCATGCCCGGTTGACTCGCCATGAACTGGCTGAACTGGCCGTAGAACAGTCCGACTGTCGGATCACTCGCCTGGACGAGTCGGTAGTGTTGTAGTGCTGAGACCTGTTCGCTCGGAATCTTGCCGATGCCACCGATCCGAGAGGTGCTATCGTTCGCGACGAATTCCTCGGCGGCGCTCCGGTTCTGGAAGATTTTCACCGTCTGACCGGTTCCATTTTGCGAGATCTCTGGGAGTGCGGCGCCCCGGTAGTTTTGCCAGTCCGTGACCACCGTTGCGCCGCCGAGTTCCAGGCCTGGGACATCCGTCGGCGAGGCGGCACTGCCGTGATACCGGTAGAGGCGAACGACCATCGACTCGTAATACGGCTGTTTCTGGAGCGTGAAGTATCGGTTCGTCAGTTGGAGGCCCTGCTGGGTCTGGGCAGGCGCGCGGACGCGCTGGAAGTACGTCGATTCGTCGACGTCATCGAGGAAGTTCGGCGGCGCGAAGAACTTGCCCCAGCGATAGCCGCCAAAGCCGCCGTTGGTCGTCGCCATCTTCCAGTCGGCCATGACGTAGCGGGTCTTTGCGTCCGTTTCGGACTCGCCGACGACGGCGAGCGCGTCCTCGGCGTCGGTCTCGTTCTGTGCGACGAGGAACGAGGCTGCCTCCTGCGCGTTAGCCTGGAACGGATTGGCGACCGGAATACGTTCGCCCTCCTGGGTAATCCAGTGGCCGTAGTCCCACCAGGACAGCACGCCGTAGGCACCGTCGGGATACTGGAAGTCGTCAGTGCGTTCGTAGGTGCCATAGAAGTCCATCTCCTCAGCGTTGCCAGCCCCGCCCAAGTTACCGACCGCTGGCGTCTCGTCTTCCATGTATTCGAGACTGCTCTGCCAGCCCATCACACCACCTGGGCCGTTGTTCGCCGAGGCGTTGATCGCGAGGGGGGCGGGGAACACCATCGGAACGACGAGCAACAAGACGACGCCGCTGACCAGCAGCGCCTGGTAGGTCTCGACGTCGTCGGTGTCGCTGATCGATCGCAGGTACCGGAACAGCCGCACGACGACCATCGCCGTCATGACGGCCGCCGGCACGGTGAGGTAGTAGGCGAAGCGCTGCTGGGTGAACGTTGCGGCGACGAAGAAGGCGAACCACAGCGCGACGAAGAGATACGCCGGGTCGAGTTCGTCGGCGACGTACTGGTGGACGAACGCGAGGAGAACGCCGATCCCACCGACGATCGGTGTCACCCCCAGCCAGGAAATCAATGTGTCGGCCTGTCCGATCGGAAGCGGTTGGACCTCGCCGATCGTGACTGCGGCATCGGTGTGTGGGTTGAACGCGAAGCCGACGAACCGGAGGACCTGTCTGAGGAAGTACTTGAAGAAATCGGGGAGGATGAGGGCGACGACGAGCACGGCAATGACGAGACTCCCGAAGACGACGGCCGGATATCCCCAGCGGGACACGTCACGCTCGTCCCACGTACGGGCCAGCCATGAAAGCACGCCGACCCAGACAGCACCGGCAATCGCGAGTCCAGGCTGTGCCAGCGTGCGTGAGATCATCCCGAAGCCGACCTCGTCGATCGAAGCCAGCGAGAGGACTGCGGCAACGAGGAAGATCACTGAAGCGACGATCGAGATGTGTTCCGGACTTTCGTTGCGAAGGTACGTGATCGGCAGCTGGATCGTCACGTAGACGCCGAGCAGACCGATCAACAGGACGCCCGGCGGCCAGACTGAAATGTAGAGGGCGAGTGCCGTTCCCGCGATAGCGGCCCAACTGAGGGGCCGTCGCAGCGCTTCCCAGTCTCGGTCGACGAACAGCTCGTAGATCGGTTTTTCCTCCTGGGCGACGCGAAGGGCTATGAGTATCGCAAGAATGGCGACGACCTGGAAGAACACTTCCGCGACGTGGTGATCGGTGAAGCCGACGAGACTCCGCCGGAGGAATTCCCCGCCCGAGAGGGCGACCAAGACTGCGGCGATGATCCCGCCACGGCGATCGGCAACTGCCTTCCCGAGGAAATATGTCGGAACGACGACTGCTGCACCGAGAAGGGCCGGGAAGAACAGGTGGACGAGTCGAACGAGGTGCTCGCTCGGGTTGCCCAGGCCGATGATCAGTGCAGTCGTGGCGATGATCTGGTCGTAAAAGGTCCCGAACTGCGTGACGACGACGCCAGTTGGGAACTGCGTCCACGTGTCGAAGGGCATCGTATTCGGCCAGTTTGCGACCGTGTAGCCGACTTCGCGGAGTTCGTACCACGCGTCGTTGCCACTAAAGAGCACGTCGCCGTTGACGATGAAGCTCTCCCACGTTCGCGCCCGCAGCCAGAACATAAACCCGAACAGGCCAGCGACGACGAGTACGTGATACCAACTCAACAGCCAGTTCAGGGTTCGTCCGGCGGGCGCTTCTTCGTCGAACCACTCATCAGCCACACTCATGGAGCGAGAACCCTCTGAGGACTCATTGGACGGAGAAACTGCTAACGCGCGCATAAGCCTTATGAAGTCGATGGAAGCTCCCCAGTTAGTTGTCGATCGCAAAATCGGCGGGACCACCGAAGGCCAGCGATATCCCGTGGGATTCAGCAGGTAATAAGTTTGGTGAGTGCTACGAGTCTAACAATGAATCTTGCTCTCGTCACTGTAGATTCCCTCCGTGCCGACCACATGAGTTGTTACGGGTACGAACGTGAGACAACACCAAATATTGACGATTTAGCGTCTCGATCGCACCAATTCACTAATGCGTTTTCCCACGCATGTGCGACACGCCCTTCTTTCCCATCGATTATGACGTCTACACACGGACTGCTGTACGGAGGTTTTGACCATCTCTCAAACAAACAGGTACCTATTGCTGAACCGCTGTCCGAGAACGGTTACTCAACGGGAGGATTTCACTCGAATCCATATCTATCCTCGAAATTCGGGTATGGTCGAGGGTTCGACACATTCAGTGACCTTGAGGAAGACCCCAGTAAGTTAGCCAGTCTCCGAAGATATGTTTCTAATAACCTCAGCGGACCGATACACGATTTCTTTTCTTGGGCTCATGAGAAGACGGAAAAACACACAGGGATCGATGTAGGATCGTACTATCAGAATGCAACAGAACTCACCGACGAAGCTCTAGAGTGGGTGGAAACTGCAGAGGAACCATGGTTTCTATGGGTGCACTATATGGACCCCCACCACCCTTACGTTCCACCGGAGGAACACCAGGTGTTCGGTGAGGATCTCTCTCAGCGGCGCGGTGTACGCCTCCGGCAACAAGTCCTTGATAATCCAGATTCACTCACGAAGGACGACTGGGATGATCTGATCGCGCTGTACGATAGTGAGATTCGATATACCGATGCTCAGATCAGTCGATTGATTAACGGAATCAGAAACGCAACGTGGATAGTCACCGCTGACCACGGTGAAGAATTCTATGAACACGAGAATTTCGGGCACAAGAACCGATTCTACGAGGAACATATTCACGTCCCGCTCCTCCTCGGTGGTACAGAAGGGAACGATGTCCATGACCAACTCGTCGGCCTGAACGACGTCCCTACAACCTTGCTGTCCATTGCTGGTGTTGACGCCCCTGATACCTATCGCGGTCAAGATTTCCGCGAGAGCAGCCGAGACCAAGTCCTCGGCGGCTGGGCCGGTAACAAGGGAACCGACCTTGACAGCGCACGATTAATGACTAGGACAGATGACGAAAAATACATTCGAGATATAGCGGCCGGCACTGAAGAACTGTACGATCTCACCACAGATTCCGATGAACAGGTGAACCTGTACGGTAAGTGCGATGCCGATGAGCATCTCCAAGCTGTCGATGACTTCGTTGAGGCCATTAAGCATGATTCGACTGCCAGCGACCGTGTAGAGATTGGTGACGACCTGAACAATCGACTTGAGCACTTAGGATACAAGTAATGAGTCGAGAGGGTGGTTTTGGGCTAGAAGTATCCAAGGGGTTTGTGGCGAAAGTCATCCTGATGGTCATTGGATTCCTTGGCAGTATCGTCTTCGCCCGCACGCTCGGCCCCGCAGTTTATGGCGCGTACCACGTTCTGGTGTCGGTCGCGAACATCCTTGATAATCCTATTCGCGGCCTCGGAACTGCTTGCCAGAAGCGGATTTCCGAACACGACCGCGACAACGGGGCAATACTAACGATCGGCCTTGGTGGTACCACACTAATCGGTGCTGGGACCGTCGGTATATTGTTTGTAGCCAGTCCGTATCTTGATGTATTTGATATTCAAAACGGCACGGTTTTAGCCGGAATTGTGTTCATAGGACTTATCTTTTTCAAAATTCTTCAGCCGTTAATTTCAGGAACTGGACATTTCGGAACGTCAATAGTTCTCGACATGGTCCGGTCGATATTCACAATCCCATTACAGTTGTTCCTTGTCTCGTTCGGGTTGGGTGTCGCCGGCATGGTGTATGGGCTTGCTGTTGCTTCGCTAGCAATGGTCCCTATCTCGCTATATGTCCTCAATACGAGGCTATCAATACCGAGTAGACAGACAGTTCGTGATGTTCTCTCATACGCGAAGTTCTCGATTCCAAATGGATTCATCGGATCTGCGTACGGCCAGCTTGACATTCTTCTCCTCGGGGCCGTGTTGGGGTCGGGCGCGTCTGGCCAGTACAAAATCGCCCTCCAACTCTCGCTCCCCGCCACTCTTCTGTCAATGGTGATGGGAACTGGACTCCTCTCAGAAGTGAGTTCTAGGGAAAGCCAAGATAAAGAAATCGCCCAGCAAGTGACGAACAACGTAGTATTCGCATCGTTACTTGCAATACCAATGTTCTTCGGTGCACTTGCGATGCCTGAGTCGATAGTTGTTACTGTGTTTGGGTCGGAATATCGACATGCCGCTCCCCTGTTGGTCGGCCTAATGATATACCAAATAATCCGAACGCAGTCTTCACAGATATCGTCAGTTATTGAGGGGATTGACCGTCCTGATCTCATGCTCTACCTCAACGGCGTGACGCTTGTAGTGAACCTAACGCTGGGTATCGCTCTCGTTTATCAAATCGGGGTAATCGGTGTTGTAGCAGCAACTATCGTTGCTGAAGGGACAAAATTCGGTACTATGACAGCTGTCGCGCGCAAAGAAGTAGCGTACGACCCCCTCCCAAGGCCGGTTGTCTACGAAGCTATCGCAGGAGGTGTGATGTTCATAGTCGTCAAGATGATTCATCAATGGTGGGGCGTTGCGTCTTGGTTTGATCTCCTCGCTCTCGTCGGCCTCGGAGCAGTGATTTACGCAGTTGTACTCGTTTCTCTCTCGGATATCTTCATGCATACCGCCAGGCAAATTCTCTCTGATGCGCGTGCTCAGTACCTCACCTAGCGGGCATTAGACGTCCGTGAACAGGTCTCGAAAACTCTAATATCTCCTGTCGACTTGACGGGCTCGTGTCCCTGGAGATATCTGTTGACAGGATTTGTTTCAGGGGTCTTCTCAATCCATGGCTTTGAGACAGCGACCACACACGGCTGCGATTCGTTGAGGACAGTTTCGATATCGTTGTAGTCGGTTCCGACGAGTGTCACTGGTCGGTTCTCTGTATCGAACTGCTTTGTTTCGTGAACATTCTTGGTGAACCGGCTAACTCGGTGCTCGCCTAGATGCCACCGGTATGGGAGAGGATTCGAGACAACCGCAGTCGATGATTCGTGTCGGTCAGCACTCTCTACGATTGTATCAGATGCGTCATCAATCCCCGTATTCGTTTGGATTGGATCACTAATCACGGTCGTCGCAAAAGCGGGCGGAAATACAGCGGCGACGAAAAGGATGATGACAGCGGCAGTTGTCATGGACCGCACAGATGGAAGTACGTCAAACCAATCTTGTCTGACGTCAACGAGCGTATTTGCAGTTTGAACGATTCCCCAAGCCGCGGCTATCGAAAGTAAGGGATACAGCGGGACAAGATAGCGCTCCAGTTTCACAGACAATAGCGTATGTATGAGAAGCGGGCCGAGAAGGAACCCAGCTAACCCGATCCGAACACCACGATCACCGAACCGCCTTGGGGGGGCCGTTACCGCGGTTACAAGCCCTACTAAGTACGGAACGCCGCCGTACGAAGTAATCCAGTACACGAAAGCCCACACTGGTGGATAGTAATACACCTGGCCTGCGACTATCGTCCGGTGGCCGTTCGCAAGGTGATCGAGGTTGTGTACGATCGCCGCTGCGAATGCGAACGAAACACCGCCAATCCAAGGGATTGAGAACAACGACTGTGCTATCTGCGGCGGATCAGCCCCGCCGTAGTACCCGGGTGCAGGTGAGAATGCGAACGGGAAGTACACGATGAGGAAGGTCAGCGTGGCGCCGACAGTGAACCCCCCTGCGATCGCGCGCCATTCTTCTCGTTGTTTGATGAGCATCCACACGACCACTGCGACGGCACCGAAGACATAAATCGCTCCCTGGACCTTTGTCGCACCGGCTAGGACAGTCAGCCCACCGACAAGTCCAGCACCGCGCCACCCCGAAGAGTTCCGGACCCACCAAACAGTTGCCCCGAACAGTAGGGTCACGATCAGCGCGAGTGGAACGTCGAGCATCGCCATAGTTGCGTAATAATTGTACGCAGGCAACAGCGCCAGTAGCGCAGCGGCGATGGTCCCTACAGACCGGCCGACTGCGTACCGCCCAACCCAGTAGGTCGCGGCGACAGAAGCGATTCCAAAGATAGCGACCGGGGCTCTAATCGCGGTTGTTGACGCCCCGAAGATGGCCTGTGAGAGGCCGATGAAATATTTCGCGAGAGGAGCATGCATGTGCGTTGGGTTACCATACATATACCCCTCGAACATAGATAGGCCAGACTGGGCGTAGAACACTTCGTCCATCGTCACGCCGCCCTCAAGGACTGTCGCATATCGTAACGCGAGCAGCGCCGTAATCGCGTACACTTCGCCATGGCCTCGTATCGATTGGACGACGCTGCTGGTTGTACATCGTACCGGTCTCATCATGGTGTTTGCTTCGAGATGTCGGACGCCACGTTAGTATTCGTCATATTGAATCAACGATTCCAGTAGCTCGTCATAGTCGCCATTCGAAATATGGTTGTATACCACAGGAGCTGCCCCAAAAAAGGCCAAATCAAGGCGATCTTTGAAGTCATGGTTTAGAACCTGACTCCGGATAACCTGGTCTTTTAGTGTATCACAGCGCTCAACGTAGTAATCTGGAAACTCCCCTCCATAGTCAAAGAGCCCTCTACAAACGAGATGCAAAAGTTCGTCGGGCGGAGAGGGGACAAAAAATCCCGCATCTGTCCGCTTTCGCCCTTCAAAGAGAGCAGTCTCAAGACGTGGATCGACGCGAACCATCGACCCGTCCATCGGGGATTCGTACACGAGATGATTGACGTAGTGAAGCGTTACATCACCGCTCCGGAGTTTGATGCTCGAATATCCCCCGCCTATTGTCCCTTTCTCCTCTCCGTCAATCAAACGCTCTTTGAGTTTTACGAGAGCGCTACCAGGTGATCTCAGAACGAGCTCAGCAGTCTCTCGTGGATTATTTCGAGCAATCCGTACTGTTTCGAAAACTCGTGAAAGCTTCCCGGACGCGGGTGTATTCTCAGTTGAAGTTAGCGTCTGGTTGAGAATTCCGAACACATTTCTTGGGTTACGGTACGCGAACCGAATTGCACCGATCGGATCCGAGAGAATTCCAGAGAGAAGACCTTTCATTCCTCCCTTTACAATAGAGCGATCTTCGAACCCTACTGACCGACTGGCTATCTTTGCCTGATCGTAGTCGTCTTCGGCCACGACGATGTCGACATCGTTTCCAGGGACTTGCTTGGGGAGATTTCTATACCCACGCGGAACGACGTACTGCACGTTTTCGTCCTCAAGCGCATTGAAGAGTTCGATTATTTTCGACTGGTCGTCGACGTCAAACTCAGTCATTATTCTTCTTTCATCTCGTCGAGGGTTGTATGCCCCTCGGATACAGTCCGTACGAACCGCTCAAACTCTTCGGTCGAAAACACGATCCGAAGACTATCAATATGCATGTGAATCGTGCCGTCCGCGTTATACTCAACCGTGTACTCGGTACCGTCGGAAAGTTCAAACTCCGCTAAAGTTTCCTCAATAATTCCCATCGTCTAGCCTCCTTAGCGCCGTTGTAAGTTCCTCAGTGAACGTACCGAAGTCATCAATCGACATCTCAACGCGGATATTTCGCCAGTGAACATGGACTCCTTCCCCAACATTGTCCTCAACGATGATCTCATCACGGGAAATCAAATCCAACCCCGCGTTCTCAGTTTTCGCAAGTTCGAATACGAGGACGTTCACGGTCCTAGTTGATCAATATGGGTTATAGAGTCTTCGGAACGAACCGAATCGGACAGATGCTGATAGCGAAATCCTCTTGCGTTGTCATAGTTTTTAGGCTTTCATGAAAATACAACGCTGGCTCCGAGAAAATCTTGACCATGGGGGGTCCGATTTGCTGGCTATTCGTCTATACGAGCGGGCCTTCATCGGAACCTCACCACTCAATTTTGTCACTCCCGCTGCCAATCTCTATTGGCGTCTCGCACCGTCATATTATCGCTGGAAGTTTGGACAGAACCTCCGCCAATACGAATATCCACCAGACCCATTCAAAATTCTGTGGGTATGTCCCGATCAAATCGAGAAATACACTGGCCGTCAATTCCCCCCGTGGGAGCATCGAGAATATCATTTCGGCCGAGTAGAAAATGGTGAGTGGGACCGACAAGACCCAAGAGATAATCCGAAGGCGGCACAGTCTGCTTCCATCGCGGATCGTTTTTCAAATTCTGTCCTCTATCAGTCCTTCAAGAACCACTTTCGGTCTGGAATGCCGTGGGAAGAAACTGAGTTGTACCAACGAGTCCGGGATCGGATTGACAACGAGTCATACGACTGGCCAACATCTGAAAGAGATCTCCGAGAACGATACGAATCACTGGACGCGCTCTACGAAGAGATCATCAAAAACGGGTATATGACACAAATGGATCTCAGAAAGCAGTCTGACACTGTTGATCCAGGGTTCAATAACTCAGGTGATCCAAAGGGGTTTCTTGAGCGGTTCTCCCACGAGATAGCCGTAGATATCGGACGAGATGGAGAACTATTGTTCGTTGACGGGCGACACAGACTTGCGATTGCGAAAGTTGCGGAGATACCCCAAGTCCCGATTGTCGTGTTAGTCCGTCACGAGAAGTGGATGGAGAACCGTAATCGCGCTGGACGGAAAAAGAAAGTGACAAGTCATCCGGACCTTGATGATCTGTGAGAAGGGCGAGTAAGACGTCTAGGGGCAATTATAGCATCGACACCGATGAAGGCAACAGCAATAAACACTCTCATCATAGAGTCTAACTAATGACATCGTTGGCCTTCGTCTTTGCCGCCGGTGAGGGGACATACGACGAGCAAGGACTCTATCTCGCTCGCTCTATTGCCCGTACCAATCCCGACGCCGAAATATACGCGTTCGTGCCTGAGGCGGAATCGCCTGCTCACGAGGACGACCTCCGGGATCTCGGCACAGTCATCCAGGGGAAACAGACAATTCCCGACTATGGCATCTCAACGAAGATCGATGCGCTGGCTGCCGCAGAAGAGATCGCTGATGAGAATTATCTGCTGCTGCTAGATACTGATACGCTCGTTTTGGACGAAGTGACCGCTCACGAAAGTGGCGCCGATCTCTACCTCAAGCCCGTGGATGTGGGCCAGCAGTTCTGGGGACGGAAATCACAGTCCGAAGCGACATGGCGTGCCCTCGCTGGCGATCTCGCCCTCCCTGCCCCGAAGTGGAGCCACGAGAGCACGTTCGATCACCGTTCAATCCCTCCCTACTGGAACGCCGGATTCGTTCTCACACGTACCGGCGACTTCGGGCGGCGATGGATGGAAGCCGTTGACACAATCTATCCGGATATCCCCTACGAGTGGCACACAGATCAGGTTACCCTCGGATTGCTCTCACAGGAGTGCGATGTGGAAACGCTGGACAACCGCTACAATTACCCGCTCCATCTCCGTCTGCGCGCCCCTGCTGACCTTGTCGTCCTCCATTACCATGCCTTCGCGAACCTACACAAGGCCAGTCGATACGAGAAGTTTATGCGGGATATTGACCTCTGGGAATTGGTACAGGAGACAGACTACTCGTATATTTCTGGCGTATGGCGTTACGCGAAGCGGAAGACACTGCCCCTAAACGAGGAACACATGCTGGAACGGCTATACAATTGGATCCTCAACTGAAGATCGAGTATGGTCGGAAGGTAACCCGGAAACCTATAAATCGGCGAGTAGAACGTCAGCCTGAATGGTCTCACTTGTGAGCGTCGTTTTGCCCTATTATCAGGGCGAAGCGTATGTGGAATCTGCACTCCGGAGTGTGGATGCCCAGACCCACTCCGAAATCGAAATTGTTGTGATTGACGATGGATCGAGAACGCCTGCCACCGAAGTTCTTGAAGGTGTTCGAGACGACCTTGACGTACCGCTACGCGTGCTTCGGCATGACGAGAATCGGGGAATTTCCGCCGCTCGGAACACCGGGGTAAACGCGGCGCGTGGGGATTACGTGACGATCCTTGACCAAGACGATGCAATGCATCCGGAGAAGATCGCCGCTCAGGTCAAGCGGATGGAGGAGGAACCATCGCTTGGGATGACGCTTACGAACGTCCGTCACATCAATGCAGACGGAGTACCAATCCGGATCCGAGACCTTCGCGACGGGATCGATTCGGAATCAACCGAAGAGCTCGTCAGAGAACTATATAGATGTTGGACAACGGAAGCGGGGCCGCTCCCGTTGACGACTGAACTTACCCGATCTGAAGTTTATGACGAAATGGGTGGTTACGATACGAGCCTCTATGGGGCCAACGACCGAGAGTTCCTGTTCCGGGTCGCCGCTGAATATGATGTCTCAGTTATCAATTCTCCTCTACTCGACAAACGTTACCACGAGAAAAATGCCTCCAATGCAAGTCGGAAATTGCTAACGGATCGGCTACATTTAACGGACAAGGTCCTCAATCACCACCCGTGGCTGGAGCAGTATCACGACAAACGCGCAGCGTTTCTCTTGTTACTGATGTTTCGGGCGGACCTCGCAGACGGAGAACTTGGGGCCGCGGCTAGCTCATACCTATCGGCGCTCCAATTGGCGCCCTTATTTACTCTCCGCCGGACCATCGTATTCCCTGTAAAGATACTCCAGCAAGCGACTTAAGCTGTGTCAATCGTGTGCCCGCGACTATGGCTGGATCGTGACCATGGTCTCAAGAGCGTCGTGAATTGATCGCATCGTTTGACCTGTCGCGCGCTCCAACTTGCCGTTTGTGAGGTGGTTACTCGGTCTACTTGCCGGGAGTGATGCCTTGTCGGAGTGGCCGCGTTGCACCATGTCCGGATCGTAGCCAAATGATGTCGCGATAATCCTTGCCCACTCGTGGCGACTCAAGAATTCCTGACCAACGACATGCCAAGTCCCTGTCTTGGCATCTTCGAGAAGATCAAGGACCATTTCATTGCAGTCCGGGACGTACACTGGCGTGTTGTGCCAGTCTTCGAATACTGGGAACGGCTCCCCTCGTCTCAGCCGGTCCAGTGTCCACTCAACGAACGTCTTGGATTGCCATGGCTTTGACCAGCAGAACGGCTGATCGATACGACAAACGGTATGCCGGATATCAGAATCGAAGACAAGGTTCTCGGCTGTGATTTTTGTCTCTCCATAAACATTGACAGAGTTTCGGGAATCCGGCTCGTCATAAATCTCTTGGTCACCATCAAACACGAATCCTGTCGAGAAAAATAGAAGGTGGGATTCAGTGTCTTCACAGGCCCTCACTACGTTCTTCGTACCATTAACGTTTACTTCAGCTGCTTTCTCCTTATTGCGTTCACAGGCGTCAACATCAGTCATCGCAGCGGAGTGGACAACCACGTCGGGTTGGACCGACGAAACGACTTGACGAACTGTCGCTTGGTCACGTACGTCAAGCTTGTAAAGTCGCTCACCAATATTTGTATCAGGATCACTTGAATAGTATGTGGAGAAAACCTTGTGCCCTTTCTCACTTGCACGTTTTACTAGATCCCATCCGACAAGCCCCGAACCCCCAGTTACGAGAATCCTCATCTATGCCTTCTTTTCGAAGAGATCCTCAAACGCTCGCTCCATGTATGCTATCTTTTCGTCGGTGAGTGATTGATGACAGCCAATGACGAACGCATTCTTCATTACGATATCGGCGTTCGGGATGTCGAATGGGACCCGATGCGTGATGTCTTCAAATCCAGGGTGCCGGAGGATGTTGCCTGTCCAGAGGGACCTAGTCTGGATGTTTCTGCTTTCGAGATGTTTAATCACATCAACACGGTCAAATGGAGCCTCCTCGGTAATCGTCAGTGGGTATGCCAGCCAGGCAGTTTTAACATCCTCTCGTTCATCTGGGAGGATGAACCAGTCATTATACTGTTCAAAGAATTTCGTCAACTTTTTGAAATTATATCTGCGTTTTTCTGCGAAGCCTTCGAGTTTTTCCAGTTGACGGAGGCCGAAAGCGGCGCTCGCTTCTAGCGGCAAGAAGTTATATCCAACCTCATCAAAGACAAACTTGGAGTCATAGGTGATGTCTCCCAACTGAGTTTCAAGCCGTTCATCAATAGTGATGTCTTCATCAACCGCAGACTTTCGTCCCCACGCACGGAGCTTCTTGGCCTTGTTGGCATGTTCTACATCGTTGAAACTAACCATTCCGCCACCGCCAAATGCAGTGATCACGTGTGAACCGTAGAAACTGGTAGTAGACACGTCAGTAAATTTCCCTGTGGGCTTCCCTTGAATTGTTGCTCCGATCGTATCACAAGAGTCCTCAATCAGATATAAATCATGTTCATCCGCGATTTCGCGAAGGCGTGGCCAGTTCGGGATATTTCCAGCTAATGCGGGGACCATAATTGCTGCTGTTTCGTCTGTGATTGCTTTCTTGACCTTATCGACTTGAATTTGGTAATCCCCTATACTGATATCGATAAAAACGGGAACGTGGTTGTTCTGCACGATCGGTGCAACCGTCGTTGAAAATGTAGTGACAGGAGTGATTATCTCTGAATTTTCGGGGAGTGAAAGAGATTCTATCGCCAGCATGTTGGCGGACGACCCCGAGTTAGTCATGACTCCGTGTTCTTTCCCAAATTCAGTTGCGATTTCCTCTTGAAACATCTCAGTATAGTCTCCTCCGACTAACTGCTCGGGGTTTTCGAGGACATCTTGAACTGCTTGCTTCTCTTCTTCTCCATATGTCGCCTTCGCGTATAATACGCCTTCTATATCCGTGTCAGTTGACGCGTTGGATTCATCAGGCATAGCTCATTCGTGTCTATGGCTCACCTAAATATATTCCGAAAGTATCATTGCTGAACTTTCAGCTAATCATTACGCCATTCTTCCAATGTGGGCCAGTTCGCATCCTGATCAGAGACAATAGGCTCACAGTCTATCGGCCATTCTATATCGAGATACGGATCGTCCCAGGCGAGTCCGCAGATGTGCTTTGGCGTGTACTCATGAGATCCTTTATAGTGGACGATGGTATCGTCCTCCTGTACTAGATAACCGTGCGCGAACCCCTCAGGGACATAGATCACTTCCTTGTTCTTCCCTGAAAGCGTTCGCGTTATGTACTCACCGAAGCAATTCGAATCCCGCCGGACATCTACGATGACATCAAACACTTTCCCCTCAATCACGTGAACAAGCTTCGCTTGCGCAGCTGGTCCATCCTGAATATGAAGTCCTCTAATGGTGTTCTTCTGAGACTTCGAATAAAAGTCAAGGACGAATTCTTCTCCAATTCCAGCATCTGAAAACACTGATTTATCAAACGATTCAAGGAGATATCCACGCTCATCTCTGTAGACATCTTGAATAGCGACTTGTACTCCTGGCAATGACAGAGATTTGAATTCAAACGCCATGCG
>NZ_JACDNP010000012.1 GCF_013839425.1 Halorhabdus salina | reverse complement strand
CGTGCTGAAATGTGCCGTCAGAAACGTCGAACTAGCGCTTGACGCCTCTACCCGTGGAAATTAAGCATCTAAACAAGGCCAAAAATCCATAATGAAGGAGAAATCCTCATACCTTTGCTTGCCGATGGACCGTCTTTCGCTCCATATCCAACACCTCAGTCAGATTATGTTCTGATGGCGAGCGGTGGATTCGGTATCTCGCTCCAAAATGGTTCCTCCTATTCCCCGATGTACGTATTAGCATTAATCAACTCCAAATTGCTCTTCTTGTGCCTCCAATCAATCAGCAATGTCTTCAGAGGCGGATATATCACTTGTACCAAACAATATTTTAGAGAACTCCCCATCCAACAAATTCAATTTGGGATGGATGACGAAGACCGAGAGAGCGTGGTAGATGAATATCTAAATGACTACGCTCGCGGCTTGGAAGGCCATTCATTTGGAGAAATGATTGGCAATCTTCGTGACCACCTACGGTCAGAAGAAGAGGGGGTCGTCCATGATGTGCTTGTCCGTCTTGCGCAAGAAATGTCAGGGATGAATAATCAAAAATATGATCTCAATCTCTCCCTCCGTGACCACCTCGGCTCCTACTCAGACGACCAAACCCTCGCCGAAGTCGGCTTGACCCAACCCCCGGACGGCGCGTCCGAGTCCATCCTCACCGAGACCACCGAAACCCGCCCGAACCTCCGCGTCGGCGAGGCCACGGTCGTCCGCGAGTCGCCCACGAGCGTCGAAATTCGCCTGACGGCCCGGTACAAACCGGATGACGAAGACGCCCACGAGACCGACCAGTGGGGCTACACCGAGACCGAGCCACTGGCGGCGCTGGAGATCACTGACCTCACCGAAGCAGAGGCGGACCTGATCGAGCACTTCGTACCCGTCGCCGTCGAGGAGGCGGGTGGGTTCGCGGACTTCCGCGAGACCGCCACGAAGACCAACTCGCTGGTCGATCGCCTGCGAAAGCTGACGTTGCCCGCCGTCAACGACGTGCGCGATGGGCTGGCGAGTTACATCGAGACGAAAGAGCGGGCCGACGAACTGGAAGCGAAGATCGATCGCACTGACGATCTGATCGACGAAATCGTGTATGAGTTATATGGGTTGACCGACGAGGAAATCGAGATTGTCGAGGAAGCGGTGGGAGAGTGACACGATGTCGAGTCGAAACCCTACGGAGCTACGTGACGAACTTCGCGAGATAGCGTACGAAGGCGACGAGGAGACCCTCCTAGAACTGCGTGAGGAGGCCCGGGAAACAGTCGATGCACAGCGAGACACGCTCAATGATATCGACACGAAGGCGAGTCGGATTCTCCGGCTCAATATTGCCCTGATCGGGATTCTCGTCTCTGTGCTCTCCATCGGGACACAGTTGAGCGACGATTCAGGGTCGGGACTGACTGCTATCGAGCCGTTCGTCAATATTTACACGGGTCTGGGGGTTGGAGCACTGCTGTTCTCGACCGCGTTTGCGGCACTGACGTACACAGCTTCTGAACTCGACGTCGGGATCAGTTCCGACAACCTCACCCAACTACTCCGTGCCGACTTCTCACAGGAGGAAGCGGAGGAATTGCTGCTCAAGAACTATGCGATGCGTATTAATTTCAATAGGAGTATAAATATCCGGAACATTCCACTTCTTCAAGTAACGATCGTCTTGATCGTCAGTGCGATCGTTTCGTTCGTGTTGGGTATCTATGCTGGGCTCGTCGGGCAGGTCCCGGTATGGCTTTCCGGCGCTACACTGGCACTGATTGGTGGATTCGTCCTGACCTCGGGGCTGATTCCGCAGACCCGGCGTGCGATCCGTGACATTCGAGAATGGCAGTGACCCAAAGATTATACCGTTCAATGAAGTACAGTGCAACATGAGCACACAGGAACACAGTGAGGAGTCTGACCGGGAGCGAGCCCGGGAGAGTTTACTCCACGGCGGAGAGCGCGTCTCCAAAGGTCGTCAGCGGTCCGACGGTGACGACGAATAGAACTCGCGCAACTGAAGCGTTTTGAGCTGCTGGACATTTTGGGACTGGTTTAACCTCTGGAAGAGGCTGTAGGAGAGTAGCATCCGCTGAACGAAGTGAGGCGGTTCCCCGGACGCGAGCGGTGCGAGGTCGCGGAGCGACCTCGGGAAGCCGAGCGGCGATAGCGCGGAACGGAGTTCCGCGGACCATTCGAGCGGGCCATGCGCGGCGCTACGCGCCGCGAATTCGAGGCGGTGAAACCGCCTCGCAAAGCCCGCGAGAAGACGCCGCGAGGCAGTGAGCGTCCGGATGTTTTTGGTCCAGATTTTTGCAAGTCGAGCGGGACCGAAGGTCCCGCTGACCGTGCGAACGGCGGCGAAGCCGCCGTGAGCAGAGAGCGGTGCGTGAGCGAGCCTTGCGGGGCGAGCGAGCGCACCCGCCGAAGTAAAAAGGTGGGGTGCGGGCCGCAAAGTTTTTTTCCTGTCGGATGATCTGATAGGACAATGAGCCATATTGAAGACGTGCTGGATTCTTTGGCGAGCGATCTGGATGGCGTGGTGCTCTTCAGTCCGGAGGCCGATCTATACGAACAACTCACAGACGACCACGAGGTCGTCGTGATCAGCGCAGAGGACGAGCGGGATGCCGAGCGCTTCGTGGAGTTGCCCGTCGAGTTTTCGGAATTGAGTGATCGAGTGCGCTTTGGAATCGAAGGCGCGCTCGCCCAGGAATTCCTCGGTGAGAACGATCAGGTCCTCTGTCTGGCGACGACGTACGGCGACAGCCTGGATACGGCGATGCGAGTCCGGGCCGGCGAGTTCACCGAGACTGGTGTCTACGATCTGTTCGTCAACTCCAGGGCTGAACCGGGGGTCATCCGGAACGTCGTCGATGTCGCCGTCGAGTTGGGCAAGAAAGGCCAGAAGGGCAAGCCAGTGGGCGCACTGTTCGTCGTCGGTGACGCCGGGAAGGTTATGAACAAGTCCCGTCCGCTTTCCTACAACCCCTTCGAGAAGAGCCACGTTCACGTCGGCGATCCGATCGTCAACGTGATGCTCAAGGAGTTTTCGCGCCTGGATGGGGCGTTCGTCATCTCCGACGGGGGGAAGATCGTTTCTGCCTACCGGTATCTTGAACCCTCTGCGGAGGGGGTTGACATTCCCAAAGGCCTCGGGGCACGGCACATGGCAGCTGGGGCAATCACGCGGGATACCAACGCCATCGCGATTGTCCTCAGCGAGAGCGATGGGCTCGTCCGGGCGTTCAAGCGCGGGGAACTAATCCTTGAACTCGATCCGGAGGAGTACTGATGGTCGATCCGGCGGCAATCATACGAACGATGCTCTCTGAAGAAACGGCAGTCACCGTCGCGATCGCCGTCCTTTTCATCGGAGCGGTCGCCGGCTATCTGGTGTGGCGAACGACGCGGAACCTGCTGGTTCAACTCGATGTCCCGGGGGCGGTCGAAGGGACGGCCTTCGAACGGACAATCCAGAACTTCGGCCTCTCGACCGTCGGCTTGTTTTCACAGATGGCCGCGCTGTTCGTCTACGTGCTTGCGGTATTCATCGCGTTACAGGTCGCACAGATCATGAATGCAGACCTTTTCTGGCAGCGGTTCCCTCAGTACCTTCCGCAACTGTTCATCGCCGCTGTCGTGGTCATTGTCGGCCTGGTGATCGGCGACAAGGTGTCCCTGGCAATCAGCGAGCGACTCAAGAGCGTCAAGCTGCCAGAAGTGACGCTGTTACCTAAGCTCGCCAAGTACAGCATTTTCTACGTGGCCGCACTGATCGCACTGGGGCAGTTGGGCGTGGCGACGATGGCGTTGATCGTCTTGCTCGCTGCCTACGCGTTCGGGCTGTTGTTTTTGAGCGCGCTGGCGTTCAAGGACCTGCTGACGGCGGCTGCAGCTGGGACGTATCTGCTGTTGACTGAACCCTACAGCATCGGCGACGAAGTCGAAATAGACGATCGACGCGGCGTAGTTCAGGAGATTGACGTCTTCGTCACCCATGTCGAGAGTGATGAGGCGGAGTTTATCATTCCAAACCAGCGCGTCGTGCGCTCAGGGATCACCCGGTTCCGCTAGAAGAGTCAGTCCGCGTCCGAGACGACTTCGGCAGGCACGCCGGCTACCGTCGCCCCTGGTGGGACATCCCCAGTCACCAGCGAGTTTGCTGCGACTTGTGCATCAGCCCCGATCCGGACACCGGGCAACACGATTGCGCCGGCACCGATCATCGCTCGTTCGCCGACAACAACCTCGCCCGTTCGGTACTCGTCTTGCAGGTATTCGTGACAGAGTAGGGTCGCGTCGTAGCCGACGATCGCATCGTCTTCAAGGACCAGGCGGTCCGGCCAGAGCATGTCCGGTGTTGCCCCGAACGCCAGGGCGACCCCCTCGCCGACGTCGGCCCCGAGCGCACGGAGCACGACGTTCTTCAGGCGGACGCTCGGGACGAGCCGGAGGAACCAGATGATCGCCGGGACGATGAGCATCCACACCGGGTTGCGCGTCCGGATCCAGTGGCGCAGGGCGTTGCGCGATCCGGGCACGTCGTGTCGTTCGAGGCGCTCGTGGCGCGAAGTGACATCGTCGCTCACGTCCGCGAGTTGGGCGGCGGCCGTCTTGAATGACGCGGGCCCGACTCGTGGTCTCCGTTACCCAGGTGGGAGGTTCAGTCGTCCGCGACGGCGGGCGTTTCCGGGACCGCCGATTCGTCGGCGATCGGTTCGCTCGCCGGCGTCCAGGCGAGTTGACCGTCGTAGTGGAAGACGCGGTGGTCCTGTGTCGGATCGACGACCGAAAGCGAGAGCCAGTCGTTGTCCAGCAGTTCCTGCACTTCTTCGTGTTCGGTCAGCACGTCGGTGACGCGATCGACCGGCGCGTGGACGACCGTCGAGAGACGGAGCGGCTGGTGATACGGGACGTCGTCGGCCGCAAACAGCGACTGGATCGGGAGGCCGGTCATCAGGTCGCCGCCGTTGCCTTGGTAGACGCCGACGTTGCCGACTGGGTTGTGGGTGATCTTCGACCCGCTGCCGTAGACGGCGGGATCGACCGTCGAGAAGTAGTACTGAGCGTTGATCCACTGGGTGACGACCAGTGGCCCCGTCAATATCGCCTCGAGGGCGTCGCCATCGGGGTCCATCGTGTAATCGTAGGAGTGGAGGAACGCACGGCCGTCGAGGTCGCGATCGCTCGTCAGTTCACGGGGACCGATCACGAAGCCGGCGTTGCCCGCTAGCCCCCACTCGGGGCGCGTCTCGGCCCAGTCGGCCGCCCGGCGCTCGATCTCGGTGACGCCCGCGGTCCCGTCAGTACCCATCGATGCGATGCGCTCGGCGGCGCTCCCCTCGCGAGCGGCGGCCAGATCTCTCCGGAGCTTCTTAATATCGGCAGCGTGGCTCTCGGGGACGCTATCGTCGAACAGTTCGATCTCGTCGGTCGTCGTGTTGTGTTCGCCAGCGACGAAGACGGTGTCCTCGGGGATCTCGATACCGCGCTCGCGAAGCGCTATCTGGACTGCATCGTCATTACAGATCGCCGCGAGGACACGGGCGTTCGGGCCACCGGGGTTGCCGGCACAGGCCCCACAGTCCAGGCTCGAATCGTACGGGTTGTTCGTCGTCTCACTGGCGTGCCCGACGAAGACGAACAATCGGCCGAACTGCTCGATGCCCATTAGTTCGAACGCGGTCGCGGCGTACTCGACCTTCTCGTCGTGGGTTAGGCCGACCGGCAGATCGCCGGCGTAGGTGTGCTGGTAATCGACGAGCGGGTCACAGAACTCGTGTTCGCCGGGGACCGCATCGTCGGCGGCGTCGAAAACGTCGTTCAGGCGGCCGGGGACGAGCGTGCGGGCTACGAGCGACAGTCCGTAGCCGCTGCCCGCGTTCTCGACAAAGCCAAAGGCGGTGGCTGGGTTCGTCGATAGGGTCTCGATGACGTCACCGGCAGCCCCACGGAGCCGCGACCAGCGATCATGACTCGCCGTCGCTTCGTCGTCGGTCGGCATCTCGGTGATACGGTGCTGTGGATCGACAATCGGTGGACAGGCGTTGACCGACCGCTCGGCGTCGTAGCCCTGGTACTCCATCGGGACGCCAAAAAAGCCCGCGTAGCCGTGGGTCTCGTAGTCGCCCGTGGCCTCGACGTGCCGGCGGATGACTTCCGAGCGCGTGTCGATACAGAACACCAGTTGGGCGTCTGGCCGACTCGTGGACTTACTTTCGGTGAGTGATTGACTTTCAACAGCGACGCCCTCGACGAGTTCGCTCCGGTAACTCCGCTCCCAGGCCCCGAGGAACGCCGCCGCGATGTCGTCGCATGCGTCGGCCTCGGTGTTTGCCTGGCCGACAGCGGGCTCGATATCGACACCGAAGCCGTCACAGAGCGCGAAGCGGACGGCCAGATACTCCACCAGTGTGATGGGATACATCGACTGCCAGTTCCCCCCGTCTGCAGCACGTTGCTTGATGAACCCGGTCCAGCCGGGCAGGGCCGCCAGTTGTTCCTCGAAGATCGGCACCCACTGGCTCTCGGGGTATTCCTCCAGTACGGCTTCGATGGCATCGCACGGACGCTCGGGAAGGTCGGCGACGATTCCGGTCTCGGGGACATGACTGTCGTGTGAGGCCACTGCACGGAACGCGATATAGAATCCTTCCTCCCGATCAGGCATTGCCCATTCGGCGTGTCCTTCGTCGAGGAACACCGACAGCCATTTCGTCAGGACGTGATCGACGCGTTCGCTCGCGGTGTCGGGTGTTTCCGTCCGGGCCGTCGCATCCATGCGGTCGAGCAGTGCTTCCGGGTCCGCCTCGAATCCCCGTTCGGCGAGTTCGGTCGCCAGCACCTCGCGGTCGATCCGGCCGTCTTCGAGGGCAGTCCGGAACGTTCCCGGATCGGGGTAGCCACGGCCGCCGAGTAGCTCGCCCGCCTGCCGGACTGCCTGCTCGAAGGGCGTATCCTCGAAACCCGACAGCGGGTTGGCCGTGACGAACGAGTGGATCGGCCAGACCGAGCCGACGGTTGTCGCTGCCTTCTCGATGCTGTTTTCGATGGTGTGTTCAGTACTCATTGTAATCCTCCCTGGCAGTCAGCACGGTGCTTGCGGGCGGGTGACTCGCGTTCAGCAATGCCACGTAGAGCCGCCGGCTGCGCTCGTAGACACCTGTCTCGACAGCGAGGTACGCACCGACGAACCCGACGGCGACGATGAGGTGGACAACGGTAAGCTCGGTCGGTGCCGCCACGACCGAGAGGTCGCTCAACATCTCCGAAACGGCCGTGTACACGAGCGCGTAGACGGCGATGGCCGGCAGGAAGACGATCGGGATCGCCCCGTATCGGAACAGGGCCGACAGCGACGAGTTCCCGACGACGCTACGGGTCGCCTGCAGCGTCGTGACGACGACGATCAACACGAGGACGAGGCCGCTGTCGAGGTGGCGGCCTTTGCCCGTCAGGATCGCGAACAGCGCGCCGCCGGCCAGCCCGGTTGCGAGCGTGACCGCGATACCGACGATACCCGGCGAATGCGTGGACTCGTCGCCTGGCGTGGTCCGTTCGATCTCCTCGCCGGCGCTCAGGAAGTGGTGGGCCTTGTAGAACCCGTGGAGGATCAAATGGGTGATCGCGGCCCCGAAGAAGCCGAGGCCGGCTTGCATAATCATAAAGCCCATCTGGCCGACCGTCGAGCAGGCCAGTTTCCCCTTGATGTCCGCCTGGACGGACTTGAGGAGCTTCCCGAGGAGGGCACTGGCTGCGCCCGCCAAGACGATCGAGAACATGACCGCCGGATCGACGGTGAGTACCGGTGCGAACCTGGTCAGTAAGATGCCGCCAGCGTTGACAAACCCGGCGTGCATCAGCGCAGAGGCCGGCGTGGGAGCAGTCATCGAGGCCAGCAGCCAGGTGTGGAAGGGAACGAGGGCGGACTGGATCATCGCCGCGAGGACCAAGGCCCCGGCTGCTAGCAGCCACACCGACCCGCCGAGCCCGTCGGCGGCCGCGGTGATCCCCGAGATCGTCGTCGCGCCCGTCGCCCACCACAGGGCCCCGAGCGCGAGACCGAGCAACCCGCTGCTCGCCAGGAAGTACCGGCGGGCGACGCGTGCGGCCGCCCGAGCCTGTTTCCAGCCATCGACGAGCCCGACGAGTTCCGCCATCACGAGGCCCATCAGAAGCCACAGAACACCGAATGCCAGGACGTGATCGGCCGCGACCAGCCCCAGCACGACCGCCGTGAAGCCGAAGACGGCGACAAAGAACCGCCGTTCGTGGGCGCTCCCGGCCATGTATCGGCGCGAGTAGCTGTGGACGATCCCGCTGAAGAACGTCACGACCACCCACAGCAGGACTGTCAGCCCGTCGATCGCGACCACTTCGGTCACTCGCCAGACATCACTCGTTCCGAGTCGGGCCACGAGCGTGCCGACACTCGCGGTGAACAGCGACCACATGAGCCACGTGAGTGCCGCGGGCACGATCGACCTCGTCGCCGTCGTGTCCGGGAGCGATCCGACCGTCGCGTTCGCGGTGCGTCCTGACATCGTTCGTCCCTCACGACCGTTCCGGGAATCCCCCCACACATTTGGTCCGGTACTGGTCGTTTCTACACCGTTTCGAGAACAGTCTGATTATTAAATCTTGTCTTAGTCACAAACTGTTCGAATACCCTCTATTATAAAACATTATGTTTTCAGGGTGTGGCACGTTCAGTGCGTGACGGACCGGGAGGTACTATTCGAGATGATCCCTCTGTTCTCACCCACGGGGCCACATGGTTCGGATGGCCTGGCGATAGTGACTGCTATCGGTTCACTAGAGAACGGACTGTCAGCGTATGACGTCGTGCTTTGCACCAACGGTCGTTGGCCGGGGACAGCACTTCCGGCGGTAACGTCAGGATTCGTCCGCTGTCGAGACGTCGGGGTCGAACTTGCCAAACGGCGTCGTCTCGTGGGTTCGAACGAGGACCTCGTCGGCCACGGTCAGTCCCATGTCGAGCAGTTCCTGGGCAACGGGCGTGATGTCGCTGTCGGATTCCCCGACTACGGTGACAAGCAGATTCTCCTCACCAGTGACCAATTCCTGGACGGAGACGACGCCCTCGATGGCTAGAACCTCCGGGATCAGGTCCCCGCGTTCGGGGATCGACGCGGTACAGTACAGCAACATCCGGAGCGGATAGCCTGACTGCTGGTAATCGACGCGGGCGCTGTAATCCTTGATCACGTCGTCGGCTTCGAGTCGCTGGATGCGCTTACGAACGGTGCTGTCGGAGGTCCCGGTTCGCTCGGCGATGTCCCCCGAGGACATGTTCCGGGCGTCCTCCTGGAGGGCATAGAGGATCGCCTCATCCACCTCGTCGATCTCCGTTTCGGCCATATCGGTATTGTGCAAGGGAGACACTTACCTTTGTACGTTGCTCGAAGATCCAGCCACCGGTCATATTAGGTCGGCCGATCTGTCATGTACGTTTCGACGTCATCCAGTACTACCCGGCACGCCATCTCCACGGGATAAAATCTCAACGACTATACCACCGGGCAGGTTCCTCACGGATATGCGCGACGTCATCGAATCGCTGCTCGCCGGTAACGCAACCCACGCCGCGGCGTTCGACGACCGGTTCGACACCCTGCAGGACGGACAAAGCCCCGAAGCGGTCACCGTCTGTTGTTCTGACTCGCGTGTCCTGCAGGATCACCTCTTTGGCAACGACGATCCCGGCCATCTCTTCACGTGTGGGAACATCGGGAACCGCGTCGTCCAGCGAACCGACGGCGAGACAGTCGTCTCCGGCGACGTTCTCTATCCGCTGGCACACACCGGGACGGATGTCGCGGTCGTCGTCGGCCATACGGGCTGTGGGGCCGTCACCGCCACGTACGACCACTTGACCGACGGACTCGAAGAACCGCCAGGAATCGAACATTGCGTCGATCTCCTCGCCGACCACCTCGAAGCGGGCGTCGACGCCTTACCCGCCGAGGTCGATCGAGAGGGGGCGATCAACCGCCTTGTCGAGTACAACGTCGACCGGCAGATCGAGTCCCTCGAGGCGAGCGAGCACGTGCCCGCTGAAACAGAACTGGTCGGCGTCGTCTACGATTTCCAGGACGTCTATACCGATCGGCGTGGGGAAGTACACGTTATCAACATCAATGGAGAGACCGACCCGAGAGCGCTTCGAGAATCCTACCCCGAAATCGAGTTACGTATCCGTCGGCTGTGGACGTACTGAACCTGGCGATCCAGATTAGCGCTGCTCCCGCTGCTCAACTTTGTTCAACTCGATCAACAGCCGGAAGATTGCCTTCACGAGGTTGGCGTCGACGTCGAACTGCTGGGCGTTCTCGCCGGCCCGATCCATAACGCGTTGTTCCTGGGTTTCGTCGGTCGTCGGCAGGCCCTGCTCGTCTTTGACGGCCGCAATGGTGTCGGCCACGTAGGTCCGTCGCGCGATCAGCTCGACGAGTTCTTCGTCGATCGAACGGATTTCACCCCGGAGTTCGTCGAGATCCATCTCCTCTGGTGTTTGCTCGGTCGCGTCTTCACGAGTCATGTCGGCTTGGCCCCCATGTTCTGTGTTGTTGTGTACCACGTTCGTCCCTCGCGTTGGGCCCAGATTTCGCGTGCGCGCTCTAAATCTTCCCGGTTCCCGATCGCCGTGACACTCGGTCCGGTCCCGGACAGCGAGACGCCTTCGGCGTGGGCCATCGCCTCGACAATCGGGTCGGGCGAAAAGCCGAGTGCGGCGGCGAAGGCCAGCCCGTTGACGGTCATCGCGCGGGCATAGTCGCCTTCCATAGCCATCTCGGCCACCAGGTCGGCCATCGGCGCGATCTGCTGGCAGCGATCGACATCGGCCTCGGCGCTGTAGGCCCGTTCCGGTGGCGTCCAGACGAGGACGTCCCACTCGACGGGCTCGTGAGCCAGGAGTTCGTCGCCGGTATTGTCCGTCACCGTGACACCGCCGAGCATGCTTGCGCTGGCGTCGTCGAACGCGCCGGTGACCGTCACGCCGACGTCCCTGGCTGCCTGGACACCGATGCGGGCGGCGTCAGCCTTCGAGACCTCGTCAGTCACATCGAGTGCCGACAGCGTCGCCAGCACGGTCGCGTTCGCAGCGGCGCTCGAACTTTTCAACCCCGAGGCGAGCGGGATGTCACTCTCGGTCCGGACTGTCCCACCCTCGCCGTCGCCGAATTCGCTCGTCACGCGTTCGACACAGCGCTCGATCAGGGCTGTATCAGCGTCGGGATCGTCGGCAATCGTCCCCGTAACGCTGTCCTCGCCAGTCAGCTGTACCTCGGCGCGAAGCTCGGTGTCGATGGCAAAGGCCGAGCCCGTGCCCGTCGCGAGGGCGTTCAGGACGGTCCCCGCCGCGGGAGCCACAGCCGTTCCGTTCATGGCGCGAGGGTGGCCGAGGGCGCATATAGATGTGGTGGTTACGCCGCCGAGCAAGCGCGGCGTTTTTCCCCCGTTCGGCCGAAGGCCTGCCATGAGCATCCGCGAGGACGTGCCACCCGACACCATCGGCGTCGAACTGACCGAGGAGGGGGTCGTCGTCGAGTATCTCGACGGGCGAGAAGCGTTCTATCACGGCGTCCCAACTCGCAAGGAAGGGGCAGTCACGACCGCCCCAGGCAAACAGGCTCACGTGCTCGTGACCGATGCAACCGAAACAAACGGCGTCCTCGTCTACGTCAACGATCGGGTCACACACGAGGACATCCTCGAATCGACCGGCGTCGGGCGCGTCCTCCTCGATCCAGGCGAAACGACAACGGTCTTCCCAGGCGTCAGGGCAACGAGTGAATCCCACCGCGTCCGCGTCGAGGCCGAGTTCGACACCGTCGATGGCCGCGTGTTCGTCTTCGAGGAGGACGAAATGGGCGAACGCTCCTTCGAAGTTGTCCCTGAGGAGTGAGCTACTGGATATACGAGGGATCTTCGGCGTCGCAATTGTCCTCGTGCTTTCGGGCATCCTCCCGTTCGTCGAACAACATTCCACACTGCTCGCACTGATACCACGTCATGTCGTCGCGCTGGGTTTGCTGGACCATACCTACTCGTCCGGCGGCCGTGAATAAATGTGTTTTCGTGACATTAGATAGCGTGACACGATACGGTGCTGAGCGGCCGATATCGGTGGGAATTCTCAAGGGCGAGACGCTGTTACGGGACCCATGGTCGCTGTTGAGGAGGGGGTCGACGTCAGTGTCGAGGGCGCGCACAAGCGCGATGCCGGCCGCGGAATCGCCCGGCTCCCCGAATCCGTCCGGGACCGACTGGGCGTTCTGAGCGGTGACTCAGTCGTCATCGAGGGAGAGCGGACAACAGTCGCAAAGGTTTGGCCGGCAGACGAGGACGGCGAGTACGTTCGGATCGACGCCGACACCAGACAGAACGCCGAGGTCACGATCGGCTCGGCGGTCACACTCCGGACAGCCGATCTCGACGCGGCAAGCCAGGTGACGCTTCGCCCGATCGATGCCAGCGTCGAGGGGGACGCTGGCCAGTCGATCGGCGATCGACTCAGAAACACGCCGGTCAGGGACGGCGATCGCGTCACTGTTCCCGAAATCGGCACCTTCAGCGTCGCCGACGTTGACCCGGCGGGGACCGTCCGGATCGAAGATGACACCACCGTGCGCGTCGGCCAGCCGGTCGAATCTGAACCAACCGACCCCGCCGGCGACGAGGAAACAGTGGCGACCGACTCGACCGGGTCCCAGGGCGTCACCTACGAAGATATCGGTGGGCTCGATGACGAACTCGACCGGATCAGGGAGATGATCGAACTGCCGCTGTCTGACCCGGATATCTTCGATCGCCTCGCCATTACGCCGCCGAAGGGTGTTCTCCTATACGGACCGCCCGGGACCGGAAAGACGCTGATCGCCAAAGCGGTCGCCAACGAGGTCGATGCGTACTTCGAGGCCATCTCGGGGCCGGAAATCGTCTCGAAGTACAAAGGCGAAAGCGAACAGCAACTCAGGGACGCCTTCGAGCGGGCCGAGGACAACGCCCCGTCGATCCTGTTCATCGACGAGATCGATTCGATCGCCGGCGCGCGTGACGAGGACAGCGACATGGAAAACCGGGTGGTCGCCCAGTTGCTCACGCTGCTTGACGGCCTGGAAGAACGCGGGCGGGTCGCGGTCGTCGGCGCGACAAACCGGGTCGACACGGTCGATTCAGCGTTGCGGCGTGGTGGTCGCTTCGACCGGGAGATCGAGATCGGCGTCCCCGATCAGACGGGGCGCCGTGAGATTCTGGAGGTCCACACGCGGGGCATGCCGCTGGGAGGGGACGTCGATCTTGATGCACTCGCGGGGACGATGCACGGGTTCGTCGGGGCCGACGTCGCGACAGTCACAACGGAAGCTGCAATGGCTGCACTCAGACGGGAACGCGACGAGCCAGAAGTCACGCGCACGGACTTCGACCGCGCGTTGGCGAGCGTCGATCCGTCGGCGATGCGAGAGTACGTCGCCGAGTCCCCGACTGTCGACTTCACGGACGTGGGCGGTCTCGATGAGGCAAAGGCGACACTCGAAGAAGCCGTCGAGTGGCCGTTAGCGTACGGACCGCTGTTCGAGGCAACGAACACCGATCCGCCGTCGGGCATCCTCCTGTATGGGCCACCAGGAACGGGGAAAACCCTCCTGGCGCGGGCACTAGCCGGCGAAACTGGCGTCAACTTCATCCGGGTTGCGGGCCCCGAGCTACTGGATCGATACGTCGGCGAGAGTGAGGAGGCCGTCCGGGAGGTATTCGAGCGAGCGCGCCAGACCGCCCCCGCGATCGTCTTCCTGGACGAGATCGATGCGATCGCGTCCCGACGCGGTGACGGCCACGAGGTGACCGAGCGCGTCGTTTCCCAGTTGCTGACGGAGCTTGACGCCGCCGCCGAAGACCCAAATCTGGTTGTCCTCGCGGCGACGAATCGCCGTGACGCACTCGATCCTGCGCTGTTGCGGCCCGGGCGACTGGAGTCTCACGTCGAAGTGCCGCCACCGGACCCCGAGGCCAGGCACGCGATCTTAGCCGTCCACGCCGACGGGAAGCCGCTCGGCGAGTCGGTCGATCTGGACACCCTCGCCGCCGACACCGAGGGGTACTCCGGTGCCGATCTGGCGGCGATTCTCCGGGAGGCCTCGCTCGCGGCCATCCGCGAGGTAGCCGGCGAACACGACCCGGCCGCCGCTAACGACTTGGCTGCTGATGTGACGATCACGGCGGATCATCTCCAGGCAGCGCGTGAACGGGTCGATCCGTCGAGCCGGTGACGGTCGGCGTGTGCGCTTCAGTAGCGTCGAGTGGCGACGGAACCGAGGTTGCAACTTTGTAGTTCGGTTCGACGCTGCAACGAAACGAGGACGGGACCGGATGTCCGAGACGCGGGATCAGTCGTCCGGACGACGACGGGGCCTGCACGTCAGTTGTGTGGGTCGGGCGTTCTGCCGGGATGACGAGAAAAGCGTCAAGCCGGCAACTGGGCGTTTGTTACTGCCCTATATAAACCCCTGTATGACGGATAGTCTTGACTGGGCCACTGGTCACGTCCGGCGGTCCGTGAGAGCGAGGACCGACTTCCGGACACGATCGATTTCGCTTGGGTCGAGTGTCCGAACACCTGTTGTGGGTACCGCACCAGCGGCGGCGATTGGGATCCCCACAGGTCGGAGATTGTCCATCGGGTGCCCTCACAGTCCGGCTCGACGTTCGTCTCGACAGCGCCAGGTTCGGTATCGAGTCGTCCGAGTGTTAGTGTTATGATAGGGTGTCGAGATATTCACGGAGACCCGCTTCGAGGTTGTCGAACTCCGCCTCGAGGTTGTCCCGAAAGAATCGTTCGATGCCGGGGATCCGGCCCTCGACCGTGAAGTGGTTCGTAAGTCGCGTGCCGGTCGCCGTCGCTTCGAGTTCGTGTTCGCCCACGACGCGCATCGCTCGTGAGCGGCCAATGAACTTGACAAACTCCGGCGGTCGTCGTTCGACATCCTCAGTCTCGATAGCAATCGTCTGATCGATTACCGGGATCGGCAACGAGAGGTACCAGGTTGCACTCCCGTCACCACCGAGGTCGAAGTCGTCGACGACACTCACGTGGCGTGCGCGGTGTTTCGGATCGGCAATGAATGCCCACACGTCCGCCGGTTCGGCTGGCACGTCAAGCACCCGCTCCAGGCGAATCGCCATAGAACCCTTCCGAGTGCGGGCGGCAAAAACCCGCCGCTAGCTGCGAGTAACGCGCCAGGTTGTCGAACGGGCGCGTCCCCACTTCTCGATGTCGACCTCGTCGGCCTTTTCGGCGAGCTTTGGGAGTCGGACGCCGACCTGCTTGGCCGAGAGACCGATACTCTCGGCGATCCCCTTCGCACGGAAGTACCCTTCGCCACCGCCGACGCGGTCCCGGAGGTACTCTATGATTGCTCGTTCTTCGTCACTGAACTCCGCCATAGGCGTATGTAGGCCGTCCAGCGATAAAAACTCGTCCGTTCAGACGTAGACGTGCCGAGCAGCAACAGCTAGAGATCCCGCCCCAACGGCCACGGCAAAGCCCACGCCAGCAACGAGATGGTCCTCGGCACCGAGCCCCATTGTCAGTGCGCCCCCAAGCGCGAGAACCACGAACAAAACCGTCAACCCGATGCCCTTCTCAGATGCGTTCGACGCGGCCATATCCCAGCGATCGGTCGGAACTGGCTTGTAAGTTTGCCTGCCGGCGGGGAGCCCCGTCATTCGATGCGTACGTGCTCGGAGTCGTCTTTGAGCGCGAGATTCGTGGCAATCTCGGCGTTCCGGACGGCGTACTGGGCCGTCTCCTGCAGAGACACGAGAACTTCCCGTACAGCGAGGACATCTTCATTGCTCATCTCGGCCAGGCCGTCGAGCAAGTCGTCTTCGAGGGCATCGATCTCACGAAACTGTTCTCGGACGTCGATGGCCGTCGTGTGGTCGCGACCGATCGCTGCCTGCACTGCCAGTGCGGTCAAGTCGTCGACCTGCTCGGTAAGATCACGAATCTGCTCCATGGTGTCGGCATCGACGCTGAGGCTGTGGCCCTCTGTTTCCATTGCGATATCTGCGATGTCTTCGGCGTTGTCCGCCGTCAGTTCTAGATTCTTCGCGATCGATCGGTACCCAATCAGCGGAAAGCTGTCGTCTAAGCCGATCGCCTGAGCAAAGTTCGGGTTCTGATAGGCGGTAAAGATCAACCGCAATACGAGGACGAAAATCTTGTTAGCCTGCCGTTCGCGGTTAAGCGCCCGCTGGGCGAGATCCGGATTCCCCAGCGTCAGGGCTTTGACAGCCTCGTTTCGCATCGTCGAGCCCGTACTCTCTAACCGTTCGAGCAAGTTATCTATCGTGAAGTCGCTCGGGTCGACCGAGCAGCGAATCGAGATCCGTTCGGGCGTCTCCTCGATGACGCCAAGGCCCATCAACTGTGTCTCGGCGTTGTAGACTGCGTTGATGTGTGCACTGGCGAGCGTCTCGCCCTCGTCGGCTTCGACGTTGATGACCCGGCGACCGAGGACGTACTGGGCGACGATTGCCCGCTCGACTGCATCGGCATCCAGCGACGAGGCATGAATTGTGGCCTCTGATCCTCCCGAGGAAACGGAATCCGGAAGAACTGTCAGCGTTCCGTTATCACCGACACGAAGCGACAGCTCGTCGCCTTTCTGGACATCGGTGTCGCTCGTCCAGGCCGCCGGGAGCGTCATCGCCAGCGTCGATGGCCCGAGTTGCTGGACTTTGCGTGTATCCATACACATCTGTAGGCATTCACACTTCCTTAAGTTTGTGAATAGTAATTTGGATGGGCTAGATCAAGTCAGAGAATCTATTAGGAAGAGTGGTTGTCAAGCCGGCTAGTCAAATCCATAATGGAGGCTCTCGCGGACCGAGCGCCAAGACGTGAGACACACTTAGACAATCTGTATAAATCGGCGCTCGCGTCGCCCGACACGGACACGCTGCCACCCACGAAGCGTCTTGTCAAGTTCGGGATCACCCGTGTCGACACGTAACACGCCCAGGCCGTCCAGCTTCCGGCGCGAGGCAACGAGTTCGATGTCACACGCTCGAAGGACATCGGGCGAAAGTTGCTGGTTGCCCCGCCCGAAGACGAATCCCTGGCCGCCGATCGGTGAGACGATCACGACATTGCGGTCGCCAAGTGCATTCAGAATTGCCGACTGGCCGCCATCGCGGACGAGGACCGTCCCGTCACGCCAGACGTCGACACCGAGCGGCGACGGATCGATGTCAAGTGCTCGTTCGATCGCTCCGAGGGTACTGCCCGGGCCAAAGACGTAGGTCGTTCCCGGATCGACCTCCTCGGCGACGCCCGCCGCCAGCGTGTCGACTGTCCCACCGGCCCGTTCCTTTGGTGACTGGCGTAACTCGGCGACCGGCGTCAGCGCGGTGGTTCGCAGTTCAGGGACGACCTCCCCGCGTCTGAAGGCGTCTTCGTCGAGATCCTGCAGGTCAGCTCGCTCGACCGCCGTGAACGTCGCCGCGATCTCGCCGGCCACCGGTGGATCGACAGCAAAGACGCCCGAGTAGACTTTTACCCCGGCGGGGACGCCGAGTAAGGGGACATCCGCTTCCAGCCCCGCGAGGGTTTCGGCCACGTCGACTGCTGTGCCGTCACCGCCCACAAAGAGAACGACGTCAACCTCGGCGGCGACGAACGCGGCGACTGCTCGACGCGTATCCGCCGCCGTCGTCTCGCCAATGCCCGCCAACTGTCCTGCTGCCGGGTGAGAGACGACGATGGGATCCAAGCCCGCGTTTCGGGCCACGTCGGCACCCATCACTCCCTCGACAGTGACGACTTCCACGTCGTGAGAAGCCAGTACATCAAGAGCCTGGCGGGCGCGGTCCGGTGCCCGTGGCACTGCGCCGCGCTCTCGGGCGGCCACAAATTTCTCATCAGTCCCCTTCAACCCCACACGGCCACCCATGCCGGCGATCGGGTTAATCAGAAAGCCGACGCGTCGCATCGACTGGGATTACGGGAGTCAGCGAGAAAAGCGCGCGGGTCGAGACGGTGTTACTGGTTCCAGGGGGCAACGTCGAAGTCGAGGTGTCGGTCCTCCCGCTCGATCGCATCGATCGTCGCGACGTCCTCGGCGTCGAGGTCGAGATCGAGACTCTCGAAGTTGTCCCGAATGTGACTCTCGCTGGTGGCCTTCGGAATCGGGTAGGCACCCGTCTCGCGCAGCCACGCAAGGCTGACCTGAGCCGGGCTGACGTCGTGTTTCTCGGCCACCTCGACGACCTCAGGCACGTCGAAGACGTCACCGCGCGCCAGCGGCGAGTAGGCCACGAGGTTGTAGTCGTGTTCGTCGGCGTGAGCCTGCAACTCGTCTTGCTGAAGGAGCGGGTGCATCTCGACCTGGTTGGCGAACAGCGGTGCGTCAAGGATCTCCAGGGCCGCCTCGACGTTGAACGGCTCGAAGTTCGAGACGCCGACGTTCCGAATAAGGCCTTCGTCGTACAGGTCGTCGTAGGCGGGCAGCGTATCCTCGGGGTCGTAATCGCCAGTCGGCCAGTGGACGTACAGCAGGTCCACGTAATCGACACCGAGCCGTTCGAGGCTGTTGTGTGCCGTCTCGATGACGCCATCGTAGGTCAGACTCGTCGAGGAGGCGTGGACTTTCGTCGCCAGGAAGAAGTTCTCACGGTCGACATCTGCCTGTGCGATTCCCTCGCCGACGGCTTCCTCGTTGCCGTAAATTTCGGCCGTGTCGATGTGCCGATAGCCCATCTCCAGGGCCGTTCGAACGCTCTGTGCACACTGCTCGGGATCTTCGTTCTGCCAGGTTCCGAGTCCGATGTCGGGTAGCTCTGTCATAGAAAAACCTAGTGATGGAGTGGTTTGGATGTTTCTATCTACGTCGAGAAATTACGTCACAAATAACAACCTTCGACAATCTCTCCCCAGGTCGACAGCGTTACTTGTCGTCCTCGTCGTTCTCACTTTCGTCAAACTCGAAGTCCTCGCTATGCTCGGACTTCGAGACACCGCGAATCGGAGATTCGCGAGCCCAAGACGAAGACGACTTACACTCGTTTCACTCGTCCTCGTCGTCTTCGTCTTGGACCTCTTCGAAGTCAGCGTCGACGTACTCCTCGTCGTCGCCAGCACCCGCGCCGGCGGGACCGCCGGCACCAGCGGGGCCACCAGCGGCACCGCCCATGCCACCCATGCCGCCGGGGCCGGCCGCGCCGCCCGGTCCACCAGCACCAGCCGCGCCTTCAGCGGCCTGTTCCTGGTACATCTGCTTGCCGATCTCCTGCAGGGCCTCGGTCAGTTCCTCCGTGGCGCTCTCGTAGTCCTCTTTCGTCGCGTCGTCGTCTTCGAGGGTCTCCTCGACGGTCTCGATCTGGGCTTCAATGTCCTCCCGGAGGTCGTCGTCGATGTCGTCCTCGTTCTCCTCGAGCAACGTCTCGGCCCGCCGGATCGCGGCCTCGGCCTCGTTGCGGGCCTCGATGCGCTCGCGGCGCTGCTGGTCTTCCTCGGCGTGTTCCTCGGCTTCTTCCTGCATCTCTTCGATCTCCTCGTCTGAGAGACCGACGCCGCCTTCGATGGTGATCTCTTCGGAATTGCCCGAGCCCTGGTCTTGGGCACTCACGTTGACGATGCCGTTCTCGTCGATGGAGAACGTGACTTCGATCTGGGGCGTGCCGGCCGGCGCCGGCGGAATCCCCGAAAGCATGAACTCACCCAAGAGCTCGTTCTCTTCGGCGATCTCGCGTTCACCCTGGAAGACGCGGATCTGGACCGAGGTCTGGTTTGCTGCGGCCGTGGTGAAAATCTTCGACTCCTCGGTCGGGATCGTGGTGTTCTTTTCGATGAGTCGCTCGAAGAGCCCCCCCTTGACCTCGACACCAAGCGACAGGGGCGTCACGTCGAGCAAGACGATGTCGTCGACATCTCCTGAGAGGACCCCACCCTGGATCGCTGCGCCCAGTGCGACGGCCTCGTCGGGGTTGACGTTCTTCTTTGGCTCTTTGCCGGTGAGTTCCTCGACTTGCTCTTGAACTTGTGGCATCCGGGTCGAACCACCCACGAGCAGCACCTCGTCGATATCGGATTTCGAATAGTCGGCATCTGCCAGGGCCTGTTCGGTCGGTTCGACGGTCCGCTCGATGAGGTCTTCGGTCAGGCTTTCGAAGGTCGCCCGGGTAATATCCTTCTCCAAGTGGACCGGCCCGTCGTCGGTCGCCGTGATGAACGGCAGGTTGATCTCCGTCTCTTTCCGCGAGGAGAGTTCGATCTTGGCCTCCTCGGCGGCGTCTTTTAGCCGCTGGAGGGCCTGGCGGTCCTCGCGGAGATCGATCCCGTGTTCGTCTTCGAAGTCCTCTGCGAGCCAGTCGATAACTGCCTGGTCCCAGTCGTCGCCACCGAGGTTGTTGTCCCCGTTCGTCGCGACGACCTCGTAGACCCCGCCACCGAGATCGAGGATCGAGACGTCGAAGGTTCCCCCACCGAGGTCGTAGACGAGGACGGTCTGGTCGGACTCGTCGTCCAGGCCATAGGCCATCGACGCCGCGGTCGGCTCGTTGATGATCCGCTCGACCTCGAAGCCGGCGATCTCGCCGGCGTCTTTCGTGGCCTGGCGCTGGCGGTCGTTGAAATACGCCGGCACCGTGATGACGGCCTTCTCGACGTCCTCACCGAGGTACTCCTCGGCGTCGCGTTTGATCTTCTGGAGGATCATGGCCGAGACCTGCTCGGGCGTGTACGCCTCGCCGTCGAGTTCGACGGTGTAGTCCTCCTCGCCCATGTGACGCTTGATGGACTGGATGGTTTCGTCAGGGTTCTTGACGGCCTGATTTTTCGCCGGCTTGCCGACGAGTTGCTCGCCGTCGTCAAACGCGACGACAGAGGCCGTCGTCCGGTCGCCCTCGCTGTTGACGATGATCTCCGGGTCGCCACCCTCCATCACTGCAAATGCGCTGTTCGTCGTCCCCAGGTCGATGCCAAGGATCTTGTTGCTCGCCATGTTGGGAGCATCTACCGGCTTGTCCCGGTTAAACATTACTAGACAGGCCGAACCACGTTCCTAATTCATCCCTTCGCAGTCGTGCGATTAGGGACGAGAGGGGCGTTTGCAGTCGGGGGTTTTATACAGAAGTTCCACCCTACCCCTGGTCGCTCGAATTGGTGGTGTCGTCGTGTGCTTCGGTTTCGTTGTCCGAACCGTCGCTGACGGCTACCTGGGCGGGTCGCAAAACTTTCTCGGCCATCACATAGCCGGGTCGATGGACGTCTGCGATCGTGTCTTCGGGGAGGTCTGCATCGATCCGGGCCAGTACCTCGTGGTGTTCGGGATCGACTTCGTCGCCGGGTTCGGGTTCGATCGGTTCGACGTTTTCCCGGTCGAGTTCAGTCTCGAACTGGGTGAGCGTCGACGCAACGCCGTCCCGAAGAGCCTCGGAGTCGTCCTGCTCGAGTGCGCGCCGAAGGTTGTCACGGACGTCGAGCAATCGGCTGACGAGGTCCTCGGTGGCCCGCTGTTTTTCCTCCTCGCGTTTGCGCTCCATGCGCTTCTTGAAGTTCTGGAAATCCGCCTGCTTGCGTTTGAGCCGAGAGGTTAGATCTTCAATTTCCGCGTCTTTGTCCGCAACAGTTTCAGTCAGCGCCTCGGTCTCCTCACGGAGATTTTCGATGGTGAGTCTGGACGCCGCAAGTTCGTCTGCCAGTTGGTCTGCGGTGGCGTCCTGTACTTCTTCGAGCAGTTCCTCACGAAGTGAGGCGACCGTCGGTTCGTCGTCTTCCGGGCTAGTGGCATCGTCCCCGCTCGCTTCATCGGCGGGATCGGCGTCTCCTGTTGTCGTTTCGTCGGGGTCCTGCTCGGGCTGAGTCATGTGAAATACGTGCCTGTCTGCGGATAAAAGGGTTGAGAATTTCCGCTTGCCAGCCTGTTGCTCTCCCCTCGGGACGACTGTTCGAAGGCGCTGTGAATTCCAACAGAACGAGACTCTTAGCCCACACAGTGTGTCAGTTCCGCCCCGACATCCGGATCGATCTTCACGACGGCAAGGACACAGCCCTGACAGCGCTACTTCGCCTTGCTGCCGGGATCGATGACCGTGTGGGCAGCCCTGGTGAACTCGCTGGTTCTGTCACAGTGTGGATCGTAGCGGTCGGCCGCGTCTGACAGATTGCTGCTGTGGGCTGTCACGCTTCTCAGCGTTCAGACGTTGATCACCGTCGCCCGGAAATTAATGGCGACGCAGCCCCTGGGATTCCCAATGTCACTGTACACGGGCCGCGGCGACGACGGCGACACCGACCTGCGAACCGGCGAGCGCGTCTCGAAAACCGATCCGCGGATCGAAGCCTATGGGACTGTCGATGAACTCAACGCGACGCTCGGGATGGTTCGCCCGACCGGCTACGACGACGTCGACGACACACTCGCCGAGATACAAAACCACTTGCACGTCCTCCAGGCGGAACTCGCAAACCCCGCTGCTGGGGTGGACGGTCCGACGATCGACGCCGAGCTCGTGACTGCTTTGGAAACGAAGATCGACGACGCCGACGAGGAAGTGCCCCCGCTAGAATCGTTCATCCTGCCCGGCGGGTCACCGGCCGGCAGCAGCTTACACCACGCACGCACTGTTTGCCGCCGGGCCGAGCGGCGTACTGTGGCGCTGACAGGAGAGTTCGCCGCGGTGAGTAGCGAAGCAATGACGTACCTAAATCGCCTCTCAGACTTGCTATTTACCCTCGCTCGACTCGTCAACCACCGGGACGATGTCCCCGAAGCGTCGCCGACCTACTGACTGGTACCGCCACAACGGCTATATTCGTTGTTCTCGGACAGTCAGCGATGACTGAGCACTTCGAAGACACACAGTACCACTCACACGCGCCGGCGAGACAGCAACGAAAGGCGTCGAGGAAGACCTCGATAAGTCTCGAAGGGATCCTGGCACAAGCCGGGGACAAAATCCAAAGAAGCGATCATCGTGGTCCAACGGAAGATCGAAGGCGCTCGAGCGAACAACGGGGGGTCGTTGCTCCTGCCCGTTCGCGCCGTTCATTGAGAGGGCAACTGGGCCCCGAAAGACGAGAGATTCTCGAATTCTCAAACCAGAGGCAGATATATTACCGCTTCAGACCGACATAGTGTATGATAGAATCATCGTCGATCGACGTGTTGCTCGTCGACGACAGTGGATTCTTTCGGACTATCGTTTCGGATAGACTCGCTGATTCGGAGACGCTATCGGTTCGAAAGGCCAGTTCCGGGCCGGAGGCCCTGAAGGTGTTGGAGCAAGAAGCTGTCGACTGCGTTGTGAGTGACTTCGAAATGCCGGAGATGACTGGTCTCGAACTGTACGAACGCGTCGAATCGAAGTACGGGTTGCCTTTCGTGTTACTCACGGGCCAGGGCGACGAAGAGACCGCTAGCCTGGCAATCGGGGCCGGCGTCGACGACTACTTGCGGAAAGAAGAGATCGCAGAGGGCGGACAACTGGACCTGCTCGTAAATCGGATCCGCAACGTCGTCGCACAGCGCCAGGCACGCCAGAAGTACGAACTGCTGGTGAACAACACGCCCGACGAGATTTCACAGGTCGGTAACGACGGGACGATTCTGGCAGCCAACGAGGCGACAGCACGGTCGTTCGATACGACACAATCTGCGCTGGTCGGGCAACACCTGACGGAGATCCTGCCCAAAGAGACCGCAGCCGGGCGCTTAGAAGAGGGCCGAAAGGCCCTCACGATCAGTTCGGCAGTGACATTCCAGGACAGTGTCGGGTATCGGTATTTCCACAATATTGCCGTGCCAGTGAGCGTCGGCAGCGACACGGATTCGTTTCAGTTGATTACGCGGGATATTACGCAACAAAAACGGCATGAGCAGGAACTCGAGGCACGGACCGAGAAGTTAGCGGTCATCAATCGGCTGGTCCGTCACGACATCAACAACGACATCCAGTTGCTCATCGGGTGGGCTGATGGTCTCACCGACCACGTCGACGACGAAGGCCAGCATTACTTGGCGCGCATCCAGCACACGTGCGACCACATTTCAGAGTTGACGACGATTGCGCGAGACTTCGTCGAGTCGATCGGGAGCGACACTGATTTGGAGTACTCAAGCGTGAATCTGAGCCACGTTCTCGAGTCTGAAGTCCAGAAGGCCGAGCGGCGACACGAGCGACTCGCCGTCTCGTTCGACGGCGAGGTTCCGAACGTCTCCGTCAAGGGGAATGAACTTCTGTCGTCGGTGTTCGGCAATCTCCTGAGCAACGCTGTCCGTCACAACGACGGGAACGAACCACGGGTAAACATCCGCGTCGAAGACAGGGAGACGGACGTGGAGGTCCACGTCGCTGACAACGGCCCCGGTATCCCCGAGGCGAATATCGAGGGAATCTTCGGCAAAGGTGAGATGGGGCCTGCGAGTCCCGGAACCGGGATCGGTCTCTACCTGGTCCACACCATCGTCGATCGCTTTGGCGGACACGTCGACGTCGAGAATGCGGCGGATCGGCCCGAGTCCAGGGATGTGACTGGAGACGACGGTTCGACAGGCTGTGTGTTCACGGTTGCTCTCCCAAAGCAAGCCTGAGTCCTCGGTGTGGGAGGGAAGGTAGACCTTGTTGCAGGAATTGCTGGCGAAGGCCGTATCGTCGCCGCTTCGAACCAACGATACCCGTCGGGATCGGAAAACAACTGTTAAGTTGGGTGCTGGATAAGGCTGGCATGTCCGGGTTGGTGATCTAGTCCGGTTATGATACCTCCTTCACACGGAGGAAGTCGGCGGTTCAAATCCGCCCTAACCCACTAATTTTGCGCCGAACAATACCGTGAGGCGCAAGTTTGTCTGTTGGGGCTGATTTGAAGCAAGGAGCGGGAGGTGAGCGAGCGGAGCGAGCGAATGGGAGCGACTGCGGTTCAAATCCGCCCCAACCCACTGAGTGTTACGACGCTCAAAGATAGGCCGCGTCCCAACGGGTAGGTTTTCGTGTATTCCCACAAGCCTCACACTCGATGCGGCCCATCGCGTCCATCGCGTTCGCGAGGCGACCACAGTTATCGCAGTAGTAGCCGTATCGGGCTGACCGATCTGGGTCGGAGTAGACGATATGGAATGGTGCTTCCGACCCACCTTCCGATTCGTCGTGATCGACGTAGACCGTCTGCTCGCCGGATTCGAGCGGTTCCAGGCCAGTTGCTTCAGCGACGTAGCGATATTCGACGTGACTGCGGCCCCCGATGTCGATTTCGGTTCGGCCGACTCGTTCAAAGCCGTGTGATTCGAAAAACTGCGTCCCATCCTGGTTGTTCGCCAGCACGCGCCCCTGGACACTGGCGGCGTCGGCTGCATCGAGGCGGTCAAGCGTCGTTTCGAACAGCGCGGAGCCGATGCCTTCCCCCCGATACTCAGGATCGATGTGCAACCAAAGTAACAGCGCGTCACGGCCGCGATCTTCTTTGTCCGTCACCCAGGGCCGGTCAGCAGTCAGCGTACTTTCGGAAAACCCGACGATTTGGCCATCCCGGTCGGCGACCAACAACATTCGCTCGTCTGACGTGACGCTTTTGGTCAACTGGGCTTCGTTGTACCACTCTTCGATGCCGCTCGTGATTGTCTGGGGACGCAACGAATAGGACGCCTGCAACGATCGGCGTGCGACGTCGCGAATCGCTGGCTTGTCAGCTTCTCTCGCGGTACGGATCTCCATGGTAGTCATTGTGGGACGTTCCCTCTTAAGCCAACCGGCGCGCTCAAGCGTGAGGAATACCGCAGATCGTCTCACCTAGAAGTATCAAATAACACAGCAGATGGGCGAGGTGGCAGGGGCAACGACAGGGGTGTTCGCACGCTCCTGTCGGGGTCGTAACGCTAAAGAGTCGAAACCACGTCTTTCCGGGCAAGATGAACGTTACGCATCAGTTTCGGAGGTGGTTCTGTGGGTGTTGAGATCCAGGAGTCGCCGGTTTCCGACGCGGAATTCGCGGAGATGAAGCGGTTCGTGCACGATTACCTGAGCGCAAGCGTCGAAAACGAGGAAGCGGGGGGCCGAATGCGGTGGTACCCATGGCACTCGGCAAAGTACCGGTACAACCACATCCTGAACGTGGTCGAACTGGCGGCAGAGATCGCCCGAAAAGAGGGTGCTGACGTCGAAGTGACCCGAGTCGCAGCAGTGTTTCACGACGTCGCCAAACTCGAAGCCGAACAGGACAAACACGCCGAGGCCGGGGCCCGAATTGCCAAAGAATACCTCACGACGCACGGCGAATTCCCGCAATCGTTCATCGATGCCGTCATCGGGTCGATTCGCGATCACTCCTATCAGGGCGACCTGACGGACCTTCCTCTGGAGACACAATGTCTCATCGAGGCAGACGTCCTCGACAAGGTCGGGGCCAACGGCACGGCGCTCCTGTTGTTGCGGATGGGCTATGAGTCACGCGACCACACCGATGCCGGTGAAATGGTCGAGCGTGTGATCGAGCGGGGTGAAGACGCACGTGAGCGGATCGCTTCTGATACGGCTGAGAGCCACCTCCATCGGCGACTAAAACGCGTGCGCTGGTTCAAGGAGTGGCTACAGGAAGAAGTCGCAGCGATCGACGCCGAACCCACGGAGTAGCCGTTCGGTTGCCCAGAGAGCGGGATTAGAGTACCCCGAACGTCGAGAGAGCGTCCGTGAGAAACAAGACGCCAAACCCGGAAAGAAAGAGCGCACTCGTCACTGCCACGGCGGGTGCAAACTGGTCGATCCGCCGGCCGGCTCCAACCAGTAGCGCCGGAAATCCCACGACCCAGACGCCAATACCGACGAAAAAGCCAACAATAAGCGATGGGTCGCCAGTGTGAACGACCAACAGCCCAACCAGACTCTCCCCGACGTAGGGCATGTGAGCGAGGACATCGACGGTCCCGGGCGTCAACAGCCCGACCCCAACCGTTAGCCAGAAGATGATCTGGTAGGGGTTGGTCAGCGCCAGGAGAAATGCCCGCCGGAAGCCGCGCGCGTCCGTCCGCGTCTCATCGGACTCGAAATCCGTGAACGTCTGATCGAGTTCCCGGACGGCGTCGACGGCAAAATACAGCATGAGGATGCCGCCGATGGCGACCATCACACCCTGTACGTACGTCATCCGCTTGACGATCGAAACAGCTCCAAGTGCCGCGAGGATGAAAAAGGTCGCGTCGGCGACCATCGCGCCACACCCGGCAATGACGCCCGCCCGAAGCCCGCGGACGACGCTCTCTTCGGCGATGACGGCATTCATCGGGCCTGGCGGCGCTGCCAGCGCGAGACCGAACAACCCGCCGGCCAGCCCCGTTGCGATGACGTCGACGACGGCCATGGAATGCAGTTACCCGCCACCTGGCGAAAAACGTGTCGAGACGCCGCTACTGGTACATCCCGACTGGCTCGGCCTTGGAACTCTCTTCGCTAGCCTGTTGCATCTGTGTTGCCAGTTTCTTGCGGGCAGTTCGGATCTCCTCGGCCTGTTCGACGAGCGTCGCCGTCGTGACGTCGAGTTGGGCGAGTGTGGCGATCCCGTCCTCGATCAAGAGCTTGGCGGCGGCAGGGTCGGGGAACTGCGAGGACGCCTCGACGAGCAGGCCAACGCAGTCCAGATCCTGCCGAGTCGCTTCGTACAACAGCGCCCCGGTCGGCCCGCTGATCGCGCCGCGTTCGTCGGGTGGGTCGATGTCGTGATCGCCCAGTAGCGCCTGGGCATCGCCCGTCGCGACACCGTACAGTGCGCGACGGTCCTGGGGATCGACAGGGATCCCACTGAGGTAGATGGGTAAGATGTCATGCTCGTCGAGCCAAGCTGTCACACACCCGGCAAACTCCTCGGCAGCCGCTGGTGAGACGGGCACGTCGCTCTGAAGGACGAGCAGATCTCGGTTTTCGTCGGCGTAGATCCTGACCGGGCCGGCGATCGACGTCTCGTTCTCGTGGTAGACGGCGACCTCAGGGAGCCCCTCACAATGGCAGGTCGCGTAGTGGGTCATCTCGTATCGATCGACGAGATGGTCAGCAGCGATCTTCCCGACGAGGCCGACACCCGGAAATCCCTCGACAAGAATCGGTTCTTCGAGACGCAGCTCTGCGTCGTGAACCGCAACGTGTGCCATACGTGAACGTGACACGCTACCACAATAAGCGTGCGGGGCGGGAACAGCGCCGGCGTTCGAAACCGACAAAGCCCTGTCTCGGCAATTCGGGGCCAATGGAGGTTCTGGAGCGGTACGAATCGATCGTCGACGACTTCGAGGCGTTCCTCGCGGCGTGTGAGCGATCGCTTCCCTCGGTCGTTCGCGTCAATACGATCAAAACGTCGGTCGATCGAGCAACGGAGGCACTTGCGGCGGAAGGAATCACCGCCGAACCGATCGACTGGCACGACGGGTTGCTGGCGCTGCCTGACGGCAACCCCGGTTCGAACTGGCCGTACGTCCAGGGGTGGCTGCACGGCCAGGAAGAAGTCTCGGCACTCCCGCCGCTGGTCCTCGATCCCCAGCCAGGCGAGCGCGTCTGGGACGCAGCCGCGGCACCGGGGAGTAAGACGACCCAACTGGCGGCGCTCATGGACGACGACGGCATGGTCGTGGCCACGGACAACAACCTGGGGCGACTGTCCGCGCTCCGGTCGAACGCCGAACGACTCGGCGTGACGAATCTCGCGGTGACCAACGAAGACGCACGCAACCACTCGCTGAAACCCTTCGACGGACGGGAATACGATCGAGCCCTGGTCGACGTTCCTTGCTCCTGTGAGGGGACGATCCGGAAGAATCCGGATGCCCTGGCGGAGTGGACGTTCGAACACGTTCAGGGAATCGCCGGCGTCCAAAAAGGGATCCTCCGGCGCGCGATCGAGGCGACCCGCGAGGGCGGCACTGTCGTCTATTCGACGTGTACCTTCGCCCCAGAAGAAAACGAGGCCATCCTCGATGACGCGGTCGAAGAGACAGACGCTCGGTTGGTTGACGTCGATTTGCCCCTCGACAGTCGACCTGGTATCACGGAGTGGGAAGGCGACACATTCGATCCGAGTGTTCGGAAAGCCAGGCGGATCTATCCACACTTCAACGACACGGGCGGCTTTTTCGTCGCAAAACTGGAGGTGACAGCATGACTGACCAGCCAAGCGACAGTGACGACAAACTCCGGAACGACGACGAGCAACTCCGGGACAACGACGGCCAGCGGTTCGGGCGTCTCCCGGCAACTGAGGGCGATCGCGAAGTGGCCGGTCGACCGAGCCGGGAAGCAGTCCTCGACTTCTGGACGGACCGCTTTGGCGTCCCCGCAGACACGTTCGCGGACTACACGTTCTGGGAGCGTGGATCGGGGAAGATCTGGGCCTTTCGGGGCGAATTGCCCTCGCCAGTCGAGATCGAGGCCCTCGGGATGACGTTCTTGCGGACGCGCCAGGAACACTGGAAGCCGACGCTGTCGGCCATCCAGCGGTTCGGCGACGCTGCGAGTGACAACGTGATCGACCTCACTCGTGAGCAAGCCCAGACGTTTCTCGCCGGCGAAGATCAAGAACTCGCGTGGGACGGCGACTGGGGGTATCTGATCGTCACGCACGAACTGGCCGGAGAGCGCGAACCGCTCGGTGTTGGTCTGTACGTCTACGACGAACTCCGTTCCCAGGTACCGAAAGGACGCCGGCGGGACTTGCGGGACTGAGTTGCGGTTCGGGGCCGACGTTCTATCACTCCGGCCCGTGAGCTGGTATCGTGTGAGGGTGTTTTTGCACACACTCCCCATCCAAGTTTTGTCAGTACAGCGTGTCTGCAGACCGGCCAAACAGCCAACTGGGGCCCGAGTCACCCGGAATTGCCGACTACTCGTCGTCCGGCTCGGCGGTTAGCTCGCCGACCTCTTGGCCGTTGAGTGTAATCATGTATGTCCCGGATTGTGGCACGGGCCCGGTTTTCACCTCTGTCGTCACTTTTGAATCGGCGGGGACCTGCACCAGCTCTTCGCCGCCGACGGTTCCATCCGCCTCAACGGTCACGTCGATTGAGCCCTCGCCACCCGAATTTCCCACGGTCGCGAGAATCGTGGCACGGTCGCCGACGGTCACCGTTTCGGTCTCCAGCGTCCCTGATATGGAGAACTCGGGCGGCGGTGTTCCGTCGTCGTCTCTGTCGGCCTCGTCCGGGCCGGTGCTCTCCGGGAGGGATTCTTCTGCCCAGGGGCTATCGCCGCCGACGTGTCCAATCTCGTCAGCCTCAGGGATGTCAGGACTACATTCCTGTCCGGGATTCCCGTCGACGGGGCCGTCGAACTCGTTGCCACAGAGAATTGCCTGGTCTTCGGGGGCTTGCCCCGGCCCGTCAGACGTCCATGGGAACGCAATCGCGTTCCCCCCGAAGCCGATAATTTCGTTGCCGTAGATTTCGTTATCCTCGCCGGCACGCTTCTGAAGGTCGTTCTCCGGGTCGTTGTTATGACTTGACCCCAGGCCGATGCCGGTGTCTACGCCGTCTTGGAGGCGGTTCCAGCGCACCGTCGCGGCGTGGCCGCGGACGGCAATCGACCGGGCGGCCCAGTCCTTGTTGTTGTGGGAGCCCCCGCCGTCGGTGCAGTACTCGACGGTGATGTTCTCGGTCCCGGGTTTGATATCGACTAGTTGATTGTGCGGATGCCCGGCGGAGTTGTCGACGTGGTGGACGCGGACGTTCCGCGTGTTGTCCCACTTGTTCAACTGTGCGGTCTTTTCGATCGTCGACGGCGAAGTCCCGACGTAGACGATTTCTCCAGAGGGGTGGCCGGACTCGGTCAACTGCCAGGCTGCGCCGGCCCGGCCGGATACCCGGAACGGGCCTGCCTCGGCCTCTCGACAGAGCCGGAACTTGACCAGTTGGGCACCGGAGTAACCGATGCGGTGGGGTGCGATGACGGCACCCCGATTGTACTCATCAAAGGGGGGCAACGCTGTAACCAGCACCAGCGGTGCGTCAGCGTAGGCCTCGGGGTCCGTCCGCCGCGAAGGGTCCGACACCCCTGTGATCGAGAGACCCGTGACGTGGACGTGGTTGCCGCCGATAATCATCGCCACGTTTCTGTCCGCCTGCCGCCGCAAGACAGCGTCCGCCGGTCCAGTGATTTCGATGGGTTGGTCTGTCGTGCCACTAGCCCGAACCTGCAGGTACTCCTGGTACTCGCCCGACTGCACGTAGATTGATTCGCCGGCAGTGACCCCCTCGACAGCCGCCGCGATGGTTGCAAGCGGTGCGTCACGCGTGCCAGGGTCGTCGTCCGAGCCGTCGTTGGCCACGTAGTGGTCGTGACCCGCCGGCATCTCAGTGGCTGTCTCGGTGGCTGTCTCGGTGGTCGTCTCGGTAGCCGTCTCGGTGGTCGTCTCGGTAGCTGTCTCGGTCATCTCTGACGTGTTGGGTGCCGTCTCGCTTGGTTCGCCGCCGCCGTCGCCCGAGCACCCGGCGAGTGCACAACTGCCGAGCGCGCCGATGGAGGCGAGCAGCGCTCGTCTGTTCGGTTGGTCTGACAAGGGTTCACTGTTCACGTAGAGTCGGCAGGGACAGAGATGAATAACTCTTTGCTGGGAAATCTAAAAAGATAAACACATGGTACTCGGACCACCGAACGGTCTCAATGAAGTGTCCCAGCACCGCCCCAGCCCGTGCTTAGGATCTACTTGTTCTACCGGGAAATCTTGACCCTGGTGACTGTGTCGTCCACACCGAGTAGCGAGCCGGCAGAACGTGTACTATCCAGGTTACACCGCAGCAAATTGGCTGTGTGAATGGGTCTCTGACACGCTGGTCGTGTTGGATCCCGACCACGAAACGAGGGCGACTCAATTTCCGTCGACAGGAACGACTGGTTCGGCCGATGACACCCTGCCGATCTACTCCTCGGCCAGCGGGTCCCCACCGAAAAAGTACCGGAACATCGAGTCGCCCTTTCGGCGAGAGATGATTTCCATTCCCGCGAGATAGAGGACAGCGAAGGCGACGCCAGAGGCGATCCCCCAGAAGACGTGACTCTCCAGGAAAAGCCCCATCGGAATACCGAACCCAAAGACCAGGAACGCGATGAGCACCAGATCTCGGAAGAGCAAATGGTCGTCGAACGTCCTGTCGAACCACGTTTTCTCGGCCATGTCGATCGTTCGTAGCTGCTGACACCGCTTCAGTTTTGTGACCCCACGTCGCCGAGCAGTCGTGCAGTCCGACCCAGTTTGCCCGTGCGATGGGGGCGTCGGATGGTCTGCTGCGATATTGGTCTGGCGGTCACGAACGGGGGCCACTCGATTCTCGAAGCGTCCCGCCGCCCAACCCCTCCCATTCGACGCGATATCCCAGTCGCGAGAGGATGGCACTCACGTCGTCGATTCCGTACGTCGCCAGTACCGCTTCCGTGTCCTCGAGGGTCATGCCACCCTCGATTTCCTGTTCCAGCGCCTCGAGAACGGCTGGCCTGAGGAGTGTGCGCCCGACACGCTCGTGATCGGGAACCGTCACTTGCTCGATGGCGTCTTCGCTGACGCCGTGCGCCTCGGCCAGTGCTGTCAGTGTGATCACGTCAGAATCTGGCGTGAGTTCTTCGGGGAGACCGGCTGCCGCTTCGTTCACCAGATCGGCCTCGTAGCGTCTGAGTGCGTCTCGGACGGCTTTTACACTAACCGTCTTCGAATAGGGAATCGCACGCTGCTCGCGCGCTTCGATGGCCTCGCCGACGCCCAAGGTCTCGTCGTAGGCGACGAGCAGTTCCACCCCCTCGATAGCCTCGAACTGGTCGAGTTTCTTCTTGACGTACTCTTCGGTCCAAAAGCCCATTATCTCGAAGAACACCCGGAACTCAGCGTACCGATAGTCGAACGCAAAGTCCGGGATCGCGACACTCACCCCGGCTTCGAGCGGTTCGGGTTCACGCACTAACTCCCAGGGGAGACCGAGCGACTGGAAGCGCGTGGCGAAGTCGGCCTCGACGCCGCTGTCGAAGGACATCTCCACGACGGGCTCGACGCCAGGCACCGAGAGATCCGCATCAGTCAGCGTCATCGTCCGCTCAGTCCCGTCGTCGTCGATCGTGGCCGTCACTCGCCAGGATGCCGTTTCGGCGACGCTTCGAAGCAACCGGGCGAATCGCGTGCCGTAGCGGCGCGTGTTCTCGAAGAGCGCGTCCGGCCCGGTCACGACAAGTTCTCGGCCCTCGTCTGTCCGACGGACTTCATAGAGCAAGCCGAGTCGCTTGACGGCAGTGACCAATTGCCGCGGATCGCTCGATCGTACGCGGACCTCGGTCGCGTCGAACAACGCTGTCTGGGCCAGGGACAGATCGTACTGGGCCAGCAGTTCCGACGGCATCCATTGCCTGTCGAGACTCGTGAGTATCTGACGATCGTCAAGATCCGCGTACAGCGATGCCTCGACTTCGTCCGGGTTTGCACCGAGCCGATCGGCTGCCTGCTCGATCGCCCGCTGTCTGTCGTCTGTGGTGACCACGCCGACAGTCTCGGCCGCCTCGAAGGTCGCGCGTCGGGTCCGTGCTGGAGGCAATGGGGCTTGCGTCTCGAACATCGAGTCACGGTCGAGAAGCTTCGCGAACCCGCGAACGAGTTTGAAGTCCGACGCCCTCCGCTCGACGTCCACGAGCGCGGCCTGTAGCGTCTCACGAGTTTCGCCGACGTGACCCTGATAGATGCCGATCACCCTGGCAGCCGTCTCGCGGTCCGCCTCGTCGGTGAACTGTGGCTGGTAGCCACCGCCGGCCCGCGAGACGCGCAGCAGGTCCTTCGTCAGCACAGTCGTCCATCGACGCGGGAGGACCGAAAAACCGCGGGTCATGGGAAGACCGGGAACGATGGCGACGGGAAGATTCTTGGCGCGGCGGGCGAAGGACTCAGACATGCAACGTCGGGCGCTACTGCGTCGACTCGGGGCCGTGGGACTCGTCTCGCTGGCAGGCTGTGGGGAGTACGAGTCCGGTCCACAGACACCACCCGGAGGAACCACTGACCAGACCCAAACCGAGACGACGACAACGCCCGAAGACGTCTTCGTGGTCCCGGAATTCGAGTTCGAGGAAGGACCGGATGGAAACGCGGTGCTCGTGGCGACTATCGAAAATAGCCGGGAGGAGTCCCGTCAGGGCGAGATGATTGTCCGCTACAGCAACGACGGTGCTACGGAATCGGTGACAGAATCGATCGAACTTCGTGGGGGTGTACAGACGACGGTCCGCGTGACGCTGCCGATCGCCTACGCGGACCGCAATCTCCAGGGCATCGACTTCGAGACGGCGTCCTGACCCGTAGCGCTGGCCTCGTTATCGCCGCCGTCGAGCGACCCGTTGTTCGGCCGTCTCGGCACAGACGACCTCGTACAACAGTGCCCGACTCCCATCGTCCGTTGGTCGCAAGATGCGACCCAGTCGCTGGGTGAACTCCCGCTGGCTTCCGCTGCCGGCGAGGAGGACCGCCACGTTGGCGTCCGGGACGTCGACACCCTCGTCGAGGACGTTCGCCGTGATGACCGTCGAGTAGGTCCCCGAGCGGAAGCCCCGCAGAATCTCCCGCCGTTCGTCGGTCCCTGTCTCGTGGGTGATCGCCGGGCGAAGGAACCGTTCGGAGAGTCGATAGACGAAATCCGTCGTTGCGGCGAAGACGATGACGCGGTCGTCCGCGTGGCGGTCGAGTAACGTGGCGAGGGTCGCGACCTTCTGGTCAGCCGTTCGTACGATCTCGCGGGCGCGCTCTTTGGCGAGCAAGGCTTCGCGGGCACGCGGATCAGATCCCGAACGAATGACCAACTCCTGGTAGTCGGCCCCGCTAGTGAGATTCAGATCCGAGCTGGCCAAATACTCGGTGAACGTCTCCTGATTGTGCTCGTATTCGACTCGCTCTTCGGCTGTGAGATCGACATCGAGGCGCTTGATATCGTATGCCGCGAGATGCTCGCCGGCCAAATCGTCGGGATCGAGTCGGTACACCGGCTCGCCGACCAATGTGGCGACGACCTCGTGGGCGTCGTCCGGGCGTTCGAACGTCGCTGTCAGTCCCAGTCGCGCAGGTGCAGCGAGCAGTCGAGCGATGTCTCGATACCCTTCCCCGCCGAGATGGTGACATTCATCGAAGATGACGAGTCCGAATCGGTCGCCGATCTCCTCGGCCTGCAAGTATGCCGAGTCGTACGTCGAGACGGTGATCGCCTCGATTCGCTGCTCGCCCCCGCCGAGTTGGCCGATCGGCACGTCGAACTCCGTCTGTAGTTCTCTTCGCCACTGTTCGAGGAGATCGATCGTCGGGACGACGATCAGCGTCGTCCTCCCCAAGGCTTCGATGGCTGCGATGCCGATCACCGTCTTGCCGCTGCCAGTCGGAAGTTCGAGAACGCCGCGTTCGCCAGCCGCTTGCCATGCTTCGAGGGATTTACGCTGGTAGTCACGCAGTCTGTAGGTCGAGGAGACGTCGATCGTTGGTGCGTCCAGTGCGTGATCGTCGACGGTGACTGATGATTCTGACAGTGCCCGCCCCAACGCGTCGTACCGATATGCCGGCGTCCGCCACGTCTTCGATCGCTCGTCACGCTCGACGTATGAGAGCGACGCGATCCGCTCCGGGAGGTCCCCTTCGATCCGGACTGTCCCGTCCTCGTAGGTCAACGTGACCCGAGTCACTGCTTCGAGGTCGACCGTCTGCCAGCAAAAGTCTGCCGGGGATGGGTCGAGGAGTTCCCAACGCACAGCAGGCGCTCGCGGTTTCACCGCTCGCATTCGAGGTCCGTCACTCCGTTCGAACCTCGCTACGCTCGCGAGTTTGCGAGCGCCAGAGTGAGCGGGCCGGAAGGGAGTGTGCTGAGCGTTGCGAAGCACACGCTGATAGACGAATGGAGTGAGTCTATCAGCATTTGAACCGAGTGAAGATATTACGAACGTGTGTGGCCATTTTGATTGTATTTGCGGGGCTACAACTTCTCGGATCTAAGCAAAGAGTGATCATACGGCGAGCGAAGCGAGCCGTTTCTCCGGACGCGAACGAAGTGCGCGTCCGGCTTTTGGATACTAAAGTTTTTGAGGAGTGGTTCGCGCCACGCACGAACCCGACGAGAAAAGTTTAGCGGGCCGGAAGGGATTTGAACCCCTGACCGTCTGATTAAGAGTCAGACGCTCTGCCGGACTGAGCTACCGGCCCAGACAATCCAGGGTTTCGTCGGGCGATTCAAATACGTTTCCTTTCGACCGCGGGGCGTATCTTCAGTCTCCGGCGACAACCGCGACGGTTTAAGGGCTGGCGCGTAAACATTGCCGACACCATGAGCAGCGACATTACGATGGCCTCGATGTCTACGTACGCTATTTTGGGGTGTGGGAGCGTGGGCCATGCCGTCGCAGAGGCACTCGTCGAGGAAAACAAAGACGTTCTCATCCTCGATAAGGACGAAGGGCGCGTCGAAGCCCTGCGCGATCAGGATCTGAATGCGCGGACGGCAGACATTCGAGACGAGTCCATCGCTGCCGAACTCGACGATCGGGACGTCGTCTTGATCCTCTCGCCGGACGTTGAGGCCAACGCAGCCGCCGTTGAACACCTTCGGGATCGTGACGAAGACCAATTCATCGTCGCGCGGGCATCCGATCCCGTCTCGGCCGACGACCTCTCGGAACTCGGGGCGAACGTGGTGATCAATCCCTCTGCAGTCATTGCTGATTCAGCGCTTCGAGCGCTCGAGACGGGTGAAATCGAACACAAGGCCAATCAATTGGCCGCCGTTGTCGACAATACCGACGAACGACTGGCCATTCTCATCCACCGTGGCCCCGATCCGGACTCGATCGCCAGCGCCGCAGCGCTCCGGGCAATCGCCGACAGTCGCGACATCGACGCGGACATCATCTACGAAGGAGACATTGGCCACCACGAGAACCGGGCGTTCGTCAACCTCCTCGGCCTCGAACTGACATCCCGATCCGCGGTCGATCTGGATGACTACGATACGTTCGCGCTGGTCGACTTCGCCAAGAGTGGCGGCCCGCCGGCCGAAGACGTCGAAGATCGGATCGACATCGTCATCGACCACTACGAGGTCGAGATGGGGTCAGAGGCGGAATTCACCGACGTCAGACCGAACGTCTCGGCGACCTCGACGATTCTGACGAAATACATCCAGGAACTCGACCTCAGCCTCGATCACGAGGTTGCGACCGCGCTCCTGTACGGAATCCGGGCGGAAACGCTCGACTTCAAGCGCGACACGACGCCCGCAGACTTGACGGCAGCAGCCTATCTCTATCCATTCGCCGATCACGACACGCTCGAGCAGGTCGAATCGCCGAGTATGAGCCCCGAAACGCTGGACGTCCTCGCCGAGGCGATCCGCAACCGCCAGGTCCGGGGCAGTCACCTTGTCTCAAATGCGGGATTCATCCGTGATCGGGACGCCCTGGCCCAGGCCGCCCAACAGTTGCTCAATCTCGAAGGCATCACCACCACGGCCGTTTTTGCGATCGCCGACGACACGATCTACCTCGCGGCGCGGTCGAAAGACATCCGGATGAACATCGGCAACGTCCTCGAAGAGGCGTTCGGACAGATCGGCGAGACGGCCGGCCACTCGACGGACGCCAGCGTCGAGATTCCGCTCGGTATCTTCACCGGCATCGAAACGAGTGAAGACAACCGCGATACGCTGCTCGAACTGACCGAAGAAGCCGTTCGCTCGAAGCTGTTCGCAGCGATGGGCGTCGAGAACTCCGATAGCAACGGAAATTAAGCCACAACGTCGTCTTCGCCGATTTCACCGTCGTCTTCGTGCAGACGCTCGACAATGTTGTTAATCAGGACAACGTCACCAACAGCCTGCACCCATCGATAGGGAACGATGACACCGCGAGCGCTTGCCGTCTCAGCATCGAACAGTTCCGTGTTGAGTTGGTGAAGCGCCAGGCCGGTCACGCCCTCAGCGTCGAGATCGAGTCGGAGATCTTCGACTTCACCCACGTATACGCCGTTGTTCGAGTACACTTCTCGACCCACCAGTGACGTGATTTCCTGGGGGCTCGCATCACGATCAATTGCCATACTGGATTTCTGGAGAGGGGTCGCCTTAATTCTTGGCAGAGCGTCAGACGCGTTCTCCAGGCCCCCCAACTGCGAGATATTTTTCCGCCGGGCGACCGGATCCCCGGTATGGTTTCGGAGCTATTCGACGCCGATCGCTGGGAGCAGATCGACTCTGTTGACTTCTCGGACATCACGTATCACCGGGCAACCGACGTCGGCGCTGTCCGGATCGCCCTCGACAGGCCGGACGTTCGCAACGCCTTCCGTCCCGAAACGGTCGACGAACTCTCCGCCGCGCTTGACCATGCCAAGCGCCAGACTGACGTCGGCTGTGTCCTTCTGACCGGCAACGGCCCGTCCTCGAAGGACGGCGGCTGGGCCTTTTCGGCCGGGGGCGACCAGTCGATCCGCGGCGATGCTGGCTACGAATATGAAGACGAGGACGCAGACGGCGAAGGGGACGGCCCACGCCTGCACATTCTGGAAGTCCAGCGCCAGATCCGCCACATGCCAAAACCCGTGATCGCGGTCGTCCCCGGATGGGCCGTCGGCGGTGGCCACTCCCTGCACGTGATCTGTGATCTCACGCTCGCCAGCGAGGAACATGCGAAATTCCTCCAGACTGATCCCGACGTGGGGAGTTTCGACGGTGGCTTCGGCTCGGCATATCTCGCCCGCCAGATCGGCCAGAAAAAGGCCCGCGAGGTGTTCTTCCTCGGGAAGACCTACGATGCTGAGGAGGCCGAAGAGATGGGCATGGTCAACGAAGCCGTCCCCCACGAGGAACTGGAGGAGACTGCCCTAGAGTGGGCCGCACGGATCAACGGCAAATCCCCGACGGCGATGCGGATGCTCAAGTACGCCTTCAATCTCCCCGAAGACGGGATGGTCGGTCAGCAGGTTTTCTCCGGCGAGGCGACCCGCCTCGCATACATGACCGACGAAGCTCACGAAGGTCGAGACGCCTTCAACGAAGGCCGGGAGCCCAATTTCGACGACTACCCCTGGCACTACTGAGACCACCTTTTTACTGCGGTGCCTTTCCTCGGCCGCCCTCAGCGGCCTGCGGGAAGGCACCTTGCAAAAAGCTGGACCAAAAACTCCTGCTGGCTCGCTGCACTCGCCAGCAGTGGTTTAGTAAGCGACTACGAACGAGACCTCATCAGAGCGAAAATATCACGGTGAACCAACTTACCTGGTTCGGGGTAATTCAAGAGTGTGTATTTACACCGGCTCGACCGGCTTGCTCCGGTACCTTAACACGGATCCAGCCCCGAACTGATCGTAATGAGTACGGCAGCGGCAGACGTTTCGAAGACGAAAGCGTGGCTGATGGCCGCGCGGCCACAGACGCTTCCGGCGGGGTCAGCGCCGGTGATCGTCGGCGTCGGGCTAGCGGTCCACGAAAACGTTCTTGCGCCACTCCCTGCGCTTGCAGCCTTCGTCGGCGCACTCCTCATTCAAATCGGGACGAACTTCGCCAACGACTATTTTGACGCCGTGAAAGGAACGGATACCGCCGATCGTGAAGGGTTCACTCGCGTCACCGCTGGCGGATTGATCCCTCCGAGACAGGTCAAAGCCGCCATGGCGGGGACCTACACGCTCGCGCTACTCGTTGGCCTCTATCTCGTCGCTATTGGTGGCGTCCCAATTCTCGTTATCGGCCTCTCGAGTATCGTCGCCGGATTGCTGTACACGGGCGGGCCGTATCCCTACGGCTACTACGGCCTTGGCGACCTGTTCGTGTTCGTCTACTTCGGCGTGATCGCAGTGACGGGTACGTACTACGTCCAGGCTGTTGCCACTCTCGATGTTGGGCTGTTCCCGACGTGGCTGCCCGGGGGAACCGTCCCGAGCGCGGTCGTCATCGCCAGTCTGGCAGCCGCAGGGCTCTCGACGGCCATCCTCGTCGTGAACAACATTCGAGATATCGAGAGCGATCGCGAGGCGGGTAAGCGAACGCTGGCTGTACTGCTGGGATACCGATGGAGTCGCCTCGAATACGTGGCCCTGGTCGCGCTGGCGTATCTCGTCCCGGTTGTCCTGTGGCAGCGTGCCGACTTCGGCCTGTTCGTCCTGCTGCCGCTGGTGACGATTCCGCTGGCAATCTCGGTCACGCGGACGGTCCTGACCGAACAGAGCGGCGAAGCGTTGAACCCGGCGCTTGAACGCACTGGCCAACTGATGGCTGCTCACGGACTGCTGTTCACGGTCGGACTGGCGCTTCCGACGGTGATCTGATGAAGATAGCACCGTTCAACCTCCCGCTCGCGTCCCCACTCAGAACGGCCACCGGCCCGATCGAGTCCCGTGACGGCTTTCTGGTCGTCGTCGAACGCGATGGCGTCCGTGGCGTCGGCGAGGCGACGCCGCTTCCGGGCTGGACGGAATCGCTCGATGCGTGTCAGGAAACGCTTCGGGCAGTCGCCGACGGCGATCGAGCGCCGGCGTCTGTCGATCCCGTCGAGACACCAGCGGCCAGACACGGCATTGCACTGGCTGAAGCCGACGCTGCTGCTCGGGACGCAGGCGTCTCCTTGGCGCGGTGGCTTGCGGCCGACACCGCTACCGTCGCCGACTCGGTCCCGGTCAACGCGACGATCGGTGACGCCGACCCGGACGCAACTGCCCAGGCAGCCACGGCAGCCGTCGAGGCCGGCTTCGAGTGTCTGAAAGTCAAAGTCGGTGCCAGACCACTCGCGGATGATCTCGAGAGACTGCGAGCGATCCGGCGCAGAGAACGTGAGGCTTCGATTCGTCTCGACGCCAACGGCAGTTGGACTCGTGCAGACGCTGAGGACGCCCTGGAAGGTATCACCGACCTGCACGTCAGTCTCATCGAACAACCACTGCCTCCGGACAATCTTGACGGGCATGCCGAACTTCGAGATCACGGCGTCGACATTGCCCTTGACGAATCACTCAGAGAGCGTGGAATCGACGCAATCAGAAGTGCCGACGCCGCAGACGTAGTCGTCCTCAAGCCGATGGTACTCGGTGGCCTCGACCAGGCCGCGGCCGTGGCACGGACAGCACGCAAGCATGCGATCGAACCGATCGTAACGACAACGATCGACGGTGCCGTTGCTCGGACGGCAGCGCTCCATCTGGCTGCAAGCCTCGGGATCGATCGTGCCTGTGGGTTGGCGACCGGCGATCTGTTGGTTGAAGACCTCGGTAAGGACCCAGCACCCGTGCGAGAGGGCCGAATGGGCGTCCCGGTGGCACCGGGGATCGGTGTGAGCCTTGATCGTCCGGACGGCGGGCCTGTAAGTTGGTGAGAATCGGGGGGCCACTCAAGTAGGGGCCGGGCCGAATTTTCCCCAATGCGAACACTCGACGCCTGGCCCCAGATCGATCCGTTGACCGCCAGAGCGAGTTCGACGCCCGATCGCACGGCGGTCGTCGAGGCGGAAACGGGGGCCACCTGGACCTACGAGGAGCTGTTCGACGAGGCCGATCGACTCGCGGGTCGGCTTCAGGCGGCCTGTGATGGACGCCCCCAGCGAGTGGGGATCGCCATGGAGACCAGTATCCATTTCGTCAGGGCGACCCACGCCGCCTGGCGACTGGGCGCAGCGGTCGTCCCCCTCGACGTCCGCGAGCCGGTCGACCAACTGGAGACACTCGCCACCAAAGCCGAAGTAGATGCTGTCCTCTGTACCGAACAGACGGCGGAGGCGGTCAGCGATCTCGCCGACGTTGCGCTGTTCAGTGTCGATACATCCCCTACCGAGGCAGTACCGACGCTCCCATCAGCGACTGGCGGCATCACACCCAGGGCACGATATCCCTCCGAGACCCACCTCGTGATGTTTACCTCTGGATCGACGGGCGAACCGGCGGGCGTGCAACTCACGCTCACGAATCTATTTGCAAGCGCGATCGCCTCGGCGTTCAGACTCGGAGTCACTCGATCCGATCGGTGGCTCGTCTCGATCCCGATGGCCCACATGGGCGGGTTCGCTCCACTCGTCAGATCGACACTCTATGGCACGTCGGTGATCCTCCAGCGTGAATTCGAGCCAGCTCGGACCGCCGCAGCGATGGCCGACTACGACGTGACGGGCGTCTCGTTTGTCCCGACGATGCTGTCGCGACTGCTCGATGCCGGTTGGGACCGGCCGGACTCGCTTCGGTTCGTGTTGCTTGGCGGCGCGTCAGCGTCCCGGGATCTGATCGACCGTTGTGAGCGGGAGAACGTTCCCGTCTACCCTACCTACGGCATGACCGAAACGGCGTCACAGGTCGCCACCGCAACCCCCAGCCAGTCCTTCGACAATCCCGGGACAGTCGGCCAGCCACTGTTGTTTACGCAGGTGGCCGTCATCGACGACGGCGAGTCAGTCCCGCCCGGAGCGACCGGCGAGATCGTCATCGAGGGGCCGACAGTCACTCCGGGCTATCTCGACGACGAGGAAACCGAGGCGGTGTTCGACCAACGCGGCCTCCACACCGGCGACCTTGGCTATCGCGACGAGGACGGCCGTCTGTACGTTGTCGGGCGACAGGACGATCGCATCGTCACAGGCGGTGAAAACGTCGAGCCAGGGGAGGTCGTCAACGTACTCGAATCCCGTACTGATGTCGCCGAAGCGGTGGTCGTGGGGGTGCCGGACGACGACTGGGGCGAGCGTGTCGCCGCACTGGTCGTGCCAAACGGGAGTGCAGAGCTATCGACCGAAACGATCGAAAGGACCTGTCGGGACGAATTGGCACCCTACAAGGTCCCCAAGTCGATCGAAATTGGCGAAGCCATTCCACGGACCGTCTCGGGCACCGTCGATCGGGCAGCTGTCGTCGAGAAAATCCGGCACAGCTGAACAGTCGAGAATTTTACGCCGGTCCAGACCGAATCCAACCGCGTGTGTACGCTGGTCCTCGCCTGGCAGGTCTTCGCCGACGTGCCAGTTGCAGTCGCCGCGAACCGCGACGAAGCCACTGACCGTCCCGCCCAGCCCCCGACCGTCTGGGGGACAAACCCGGCGATACTCGCACCGCGTGACGAGTCAGCGGGCGGCACGTGGTTCGGATACAACGAGCACGGCGTCCTTGCCGCGATCACGAACCGCTGGCTCGACGATGGGCCACCCGCTGAGCGCTCACGTGGATTGCTGGTCAAGGACGCCCTCGACACCGAAACCGCCGAGAAGGCGGCTCGAACGGTCGAACGCGCTGTCGATCGAACCAGTTACGATGGGTTCAATCTCGTCGTGGCTGACGACCGAGCGGCGCTACTGCTCGAATGGGACGGATCGCTCTCGGTCAGGACCCTCGACCCTGGTGTCCACGTCGTGGTCAACGTCGGGGCTGACGGTCGCTACCAGATACCGGCATTTCGGGCGACATCTGGGCGTGAACAGGCCGAAAACGCGAATAAGCTACAAACAGCATTGCAACCAACCCCCGGCGAGTCCGGCGACGAATGGCTCGATCGAGCAGCGAGCGTCATCGCCGATCACGAGTACGGCGTCTGCGTGCATGGGGACGGGTTTGGCACACGTTCGTCGTCATTGGTACAACTCGGTGACGGCGGGCGGACGTACTGGTATGCCGGCGGGCCGCCCTGTGAGACCGAATACCAACGTGTCGAAGGTCAAGTTTAAGCGGCAACCTGCCCCAAGTGTGTGTATGAGCGCCGAGTCGGAACTGGACCTCTCAGAGGACGAACGCCGGGGCCTCGAACTCGTCCGAGAGTCCGGTGGTATCCATCAGAGTGACTTCTGGAAAGAACTGGACGTGAGTTCACGCAAGGGATCGCGCATCGTCGACTCCCTGGCCGAGCAAGACCTCATCAACCGCAATGAGGCGGTCTACGAGGGACACAACACGTACTTGCTAACACCAACCGCGAAGGACCTCGATTTCTCGCTGTTGATGGCCGGCGACATGCTCTCGCCGTTCGTCGGCGACGAAGAGGTCAACATGCACAGCGACCAGTTCACGCAATGGTTGATGAACCTCGCTTACGAGGAATGACCGCCGAGACTCCGGCAGGGTATCTGACGAGAGTGGTGCGTGGCCGAATCCCCGATCAGCGACACGCGACTGACCTGGCGATTTCGATCAACGGATCGGCTGAGAGGCCGGTTCCAGCGACAGAATAGCGAGCGTCCGCACACGTCCAGGAGATACGGAGTTCCGTCCCGATGTTCCGAAGCGTTGCGGTTTCAGAGCCAATGGACACATTCCGGCCCTCCGTGTGGGGCTGGTACCAGGTTAGATTGCTTTTCGAGACGGCCACGGTCGCCGTCTCGTTTGCGTATCGCAGGCCAATACTCCGGACGTTCCCGACTGTTCGGGTCGTCTCACGAAGGTCGAACGAATCCGGGAGTATCGGCTCCGGGACGGAGTAGTTGGCGACGGCCTGTAGCTGTGCGATATCGACGAACTGCTGCTGTGTTGGCGTCTCGTTGGTTTTGACAGTCCCATTGGGTGGCAGATCGAACTGGAAACGCTCGTCGGACAGTCCGGGGTTGAACGTGACGTTCTCGTAGCTGACCGTGATCTTGACAGGGGTCCCGTCACGATGATATTCAGTCGTTCGCTTCAGCGGCACGTACCACTCCTGATCGAGCCAGACCGTCTGTGAGAAGTTCGACACCACCCCGGCCGCGTTCGCCGTCGATCGAAGGGACAGGACGTACGTATCCCGGCCGGCGACGGTCGCCGTCCCAGTGTACGCGACAGTAATTTGCCCAGCAATGCCCCTGGTGGTCCCATCACGCTCGCTAGCGACGGGGACGACAGGGAGCGGATCAACACTCCCCGCCGTCACCGGTCCATCTGCCGCTCTCACGACGGCAAGCAACCGAGCAATCCGATCGCCGCTCGACGAGCGGTCTGTCTGTGAAATGTCGATCTGTATCGCCGTTTGTGCATCATCGTCGTACAGCCATAGACTGCTCCCATTTGCCACTTTCCGTTCAGGCCACTGGGGATCATCGTGGATATCCTCGATACGATACTGACCAGTGCCCGGTCGTAACCAGACGCGTTCGACCGACTCACTCGTCGTGTTGCCTCGCTTGTATACCGTCTTTCGGACGCCAACGAGTCCATTGACACTGCCTCGCTGCTGTTGGACATCGTCGAACGATGGGGTGGAATCGGGTGGTTCAGCCGCGACCCAGACGCCGATCGCAAGACTCCCAAGAAGGACCACGCCGATCACCACAGCGATCAGAATCGTGGACCTCGAACGCAGTCTATCCATCCAACTGTTCGGGAACACCATCGAGACGATGATAGCTGTTTCGGTCGCCCCACAGCACAACGTCGACGAGGCGCGACGCGAACTTATTCTTCGAGGGCGTCCGCGATCCGTTCGAGTTCGCGTCGTACGTCGTGGACTTCGTCACGAAGCTTTCGCATCTCGCGGGAGAGTTCCTCGTTGCCGCTGTCGCTCTCCTCGCCCTCCGGTCCCATCTGGCCTGGACCGCGGCCACCCGGACCGCCCGGGCCGCCACCCATCATCCCACTCATCATCTGTGCAAACGGATTGCCACCGCCGCCCATGCCCGGACCGCCACCCATGGCCTCCTCCATGCGCTCGCGGCGATCTTCCATGTCTCGGTCCTCTCCCTCTTCGGCGCGTTCCTGACGGATCTCCTCGACGCGCTCGCGGAACGATTGTTCGTCCTCGTCGCCGTTAGCGTCTTCCGCTGGTTCGCCCTGCTCGCGTTCGTTGTCGTCTGCCATGTGGCTGAGAAACGTCGCGCGGTGGAAAAGCGTTCCGAACAATTCAGGATTCGAACCGACGACGGACGAGTACAGAGAGACCGATCCCGACCAACCCGAGCACGACGAGGTTGAACACCGTCCTGAAGATCGAGTCGTATTCCCTGGCGACCCAGGTGTCGATCGCGCCCATTGCACTCGTGTACGCCCCGAAGACGGCGATGATACCGAGCAACGCGAGGACGGAAAGCGCGCCGAGTTCGAGATACTCGACGATCTTGCTAGTCCGTTCGTCGGGCAATGGCTGCCTGGCTTTGTCTTCGGTCGTTTCGCGGTCAGTGTCTTGTCCCCCCTCGTCGTCGGTACCGTCAGGTTCGCCGATTGATTCTGTTGTCATTGGTCACCTCCGTATCGCCGCGAGACGAGAGCGATGCCAGCCATGGCAAGCAGGGCCGAAAGTGGCCCCAATCCCGGTCCGGACACTGTTGTGTGTCGGGACGGACTGTCCGAGTCACCCACGTCCTCGGCCTCGGTGAAGTCCGAAGCCTCGAATGGGACACTCTCGAAAGTGGTGTCGGCTTCAATCTCCCGCTCCGGGTCCAGATCCGCGATCGAGGACGCGGAACTGACGACCACGCCGTCGTGTTTCAGGATTGCATCCAGATGATACCCGTAGCCGCTGGGAACTGTCAGTCCTGCGTCCGGCGCGACAGTCTGTCCGGAGTCGAGTCGATCGACATCGATCGTTGCCCGATCCGCGATGACGTTCGAATCCGACTGCCGAGCGACCACCTCCAGGGTCGCGCCCTCGGCTGGCTCGACACCTTTGTTCCAGAGCCGTGTCCGAACGGCCAGGCTTGTCTGGTCGTCCCCAGCCGATTCGATCGTGTAGTCGATAGTCGGGATCGACGTCTCAAAGCGCTTGAAATCGATCGTCGTCGGGGAGAGTCCCGCGACGCCGCTGATCGATCCACGCTCGACGCCGATTCGTTCACCGTCGCTGTAGAGGATCGCCACGAGGTCGTACCCGCCCTCGCGAGCGACCGTCAGATTCGCTCTCGCCCGATGTTCGCGATCGCCGACGATCTCGGCGACCTGCGTCGACGTTTCAGCGGCGACCAGCCCGGATTCGGCGTCGATGGCCCGAACAGTGAGCGAGATGTTTTCGGCTGGCCCACCCCGATGATCGAGTGCCACCCCGAACTGGACGGTCACGGCGTTACCGGTGACTGTCCCCGGGGCGACAGTCACCTCTTCGATGCCGATGCTACTGGGATCGGTCGTCTCGTGTGTTGCAACTGCCCCTGGAACGAGGAGGAACGTGGCTACAGCGAGGACCGACAGGAGCGCAATCGCGGCGGCGAGATACCCCTCACGTCGCATACTGTCCGGAGCGTCGGTGGCCAATAAGTGTTTTTTGGTACGTATTTACACTGTTGGATTATGTCCGGCGGCGACTCGACAGCCCTCACTCGAAGGATCCGAGACTGGCCTGGACGTCCTGATCCGATGCTGTCGAGGTGACCTCATAGCCCACGATATCGCGCATGTCAACAGCATAGACGGTGCCGTGTCGCTGCAGGACGAGCAATCGCCCCTTCGTGCCACGAACGGTGCCCGTCAACAGCGTCTCCGCAATGGGCTGGGCTGAAAGTTCCAGCCCGTACTCGAAGACGAACCGGTCCCGAATATCGAATTCAGCAAGAAGCTGTTCCCAGACATCTCGATCGACAGTTCGATGGAGACCGGATCGTTTGCGATCGACGCGAACGCTATCGCCGACTGTCTCGGCGATGTCTGCTTCGATCTGGCGGGCGATCCGGCCGTTCTCGACAGTCCGAACGTGTGCCCCACGTTCGGCCCCCTGTTCGCGAAGCCGGGTTTCGAGCCGCCAGGACCGCGTCACACCGACCTTGAACACGTCCGGGGCAAAGGCCGCCAGATAGATCGCGTGTTCCTCGCGACAACTTTCAAGCGGGAGATCACAGTCGCCCCGACAGCGCGCACAGGGCCACCGATCGGTATGGTGCGGGCAGTATGGGGTCTCCGGTGCCTCGCAGGCCAGGTGACCGCCGTCGTCGATCGTCCCGGCACAATGGCGCGTCTCAAGCGTGTACGCGAGGTCACGTCCGGTATCGAGTGACTCCCGGCGGATCGATCCGTCCTCACCGACGATGAGGGCGGGACTGCCGTCCCCGACGTCAGTTTCGTACCCGACAACTTGCACGCGATCCCCTTGGAGAAGGGTGTTCTTAGCGTTGCCGGGACAGTAACGGAGTGACGAACGACATATATGCAGGTGCCTGCAACGAAGCGGCATGAAACGTACTGCGACGCGACGTGGGGTACTCGCGGCATGTGGCGTGGCGTTGGCGGGGTGTGGGAGTTCGACGGATGCCGTGACGACCGTCTCGATCGACAGTCCCGTCACCAATGCACCGATCCCGTCGAATCCCGACGAGTACACGTACGCTATGATGGGGTCCGGCGACGCGCCAGTGACCGTTACGTACATCGGCAACTGGAAGTGTCCCTACTGTGCGGATTTCTCGACTGGCTCGCTGGGCACGCTCGTTTCCGATTACGTCGAACCGGGTTCGATCGACCTGCGGTATAGAACGCTCTCTTACACGTCACGCGGCCCGTTCCTCGGTCCCGACGCACCGCGGGCGGCACGAGCAGGGCTGGCAGTCTGGCATACCGACCCGGACCGGTACTGGACGTTCCACGAACACGTCATGCGGTCACAGCCACCCGAGAGCGAGCAGTGGGCGACGACTGACAAGCTGGTACGATTTGCCAAAGAGGCCGGCGTCGACGACTCGGAATCGATCAGAACGGCACTGGAGGACGGCGAGTACGATCAGGCAGTTCGAAAGACGACGCAGGCTGCCTCAGACGCCGGTGTTCGTGGGACGCCTGCGATCGTCGTCGGCGGCCAGGCAGTCAACGCACTCCAGACCGACCAGGTTCGCTCGCTGATCGACGAAGCGATCGAAACCAGCTAACCGCCTGAATCCGAGAGAGATACATGAACGAACGACCACCGGTCACGGTGCTGCGCCTCGGACATCGACCTGGTCGCGACGAACGGACGACGACACACGTCGGGCTAACGGCACGAGCATTGGGTGCCGACCGACTCATCCTCGAAGACGTCGCGGCAGGCCGCCGGGACACAGTTGCGGATATCACCGATCGCTTCGGTGGCCCCTTCGAGGTAACGGTGACGGACGCACCACTCGGCCAGATACGCAACTGGGACGGGGCGATCGCCCACCTCACGATGTACGGCGAGCCAGTACAGGCTGTCACCGAAGATATCCAGGCCCGTCACCACGACGGGCCGCTGCTGGTCGTCGTCGGTGCCGAGAAGGTGCCCTTCGAAGTGTACGAGCACGCCGATTGGAATGTGGGCGTGACCAACCAGCCCCACTCCGAGATCGCCGCGCTGGCTGTCTTTCTCGACCGATTGTTCGAGGGGCGCGAACTCGACCGCGAGTTCGAAGACGCCGAGAAGCGTGTGATCCCCAAAGAGACTGGCAAGCGGGTCGTCGACTCGAAGGCCGACCCACAGGAGTGATGTCGCCACCGGCGGTTCGGTGAATTTAAACGACTCACGGCCCCAGGGGCACACAATGGCTTTTGAGGAATACCTTGAGGATCCCGTCATCCAGAAATACCTCCACGAGCTGGTGGGACCGAAGGGCATGCCCGTCGCCGCTGCGCCGCCCGAGGGCGAGGTGACCGACGAGGAACTCGCCGAGGAACTCGGGTTGGAACTCAACGACGTCCGCCGAGCGCTGTTCATTCTCTACGAGAACGACCTGGCGAGTTATCGCCGGCTTCGGGACGAAGACTCGGGGTGGCTGACTTACCTCTGGACGTTCGAGTACGACAACATCCCCGAGCAACTCGAAGGTGAGATGTACGAACTCTACGAGGGACTGACCGATCGACGCGAGTACGAACTCGATCACCAGTTCTACCTGTGTGAGGCCTGTGGTATCCGCTTCGAGTTCGAGGAGGCGATGGACTTCGACTTCGAGTGTCCCGACTGTGGGTCACAACTGGAGTCCATGGAGAATACGGCGCTGGTTGATGCGATGGACGACCGCATCGACGCGCTCGTCGACGAACTCAACATCGACGTCAACGCCTGATGGTCGTTCTCGCTACCAAGTGCTACGTCGAGGGAGAGGCCCGCGAGCGAACGCTCGATTCGCTCGAATCGCTGTTGGCGGACGATCTCGGTGAACTGGACGTAACCTACGATGTCGGTGTCCGTGACGACGATTTCCCGTCGGTAACGATCAGCGGCGACGACGCCACGGTCGCCCGGAACGTCCTGGCCGACCGCTGGGGCGCGATCACGCCCCATCTCGAGGCCGGCGATGAATACATCGGGACGCTCGAAGCCTGGGACGACGAGGGCTTCGTGCTTGATGCCGGCCGGACGGTCCGAATTCCAACCGATAGCATCGGTCTCGGCCAGGGGACCCCAGCACAGCTCCGGACGCGGTTCGGCCTCGTCCAACATCTCCCGATACGGTTCGTCTACGAGGGCGACACCGACGACGGCACCGCAGTCGGCCGTCTGGCAGATGCCGAGCGCGATCGCCTCTTTGCGTGGACGCGGGGCGAAGGACGGGTCACCGTCAATAGTGCCACGCGGGCGGAAGTGCGCGCGACGGTCAACCGCGCTGGCCACGCCGAAGACATTGTCACCGTCGAGCGACTGGGACTACTCGAACAGAGTATCGTCTGCCGGGAGGAGACAGATCCGCCGGGGTTACTTGCCAGTATCGGGCAGTATCTCCCATCAGAACTACTAGCCATCGTGCCATGACCGGGCGGCGACGTCTCGCACTCGCGGTTGTCGGCCTGTTCGTGCTACTCGCGATTTCGGGCTGTCTCTCGCCAGTCAGCGACGCCGATCTGGAGGAGAACGCGACCTACGACTGGGAGACGAACGCATCAGCGACCTATCACATCTACACGAACAACTACACGGCGGTACTGGACGTGAACAACCGCTCGTCGATCGAGTTGTTCCTCGAAGACGCCTTCGGCTCGAATCAGGCGTTGCCGATCTCCGCACTGAAGTTTCGCTATCCGAACGGGACCGTCGTCAACAATTCGGCTTTCGCAGTCGAGACAGGTCGATCGAAGGTGACGCTCGAGCCCCCGGCACGGAACGGGACTGCGGCGTTCACCGTCGCCCGTTCGGGTCCCGATGTCCGGACGCCTGTCGTCGTTTCCGGGTCCCACGAGGTTCACCTCCCACCGGGACGGGCAATCGCGCTTCCGTTCGTCTCGCGTGCCGTCCCCGGAAACTACACCACGCGGACGGCAGACGAACGCGTCGTCGTCAGGTGGGAATCGGTCGATCGGGACACGATCCTCGTGTCGTTCTATCGGAACCGTGACGTGTTGCTATTTGGCGGCCTGGGCGGGATCGTGCTGACGATTGGCCTGGTCGGCCTGGCGTACTATCGTCGACAGATTTCGAAGCTCGAAGGCCAGCGGGAGGAGCTAGGGCTCGATGTCGACACCGAGGACGACCCCCGGGATCGTGGGCCGCCGCCGGGGATGGGCTAGCTGACACGGAAGGAAACCGTTCTCGTGAGTGCGTCACTGCTATGTCCCCCAGGGCCCGAGAGAGCGTATGCGCGTGGCGCTGGTCACGATCGGTGACGAGTTGCTGGCCGGGGAGACGGTCAACACGAACGCCGCCTGGCTCGGCCGCCAGCTGGCCGACCGTGGCGTCCGGCTCGAACGGGTGACAGTCATTCGCGATCAGATCGACGAAATCGCCACCGTCGTCGATGACTACCGCAGACGCTACGACGCCGTAATTACGACCGGAGGCGTCGGCCCGACACACGACGACGTGACGATGGATGCCGTGGCTGAGACGTTCGGGGTCGACCTCGAAGCGAGCCAGGACGCACTGGAGTGGATCGAATCCCACCACGGCTACGCCCGTGACGATCTCACGGAGGGGACCGCCAAGATACCCGAGGGGGCGCGGATGATTCGAAACCACGAGGGAGTCGCGCCCGGGTGCGTGCTGGCGAACGTCTACGTCCTGCCGGGCGTGCCCGAAGAAATGAAGGCGATGTTTGCAGAAGTCGCCGAGGAGTTCGCCGGCGAAACGATCCACGTCGAAACGGTCTACGCAGCCGAACCCGAAAGCGCACTCCTCGATCGCATCGAAACCGCAGGCAAACGATTCGACGTGACGATCGGGAGTTATCCCGGTGAGACCGTTCGGCTCAAACTCTCCGGCCCAGACAAAACGGAAGTCGAGGCGGCCGCCGCGTGGCTTCGCGAACGCGTCGACCGCCCGGAAGACCAGGCGTGACCGCACACCCAGGCTCAGCGTGCGAGGTGCCGCCACCAGGCCAAGGCGAGAACGATACTGCCGATAGTGACGATAGCCCCGGCCGCATTGATCACCGCCGCATCGACGCCGGCCGCCAATGGAACGAACATATATTGGTGATTGGTACCGTCGGGCTTAAATCATCGTCCCGCAGAAATCAGTGCCACCGGCGCAGTTTGGGTGGCGGCAGAGAGCAGTTGCGTACGACCGTCATCGACCCGGGCTTTTGAAGTGTCTCAATCGCCTACCTCGGGATAACGAATGAGCGAGGATTTCTACGACGTACTGGGGGTCTCACGGGACGCGAGCGACGAGGACATCCAAGAAGCCTATCGCGAGAAGGCACGCGAGTATCACCCCGACGTCAGTGACGATCCGGACGCCGAAGAGAAGTTCAAGCAAGTCAAGAAAGCCAAAGAAGTCCTGACCGATGACGAAAAGCGCCAGGCCTACGACCGCCTGGGCCACGATCGTTTCGAGCAAGCCGAAAAGCGTGGTGGCTTCGACGATAGCGGTCGTGGCGGGGGGCGCGCCGGTGGACAGCGACGCGCCGGCGGTGACCCCTTTGGCGGTGGCGGGCCCTTTGGCGATATGGGTGACATCTTCGACCAGTTCTTCGGTGGCGGTGGTCGCCGCCAATCGAACCGGCCACAGCAGGGTCAAGACCTCAAAACCAGATTGACGATCGATCTCGAAGATGCCCACGAGGGTGTCGAAAAACAGTTTAGCGTCACGCGCCCGGAGACGTGTTCAGATTGTGGCGGCAGCGGGCACCCGCCGAGTGCGGACAGTCGAGACTGCCCCGAATGTGAGGGGCGTGGCCAGGTAACTCGCGTCCAGCGGACGCCGATGGGTCGCGTCCAACAGACGACAACCTGTCCGCGCTGTGACGGTGAAGGATCACTCCACACCGAAACGTGTTCGACTTGTAGTGGCAATGGCCAGGTCCGCAACGAAGCAACACTCTCCGTTGAAGTGCCGGCCGGGATCCAAGCTGGCCAGTCCCTTCGTATGGACCGGGAGGGTGCGCCCGGTGAGAACAACGGCCCGAACGGCGACCTGCTGATCGAAATAGAAATCGAAGATCACGAAGAATTCGAACGCGATGGGGCGGACCTGCATCACACGGCACCGATCACGTTCCCGCAGGCCGCCCTCGGCGATACGATCGAAGTGCCGACCCTGGACGGCCCCGTCGAACTCGACGTGCCGGCGGGAACCCAGAGCGGCGAGACGTTCCGCCTGCAAGACAAAGGCATGCCGCGACTGCGCCGGCGCGGTCACGGCGACTTACTCGTGACAGCCCAGGTGTATACGCCCGAATCGCTCTCCGACGAACAGCGCGATGCACTCGAACAGTTTGCCGAGGCCAGCGGCGAAGAGATCGACGTCGAGCAGGGCTTTTTCGACCGGCTGAAAAGTTCGTTGTAACCGCGACGAGCTTACAAAACAGCGAGGATCGGACGAACCCCGTCGCGTGTCATAGAATCGTGCACTGCCGAGCCACTGCAGGATGGCCCGGGGAGAAATGTCTGGAGAGTAGGGTTCGGAGAACAAGGGAAGAGATAGCGTCTGTAGTCAATACTGAAACTTCGTTTCGTGACGTAATTTGGACGGCTTCGCTGTACGGACGCGCTTGCGAGAATGTCGAAAAAGGACAATAGTTTTATATATCTAAGTTGTGTTTTTTATTATATGGCCCACAGTCCTGAGAAAGTAGAAGAATTCGTCTGTACGAACTGTCACGTGACGCATGCTGGAACGCCAGTTCATGAGTCACCGGCCAATCACAATTTCGAGGCTCCGGAATCGTGCGGTGCCTGTGGTGAAACAGAGTTTATCCGAACTGAGAATTGGGTGCACTTTCACGAGTGACTGCTGAATTCTGTCAAGAAACAGCTCACGAACGTGGAGAAGACGTGATTCGGATACTCGTTCCCCGATGACTCAGCGACTGGTCACACAGCGACAAATCAGACAGTCCCAGATACGCGCCCTCCATCTTGGACAGAGATCTCGACAAGACTTGGACAAATAGACTGAGGGACGCGTTCTATACCACGCCACACTCGAGCAAGACCTGAGAGACTCTTACTCGACGGTAACGGTCTCGGTCGTGACGATATCCCGGGAAGAGCGACCAACCGACACCGTATAGTCGCCGTCTTCGACCGTCCAGGCTGCCTCGTCTTCGTCGTAGTAGGCGAAGTCACGCTCTTCGATCGAGAGCGTGACTGTCTGGGCCTCGCCGGCAGCAAGTTCGACCGACTCGAAGGCAGCCAGCTCTTTGGGCGGGCGTTCGACCGATGGGTCATCCTGGCCGAGATACGCCTGGACGACCTCGTAGCCGTCGCGGTCGCCGACGTTCTCGACGGTGACCTCCACCGTCGCTTCGGGGCCGTCACCTGCCTCAACGGTCACCTCGTCGTACTCGAAGTCAGTGTAGCTCAGGCCATGGCCGAACGGGAACAGCGGCTCGATGTCCTCGGCGTCGAAGTGTCGGTAGCCGACGAAAATTCCCTCGGAGTATTCCGCATCCATTTCGATACCGGGGTGTTGCCGGCGGGTGTTCACGGAGTAATCGCCGGGGCGCTCGCCGAACGTGACCGGCAGTCGACCGGACGGTTCGGCATCGCCGAACAGGAGCGACGCGATGACGCGACCGTCCTCCTGGCCGGGGTACCAGGCTTCGACGATGGCCTCGACCTCGTCGGACCAGGGCATTTCGACGGGGCCTGCCGTCCGAAGGACGACGACTGTTTCCTCGGCGGCCTCAGCAACCGTCGAGACGAGTTCGTCCTGATTGTTCGGCAGCGACAGCGGGCGGTCGAAGTCCTCCGTCGCGGCGTCTTGAACTACGAGGACAGCGACATCAGCGTCCTTGGCAGCCTCGACTGCCGGGCCCATCGGGGGGTCTGCAGGGTCGTCGTCGTCACCGAACACCGAGTCGACGACGGTCTCCGCAGAGAGGTTCCAGACGGTGACGTCCCGGTCGTCGCCGCCCTGGACAGGTGGGCCACCGCGCTCGAAGGTCACGTCGACGTCACCGCTGACGCGGTACTTGATGCCGTCGAGCGGCCCGATCTTCGAGGAGGGATCGACCTCGGAACTGCCGCCGCCACCGACCTTCGGTTCGTCGGCGTGCGGGCCGATCAACGCGAGCTCGTCGAGGTCATCGGTCGAGAGTGGCAACATGTCGTCCTCGTTTTGCAGGAGGACGGTCCCACGCTGGGCGACGTCACGGGATCGTTCGTGGTGGGCCGGGGTGTCGATCTCACCGTCCGGCTGTTCGCCGTCGAGTAGACCGAACCGATCCATCTGCCCGAGGATTCGGCGGACCTTCTCGTCGAGGACCGACTCGTCGATCCGACCATCTTCGACTGCCTCCAGAAGGTCGCCGTCGAACTTCTCTGAGCGATGTACTCGGCACTCGCTCGATTCGAGGCCGACGATCGAGGTGATCAGTTCCGTCGCATCGTCCTGAGAGAACCAGTCGAACGTCGAGAAAGTGTTGATCGCCCGATAGAGGACGTTCCTGTCGGTTGCCATCTCAGCGATCGTGGCCCCCGGCATATCGAGATCGAGTCCCGCCCTGGCGGCCGCGGGACCATCCGTCGTCGCCCACCAGTCCGAGACGACAAAGCCGTCGAACCCGAACTCGTCTTTGAGAATGTTAGTAAGCAGTCGCCGATTCTCGGTCGCGTGAGTGCCATTAACGTGATTGTAGGCAGCCATGATCGAGGCGACGTCGGCCTCTTTGACGACGGCCTCGAAGGCGCGCAGATAGAGTTCCCGGAGCGCCCGGTCGCCGACGTTGGCGTTCATTTCCATCCGAGCAGTCTCCTGGTTGTTCGCCACGTAGTGTTTCCCACAGGCAGCGACGTCGCCTGCTTGGATTCCCTCGACGGACCCGACTGCGATCCGACTGTTCAGGTGCGGGTCTTCGGAGTAGTATTCGAAGAGGCGACCACACTGGGGCACCCGCATGATGTTGAATCCGGGAGCCAACAGCACATCTTGATCCAGTGCGCGCGCTTCGGCCGCCATCGTCTCGCCCATCTCTCGGGCGAGGTCCGGATCCCAGGCCGAGGCCAGCGCGACCGACGCCGGAAACGCAGTCGCCGCCGTTCCATCACCGGCACGGACGCCCAGCGGCCCGTCGATCAACGACAGTGACGGAATGTCGAGTCGTTCGTTCGGCGGGACGTATCCCGTCGCGATCCCATCCGGATCGACGTCCCCGTGGACGATGTCGATCTTCTCTTCGAGCGTCAGTCGATTCACCAGGTTCTCGACCCGATCACTGGCCACGTCAGTGCCCGAGTCAGCGGTCATCTGTTCGGATGTCATGATGTATGTCTCTCGATCGTTGCTAGACCCCGCGTCACGGGTGCCCATCGAGCAGATCCGCAACGAGTGCCAAACGGCCAAGCCGCCCGGTCGATGTAACCCGCGACGAGCAGCCAGTCTACACGTGTGGGTCAGCGTCGATCCGAACGTTATCCTCTACCGTAATAACCGTTGCTGAAAAGATGCATCATAGATTTCAACGAGAGGTGGACGCTCTCTCCTGCCAGCAGGTCGGCTCAGTCGACGACCTGCCAGAGGTACAGCGATGCGACAGACCGATACGGGCGCCACACTTCGGCGTGATCGACCATCGCAGAGCGCGTCATCTCGTTCCCATACACTGTCTGCATCCCGCGTCGGATGCCGAGGTCTTCGACCGGGAAGACATCCTCTCGACCAAGCGCGAACATGCAGAACATCTTCGCTGTCCAGGGTCCGATTCCGGAAATTTCGGTCAGTTCGTCGATCACCGCCTCGTCGGATCGTTCGGCGAACGCCTCGCGCGAATAGTCACGGTCGGCGAACGCTTTCCCGAGGTTGCGGATCGTCTCCGCTTTCCGTTCGGACACACCGACTTCCCGTAGCTCTTCGACGGGTGCGTTCCGTAAGGCCGTCGGCGTCACCTCGAAGTGGTCAAAGAGCGCTTCCTCAATCGCGTCGGCGGCGGCAATCGCCAGTTGTTGACGGACCACTGAAATGACGATACGCTCGAAGGGGTCCGCGGCCGGTTCGATAGAGAGTTCGCCATGCTCGTCCACGAGCGCTGCCATCGCCGGATCGTCCCGGAGTGAATCATATGGGTCCGCCATGGACAATCGGCAAATTCTGGGCCGAAAAAGATTGTGGTCAGTCGTCGTCCTCGCCGGCGACAGGTGCTTCTAGCGTCGCCGTCCCGTCGATGGGTTCGGCAGGGACGCCGGCGACTGTCTCACCCGCGGGTACGTCCTCGATGACTGTCGCCCCTGCGCCGACTGTGGCGTTCTCGCCGATCGTGATATTGCCGATCAACGTCGCGTTGACGCCCAATGTTGCGCCGTCTTCGACGGTCGGATGGCGCTTGGTCCGCCGCATTGAGTTGCCGCCCAGCGTCACGCCGTGATACATCATCACGTCGTCACCGATATCGGCCGTCTCACCGATTACGACGCCCATGCCGTGGTCAATGAACACCCGGTCGCCGATATCGGCAGCCGGATGGATTTCGACGCCAGTCAGGAGCCTGCTCAAATGGGAGATGAGGCGGGCCGTGAGTCGATACCCGTCCCCCCACAGGACGTGTGCCACACGATACAGCCAGACCGCGTGCAGGCCGGGATAGGTGAGAAATACTTCCAGTGTGGATTGAGCCGCCGGATCCTTTGCCTTCGCTGTACGAACGTCCTCGCGGATGTGCTCAAACATGGATAGGGGCTGAAGCGGGTCGCCGTCCGTGCTGGGTGGTCCAGTGAAGAACACCGGCCGGACAGTCGACCGTGTATATACCGGCTAGCCGACTCTCGTATTTAAACCCGTTCGATCAACGCGAGTGCGATGTAACTGCGTAAATTGACGAATTGTTGTCGGAAGCGAAGTTTAAACAGCCTGCCAGTCGTCTTCCCGAACGAACGTATGACCATCAACGATATCGACACGATTGCGGTACTGGGTGCGGGAACGATGGGCCACGGCATCGCGCAAGTCGCGTCTCTGTCGGGCTACCAGGTCCGGTTGCGCGACATCAACGAGGACCTTGTCCAGAACGGCTACGACCAGATTGACTCGAGCCTGGCGAAGATGGCCGATCGGGAGTACATCACCGAGGCCGACGCCGACGCGGCACGCGACCGGATCGATCCGGTCGTCCCGGTCGAGGACGCTGTCAGTGACGCCGACGTCGTCATTGAGGCCGTCCCGGAAGACATGGACATCAAGGAAGCCGTCTACACTGAAGTCGACGAATACGCGCCCGAACAGGCGATTTATGGCACGAACACCTCCAGCCTCTCGATTACCGATCTCTCGGAGTTGACCGATCGTCCGGGCCAGTTCTGCGGGATGCACTTCTTCAATCCACCGACCCGGATGGATCTCGTCGAGGTCATTCGCGGGGCCCACACCGACGACGAGATCCTCGACACAGTCGAGGCACTTGCCGAGGATCTCGGGAAAACGCCCGTCCGGGTGCAAAAGGACAGTCCGGGCTTCATCGTCAACCGGATCCTCATCCCGATGCTCAACGAGGCTGCCTGGCTAGTCGAGGAGGGGGTTGCAACCGTCGAGGAAGTCGATTCGACCGCGACGGCATCGATCGGCCTGCCGATGGGTGCCTTCGAGTTGAGCGACACGATCGGTAACGACGTCACGTTGCACATCATGGACTATCTCCACGAGGTCCTGGGCGACGCCTACGAACCGGCCCCCTTGCTCGAGACAGCCGTCGATGACGATCGTCTCGGCCGCAAGACCGGCGAGGGCTTCTACGATTACGACGACGGCACGGATTATGAGGGAGCCCCCGTCAGTACAGAAGTCGAACACCACCTACTGGGTGTGATGGCCAACGAGACGGCGAACCTGCTTGCAGACGACGTCGCCACGATCGAGGCGATCGACCAGGCGATGCAGCTGGGCGCTGGTTTTCCCGAAGGGGCAGTCACCCTGGCGGATGCGGCCGGGCTGGAAACGCTCGTCGAGACACTCGATGCAGCCTACGAGGAGTCCGGGGCCGAGCGGTACAACGTAGCCGATTATCTGCGGACCGCAGCCGACGCCGGAGGGTTCACTGACCGATGAGCGACTACGAAACACTACTGGTCGACCGCGAGGACGGGATCGGCCGACTCACGATCGATCGACCCGAGCGGATGAACGCGATCAGCCCGACCCTCCTCGAGGAACTCGCTGACGCGATCGAAACCCTCGACGATGACGACGCGGTTCGCGTGGTGGTTCTCGCAGGCGCAGGCGATCGCGCATTCTCGGCAGGCGCAGACCTCTCCTCGATCACCGAGGGGAACGCGGTCGACGTCGCGGAACTCTCCCAGAAGGGCCAGGAAATATTCGGCGCGGTCAAGGAGAGTTCGATGCCAGTCCTCGCGGCAATCGACGGCTTCTGTCTCGGCGGTGGCATGGAACTGGCGACCCACGCCGATCTCCGGATTGCCACGAGTGACGCTCGCTTCGGACAGACCGAACACAATCTCGGGCTGATGCCCGGGTGGGGCGGGACCCAGCGTCTCCAGCGGATCGTCGGCGAAGGCCGGGCCAAGGAGATCATCTTCACGGCCGACCACTTCGACGCCGAATCGATGGCCGAGTACGGGTTCGTCAACGAGGTCCACGATCCCGACGAGTTCGAGGCGCGGGTCGACGAACTCGCGGCCGACCTCGCAGCGGGGCCACCGATCGCCCAGGGACTGACCAAGCGTGCGATGCACAAGGGCCAGGACGATATCGAGGCCGGGCTTGAAATCGAATCACGCGCCTTCGGGTTGCTCCGGGACACGGACGACCTCATGGAAGGAATCGACGCGTTCCAGGAAGATCGCGAACCCACGTTCGACGGAAGATAAACACCAGATCCTGGGGCGACTGGGTTTTGCAACGGCGAGTGTTCGGATCGGTCGATTGCCGATCGATGGCTCGCCAACACCGACCGGGCACAGTAGAGAACGAACTGATCTCGCGTCTACCAGAGCCTGATCAGGCGTCAACCGCGTCACGAATCTCTGTCGCCAGGTCGGCATATCGTTCGGTACCAGTCCCCTTCTGGACGTAGCCGGTGACTGACTGCTCACCGAGTTCGGCTTCGATCTGCTGACGGTCACGACCGGTGAAAAAGAAGAACGGAACGTCCGGATCAACCTCCCGGACAGACTGGAAAAACTCGACGCCAGTCATCTCGGGCATGCTGTAGTCACTGATCACACAATCGACGCGCTCTGGCTGCTCTTGGACTGTTTCGAGCGCTGTCGCTGTCTCAGTCACTGGCAGTACGTCCAGTGCTTCGTCTTCCCGTTCGAGAAACGTGGCCGTGATGTCGAGGATGTCCTGATCCTCGTCGACCAGCAAGACTGTGATCGTCTCCGTCATTTGGATACGTAGAGATTGGGCCTTCCCTCCCTTGAACGTTGAGTTAGTTTTGGGCATAGCTGGACACACCAAGTCACAACAGTACACTTCGTAGCCATTTGTCGGCACAAGTGCTCATCGCCAACAGGTATTCGTCGGTACTAGCCAGATCTGTCTGGTAGATGTATCCACCCGAGTCACAGCTACTGAGACGACGGTCAGACTCACCCCGATTCGGTCGGCGGATGGACAAACAAGCTGTCGAGGATAAGTGAGGCGCAGACGATCGAAGCCAGCATGAGCGCATTATCGGTCGACGCCCACACGCCGTTTGAAACGGCGAAGATCCCGATAAACGCGAGCGGCAACCCGACGAGCACGGCATCAGTTCGCGTGCCAGCCCGGAGCCTCGACCGCAGTCGTTCGATCGGCAGCATGTACTGACCACCTCAACACCGGAGACACAAAAAAGTAATTAGATATAATTACGCACAGTAGCCAGCGTCGGTAGTGAAAGCAACTCGTCGCCGGCCCCGCGAAAATGCCGAGGTCGACCCATTTCGGGGCAGAAAATCTCTCCGTATGTGGCCCCAAGAGCAAACAAGACGGCCCTCACTGGCCCATTCCAGAGCAGTCTCCCCGAAATTGTCACAGAACCTGCCTCCAAGGCGGCTCTTTAGGTGCCACCCATCGAAGTGTGGGCATGACTAAACGCATCTGTATCGTTGGCGGCGGGATCGCCGGGGCTGGGGCGGCCCACGCACTCGATGACGCCGACACGACAGTCTACGAAATGGACACTGTTGGAGGTCGCATGGCGAGTCGACGCCGGAACGGCTGTATCTTCGACTTCGGTGCGAACTACCTCGAAGTCGGGGACGAGAACTTACAATCCGTCATCGAGACGGCAGCAAGCGATGTCCTCGTCGAGATTGAGACTCCAGTCTGGCGCTTCGACGCCGACGGGGAGATCGCCCCCGGACAGACGCCGCAGAATCCACGCTGGACGACGCGTGACGGCCTCGATGGGATCGTCCGTGGCATGATCGAAGAAAGTGAAGCGGATCTCGAAGTCGGCGTCGGGGTCACCCGACTCGAGCGACTCTCGGACGGCTGGCGAGTGACGACCGAAGACGGCGAAGAGGACTTCGATGCAGTCGTCTTGGCAGTACCGGGCGCATCGGCCTCAGTGCTGTTCGAGACGGCCGATTGGGACGATCCGCTCCGGGGTCGATTAGCGACGACCGCAGACGAGATTCCCTACCGGACGATGGATACCGTTGCGTTGCACTATCCGTTCGAGGTCGATACCGAATTCTTCGGTCTCGTCAGCGAGGAGGGTGTCTACGACGTCGCATGGGTCTCGAACGAAGGGCACAAGCCGGGCCACGTGCCAGACGGCGAAGGAATGGTCATCGTCCAGTTCGGCCCGGGGTGGGCGGTGACCCATCCCCAGACGTCACCGGCCGCCGCCGCCGAGATCGCGAGTCAGCGTGCGGTGGAACTGCTCGATGACGACCGACTCGACGAGCCGACCTGGTGGGAGTACCAGCGATGGGGAGCAGCGGTCCCGACTCGTGGACCGGACGAATCGCTGGTCGAGGACGCTCTCGACGCGGATCTTGCACTCGCTGGCGACTGGGTCGAAGGCATCGGGCGGACGCGGGCCGCTCTCCGGAGTGGCCTCAAAGCCGGTCGCGCGCTCCAGTGACGAACTGAGACGTCCAAAACTATCTTGGTTTCCGGGCTGTCACCCACCGAATGGCATGTCGGACTTCGAAACGTACACCTGCAACGGCTGTGGCGAATCGTTCAAGGCACACCCCGATTCGAACGCTGCCGAACGGGGCTACTGCAGTCCAGCGTGTGCGAACGCGGCGTAGCCGTCCGATCGGACGGTCGCCAAGATTTTCTGTCGAGCCCAGCTTATGACCCCCGGAACGGATCCGGGTCTCGGCGTGTATTGAATGGGAGGCTTTGGTCGGCTATTCATGGGTGATTCAGGCCGGTTACCAGGGACACGTCGCCAGAACGACGGCGATCGACGAAAATGGCGAGGTCCTCCGCCCGGTGACCCCGGAACACAGACCTGCCATGCCCTGGGAAACGGTTGTCGAGGCACTCGAATAAGTGGAGCGTCTGTTAGGGATGTCGTCTGCACGCGGCTTTACGTGACCGACATCGACGACTGAGAAGCGACCGGATGCAACAGTGAGGACAAGAGCGGGTATTAAATGATGATGGGTCAACTGACAGATGAAATTCAAACGGTTCAAGCAAAAACAGAGACTTCTAAAACAGTGGCGGAGTTGCGTCTGCTTGAGAAAGTTTAAGAATTTCTTCACCGTACCTTGTAGTATCTGTTTCCCATTCTTGAGCTTCATCGCTTACAACTACTGACAAACCTGACGGATTAATAGAAACACCTTGAATTTCTATCTCATTCCAAGTATGATGGTAGTCACCATGGACAATCCGTTCTTCCGGGTCTGCGTCACCAGTTGGGTTCAAAAACACTGTACACTGCTCTGTAGGTGAGCCATTAGTAACTATAGTTAGGTCTTCGTCATATACATCAAACGCTAACCCTCCGGTTGAATAGGACCCATCTCGATAATTTATATTTTCGGAGGTCTCTGTGGCCTCTGAGAGATCATTAGTGATTAATTCCCAATGCGGGTCATGGTAACCAAATCCAGCGAGATCAACCGGAGGTTCTCCCTGTGTGTCATGTATTAGATCGCCGTCTTCAATATATTTCATATCGAGTGACGCAGCATATGTCTCTCCATAATCCGAGAGATCTTTCGGGCCTACTAAAGAAATATGGATATCCAAATCCTTCTTATTTGCTAAGTGGTCAGGCTCAATAATATTAGTGACCCCATCGGGATGATCTTCTGGGTAGCTGTAAACAGCGTCGCCTACAGAGTAACCCTGATTCACAAGATAGCTTCTCCACTCCTCAATTGAGCCTCCTTGGTCCCTAATTTCAAACGCATTATTTAGGTCTTCTTTGAATTCACTCAGTGTGTGACTTTGTGATCCACTCGCAATGCCAGCCACAGTTAGGCTTCCGCCTATTACAGTGGCTGGGCCTTGTTTAGATGCTTAATTTCCACGGGTAGAGGCGTCAAGCGCTAGTTCGACGTTTCTGACGGCACATTTCAGCAC
>NZ_JACDNP010000011.1 GCF_013839425.1 Halorhabdus salina | reverse complement strand
CGCTTGTCGTAGCGAATCGAGGGCGTCCTGAAGTGTGGTTGCGATGCCTTCTTGCCGTTCTTCCACCTGGCGACGACACCCTTGATGGCTTCGGCGGCCTTGTTCCGCGCGGACTGGACGAGGTTCGCTTGCAGTCTCGTCTCGTCGCGCACGGCTGAATACGTCCGTTCGTGGAGTTCTGTCTTGGAGGTGGGTTTGTAGTCGTCCTTCCACGCATCGCGGACGACGTAGTTGCACGCCCACAGGTACTCTTCGACAGTTTCGTGGAGGAGAGTCGCGTCGCTATCGTCTACGTCGATCTTGACGACGACTGTACGACGGACCTCCGCCATACGTCATGTAAATAAATCTGTATTTATAATAACATTGTTCATGTCGGGGAGTCGTCCGGCTGTCGTCGCCGGTTGTGGGACGGAGCTTACGCGATTCCTCCCCGCCGCAAGCGGCGGGGTTTCCTCGCTGAATAAAGATGGAGTCCGCGATCCCCGTCTGTTTGCTCGTATCTCTCCCACCTTTTTTCCGCTCGGGGAGCGAGACGCTCCCGCCAGTCGCGTCTCGCCCCTCTCGCGCAAAATCTGGACCAAAAAAGCCGAGCCTCACTCCGCTCGCGGTTTCACCGCTCGGGTTTCGAGGCCCTCACTTCGTTCGCGCCTCGCTCCGTTCGGCTCGGAGAAACTTCACATGAAGTCAGCGATCCCCGTCTGTTTGCTCGTATCGTCCTCGAAGACACGCTTGATCGATCGATCGAGGATCTCCAGGCGTTGTTTCGTATACTCCCGGGCACCGAACTCCTCGGCGACGCGCATGGCGGTGTCGATGTACTTGTTGACCGACCCCTCGTGGACGGTCAGGTTGACGTCGCCGCCACATTCCCGACAAACCCCGGTCAGCGGGACGCGGCGGTACTTCTCGCCACAGCCCAGACACCGCACGTCTTGCCGTGAGAAAGCCCGGAGGTTGCCGATCAGATCCGGCAGGAAGTGATATTCGATGATCCGCTCGGCGACGTCACTCTCGTCGACGGCCCGGAGCTTTCGGGAGATCTCGAGTTGGGCATCCATCTTGTCCTCCATCGATCCCAGCGTCTTGTAGGCCGAGAGATCCGGCCCCAGAGCGATGTCGCTGGTGTCGTGGGTGTGATTGAAGCCGGTATACTCGTTGTCGGTCCCCAGCGTGTCCTCGGCGATCTGCACGTCGACATCCTCCGGATGAGCCATCTCGCGGGTCGCCTCGTACAGCTCCAGGGGGTACTCCTCAACGATGTCGATGTTGTGGGCCTCGTCGTCGATTTCGGCCGGGTCGATCCGGGAAGACATCACTAAGGGCGCGTCCATGCGACCGCCACGCTGGTCGGGCAGGTACTTCCGCGAGAAGTTGAGCAACCCGTCGAGCAGGAGCATGACGCAGTCCTCGTCACCGTCGCAATTGCGGCGCTTCGCGGCGTGAAAGTACGGGTGGGCGTATCCGACTGCGGCCGTGGTGAAGCCGACCACGCGTCCGACGGTCGCGGCGCTGGTGTGGGGGGCCATCCCGAAGACGAGTTCGCCCACGAGGTCCTCGCGATCTTCGAGTTCGTAGTAGGGATCGAGGCCGTAGTAGGAGGTGAGTAAGTCGTCGATGAAGTCTGCGGTCTTGAGCATGTGTTCGGCCGCGCCATCCGAGAGGACGATATCCTGGACGTTGAGTTCGGCCAGTTGGTCGTCGTGGACGAGCGGGTCACCGCGAATGTCTTCCTCGTAGCCCAACTCGCGGAACTGCTCGACAGTGACGTCCAGTTCCTCGGGGCGAACCGACGTGACCGGGAGGTCCGTCATGTCGTAGCGGACCGTTCCGTCCTTGAACGCGCTGACGTCGTGTTTGGCCCGCAAAATCCCTTTCTCCATCGGTTCGGGCGTCTTCTCCTTCGAGGACAGCCCCTTGACGCCTTTGAGCACGTCGAAGGCCACCTCGCGCTCGCCGACCGCATCCAGGGCTTGCTGGTACTCCTCGCCGACGTCGATGACAGTCTGGCGGGTCGGCGAGGCCAGCGTCTCACAGCCGGGACACTCCGCGCGGCCGGACTCGTCGGGGTCGACCTCGCGATCACAATCAGGGCAGACGTACACCGACTCCGAGACGCCGCCACAGTCAGGACAGCGCGGGCGGTACGTGTCCGTGCCACACTCGACACACCGGCGACGGCCGACTTCCAGTTCGACCTCACCAGGGACATCGCCCATCTCGTCGGCGTGTTTGGCGGCCTTCGCGACGTCGCGCTGGTTGCCGCCAGCCTCGCCGATGGGGAACAGCGTGTGGACGGCTGGCGAGAGTTCCCGTTCCTCGGATTTTTCCGGGCGACCCATTCGGTTGCCGATTCGGGTCGGGGCGCGCTCACGTACCTCGAACGGGGCCACTTCGTTGATCGCTCTGATCGCGTTCTCGCCGTCGGCGTACTCGCGAGCGCGTTCCGAAAGGTCCGCGAGCGTCCAGGACCGCGTCAGGTCGTTGTCGAAGCCGAGCGTCTCGACCAGCGGGCGCCACGTCGGGACGTGTATGGACTCGTCCGTCTGGGTGTGTTCGACCAGCAATGATTCGAGCGTGTGCTGGACCACGTCAGTCCGATCGAGGATCAGATCGCCGGTCGCCGCGTCGGCTGGCTGTCGACCTGTCATCGCGGCCCCGTCGCCAGTGACGACCTCGGCGTCGGCGATCGCCTCGGTCAACGCGTCGATTGCCTCAACGCTAACATCGTGATAGAGATGGGTATATTTCGGGTGTAGCGGCGCATCGAAGTCTCGGGCCCACTCGATGGCCTGTTCGGGATCGGGGTCGATGAGGTCGATCTGGGCGGAATCAGCCATGGCCTGAACGTCGGCCTCGGTGCCGGCGAACTCCTGGCGCCACCACTCGACGGTGTAGGATGCCGGCGCAAGCGGATGGTTGTTCTCGACGAATTCGCCGTAGTTGACGAGATACTCTCCGACGTCGAGGACTTTTTCGACGCCGTTGCGAACTTTGAGTGCTTCTTCTGGATCGTCGATCCGCCGGACGTCACCGTTTGCCAACCGGACCGTCGGCCCCTCGATCGTGTCGACGGGGACGATCCCCGCGGCCTTGCCCGGCCGTTCGGTCTTGATCTGGGTCCCCGTTGCAAGGAAGTCATCGACCAGATGCATCGTGGCCGGATGGATCCCGGCGGTCGCGTTACCGTGATTACGCGCGCGACCATACCGCAGTCGAAAGCCACCCGATTCGCTCGGGTGGGAAAAGACTGGTCTGCCGGCAATCAGGTCTCTCAAGTACTTTTTCGACGGTTCTGCGCGTGGTGGCCCATCGCCTTCTCCGTCGTCTTTCACCCCCATTGTTTCGTCTGGAGAATTGCGCTCTTCGTCGGCATCTGCTGGGGCATCGTCGGAATCGTCGTCGCCGATCGTCCCGTCGATGAGATCCTGGAGCCACGGCCATTCGAGTTCCTCGAGCTGGCGGGTATAGCGCTGAATCTTTGGCGCTTTCAGGGCGATTCCTTCCGCGAGGACGAGGCACATCCCGCCTCGAGTGCTGTTGGAGTCGACCCGCTCGAGGTCGCGATAGCCCGAGACCTCTTCGTCGCCGGTCGCCTCGCCATCGAGCATGATCGGCATGTGCTCGGCGATGTGGCGAGTTTCCGTTTCCTTCGGTGAGTACTGCAACCCTGTGTTTCCGTCGTAGAGGTCGATTTCCTCGACGTAGCGACCGATCTCGTCCTCGCGGGCGTGGTACTCATCGATGTCGAGCAGGGTCCGGGCGTAGTCGGCGACGAGCACGGAGAGTGCCTGGGCGGTGCCGCCGGCCGAGCGGATCGGGCCGGCGTAATAGACGTTGACGAACTCCGTGCCGTCGTCGTTTTGCAGGATTTCGACCCGATCGATACCTTCGATCGGGGCGGCGACGACGCCCTCGGTGAGCAGGGCCACGGCAGTCCGAACCGCGCCCTCGACCTTGCCAGCCTTCGTGTCGTAGTCACCGACCGATCCCTCGACGAAGTCTTCGACCAGGGCGAGGGCTGCCTCCTCGCGTGACATTTCACCCTCGAGTTCGCGCACGCGCTCGGCGACGCCATCGATCCCGAGGATGTTCTCGACCCGATCGGCCATGTCTTTGGCGACCGGGATTTCGACGTCGGTCGAAGGGTCGTCGCCACGCTGTCGAGCCTGGCGTGCGACCCCGAGAGCGGTGTCGAGTTCGTCCTCCAGTTTCTGGAAGTAGCGTTCGTCGGCCTCGCGCATCTATGCAGCCTCCGTAAACTTGGGCATTTACAGGTCCCAGAGATCCAGGTCGGTCGGTTCGTCGTGGGTCCGGACGAGCGGTTCCTCGAATGTCCTGACGTAGAGCTCACCGGCAAAAGTCGTCGCTGCGTCGAGGTGCCCGGCGAGCGTGCTCCCGTCGCGTCGCGAGAGCACGGCGTGGGTGTGGGCGAACGGCTCGCCGTCCAAGTCAGAGAGATTGCCCACGCAGGAGGCGACTTCAAGTGGCTCTGCAAAGACAACCTCGTCGTACGCCTGGCGATCCTGATCGTAATACCAGATCGTCGCGTCTTGAACCGCCCCGAGGCCGACGAAAAACGCGGCTTCGACCCCTTCATGGGCGGCGAAATCCTCGATCTGAGACCGCCAGTCGTCGCCGTGGGCCAGCTGGGCAACGAATTCGCGCGAGCCCGCGACTTCCCGATAGTGCATGTCACTACTCACGACGACGAGGACAAAAAGGGTTGCTGACGGGGGAAGAAAGTACGTCCCGATTTCAATCTCGCCAGTCGCCAGGGACCTGAATCCGGTAGCGGCCGTCTTCCCGTAAGGCGATGATATACTCGTCGCGCTCGTACAGTTCCATCAGGTTGAGTTCGTACTGCCCGGGTTCGACAATCCGGATCGATTCGAACTGATCGTTGAGTTCATCGCGAAGCGTTTCGAGGTCGGGGCGCTCGTCTTCGGGCCCCTCGACGGGCGCCTCACCACGCGCGCCAGCCCCAGGTTGAGACCGACCGGAGACATCCGTCTCGTCGGCAGTCTCCGGGAGTTCACCCGGACTGACCACGGCCGACCGTGCAGATGCCTGAGCGGCATCTTCCCTGTTAGTTGTCACCGAGTCACGCTGCACCGATCCCGCCTCCATGTTGGACATGATCGAGGCGTCGGGGGACTCGTCGGGAGTTGTCCCCGTATCAGTGGCCGAATCGACGGTTTCGTCAGGCGATGATGGCGCTGTTTCGTCCGCTGAGGATGGCGACAGTGGATCGGCCGCGTCCGGATCGGTTCCCGCACCGTCGGGATCAGATCCGACGATGTCCCGGACGGTCGCTGCGGCACTGCCAACGGTCCGGGCAACGGTACTATCAGAGGTCGACCTGTCGGGCGTTTTCTCCGGTGGATCGGCCTCCGGGGCCGGGCTAGTATCGGCACCGTCCGGGAGAAACTGAAAGGTGTTGCCACCACAGCTTGGACAGCCCGACAGCATCTCAGTCGAGCCATCTTCGAACGTCGTCCCGCAGTCCGTACACTGGTGGGGCATTATTTCCGGGAGACGAGCGCGCTGATGAGGGTTTCGTCCTTGTGGAGCGTCTCGATCTGGTTGGCCGGTCCGATCACCGTGAGTTTCTTCGTCGACTCTCTACCCATGAGTCGATCGAGAAAACTCTGATCGGCCGCCTCCGAGCGTGGATACGTCTCGATCTCGATCCCGTTGAACTCGTCGGGACTGATCTCAGTCATCGTTACTTCGATGAGTTTTGATTCTTCGTCGGGCGTCAATCCTTCCTCTAAGACGACGATATTGCCGTCCCGAACGCCATCGAGGATCATCCGAATCTTCTCCATACTCGCCAGGCCATTCATTCGCTTGGCACTGATAAGGTCGATCTGGACGCCCTCTCCGGGTTGTTTGATTTCAGCCATCACAGATCACCCAAAGTACTCCGCGATCTTATCGTAGACTTCGTCCATGTTGTCGCCCTCAAGGGCCGACAACGGGACCGTCTCGTGTTGGGGGAACGCGTTGCGGATCCGCTGGACGTTCGAGTCCTCGAGGTCGATCTTGTTCGCGAAGATCAACACCGGGAGATCCTGACTCTCGATGATCCCGATGAGCATCGTATTCACCTGGGTGAAGGGATCTTTCGTCGAGTCCAGTACGTAGATAACACCGTCGACGTCCTCACGGAGCCAGTGCATCGCCTCGGCGACACCCTCCGTGGCTTCCCGTGACCGACGGACGGCATCGTCTTTCTCCATGTCGTGATCGAGGAATTCGGTGTAGTCGACTTTCGTCGTCACACCCGGCGTGTCGACAATATCGATCTGGACGGACTTGCCGTCCCGTTCGATCTCGACGTTCTCCTTGCGGCGGGCACGCCTGGTTTCGTGTGGAATCGGACTCTCCGGCCCGACGGCGTCGCCGGTCCAATCACGCGCAATGCGATTGGCCAGCGTCGTCTTGCCGGCGTTGGGCGGACCGTAGATACCGATACGTTTCGGATCCTGTTCGGAGAACAGGGTCGATGCGGCACGCGAAATACTGTCTTTGAGTTCTGTGAGCAGGCCCATCCTATCCTCCCGCGCCCGAGCGAGTCGGGGCATCTGCCCGAACTACCCTCCCGAATCCACTTAACTGTACGTCAGACATATATAAATTCTCCGAAGGCTAGTTGGAAGAATTCGGGATCAAACGAGTCTGACCTGGCCGGTGGTGGCGATCAATCGAAGCGATGCTCATCGGCAAGTGAATACCAATCCAAGAATGATTATACGGAGAAACCAACTGCCCAGTTGCTGTATCAGCCGATGGACTGAACCTGGGAGATACTGAGGAGGGAACCTCTTACACCCCCCACCCCTTCGTTTCAACTGGAACACCCCGAGACAGTGGGTGACCGGTCGAGAGTTGCCGGGATACGTGATCAATTACAGCGAGAGGCGTCTGGATCCATCTCTAGCGCAATGACACTTTCGGTGACGGGTCCCAAGATGTCGGTCAGTACTTGTGAAGTGTGGGAGATAATAGCAGCACGGAGTGAAACTGAATTCGAGTGTAAGGCGCTATAACTAGGAATGAGTGTTCTAGCTATTGAGTGTGTCTCTAGGAAACAATACTTACACTATACTAATGATAGATCAATCTTCACTGAATGGATTGTATAGTAGTTTACGGATACTGTTATACCTTCATTTATTTAAAACCCCTCCATACTAGTTGGAATCACTGTCACTGCTGTCCCCCCACCCACTCTTGTAGGCTGTTCCACTCGAAATGAGGGGGAGGGGGGGATGAAGATATATCCAGTCAGCAACGCGCCACCTGGCTCAAATATGAACGTCTGTCCAAGGACTCTCCACTGACGTTCAATAGATGAGGCGTCCGTGTTATTCCCTAACGGCATGTCTTTGTGTATTGAGTGAACCGAAATTTTTAATACGCTCTCTCCCACCGGTTCGTGTGGTTCAACTGGACTGGCCGACAATCCATAATTTGCGGATATCACCACTCTCGGCCGTCTCTACCCGATATACCGAATGTGCGTGCGGATTTCCACCCGAAAAAGGGGGCCCTCGTCATGCAAAATACGGACGATACAGACGCCGACGCAGACGCGAATGGCACGGGCGACCACCAGCAGGAACAGTCACCGTCGGACAATCCAGATCGGGAGTCGTCGGAGCGGTCGGGAGAACCATCCGACCGAGAAACACGTTCGGACCTCCTCGACGAGCTCGTCTTAGAGGAGGAGTCCGAGACAGACGAGGCCTCCCGTGGTCTGTTCGACGACCTGCTCAGTGGCGAGCCGATTTTCGAGAACAAAGAGGTTCTCAGACCGTCCTACACGCCCCGGAAGCTCCCCCATCGTGAGGAACAGATCAACAACATCGCAACGATTCTCGTTGCCGCACTCCGTGGAGATACGCCCTCAAATATTCTGATCTACGGGAAGACGGGGACCGGCAAAACGGCCAGTGCAAAGTTTGTCAGCGAAGAACTCGAGCACACCTCCCAGAAATACGAGGTCCCTTGCGATGTCCAGTACATCAATTGTGAAGTGACAGACACCCAGTATCGGGTTCTTGCACAACTTGCCAACAAATTTGTCGAACAAAACAAAGAATTCATCGACGAGCGGATCGACGACCTGACTGACCAGCAAGAGCGCGCCGAGTCGGATCCGGACGCACTCGAGGGTCTTCAGTTCGAGTCTATCGAGGAAATTGACGCTCAAATCGAGTCCTTACGGGAGGATCGTGACGGCTTCGAGGAGGTTCCGATGACGGGGTGGCCGACAGACCGCGTTTACAACACGTTTTTCGACGCCGTCGATTACACCGAACGCGTCGTCGTCATCATGCTCGACGAAATCGACAAACTCGTCGAGAAAAGCGGTGACGACACGCTGTATAATCTCTCGCGGATGAACTCGGAACTGGAATACTCCCGCGTCTCGATCATGGGGATAAGTAACGATCTGAAGTTTACCGACTTTCTTGACCCTCGTGTCAAGTCGAGTCTCGGCGAGGAGGAGATCGTGTTTCCCCCTTACGACGCCAACCAACTACGGGACATCCTCCAGGCGCGCTCGAACGTCGCATTCAAGGACGGCGCACTTTCGGACGACGTCATCCCGTTGTGTGCTGCTTTCGCAGCCCAGGAACACGGCGATGCCCGCCGAGCACTCGATCTTCTCCGGACGGCCGGTGAACTGGCCGAGCGAGGTCAGACCGATATCGTTGACGAAGATCACGTCCGGCAAGCCCAGGAGAAAATCGAACTGGATCGGGTCGTCGAGGTCGTCCGGACGCTCCCGACGCAGTCGAAACTCGTCCTCTATTCGATCATCCTGCTGGAGAAAAACGGCGTCCACAACATCAACACTGGCGAAGTGTACAACATCTACAAGCGACTTTGCGAGGAGATCGACGCCGATGTCCTCACCCAGCGCCGCGTCACTGATCTCATTTCCGAACTCGACATGTTGGGCATTGTCAACGCCGTCGTCGTCTCGAAGGGGCGGTATGGTCGGACAAAAGAGATCAGTCTCTCAGTACCGATCGAGGAAACCGAGACCGTCCTGCATTCGGATTCGCGTCTGGGCGATATCGAGGACGTCCAACCGTTTATCCAGGCGCGGTTCGACCAGTAATACTGCCGAGGCGACGGCTTTCGAATCTCAGCTTCCAGTCGCGTTGATCGAACTGGCACTGCCAGCGCCGGACATCAATCGAACCTGGCCGAGCCACGGGATTCGTTTTTCTGCCGTCCCCATGATCCAGGATGGCTTGACGGGCTTAGAGAGGCCCATCACTTGATCGTATACATCGTTCGTGGCTGGGTTGTCTCCCTTCGTGATGAACCCGGCATGTGGGGCCGGACAGTAGTTCAGCTCCGCACAGGAGTCGGCGTTCCCGACGTATTTCGAGTCTGCTCTCTCGTACCAATTTTCGCCTTCATCCACCCAGAGCATTGCCCGATGAATGATCGGTGTCTCTTCGGTACTACCGTACGGCTGATAAACGATGACGTCACCGTACTTACCGAACATTCGATACCCGGTATCGGCCCCGGCAGCGGCAGTGACAACTCCACTTTCGCTTTCAGCACCAGCCCCGGGGAATCGCTGCTCTTCCATGACGAACACCAGATCTCCTTTCTGCATGTGCGGGTTCATGCTGCCGCTCTCGATGGCGACCAGTGGCGGCCAGACACCGCTGGCGGCAAACAGCAGTCCCCCGATCGCCGCGACGACGAAGATGCTGCTCGCGATATCGAAGAGGTAACGTAAAATTCGGTCGGCTCGCGTCGATGTGTTCCCGCTTCCCGGCATCGTGGGCGGCCGATCGCTACTCGTCGAGCCAGGCTGGGTGCGGTCGCGGACGACTGGCGAGTCTTCGTCGTGCTGTTCGCCCGACACGCCGTCGTTCCCTCGGGTCGACTCGTCGTATCGCCGGTCTTGGGTGCCCCCCGGATACGCACGATCGGGATCAGATCTGGGAGGGTCCCCGTGTCGATCGACTCCGGGGCCAGTCTGCTCGCTATCGTCGGGGGGATCACTCATCGCACCCCCGTTTTGGCCCCGACGGTAACAATTCTTCCCTTCGCGGGTGTCATTGAGGCCTGGCCTTTCCTGCAGGCTCTTCGTGTCGAACGGGGACATTCAGGATCAACCGAGGATGGCCCCGACCGCCATGCTTTTGCTGACTGGGGGCCCGAGTGGAACTGTGCCTCGCGAGACGCCCGCCAGAATCGTCAACGAACTCGCGAGCCGTGGGTACAACGCGGATCGAGAAGCCGTGACGATTCTGGCGGACGCGACCGATACTGACGCCGCGATCGAAGGCGCACTCGAAGCCGTCCCCGATACGGCAATCAAACTAACCGTCGACCATGCCCGCCAGGCCGTCGATGACTCCCGTCCAGTACCGGATTCTCCCGTCGTCGATGTCGACAACACTGACAGTGAACACCACGCTTCGGATCAGCCCCAATCGACCCCCTCTGTTTCAACTGGAAATACCGATCCGAAATCGATCGACAATGGTGGGGTGTCTCCAGTCGAAACGGAGGGGGTTACTGACGCGAGTGTGCGGGACCCGATCGAGCCCGCAATCGCCGGAGATGTCACCGGCCGCTCGACCGGGACCGGCGAATACGCCGACTTTCTGGCCGTCTTCAAGGATCGGTACGAACGACTGTCGGGACAACTCCGTGGCCGGGTCAATCATCGGCCGACCAACGCCGTCGAATCCATGCCGGGCGGGAGCGAGGCTGCGATCGTCGGCATGGTCTCGGATATTCGCTCGACGGCCAGCGGTCACTGGTTGATCGACCTCGAAGACACCAATGGCACCTTCCCGGCACTGGTGATGAAAGATCGGGAGTTCGCCGACCTCGTCGACGAACTTCTCTACGACGAGATCATCGCCGTCGAGGGGACGCTGGCCGACGACGGCGGGATCCTCTTTGTTGACTCCCTTTACTTCCCCGACATCCCGCGGACGTTCGAACCGTCGACGGCCGACCGAGCAGTCAGTGCCGCACTGATCAGCGACCTTCACGTTGGCAGCCAGGAGTTCGACGAGACTGCCTGGCAGGAGTTCGCCGCCTGGCTGCACGAACCGGCGGCCAGTCACGTCGAATATCTCCTGATCGGCGGCGACATGGTCGAGGGCGTCGGTGTCTATCCCGACCAGGACGAGGAACTGAACATTATCGACATATACGACCAGTACGAGGCCTTCGCCGAGTACCTCAAAGACGTGCCCGGGGACATGGAGATCGTGATGATCCCGGGCAATCACGACGCCGTCCGCCTGGCCGAACCTCAGCCGGCCTTCGACGAGGAACTCCGAGAGATCATGTCGGCCCACGACGCGACGATTACGGGTAACCCGTCGACGGTCACGGTCGAAGGCGTCGACGTGCTCATGTATCACGGTGTGTCCCTCGATGAGGTTATCGCCGAACTGCCCGAGGAGAAGGCAAGTTACGACGAACCCCACAAAGCGATGGGGCAACTCCTCAAGAAACGCCACGTCGCCCCGCAGTTTGGCGGTCACACCCGGATTGCGCCGGAGGAACGCGACTACATGATCATCGACGACGTCCCGGATATTTTCCACGCCGGGCACGTCCACAAACTCGGGTACGGCACCTATCACAACGTGTTGACGATCAACAGCGCCTGCTGGCAGCGCCAGACCGGCTTCCAGGAGAGCGTCAACATCGACCCCGATGTCGGCTACGCGCCGATCGTTCACCTCGATTCCTTAGACGAAAGTGACGCCGGCGAGTTCCTGACGATCCGGACGTTCGGGTGACTGTGGTTCAGGATGTTCGGGTGATTGTGGATCAGGATGTTCGGATGACTGTGCATGAGGATGTTCGGATGACCGTAGCTGTGTCGCGACGGTCACGTGGGCGCGTTTCGATACCGGCGAATCTCGACGGCTGTCGCCGACGGCGGCCAATCCGGGGGGCGGTACCGCACTTATACAACGGATGGTGCCGTAGGTCCAGTCGCTATGAGCGACGACGATCGCGGCTTCCACACGGACGCATTGCACGTCGGGCAGGAGGAACCCGACGCGGCGACGGGCGCACGCGCCCCGCCGCTCTATCAGACGACCAGCTACGTTTTCGAGGACAGTGAAGACGCGGCAAAGCAGTTCGCCTTGGAGAAGGAGGGTCACATCTACTCGCGGCTGATGAACCCGACCAACTCCCTCCTCCAGCAGCGCTTAGCGAAACTCGAGGGTGGCGTCGGTGCCGTCGCCACGTCCTCGGGGATGGCCGCACTCAACTTGGCGACCTTCTTGCTTGCAGATGTCGGAGACAACATCGTCACTGCCTCGGCGCTGTACGGCGGGACGTACACCTACTTCACCCACACTGCGCCACGCAACGGCGTCGAGGCCCGATTCGTCGACACGCTCGATTACGAGGCCTACGACGAGGCCATCGACGACGACACTGCCTACGTTCACCTCGAAACCATCGGCAATCCCGCGCTCGTGACGCCGGATATCGAGCGGATCGCCGACATCGCCCACGATCACGGCGTCCCGCTGTTCGTCGACAACACGTTCGCGACGCCGTATCTCTCGAATCCGATCGAGCACGGTGCGGATCTCGTCTGGAACTCGACGACGAAGTGGATCCACGGCTCCGGGACGACCGTCGGCGGTATCCTCGTCGACGGTGGCTCGTTCCCCTGGGACGAGTACGCCGAGAAGTACCCCGAGATCGCACAGGACAACCCGGCTTACCACGGCGTCAACTTCCGGGAGCGCTTTGGCGAGGCCGCGTTCACCTACGCCGCGATCGCCCGCGGCTTGCGAGACCTGGGCAACCAGCAGGCCCCCTTCGACGCCTGGGAGACCATCCAGGGCCTGGAAACGCTGCCGATGCGGATGGAGCGCCACAGCGAGAACGCACTCGCTGTTGCCGAGTTCTTGGACGACCACGATGACGTCGCGTGGGTCAACTACCCCGGTCTGGAGAGCCACGAAACGTACGAGGAAGCCAGCAAGTACCTCGAGGGTGGCTACGGTGGCATGATCACGTTCGGGCTCGAAGCCGGCTACGAGGCCGCCCGCAACACGGTCGAATCGACCGAACTCGCCAGTCTGCTCGCGAACGTCGGCGACGCCAAGACGCTGATCATCCACCCGGCCTCGACGACCCACCAGCAACTTACCGACGACGAGAAGGCTGCCGCCGGCGTCACCGACGATATGGTGCGGCTGTCGGTTGGCCTCGAAGATCGTGACGACATCATTCACGACCTCGACCAGGCGATCGCCTGGTCGACGCGGTAGCACCTCGATCCGTTGATGACGGTTGCGGTGTGACAACGTTTTACAGCTGGAACAGGTCGCCGAATTCACAAGCCTCAATACCGGGGTCGCGTTCCGATCACGTACAATGCCGGTTATCGACGCCGGAGCCAAAGAGACGGATCCCGAGAAGACCCGGACTGCCGTCACTCGAATTTTCACGACGGTCGCCGCAACGACGCCCGCGATCAGGGACGCACTCGGATCCCACCGGCACGCTGTCGATTCCGAGAACCCCAGTGGCGAGACCCAATTGGCGGCAGATCTGTTCACGGATCGCGTCCTCGGAGAGCGCCTACTCGCCCTCGAGGGCGTCGGTGCCTACGCCAGCGAGGAACGGGAAGGTGTGGTCGGCGACGGCGACGGCCTCTCGGTCGCTGTCGATCCGCTCGATGGCTCCGGAAATCTGGCGTCGAACAACGGTCTCGGCACGATCGTCGGGATCTACGACGCCCCGCTTCCCGCGGCGGGGGCGGACCTGATCGCCGCGGCAGTCGTCACCTTCGGTCCGACGACGGTGATGATCACCGCTCGCAACCACACCGTCACGGAGTATCTTCTCGAAGGCGGGACGCCGACGGTACTGCGCTCGGACGTAACCGTCCCCGACGAGCCGACGATCTTCGCCCTTGGCGGGCGCGAGTGGGAGTGGGACGAGGACTTCCAGGCCTTTGCCGATGCGGTCCGAAACGAGTACAAACTCCGGTATACCGGCGCGGTAATCATGGATCTCCCGCGAATTCTTGCCAACGGCGGTATCTACGCCTACCCGTCGGTCGAGTCTTATCCGAACGGCAAGCCACGTCACCAGTTCGAAGCGGTCCCAGTCAGCTACATCGTCGAGGCTGCCGGCGGGGCATCCTCGGATGAGACCGGCTCTTTGTTGGATTCGTCGGTCGAGAATCTGCACGCCAGGTCGCCGCTGGCTATCGGCAACGAACCGCTCGTCGAGCGCTTCGAAGACGCCCGATAATTGACTGACAGAGCGCCATTCTGGCTGTCGGTCTCGATTCGAACGCTGGCCCCGTACACACGCGGTGTTGTGTCCACGAAACTTCGGCGAGCAGGAATTCGGGCAGCAGCCGACGCCGCCCGGATCGACGACCAGCACGGCAGGACGCCCAGGCAACTTCGGACCGCTCTCGTCGTCGAGGCTGACGTGATGGGGACGCGAAACGGCCGAGCCGTTGACGGTACCCGATCCTCTCGGCTGCCGGTCGGACCCGGCGACGGCGTCTATCCCGTCGACGATCCTGCCACAGTTACAGAGTCAGGGACGCACACGACGCAACTCTCGGCTCCGGCGACTCACGCGTAGATAGGCCGTCTCGCCGGCCCTGTTGATGCTTTCCGTCGGCGGCGTGATCGGCCTTCTGTTCGGGCGACAGAGCGGGTTGTGTTCTAGACAGTCGACCGCGACTGGCTCGTGTCCCGCGCCGACCGGCGGGGTCCCCGACGAGTGGATCACGACGGGCCGCGTGCCGGGAGTGAATCTGGCGGCCGAGACGATCGATATCACCGTTCTCGAGGGACTGATCGACGTCGCTATCGACCCGAACAGCCGTGTCATCGAGGATGGCCGGCGGAACGCCTGTTTCGTACTCGATGACGGCAGACGCTATCGGTCCGAGCGGCCCCACAATCCCGCGGCTGTGTTGCCAGTTGTGGCCGATGTATGACTGTGACGACGTCCCTGGCCTACCGTGCACCGACGCACGTTCGAACGCTATCGATCGCGTTCGGGTGACGGACGAAAACACTATTCTACACCGCGCGCGAGCAAGTGTCGGCTATCGATCGGCGGATCTGCGGGGTGGGAACACTTTCCAGTCTGGTAAAAAAGACGCCGAACATCTACTTCTATATTTTATTTTTCGGGACCTTTATCGAACCGAAAACAGCCATAATTGACCCTCACAGTATTATGCGGGAATCCCCGGAGGGCTTAACCGTGACAATTGGCGATCGCGGGACTGTATGTCGACAACTGTCGTTCAAAACGTATTGAGTGGCGATGGGGATCGGTTCGTGTACCTGGTCTCGGCGATGGCCGCGTTGAACGGCTTGCTCTTTGGTTTCGACACCGGGATCATCTCCGGGGCGATCCTGTTCATCAACGATACCTTCCAGATGTCGGCGCTGGTCGAGGGCATCGTCGTGAGTGGGGCGATGGCAGGTGCCGCGACCGGGGCGGCACTGGGCGGACGGCTGGCCGACCGCATGGGACGGCGACGGCTCATCATGCTGTCGGCTGGCGTGTTCTTCGCGGGCTCGTTCCTGATGGCCGTTGCGCCGACGGTACCCGTCCTCGTGGCTGGCCGACTCATCGACGGCCTCGCGATCGGCTTTGCCTCCGTCGTGGGCCCGCTGTACATCTCCGAGATCGCGCCGCCACGAATCCGTGGTGCCCTTACCTCGATGCACCAGCTAATGGTCACGATTGGTATCCTTTTGTCGTACTTCGTGAACTACGCCTTTGCCGGCAGCGGCGCGTGGCGGTGGATGCTCGGGGCCGGCATGGTCCCCGCGGTTATCCTCGGGATCGGCGTCCTGAAGATGCCCGAGAGCCCGCGGTGGCTTTACAGCCACGGCAAGCCCGAACGCGCCAAAGCGGTGCTCCGGCGGACCCGACAGGGAAGTGTCGAGCAAGAACTCGAAGAGATCAGAGAGACTGTCGAGCGTGAATCCGGGACGCGTCTCCAGCAACTCTTCGAACCCTGGCTGCGCCCGGCACTCATCGTCGGGATCGGCCTGGCGATCCTCCAGCAGATCACCGGGATCAACGCCGTGATGTACTACGCGCCGACGATCCTCGAATCGACTGGCATCGGGAGCGCGGCTTCGATCCTCGCGACTGTCGGGATCGGCGTCGTCAACGTCGCGATGACCGTCGTCGCGATGGTGTACATCGACCGGGTCGGCCGTCGGGCGCTGTTGCTCGTCGGGACTGCTGGCATGACGGTCACACTGGCGATCCTGGGTGTCGTCTTCTACCTTCCGGGCCTCTCTGGCGTCCTCAGTATCACGGCGACGATCTGTCTCATGCTGTATATCTCCTTCTTCGCGATCGGACTGGGCCCGGTCTTCTGGTTGCTCATCTCGGAGATCTACCCGCTTGCCGTCCGCGGGTCCGCCGAGGGGATCGCAACGGTCACCAACTGGGTTGCCAACCTGGCAGTCGCGCTGTCGTTCCCGATCCTGACCGCTAACATCGGCCCGTCGGCGACGTTCTGGCTGTTCGGCGTCTTCAGCGCGGTGGCCTTTGCCTTTACTTACGGACTCGTCCCCGAGACGAAAGGCCGGTCCCTGGAAGCGATCGAAAGCGACCTCCGGGATAACGTCTCGCTGACAGACTGACACTGATTCGACTTCGCCTCCCGAGAACGGTGGTTTGACGCCGACGCGTTCCGACACCCATTCGACTGCCGACGTGACCTCGTCTTTGCCCTCGGTCACTCCTCTCAAGCGACCAAGCCACGTTCCTCGCGCGTGCCCGATGCCGTAGACGAAGGCAATGATGCCACCGACGGCCAGCTGGACCCCCTGGCGACGAAGCAGGGTCTGACGCAGTTCACGGTCACGTCGGCGCGCATTTCCATCAGGTCTACCAGGACCAGCGGCACCACAATGTTCGCCCCGATCGGCAGGGTGTTCTGGATCCCCAGCAGGACTGATCGACCCACCGGTGGGTGATCCTCGATGCCGTATTCGACGAGTGAGTCGCCTTCTGTCTCCGTGTTCGTGTCTCCGTGTTCGTGTCTCCGTGCTCTGTGGCCTACCTGCATAGATGCAGTTGACACGGCATCGAAACGATCGCTTCGTCTACACCCGCGGTGAATCGACAGATCCGCCCCCAGTCTTGCTCTTTGTCGCGTTCCGATCAGACGCCGGCGGTATCCCTGCGTGTGGGTCGCAACGTCTATGCCCGTTGGACAGCCCTAGATACGCATATGAGTGACTTCGATGAGGAAGCCGAGCGGGAACGCTTGCGCGAGCAGTACGAACAGGAGCAACGCAAGCGCGAGGCGACCGAACACATGAGCGACCTTCTCCTGAAAGGGGCGACGATGACCGACGGCCACTGTGAGCAGTGTGGCGACCCCATCTTCCGGTACGACGGCCAGGAATTCTGTCCCACCTGCCAGCAATCGGTCGAGGCCGATGACGGAGGGGCGACCGACGAGCAGGCCGACCAGCAAGCCCAATCCGCGGCCGCCAACACTCAAGCCGAAACGGACCGGTCGGGGACACCGGACCAGTCTAGCGTGGAGGCACAAACTGAGCCTGTGAGCGAAACCCGGGAACAGGGAACAGCCGATGACCAGCCCTCGGCACCGCAACCGGGGTCCTCGGGAGCCCATCCCGCCAGCGGCACAGCGACACCGGAGGCTGATCGAGTCGAAGTGCCGACGATCGATCCAACGACCGGACGCGAGCAGACTGAGCGCGCGTCTGAGGCACCCGCAGGCAACCTCCAGTCGGCCCGTGAATCACTGGTCAAGACTTTGGCTACGTTCGCCCGGCAGGCCGAAACTACCGACGACCCACGGCGGGCGCGTGACGCACTCGAAACCGTTCGGGAAGCTGCAGAGGCCCTGGCCGCGCTCGATCAGGTTCGCTGAAGTCCGTCAGAGGCCCCATAGATCGTTCAATCCTGTCTCCCGCACGCTTCAAGTCTCCACTAATTTCTCCGCATGCGTTCGACACGACTCACTGTCGTTCGCAGAAGTCTCACGGGCCGGATGGGAGTGAGCGGATTCGACGAATCCGCGAACGCTGAACGACGCTGGCGTCGTTCAGAAATTGAACCGAGTGAAGACGTTCCGGGATGCTCGCTCACTGCGTTCGCTGCGCTTCCGGGGCTGCGACTTCCCGGCTTCAATTCCCACCGCATGTGTTCGACACTGCTCACTGTCGTTCGCAGAAGTCTCACGGGCCGGATGGGAATTGAACCACGGTCGTTCCCGTTCGCTCGCTGCCTCACAGCTACGCCGTTCGGCTTTTCGAGGTCGCTTCGCGACCTCGCACCGCTCACTCACCTCCCACTCCCTGATTCAATCCCACCGGCAACGCACAGCAGGCGCTCGCGGTTTCACCGCTCGCATTCGAGGTCCGTCACTCCGTTCGAACCTCGCTACGCTCGCGAGTTTGCGAGCGCCACATGAGCGGGCCGGATGGGAATTGAACCCATGACCGTCTGGTTAAAAGCCAGACGCTCTGCCTGACTGAGCTACCGGCCCTCAAGCAAATCTGGGGGAGTCGCCGGCTAAGTCCTTACGGTTGTCGACGATCGGATGCACCGACTGCATCGTAATGCTCTGCCAGTGCCGCAGCGATCAACTCGCCCGGCGATTCATCCTCCAGTGAGGCACGACGCCGGAGTTCACAGTAGGCGTCGGTCGGAAGTGTGACCGAAATCTCGCCGAGCCGGTACCCGTCCCGAGCCAGTGCCGTCACCGGACTCACTCCCTCGTTGATGTCGCTCGCCAGCGAGCGCACCTCCCGAACGGTCAAGTCGTGATCCAGGGCGGCAAAGGCCAGCAGGAACCGAGCCGGTCCGCCGACGCGGGCGATGTGCTTGGCTGCCGTCGGGGCGATCTCGCCTTTTGCGACGTGACGCCGGATCGACCGCGGCAGATCGTGCACCCGTGACCACTTCCGGACGAACGAGACGGTCGTTTCGCCGCCGGCCCGCTCGGCCGCGGCCTTGTAGGAGCCGACACCTCTGACCAGCGCTGCACAGGCGGCTGCGCCGCGGAGCATGTAGACGCTGTCTTCGTCGCCCACGGTGTTTTCGGCGAACGACCGCACGGTCTCGGCAGCCTCCTGAACGCTCTGTGGATCGTCCGGATCGAACTTCACGGCGCGGTCGGCATGCTCGCCGGTCGCCTCCGGATCCCCACGAATCACCGGTTGGCCGACTGGTGACTCGCGGTCGGTTGGCAGGCCCGGGGCCGGCGTCTCGTCGCTCATTCGTGTGCAATTCAGGTCATGCGAGGGTAAAAACGTCCGGTCGCCGGTCAGTCGCCGGCGGCTTCCGCCTCTCGCTCCTCGGAGAGGTGCTCCCACACCTCGGCACAGCCACACCCATCTTCGACGTTGTCGAGGTGGTCGGTCTCTGTGTCACTCATCTGTCGATCCCTCCAGTCCGCGACGGCCAAGCCCAGCCCCGCCGGCGGCCGAGGCCTGCCCGACGGGGACGTCGGCACTCTCGATCATCACTCGACCATACCGGCTACAGGCGTATAAGGCCGCTCGCAGTGGTAATCACTACCCGAACTCCCGTCTAGCAGCAATAGCTTCCGATACCAGTGACGCGACACTCGCTGCTGTTTGCCAGCCCTGGCCGCCGGGCTGGCGACGAATTGCCGATACGTCCTCCTACAGCCCGTCCAAATTGCGGCGATGCTTGTCCGGGGCGACGCCTACACCAACGAGGCCCCCGAAGGCCCGCCAATGACAACCGCCGTGCGGATTCTGGACGACGGCGCTTGGATCAGCGTCGATGACGAGCGCGTCGTCTCCGTGAGTGAACTCTGGCAACTCGCCGACCACGATGTTTGTGGCTGTGAGACGGCTGATTTTCTGATTGAGGGATTCGTCGACGTCGACGCGGCCGGCCCGGCTGTACTCGTTCGGGCTGCTGGCCAGTGCGTGACCTGTGGGGAAAGTGCCGTCTCGGGATGGCTTCCCGTCGGCCGAATCGTCGGGCCGGACCGTCGCTTTGCCTCGCTCGCCACGGGCCACGTTCGCACGCCGCGAGCCTGAAGCCAGCAATACTCGCTGCTTTCCGGGAGAGGGCGGGAGGCTTGACGAGATACCCGGTCGTTTACGTGGCCCAGTCTAGTAGTGCGTACATGCCTACTGACGTCGAGCGCTGGAAGGACGAAGTCTACGGGAACGAAATACGCGACCACCTCATGGAGTTCGCCGAGGAGGGATGGGACTCGATCCCCGAGGACGAAGAAGACGCCTGGTTCGAGCGCTTCAAGTGGTGGGGGCTGTACCACCAGCGGGCCGGCCAGGAGAGCTACTTCATGATGCGGATCGGGACGCCAAACGGCGTCATCGAGCCCGGACAGCTGCGGGTCGTCGGCGAAATCGCCAAGGAGTACGCGACTGGCCCCGTCGAGAACCCCGAATTCGGCGAGGCCTACTGTGACTGGACGACTCGCCAGTCGATCCAACTCCACTGGATCAAGCTGGAAGACGTTCCCGAGATCTTCGAGAAACTCGAGGACAATGGTCTCTCGACTCAGCAGGCCTGCGGGGACTCCTGGCGGAACATCGTCGGCTGTCCGGTCGCCGGCAAGGACAAGCAGGAACTCGTCGATGCCTGGCCGATCGCTCGTGACCTCCACGATACGTTCAAAGGTGACGAGGACCACACGAACCTCCCCCGAAAGTGGAAAGTCTCGGTCACGGGCTGTACGGAGGGCTGTGGCCAGGGCGATATCAACGACCTCGCGCTCGAACCCGCACGCAAGGAAATCGATGGCGAGACGGTCACGGGCTTTAACGTCCGGGTCGGCGGTGGTCTCTCTCGGAAGGAACCCCGGCTTGCGCGGGACATCGATGTGTTCGTTCGCCCGGACAACGCCGACGAAGTGGCGGGCGGGCTCTCGGCGCTCTTCCGCGAACATGGCGACCGCGAGAACCGCTACAACGCCCGGATCAAGTTCCTCGTCGACGAGTGGGGCGTCGAGAAGATCCGCCGAGTTCTCCAGGAGGACTTCGTGGACTTCGACCTTCATACTGCGGGCGAGGATCTTCGCGATGAGTACACCTACAACACCGGGAGCCAGGACGGTCATAACGACCACGTCGGCGTTCACGAGCAGGCCGACGGCAACTACTACGTCGGCCTGAACGTTCTCGTCGGGCGGATGGGTGCCGAGGACACCCTCGAACTGGCCGACCTCGCCGCAGAGTACGGCAGTGGCGAGGTCCGGCTCACCCAGCGACAGAATATTATCGTCACTGATGTCCCCGAAGAGAACCTCGATGCGCTGCTGGACGAACCCCTGCTCGAAGACTATTCGCCGGACCCCTCGCCGTTCATGCGCGGTTCGATCGCCTGTACGGGCACGGAGTTCTGCTCGCTGTCGATCGTCGAGACCAAGAACCGCCAGGTCCGGTACGCCCGCTGGCTCAAAGACAACGTCGAGTTGCCTGCCGATCACGAGGAGTTCCACATCCACCTTTCGGGGTGTACGGCCTCGTGTGCTCAGCCACAGATCGCCGACGTCTCCCTCCGGGGCATGAAGACCCGCAAGGACGGCGACCCGGTTGAGGCGTTCGATATCGGGCTTGGTGGCGGCCTCGGCGAGGACCCACGCTTCGCCGACTGGATCGAGATGCGTGTGGCTGCTGACGAAGTCCCGGGTGCCATCGCCAATCTCATTGCTGACTTCGAGACCGAACGTGAGGCGGGCGAGACCTTCCGGGAATTCGTCGAGGCACGCGACGAGGACGAACTCGGCGAACTACTGGACCCGGAAGAAACCGACTACGAGGACCCGTACATGCACAACACGAAGAAGACGTGGTATCCCTACGCGGACGACGACAACATGGACGACTCGCCAGCGCCGACGGACGGGCAGGGCGAGCCGTTGCCCGCCGACGACTAACCGGGATCCGATTCTCACTGACATCATTGTCGAACTAGAAGATTTTTGATGGGGGCGGTCCAGGCTCGATCTATGCGATCGCGAGCCCTCCTCGCAGTCGCCCTGACAGTATTGGTCGCGTTGAGTGGGTGTTCGGCGTTGCCCGGCGGTGGTGGTGACAGCGGGCCGACCGGCGAAGTCGCCACGATCCAGGAACAGTCGATGGACGCCGTAGCGGACGTCTCGACCTACGAGTTCCAGATGGAAATGTCGGCCTCGGGTGACGGCCGGACGATCTCCGCGGAGGCCACCGGCGCGGTTGACGAGGACGCCAAGCGGATGCGGATGAATATGACGGTCAACGGCCAGGAGATCGTCCAGTACGTCGACGGGCCGACGATGTACCAGAAAACGAATATGCTCTGGCGGACCCAGGATATCTCCGAGCAGAACCTCTGGGACAGCGGGACTGTCCTAGAGAACCAGCGCGATCTTATGGACTCCTCGGACGTGACCCTGGAAGGAACGACGACGATCGATGGCACTGAAGTCTACGAGATCCGGATCGATCCCACCAAGAAAGCCGTCGAGGACCTGCTCAGCCAGCAGTCGGGGACCAGCCAACTTTCGGCTGGTGACATCGACGAGATGGAACTGACCCAGTACGTCCGAACGGAGGACTCCCTCCCGAAGCGATCCGAAGTAAGCCTGACGGCCTCCAGCGATGGCCAGACTGTCGACGTGGACGTGACGTACACGCTGGAGAACTACGGGACGGACGTCTCGATTACCATTCCCGAGGACGCAACGTCCAGTTGACGCCAAGGTTCGGTGCCCCGGCGACGTGGTTCCGGCCCGTTGTCTCGGACGTCACGCCTAAGGTCGATCGACCATCACTGTTTCCATGGCCGATCGTATCCTCACGGTGAATGCGTACACGACCTTCGACCTCCTGGACGCCCGCGTCGAGGGTCACGGGTTCGACGAACGCGCGCCCGCCGTCTTGAACGTCACGGCTGCTCGGACGGACCCGGAGCACGTCCAACTCCAACTCGAACTCGATAACACTGTACTCCAAGCCCTGCCTGCTCACGCCGAGACCGTCGAACTGTCGGCCGATCAGGCCCGAGAACTCGCCACCGAACTACACGACTACGCCCAGACGGTCGAGTCCTCGTGATACTCTCCCCCAATATATGGGGTTTCGAATCCCTGGATACATTCCATATCCGTGATTAAAAAAGACCGTGATGCATCTCGAATCTGGTGAGGGAACTGTCGTGATACATCCCGGATTCGTGTAGACGGCGTTTTCACGCGCTGGGAATCGCGCTGTCATTTACTATCGTTAGGAACAGTTCTCCCGATGTGAATCGCATCTTAAGCCCACTATATAGGGGGTCAAACCACTGATGACCGACGGATGGAATATCGTTGTCTGCGTCAAGCAGGTACCTGACGCCGACGAGGTCTCGATCGACCCCGAGACGGGGATCCTCAACCGGGCGGACGCCGAGGCCGTCATGAACTCGCCGGACTACAACGCTGTCGAGGCGGCACTCGAAGTCCGGGACGTGGTCGGTGGCACTGTCACCGCCGTGACGATGGGGCCGGCAAGCGCGGACGAGGTACTGCAGGTCGCTGTCGGTATGGGCGCCGACAACGCCGTGTTGCTGACTGACCGGGCCTTCGGTGGCAGCGACACCTGGCCGACAAGCCTCGCGCTGGCTCGAGCAGCCGAGGAACTCGACGCCGACGTCGTCTTTGGCGGCGAGGAAACGACGGACTCCTCGACCGGGCAGGTCCCGCCGGGCATCGCCGCCCACAACGACTGGGCACAGCTCACCTACGTCGAGGGACTCGAACCGCGCCCCGAAGAGGACCGCCTCGTCGCGAAACGCGATGTCGAAGGTGGCTACGAGCGGGTTGCCGCCGACCTTCCGGTGGTCGTTGCCATGGAATTCGGCGAGAACGAGCCACGGACCGCCGGTCTCCACCGGAAGATCTACGCCGAGACGGACTTCGAGCCGGTCGAGTGGTCGGCCGCCGACATCGGCGTCGAAGACGAGGTCGGGCTGGCAGTCTCGCCGACCCAGGTCGGCGGAATGGCCACTGCAGAGCCAGTCCCGCGCGAACAGGAGATGGTCGAAGGCGTCGAGGAGCTCGCTGATCACATCGTGGAGGTGCTCTGAGATGGCCGCCGGTGCTGACGCCGACACGGCGGCCGATGTCGAGGCTCACTCAGACGTCTGGGTGTTCGTCGAACAACACGCTGGCGACGTCGCCGGCGTGACCTGGGAGTTGCTCGGCAAGGGCCGAGAGTTGGCCGATCAGAAAGACGAGGACTTGGTCGCGTTGGTCATGGGCGAGGCCGTCCGCGAGACGGACATCCCCGAGGAAGCGATCGCTCGCGGCGCGGATCGGGTGCTCGTCGCGGACGATCCGGCCTTCGAGCCCTACCGCGCCGATCCCTACGGTGAGCAGTTCCGCCACTTAGTCGAAGTCCGCAAGCCCGACATCGCGCTGATCGGCGGGACTCACACCGGTCGGGACTTCGCCGGTCGTGTCGCGGTACCGACCCACGCCGGGCTGACCGCCGACACGACGGAACTCGAGATCACCGACGAGCAATACGAGATGCGCCGGCCTGCCTTTGGCGGGGACGCCCTGGCGACGATCATCTGTCCGAATCACCGCCCGCAGATGTCGACCGTCAGGCCCGGCGTTTTCGACGCGCCCGAGCCGGACGAGAGCCAAGAGGGGGCTGTCGAAGACGTCGAGGTCGTCGTCGGCGAAGACGAGACGCTTACCGAGGTACTCGAACGCGAGGTCGGTGACGTCGCGGACATCACCGATGCCGAAATCGTCGTCGCCGGCGGCATGGGCCTAGAGGGCGACGTCGACCCGCTGTGGGACCTGGCAGATCTACTCGGCGGCGAGGTCGCGGCGACCCGCGAAGTCGTCGAAGAAGGCTGGATCGAACCCGCCCGTCAGGTCGGCCAGACCGGCAAGACCGTCCGGCCGAAACTCTACATCGCGGTCGGTATCTCCGGGGCGATCCAGCACGTCGAAGGGATGGACGACTCCGAGACGGTGATCGCGATCAACAACGATGCCAACGCGCCGATCTTCGAGAATGCAGACTACGGGATCGTTGCCGACTACGCCGACGTGCTGCCCGAACTCATCGAGATCCTGCGTGAGCGTCTCGACGCCCAGGAGGTGACAGCATGAGTACCGACGCCCAATCCGGCGAGGACGCCGGACCGGAGCCCGAAACCGCCGAGAGCGAGGGGCCGACGATGCCGACGCCCCAGACCGAGACGCCCAATTACGACGGCGAGTTCGACGCGATTATCGTCGGTGCGGGCCTGGCCGGCAGCGCCGCCGCGTTGACGCTCGCCCGCGAGGACAAGGATGTCATCATGCTGGAGCGGGGCAACTCCCCGGGGACGAAAAACGTCTTCGGCGGAATCATGTTCACGCCCCGGATTCGGGAGTTGACCGACTTCGATGACGCTCCCAAGGAGCGCTTCGTCGCCGAGAAGACCTTCTCGATGCTGAGTGAGGAGGGCGACGCCACCGAGATCTCGATGCAACCGGGCGCCTGGAAGGAGGAGCCACACAACGACTCCTGGATGGTCCTGCGCGGGAACTTCGACGAGTGGTTCGCCGAGCAGGCCGTCGAGGCCGGCGCGACGCTCATCACCGAGACGACCGTGACCGATCTCGTTCGCGAGGACGGCGCGATCGCCGGCGTCGAGACCGACCGCCCAGACGGACAGCTTCACGCGCCGACGGTCGTCCTCGCCGAAGGGGCAAACTCGCTGGTCAGCGAGGGCGCTGGACTGGCCGATCCCCAGCACCGCGAGGACGTCGCCGTCTCCGCCAAAGAGGTCCGCAAGTACGATCGGGAGACCATCGAGGATCGCTTCCACCTCACCGACGAGGAAGGAGCGGCGATCCACTACTTCGGCGACGGTGCAGTGGGCGATGCCGTCGGCGGCGGGTTCATCTACACGAACAAACGAACCCTCTCGATCGGCGTTGTCTACTCAATCGAGGACGCTGTCCACGACGAGCGCACGCCTGATGAAGTGCTCGACGAATTCAAGTCCCACCCCGCGGTCGCACCGCTCATCAAGGGTGGCCGGATGATCGAGTACTCCGCCCACGCGATCCCCGAGGGCGGCCCGGAAGCGATGCCCGACCTCGTCCACGACGGGGCCGTCATCACGGGCGATGCTGCGGGCCTCGTCCTCAACAACGGCCTGCACCTGGAAGGGACGAACATGGCCGTCGAGAGTGGCTTCCAGGCCGGCAAAGCCGTCGCCGATGCGCTGGCGGCCGGTCGAACGGACGCGAGAGCCCTCGCCGACTACGAGGACGCACTGGCCGACTCCTACGTCATGGACAACCTGAACCACTACGGGTGGTTCTTAGACACCGCGGCCGAGGACCGGGAGTTCCTCTTTGATGATCTGCCCAAAGCGTTGGCCGACGCCGAGACCGAATACTTCCGGATGGACGACGATTCGAAGACCCGCCACACGAAATCCGCTCGCAAGCGAGTCGTCTCCGCGATGGGCGGGTACCTGGGCGCGGCGAAGAAAGCCTGGAAATACCGAAAGCTGTTCCGCTAGACTCATGAGCGCACAACCATCAACCCCCGACGTCGAACAGCCCTCGATCGAAGACCGCCTGTACACGGTCAAGTACGAGGACCCCGGCGACTCCCACCTCGACGTGGAACTGCCCGGGATCTGCGAGGAGAAGTGTGTCACCTACGACTGCGTCTCTGTCTGTCCCGCCAACGTCTGGCGGGAAGAAGAGGACGAGGGCGTGCCGACCATCGCCTACGAGAACTGCCTGGAGTGTGGCAGTTGCCGGTGGGCCTGCTCGCACGGCAACGTCGTCTGGGAGTACCCCGAGAACGGGAGCGGCGTCTCCTATAAGTACGGGTAGGAAATCACAGGCATATATAGCGGGCTGGAATACGGAGACTGTTCTGAATTAGAAGACGTTGTGTCTCGGTTATAACGATATCTTCTCTGGGATGGATTTTCCTATGGCTAACTCGAATATATACACATGTGTGAGCTATCAGCTGGAGAGCTTGAAGCCCGGATGAGGAATGTAAATCACGATGACTTTCGAAAAATTGTCGGAGGGGTGTGGCAACGCCAAGGATGGAATACCTCAATAATTGCAAACGATATCCACGTAAAGTGTGTCAAATCAGGTCCGGACGGTGATACAGTGAAAGCGATCCAATGTCATCGCCATGCCATCGAAAATCCCGTAAACAAGACTCACGTAGAAGCGCATACTGAACTTGCAGCGAGAAGCGATATTGATAAAATAATCATCGTAACAACGAGTGAATTCACTGAGGGAGCGAGACGAAAAGCCCAATCATTGGGTATCCAATTGATGGACTCTACAGCGTTCGCTCGTACCATTAAAGAAAACGAAGCTGATGATTTCGTTATCGCTCTAACTGAGCCAACACTACGTGAGGTGAGTCTTGGAAGGGTGCTTCGTAGAGGACTTCGAAAAATACTACCTGGGAACTGACAAGTCTCTCGTACCGAAGCATTTTGTCACTCGCCGGCCTATCAGCAGTATGTCGCGAGCCAATTATGGTGACGCTGACGCCCCCAATCGGGAGATCCGACTCCTGAAAAATCCCGACGGTCAGTGGACAGCTCGCGACCTTGAGATTGGTGTTAGCGCGCAAAGCGAGACACGAGAGGGTGCCCTCGCGAACTTGGACGACGTCGTCACGGCCGTCGAAGATGACGGCGGACACGAGCCCACAGACGAGGAACTCCAGGAACTGGGCGTCGATCCTGAGACAGCCCGATCTCAGGATGACGAACTCCCAGACGTGTTGCGATAACGATGGTCACGCGGGACTTTTCTGGTGAAGAATATACAAGGTTCTGGTCAACGTCGGCGGGTTTCAGCACGTACGTACCACGGGAGACCATCTGATCTTGCGCTGGGTACCTCCGAAGAAGCAAAAATAGACGGACCCCGTATCGTGACCGTTCCGGATCACGTTTCAATCAGTATCGGAACGCTCCGTGACATCGCGACCGACGCCGGTGCCGAGGACTTCGAGGCGTTCTGTGCGTGGATCGACGAGCACCGCTGATCGACTCTCGAATGCACGGCACCGTCGTCTGGGAGTACCCCGAGAACGGGAGCGGCGTCTCCTACAAGTACGGATAATCTGTCCACCGAATTTTCACAACCGATAAGCCCCACCCTTGCGATCGAGCCCCATGGACGCCAAGGCAGTCGATTTTGTCCAGTACAACGTCACCGACCTCGAGACGGCCATTCCCTTTTATCGGGACACGCTCGGACTGGAGATGGAGGAGCATCTCGAGGAGTTCGGGTGGGCGGAGTTCGCGGCCCGACCGACGACGCTCGCGCTGAACGAACTCGATTCCGAAGCAGACAGCGAGCCAGGTCCCGGCGGGGCGGCGGTCGCCCTCGCCGTCGATGACGTCGAATCGGCAGTCGAAGAGATCAGTGAAGACGGGCAGGCGGTCTTCCAAGAACCGATCGATACCGGCGTCTGTGACATGGCGACGGTGGCCGATCCGGACGGCAACCCGATCGTGCTTCACCATCGCCAGGACGGCACGGCCGGTCGGCGCGACCCCTTCCAGTGAGTGAGCGACCGAGTCAACTACGATATTTATTTGTGTCAGTGACTATATCTGTGCCGCATGGCGACAGATACGGCCGGCGGAACGCTCGCCGCCTCGACCCAGCGGACGATCCTCGGAATCTTGCTGGCGATACTGTGGGCTGGGTTGGGGGCGACAGTGCCGTCAGTCCTCGGTGAGGGGCTTCTCGGGACGGTGGCGCTGATCGTGCTGACAGTGGTGCTTGGCGCGGCGATCGTTGCGCTGCTCATCGAGGGTATTCGGGAGGGTCAGAAGGAATAGCTTCATATGGGCAACGGGAGATGGGCGTCCTGAACGATGGGATTCTTCAGACGCATCTCGACCGGATTCGGACTGGCACGGCGTAGCGGCCGGGTCCTCCGAGCGCACCCGAAACTGCTCGCCTTCCCCCTGTTGGGTGGACTGGCCGGGCTGGCGTTCATGCTGACGTTGTTCGGCGGACTGTTCATGGTCGATCCCGAGCCAGGGCCGGTACTGTATGCGACCCTGTTCGTCGTCTATGTCGTCGAGACGTTCGTCGCGTCGTTTTTTACGGCAGCACTGGTCGCGGCGACGCGGCGCACCTTCCGGGGTGAAGCGCCGACAATACGGGAGTGCCTGGCAGTCGCCTGGTCGAAAAAGTGGCAACTCCTAGCCTGGGCGATCATCGCCGCCATTGTCGGCGTCATCATCCGGGCGATCGAGGAGTCAAGTGATCTCGCAGGGACGATCCTCGCCGCGGTGTTCAGTCTGGCGTGGGGCGTCATGACCTACTTCATCGTGCCGGTGATCGTCTTCGAGGAGACCTCGATCACGGGCATGTTCAAACAGAGCGGGCGGACGATTCGAAACACGTGGGGCGAGTCACTGGGGGCGTTGTCGGCGATCTCGATCGTCACATTCCTGCTCGTGCTCGGCGGCGTCGCCGTGGCGACCGTGACCTTCCTGGCGGTGCCCGGATCGGGGCTGGCCGTGATCCTCGCGACGGCAGCGGTCGGCGGCACGGCCATCCTGCTTGCGTTCTTGATCGGCCAGGCATTGACTGGGATCGCCAAGACCGCGCTATACGTCTATGCGACCGAGCAGGAAGCACCGGAGTTCTTCGAGGACATGGATTTCAGCCGGCTGGGGGTCGAGAGTCAGGGATCGGCCGGCATGGTTGGTGGCCGGATTTGAGTCGTCGCCCGGCCCCGGATGTCGCTGGCGTCGACACGACGGGTGCCGGGAATGCGTTCGACGCGTGGTTCGGAGTGGCACTCGCTGAGGGAATCGATCCCGTCGGAACTGCGACGTTCCTCGGTCGGACTGGTGGGCTTGCGTATACGGACTACGAGGGTGCCCCTGCATTCCAGGCCGAGATGCGATCGAATCGTTCGCTCTGACGCGGCGTGGGGTCCTTCAAGCGGCGGTGGGCCAAACAGTCATTTGTCCCCTGGCCAAGGTTTGGGGTATGTCTCTTCCAGACGAGCGAGCGGTTATCATCGACACGGACACGGCTGGCGACGACACGCAGGCCCTGTTGATGGGCCTGTTATCCGACCGAATCGACGTCACCGGCATTACGATCTGTGCTGGCAACGTCGCGTTCGACCACCAGGTCGAGAACGCCAAACGGACCCTCGAACTCGCGGGTGCCGAGGACGACGTGACTATCTACGAGGGCGCCCGCTCACCGCTCCAGAAGGACCACGAGTTCGCCGAGCACATCCACGGCGAAGGCGGCCTCGGCGGCGACCGTTTCCCCGACACTGGAATCGACTCGGGCGAACAATTCGCCGTCGATTACATCGTCGAGCAGGCGCGGGCGAACCCCGGCGAGATCACGCTTGCCTGTATTGCCCCGCTGACGAACGTCGCCCTCGCCTACAAGAAGGAACCGCACCTCGACGAGTTGCTCGACGAGGTCTGGGTCATGGGCGGGAACGTCAATTGCTTGGGCAATATCACCCCAGCCGCTGAGTACAACTTCTGGGCCGACCCAGACGCGACAAAAATCGTCTTGAACAACTTCGATGTAACGTTGTTCGACTGGGGGCTGACTGTCCGCGATACCGATTTCGGCCCCGAAACGCTCGAGCGGATCGAATCCGGTCCGGACACTTCCCTCGCAGCATTCTTCACCGACATCACGACGCAGGTACGAGAATTCAACCGCGAGGCGATGGGCCGAGACGTCGTCACGCAGCCTGATTCGGCACTGGTGGCGGCACTCGTCGAACCCGCTCTCATCGAGGAGACGGGGACGTACGCGGTCGACGTGGACGAACGCGAGGGACTGACCCGCGGATACACGTCGGTCGACGAATTGGGTGTGACGGAGACAGAACCACGAACCCGCGTCGTCGAGTCTCTCGACAGCGAGCGATTCGAGGCGATGTTCCTCGATATGCTGTTCGAGGAGCGACCAGATGCTGCCCTCGAATCGTAATCAAGCATCTCGGTTGCTACACAATTTACCCCAGTGCGACATCCAGATATAGCATCACGAAGATGCCGGCCATCGTGCCCAGCGTCGCGATGCGCTCGTTGCCCCGCGTGTGGGTCTCGGGGACGATCTCATCACTAATGACGAACAACATTGCGCCCGCCGCAAACCCCATCGCGTAGGGGGTAGCGGGGTGGCGACCGTGACGGCGACGGCGCCGATCACGGCCAGCGGGATCTCCACGACGCCCGCACGAATGCCGGCGACCGCCGCATAGAGCCGCCGATCGAGTCCGGCGTTGATCGCCGCGATGGAGACGGCAATCCCTCGGGAATGTTCTGAATCCCGATCGCCAGCATCAGGGCGAGCGCCCCGCCGACATCTCCCGAGCCAAAGCCGACCCCCACGGCCAGTCCCTGCGGCACGTTGTGGAGTGTGATCGCCAGGATGAACAGGACAACGGAGGCGATCCGGGGGTCGTCGATCGGCAGGGATTCCGACTGGCCGGCCGCGTCGGCGCGTTTACGTCCCGTCAGCAGGATGTGGGCGTGGGGAACCAGAGCGTCACCACGATCGAGCACGAGTGCGCCCAGCGCGATCCCAATCAGGACCGGCAGCGGCCCCAGGAGTCCGTCGGCGGCGACGCCCGGCACCAGGATTTCGGTTGCGTCGATCCCGGGAACGATCAGGCTGGTGAACGCCGCCGCCATCATCACGCCGGCAGCGAATCCCAGCGCGCCGTCCAGGGCGCGCTCGCTCGGATCGCGCCAGACGAGCACGAGCGACGCGCCAAGCAGGTTCATCAGGGCGATGACGATCCCACCGACCAGCGCCTGGACGATCGGGTTTGTTCCAACTAGATCGACGAACGCGTCGGTTACCATCGTCGGTCACCCTGGAACGGATGTGTCGTGGTAACGCTCGACAGGCCGTTATATATAAGTTGGCCGTCGAACTGCTGTCGTGATCGCAACGACATTCGGCGCGTTCGCGGGAATCGAGCCGGTCTCGGCGTCACTCGCCGTCGTGAACCGCCCGCAACGGCGTCACCCGCGGCCCGTCGTCGGTCGCTGTCACTCTGGCCTCGACACCGAACACCTCGGCGAGCATCGCCGCCGTGATCACTGCCTCTGGTGGGCCCCGATCGTAGATTCCGCCGTCATCCAACACGACAACGTGGTCAGCATACCGGGCCGCTTGCTCGATGTCGTGGAGGACGATCCCGACGGTCACGTCGCCGTCGTCCCGGAGTCGCTCGACGATCTCCATGACTTCGAGCTGATGGTGCATATCGAGGAACGTCGTCGGCTCGTCGAGTAGAAGGACGTCGGTGTCCTGGGCGAGGACCATGGCGATCCAGACCAGCTGTGCCTGGCCGCCGCTGAGATTTCCGACCTCGCGGTCCCGGAGGTGTTCGACCCCGGCAGTCTCGATCGCCTCGTCGATCGCTGCCCGATCGGCCGGCGAGAGCGACTCGAAAAAGCCGCGGTGGGGATACCGACCGTGGGCCACCAATTCCTCGACAGCGAGGCTGTTCGGCGCGACGTTCTCCTGGGAGAGCAACCCCAGCTTACGGGCGAGTTCCGTCGCCTCCAGCGCGTGGATGTCCTCGCCGTCGAGCAGGACGGTGCCCGCGTCGATATCGAGCTGGTCGGCCAGTCCGGCCAACAGCGTGCTCTTGCCGCTGCCGTTCGGGCCGACCAAGGCGGTCACTTCCCCCGGCGGGAGCCGGATCGTGGCACCGTCGATGACCGGTTCCGCACTGGTGGGATACCCTGCGACGATATCCTCGCCGACGAACTCGGCGGCCGCTCCGGCGGCTGGATCGGCCGGCTGGTCGTCTTCATCGATGGCCGCGCTAGGGATGTCGGCGTCTGTCCCTGGCGGCTGGAAGACCTGACTGCCGCCGTCTGTCTGTGGTGTGTTCTCGTCTGTCATATTTCACCCATGGATTCCTGTTTGCGCATCAGATAGAGGAAGTACGGCCCGCCGACGAGGCCGGTCACGATACCGACGGGGATCTGGACCGACAGGGCAAGTCTGGCACCCACGTCGGCGGCGACCATTAGCGCCGGGCCGACGAACAGGCAGCCGACGATCAGCTTCCGGTAGTCGCTGCCGACGATGTTCCGGACCATGTGCGGGACGATCAGCCCGACGAACCCGACGATGCCCGCGACGGCGATGCTCGCCGCGGCGGCGAGGACCGCAACCCCGGAGAGGGCAAAACGGACGCGTTCGACGCGCATGCCCAGCGAGCTCGCTGTCCGCTCACCCAGTAGGAGGACGTTCAACTGTCGGGCGGAGAGCACTGCGAGTGCCAGCGCGATCACCGACCAGGGCAGGACCATCCGGACCTGCTCCCAGTCGGTGCCGGTCAGCGAGCCGGTGATCCAGGCGATGGCTGACTGGACGACCCCGAGATCGTCGGCAAAGAAGAACATGGCGCGCTGGAGGCTGCCAAAGACCGTACTGACGATCACGCCCGCAAGCACCAACCGGACCGGCGAGGTGCCGTTCTTCCAGGCGATAGCGTAGACGATCACGAACGCGAGGACGCCGCCCACGGCGGCGAACACCGGCAACAGCATCGACGTGGAGACCTGCAACTCGGCGACGAGCAAGGGGACGACGATCGTCACGCCGGGGATGACCACGAGTGTGAACAAGATCGCGAGCCCGGCCCCCGAGGAGACCCCGAGGATGAATGGACTCGCGAGTTCGTTCCGGGTCACGGCCTGGAAGATCGCTCCCGAGACGGCGAGGTTCATCCCGACGAAGACGGCCACGATCACCCGCGGGATGCGCATGTCCCAGACGATCAAGCTCTGGTGTGACAGTTCGGGTAACTCCCCGCCGAGCAGGAACCCCTTCCAGGCCTGGACGCTGAAGAGGACGTTCGGGTCGGAGACGGCCGCCCACGCTTTCCCCCACGTCATCGCGAAGTCCCCGTAGCGGATCTGGACGAACCCGGCGACCAGCACCACGATGACGCTGGCGAGACAGAGGCTGACCAGCGAGCTATCGACCCGGGAGAGCCGGCCGAACCGCGAGGCGAGCCGGTCGCGCGTCGTCGGTTCGCCCGCCATGCTCAGGTGGACACCTCCACCGCGTCACGGTCGGCCGCGATCTCCGCGGCCCGTTCGAGTACCAGGTCCTCATCGAGACGGTCGAGCAATCGTCGCTGACCGCGTTGGGCTGTCGATTCGATCTCCTCGGCCGAGCGATACGCTGCGAGACGACGGTCGATCTCCCGTTCCCGGAGTTCGACGTACCGGCGTCGATCCACTGTGTGGTCGTCCGGCCACCGCTCGGCGATGGATGCCCGCCAGGTCTCGCGCTCGCCCCACTCCTCAGCACGTCCCTCCTCAGGGCGAACCCAGTCGTAGGAAGCCGCGAGGGCGGGCGGGTACCCCCGATCGCGGCGGGCGGCTTCGACGACCGCGATCCCGACGCGAGCGCCGCGGCCGGCGGCGACGATCGCCTGTCGATCCGCCGCCTTCGAGGGCGAGGCGACGTAGAGCCCCTCGACGGGCGTCGCCCCGTCACGGTCCGGATACGATCGGTCGAGTCTGCCCCGGCCGTCGTTCCCGTCGAGTGTCTCGAAAGCGTCGTCCTCGAGAGCGGGCCGGAGATATTCGCCGCCGTAGCGCGTCGCCGCAATGATCCGGGCGGCGGTGTGAGTGGTTCCGGTCGCCGTCTCGACGAGGAACCCAGGGCCGTCAGGACGGCGGTCAACGCGCTCGACGAGTTCCGGGGTGATTTCACAGCCGGCTTCCGCGGCGTGGTCCTCGAGGAGGGTCGACAGCGTTTCCACACCGATCCCGTCGGGGAACCCAGGGTAGTTCTCGACGACGGCGCACTGCCCGAGCGACGACCGTCCACGATCGAGGACGAGCGTGTCCAGGCCGTACCGGGCCGTGAACACGCCCGCCGAACAGCCGGCCGGGCCGCCACCGACGACGACCACGTCGTGCTCGGCGCCTTCCTCCGAATGCGATAGGTCGTGATCGGACATCGTTACGTGTCCCCGGTGATGGTGGCGGCGACCCGCTGGTGATCGAACAGCTGTTCGTCGGCCGAGAGATCGGGGTACGGGCCGGACTCGTAGCGCGGCCACGCGCCGAAGTGCTCGGGATAGAGTTGCTTTGCGCCCATCTCGAGCTGGAAGAGGTTCAGCAGGGGGCCCTGGTGTCTCCCGGCTTGAGCGTAGATCCGGTCGTTCTGGACCGCACTGACTGCGCTGGCGACGGGATCGTCGGCGAGCGTCTCTCGAATTGCGGGCATGTCGTGGGCGTCGACGATGCCACCGAGGATCACGAGGACGTCCGGATCGGCCGCAAGGAGCTCCTCGTAGTCGATCTGCGTGCCGCTGCCGACGCCGTCGTTCTCGGTGAAGGCGTCGACCGCGCCCAGCGGCCGGGAGTGGGCGGCGTGATACCCCGGGCCGTTCACGTCGTAGACCCACATCGTGTCGTCGCTCGTCGAGGGCAGGACCATCGTGACCGTCGGGCGCTCCGATTCCGGGGGCAGTCCCTCCCGGATCGTCGACACCAGCGCCTCGTGCTCACGTCGAAGGGCCTTGTAGCGCTCTTGTTCCTGGAGGACTGCGGCAACGTGACCGAAGGTCTCCCAGAGGGTGTAATACTCGTAGCTGTCGGCGTAGGATTCGGGCGGTGTGCCGTGTTCGGCGCTGAACTTGTTGCCGAACCACGGCGCGACGCCTTCCGCGACCTCCTCGATGTCCGCGTGCTCCCACTTGCCCATCGTGACCACGTGAGCGGGATCGGCAAGGTGGACGTCGCTGTCAAGATCGTAGACCGTCTCCTTGCTGGGGTTCCAGGAGTCGTAGCAGTCACTCCAGTCGACGGAGACACCCTCGAGTGGTGCCGTGATGGCGTCCATCAGCGAGTTCGTGTACTCGGCGGCGTAGACGGCGTTGACGTCCGCACCCCGGCCGAGGGCGAGTGCCATCTCGGCGTAGGGACTCATTATCGTGAAGATGTCCGCGGGCGTCTCCTCGAAGGTCACCTCACCCATTGGGGCCATCGAAACGGAATAGGACTCGGCTGTCCGCGCCTCGGTCGAGTCCGTCGTGGTTTCGGCCGTCGATTCGGGTTCGGTTAGGGTGTCCGTCTCGTCGTCGCTGCGGGTTGGTGTCCCCGTCTCATCCTCGCCGCTCAGACAGCCGGCCAGCAGGCCCCCACTGAGAAGTGCCGTTCCGCCCGCGAGCCATGCCCGCCTGGTCAGTCCAGCGTCTCCATCCGCTTCCGCCGGGAATTGGTCATCAGCCATCTCAGAACGCTCCGTTGACGACGTTGGCGACGCGTTCGCGGTCGAACAGTTCGCCGTCGGCGCCGTAGAGTGCCCGTGCGAGGCGCTCGGTCACGACCAGGTTCGTGATCGGCCCCTGATAGAGCGGGCCGGCCCGGTAGACGTCGCCGTTCTCGACGGCCGTCAACTGGCTCGCGACCGAGTGGTCCTCGAGGAACGCCACGACGGAGTTTCGGAACTCCGCGCCGGACTTGGCCTCCTGGCCGCGCAGCAGAATGACCTCGGGATCGACCGACAGCAGCGTCTCGAAGTCGATGGCCCCCCGGGAGCTGTGGAAGTCCTTGACGTCAGTGCTGGCGAGCGCGTCCCTGACGCCGAGATCCCGCAGGTGCTTGAAGCTCGTCCCGTCGTCGATCACGTAGGGGAAGAACTCCTCTGGTTCGTCGCCGCCGGCCCAGAGAACCGCCGCCGCGGGCCGGTCGCCGAGTCCGGGGACGACGGGTGCCAGCTCGGCCTGGAAGTCGTCGTGAATCCCGATGAACGCCTCGTAACGCTCGCGCTCGTCGAAGACGGCCGCGAGCTTCTCGAAGGCCTCCATGAGCGTGTAGTATCGGTAGTCGTCGTGCCAGGCGTAGCTGCGGGAGAAGATACTGTTGCCGAAAAAGGGGCCGACCTCGCGTTCGACCGCCGCGATGTCGTCGTCAGTCCAGCTGAATCGGTTCGTGATGAAGTTCGGATCGATCACGTGGACATCGGCGTCGATCGCGAAGAAGCGCTCCTTGCTCACGCCGTCCTGGGAGAGACGCTCGATCCCGGACTTGTCGACGGACACGCCCGGGATCTCGTTGTAGTACTGGGTGTGATATCGGTTCGGGAGCCAGACGCCCTTCGGGGGGTCCTGGCCGAGCGCGATCCCCATGTCCGCCCAGCTACCGTTGTTCGCGATCCAGGTCTCGGGGACGTCTTCGAAACTGACCTCGCCGACCGGGACGAGCGAGACGGAATCGGATTCAGGCGTCGATTCGGTGGTGGGTTCCGTGTCGGTTCCTGTCGGCGTCTCCGTCCGTGTTTGCGTTGCCGTGTCTGTCTGCGACCCGCCTTCCGTCGTGGTATCGGCGCTCGTGCCCAGACAACCGGCCAGTAAACCGCTTGCGACCGCCGCGCCGCTGTACTGCAACAATCGTCGTCGCGTCGGAGTGCGTGCGTCGTCGGATTTGGGCTCCATATGGATTAGGCTCGCCTAAATAAATAAGACCCTTTCGAAGTTTTGGCTTGCCTAAAACGGGTGAGCAATCAGTAGCGACTCCAACAGAGACGACCCGGAAAACCGATCCACAATGCAACTTTTGTCATGGATTGTCGGCTGCTGACGGGAGTCCGGTCGTGGAACTGCCAGCTGTAATGTCACATCCCTGGTGAGAACTATAATTTATAATAGTTGGATTTGTACGTTCAGTCGTACGCACCATGAAAGCGTTTGTTATGCGCGAGATCGGCGAAACGGCAATAGTCGAAAAAGAACGCCCGGAGCCGGGACCGATGGACGCGATCCTCGAACCCACCGAGGGGCTGATTTGCACCTCCGACTGCCATACAGTCCACGGCGCGATCGGTGAGCGCGAGGATCTGACGCTGGGTCACGAAATCGTCGGCGTCGTCGACGAAGTCGGCAGTGAGGTCGAACATTTCGAACCCGGTGATCGTGTCGCAGTCGGCGCGATCACGCCCGACTGGAATTCCCTGGCGGCCCAGGACGGTCATCCCTCCCAGTCCAATCAGGCCCTTGGCGGCTGGAAGTTCGCCAACGTCAAGGACGGTACCTTCGCGGAGTACGTCCACATCAACGACGCCGACGGGAACCTCGCGAAAATTCCCGAGGGCGTCACCGACCACGAAGCAGCCTATGTCGCGGACATGCTCTCGACCGGCTTCGCCGGTGCCGAACGCGGTGACATTCCGATGGGGGGGACCGTCGCCGTCTTCGCACAGGGCCCTGTCGGCCTGATGGCGACCAAGGGTGCCGAGTTGCAGGGTGCCGGACGGATCATCGCTGTCGAGACGGTTCCCGAACGGAAGGACCTCGCCCGCGAGTACGGCGCGACGGACGTCGTCGACTTCGGTGAAGTCGACCCCGCCGAGGAGATCATGGACCTGACGGACGGCGATGGCGTCGACGTGGCTATCGAGGCCCTGGGCGCCGATGAGACACTGCAGGACTGCATCAAAGTCACGAAGCCCGGCGGCACGGTCTCGAACGTCGGGTATCACGGTGAGGGCGAGTTCCGGAAGATCCCGCGCGCCGAGTGGGGCGTCGGGATGGCCGAGATCGACATCGTCACGGACCTCTGTCCGGGCGGCCGCCTGCGCATCCAGCGCCTGCTCCGCCTGCTCGATCAAGGGAAGGTCGACCCGACGAAGATGACCACCCACGAATTCGAGTTCGACGAGATCCAGACGGCCTTCGAGATGATGGAGACCAAAGACGATGGGATGATCAAGCCGCTGATCCACTTTTAACGTGGGTCAGCACGCAACTCACCGCAGAGGGTAATACATCGGGACGGTACTTCGCAATCGGCCAAGACGGAACACCTACCGAGTGTATCGTCGCTGAATGGCGTGTATCGTCGAATTTTTACGTCGGGTCACAAAGTGTGTGGCGCATGCCCTCCACCAGACGGCCGTACAGAACCGCTCTCGCAGTTGGATTGCTCGTCCTCGTCGCGCTGTCCGGTTGTGCGAGCTTGTCGGACACCGATTCATCGACGCCCACAACAGCACAACCTACCACCCCGACGCCGTCGGTGACACAGACGCCGACCCCATCACTATCGCCGACGGCACCGTCGGCCGTCGACTCCCCAACAGCGACACCGACGACGACTGCAACATCGACCGCGGCTGGACCCGATCAGCTCCCTCCGGGACTGACCGACACAGGCATTCGTAACGTCACACGGCTACTCCGTACACACCAGGCAAACGCGATCGAAACACCGGGTGTCGTGACTCATCAGACGAACACGACAATCCGCAACCTTTCCGTCGTTGCATCGGTGCGAGTGACGGCCGAAGCGAATCTCAAACGGGTTCTGTACGTCGCACAGAGCCAGCGTACGGCCGAAAATGAGGCACAGAACAGCACGACTGTCATTGCCGCCAATGAGACGGTTGTCAGACAGTCTACCGTCTCCGGTGGGAACGTCACGCTGGACAACAGCCGGAACCGAACCGACCTGTTCGACCGATCGCTCCGTGGGCTCTCGACAGCGACGAGTCCGCTCCGAGGGGCACTCCGGCGCGGGAACTTCAGTATCACCAGTGTTGACGACGGAGAGACCACCAGCTCCGTCACGCTTCGTGCTGACCGATACGCCGGTGGGAAACTGTTCGACGCTGGGAACGTTGTGGCATACAACGCAACCGTTCGAATCACGACTGATGGGCTGATTGTTTCTGCCACCGAGCGTATTGTCGCCCAACGAAACGACACTGAAAACCGGTATGACTTCAGTTACGAGTTCGAGCCACGGCCGGTTGCTCTTCCAGCGGTGCCACAGGTCCCTGCGAATGTCCGTGTCGAATCAGGTGACTCCGGGGCCGAGTGACGTCCGCTCGGGACGTGTGGAATGCACACATTCACTGAGAAGGGTGAGCAGGCGATTCTCCAGGAGGATAATTTATACATGAGACATTTCCGCACCGATCAGGCTGATGTCCGCCAGGAAAAGTCATTCACCGACTCATCCGATGAATTGACACCGACTCTACTGCTCGAACTCATCGTGAGTATCTGTCCAGATGACGATCCCGAGTCGTTGGTGGTGGCATACAGAGAACACTGCGAACAGGACTTTCCGACGACGTGGGGGTTCGATGCACTCGACCCGTGGCTCGGCACCGCCGAACTGGGTTTCGAAAAGCGGGAGCGAATCGGAGACGTGAGCCACTTCGACGGTCTGCCGACTGCGGTGTTCAGGCCAACGCCACGTTCGCGATCAGCGCAAGCGCCAACAGCGCCGAGACTCCGACTGTCACCAGGACGACTTTCGTTGCCGTGCTCATGTGCAACAGGCCGACCGGCGGCCGCATAAACGTTCCCCGCGTGGAGTCATTCGTCTCCTCACCCGACTGCCATCGGACTGGCGCACGATCGCTGTCACGATTCCGTCTTGAATCGGTCTCAACTCCTACGGGCCGGCTGCCATCCAGCTTCGGGACAGTCCACTCATTTGAGCCCATCCGGGACGTCATCGAACCCCAGCCATATGTCTGACGCCCGCACGACAGCCCCCCTTTCGAACCCCTCGATTTCAGATCGAACGTGAAGCGTTAGCATGTCAAAGTGCCGCAGTCAGCTTGGAAACGACCGCTGTACCGTCGGATACTGCCTAACTCCTCTTCGAACGGGGTCGCACGACCGGAATCCAGCGATCACCATCTCCAGGGGAAATCGCGTTCCACGCGTTCCACGGGATCCACTCGAAACGGGGGTCGGGCTGCTGGTTGGGTGCCAACAGGGAGCCTAGACAAGCGCTCCATCGCCGATCGAAACAGAAATCTATAGCGGGCGGGCGAGCCCAGGTCCACACGATGATCCACACTGACGAGTTGGACACGGACACAGTACTCGACGACGCACTCGCGTACGCGGAAGACGAAGCGATCGACGCCGTTTGCGTGGCTTCGACTGCCGGCGAGACGGGCGCAAAGGCAGCCGAGCGCTTCGGCGAGGACCTCGTTGTCGTCGGCCATGCCTATGGATACGACGAGGACAACGAGCAGGAACTGGGAGACGAACATATCGAGACGATCGAAGCTGCCGGTGGCGAGGTCTTCACCGGCCCGATGGTGTTCAGCAATCTGGGATCGGCTATCGCAAAGAAAGAGGGGTTCTCGGCGCACGAACTCGTCGCCGACGTGTTGCGGCTGTTCGGCCAGGGGACGAAAGTCGCCGTCGAGTGCCCCCTGATGGCCTGTGATGCGGGCCTGCTCGACGCTGGCGACCGGGTGCTCTCGATCGCGGGCACTGGCGAGGGCGCAGACACGATCCTCGTTGTCGAGGCGGCAAACAGTCGGAATTTCTTCGACTCGCGGATCCTCGAGGTCGTGGCCAAACCCGCCGATGCCGAGAATCTCGTCTGGTGGTAGTCCCGCCGATCGAGTGCCGGCGAGTCGATACCCTTTCGGTGATTCCTGACGAGGTCCACACATGGGCGAGATGGCGGAAGATCGGATCTACGCCGATCGACGCGGGAAAAGAGATGTTTACGTCGGGGCGGGACTCGGTGTGACGCTGGTTGCGATCTCCGACGACCGGGTCGGCCGGTTTCGATTGCTCCGGGGCGGTCGAGTACACTCGGTTGCCGCCGACGAGACGTGCGTTGTGATTGCAACTGACGAAGGGATCTATCGAGCTACTCACGGCGAGGAAACCTTCGAGGACCTTGGGTTCGGTCCGGCAGTCGCGGTGGGACTCGACGGCGAGCCAACCGCGACTGGTCCTGACGGCGACCCGATCGCGGCCGGCTCTGACGGGAACCTGGCGCGCTACGACGGCGAGGGCTGGCAGTCGATAGGCCAGGTCACGGACGTGTCCGCTATCGACGGTGAGTGGGTCGCAGCCCCAGACGGCGCGTATCGACTGACAGGATCGAGTGTCGAGCGAACTGGACTCACGAACGTCCGGGACGTTGCCGCCGGCGACGTTCCGCTGGCCGGGACCGACGACGGGCTCTACGCCTACGGAGACGGCAGCTGGACTCGCGAGCAGGAAGGAGCGTTCAGTGCCCTCGCTTCTGATGGACAGCGATCTCATGCTGTCGGCGAGACGGGTCTCTTCGAGCGTGGAGACGACGCGTGGCAACGCCGCTCGCTCCCGGTTGACGAACCAATCGTCGATGTGGGATACGCCCAGGGCCCGATCGCTGTCACCGATTTCGGGACGATTCTCGTCGATCCACCGGCCGCTAAAGACGGCGCGGAGGGCTGGCGATCACGATCGCTGGGTCTCACGGACGTCACTAGCCTAGCGGTCGCCGGATCGACGGCTTGAAAACCGAAAACGGGTTTACCGGCCGTCGCCACCGAACGCATATGATCCTCAGCGGGTCGGCTTCCCAGACGCTGGCGGCCAGGATCGCCGCGGCAACCGGCGAACCGCTCGGCGCTGCCGAGGTGAAGCATTTCCCCGATGGCGAATTGAACGTGCAGGTTACCGAATCGATCGACGGTCGGGCCATCGTCGTCATTTCGACGGTCTCGAACGACGCCCACATCGAGGCACTCCTCTTACAGGATGCCGCCCGCCAGGCCGGCGCTGAGGAAGTAATCACCGTTGTTCCCTACCCGGGCTATGCCCGCCAGAACCGAAAGTATCGACCGGGCGATATCGTCTCGCTGTCGACCGTCGCGCGGGCGCTCTCGCCAGGGACCGACCGGGTCATCACGGTCAACCCCCACGAGAAAAACGCCACGTCGATGTTCGAAGTGCCGGCGACGGCCGTCGATGCGTCCGGTCGGCTGGCCGAACCGCTGCCGTCCGGGCTGGTCGACCCGCTCTTTTTGGCCACTGACGAGCAGGCATACCCGCTGGCCGAGTCCGTCAGAGATGGCCACGGAACCGGCGTGGCCGACCATCTCGACCCGGCCGCCGGAACCGGAACGCCCGAAACCATTGCACCGACCGAAACGAGCGTCGACGGACGGGACGTCGTTCTCATCGATGACTTCGTCGCGACGGGTGCGACGATGGCAACCGCTGCGACGGCAGCCGACGACCGCGGTGCCGAACGCATCTATGCGACCTGTGTTCACCCGCTGCTTGCCAGTGGCGCCTGGAGCAAACTTCTCCGAGCCGGTGTCGACGAGATGTACGCCACGGACACCCTAGAACGGATCGTCAGCGACGTCAGCGTCGCCCCCGTGATCGCCGACGCACTGTAATGCGTTCGGGTACTGCCCGCTCACTCGATGTCGACGTGTTCGAGTCCGTCGACATCGCTCTGGAACGCTTCTTCTGAAATTTCGGACGATCGCTGAGCCGGGCGCTCCGATCGAGGGGCTGATGCCAACCGTTAATATCGGACGGCTGTGCCTTTCCCTATGCCCATCGTCAGTGTCTCGATGCCCGACAACCTGGTCGAGCGTCTCGATCAGTTCGCTGAGGAACACGGCTATAGCGGTCGCAGCGAAGTCATCCGGGACGCCAGTCGCGACTTGCTCGACGAATTCGACGACCAGTCTCTCGAGGGCCGACGACTGATGGCAACGGTGACGGTCCTGTTTGACTACCAGGCCGGCAGCGTCGAGTCCGATATGATGGAAATACGCCACGCATTCGACGACGTCGTCGAATCCAATTTCCACACCCACGTCGGCGACAACTTCTGTCTCGAATTGTTCGTCCTCGATGGGTCGCTCGAATCGATATCGACGGTCGTCGGCTCGATTCGGGCGACAACAAACATTCAGACGGTAGTTACTCCGTGCTGCCGATGGACGACGGCCAGGACCTCGTCGAGTGATAGCGCGGGAACTCGCCGTTGACGCCAGACACGTCCGCGCCCGAGCGTCCCCGGTCGGGGCGTTGCCGCCGTTCTCGGCGGTGACCAGCAGATCGTCGGTCACCCGGAGTACTTTCTCGAAGACGACCGTCTCCTCGGGGTGGACGTGTTTGAGCGTCTCGGCCGAGTAGACCACGTCGAAGGCTCCTGTTTCCAACTCGGGTAGGATATCCTCGATCGCGCCGATATGGAAGGTCCCCGGCTCAACGGTCCGGGGGAAGTACTCGGCCATCACGTCCAGTGCATCGTGGTTGAGGTCGACTCCGGTCAGGTTCTCATAGCTGGCCCGCCGGAGGGCTTCGAGATGCCGGCCCGAGCTACAGCCCAGTTCCAGAATCCGGGCGTCCTCAGTGGCGTCATACGACAGCGCGTCGACCAGTATTTCACTATCCTCGTTGGGTCCGATCCCGGCGCAGTACTCCGAAGAGAACACCCCTTCTGTTCGACCCATTGAGGGCGGTTCGTATCCGGGCTCCAGGCACCGTCGTTTTCCGTCCTGAAACGGGGTTGGTCAGGTGTGTCTACAATGCTAGCGACCCGCGACGATCGGGAGACTCTGTGAGTTCCGCAACCACGGTGCCAACCGTCAATAGTGGACGGCTTGGGGCCAGTTCGCCGAGGAGCACGGCGACAGCAGGCGCAGTGAGGTCTCCGGGACGCCAGTCGGGAGTGACTCGACGTGCTCGATGACGCCGCTTTGGCAGGCCGCGGCTTATGGTGACGGTCACCGAAGTCCGCTGGAGAACTCACAGGACGGCAATGTTAGGTAGATGCCTGCCGCGCCCCCGGTCAGGCCGGCCAACAGGAGGATTGCGCCGTCGAACTGGCCGGCGTCAGCGAGCACGCCGACGACCGTCGAAGCGACGGAACTCACGACGAACAGGGCGGTCCTGACCGTCCCCCAGGCCGTCCCTTCGACTTCGGCCGGTAGGTGGTCGATGATGAACGCGTTCGAAACCGGTGCGAATCCCATCCGAACGCCGATTAAGAGCGTGCTCGCGGCCACGAGGAGCCGATTTTCGAAGACGACCAGCCCGACCAGCGGGAGGACGCTCACTGCAGCGATGGCCGCAAGGACGCGGGCTGATCGCCGCTGCTGGGCGACTCTCCCGGCTAGCCACTGGGACAGTGCGCCGACGACGAACAGGCCGCCGAATAATACGCCTGCGCCGGACTGGGCGAATCCCTTCTCCGTGACGAGGTATGTCGTCGCCAGCGCGGTAACTCCCTGATAGCCAAAGTACATGATGATCGCTGCAAGGACCGCGAGTCCTGTCCGATAGCGACAGACTGACTGTCCGGCGATTTTGATCGCGCCCAGGACCGACGGGCCGCCTTCCTTGGCGCTCGAACTGCCGTCCGCGCGTTCCCCATCCGGTTGCCCGTCGGGTCTCTGTGTGCTCCGATAGACGAACAGTGCAGCGACGACGAACCCGGGCGCGGTGAGCGCAAGCGTCGTCCGCCAGCCGAGTCCCTCGACGAGTACCGCCGCAAGTGCCGGGAGGACGGCTGCACCGAGGCTCCCGGCGGCCAGCGTCGCGCCGAGCGCCCGATCGGCACGGCTGTCGAACACCCGTGTGAGCAAGGTTCCACGTGGCGGGCCGTACAGGCCGGTTGCGGCCCCGAATAGCCCCATCGCGAGCACGAACAACGAGAAGGTCGGCGTCACGGAAAAGGCGAGCACGCCGACAGCCGAAAGCAGCAGGCTCGCCGTCAGAACCCGTCCTTCGCCGATTCGATCGGCGGTGATCCCCGCCGGGAACTGCAGGACGCCGTAGGCGGCCCACAGGACCGTAACCGCCAGTCCGGCCTGGGTTTCGGTCGTCGCGGGGAACGACGCTGTGATCGTCGGCAAGATGGCTGGCAGCACGAAGCGCAACCCGAGCGCGAGAAACCAGCCGGCGGCGACGCTCACCAGCAGCGTCCCTCTGCTCCCCGACACTAATCCCCCTCGATCGTCGTCTCGGTTACCCGTCACCTCTATCGGTATTCCTCTCAGAGAGGCGGTAAAGTCTTCCGACACTCGCTTTCGGCTTTCTGCTGTCTCGCTGTCGTCGCACCCAATTACTTTGGGGGTGGTTGCGTAAGGTAGGCTATGCGAATCGGTGGTGAGTTGACTGCTTTCGTGGGTGGCACTGACGAGTCCCCTCCTCGAGACGACGATCTACGCTCGCGACGGCCAGACCAGACTGGGGGCGACCGGGCCATGACACCCGTCGTGGCGAACGTGCTGCTGGTCGCGATCGCGATCGCCCTCGGGATCACCGTCTCTATATTTGCACTCGGTCTCGCCGAACCGTTCCAAGCGGAGCCACCGATAGCGTCCTTCGAGACGGACTATACTGCCGATAATGGGCTCGTCATCCGCCATCAGAACGGCGATACCATCGACGTCGATCGCCTGTCTGTCCGACTCGATGGGCGGTCGTATCCGCTCTCGGCGTTCGTCGCCGACCAGCGTCTCGCTGCCGGGACGCAGATCGGCCCACTGTATCCGGCAGCGTCCCAGGACGCTCAACTCGTCTGGGAGCAGGGTGATACATCTTCGCTCGTGTACACAGCAACGCCGCCCCGGGAGGGCACGGTCCCCGCCTATCTTCGATTCGACGCGACGACTGTTCGATCGTACGGCGGCGGACAGGATGCCGATGCCGAATTCACGTCTACGATGGGGGAAAGAGAGGTCACTCTCAAGAACAACACCTGGAAGCTACTCGACTTCGAGTACAACGTCACTGCCCAAACGGTCCTGGAATTTGACTTTCGAGCGACGAACGCCGGGGAAATCCACGGGATCGGCTTCGAGACCGACGACAGCATCTCCAGTAACCGGATTTTCACGTTGCTCGGCTCACAGCCCTGGGGCATCGAGTACGGCGAGTACGAGACTGGAGATGGTTGGGTGCACTACGAGATCCCTGTCGGGGAACTTTATGACCGATCACTGCACGGGCAGACTCCCTCCCTTGCCCTCGTCAACGACGTCGACAACGAAACTAAACGGCCGAGTAATTCCCAGTTCCGGAATATCCGCGCCTACGAATCACTCTCGCAGGATTCGTCGATACAGTTCGAATTCAGTGTCGACGGGGCCACTGTCACCGAACCCGTTCGGAGCTACGGCACGCAGGACAAGGACTTCGGCACGGCGGTCAGCGACGACAACGCGAAGCTGACTCTCTCGGAAAACACGTGGACGTACGTGCCGATCAACAAAACCGTCACCGACAAGACCGTCCTCGCGGTCGAATTCAACGCAACGAGCCAGGGTGAGATCCACGGCGTCGGCCTGGAAACCGACGAATCAGAGACGGAATCGCGGTTCGTGCGCTTCTACGGCAATCAGTCGTGGGCCAGTGAGGCCAATCCAGCCTATTCGAGCGGCGACGGTTGGGTCCGCTACGAGATCGACGCTTCGTCGGCGCTGGCATCCAATGGCGAAACCGTCACTCATCTTGTCTTCGTTAACGACGATGACGCGGGTGGAAACGGTATCTCACAGTTTCGGAACGTGACGATATACGAGGAGTAGCTAGCCTCGGACTCCCCGACACAGTGGACGGCTGTTAGACTTCCTCGATCCCCTCGATCCCGCCACCACCTTTTTGCCGCTCGGGTGTCCTCGCTCGCAAAACTCGCTTCGGGCACCACTCTCACGGCGTCGCCGTTCGAGTGCCCGGCGGCCTCGTTCCACTCGGCCACCCTCTCGCGGCAAAAATCTGGACCAAAAAACCTCGGCGCTCACGGCTCCGCCGTTCGCGCCGAGAGAAACGCGGCCAGGGGCCGCGTATACTCGCGCCGATCTCAGACTTCCGCGACCGCGATTTCCGCGTCGACACCCTCGATCTCCCACTCTTTTCGGTATCCGTCTTTGACGCCGCCGAAGGCGTCGGCCCGGACCTCTTCGGCGATGAGGTCCTCGCGCTCTTTGACCAGTTCCGCCACCCGGTCGTCCGCAATCTCGTATTCGACGCGAATTCTCGCGTCCATCTCCAGATCGAGGTCCTTGCGCATCTCCTGGACCCGGCGGATCACCTCGCGAGCGTAGCCCTCGCTCTCGATGTCTTCGGTCAGCGTGGTGTCGACGTAGACCACGCCACCGCCATCCAGGGCCTCGAACTCCGTGCTCGCGACACCTTCGGGTGTGTTGCGGACGAACTCGACCATCTCCGCCTCGAGATCGACACCTTGGTCCAACTCGCTCCCAACGGCCGACTCCAGGGCCGCGACCGTCGGCTCGGCGACGCTGGCATCGTTGAGCGCGTTCATGATTGTGCCGGCGTCGTCGCCGAACGCGGGGCCGAGTTTGCTCATGTCAGCCTCGGCGCTGTAGGTGAGTTCGCCCCATTCCTCCTCGGGGCCGACGACCTCGATCGACCGTGCATTCAGGCGGTCAGCCAGGAGACCGGCCTGCAACTCGATGGAGCCACCGACTTCCTGGTCGTCGACGTCGACCACGACGCGCTTGACCGGCCATCGGAGCTTCCGTTCGGCCTGTTGGCGGGCGTTCGAGCCAGCCTCCTCGACGGCCCGGACGACTTCGATCTCGTCTTCCAGGCCCACGTCCCGCAACGTCCCATCGGGTTCCGGCCAGTCACACATGTGGACCGTGTCGTAGCCGGCGTCGCCCGTCAGATACTGGTAGATCTCCTCGGCGATGAACGGCGTGAACGGGGCCAGCAGTGCGACGGTCTCTTCGAGGACGCGATAGAGGGTGGCGTAGGCGGCCTCCTTCGAGCCATCATCGCCCTCTTGCCAGACGCGATCGCGGACGGCCTGGACGTAGAAGCGGGAGACGTCTTCGACGACGAAGTCCATCAACGTCTCGATGGCCCGGTCCTGCCGGCGATCCTCGAAGTGTTCGGTCATCTCGGCCTCGACGGTCTGGAGTCGCGAGAGGACCCATTCGTCTATTTCTTCGAGATCTGCGTCCTCGACGGTGATTTCCGCTGGGTCGAACCCATCTATCCGCATGTACGGCAGCGGGAACCGGAAGACGTTCCAGAGGATGTTGAGGTTGCGCCCCATCGAGTCCATCCCCTCCCAGGAGAAGCGCATGTCCTCGCCCTGGGGGTTCTGGGCAAGCAGGAACGCCCGCATCGGATCCGCCCCGCCCTCGTCGATGGCCTCCTGTGGCTCGACGGTGATGCCCTTCGATTTGGACATCCCGCGGCCATCGGGCATCAGCGCGTAGCCGTGCATCAACACCTCGTCGTAGGGGATCTCACCGACCGCCGCGGTCCCCATCCCGAGCTGGGACCAGAACCACCCGCGAGTCTGGTCGTGGGCCTCCATGATGAGATCGGCGGGCCACAGTTCCTCGAAGTCCTCGGTCTGATCCGGGTAGTTCAGCGTTCCCCAGGAGGCCACAGAGGAGTCGAGCCAGACATCGAAGACGTCCGGGACACGCTCGTAGGTCACCCCGTCCTCGGTGATCGTCAACTCGTCGACGGTCCCCTTGTGGAGGTCGACCGTCTCGGAATCGATGTCCTGATCGACCCGATCGGCGAGTTCCTCCCGGTCGCCGATGACGATGGCGTCGTCCATATCGCCGCTCCACTCGACCGGGTCTCGCGGGCCCTGCCCGCTCGACGGTTCCGAGGCGCTTCGCGCCTCGCTCGGAAGCCAAATTGGCAGGGGGATCCCCCAGTACCGCTGCCGGGAAACGTTCCAGTCGGGCGCTTCCTCGACGAAGTCCCGGAAGCGATTGTCCCGCGCCCAGTCGGGATGCCACTCGCTGTCCTCGATGTTTGCGAGCATCTCGTCTTTGATGTCCGTGACCGTGATGAACCACTGGTCGGTGACGATCTGGATGATTCCCGTGTCACACCGCCAGCAGTGGCCATAGCTGTGGTGGGTCGTCCCGCGAGAGAGGAGATTGCCGTTCGCTTCGAGGTCGTCCATGATCGTCTCGTCGGCGTCCTTGACGAACTGACCGGCGTAGGCACCGGCCGATTCGTCGTAGACACCGTTGCCACCGACCGGACAGAACACGTCCAGGCCGAGGTCCTCGCCACGCGCAAAGTCCTCCTCACCGTGGCCGGGCGCTGAGTGGACCAGCCCAGTCCGGTCGGCCTCGACGTAGTCGGCGGTGTAGACCTGCAGTGCGTCTTCGCCCTCGGGCGCGTCGGGGACTGCCTCCCGCAGTGGGTGTTCGTATTTCCAGCCGACCATCTCCTCGCCGGTCGCCTGGTCGATTACTTCGTAGTCATCGTAGCGCCCCTTCGAGAGGACGTCCTCGACGCAGGACTCGGCGATCCAGAGAACCTCGCTGTCGTCCCCCTTGTGGGCACGGACACCCTGGTACGTCAACTCCTCGTCGACCGCGACGAAGGTGTTCGCGGGGATCGTCCAGGGCGTCGTCGTCCAGATGACGAGGCTGCCCTCGCGGTCCTGTAAGTCGAATTTGACGTAGATCGACGGGTCCGAAACGTCCTCGTACTCGACCTCGTTGTTGGCGATGGCAGTTTCACACCGGGGACACTGCGAAATCGACCGTTTGCCTTGCTCGACCAGACCGCGCTCGTGGGCCTGGGAAAAGCCCCACCAGGCACCCTCCATGTACTCCGGAGAGATCGTCTTGTAGGGGTTGTCCCAGTCCATCCAGACGCCGAAGGACTCGAAGTCCTCCTGGAGGCCGACGAGTTGCTCCTCGGCGAAGTCCTTGCACTCCTCGATGAACGCCTCCTCGCCGAACTCCTGGATGTCCTTTTTGTTCTCGAAGTCGAGTTTCTCCTCGACCTTCGTCTCGATGGGCAGGCCGTGCATGTCATAGCCCGGCCGATCGGTCACGTCGTAGCCTTGCATCCGGAGATACCGGATGTAGACGTCCTTTAGCGTCTTGTTCCAGGTTGTGCCCATGTGGGCTGCCCCGGAGGTGTAGGGCGGGCCGTCGACGAAGAAGAAATCCTCGCCGTCGGATCGATGATCCTTGGTCTGCTCGTAGGCGTCGACGGCATCCCAGTGGGCGACCACCCGCTCGTGGACGCTGTCGGGATCGTACTGGTCGGCCACGTCGCCGAACCGGTCGTAGGCCGGCGGCGACTCCGGGGCGTGGTCCTCGGCGTCTGTCATACCCGTTTACACTGCCGCCGGCATTAAATGAGAATCGATCCCACGCGCCCCCGGTCTTCCCAGTGGCCGCTGTCCCCGAAACGACCCTCGGCTTTTTCGCGGCGGCACCCGATCGTCCACGTATGGAGTACCGTCCACTCGGTTCGACCCAACGCGACGTCTCGGCGATCGGTCTCGGCACGTGGAACGTCGGCCCCTCCTGGGAATCAGTTAGTGACGAACAGGCCAGCGACGCGATCCGCACAGCCCTCGATGCAGGTGTCAATCTGCTCGACACGGCGGAAGTGTACGGTAACGGTCGGGCCGAACGACTCATCGGCGAGGTGCTTTCCGAGGTGGGTCGCGATGACGTCTTCGTCCCGACGAAGGCCGCCCCCGACGAGGACGGTGGCCACTCGGCGGACGGGCTCCGGGACTCGATCGCGGGCTCGAAAGAGCGCCTCGGTGTCGAGACCCTTGACCTCGTCCAGTTGCACTGCCCGGAGACGCAGGCCTTCTATGACCCAACCACGTTCGAAACGCTGGAGCAACTGCGCGAGGAAGGCGAGATCGCCCACGCCGGTGTCAGCGTCGAGAAGGTCGAAGAAGCGGCCAAGGCCATCGAGTATCCCGTCGTCGAGACGGTCCAGCTCATCTTCAACCCGTTCCGCCATCGCCCCGCCGAGCGGTTCTTCGAGCGGGCGGCCGCCCACGACGTCGGGATCATCGTGCGTGTCCCGCTGGCATCGGGGCTGCTCGCAGACGCCTTCGAGGGCGTCGAGGACTTCGGCGAGGACGACCACCGCAGGACTGCCGCCGAGGAGGGCGTCGACGCCGGGGTCGGTCGCGCCGGTGGTGAGACCTTCGCCGGTGTTCCCTTCGAGGCAGGACTGGACGCTGTCGACGAGCTGCGCCCATACGTTCCCGACGACATGACGATGGCCCAGTTCACGCTCCGGTGGATTCTGGACTTCGACGCCGTCTCGACGGTCATCCCCGGCTCGACGACGCCGGCACACGTCGAGCAGAACGCCGCTTCCGCGGATTTCGATCCGCTCTCACACGAAACCCACGGCGCAGTCAGGGACATCTACGAGAAATATCTCTACGACACCGTACACCATCGCTGGTGAACTATTGGACTCCGTGAAATTGACTGTCCAGCTGTGCGGTAACAACCCTTGATTCAGGCCTCGGAAGCGTCGACAAACTCGACCAGTACCTTCTCGCGAACCAGTTTCACGCCGGCGACGAGTAACAGGATCCCGACGACTGCTTCCCAGGCACCCAGCATACTCTGGCCGGCCATGAGCGTGTCGATGCCTGCGGATTCGACCAGAAAGCCGCCGACGCTCAGGAGACCAGCGATGGCTGCGTAGAGAACTGTCGTAAGCTGTTCGAGGACAATGTCGAGCATACGTATTCTCTCGTAGCAGGTCCTATGACCTTTTCTGTTCGCCGCCGTCGTGACGAAAGTCTTTTTACCAAGGTTATAAAATCCGAAACGATGTCAACGACACAGAATCTGAATTATCCCTCGCTGGCACGACGCGGTTTCATCCTCGGGGCAGCGATGTTCCTGATCGGCGGTCTCGGTCACGTTGTCGGTCCGGCCGTCGTCGGCTCGCTCCCCGACTGGGAAGCGGGACTGTTGCTCGACATGGAGATCGCCGGTATTTTGATCGGTTTGTTCGCCCCGTTGATCTTCGGCATCGCGATGCCGCTACTCGAGTGACGGCAGACCGACGCCGGCCGCGGGCAATCACTTAGAGAAACTCAACGGCCTCTCTTGCGTACTCTTCCGGCGGTACGTCCACGACACTCTCGTCGTGGAGTGTGACGAAGAACGGCGAGTCTGACCAGTAGTACTGATCGAACACCGACCGGGCAACCAGATCGACGACGGGCGGGTTCGCCGGATCGTCGTCCTGTAGTGTCACCGCGAGGTTGAAGCTATTGTGTCCTGCCGACCCGAAGTATTCCAGTATCGAGACGATCCCCTCTGCGAAGTCTTCGACGACGGGATCGTCCGGATCTGGGACGGTCACGTCAGGGGCGACCCCGCGGACGTGGCGGTGGTGTTTCGGTGCGTAGGGTGCCAGCCACTCGACGTCTCCCGTCGAACCGATATGACGATCGCTATCTGCGGTCTCCGCGAGAAGGGTCTCCCAGTAGTTCTCGTCGTGTTCATCCCGGTAGGCACGGGCGGCTTCGGCCCGTTCGGCCTGACGATTGGTCCCACACTCGTCGACTAAGGTCTGCATGTGGGGGTGGATAATACTGCTACCCGCCGGTCGCAGGAAATTCATGTTGATCGAGGCGTACTCGTCGGCGGCGTCGGACTCGAAGGCGACGTCGACGAACTCCAAAGCAGCTGCTAGCCCGTCGGTGAACTGCTGGACGGTGAACTCCTCGATCGGGACGTAATGATCGTCAGTGAGGACGACGACGTTGGAGTGATCGCCGTACGGGTTGAGATTCGGGAACGAGGTCGCTTCACCCCATGATCCACGGTCGAAGCCCACCCAGTCGGGATAGGTCGGGGTCGCGTCGGTCACCATTTCGGGACAGAAGAAACAGCCCTCGTCGTCGTTGACGACCGCGTCGATGTCCGGTTGACCGTCCGGCCGGACGAAGTTCTCCGAGACGATACGACTCTGTCGGCCGGTGAGTGGGTCCCGGCGGACCTCTGTCTCGACGGATACCTCCTCGAAGTCCTCTAGGGGGCTGTGGAACCACGTCGCCTGGACCTCGGGATCGAACTGGAATGACATGCTGATATCACCTTCGTATAGCGTACTCAAAAAGCTAGGCGGGACCCGGCGGTTTTTGGGCTGGGGACGCCACCCTTCTACCATGACAGACTGCGTGTTCTGTGCGATCGTCGCTGAGGACGTACCCAGCCACACCGTCCACGAGACGCCCGATGCTCTGGCGTTCCTGGATGCGAATCCGCTTGCCAAAGGGCATACGCTTGTCGTCCCCAAGGCCCACTACGAACAACTCGACGACGTTCCTGCCGAAACGGCGTCGGGCTTCTACGACGCCGTCCACGACGTCGTCCCGGCCGTCGAAGCCGCCGTGGATGCACCGGCAACAACCGTCGCCGTCAACAATGGCGAGGCCGCCGGCCAGGAGGTCCCACACGTTCACGCCCACATCGTCCCGCGCTTCGAAGACGACGCTGCTGGCCCGATTCACGCGTTGTTTCGCGGCCGACCGACCGTCTCGAAGGACGAGCACACGACTCTCGCCGATGCAATTGTCGACCATCTCTGAACGTTCACTCCAGAATGTAGTATCAATGGATTAATTACGTTCAATTTACTCTTCTCAGCCACCGTGCACCCTCCACGCTCGACCGGGCAATGCCCGGAATGCGACAGCGAACTGTCGCGTCGCGACCGCGAAACGATCTGTACCGACTGTGGCTTGGTCGTCGACGAATCACGCATCGACCCTGGTCCTGAATGGCGAACCTTCGAGGACGCCGACGGCGAGCAGCGCCGCCGGACCGGCCCCCCGCTCTCGCGTGCCAGACACGATCGCGGATTCTCGACCCGGATCGGTCGCGATCGCGGTGCTCCGCCGCGACGGCGACGCCGAATGGCCCGACTTCGCCGCCAGCATCGCCGTTCCCGGACGGCCTCGAAGGCCGACCGGAACCGCATGTACGGCATGATGGAGATCCGGCGGCTCGTCGATCAATTATCCCTCACAGACAGCTTCCGGGACGACGCGTGTGTTCTCTTTGAGGCTGGACAGGATGCCGGGCTGTTACACGGTCGGACGATCGAAGGCATGGCGGCCGCAACTGTCTATGCCGTCTGTCGGACGGCGGACGTCTCACGCATGGTCGAGGAGGTGACGGCCGTCGCCCAGGCGAGCAGCGACGAGTTGACGGTCGCCTACGCCGCACTCAATCAGGAACTCGGGCTCGATACGGGACCGATCGACCCGCGTGAATATCTGCCCCGCTTTGCCGACCAGTTGGATCTCGATCCGGCGATCGAGCGCCGAGCGACCGAGTTCGCGGCGATCGTCGTGGATCGAACCCTTGCTGGTGGCCGCGCTCCCAGCGGCGTCGCCGCCGCCTGTCTGTACACCGCCGCCCGCGAACACGGGGCCGACGTGACCCAGCAACAGGCTGCCGACGTCGCGGGCGTCGCGCCAGCCACACTTCGGTCGACGTACCAGGATATTTGCGATGCGGCGATGGGTGAGGGCGGAGCCACTACCGCAAAAGCTGACGGCGATTGATCACCACGGACCACTCCGATCACGTTGTCCGCAAGTGATCGTTCCGTGGTTCGTAGACCTCGCCCTGCTGTTTGAGTTTCTCGATTTCGTGTTCGGCCTTGCTGGCCTCCATGCCGACCTCTTCTGCCCGTTCGATCACGACGTCGACGGGTGCGCCCTCGTCGTACTCCTCCTCGATATCCGAGATGATCCCCCGAATGTTCTTGATCCGATCGCGCTGGGACTTGGAGGTGCCCGTTTCGACCACGTCGGCGTCGAGTTCGCCCGTCTCAGGGTCGATCCCGATGTCCTCCAGGGAGGACCGGACGATCCCGATGACGCGCTCGGCGTCCGCCTCTTCGACAGTATCGGAGAGACGCACGCGTGCGCTGGCCTCCGCGAGGCGCACCAGTGCTTCCAGTTTCCGGGCCGTGACGGGGACCGGCGCGTCCTCGCCCGAACCCTTCGTCCGCAATTCGACGTAGAAGTCCCGGATCGCGGCCTTGGCCTCCTCTGTCATCGTCGGGAAGCAACTGCGCTTGGCGTAAGCGACGTACTTCCGGAGGAGTTCGGGGTCGATCTCCGGGGCGACCGTGTCAGTGACGTTATCGACCTCCTCGGCGCTGTAATCCGGCGTGCTGTTCTGCTCGCGATGGGTGTTGAGTTCGCCCGCGTAGTTCGTCCGGAGGATGTGTTCGGCCAGTTCGGCGTCTTTCTCCTCGTCAGGTTCGTCAGTGACCGTGAAAATGAGATCAAAGCGCGAGATCAGCGCGGGTTCGAGGTCGATCTGCTCGCCAATGGGTTCGTACTGGTCGAAGCGGCCGTACTTGGGGTTTGCCGCGCCAAGGAGAGAACATCTGGACTTGAGGGTAGCGTTGATGCCAGCCTTTGAGATGCTGATGGACTGCTGCTCGAGGGCTTCGTGCATGGCCGACCTATCTTCCGACCGCATCTTGTCGAGTTCGTCGACAGCCGCAATGCCACGGTCGGCCAACACCAGCGCTCCTGCCTCCAGCGTCCACTGTTGACCGTCGCCGAAGTCGTCGCGAACAGCAGCCGCCGTGTTGTGCGTGACCAGTCCGTTGCCGACGAAGTTGTGCGTCTCCGGAACGGTCAGGTCGAAGACTTCCTTCTCGCCGGTGTCGACGGCAGCGACGACTTCCTCCCACCGGAGGTCGGCCTCGACGGCTTCCTCGACGAGCGGTTCGACCGGCCCGAGGTCGATGTCCGCGAGCATCGACCTGGCGCGAGCGCGACCCGGGTTATCGCCGCGTTTGACGTTCTCGTAGTGCGCCCCAGCGACGCCATCGACAGCGGCCAGCGCCGACCCGACCGGGAGCTTCTCGGGCTGGCGTCGTTCCTCGCGGACGATCGATTCGAGTGCAGCCGCCTTCTCGGCGCTCTCGAAGCCGATCGCTTCGGCGTAGCTGTCGATCTCCGCACCGTACATCTCCAAGAAGTACTGGACGTGCTTGGATTCAATCTCGTGGCCGCTGGCCAACTCGGACGTTCCACGCCGATCGCGTTCCCTGAGTCGAGCCTTCACGCCGTAGGACTCAAGCATGAGTTGGACCTGCTCGGCCAGGGACTCGCTGATCGTCGACAGCAGGACGCTTGATCCGCCTTTCTCACCCCGTACCGAGACTGAGCCGTCAGCATCCATCAGCCCGCGCAGGAAGGCGTCGGCGTGTTCGGCCGTCGTGAGTCGCGGATCGAGCGAGAGGTCTTCTTTCGGCGTCTCCATCCCCGCGTTCGCGAACAACCGGGCGATCGTGACGTTGCTGACCCGAATCGATGGCACGCGGTCGTCCTGGCGTTCGATCTCCGGGCGCTTGTCGAACTTCGATTCGAAAATGTCGGCGGCCCGTTCGAGCAGTCGTTCGTCCCCGTTGGAGATGCGGACCATCCCGCGATTCTCGCCGCGGCGGTCCAGCGAGATGTCACCGTCGCCAAAGACCAACCCGAGCAGATACATCAGGTCCGCGTCGAAGGTCTCCGGGATCGTGATGGAGTCGCCGTGACGCACCATCAGGCGATCGAACTCGACGTCCGGCCGCGTCGCGTCGATGGCATCGAGCATCCGGTCGAGCTTCGCGAGCGGGACGTGTCGGTTCTTCAAGTGCAAGTAGATGAAGTCCTCCGAGAGATCCAGTTCAGCAGCTGCGTCTCGCAACGTGCCGAACTCCTCGCGGAGTGCCGTCCGGAAGAACTCAATGGAGTCCTCGGTGAGCAGCAGTTTCTCCGTTGTCAGCGTCAGGAACTCCCGGATGTCGACCCCGGCACGGTCGGGATTCTCGAAGCGCGGCGCGGCCACGAAATCACCGGCCTCGACGTCCGATACCTCGGTCCATTCGATCCCATCCGCCCCGCAGGTCAACACCGGCGTGTTGACCGACGCTTCGATCTCTTTGCCGTACTCGGTCTCGATCCGCCGCGTCGGCTTCTCGGGCATCCGCCAGACGTGACTCGACTCCCTGGACTCCATCTCGCCGTCGTCCTGATCGAACGTCTGGACGTCGATCGACCGCTCGGCGGCCGTCTCGGCGTCGACTGGATCGGGGATTTCCTTGTCGACCACCTCTCGAATCCGTCTGAATCCGTTTTCAGTCTGGATCCGCGTGTCTCCGGTGACGCACAGCCCGGCCGAACTGGATCCCTTCCCCGATGTGAAAACTGACCGTGGGGCGATGTGGCGAATGTACTGCAGAATCTGGGAGTTGTGCGAGACGACACCGTTGGAGACGTAGCTGTGCGTGCCTGCGACTTCCAGGTCGTAGACCCACTCGCCGTCGGGCTCGACTGCGTCGATCGATTCGATTCGATCCCAGCGAACGTCGTTCGTGGCGAGGTCGCCCAAGCGGTCGACGGTGGATTCAACGGCGAGGGCTGTTTCGAGTCGGTCACGGACGACGCCGCTGGCGGCGACCGTTTCACCGCCGTCAGGAGCGACCTCGTTGCGCTCGTAGTAGCTAACCGCTGTCTGGGTGACGTCCATGCTGTCGGCGAGAGATTGCTGGGAGATCCCGAGTTCGTCCCGCAGTTCAACGATCGTCTTCCAGTTGTCGCCAGCCAGCCCGTCTTGTCGGTCTTTCAGCCACGCCAGTCGCTCCTCGAACGCGTCGACGACAGCCCGCAGCGATTCCCGGCTGGGATTTCGGTCGCCGCGCTCGTAGTGCTGGTAGGTAGTTCTGGGAACGTTGCAGTCCGATTGCGTGAGCGCGAGTGCTTCGCGAACCTCTCGGAGTGTCTCTCCGGAAACAGGAACGACATCTCGGTTTGTGTTGCCGACCGTCCCATCGTAGGACTCCGCCGCGAGTTGCTTTCGGTCGGTGACGAAGCCCACCTCCGAAATGTAGCGACCGAAGTCAGCTCCACTGATACGGAGACGATAGCTCCCGTTGACGCGTTCGTGAATACTCGCGTCGATGCCGAGGGAAGTGAGCAGGCCGCGAACGTCTTCGAGCAACGCTTTACTCATTGAGGCGACCGTGAGTTCACGCTCTGACGCGGCCACGTGGCCTTCCCCTTCGACGTACGCCCGGAGGAACGCCCGACGAATGGAATCGCTCGCCCGCTTGATCCCTTCGGGGACGCGTTGCTGTGCCGAGTTTTCGAGGATCGCCGGCTCGATAGATTCGAGAAAGCTGACGAACTCGCTGGAGTGACAACGGAGCCGAGCGATGCCGGATTCCGCTCGTACGTCCTCAGAGTAGGGCAACTCGAGCGTCTCGAAAACCGATCGAGCGTCCGCCAGGACTGGCTCGTCCTCGTTCGTGATCCGGAGATCCGCCGTGTTGTCCTCCCGGTGGACGACGTGCCCTTCCGCGACGACGTACCCGACGAGTCGAGCCAGTGAGGGCGTCCAGCTCCCGGGTGCGGAAAATCGTACTGCATTAGGCGATTGAGACTTGCGATACTCTGCCTCGATTCGATCGTCCTCGGCCGTCGGAACTGACCGCGGCGTGGCGACGAACTGTCCCTCCTCCAGTTGTTCCGCTTCCATCGCCGTCGGTCCCCCGTCCTGCTGGACGAACAGGGGATGGGAAGGCGTCACGTCGAGCTCCCGCCCGCTCTCTGTCCGGATTCGGCAGAGGTGTTCGGGAGCCTCCCGTTTCCAGACCTTCGTCGCTTCCGCGGTCCGTATCGTACCGTCAGGCGTGAGCGTCGGTAACTGAATCGACGCGTGATCCCAGACGCCGTCGTCGACAGGTTTCGGATCGTCGAGGTTCGCCTCTACGAGGCCACCGATCGCTCTCGTCGTTCCGTCGGCAAGCCGAATATTTGTATCATATTTTACACATTTTCCCGTACCAGGGTCCCCGATTAGAAGTACGTGCAGATCGCCACGAATCCGAGATTCGTCAGGAAGATGTTTTGTCACGCCAGAGAATAGTTGGAGGGCGATCGCGAGTTTCTCCTGGTCGTAGCCGTAGATCGAGGGGGCGATGGAGGCGGTCATCTGCTCGTAGATGTCCCGTTCTTCCGAGAGGGCGACGATTTCCTTTTTGTCGGCCTCGTCGATGTCCATCTCCTCGAACTCTTCGTCCTCGATCTCGACGTCGACGCCGTCCATGTAGACATCGAACATCGGGGACTTCTCCCGATCGTTGCCCCGCTGATCGAGTTTCAGGACGCCCGTCACGCGGACGTGATCGCCTGCGGTGACGTGGCCGGTGATGTCGTCCTCGATATTGACGTCGATGTTCTGGGGCGTCTCCCCGCCGCGAAGTCCTTCGGGTGACTCCTGGACGCGGAGCTTCTGGGCGTCGATGAACTCCGATTGATCGAAGTTGATCCGGAAGGGACCCTGGCGTTCACAGCCCTGGCACTCGTGGGGTTCCTGAAAATCGCCCGTGGACTGGGGGATGCGGGTGAGGGTCCCACAGCGCTGGCACTCGAAGGCGGCGTCGGTGATCTTCGGCCGGACTTCCGTCGCTTTCCGGATAATGCCCTGGATGCTGACGAGCTGGCCACGGTGGTCGGCTCGAATGTCCCGGATGTCCATCGATTCCGGGAGGTTGGTCATTCGGACGTGGGCCTGGCCGAGTTTCACGTCGATCGGCAGGTCAAAGAGACGGAGGGCCTCCTCGGCGTACTCCTGAAGCTGGTCGGGTTTGTTTCGGTAGTCCTCGGCCAGGTCGGGATCGAACCGGTAGAGGTCCTGGTAGTCGACGAACAGGGACTTTTGCTCGTTGGGGTACTTCTGGGCGAGTTCGCCGATCTCGTTACGGTAGTAATCCCGGTAGAACTCTTCGAAGAGATCGATAAACTCCGTGTTCTCCGCGCGAGCCATTATGGTAGCATCTGTTGTGCGCACTCCCTCAAGAAGGTTCCCAAACCAAAGTGAAAGTAAACCGAACGGATGCTGCCACGATTGATGAAGCGACCGGTGGCGCCCAAATGCGCCGAGACCAGCCACCCGAATCCGGCGAGACGGGCGCTATTCGATCGTTTCGAACCAGTCCTTGACGCGCCCGACCGGAGCCTCGGCGGCTTCGGCGACCGTTTCGGGATCCGATTCGGCCAAATCCTCGACCGTCTCGATACCGGCCGCCTGCAGTCGTTCGGCGTATGTCGGGCCGATGCCGTCGACCGTCTCGACGCCCGGTGATGCCTCGGCCGTCTCAGTGTCACGTTCGTCTGCCTCGGCCGATTCCTCGGCTGTGTCTCCTGCAACCGATTCCTCGGCCTCGTCTGCCTCGACCTGTGACCGCTCGCTGAACCACTCGGCGACCTCGGGCCAGACGTCCTCGTGGGTACTCGAGGACACTGAGAGGCCGATATGGCCGGTCGAGTACTCGATGATGTGCGTGTCCTCGCTCGGGATAACATCGTTGAATGGCTTGCTCGCCGCCGGGGGGACGAGGTGGTCGTACTCCCCGAGGATCTGGATGACGGGCATGTCGATGTTCTCGATGTCGACGTGCTCGTCGTCGAGGGTCAATTCGTTTTCGTAGAGCTCGTTGCCCTGATAGATCTTCTCGAGGAACTGTGTGTACGTCGTGCCGGCGACGTCGATGCCCTCGTCGAGCCACTGCTCCATGCGGGCGAAGTTCTTCACGAACTCCTCGTTGTCGACGTTCTCGGCGAAGCGAACGTACTTGGTGACGTAGTTGTCGATCGGATCCATCAGTGCGAACCCGACGTCGAGGAAGTCCGCGGGGACGTTCCCGACGGCGTCGGTCACGGCCGCCGGATCGTAGTACTCTTCCTCGCCCCACATCTCCAGGACGCCGCCGCTCTCCTCGAAGTACAGCCCGGCCGCCAGGAGGCCTAGTGCGTTGACTTTCTCGGGATTGAGCGCGGCGTACATCGTACTCATCGTCCCGCCCATACAGTACCCCAGCAGGTTGATCGCGTCCTGGCCCGAGCGCTCGCGGACCACGTCAACGCTATTCTCGATGTACCGATTGACGTAATCGTCGAGCGTAAGGTGCTGGTCGAGCCGCGAGGGCTCGTTCCAGTCGATCATGTAGACGTCGTGACCCGCCTCCAGCAGGCGACGCACCACTGACCGGTCGGGTTGCAGATCGAGGATGTACGGCTTGTTGATCAGCGCAAACACCAGGAGAATCGGCACTTTCTCCTGTTCGTCTTCGGGCACGTCGATACCCGCCGCCTCGGCGTCGTAGTGGAGGAGTTCGAGCTTGTTCTCCTCGTAAACGACGTCGGCTGGCGTCTGTCCGACCTCGACGTCACCCATCGTTTCGAGGCGCTCATCGAGCACAGCGGCTGTCTCGGTGGCATCGGTCATCTCTTCGAGGGCTCGACGCTGGATGTCCAGCGCGGCACTCATTGGGTCGGCCATGCTGATCACTCCTCTATGGCCTCGAGGACGCGGTCGAGTTTCTCCTCGACGTCCTGTTGGCGCCGTTCGAGTTCGAGCAGGCGCTCACCCACTTCTTCGACGTCCCCTCGCGTCGGGAAGCCCATTTCGGCGATCGTCTCCTGGCTGACCTCGTCGGCCTGTTCTCGCATCTCCATCATGGACTCGATCAGCTGCCCGTTCGCCGCTGCGAAGGCGCTGGTGCCCATAATCTCCTTGAAGGCCTCGTTGGCCGATTGGAGCCAGATATCGCGAAACTCCGTGGGATCGACATCCTCGCCCTGGGCCGCATCCCCCGAGCGCTCGAACATCCGCTCGGCGGCATCCATCCAGACTTCGTAGGCCTGGTTGTACCCCTCGACACCCTCGGCAAGATTCTCGTCTTCGGGTACTGAATCTGACAGCGCTTCCGTCCAGGACTCGACGAACGCCGCCTGGGCCTGCATGTTCTGCTCCATGGACTCGGCGACCGCATCGTTCATTTGTTCGACCATCCCACTCCACTCTTCTTGTACGTCTGTGTTCTTGTCGCTCATGGGTAGAATCGTGCGTGCATGCGAGAAAAAACTACGGGACGGTTCAGGCCTCGACCGCTTGGGCGGCCTGTTCCTGCACGTCCTGGACCTGCTCTTGGACTTCTTCGACCTGCTGTTGGAGGTCTTCGACCTGGTCAGCCATGTCTTCGACGACGTCGACCGACTGGGCTTCGACGTCCTCGTGGGCCTCGATCAACATCGTGAGCTGCTCGTCTAAGGCATCGAGGGAGTCAGCCGACAGCTCGTCGTAGGCCTCAACGCCCTCGCTAAGCTCTTCTTCGACGGCATCGAAGGTCTCGGCGTGGTTCTCGAGCAGGAATTCGAACTGCTCGTCGACGGTGCTGCGGAGTTCCTCGACGGCCGGCTCGACGCCGGGAACGCTGGATTCGAGGGTGTCGAGATACGTGTGGATGGCCGTCTGGCTCAGCTCGACGCTGCGACGCTGGACGGACTCCTGGCTCTCGAAGCTGCCAAGCATTGCCTGGCTCATGTGCTGCTGGAACTGCACGCCCTGTTCGAGGGCGGACTGTCCCTGTTCGATCGATGCGCGCTGTAGTTCGAATGCGGTCGTGATTGGTGCGGTGTAGTCTGCCATAATTTACTCACTCCGGTTGCGTTTGACCGGCAGGACGACGGCCTGGACGATATCCCCCTCTTCGATGTCCAGCGCCTCGCGCTCGGCATCGGGGATGCTAATCCGACCGCCGCTCTGCACACGGGTCTTGAAATTCGCCAGCTGGCTCATCGTCCCGAGCTGGTTCATATCTAGCCCGGACGCCCCTCCTCCCATCATCTGGCGAAGGAACTCCTGCTGTTGTTCGAGCGCCTGCTCGCTCGCTTCCGTGAACATTGCGGGCGGCCATTGGAAGCCGTCGTCCTCGTCTGTCATCGGTCAACTGTACATACAATCTACAAGTACATAAGCTTTCCTCTGAGTACCATTGAACCCCATCAGATGCCATTGAGGTCCTAAATTCACCTCCTATTAGTTCCTACGTGGGTACTATACTCCGCAGTCGGGTGTTTTTGGCTTGCTCCGAAACAGGCAGGCCCAGATAGTGGTGTCACCCTACAGTTTAGTAACCGGCCGTCGAACGATCGCCTGCAATGAGCGATAATCCGAAGCCGACAGTCGAGGGCGGTAGCGATCTCCCTGGGTGGGAGTGGGACCGAACCGTCGAGGACAGCGAGGCCGTGGCGGTCGGAGATAGCGTCACGTTCAGCAAGGACATCACTGACGACGACGTGGTGAGATTCGCCGAAGCCAGCGGCGATACCAATCCACTCCACCTCGAGGACGACTACGCCGCCGAGACGCGATTCGGCGGCCGTATCGCTCACGGGATGCTCGTCGGCGGGCTCATTAGCGCCGCCCTGGCTCGGTTTCCCGGCACTGTCGTCTACCTCTCCCAGGACTTCGAGTTCAAGGGCCCCGTCCGGATCGGCGACCGGGCAACGGCCGAGGTCGAAGTAGCTGACACTCTCGATGGCGGGCGCTACCAGCTCTCGACGCAGGTGCTGGTCGACGACGAGGTCGTCATCGACGGGGAGGCGATCGTGCTGATCGACGAGGCTCCCTGACGTCCACGCGAGGCTACCCCTTACTTTTCGACGACCAGCATCGCGACGCGTTCGAGAACCAGATCAGCCAGCGTTGCATCGGTTGCGGCCCGCTCGGCGTCCGAAATGTCGAAAAAGTCGGCGATCAACGCTGGATTAGCTATTCCGAGTGTCTCGGCCGGTTCGAAACACGCCATCGTCTCGACCACCTCACAGGCCGCTCGCTCGCGGTCGGCAGCGGTGTCGTCCCCCTCCTCGCGGGCACCGACTGCGTGACAGACGACGACTGCCGGCTGTTGGCCTCGGGAGACACCCATCGTCAGGGCGTCCTGGATCTGTCGGCGACCGGCCGCGTACAGCAGGATCTCCACTGCGGGATCGCGGGCGATCAGCTCCTCGCGTGCGTGTGCGCGATCAGCCAGTTCGCAGGCCCGCTGGAGGTGTTTGAGGCCGGCGACGTACCGCGCATCGACGGCCTGGACCGCCACGTCGTGTTCGGCCCCGATCGCTTCGAATCGCTCCAGAACGGCGTCGAGATCGTCGATTTCGAGATGGCCCCCAACGACCTCCATCAGAAATCACCCAGGCTGGACTGGTCGGCCGGCGATCCGTCCTCCTCGCCAGTGCCCTCGCCGGCCCCGTTCGCGGTCGTCTGGCCGCCCCCAGTCGCCGGTGGCGCTTCATCCGGCTCGACCGGTGCGACGCCGTCCATGGATGGATCGCGGTGCCCGGCATTTTCCAGGATGTTCTGGGCCGTCTTCTCCCGGCCGCGCAACGCACCGAGGACGACCCCCTTCTTGGCCTCCCGCAGGTCTTCACGGGACTCGATCCCAGCCGCGAACAGTCGGCGGGCGCGCTTGCGACCAACACCGCGCACGCCCGCCAGATCGACCAGTTCCGAGCGCACCCCGTGTTCGACGCGCACGCGCGCCTCGCGAATCGCGGGCGTTACGTCCAAACCTTGCTCGCCTGCCAGTCGTTCTGCCGCGTTGAGCAGCCAACTCGCCGTCTCGACCTTTCCGCGGATGTCGCCCGGGCCAACGCCATACCGGTCCGTGATCACCCCTTCCTCGCACTCGTCCGCCCAGTCTTCGAGCAACCGGGCCGTCTTCAACGCCGACAGCCAGTCCTCGAAGCGGCTGTCCTCGAACTCGCTGGGCATCGCCCCGAGAAACTCGTCTTCGCGATCGTATGCTTCCATGGAATACTCCTCCTCGTCGCCCGACCGGAGATACAGTTCGTACATGTCCGGCGTCCGGGAGACGAGGTGGTACAGTCCCATCGCTGTCGGGCCGGAGCTATCGTCGGTATCGTCGAGTTCGTCCGACACCAGTTCGCTGGCGGTCTCGAAGCCCGGCGGCTCGCCATCCGCGGCTGTCTCCCCGTCGTGGGGCGATCGAGATGCTGGCTGGCTGGCTGTCTGCTCAAATTCGCGGAGTCCGTCGAGCATCTCCGCCGCGCTCATCGGATCGAGGTAGAGCCGCGAGACAGTCTGGCCAATCGAGGTGGCACGCAGGTGACCGTCCCCGTCCTCGCGCGTGAGGAACTCGTTCGCCTCCAGATAGGCGATCACCTCGTCGACGACCGTCTCCAATCGGCCACCTTCGGTCGTTTGGCTCGCATACAGCGTCGCCTCGAGGAACTCCAGTAGTTCGTCCCGGGAGTTGGCAAACCCGGAGGCGACCGTCGAGAGAATGTGGGTCCGCAGCGCTGGCTCGGCGGCGAGTTTCGAGCGCACCGGTTCGGGATCAGCCCAGACGTACCGCTCGAACAGTTCGTCGAGTTCGTCGTGGCTGCTGGCGAGCAACAGTGCCTCGCCGTACGGATCCAGACCCGGGCGGCCCGCCCGCCCCATCATCTGGTGGACCTCCAGGACGGAGAGTGGCTGCATTCCGCCGGCGGTCCCGTCGTAGCGTCGCCAGTCTCTGACGACGACGCGCCGTGAGGGTGTGTTGACGCCCGCCGCCAGCGTCGGTGTCGCCGAGATCACCTTCACGAGCCGCTCCTGAAAGGCATCCTCGACCAGTGAGCGGTGTTCTCGGGAGAGGCCGGCGTGGTGGAACGCCGCGCCGCCCTCGACGGCCGAAGCCAAATCGTCGCTAGTCTCGGTGTCGCTGACCTCCCGGATCTCGGCCGCGATCTCAGCGAGTCGGTCTCGCTCCTCACTGTCGAGATGGGGCTCGGTTGTCGAAGCGAGGCGTCTGGCGGCCGCCTCGGCGTTTCGCCGCGAATTCACGAACACAAGGGTCGATCCGTCGTCTTCGAGTGTATCTCGAACGATGGCGGCGGTCTGCTTCTCGCTATCCCTGACTGGAAGTCGTTTCTGACTGCCGTCTTCGAGATGGAGCGCCTGCCCGTAGTGGACGCCCTTTTTGAGATCGATCGGTCGCCAGGTCGAGTCGACGAGCTCGGCGTCCAGCCACGTCGCGAGTGCGTCCGCGTTGCCGATCGTCGCCGACAGCGCCACGGTCTGGAGAGCCGGGTTTCGCTTGCGAAGTTTTGCGAGGGTCACTTCCAGGGTTGGGCCGCGCTCGCCGTCGTCGACGAGGTGTACCTCGTCGGCCACAACGCAATCGAGGTTGTCGATCCACGGTGCGTCGTTTCGCACGAGGGAATCTACCTTCTCGCTGGTGGCGACGACGACGTCTTTATCGGCGAGCCACCCGCCGTCGCTCTCGTAGTTGCCTGTTGAGACGCCCACGTCCAGGCCGTAGGCTTCGAACTGCTCGAACTCTTCGCGTTTCTCGCTGGCCAGGGCCCGCAGCGGGACGATATACAGCGCTGTCCCGTCGGTCTCGCCACTGTCGTCTCCTCCATTGTCTTGGCTGTCCGTAATCGCCGAGAACATCGCGAGTTCGGCGATTAGGGTCTTCCCGCTGGCCGTCGGCACGCTGGCCACCAGGTTTTCGCCGTCGGTGACGCCGCGCTCGACGGCTTCTGCCTGGGGTGGATAGAGTTCCTCGATGCCCTGCTCGCGGAGGTGCTCTTTCAACCACGACGGGACCCCCGGAATGTCCGCAACGTCCATTGGACATGGATAGGGTCGTCCTCTGGTTTAAGGGTTCGTTCGTGCACCAGGTGGGCGGCGTTTATGAGCCGCCGGACCAACCACACCCACATGCGCATTGAATTCGATCGAGACGCCTGTATCGGGATGTTCCAGTGCGTCGCCGAGTCCGACGCCTTCGAGCGCGACGAGGATGCCGGCAAGGCAATACTCGTCGGCGGTGACGAGAGCGAGGACGGCGTTGTCACGCTTGACGTGCCCGAAGGCGATGAGTTGGACGCGAAGTTCGCTGCTCGAACCTGCCCGGTGGATGCGATTCGGGTGATCGACGACGAGGGCGAGCAGGTGGTGCCGTAACTGAGACGAGGCGTCTTTGGACTTCGTCGAGTGACTGGATTGATTCGGATTATTCGTCGATTATTTCCGGATGACGCTGACCCGGGGTCGGCGGATACTGGTAAATCACTACAATAATCCGTATGACCGCTGGGCCGAATCAGAACGAGCACGGCACGAGGTCACCAACCCCGACCCGAGCTCAGAAGATTGCGATGGGATGGTGGGTTGCCGTCCCAGCGACGATAACCCAGGTGATGAACAGGGCGTTCGTGAACGCGCCCGTCCAGATGCGGCCCGTCTTCCGGTAGAAGTACGTCGAGACTAGCGGCGCGACCGTCAACAGGACGAGGAACTGGAAGGCAAGGATCGTCAGCAGGTCGACGCCGGCCGTCAGGAAGTTGTCCATCAGGTAGCCGGTCGCCAACAGCGTCCCGTACTGGACAGCCAGCAAGAGGACGAATGGCCCGCCAACCAGTGCCCAGTTGGTCGCCATCTCCTTCCGGAAGGACGCGTAGCCGCCGCGTGGGCGCAATTCACCGTGCAACAGGATGCCGAGTGCGACGAAGAACACGGTGAACGGAATCAGGTACCGCAGGAAGATCCAGAACTGGAAGGTTTCCAGCGGACGAATCCCGAAGACCCAAAAGCGCATCCCCTGCCCGGTCAGGTACTCGGTGATCGACAACAGGAGGTACAGCCCACCGACGATGCCGATACTTGTCAGCGCTGCCCGTCCAATTGTCCGGAGGCCGTTATCGGTCCCCAGCCCGTAAGACGCCCGGAGCTCAGCGAACGTTCCTTCGTTCCTGTAGTGGAACGCTGCGAAGCCGAGTAGGATGACGATCGCGTTGAACGTGGCCCACACCGCGACGCCCGTGGTAATCGTCTGGGGGAGCAATGCACTGGCTTCGAACGTACTCGAGCCCCATTCTTGGAGGTGATAGTAGGTCACGATCGGCAGGAAGAACGCGACGATCGCCGTCCCGATCCGTGCTGCCCCCTCGATCCCGATTGACTCGGGTAGTTCTCGGCTGAACGAGGCTTCCCGGTCGTACCGTTCGACCAGCAGCGAGCCGAGCGGAAACATGAACAGGATGCCGCCGAGCATCGCAAGCAGGGTTCCCAACTCTTTGAAGTACCAGGTCTGGTTGCCCGGCGGGAGCGAATCCTCGCCGTCCAAGGTTCGCTGGAACCACTCGATCGAGTCGGCGGTCGCGGTCGGTGAGAGATGCAGCCCCGGATGGGTCGTCCCTGGCGTGGTGAGTTTTCGGGCGGTCCCGTCCTCAATCGAGCCGTACGTCTCTCCTTCCTGAATCGTCGAGTCAGTCCCGAAGACGTTCTGGAGCTTCGCGCTGTCAGGCACGTTCTGGGCTTTATCGACTGCCCACATGTACCGGAACTCCTCGTACTCACCGTAGATCACCGCGAGGTTCCGCGGGAACTCGGGTGACCCTGGCGGAGCACCAAACGACCCTGTCGATGAGCCTGCAAGCACCATCGACTCGTAGCCGTCAGGGTGGACGGCCGCGGCGACGACGCTTGCCCAGCCACCCATCGAGTGGCCTTCGAGGCCGATGTTGTCGGTGTCGACCATCGACAGCGATCGAAGATATTCCAGGGCCGGCGGGCCGCCGAACCCGTGGCCGAACGCCGGTGGATCGGACCCGCCGTGGCCCGTCTGATCGACCGCCAGCACGACGAACCCGCGTCTGGCGTACTCGATCGCAAACGGCGATTGGGTCTCGTGATAGTTGATGTAGCCGTGGGTCGCAAGGATGCCCGGCGCCGGGTCGGCCGTCGAGGCATCCGGTGGGACGTACAACTCCCCACTCATCATGGTCCCGTTGGTCGCCTCAAACTGGACGTCCCGAACTTCCACTGTCTGGCCGTCCGTTTCTACCCAGTAGGCTGTGCCACTGCCGACTAGCACCAGCACAAGTGCAACAATGAACAGCGCCGTTCGCGCATTGATATCGGTGAGCGCCATCCTCAGCCTCACTTCACACACCTTTTATATAACTATTTTTGTGGCTGTTTGGCTTCCAACGCTGTTCAGTGTCATTCATTTGGTGGGGAGCCACCGATTCCAGCTATCGACGACTGCAGATCGCTTCGAGATAGGAAGGCCTTTTTCCGGCGACAAACTCCGACCTATTACTTCGTGTCTGGTCTCCGTTCGGCAGTCAGTCGGGCCGCCCAGTCACTCAAGCGTGCCGGTGCCCGCGCGAACCCGGTCCGTGGCGTCATTCTCCTCATTGGACTTGGACTCGCTCGCCTCGGATTGGTTGACCGCGCCCGGGCACGCCGAGCGACGGATCTCTCCTGGCCGCGCGTGGTCACCGGGATCGCCCGGATGTCGAAAAATGCTGCCGACGTCGCGATGGTCGGGGTCGCCTCAGGGGCTGCTTCGACGCCGGCGATCTCCGGGATCGGGCTGGCCGGCCCGTTCTGGGGGCTCGCGTTTGCCTTCGGCGGCGGGTTCGCTGCCGGGACGATCGCGTTGGTTTCCCAGCGTTTCGGTGCCGAGGAGTTCGCTCAATTAGGTCAGGCCGTCCGATCGAGTTTCGTGATCGTCGTGGTAGTCACACTCCCCGTCGGCGCCGCGTTCTGGCTTTTCCCCAGTGAACTCATCGGTCTGCTCAACAGCGACACCCAGGTCGTCGAGTACGGGGCGACCTACCTCAAGATCCTGGGCCTGGGCGTGCCCTTCGCCGGGCTCAATCTCGTGGGCAGCCGCGTCCTCATCGGGGCCGACGACGCCCAGATCCCGATGATACTCCGGGGCGGTGGCGCGGTCCTCAACATCGTTCTCAACGGCGTGTTCATCTTCGGGCTCGGCATGGGCGTGGCCGGTGCAGCCTGGGGGACTGTCCTGGCGAACGTTCTGGTTACGACGCTGTTCGTCGTCGGCTTGATCGTCGGCTGGCTCCCCGGCATCGGTCAGTTCCCCGTCTCGATCGGGGCACGTGGTACGTACTTTCACTGGGGCGACATCACGGACATCGTCTCGATCGGGACGCCCGTCGTCGGCCGGAACATGACCTGGACGGTCGCCCGCTTTCCCATGCTGTTCATCGTCGGGATGTTCGGGACGACCGTGCTGGCAGCCTACACGGTTACCCGGCGAATCTGGGGGCTGATGAACGTCCCTGGCTGGGGCTTTGGACTCGCTGCTTCCAGTCTCGTCGGCCAGCACCTCGGCGAAGACGACGAGGGGACTGCCGAGGTTTACGGCCGCGAGATCGTCTACATGGCAGTCGCGACCTACACCGTCTCGGCGGCGATCGTCGCTGTCGTCGCCGAACCGGCCGTCGTCATGTTCGGGACCGAATCCGGGGCCGTCCCGATCGCCGTCGGCATGGTCCTGGCTGGGTGCGTCGCGATCGTTCCACAAGGGGTCAACAGCACGATCGCCGGGGCCTTGGACGCCAGCGGCGACACCAACTGGCCCTTCGTCTATCAGGCGCTTGGCGTGTTCGGCGTCTCGATCCCCGCGGCCTATCTCGGTGCGACGACGCCGATCGGTGTCTGGGGCATCTACGTCGCACTGCTGGGGGAGACGCTCGTCCCCGCGGTGGGCAACTACTACCGCTTCTCGACGGGCAAGTGGAAGGCTATCAGCCGGGAATATCGCCCCGAGACCGCGCTCGACGACTGACTCGGAACGTTTTTGCGTGACGGGTTGTCATCCCACGCGTATGGCACCGAACGCCCAGTTGCGGCGAAATCACCGATCTTCGCTTGTAATAGACCGCAGTATGGCGATTGATTTCATCTGCCTAACGTGAACAGCTGAGTCTCTAACTTAACGCGCCCATCTCCTTTGGCGAAACATTTATCAACTCTAATGCATTTTTAACAGTATGGTCGGAAATACAGTCGCCCAAAATGAGAGTATTGAAAGTACATTGTTGTATGACGCCATCATCTTCATCGGGCTATTATCAATAGGTGCTCTTATTTTGTTTCTTGGGGTCAATTCGATCTTCCTGTTGGTTACTTTCATCGTCGCACTTGCAGCATTTATC
>NZ_JACDNP010000010.1 GCF_013839425.1 Halorhabdus salina | reverse complement strand
GAGCGAAGCGAGCGAGGACACCCGAGGAGAAAAAGGTGGTTGCCGGACCAGGCGGAGAACCGGTTGCACGCACAGAACGGACTTCTCGTGTGGTTGAGCGAGCGGTAATCCCGCGAGGAGCGAGACGCGACCAGCGGGAGCGTCTCGGAACTGTGAGTGGTGGAACCGCGAACAGAGCGAACGGTGTTTTTGGTCCAGCTTTTCGCGAGTCGGGTTCGCCCCGCGAATCTGACGAAATGAAAAGGTGGTGGCGTGGATTCCGCGGCTTTTTTCCACTGCGACACGTCGGAACACACAATGAGCTATCTGGAGATCACCCAAGACGAGCCGGCCGAGGCAACGGACGGGGTCTGGCTGACCTGCATCGAGTGCGGTGAGACGTTCGCTCCCTTCGAAGGGATTCGCTACACCTGCGACGACTGTGACGGATTGCTCGAAGTTCGCTACGCCGACCTGCCGACCTTCGAGGATTTCGGTGACGAAGCGAGTGCCTTCCACGGGGGCGTCTGGCGGTACAGTGCGGCATTGCCGTTTGACACCGGGGTCACGCTCCCGGAGGGCAACACCCCACTCCACGAGGTGCCCCGGCTGGAAGCCGAAGTCGGCGTCGAGCGCCTCCGGGTCAAACACGAGGGAATGAATCCGACCGGGAGCTTCAAGGATCGCGGGATGACCGTTGGCGTCCGGGTCGCCCAGGAAGTTGGTGTCGATCGACTCGCGTGTGCCTCGACTGGCAACACGTCGGCGGCGCTGTCGGCCTACGGGTCGCGGGCAGGACTGGAAGTGCTCGTACTCCTCCCGGAAGGAAAGGTCGCCGCCGGAAAGATCGCCCAGGCGAGCCTCCACGGGGCACACATTTTGGAGGTCGATGGAAACTTCGATCGCTGTCTCGACATCGTGCAAAATCTCGCCGATCGAGGCGAGGCCTACCTCCTGAACTCGCTGAACCCCTTCCGGCTGGAAGGACAGAAAACGATTGGCCTGGAGATCATGGAGCAGTTCCGCGACGAAGAAGGCCACTTCCCCGACCGGATCGTGCTGCCGGTCGGTAACGCCGGGAACACGGCCGCGCTGTACAAGTGCTTCCGGGAACTGGAGGCCAGCGGAGCGATCGACGCCGAAGATGTACCAAAACTCACGGGTGTCCAGGCCGAAGGGTCGGCACCGATGGTCGAAGCCATCGAGAAGGGGTGGGATCACGTCGAACGATGGGCGGACGTCGAAACGATCGCGACGGCGATCCGCATCGGCAATCCGGTCAATGCACCCAAAGCGTTGCCGGGTATTCGGGAGACGGACGGGACCGCAGTCGCTGTCAGCGACGACGAAATCACCGACGCCCAACGAACCCTCGCCGAGGAGGGCGTCGGCGTCGAACCCGCGTCGGCGACCTCGATCGCGGGATTGCGAAAACTCCGCGAGGAGGGCGAGATCGGTGCCGACGAATCCGTGGTCTGTCTGACAACTGGCCACCTGCTGAAAGACCCCGACGCCGCCGTCGCGGCCGGGACGGAGCCCGAACCGGTGCCAGACGATACCGACAAAGTGCTCGAACACCTGCGCTCCTGAGGAACGACCGGCAGTTGCGGCCCAGGTGGTGCCAGCGGTGCGCGTCAAACCCCAGGCTGACGCGTGTCTGCCGATGTTTTTTGCTGGCTGGCCAACTGTGACGGGTTGCCATGTCAGCCGATCACGAATCAGTCCCGACAGATCACGATCGACAGGTGGGGAACCACCGTAAGGATCGAGATCCGGTGCGTGCCGGCACCGACGACGGAAACGCCGGGGAGGGGGTGGATCGGCAGGCGACAGTCGTCACGGCCGAAACGGACGACCGCGGCGGATCGCCCGTCGAGTCGCCCTCCCCCGTGCATCAGGCAGTCGCAGCGCGAGAATTCCTCTGGCAGAGCTATCGCGGCTCGCGCGAAGACGGAGTCTACATCTGGATGCGGACGGGGGCCGGAGATCTGGGTGACACGGAGAAACAGCTGTAGAAACGTGGGACTGCTCAGAAGCCGTTGAGTTGGACGACCGTCGTATCGAGGATCCGGTCGTCGTCGTTGAGCGCCTCGAGGACGGCCGTCGTCGGCTCGTCGTCGAGATTGTACACCGACATGGCCTCCCCACCGATCGCCTCGCGGCTATTGAACATGCCCGCGATGTTGACGTCGTGGTCGCCCAGCACCGTGCCGATGTATCCGATAACGCCCGGTTCGTCCGCGTTCCGGACGATCAGCATGTAGCCGTGGGGAATCGCCTCGACCCAGTAGTCGTCGATACTGACGATACGGGGGTCTTGATCGGCAAACTGGGTTCCTTCGACGCTGAGGGAGCGCTCGCCGTCGCTGACCGTCACCGTCAGCAGGTTCTGGAAGTCCGGGGCCTCGTGGCTCGTTGAAACGTCGACTTCGACGCCCTCCCGCTGGGCGACGCGGCGGGCGTTGACCGGATTGGCGTCCCACCCGTGCGAATCGAACACGCCCGTCAGGGCGCCTGCCGTGATCGGTTCGACGTCCTCGGTCGCAATCTCGCCGGCATAGTCGACCGCGACGACCGAAGGTGTCCCCCCGAATAGCTGGAGGGCAATCCGACCGGCCGTCTCGGCCAGATCGGCGTACGGGCGGACCATCGGGTACTTGTCCGGCGAGATCGAGGGCGTGTTGACGGCGTTTTCGACTGGTTCGTCCGCGAACGCGGCGAGGATCTGTCGGGCGATCGCCGTCGAAACGGATTCAGCGGTTCCGGTCGTACTGGCAGCGATACCAGGCGTCACGATGACGTCCTCGACATCACGGAGCGGACTGTCCTCGGAGAGTGGTGCGTCCTGTACGGTGTCGAGCGCGGCGCCGTGAAGCGGCCCGTCGCCGACAGCCGAGGCCAGTGCGGACTCCTCGATGAGTGCCGGATCGCCGCAGTTGACCAGGTATCCCTCACCGAGTGCGTCGAACGCGTCTTCACCGAGGACGACATCGGCATCGGCGCTTTCGTGCAATGAGAGGAAGTCCGCCCGGTCGAGCACCGTCTCGTAGTCGACGATCTCGGCACCGATCCGTTCGATCCGTTCGTCCTCAGCGTCGGGGGCGTAGACGACGATATCGAGCCCGAGGTTCCCCAGCCGCTTTGCGACCTCCTGACCGACGTCGTCGAACCCGATCAAGCCGGCCGTTTTGCCGTCGAGTTCCGACCCAAGAATGTCACCTTTCGCCCACTCGCCGCCCTTGAGCCGGACGTGGCCCTGTGGGATCCCACGGCTGGTGGCGAACACCAGTCCGACGACGAATTCGGCGATCGATCGGACGCTCTCTTCAGGGGCGTTGGCGACCAAAACGCCCCTGTCGGTCGCCGCTTCTACGTCGATCGCGTCGACATCGATCCCGGCCTGTCCGACGATCTGCAGGTCCGGAGCGCGCTCGAAAACGATCGAGGTGACCGCTACATCGCCGGCGACGATCAGTGCGTCTGCGGTCTCGGCTTGGTCGGCCAGTGCCGTCGGCCCGTCGACCTCGACAGTCCGGACGTCGTGGCCAGCCTCGGAAAGCAGTGTCAGTCCGATCTCGTCGACCGGGCCCGTGACTACGATCTCCATATCAGGGGAGACTGCACGCCCCGGCATAACGCTTGTTTTCTCCCGCTCGCGACGGGAAGCAGTCCTGGAAGGCACAAACCCCAAAATAGCAAGCCCTATCGCCACGCCGACAGCGATGCCGCCTCCGCAACCGGCATCGAAAGATACGCGTTGTCGCGGCTGATGTCGGCAATGACGAGCGCCTCGTCTTCCTCGATTGCGGCCATGATCTCACCGTCTGATTGACCATCTGCCGCGAGCGCGTCGGGCTGTTGCGACATACTATGTGAGTAAGTAACAATCATACATAAACGTGCCGAAACCCACTGACAGTACCGCGATTCGTCCGCCAACCGTCTGACGATCGGCGACGGTTGGCTAATACAGTTTGGCCCCGACCGAGGCGAAAACCCATACTTTACGGGGTGAAATCGGGCACGTCGACTAAACAAAGATTTAGTACGTGGACCTGGGAGTACTTGCCAGTATGAACGTCGCGGACGTCATGACGCCACGGGAGGATGTCGTCACGGTCGAGATACCGGGCACCAGAGACGACGTCCTCGAGTATTTGCAAGAACGGCAATTCTCGTCGGTCCCAGTCGTCAAAGTGGCCGACGACGGCGAACAGTTCCGCGGGATCGTCACGCGTGACTCGCTGATTAAATCCCCTGATGAGGACCAGCTCGCCTTGCTCGTCGAGGAGGTGCCGACGACGACTGCGGACACTAATCTCACAGATGTCGCTCAAACGATCGTCGAGACGGGCGAGCCACGCGTGCCGGTCGTCGACGGACGGTTGGAAGGCATCGTCACCATCACTGACGTAGTCCGAGCGATCGCCGAAGGGAGCGTCGACGACGGCGATCGACCGGTCGGCGAACTCGCGCGACGTGACGTCAACTGCGTCTACGCCGGAACGCCGTTGCCGGTCGCCGAGCGGGAACTCTCTCACGCCGACGTGCCCTACGGCGTCGTCCTCGACGACGGCGGCGAGATGTGTGGCATGTTGACCGAAGTCGACGTCCTGACGGTCGCCGAGGTCGTCGAGGGCGAAGCCGAGACGGGCGAATCCATCGCCAATCAGGACGACGACTGGATGTGGGAAGGCATCAAAGCCGTCGGGAACAGCTACATGCCCACCCGGAACGTCGAGTTCCCCGACGAGCCGGTCAGCGAGTACATGACGGCCGACCTCGTGACGGTCAACGGCCGCCGGACTGCCCAGGAGGCGGCCCAGCTGTTGATCCGCCACGACATCGAACAGGTGCCGCTGGTCTCGGGTGACGACCTCGCGGGCATCGTCCGCGACATCGACATCCTGAAAACGCTACGATGACCCAGGTCGAGGCGGAACGACTGGTCGAACTGGCAAAGCGCCGCGGTTTCTTCCTGCAATCGGCCGGTGCCTACGGCGGCGTCTCCGGCTTTTACACCTTTGGGCCACAGGGCGCGGCGATGAAACGCAACGTCGAGGCGACCTGGCGCGACCGGTTTGCCATCCAAGAAGGGCACATGGAGGTCGACGCGCCGACAGTCCTGCCCGAACCGGTCTTTGAAGCCTCGGGCCACCTTGACGGCTTCGACGACATGCTCGTCGAGTGTCCCGAGTGCGGAGAGTCCCACCGGGCCGACCACATCGTCGAGGACACCGAGACAGGGATCGAAGAAGCCGAATCGCTGGCACCTGAACGCATCGAAGAAGTCATCGCCGAGTACGAACTCGTCTGCCCGACCTGCGGGACGGGACTGGCCGGCCAGGCGATCGAGCAATTCAACCTCATGTTCGAGACGACGATCGGTCCGGGCTCGTCTTCACCGGGGTATCTTCGACCCGAAACGGCCCAGGGCATCTTCATCGAGTTCCCCCAACTCGCCGAGTACGCCCGCAACCAGCTCCCCTTCGGCGTCACGCAGATCGGGCGAGCCTACCGCAACGAGATCAGTCCCCGGAAGTCACTACTTCGTGTCCGGGAGTTCAGCCAGGCCGAACTCGAACTGTTCATCGACCCCGAGGTGGACGAGCCGGACCTCTCGGCTGTTGGGGACGTTTCTGCGCGGTTCTATCCGGCCAAAGCCCAAGACTGCGAGGGCGGCGGCGTCATCGAGACCACGATCCAGAAAGCAGTCGACAATGGTATCATCGCCGACCCGTGGATCGCCTACTACCTGGGCGTCGCCGCTGAATGGTACCAGCGCATCGGGCTGGACATGGATCGGTTCCGCTTCCGCCAGCACCGCCCGGGCGAACTCGCCCACTACTCCGAGGACTGCTGGGACGCCGAGGGCGATGTCAGCGACCCCGGCAAGGAACCCGACTGGATCGAACTCGGTGGGTTCGCCTACCGGGCCGACTACGACCTCTCGAAACACGATGCCCACAGCGAAGAAGACTTCACGGTCTTCAAACAGTACGACGACCCCGTCACCGTCGAGAAACCGACGGTGGATCCGGACATGAGCTATCTCGGGCCGGAGTTTGGCGGCGCGGCCGGCGATGTCGCAGACGCACTCGAGTCCCTGGCTGAGGACACGCCGGATGCCTTCGAAGGCGAGGACGTGACAGTCGAAGTCGGCGGCGACGAGTACACCGTTCCGGTCGAGAAAACCGGCTTCGCCGTCGAAGAGATGACCGAGTCCGGCGAACACATCACCCCGCACGTCGTCGAGCCCTCACTCGGGATCGACCGGGCGCTTTATACCGCGCTGGATCACGCTTACCGCGAGGACGAAGTCGACGGCGAGGAGCGGACCTATCTCTCACTCCCGCCCGAAGTCGCCCCGACGACCGTCGGCGTCTTCCCGTTGATGGACAAGGACGGGTTGGGCGAGCGCGCACACGAGATCGCCGACGACCTCCGGGAAGCCGGCTTCGCGGTCACGTACGACGACTCGGGGGCGATCGGACGTCGCTACCGCCGCCAGGACGAGGTCGGCACGCCGTACTGCGTGACCGTCGACTACGACACCCTCGAAGACGGGACAGTGACGATCCGGGACCGTGATTCGACCGACCAGCGGCGAGTTGCCGTTGAGGACCTGGCGGCAACGGTCGAAGCCCTCGTCGCCGGCGAGGAAACGTTCGCGACGCTTTAGACCAGTGTTTCCCAGCGCACTCGAACGGCTGAACGACGAGATCGCCCGACGGCTCGTCCACGCGAGTACGAGTGCCATCCCGCTGTCGTACGTGTTCCTCGCGGAGGTCACGTGGCGAGCGGTCCAGCTGTTCCTGGGTGTGGCAGTCCTCGGGGCCCTCGGTCTCGAGATCGTTCGCCTGTACGTCGGTCTGGATTGGGCGATCTTCGATCGGCTCACCCGGAGCTACGAGCAAGAAAACCTCGCGGGCTACTTCCTAGGCGCGGTCGGACTTGCCGTCGTCGCCGTCGCCTTCACACCGCCTGGGGCCGAGTACCTGGTCGTCGGTCTGACGGAATCGCCGGTCGCCGTCCCGGCGATGCTCATGCTCACCATCGCCGACCCGTTCAGTGGGCTGCTCGGGTCGGGTGAACTCCGCCCGGCCAAGCAGACGTGGGTGTTGCTGGCGACGTTCGGACTCTGCCTGTTGCTCGCGGCTCCGTTCGTCGCGACGCCCGTCGCAGTGATTGGTGCGGTCGCCGCGACGCTCGCCGACGGGATCAAGCCGATCGTCCGGGGCTACGTCATCGACGACAACCTGACGATCCCGATCGGGGCCGCCGTGGCGATGGAAGCCGCTCTGACAGTACTGTAGCGATCGTCCTGGCGACTGGCGTCACTCCTCGAGATGAGCGGTCTCGCCGGAAAACGCCAGTTCCCAACTCTCCCCATCACGGACGAGTTTCGTCAACCCCGCAAGCGGTGCGTCCACACCGTCAGTGACACCGGCGAGACCGGCGACCACGCCCCCGATCGTCGCGCCGTGGCCGACCAACAACACGCACTCGGCACTCGCGTCGTCGACGATCCGGCGGGTGGCCTCGCCGATGCGTCGCTGAGCCTCCTCGTGGTCCTCCGGGAACGTCGGTTCTAGGAGCGGGCGATAGTTGGACTCGATCCGTGGCACGCGCTCAGCGAGGTCGTCCTCAGGGAGGCGTTCGGGGAACGAGTCGAACCACTCGGGATTGAGATGCTCACCGAGACCGGGTTCGAGGCGAACCGAGGCCTGGGTGGCAGCAGCGACGTGGCCGGCAGTCTGGGCGGCCCGGAGAAACGGTGACGCATATATTTCGCCGATAGTCACCTCGCTGAGGCGATCGCCAGCCTGTGTGGCTTGCCAATGGCCGTGGTCGGTGAGCCCGGGATCGTGGATGCGATCCGCGTGATCGTCCCAGTCGGGGTCGACGCTATCCTGTCGCTGTCCGTGCCTGAGCGCCCAGACGACGGTGGTCATCCCTGGGTGATTCGGTGACGGGAGTGAAAACAGCGTCGGCTGCTGGCCGCGTGATACCCGGATCACTTTCACCGTGGTATCCGAACGCTTAGGCGCTGTCGGGGCAAACGATGGCCCAATGGCAGCGACAGGCGAGGGTGACGAAGCAGACGGCAAGTCCGTCGACCGGCCGCTCGTCGAAGCAGGCGTACTCGAACAGCGGGCCTACCAGACCCAACTGGCAGCGGCAGCGGCGACCAGTCACACCCTTGTCTGTCTCCCGACCGGCCTGGGAAAGACGACCGTCAGTCTGCTGGTGACCGCCGAACGTCTCGATGATGTCGGCGGGAAGGCCCTCCTGCTGGCCCCGACCAAGCCCCTCGTCCAACAACACGCCGACTTCTACCGCGAAGCCCTCACGATCGACGACGATGAGATCGTCGTCTTCACCGGCGAAGTGCGGCCCGACGACCGCGCCGAACTGTGGGACGAGGCAACGGTCGTGATCGCGACGCCGCAGGTCGTCGAGAACGACATCCTCGGCTCGCGGATCGACCTTTCGACGGTGACCCACTGTACGTTCGACGAGTGTCACCGGGCGAGCGGCGACTATCCGTACACCTTCATCGCCGAGCGCTATCACGCCGAGGCAACGGACCCCCTGGTGACCGGCATGAGCGCTTCCCCAGGCGACGACGAGGAAGCGATCCTCCAGGTCTGTGCTAACCTCGGCATCCGCGAGGTCGAGGTGATGACCGAGGATGATGCCGACGTGGCCGCCTACACCCACCAGACGAGTGTCGACTGGGAGCGCGTCGAACTGCCCGAGCCGGTTATCGAGATTCGGGACGCCCTGCATGCGGTAATCGAGGACCGGATGAGCCAACTGAAAGAACTCGGCGTCACCGGGAAAACCCAGCCGGATGTCTCCGAGCGGGTGATCCGGAAGATCCAGGCCAAGATTCAGGAGTTGATGGACGCGGATCAATCAGAGGGCTATCAGGGAATGAGTCTGCTGGCCGAAATACGGAAATTGCGGACGGCCGTCACCTACGCCGAGACCCAGAGCGTCGAGAGCCTGCGCCGGTACTTCGAGCGATTGAAGAACGCCGCCCGATCCTCCGGAGCCTCGAAGGCCGACCAGCGGCTGGTCAGCGAACCGAAGGTCAGGGAAGCAGTCCGGAAGGCCGAGAACTTCGACGATCTGCACCCGAAATTCAGGCGGACGCGCATGCTGATCGCTCAGACGCTCGGGATCGAAGACGGCGAGCGCGTCATCGTCTTCACCGAATCCCGCGACACCGCCGAGACGCTGACGGACTTCCTGGGTGAGCACTTCGACACCCGGAAATTCGTCGGCCAGAGCGACACTGAGGGCAGTGACGGGATGACCCAGACCGACCAGCAGGAGACCCTGGATGCCTTCCGCGAGGGCGAATTCGAGGTCCTCGTTTCGACCAGTGTCGCCGAGGAGGGCCTGGACGTCCCTGAAGTCGATCTCGTCCTCTTTTATGAACCCGTCCCGACGGCGATCCGGTCGATCCAGCGCAAGGGCCGAACCGGCCGCCAGACTGAAGGAGCCGTCACGGTCCTGATCGCCGAGGACACCCGCGACGAGGCCTACTTCTGGAAATCCCGCCAGGACGAGAAGCGCATGGAGGAGGAACTGCGATCGCTGAAAGACGTCGCCGGCGAAATCGAGTCCCGGCTGGACGAACAGGTCAACCTGACGGCTTTCGACGCCGACGAGGAGAGTACAGCTGCCGACGCGAAATCTGATACCCACGAAGGCACCGGCGGCAAGCGCGAGGACAAAGACGGATCGACGGATGACGATAGCAGCAAGACCACAGACGACACCGACAGCCAGACCGGGCTCGATGCCTTCGCGCCGACCGAGGAGGATGCAGTCGAGTCGGCTGATGACGGAGACGATGGCAACGCGGACGAACCAGAGGGGACAGCCGCCACAGCCGACCGCGAGGAGGGATGTGAGATCGTCATCGACCAGCGGGAACTCGACAGCGCGATCGGCCGGGATCTGGCCCGGCGCGAGGGGATCGAAACCCGGCTTGAGACACTGGAAGTCGGCGACTACGTGCTCTCTGATCGGGTCGTCGTCGAGCGCAAATCGGTCGCGGACTTCCTGGATACACTCACGGGCGGCGACCGGTCGGTCTTCGAGCAAGTCAAAGACGACGCCCGCTACTACGATCGGCCGGTCGTGATCCTCGAAGGCGAGGGCCTCTACGAGGAACGCAACGTCCACCCGAACGCGATCCGAGGCGCGCTGGCGGCGCTGGCGGTGGACTTCGGCGCGAGCGTCCTCCGGACCGAGAACGAAGAGGGGACGGCGGCCTTGCTGGCGACCATCGCCCAACGCGAACAGGAGACCGCTGATCGCGAGATCAGCGTCCACGGCGAGAAACAATCGAAGACGCTTCCCGAACAGCAGGAGTACGTCGTCGCTTCGATCGCCGACGTCGGGCCGGTGACCGCCCAGGCGCTACTCGAAGAATTCCGGACCGTCGAAGCCGTGATGACCGCAAACGAGGATGACCTACAGGAAGTCGAGGGGGTCGGTGAGGTGACGGCCCAGCGAATCCGGGAGGTCGTGGGCAGCGACTACGAGGGGTAAGTGGGATGGCGACGACCAGACCCGTCCGGCCGGACGAACGCGACGAGGTGCCGGATCTGTACGGGATGCTCTTCGAAGAGCCCCAGCAGCGGACGGCCGCGGTCGAGGCGGCCTGGGAGACGCTCCAGGCCGACGACTCGACGGTCCTCCTCGGCGTCGAACACGAGGGCCAACTCGTCTCGACGTGCCAGCTCTCGATTATCCCGTCGGTGACCCACGGCGGGCAACCGTTTGGCGTGATCGAATACGTCGTGACCCACGAAGACTGGCGCGGAGAGGGCTTCGGGACCCGGTGCGTCGAGGCGGCGATCAGCCGGGCGCACGAAGCAGATTGCTACAAAGTGCTGTTGCAGACCGGACGATCTGAACCCCGCGTTCACGACTTTTACGAGCAGTGTGGATTCGATCCAGACGCGAAGACGGGCTACTCGTTGCGGTTGGACGAGTACGGACAACTCGACAGGTTGTAGCTCGCTCGAGTTCACTGCATCCCGAGCGCCGTCGAAAACACCCAGTAGATGCCGTAGCCGACACCGACAGAGGAGGCCAGCGTGATGAGCCAGAAACTGACGGTGACGCCGATCTTCCGGCGGGAAACGCCGGCCGATCCCGCAGCCAGGCCGCCGCCGATCACGCCCGAGATGATGATGTTGTTGAACGAGATCGGGATGCCCAGCGCGATGGCTAACTGGGCGATGATGAACCCAGGGACGAGGGCAGCGATGGAGCGCCGCTCACCCAACTGGGCGTACTCCCGGGAGGTGGCCTGGAGCAGCCGTGGGGCACCCATCCAGGCACCGGCGAGAATCCCGGCACCACCGATCGAGAGCAGCGCGATCGTCGGTAGCCCGAGTTCGGTGACGAACAGCGATTCCAGGGGCCCGGTCGCCAACCCGACCTGGCTCCCGCCCGAGGAAAAGGCCACGACGCTGCCAAGCGCCACCAGAAAGGTCCGGATGCCCCGTTGGACCGACGCCTGGGTCCGCCGACGGATCACGAGAAATCCGAGGACGGCAAAGGCCACGGTGGCGACGCCCCGGACAAGCGGGGACGGGAGGTCGACCAGCATGGTCGCGAACCCGGCGACCGAATTCTGGGTCGCCCCGCCGGAGACGGCACTATCCCGAGTTCGACGTTCGCGATAATGCCCGACACGATGGCGGCCAACAGCGGGACACCGACCGTCTCGGGGATGTCGTCTCGGCGAAGGATCGTCGCGGTCTCGAACGCGAGTCCACCCGAGACGGGCGGGACGAGCAGCCAGAATAGCGCGAGTTCCTGATACTTGGCGAGGGCCGGATCGCCACCCAGCGACAGCCCGACACCGACCATCGCGCCAGTTGTCGCGAACGCGGCCGGCACCGGATAGCCTGTCCGAACACCGAAGGCCATGAACGCCGCCGCTGTGAGGAGTCCGGCCGTCGCGGCCAGCGGCGTGATCTGCGTGTTCAAAATGAGCTCCCTGCCGACGGTTTCCGAGATCGAGCCGCCCTGCAGGAGTGCACCCATGGCCGCGAGGATCCCAATCAGAAACGCCGCCCGCATCGTCGAGATGGCGTTGGCCCCGATCGCCGGCGCGAACGGCGGCGAATTCGAGTTTGCCCCCAGCGCCCAGGCCATCCCGATACAGGTCAGCGTCGCAAGCACTGCCAGCGCCCAGAACGTGAGTGCCATTTCAAGACGACCTCCCGCAAGCGGCGGCCTCACGAGAGACGCTTGACCACGATTGGGATGCCATTGGACGATCGTTCGTTCGGTTTATGTTAACAAGTTGCGGTGCCTTGTCGATCCCGGGGCCCTAAGAGACACGTCAGTCATATACCCCGTCGGTGGAACTATGTGTCAGCTAATACCACACACAGTATGGCGGATTCCTCAGAGACCGGCGAAGGGACCGGCCAAAACATCGAGGGGGAACGACCGGAACCCGAACCGGAAACGGTCACCGAGGAGACGACGACGCACGACGAAGGTGTCGAACTGGAGCGGACGATCGGGCTCGTCGGTGGGCTGGCGATCGGTATCGGCACGATGATCGGGGCGGGAATCTTCGTCTTTCCCGGCCTCGCAGCCTACCAGGCTGGCCCGGCGGCGGCGCTATCCTTCGCGATCGGTGGTGTGATCGCGCTGCTGGTCGCCCTGCCAGCCTCGGAACTCGCGACGGCGATGCCCCGCAGCGGGGGTGGGTACTACTTCATCTCCCGCAGCCTGGGGACGGCCGGCGGCGCGATCGTCGGGCTCGGCCTGTGGCTCGGGTTGGTCTTCGCCGCGGCGTTTTACCTCGTTGGACTGGGCCACTACGTCGTCGCCGTCCTCGATGAGATTGGAGTTGCCCTCACTCTCGGACCAATTCCGCCTCACGTAGTGCTCGGGCTGATCGCCGGAGCCGCACTGACTGCGCTCAGCGTCGGCGGCACCGAGCGGACGGCAGCGCTCCAGAACGGCATCGTCGTCATCTTGCTCGTGATTTTGACTGGTGTCCTCACCTTCGGCGTCCTCGACGCACTGGGCGTGTTCGGTCGCCAGTCCGTTCCCGACACGTTCTTCTCGAAAGGCTACTTCCCGGTGCTCTCGACGGCCGCGCTCGTGTTTACGTCCTATCTCGGGTTCGCCCAGGTGGCGACCGTCGCGGGCGAGATCAAGCAGCCGAGTCGAAACTTGCCACTAGCGATGATCGGATCGGTTATCATCGTGACCGTCTTCTACGCGGTGACGATTCTCGTCGCCACGTCGACCTTCGGCGCGGATCGACTCGGCCAGTTCGGCGAGACCGCGATGGTCAATGTTGGCCGGGACCTGTTGGGGTTGCCCGGTGCCGTGCTGATTCTCGTCGCCGGCCTGCTGGCGACGTTTTCCTCGGCGAACGCCTCGATCCTGAGCGCTTCGCGGTCGATCTACGCGCTGAGCCGTGACGCCCTGCTGCCGCGGAAAGCCAGTGAGATCAACCTGAAGTACGGCACGCCACACGTCGCCCTGGCGATGGCCGGTGGCCCCATTCTCGTGCTCGTCGCGACCGACAGCGTCGAGATCCTCGCGGAGGTGGCATCGTTCCTCCACCTGGTGATGTACGCACTGATCTGTGTCGCCCTGCTCGTGTTGCGCCGTCGGGATCCAGACTGGTACGAGCCGGACTTCCGGATGCCAGGCGCGCCAGCGTTGCCGGCGATCGGTGCCGTCGCCAGCATCGCGTTGATCCCGTTCATGAACGGCGCCTCGATCGTCATCGGGATCGTGATCATGGCGCTGTCCTACGGTTGGTATCGCTACTACGCCCCAGACATCCGACTCAAAGGTGACATCTAACATGACCGAGAGACCGAGCGTACTCGTCCCCATTCGAGTACTCGAAGACGAATCGCTTCCCGAAGGGACCACCGAGTTGCTTGCAAAGGCCCACGTCGTCCTGCTGGGATACCACGTCATCCCGGAGCAAACCGCGCCCGGCCAGGCCCGGATGCAGTTCGAGGACCAGGCCCTCTCGCGTCTCGACGCCTACGAGGAACTGCTGGTCGATGCCGGAGCGACCGTCGATCAGCGCCTCGTGTTCACCCACGACGCTCAGCAGACGATCGATCGCCAGATCGCCGAGTACGACTGTCTCGCCGCCCTCGTTCCCCGAGCGCTTGCCGCGGTCGAGGATGTCCTCGTGGCTGTCCGCGGGACGGTCGGCCTCGACCGACTAGCCCGCGTAGTGGGCGGCCTGTTCGCCGACCGCGGGATCGACGTGACGCTGTATCACGTGACAAGCGAGGACGAGAGTGACGCCGACGTCGAGGTGCTGTTGGACGGGGTGATCGACCGCATGGACGAGAACGGCTTCGACACGGATCACGTCGATACCAGGACCGACCGGGACGTGAAGCCGGTCGACGCGATTGCGGATCTCGCAGAAACCTACGATGTCGTCGTCATGGGTGAATCCGACTCGTCGTTATCGACGTTCGTCTTCGGGATGCCAGCCGACCAGGTCGCCGAGCGGTTCCTCGGACCGGTGCTCGTCGTCCAGCGCGAACCGGCGGCCGACCCTGAGGCGAGCGACGCCGACGACCAGCCCTGAGCGGCCTCGATCAGCACCAACCGATATATATTTCGGGACCGAGCGTTCAGAGACAGTCGTGATGGTGCGTATCGTCGGTGAGTGTGTTCATCTCCGCTAAGTTCTCGATAGTCGTTCGATCAGCACCCAGCCACGAGGTGGATTGCGATGGCTGGTGAGCGAGTGCTGGTCCCCGAAAAGGGACGCAACGCCGGGGCCGCACTGTCGATCGAACTCGACGGCGAAGGCTACGATCTTGAGTGGATCCGCTCACTCATCAATGGCAAAGGCAAACGAGCCGCCAAGACGGGCGAAGGCTTCGAGGAGTTACAGGCCCAGATCGATCGGTTGAACGCGATCAACGACACTGGGGACCCGGACACCGGCTACACCGATCAGATGGGGACCTTCCGGATCGGGTTCAAACACTTCGGGCGACTCAATCCCCGCCCGGTCTTAGAGAAAATCGAATTCACCGATCGCCGAATCGAGGGGTACGAATCGCCACGTGACGCCTGGGAGCAAGGTGCGAGCCGGTTTTACGCGGGCTACGACGCCATACTCGAGGAGCTACTTGGCTACGAAGACGTCGACGTGAGCGTGGGATTCGAATCAGCCGTCGAAGCCGTGCTGGCCGACCGCGGCTATCAGCGGACGGGCGCAACTGGGAGCGACGTGACCTGGGCGGCGATGTCTGGCGATGACGAGATTCCCGAGCGCCCCGAGGCCGTTCTCGTCCCCGAATCCTTCCGGCGACTCGGAGCCGCGCTGGCCCGCGTCGTCTGGGACGAGGAGTCGCCGCTGTACACCTACGACGAGTACGCACACAAGAGCGACATCGACTTCACCGACGAGGAACAGGTTCTGGCCGACGCTAAACCCGGCGTCGCGGGCATTTACATGTTCGTCACCGGCGGGACAGCCAGGGAGTTCGGCCTCGCGATCGAACCGATCGAGGGCGCACAGAGCCGCCTCGGTATTTTCGAAACGGAGACCCAGCAAACCATGGTCGAAACAACGAGTCTGAAAGGAATGTACGATCGCCTGCCCGGGGAGTTTTCCGCCTGGCGGGCGCTGATCGACGTCGTCGAACAGACGGCCCGTGAGTTCGGGTTCAGGGAAATCAACACGCCCGCAGTCGAGCGGACGGAACTGTACCGGGTCAAGTCCGGCGAGGAACTCCTCGAACAGACCTACAGCTTCGAGGATCGGGGCGGTCGGGAGGTGACACTGACGCCCGAACAGACGCCCACCAGGGCACGGATCGTCCAACAGCGCAAGGATCTCTCGACGCCGATCAAGTGGGTCGACACCTCGAAACGCTGGCGCTACGAGAACGTCCAGAAGGGCCGGGACCGTGAGTTCTTCCAGACAGACATCGACATCTTCGGCATCGAATCGGTCGCCGCCGACGCCGAAGTGATCGCCTGCGGGGCGACGATCTACCAGAAACTCGGCGTCGAAGACAGCGTGGAGTTCCTCATCAACGATCGCAACCTCTTGGAGTCAATTCTCCAGGCCGAGGGCGTAGAGAACACCCAGGCGACGATGGAAGTCATCGACGACAAGGAGAAACTCGAAGAAGCGGAGTTCCGGACGGCCCTGACCGAGAGCGGCCTGTCGGCCGAGCAGGCCGAACTGGTCGACGACCTGACGGACATCAGCGGGCCGATAACCGAAGCGATCGACGAACTCGAAGCGATCGCTCCCGACGATCCGGCCGCCCAAACCGCCGTCGACCGAATGGCGTCGCTGGCCGATCACCTCGATGCCTACGACGTCGCCCAGATGTGCAACCTCGACCTCTCGATCGTCCGCGGACTCGCTTACTACACCGGGTTGGTCTTCGAGGCCTTCGACACGCGGGGCGAGTTGCGGGCGCTCTTTGGCGGCGGTCGCTACGACGAGCTCGTCGGATTGTTCGGCGACCAGGACGTCCCCGCCGTCGGGTTCGCCTTCGGGTACTCGACGACTCGAGAACTCCTGAAACGGGAAGGGGTCTGGTCGGAAGAGACCGTTTCGACCGACGTCTACGTTGCCACCGTCTCCGAGAGCGTCAGAGACGTCGGAGTCGAACTCGCAACCGACCTTCGGGCCGAAGGGCTGACGGTCGAAACGGACCTGGCCGACCGGAACCTCGGCAGCCAGTTCGGCTACGCGGACGGAATCAACGCCACCTACGCCATCGTCGTCGGCGAACGCGACCTCGAAAACGACGAGGTGACGCTGCGCGACATGGCGAGCGGCGACGAAGAGAACGTCCCGGTCGACGACCTCGTCGAAATCGTCGGCGATCGGGTGTAGCTGAGCCAGTTCTGCCAATCTCCTGCTCCTGGCCTTCTAGCCGACAGCCTACAGTACCGCTACCGCATAGCGATTGTGAGCTTTTTCGACCCTGTGACAGTGCGCTTCTGTCGTCGCTCAGCATCCATATATCGAAATGTAGTTTACTACGGATTCACTCCTCTTTCTGCCGAGGCTCCAACTTCGAACCGAATCCCGACGAGACAGTTTGTGCCCGCTACTAGAGAGATTGGTCAGAGACGTAGGTCCATAGCCTGGTTCTGCTTTCAAAACAACTGAATTCTGGTGGACTGGGAAATCAAAGATTTTCAGGCGACCAAAATAGTCTGCCTTCTGGTGAAATGAGAGGGCGAACCACGCGTGACGGTGCCGCTGTCACGGTGTGGGCCGGTAACGCTAACCTTTCCGTAAACTCGAGTAAGCCGAGCAGGGAGTAGTGAAACCGGGATCGAGGCGACCGTCGGGAAAGCAGGTTCACATGGAATACACACAACAGGCCAGGAAGCGCCCGAAGTGTGCCGAGTCGGGGGCCGAAACTGGCGAGGCCGCTCTGACTGCTCTCGATCGTCTCGAATCCGCTATCCGGGCACGATACCATTGAGTAACTCTGGGAGTGCCGATGGACCAGTACGCCGCAGCACCTCTACAGGACAGAAACAGCCGGCCCAGCCGCGAGCACTCGATGCAACTCGTCACCGACCGTGGGAGGACGTCAGTAGCCCATAAACCAAAATCAGCTATATTGAACGACGGGAGTGGCGGGTGGAGAGCCAGACAGATCCTCCTCGTGAGGGCTCGCGAGCCGTAAGCCGGCGCCCCATCGTGGAGTGGACGCTTTAGCCCCGGCCGACTGTATCGCGGGCATGGCGTTTCTGGACGGCCCGTACTTGCTCGATTGACGCATGGGAACGTACTACCGAGCCATCGAGGACTGCCGATAGTCGATATCCGACCGATGTCGACCGGATCGCCGACGACGAAGGCAGGAGTGACAGCTGAAAGATCGAGGGCGCGTACACGACGCCCGAGACCTGCTCGAACATGTCGCCTCCGAACGCCCGGAAGAACGCTGGTTCTGGGCAGCCTTTTCGGTCAGAGACCAGCGAACGCGTCCGTGGCCGAACCGGTTGATTTACCACCGGGAGGCCCACAGGTCGGGTATGAACAGCGTCACGGATCGCTTTGCGGATCGACTGGAGCCGATCGGGATCGTGACGGGGGCGTTTCTCGTCGTCGTCGGACTGGGCACGATGGCGGGCCAACCCTGGAGTACGAACGGCAGTACCCTCGTCTCGGTGATTCAGCTACTGGGCGTCGCGGGCATGATCGCCATCGGCGTCGGCCTTGCCTGGCTCGCCCGGACCGAGTGAAAATCAGCGGCGAGATCAGCCTTTCTTTGGTAGGTACGCCATCGCAAGCAGCGCGACAGCGGCGAGGAAGCTGAGAATGGCGACGCCCCAGAGTCCGTTCATCCGCTCGTGGTAGTAGTCGATCTCGGATTGCTGTTGCTGGTAGGACTGGAAGGCATCCTCGCTGGGGAGAATTTTGACGGACGACTCGTCCGGGAAGTACACGAAGTACTGTTGGTCGTTGAGCGTGACGTTGCTCGCCCCTGAGAGCCGGACCGGGTTCGTCCGTTCGGCCGACCAGACCAGCGGAACGCTATCGCCGGTTACGTTCCCGATCGTCGCGTCGTTGCCCTGATACCACACCTCTTGTCCTTCTTCGAGGGTGGCGGTGTCGGGCTCGGGCAGATAGTCCGAAAGAGCGAGCGTCCCGTTGTCGGCCCGGAACACGACAGACCGAACGCCATCAACCGAGACAGTCTCGTTGTAGACAGCCGAGTCGCGGGCGAGACGGTTCGAGACGTCGAATTCCTGGACGAACGTTGCCGAGTCAGGCTCAGTGACGTTCGGTACAGTCACGCGGTAGGATTCGCCCCAGACCAGGGTGACGCCGTCGTCGTCGATCGCCGTGACGGTCGTTTCGTTCTGTCGGTAGGTGAGCGTGTCTTCGACGGCGACCGTCGTATTTTCGGAAGCGTTCGCGACGTTCGAAAGCATCGCCATCGGCGAGTCGGCGGACGTGTTGACCGTCACGCGATAAGTGCCGTTTTCGTAGGGGATCGTCGAGCCGTCTTCGAGCGTCGTCGACCAGCGGGCGTGCTGGCCATCCCACCGGAGATCAAGTGGAGATATCGTCGTGTCGTTGCCGAGTGTCTCGGTGTAGCGGGCCGACTCGTTCGTCCAGACGAGTTCACCGGAGCCATCGCCCGAGCCATCGACACTCTCGACGGCGTACGTCCGATCCTGCACGCTGAACGTGTCGCCGGCAGTGTGTGCCTCGCCCGGCAGCGACACCGACGGGGCCTCCGAGATGCCGATGAAGGCGTAGGCCCCGGCGCCGACGACGAGGAAGAGCACGACAGAGATCGCGACAGCGCGTCGTTGCATATCACGTCGATCCGGCGGGCCACCCAGTAAACGTTACGACACCGGGGAAATCGGTCGAGACTGTTGCCTTCAGCACGGAGAGCATCACGCCGGGTGTGCGTCCGGGAGCGCCCGATGGCGTCGCGGTGGGACGAGAAAGTTCCCCCGGTGAGTGGTGAAAATGTACTCAAGAATGCCGTTGTTGACCCGCTGTCGAATCGCCGGCTCGTCGGTCAGGTCGGCCCCGTTCATCGACTGCCGGACTTCTTCAAAGGCCGTGATGCCCCGTTGGAGTGAGGGAAAGTGCAACGCAGCGACGTCGCCGTCGGTCGACTCACAGTGACGCCGGAGGAGTCGGACATTGCCGTCGCTGTCGCGATTGGCCCGCGCAGCCTTTTGGGCGTGGCCGACACGGCCGAACTCGCCGGCATGCTCGCGAACGTTTTCGATGATCGCGGGCGTGAGTCCGCTGTCGCTGCCCAAGTTCTCCCCAATTCCCTCGACGAGTCCGTCCTCAGCGTGGACGGGGCTGAACAGCTCTGCGACCCGCTGGGGGAAGTTCTGTTCGCCATACCAGTCATCGAGGCGCTGGCGGAGGCGCGAGACGTGCTTGGTCGTCCCGCCGGCAAACGGCCCTGATTCGATCGTCACGTAGTCCTCAGTAGCCTGATTCCCGCGAAATCCAGCCTCAAACCCCATGAATAGCGGCGCAGCCTCGGGGACGGGCTTGGAATCGGGGATTCCGTCCACGTCCTGTTTCTCGGCTGGGAGTCCCTCACCGACAAAGCCAGTCCGGCGGTCAGCAACCGAAAACACGTCGGTGAGTGGTGTCTCGACGGCGACGCCGTTGGCCCGATCACGCTCGCCCCGTAGCGCGCGGTCGGCTTCCAGCACGACGTCGGCCCGGTCGCTGGCGAGGTGGAGGAGGGCGTCCTGCGTGTCAAAAGCCGGGTCCTCGAACGGGGATAATCGGCGCGGCGGCGGCAGGTCGACGGACTCGGGCAGCGAGGCGTCGAAGCGTTCGAAGTAGGCCGGCGAGTAGCCGACAGAGTAGATGAGGCCATCGTTCGAGCGCTCGTAGGCCCGATCCAGCGTCGACAGCGCCGACTCGACGGTCGCCCGATCGGCCTCGGTCGGCGAGCCGGTCCGATCCAGCGTCAGATACAGGAACACCTGGTGACGCGGGAGTTGCACGTTGCCATGGTCGTCGGTCCGGATTCGGTCGTTCCAGGCGTGCTGGCGATCGGGCACCGCTCCAGGGTCCTCAACCCCTGTCGGCACTGGCTCGGCCGTCTGCTCGAGGCACGCACTCAGCGCCGCCGCGCCGCCGGCCGCTACCGCGGCCTTGACGAACTGGCGTCGGCCGAGTCCGGATCGCTCCGCTGGCATGGGTCACTGTTGGGGCTCCGCCCCGAAAACCACACCGCCTCCGGCGACTCCGACGCGCTCCAGCAGTATCCCCGACCGGCGAGCCGCTATAGCTGGACCGATGCTGTCGAGATATCGAAAAAGGCCGTCTCGTAGCCCTCGTGGCGGGCGACCTGTGGCGGCGTCTCGACGGGCACTGAGAGAGTGCGTCCGGTCGGATCTACCGACAGGGTCGTCCCGTAGTGATAGCCCAGGTCGGGATCGAACGTTCTGGTCAATTGCGTCTCGGTTAGCCCGTCGCCACCGGTGAGACGGGCGGCCAATCCCATCCGTGAGAGGCGAATCCGGTTGTGCCGGGTGTGGGGAATCACCGCGAGATATGGACCGGCGTCGATTCCCGGCGGCGCATCGCTGCGGATGGCGACAATATAACGGATGTCGCCGGCCCGCACCGTGGCTGTTCGGCCGGCAAGCGTCGCTGTATCCGGCGCTGTTGCGCCAGCGATCGCATTCCCCATCGGATCGAGCGCGCCGCGCTCGCCGGCCCGGTCGAGACGGTCGAAACGGAGGTCGTTCACCGCACCGCTGTCGAACGAGTACGATAGCGACGCAGTCACTGGATCGCTGAATCGATCGCGAAAGGCCCCCGTCAGCCGGACCGTGGGCGCGCCGACAGTCACGTCGAGTTGATAGGCGCGACCGTCTTCGAGCCCGGTAAAGTTGTCGCCGTGGTGGAGCCCCATCGTCTGGGAGAGCATGGCATAGATCGTCTCCTGGGCGACCAGAGAGCCGTCTCGCTCGATCGTCACCGAGAGCCCGACTTCGGGGACGACGAGGCCAGTCTCTCGATCTCGGACGGTCGCCATCAGGTGAAGCGAGTCGTCGTCTCCCAGCGGAACGCGCTCGGAAGCAGTGCCAGTGACCGTCCAGAAGCGATGGGGGTAGCTGTAGGTCACGACGAGTTCGTACGGACCGGCCGTGACCGAGCCCACGCGATCCATGCCCTCGACGTGACTGGGCACGTAACTCCCTTGGGGCCGCTCAGAGACGATAGTCGGGACGTCGATTGCCCGGGACTCGATCGAGCCACACCCGGCCAGTGTCGTCGCTCCCGCAGCGGTCGCAGTCGCGAGAAACGCCCGTCGGTACACGCGATGTAGTACGGTCCGGCAGTCAAAACGGGTTGCGGTGTCGGTCGCCCCTACCGGGACTCTAGCGGCCCGGTCACTCCGGGCGAACGACGTCAGTACACTCCGGACACGTCGCGTACATGGCCTCGCCGCCGGCACGCTCGTAGGTTATCAGCACCCGTCGCTCCTCGATCGGCGCATCACAGTGCGGGCAGCAGCCGACGGCGTGGCTGTGGTGTTGCATTGGAAAGGGGAACGACTCGGAGCGTGTGACTGTGTGTCGTCAACGACGCTCCACATACAGCTGGTTCGCGAATGAGTAAATAAGCCACCCGACCGGAGTGAAAGTGAAACTGCGGGACAGCGACTGCACGGGCCGCCGACGCGAAACTGGTTTCTCCCCGGGCCGCGAACGCCCCGGCAGTGAGCAGCGAGGTCTATCGGACGATCGCCGAACCCGGGCGTTCGCGGTTCGTGATTTCGGGCTCGGAGTTCATCGGCCACGCCCGGCCCGTCGAGACAGTCCCGGCTGCCGAGTCGTTCATCGAGGAGGTCCGGGTGGAGTACGACGACGCGACCCACAACGTCCCGGGCTACCGGGTTCGAGACGACCCGCTCAGAGAGTACGAAAGCGACGACGGCGAGCCGTCGGGATCGGCCGGCAAGCCCGCACTAAACGTCCTCCAGGGCCAAGACCTACAGAACGTCGCCGTCGTGGTGACGCGATACTTCGGTGGGACGGAGTTGGGCGTCGGCGGGCTCGTCAGCGCCTACTCACGGGCCGTCAAGGAGGCAATCGAGGACGCGAGCGTCACGGAAGAGCGCCCCCACGAACAACTGTCGATCACCGTCGAATATGACGATTCAGGGACGGTCAGAGGGATTCTAGAGAGCGAGGGTGTCGAGTTCGATGGCGACTACGGCGAGGACGTACAATTTTCAGTGCGTGTGCCGACTGCGGAAAGCGACGAACTGTGCGATCGAATCGCGAGTGCGACCAGTGGCCGGGCGGCAATCGAGCGGTGAATAGCCGGGGAGTCCCTCGACTTACTGCGATGTGGCCGCCGGTAACTGGAGTTCGACGACGGTTCCTCCGTCGTCACGCTCCCCGAAGTCGAGACGTCCACCCGACTTCGAGACGATCCAGTTGCTGAGCCAGAGTCCAAGACCGCGCGTGTGTTCGAGTGGGGTTTCATAGCCCCGTTCGAGAACGGCGAGATCGGCGGCCGGGATGCCAGGTCCGTCATCGACGATCCTGACTGAAACCGTTTCCTCGTCGCCCGATTCGTCCCGGGCACACTCGATCCAGACGTGTGGCTGTGGGCTGTCGTTGTGTTCGACAGCGTTCACCAGCAAATTGTCGACCGCCGATTCGACCAGCGGGTGTGCCGAAACCTGCGCCGAATCCGGAAGCGACACGTCGATGTGCGCGTCGGGGTGCTCCTGGCCGACGCGTTCGATCACGTCCGCCAGAAGCGAGGTGAGATCGACGGCCGTTCGATGGTGGTCATCGTCCTCGGTGAGGAGTTGTTCGATCTCGCGGGCGTGATCGCCCAGTTCGACGAGGTCGCTCGCCTGCCGCTCGATGACCGAGACGTGATGGGAATCCTCGAGACGATCGGCCAGGAGTTCGGCCCGCCCCCGGATGACGTTCGAGTGATTGCGAATGTCGTGTCGGAGGACGCGGTTGAGGACTGTCAGTTGTTTGTTCAGGCGTTCGACGTGGGCACGAGTACGTCGCTGTCGAGCGTTGTAAACGCCAGTGACCAGTCCCACGACACCGCCGAACGAGGCCGCGTTCGCAAGCACGTACATCTGGTCGCTCATGACGACGTCTTCGGCCGCCTGGTAGCGGATCATGAGTACGTTTCCCAGCGCGAAAACGACTGCCCCGAACAGACACCAGAGGGCGATCCGAGATACGTGGGAGCCGTCGAAGTCACTCTGCCAGAGCCACCACGCCCCGACGATGACGGCCCCGGCCAATCCCATGGGGACCAAGATGCCATAGAGGACCGTTCGAAGGTTCTCGTGCGGTTCGAGAAAGTGCAAGACGTGGAGCACAAGCAAGACACTCCCGACGCCGGACACGAGCGCGATACCGGCCGCATGTCGGCGCGGCTTCCGGCGTAACATTGCCGTCCCGACCTATTTGGACTACCCGGACCAAAAAGATACGTCTTCGCGGATATCTGGTGGTGGTCCTGGAAGACAGATAGAGAAGCAGAGTCAGGTCGTCCGGAACGCCCGGTCGCCAGCGTCCCCAAGTCCAGGCACGATGTAGCCGTCGTCGTCGAGATGATCGTCGATGGCGACGGTCAGCAGTTCGATGTCGGGGAACTCCGAACGGAGTCGATCGAGTCCCTCAGGGGCGCTGACGGCCGAGAGGATGATCACGCGCTCGGGGTTGGTACCATCGAGTACCTCGTCGATGACGGCACACATCGTCGAGCCCGTCGCGAGCATCGGGTCGGCGATGATGAGGGTGTCCTCGTCGTGGATCTCGGGCATCTTGTTGTACTCGATGGAGATGTCGAACTGGCCCTCACTATCCATGCCACCTTCCTCGTCGCGGCCGGCCGAGATGACGCCCTGTTTGGCACGGGGGAAGGCCTTGAGGAGGCCTTCGACGAACGGCGTCGCCGCGCGAAGGACGTTGACGATGACGACATCGTCCATGTCGCCGACGCGTTCGCCCTCGGTCGTCGTCAACGGCGTCTCGACGGTGACCGTCTCGCGTTGCATGACGCCATCGATGATCTCGTAGCCACAGATACGGCCCAGTTTGACCAGCCCTTTCCGGAAGGCGACCTGTTCAGTATCGACGTCTCGTAGTCGTGTCAGCGTGTCCTGCGCCAGTGCGTGGGAGACGACCTTGGCCCGGTCGTAATTTTCGATAGTCATCGTCGGAACTGAGACGGTGGGACCTCAAAGGCGTTGATATTTGGGCCGACAATCCGCGAGAGAGATCCTCACACGGCGATAAAGCTTATGCGGAGCGAATCCCAATCGGGGCCAAGACGGGAGACGATCTCCGTCAAAACTCCCGTGATCGCTTATGGAAGAGAGTGTCTCCGGCTTCAAGGTTCGCGGCGAATGGATCGACATGGTCGAACACGGCGAGCGAATTGTGCGGGCGATTCAAGACCTCGCCGACGAGTATGACGTCGACGAGACGGTCCTCGAGGAGTTCGACGAGTGGCGACCCAAGAGCCACGAACGACTCGACGAGGACGTCAACGAAAAGACGGCCCAGCAGGCCCGCGTCAACGAAGGCGAAGGCGAAAAGCAAGGCAAAGACCCCGACGACGACCTCCGGTCGGCTGGTGAGAAACTCGCTGACTCATACGAGAACCTCAACGATCCCAATGAGGCAGTCAACAACTGGAGCGAGTCGATCGACTACGTCGCCCGCGCGGCCGACTCGGCCGGCCGGAAGGCGATCCGTGCGGTCGAAGACCGCGTCTACCGCAATGTCATGACCCAGGTCGCGCCCTATTACTTCGACAACGACCTGGTCAGCGCGAACATCCGACGGATCGACGACGAAACCCCGGAATACGTCTTCGAGGTCAACGTCAACGACGACGATCTGAAGATCCGAGTGTCGAACAAACTCGCCGACTTCGATCAAGAAGTCGACCGCTGGCACGTCGATACCGAAAAGGAGATCGAGACGCCGGAAGTCGCCGAGGGCATCGAGGTGCCACGGACCAACCACGACGAAGCCGACGCCAATACGAACTGACGAGCCGGGACAGCAAGCCGGCCTCCCGGGCCGTTCTCGCCGAGATCGCAGCCTATTACCGCACACAGTAGCAACGCCGGAGTATATGGGACTGGCAGTGACTATCGGAACCGTGCTCGTCGCGGCACTGGCCAGTCTATTCATGGCGTGGGCGATCGGTGCCGGCTCGTCCGGCTCGACCCCATTTGCGCCCGCGGTCGGGGCCAACGCCATTTCAGTGATGCGAGCGGCACTGATCGTCGGCGTCCTCGGGCTGGCGGGGGCAGTCCTCCAGGGGGCGGCCGTCACCGAAACCGTCGGCCGCGGGCTCGTTCTGTTTCCCGATGGCGGCGGCCTGACTTCGTCGGCCTCGATCCTGTTGCTCACGATCGCGGGCGGCCTGGTCGCGGTCGGCGTCTTCGCCGGGTACCCGATCGCAACGGCCTTTACCGTGACCGGAGCGGTCGTCGGCGTCGGGTTGGCGCTCGGTGGGGAGCCAGCGTGGGGAACCTACCAGGGGATCGTCGCACTGTGGGTCGCCACGCCCTTTGTCGGCGGCGGGGCAGCCTACGGCACTGCTCGCTGGCTCCGAAGCGGGGCCGGCGGCGAAGCCCGGATCGTCGCCGTGCTGGCCGGGTTCGTCGGTGCCATTCTCGCGAACATTCGCTTTGCCCTGCTGGGGCCGGCGGGCGAACAGGCTTCAGTCGCGGCTGCGATCGCGACGAGCCTGGAGGCGGGCATCGTCGTGCAGGTGGCCGTCACACTGGCTTTCGCAAGCCTCGCATTCGGGGTGGTCTATCAGGGGATGCGCAACGATCGCGAGCGCAGCCAGCGACGGTTCCTGCTCGTCCTGGGCGGCCTGGTCGCGTTCTCGGCGGGCGGCAGCCAGGTCGGACTCGCGATCGGACCGATCCTGCCGGTCGTCGAACCGTACGACCTTCCGCTCGTCGTCGCGTTGCTTGCCGGCGGGATCGGTCTGCTGGTCGGCTCCTGGACCGGCGCGCCACGCATGATCAAGGCGCTGAGTCAGGACTACTCCTCGTTATCTCCACGGCGATCGATCGCGGCACTGATCCCCGCATTCGTCATCGCCCAGATCGCCGTCTTCTTTGGCATTCCCGTCTCGTTCAACGAAATTACCGTGAGTGCGATCGTCGGCAGCGGCTACGCTGCAGGCGGGAGCGGGATCAGTCGGGCGAAGATGGGCTACACCGTCCTCGCCTGGATCGGGTCACTCGTGATCGCACTGGTCGCGGGGTACGGCGGATACACACTCCTCACGATGATCTGAGATCGCGATAAACGCGACGAAACCAGCCCTCAGGACTCCTCAGTCGTATCAGCTTCGTCTCCCGGTTTCTCGGACGATTCCGCGTCGTCCGTCTGCGGATCGTCTTCGGGCACGGAGATCCGCGCTTTCTTGATCCGGGTGTTCTCGACCTGCTGGACGCGAATATCGACGCCGTCGAACTGGATGGTTTCGCCCTCTTCGACGAGCCGGCCGGCGCGGTTGAAAATGAACCCGGCGATGGTCTCGAACTCCTCGCCTTCCGGGAGGTCAAGACCCAGGGCTTCGTTGACTTCTTCGATGTTGACCTCGCCTTTGACCAGGGCAGTGTCGTCGTCGATGAACTCGATCGGGTGCTCTTCTTCGCCTTCCAGAATCTCGCCGACGATCTCTTCGGTGAGATCTTCCATCGTCACCAGGCCCTCGGTCGTGCCGAATTCGTCGATGACGATGACCAGATGGAGTCGCTCGGCCCGCATTTCGGCGAGCAGATCGTCGACGTTCTTCGATTCGGGGACGTGGAGCGTCGGTTCGATGAGATCCTCGAGTGCCACGTCGTCCCTCCCGCCGTACTGGGAATCGCGAACGAGATCACGAATATTGACGACGCCGATGACGTTGTCGAGACTGCCCTCGTAGACGGGGAGGCGGGCGTGGCCACCGTGGATGCACTTTTCGATGGCTTCATCGACCGAGTCATCGACCGAGATAGCGTCCATATCCAGGCGCGGCGTCATGACCTCCTTGGCGATCGTTCGGTTGAACCGGAGCGTGCGCTGGAGCATCTCTCGTTCTTCTTCGTCGAGGACCCCTTCGCGTTCGCCGGTCTGGATCATGTCCCTGATCTCCTCGCGAGTGAGATAGGAGGTCTCGATGGACGAGCGGCCGCCGGTAACCCTGTTGACGACCCCGGTCAGGAAGTCAAACAGGGTGATGAGCGGCCACAGGACCGTTTCGACGAACTGCAAAACGGGAGCGACCCGACGTGCATGTAACTCGGTGTTGTCGACGGCGTAGGACTTGGGTGCACTCTCACCGAACAGGAGGACCAGCGACGTAATTCCAAGCGAAGAGACGATCACGGCCGCTCCCGCGTCGAAGTAGAATCCGACGATCGTGGTCGAGATCGAGGACATAGTGATGTTGACCATATTGTTGCCGACCAGGATCGTCACGAGCAGGCGGTGGGGATCTTTCTTGAGTGTCTTCACGGCAGCGGCACCACGCTTGCCCTCCTCGACCATCGCGTCCAGCCGGTGGGCTGGCAGGGAGAACATCGCGATCTCGGAGGAGGAGAAAAATCCCGACCCCACGAGGAGGCCCAGGATCAGAAGGGCGCCAATCAATGTGACCGCCGTCTGTGACAACTCGACTCCGACGATCGGGACAGTGTACAGGTGGATACTAGCCCCTGACACTGCTGTAAGTGCAGATAACCCCATCAACACCCCCTATTTCCGTGCCGGGAAATTAACTCTTGTGTGAATTACTGTGGCCGCTCGAGGAACGGCCCGCCGACAGACTTAGCCACAGGCGGCCCCAACGAAAGGATATGTCAGATGCTGATCCATCGATAACCCTCTATCGACTCCAGGCGTGTCCGTTCTGCGAGCGCGTCGCTCGCGTCCTAGACGACCTCAACCTCGAATACCAGTCGCGATTCGTCGAGCCGCTGCACTCGAAACGGAACGCAGTCAAGCGATTGACCGGCGCACGGACGGTGCCCGCGATCGTCGACGAATCGACCGGGGTGACCATGAGCGAGAGCGCCCAGATCGTCGATTACCTCGAACGCACGTACGGTGAATCGGGATCGGACGCGTCAGGATCCGCCCGCTCGGGAGGTGCGGCCTGATGGACCTCGGCTTCGACGTTGTCGAGTTTGAAACGACCGACCACGTCGCGGACGGCGAGCAAGCCCCTGAATTCACCCGGCCGCTGGTCGGCGATGAATACTGGGAGGATGTCCCGCTCGCTGACCTACTCGACGAGTCGCCCGTCGTCCTCGTGTTCCATCCCATGGACGGCTCGTTCCCGGCGACGTACGTCTGGAACGAGATTCGTGAGCGCGAGTGGCACGAGTCAGCGACAGTTGTCGGGATATCGATCTCGACGCCCTATGCCCACAAGCGACTGATCGAGTCCGAGGGACTCGAAGACTATCGACTCTTCTCGGATCCGAGCAACGAGATTGCCCGGGAATACGGCGTCACCCACGATCTGGACGGTATGGCCGGCATCGAAGAACCCCGCCCGGCCGTATTCGTCCTCGACGGTGAGGGTATCGTCGAAGACGCCTGGGTCGCTGAGGAGTGGCCCGAATTCCCCGACTACGACGAAATCGAGGACGCGATCGCGTCGCTGTAGCATGGACAGCGAACAACGACTCCAGGCGGCAGCCGAAGCCATCGAGAGCGGCAAGCTGGTTGTCTACCCCACGGAGACTGTCTACGGACTCGGCGCTGACGCGCTCGATCCAGAGGCCGTCGAGGCCGTCTTCGCTGCGAAGAGACGGGACCGCTCGGAGCCGATCTCGCTGGGCGTCGCCGATGTGCCGACCGCTCTCGAGTACGTCGATGCCGGCGAGCGCGAGCAAGCGTTCATGCGCGAGTTCCTCCCCGGTCCCGTGACGGTCGTCGTCAAGCGAGCCGAAAGCATCCCGGATGTCCTCACGGCTGGACGTGAACGCGTCGGCGTGCGCGTGCCGGATCACGACCTCTCGCGTCGCGTGCTCGAAATCACCGGGCCACTGACTGCGACCAGCGCCAACGTGTCCGGGCAAGAGAGCGCGACTCGGGCCGAGGAGGTCGATCGGGAGATCCACGACGCCGCCGACGTAGTTCTGGACGGCGGTGAAACGGCCGGACAAGCCAGCACGGTCGTCGATGTCAGCGATGGGACGATCCACCGACGCGGCGCGAACGCCGATGCCGTTGCCGCGTGGCTGGACGTGAACTGATCTGCCGTTCTTGCCGGGCGCGCTCAAAGGAGTGATCCGAGCGACCGCGTTCGGACGCCACAGGACCCGCGATAGTCGCAAGCCTCGCACTTCTGACGGTTCCGGACCCGCGACGGCGGCCCGTCGAGGGTTCGGACCGTCCGGAGTACCGATCGATAGGCGGCCCGCCGGTGGGCCGACAGCGAGACCCGGCGAACGACCCCGTGGGCCGGATACTCCGCAAACGCGACGTCGATCGGGCGCTCCCGTTCGTAGGACAGGGCCAGGGCGGCGGCCACCAGCCGGACAGACTGAGGTTGCCAGACGCCGGTGTCGGGCGGCTCACCGGTAAACACCAGCGAGGGGGCGACCGGGTCGTCGAGAATCTTGTGAGCGACGCCGCGGCAGTCCCGGCCCTCCAGCAGGACATCTCGGTCGACAGGATCAACGAGGTTCTCCCAGGCATCCAGGCGGGCTTTCGCCCGATGTAGCGCCGAACGATACTGCGTCGCGGTGACGGCGATCGGCTCCGTGTCTAAGTCGGCGTCTTCGAGCAAGCGGGGATATTCGTAGGCGAGTTCGCGGCGCAGGGCAACATCGTCGGGTACGTCCGGGGCCTCGTCGTCACGCCGACGATAGTACAGCTGGCGGGGACAGTAGGCCGCAGTCGCCAGGTCACGAAACGTGGGCACGGCCGAAGGTGGTCGCGTTCCCCGATATAAACGGACGCACTGGCGGACTAGCCGCGAACCACGGCGTCAAAACGAAACGTCGGTCTCGATGTCGGCCGCCGCTTCTTCGAGGCCGTCTTCTGTCGTGTCGGCTGTCAGTCGATCGGCCAGATCGGCGTCGGGAATGACGTCCCGGAAGGCACCCCGATAGCGGTGGCTCACGTTGCGCGCTTCCTGACGGGCCTCGAAGACGCGCCGATATCCTGCGATAGCATCGGGAGCCAGATCCAGTTCTGACGCCAGAGCCGCGTCGTCGTCAGTCTCTCTGAGCCGGTCCCGGAGGCGCACCCACTCGATCGACGCGTCGGTGTCGGACGCCCGGAAGAGGTGTACGTCCATTCGGGCCCCAAAGACCGTCTCGGCGTCCGTGTCGAGGTTGGCAGCAATTGCCTCGTCGTCGCCCCCCTCGTAGAACAACTGGACAAGTTCGACACGCTCGGCGACCGTCAGGGTCGCCTCGAACGTGAATTTCTCGGCCATGACCTCGACGACCGCCCGAAGTCGCCCCCGGATAGTCTCGTCGTCGAGCCCATTGAGGTCAACGAGTGTGCCCCGGTCGTCAGACTGGTCGGCCGTGACGGTGTCGGTCCCTGCCACGTCGACGAACAGCTCCCGGAGGTCCTCGGTTTTCTCGTCCATCAACTGATGGGTGGGCGTCACGACCAATGTAGGTGTCGGGTGGACCTCGATCCGACGCCCCAAAAGGCACCATCTCAGTCTTCAACGATCGACGCGGCGGTCCGGCGACCGTCGGCGATGCGGCCGACGATCCCGGCCCGACTGGTGTAGCTCGCGGCAATCTCGATCCCGTCGGGTAGCGAGAGATCCTCGAGCGCGGCCCACGAGCGGTCGTAGGCCGGCATCCCCGGGCGGAGGATCGACACGTCGAGGACGTCGGCCGACTCGCCGGTGACCGTCTCGAATTCCTCGGCGGCGCGCCGGCCGATGACCGCCGGCTCGGCGTCCAGGGCGTCGGCATCGCCGCTGCCGACGTAGGACGTGAACACACCCTCCCGATCGAGCATGCTGTGATTCCAGGTGCTGCCGTCCGTCAGGAAGCCGTCGTCGATGATGTGAAAACCGTGTCCGGTCCCGTCGAAATTCGATCGTAAGTGGACGACGCCGATCGGGTTGTACGTAAACTGCTCGACGACATCGGCGGCCGCCTCGTCGACGCCATCGAGCAAGGCCGCGGTCGTCGGAGCCGGCGTCGTGAAGGCCACCGTTTCGACGGCGTGAGTGCCGTCCTCGGTGTGGACGAGATAGCCATCACCGTCTCGCTGGACGCTGGTGACGGGCGTGTTCAGGTCGATCGAGTCGGCGTGGGCGTCGTAGATGGCTTCGGGGAGTCGCTGGAGGCCGTCTTCGAACGTGACGATCGATGGCGGATCGACGCCTTCGAGCAGCTTCCGGGCGGCATAGAGGAGGATACTCCGCTCGATGCCGACGTGATCCAGCGCCCGACCCAACGAGTACTCGACGTACATCTCGTCGGGGTCACTGCCGTAGAGCCCGCTGTACAGCGGCCCCATGAACCGGCGGGCCGCCTCAGCGCCGAACTTCCGGGTGAGAAAGCCGTCGACGGTTTCCTCGGGCTGTGGTCCCTTCGTCAGCGGTTCGAGGAGGACTCGGGCCTTGCCCGGCCAGGACAACAGATCGGTCGTAATCGCCTCCCGGACCGACAGCGGCATCGTTCGCAGTTGCCCGTCGTGATAGGCATAGAGTGGCTGATCGTCGTGGCCATACCGGAGTTCGTCCTCGAGGTCGAGCGTCTCGACCAGTGATTGGACCGGTTCGGAAAGCCGCAATCGCTGTGGCCCCGTTTCGAGGACGTGGCCGTCGACGGTCTTCGAGCGGACGACGCCGCCGGGTTCGGCGGCGGCCTCGAAGGTGTGGACATCCGCCCCACGCTCTTCGAGGAAGTGGGTGAGCGCCAGCCCGGACATCCCCGCCCCGACGACCGCGACAGTCATCCGATCACCGCTGGAGGGACTCCAGCACGACCCGCACGCGGGTGACAATTGGCCATAGCCACACGTAGGGAATCGACGTACAAAGTCCCATTGAAGCACCGAGAAGCCACGCAGTTGCGGGTGAGAACCGGCCGAAGACATTCGGGAACAGGGCCATCCCCGTCGCGTCCCGAGCGGCGGGTGCATGACAACACTCGACCTGCGGGACGTCCCACCGCCCCAGCGCCACCCGAAGATCCACGACGCCTTCGGCGACCTGGAGAGTGGCGAGGCGCTGACGATCGTCAACGATCACGACCCCAAACCGCTGTTCTACGAGTTCCAGGCGGAGGTCGAGGCCTTCGACGACGACGGATACACCGTCGAGCGGGAAGACGACGGGAAATTCGTGGCGACACTGCCCAAAGAGTAACCGGAGGGCGAACCGTGACCGATGCCGACCCATCACACGACGACGCCGCACCGGTGACCGAGCAGATTCACGAAAACTCCTGGTCGGCAAACCTCGAAGAGCCAGCACACGCCCAAGACCGCAAGCGAATCGTCGACGGGGCGCTATCGGCCATCGAACACACCGCTTCCGGATACCACGTCAATCTCGTGACCCACGCCGAGCACGGACATCCGGAGACATACCTCTATGAGGTGCTCGAAGCGGAGTACGGAGACCAGTTGGACTGGGACTACGTTGATCAGTGTGGCTGTGGTGGGCACGTCCTGCGGGTTCACGTGCCCTGAGTACACGCCAGGCGTCACGCGCGCCGAGTCGTCGAACGGGACTCGAAACGGCGTCGGCGATCGAGCGAAATCGGGACCGAGGCCGAACCTGTTCGGGACAGGACGATTACGGACGGACAGTCAATGAGACGCCATGGAACAACCCACCGACGCATACGAAACAACCCTGGACGCCCGCGAGATCGACGGCGAACCGTTTGGCGACATCATGGACGCGCTCGCAGACCTGGAACCCAGTGAATCGCTACTGTTGATCAACAGTTTCGAGCCCGAACCGCTCTACGACGTCCTCGAAACGCGTGGGTTCACCCACGAGACCGAACAGGTCGACCCAGAGGAGTTTCACGTCGCAATCAGCCACGCCTGAGCGCGGGTCAGTGAGCAATTCTTACTACCGGCCCGACCGACCGACGAGCAATGGCACGGATCGATCGCCTCCGCGTCTATCCGGTCAAAGGGCTTGATGGCATCGACCTCGATACGGCACGCGTCCTCCCGGGTGGCACGCTGGAGCACGATCGGGAATTCGCGCTCTTCGATGCCGACGGCGACGTCCTCAACGGGAAGCGGACCAATCGCGTCCACGACCTGGAGACGGATTTCGATCCGGACCGCACCGCAATGGCGGTCCAGGCCCCCGACGGGGACCGTCGCGAGTTCGATCTCGACAGCGACGCCGATCGCGAACGAGCCGAAGTGTGGTTTTCGGACTTCTTCGACGTCGAGTTGACGCTCAAGCGTGACGAGTCGCTGGGCTTCGTCGATCGCCGGGAAATGGGGCCATCGGTAGTCAGCACCGCCACGCTGGAAGCAGTCGCTTCGTGGTTCGAGGAATTGACTGTCGACAGCGTTCGCCGGCGACTCCGGGCGAACGTGGAAGTCTCGGGCGTCCCGGCCTTCTGGGAGGACCGGTTCGTCGGCGAGAGAGCACCGGTGTTCGAAGTCAACGACGTCCGCTTCGAGGGCGTGACACCGTGCGGGCGGTGTGTCGTCCCGGAGCGCGATCCTGACACTGGCGAGCCAACACCGCAGTTCCGCGAACGCTTCGTCCAGAAGCGCGAGGAGACGTTCCCCGAGTGGGCCGACGCCGAGGCCTTCGAACACTTCTATACGGTGATGCTCATCGCGTCGATCCCCGAAGAAGACAGGGGAAGCGAGATTGCGGTGGGCAACCAGGTCGAGATCGCCGAGTGAGACGGTCCCGGTCGCGTTCAGTCGGTATCGACGGCTGACAGTTCAATCGGCGTCAAGAGCTGATTGCTGATTCGGCAGCGGCCCGTCGTATTCGTCTGGAACGTACGCACACAGCGGATCGCTTGCCAGCGGATCGCCCGTGGTCGCAAACGCTCGCGAGCGACTGCCGCCACAGACGAACCGGAACTCACAGGCCCCGCACTTTCCCTGGAGTTTGGTCGGATCGCGTAATCGCTCGAAGAGGTCGGCGTTCCGGTAGATGTCGACGACGCTCGCCTCGCGAACCGAGCCTGCTGATTTGGGGAGGAATCCCGATGGGAATACCTCGCCCGTGTGACTGACGAACGCGAAGCCGTTCCCGGCGGTGATCCCGGTCGATCGATCGCCGCCCGAGTCATCACCAGCGTCACTGGGTGGTCGTCCACACCCCTTTCCGCGGCGTTGCTGGAGTGCGACCCGTCGATAGTGGGGCGCTTCGGTCGTCTTGATGTCGAACTCGGCCTCGCGCTGGACGGTTGTGAGCCACTCCATGACGTCTTCGGCACGCTCGGGCGAGATGGGATCGAGCACGGTCCCCCGACCCACCGGCACGAGAAAGAACACCGACCACAGGACGGCCTCCAGGTCGGCCACCAGTTCACGGATCGCCGGCAGCTCGTCGACCGTCTCCCCGCAGACAGTCGTATTGACCTGTAGTGGGAGGCCCTTCTCGCGAGCGGTGCGAGCGGCAGCGATCGTCTGCTCGAAGCTTTCCGCTTCCTGGCGGAACTCGTCGTGGGATTCCGCATCGGGCCCGTCCAAACTCACCGCCATCCGTCGGAGTCCGGCCTCAGCGAGGTCGTCGATCCGATCGGGCGTCAGCGAGGCCGTCCCACTCGGGGTGAGTGTCATCCGAAGCCCTTGTTCGGTACCGTACTCGACGAGTTCTGCCACGTCATCACGGTAGAGTGGGTCACCCCCCGAGAGGACGACCAGTTGCTCGTCGCCGAATTCAGCCGCGTCGGCAAGGAGTTGCTTGCCCTCCTCGGTTGTGAGTTCCTCGGGATGACGGTAGTCCTCAGCCTCGGCCCGGCAGTGTTTACAGGCCAGGTCACAGGCCTGGGTCAACTCCCAGATGAGCACGACCGGCCGCTCGCTCGGGTCGATATCGGTCGGCCGCACGCTACCTCACCCTATTGGAACCAGTACCCGCCTGTCCAACCAGAAATCCCGTGGCATGCCGATCCATGAGAAAACGTTACCGTCGTCGGGCAAGTCGCCCGTGCCGAACATATTCGACCGGAGTCTCGTCACAGCGATTCCCCGCGGTCGGTCCCGACCGTGTCGGCCCGCGCGACGTACAGCGTCTCGACGCCGGGGATTGCCTCCAGTGTGCGAAAGAGGTCGATCATTGCCTCCTCGCTGTCGATCGAGTCGGGATCGACGACCAGCCAGACCGAGCCCTCGCCAACGAACAGCAATTCGACCGGACTCGCTGCTTCCTCGTCAGTGATGGCGTCGATCGATCGCCTGACTTGCGATGAGATGGTATCGGTTGTCATTGCTCCGTGTGGTGACCCAGTCGATTCCTTTGCCGAGTTCAGAGCTGTGGGGGTCGGTCACGCGATCCAGTCGGATCGGTGCCGTCCGGGGCGGTTCCACCGGGCGGTCCTTTCGTCGAGTCAGTGCCATCCAGTGCATGCGCGGCGGTCTTCGCAACGATGGATTCGTCGTCCTCCCGAAGTTCCTGGAGTGCGCGCTCGGCGTCCGGGTCGTCGATCCGGCCAAGCAGTTCCGCCACCCACTCCCGGACGCGGTCGGAGTCATCATCAGTCAGCGCGAGCAATTCCGGCAGGGCACCCTCCCCGCGGCTCTTCCACAGCGAGATGACGGCGTTCCGGCGGACGGCGTGGTGCTCGTCGTCGAGCGAACCCTCGATCCGGTCAGCGTGCCCCTCCCGATCGAGGTGATCGAGGGCAACGATCGCCTCCGAACGAACCCAGGGGTTGGGATCGTCAGTGGCCGAGACGACGGCCGATGGGGTAGTATCGGCCAGTTCACCCAGCGCCTCGACGGCGAACTGCCGGACGAGGGGTTCGGGATCGTTCGTCGCACGGTCGGCGAGCGCGTCGATCACCGCCTCGCCAGGATCACGCTCGGTAAGCGCCAGGGCCGCCCGCTGGCGTTCGGTCGCCGCCTCGGCCACTAAACGGTCGAGCAGGTCAGCCAGGCTGTCGTCGGCAACTGGATCGGTGTCGGCCGCCGCGAAATCCGCCTCGCTCGCTTCACCAAGCGTCACGTCCTCCCGGCTGGTCGTCACGTCCGGATGGTAGCCGCCACTGCTGTCGGCCTCGTCCGCTGACGATGGGTCGCCGTCGCGATCAGACATCACGCGCACCTCCGGTGGCCGTCTCGACAAGTAACACGAGAGCGAGGACGACGGCGAGCGCCCGCGGGAGCGTTGCGGGCACGCCAGCGAACAGCAGCAAGCCCGCCCCCAGTGTGGCGGCGTGCCGGTGGGTCCGCAACGCGGCACTCGCGGTAATCGTTAGTCCGCCGACCGCCAGCGCCATCAGTGGGAGCGAGGCACCGACGATCCCGCCAGCGACGAGGCCAGTCGCCCCGAGCAGGAACGGCGCGACGATGCCCAGCGCGACCAGCAGGCCGGCGGCGACAACACCTGCCAGATAGTCGGCCCGACCGCGTGCGAGGAAGATCGGTGTCCCGGCGACGCCCAACAGCGTCAGTTGTGTGCCCAGCGATCGGGTGGTCACCGCGGCGATCCCGAGTGAACTCCCCAGCGACGCCGCGAGGCCACCGAGCAAGACGCTGGTAACGATTGCCGGGCCGATCCGAAGATTCCGCTCCGCGATCAGCCCAGCCCCGGCGGCCACGCTCGTCCCGGCGATGATCGCTACGACAGCGGGCACGTAGGCCGGTCGCGCGATCGTCCCGGCCACGCCGAAGACGCCGACGAACGTCAGCCCGACCGTCTCGTACCCGTCAGCACCGACGGCAGCCATCGCGATCAGCGATCCAGCACAGGCAAGTGCCGTGAGGGGGACGAGAAACTCTTGGAGGGCAACAAGGTCAAACGGGACGACCGTTCGCGCATTGATCGCCAGCCTGCTCACGAACAGCGTCGCCGCCGCGAGGACCGCCGGTGCCGACAGTGTGACCCGGTCGAGGGTCACGCCACGCACTGACCGCGGCGTATCGACCACATCCAGGGCCGCGACGCGTCCGCTCATCACCAACTCACCTCGCGTCCATCCGTCGAGGCAGGTGTGCCGAGACGGTCGGTCAGGTCGGCGTGGTCGGCCGAGACGACCCGCTCCAAGATGGTAGCCAGATCAGCATAGATCCCCGCGACGGCAGGTTCGGCCAACGAGTCCCGGAGTGACTCGGCGAAGACAGTCAGGTGGCGATCCAGGAAGTCCCGGCGCGCGGCCGCAGCGTCGTCCTCGCCGAGCGCTTCCCGGCGGGCGAGGTAGCCGGCAAACTCCAGTTGCAATCCCAGGTTGTCGTGATGGTCGCGTTCATCTGTATCGACCGAGAGTCCGTAGTACTCGTAGGCACGCGCGAGGTCGACATTGATCGTCTCCCAGGTGGCGTCCTCGCGGTGACTGGACTCGTACAGCGAGACGGCTGGCCCGTCTTTCTCGACAGAGCCGTCCGTGCGGTCAGTGACGGCGGCCATCCCGAGGGCGAACAACCGGTTGTAGCGTGCGCTGAGTTGCTGGGAGTCTTCTTCGAGGGAGAGGGCTGGCACCGTCACCTCGAGAGGTGTCACTGTGATCGCATCGGAAAGTCCGGTTTCAATCCTGCCGTCAGTCAAGCCAGCGTGGAACTCCTCGGTCGGGTGCTCGAACGCCCGGGCGAGCGTCTGGTAGAGCACGCCCCGGGCGGCCGGATCAGGCTCGACAGCTTCACGGTCGAGACGAGTGTCACGCTGGTCCGGCCCAGCGGGGTCAGTAGCGGTCATTCAGACTCGCCCTCCTGGCCCGCCCGGCGGACGCTGATCGCGGTGACGGCGATCACGAGCGCGATCGCGATGCCGGCAACGGCCCAGAGGATCATCTGGAAGGGCGCACCGCCCTCGTCAGGGCCAAAGGGGAAGTAGTACCACTCACTGACGGCTTTCTGGCCGGCCCGTTCGCTGTTCTCGCCGTTCCAGATCCCGAAGGCGACGTTCAGATCCGCGTCGGCGGCCAATTGCGTCCGGTTGTCGACCGAGGCGTTCAACTCCCGCGTGAAGACGACGCTCCAGCCGTCGTCCTCGCCAATCGTGGCCCGCGTCGCCTCGACGCTGACCTGGGGCTGTTCGAACGCTGTCGTCGAGCCCGGGCCGCCGGCGAGCAGTTCCTGGGTGGTCCCGGTACCCGCCCACTGCCAGACGTTCACCAGATTGCGTTGACTGCCCATCGCGATCGCGGGTTGGGTCGTGGCGTTGACGGGGAACTGGATCGCCGCCATGTCCGGGAACGCCCGTGGCGAGTTCGTCTCTCGATCAGTGCTTGAATCGGCCCAGCGCAGGCGGACAAAGAGCGTCTCGTCCGACTGGGCGGCCTCGACCTCAACGGCGCGGACGGTCGTGTCGTCGGCGTTCGGGACACCGCTCGGTGCGCTCGCCAGCGGGACCGTCGCTGCGGGGACCTCACTCCAGCCGTCGGCCCCGGGATCAGCCAGTGACTGATCCACGTTTTCGATGGGAATCTCCCGTGCCGGCCGGGCATCGGCGATCAACGGGACGAGGGCGGCGCTGGCGACCAGTAGGCCCGCGAGCAGCCCGGCAACGAGCAGTGGGCGTCGTCCCCGAGAAGCATCAGTCATCCGCAAACACCTCCAATCGGTACTGCTGGGCAGGATTTTTGTCCTGAAGGATCTCCATGAGTTCGCTGTGGCCGCCGCGTTCGACCTTGGCGCGCTCCCGTTCGATGGTGTCTAACGCGTCGTTCACCTGCTCGCCGAACAGCTCTTCGAGGTACGACCGCGGAATGCGCTCGACGTCGACCGTCTCGCCGTCATCTGAGTGCTGGGGCGGGGCGACTGGCGGGATGTAGTAGACGTTCGGCGTCGTCTGATATTCGGGGTGCAACGGCAGGGCGACCTCGTACTGCTCGACGAGCTTGTAGATCGGCCCGTCCTGATCGTCGAGGTACCCGACCAGCCGGAGCTGGGTCGTACACTGATCCGCACAGGCCGGCGGGTGGGTCTCCCCATCCGGGCCTTCGCCCTCGATGCGCGGATAGCAGAAGACGCACTTCTCTGAGCGCTTCGTGACGGCATTGTAGTAGACCTTCTTGTACGGACAGCCCTCGACGCAGTAGCGGTAGCCACGGCAGCGCTCCTGATCGACCAGGACGACGCCGTCCTCCTCGCGCTTGTAGAGGGCCTTGCGCGGACAGGCCTCCACACAGGAGGGATGGGTGCAGTGGTTGCAGATCCGTGGGAAGTAGAAGTAGTAGTTGTTGGGATGCTCGCCGGCACCCTGGTCTTCGTCCCAGTTGGGCCCCCACTCGGGATCCGTGTTTTCGGGTTTGAGGGCCTTGTCCTCGCCTTCCTTGAGGATTCCCTCGTGGTCGAACTCCCAGTTCTCGCCGTAATCCTGCTGGGAGGGAATCTCACCGACGGAGCGTTCGTTGTGCTCCTCGGACTCCCAGCCGCCGCCCTTCGATTCCCAGTCGCGGGGGTAGCCCTTCCCGGGGCGAGTCTCGACGTTGTTCCAGTACATGTACTCGGTGCCCTCCCGCTCGGTCCAGAGCGTCTCGCAGGCGACCGTGCAGGTTTGGCACCCGATGCACTTGTTGAGGTCCATCACCATCGCGACCTGATGATCGACCCCGTCGGCGATGTCGATATTCTCGTGGGCCATCAGTCACCACCTCCTTCCTTCGGTCGGATGTCACAGCGCACGTCGCTGTTGACCCCGGTCGGCCCCCAGAAGTTCGGGAAGAAATGAAGGTGTTCGCCCGAATCTTCCGGGTACTGGACGAGCTGGGTGGGTTTCATGTACATGGGGATCAGCGAGTTGAAGTTGTCGCGACTGGGGTACTGGTACTTCTCCCAGGCGAAGTAGTGCCGGACGGTCCCGGGTTCGCTGGCCGGGTAGAGCTTGGCGTTAGCCTCGATGGTCGCCAGATCGTTGTAGATCTCGACCGTGTCCCCGTCCTCGATCCCCCGATGCTGAGCGTCCTCGGGGTGGATGAACACCACGGGTTCGCCCCGGTTGAGCTGGAGCATCTTCTCGCTGTCGCGCCACGTCGAGTGGATCGACCACCGGCCGTGTGGCGTGTTGTACCGTAGCGGGTACTCGCTCTGGTCGTTGGTCTCGACCGGACGCTTGTGCGTCGGCAGTTCCTCGTCGACGTCTAAGAACCAGTCATGATCGATGTAGTACTGCTGGCGACCGGTGAGGGTGGGCCAGGGCTCTTTGTCCTGGACAAAATCCTTCCAGGGCGCATAGGCCACCCCGTCTTCCAGATCCGAGGTCCAGTGGCCGCCGGCGGCCTCGAAGCGCTGGGGTTGTTCGACGGTGTCGGCAAAGGTGATCTCGCCGCCATCGTCGGGATTGGTCTCCGTCGAGTGTTCGAGCACGAAGTCACACGCAGCCTCGTCTCCTTCGAGCGCACCGTCCTCGCCGGTTTTCCAGTCCCGGACGTAATCATCGTAAACCGACTGGAGATCGATCTCCCGATCGAATTTGCGATCGTCGATCGGATCGATGTCCTGCTCCTGTGCGATCTCCTGGATCTTCTGAGCCAGTTCCTTGAAGATCTGCCAGTCGGACTTGGCCTCGCCGATGGGCTCGACGGCGGGCGTGAACGGATGCACGTAGGTGTGCATGTCCGTCATGTTGAGGTCATGTTTCTCGTAGTGGCTCGCGGCGGGGAGGACGATATCGGCGTACAGCGCCGTCGAGTCAAGCCGGAAGTTGATGTCGACGACCAGGTCGAGTTTGTCCCAGAGGACCTCCTCGACGGCGATGTTGCCCTTCGCCTGGTTGAAGAAGTTGCCACGCCAGACGAACATCGTCGTGGGATCGGGCCGTGAGCCGTCCGCCCGTTCTTCCGGGTAAACGGGCATCCAGCCCTTCTCGACGGATTCCTCGATCTTTGCGCGGGTGTCGGGGTCCGTGTTCTCGAGGATGCCGGCGTGGTAGTAGGTCCACAGCGTCGTCGGGACACCCCGGACGCTCCCGGTCGGGAAGGAGAGCGATTTCCAGCCCCCGAACGTCCAGATCTTTTCCTGGCCTACGTAGTGGTCGACGCCGGTGCCGTTCCGACCGATATGGCCCGTCAGCGTCACGAGCAGCTGGATGGCGCGATTACCCAGGTCGTTGTGATACCAGTCGTTGACCCCCTTCCCGTGGATGATCTTCCCGCGGTCGACGTCGGCGAACTCCCGGGCAATCTTCTGGTGGGTCTCCTCGCCGACGCCGGTCTCCTCGTGGACGTATTCGGGCGTGTAGTTCGCGAGTTCGTCCTGGAGGTTGTTCCAGACGGAGGTGACCGTGACCTGGCCCTCGGTCGTCTGGACGGTGTCATCGACGGCAAGCTGGGGGTCGAAGTCGAGTTCGATCGACAACGAGTCGTCGTACTTGGCGTCGCGCTCGCCGAGCGAGCCCGGCGCGGCACGCAGGTCACCTTCGCTGTCCTGCATGACCATGACCTTCTCCGGTTCATCGGCGTCGACAGCGAGACCCGGCACCTCGTCAGCGCGCAGGAACTTGCCCGTGTCCGCACGGACGAGCAGGGGCATGTCGGACTGCTCTTTCAGGTGCTCCTCGTCGTAGAGGCCCTCCTCGACGATGGTGCGGGCCATGCCGAGCGCCAGCGCGGTGTCAGTGCCGGGATCTGGGGCGATCCACTCGTCAGTGTGGATCGCCGTCTGGGAGTAGTCCGAGAAGATCCCGACGCGTTTCGCGCCCTCGTAGCCGGCATCGAGGAAGTACTTCGCGTCGGGGATCCGTGTGACGTTGATGTTCGACCCCCACGCGATGATGTACTCGGCGTTGTGCCAGTCGGCGCTCTCGGCGTTGTCGGTCTGGTGACCCCAGGTGATCGGCTGGCCCGGCGGCAGGTCCGAGTACCAGTCGTAGAAGGAGTGAGAGACGCCCCCGAGCAAGTTGACCAGCCGCGTCCCCGACGCAAAGGAAACCGGACTCATCGCCGGGATGGGCGTGAACCCGCTGATCGCGTCGTACCGGCCCGCCTGGACCTCCTCGATGACGTGCTCGGCGATCTCCGTCAGGGCTTCGTCCCAGGAGATGCGCTCCCACTCGCCGGCTCCGCGCTCGCCAGTCCGGCGCATTGGGTACTGGACGCGCTGTTCGGCGTCGACGTAGTCGTTGTAACAGGCCCCCTTCTGGCAGCCCCGCGGGTTGGGATCCGGCAGACTCTCGTCGAAGCGAGGGTAGTCGTTGGCCTGCTGTTCGCGCCAGACCTGGCCGTTCTTGACGTAGACGTCCCACGAACAGGAGCCGGTGCAGTTGACCGAGTGCGTCGAGCGGGCGACCGAATCCCAGTCCCACTCCTCGCGGTAGAAGTCCTCCCAGTCGCGATAGGGGTAATTGCCGATCGGGTCCTCGACGGCTTGCAGACCGTCGAGCGCCCTGTCGGCGACTGACAGGCCGGTCGCACCGACCACGCCGGCCGCGCCGGCACCCAGCAGGAAGTCACGGCGCGAAAGGCCGTCTGTACTGTCGTCGGATGGATTTGCGTCGCTCATTGGTTCTCGATGAAGACGGTTGCAGTCGCGAGTGTCGCTCCGATCACGACGAGCGCGATCCCGGCGGCGGTCGTCGGCCCCACTTCCAGGGCCGCGGCCACGAACGCCAGGCCGCCGATTTTGCTCGCCGTATCCAGGCGTCGGTACGTCCGTCCGGACAGCACCGGCAGGTGATCACTCATCCTCGAGCACCTCCGACTGCTCTCCCTGCTCGTCTGCGTCGGCTGGCGCAGGTTCGCCGTCCCCGCCCCGTTCCCGACTGATCGACCAGTGGACGATGCCGAAGGCGGCGATCGGTCCAAGTATCATCGCGAGCAGGAGTGGCAGATTGACGGCACCAGTCGAAGTTCCCAGCGCCTCGGCGAGCAGGTTGTTCATGCCCGCGATCGAGGCGATCATGACGAAGACGATGCCGGCGACACCGACGCCCGTCTGGACCGGCCGCTCGAAGGGATCAGCCGTGAAGTGGACGCTGTCCCGCCGGCGGTCGATGAACGGCCAGGCGAACACGACCAGGAAGACCAGCGCCGGCAGGGCGACCCCACCGAGAAACTCCGCGCTGATCTCGATCGGCCCGAAATGGAATCCCAGCGACGACGGGAGCACCTTCAGGAAGCCATACAGCCACATGAAGAACCAGTCGGGCATGATCAACGCAGGCGTCCCGGCTGGGTTGTTCGGCCCGTACTCGGCGATGTTGTGGACGGGCAGGAACCCGGAGAGCGCCGAGAGGGTCGCGAGCGTCAGGAAGAACACGACGGCGCTAACTGCCGCCTGGTTGGGGAACGCCGGCAGCCCGACGACGACACTGTCGTCCTCGCGATCGACGGTGTCGCGCGTGGCTCCGCCGTCGGCTGCCGCCGACGAACCGACCGGTTCGACGTCCCCGTCGCGCTCGGCCTCGGTGTGTTTCTGCCGGACGAGCAGTCCCATGTGGGCCGCCAGGCCGACGGCGATCAGCGCCGGAATGAGGAAGACGTGTAAGAAGTACAGCCGTGGGATCGTCGCACTGGAGGGGAAGTCACCGCCGAAGACGATCGCGGCGATCGGATCCCCCAGAATCGGGATCGAGCCGGCGATGTTGTAGCCGATCCCGGTCGCCGTCGAGGCGAACTCGTCGAACGGCAGCGCGTAACCGGTGTAGGCCGCGCCCATCGCCAGGATCGCGAGGAATGTGCCGACGACCCAGTTGATCTCACGGGGATTCCGGTAGGCCCCGTGGAAGAACACCCGCAGCATGTGCAGGCCGATCGAGGCGACAAAGAGGTGGGCCGCCCAGTGGTGGAACCGGCGGATGAACATGCCGAAGGGCACGTCGTAGGTGAGTTGGAGGACGCTCCCGAAGGCCGCCGGCAGGGACTCGCCCTGGAACTTGGCGACGCTGCCCTCGTAGGTCATTTCTGCTGTCGAGGGTTCGTAGAAAAAGGCCAGGAAGATCCCAGTCAGTGCGAGCATCAGGAACGAGAACAGTGCGACCTCCCCGAGCAGGAACGAGTCTTCGGCTGGGAATGCCTTCCCGAGGAATTGCTCGGCGTCGTCCAGATCGAGGCGATCGTCGAACCAGTCATAAAGGCGTCGAGTCCGGGACATCACTCACCCCCCGCGCCGACGTGACCATCGAAGTCGGCCGTGGCGATCAGATAGCCGTCGCTTGCGAGCGTGATCGGGAGCTGGGGCAGCGCTCGGGGTGGCGGCCCCCCTGTCACTGCCGCGCCGTTCGTCGGGTCGAACTTCCCGTAGTGACACGGGCAGACGAGCGTGTCGTCCTCACGGCCCGAGACGGTACACCCCGCGTGCGTGCAGATCTTCGAGTAGGCTGCGTAGCCCTCGACAGTGTAGGCGAGTTCCGTCCCCTCGCCATACTCGGCCTCGGGAAAGCGCACGAGTAGCGTCGGCGCATCACCGATTCCGGGCCGGGGCTCGGGGAAGACCGTCAACTGCTCACCTGCTTCGAGGCGATCGGGCGTGATCCGATTCCCATCCCCATCAACCAGGGGAATGCTCTCACCGTAGATCGGCCCGGTGTAGGTGCGCTGGAAGACCTGCTGGAGGCCGGCCAGCGGCGCAGCGAGGCTCGCAAGGGCGCTGAAGCCGCCCGCAGTCGCCAGGAGTTTGGCGATGTCCCGCCGTTCGACCTCCGCCCGGCCGTCCGTGTAAATACTCGGTCGAACGGGTCCCTGATTCCCGTCGTCCTCACAGGGGCACTCGTTATTCACCGTGACCCCTCCGTTCGGCTACAGCAACATGTGGCATGAACCAGGCGTAATAGGCAACCGTGAGCATGGCCAGCGAGAGGAACAATCCGGTCGCATACAGTCCGAAATACTGGGTTCGCGCCAGGGTGAGGTATTCACCGGTGAACAGCGCAGCGAAGACGATCGACAGGACCGTCAACCCGGCCATGGCGACCAACCCTTCGATCGAATCCGGGGCGTCCTCGTAGGCGACCAGCCACCGATTCTCGGTCTCGAGCCAGGGAAGGACCCGTGCTGGAAGTGATGGGGAATCTCCTGGATCCGAGCGCCGGACCGCCCGGTTCATGAACCGGTGGGCAGCAGCCAGGACGCCCACGAGGGCGAACAGGACGACCCAGATGATTACCCCCACCTGGCTGGGCGAGAGTTTGTTCGGCGTATCGACCAGGCTCTCTAAGGGCTGGATTTCGGAGACGCTCTGGTCGATCGCGATCTCTTCTGACGGGGGCTCGCCGTGTGCGGCTACGAACCACATCGGCAAGAGAACGGCGAGCACCACCACCGCGATGACGAGTGTGGACCGTCTCATGTTGATCACTGTGAACTGATGTCTCCCACTCGGGACGACGGCGGTAGAGCGGAGACGTCGGTCGATTTGTGATTATGTCCCAACCCCCAAAGCTGGAGAACCTCAACGCTGAGGGCCTTTATGTTAGGATATTGTGAAATATGTTCGGGCAGTTGTTTATAAGAGAGCGACGGCCCACCCCGAACCAGTTCGGCCCAAATGAAATATGGATCGTCCGGTTGTACACATAGATAATGGAGGGAATTCGGGCCGAGCTCGTCGTCGAGGATCCACGGCAGTGTGACGTGGCGGCCGCCTCCCGGGGGTGCGGGCCGATCGCGTCGGTCTCACGGAGTGCTGTCCCGGACGCTGAGGGGCGCGTCCACGACGAGTTTACCGTCCGAGACGGCGATCGGCCGGATTCTCTCGGCGACGCGACAGCTATATTCAGCGACGACCGCCGGACCATTTACCGACTGGCGCGCACACCCGGTCGGGGCTGTGTCTGTGAGTGTATCGAGCGAGAGGGCTGTACCGTCCGGAACGTCCAGGCCGCCGACGGTACCTTGTTCGTGACGGTCCTCGCCCGGAACCTCGACGGAATACGCGCCATCGTCTCGGCGCTACGGGAAACCCACGATGACGTCCAGGTGGGGAAACTGGTCAGAGCACCGCCGGAGAACGATGCCGGCTCGCTGTGGGTCACTGATCCGGACGAATTGACGTCCCGCCAACGGGAAGTGCTCCGGACGGCCTACGAGAAGGGGTACTTCGAGTACCCACGGCAAGCGAGCGCCGAGGAGATCGCCGACGACCTCGGGATTGCGACGCCGACGTTCACCGAACACCTGGCGGCGGCACAGCGGAAACTGCTCGCTGAGTGTCTCGAAACCGACGGCGAGCGCCGGACCTCCCCGCCAGGGAATCCCGATGCGGACTGATTAGGATTCCAGATCGTACAGGTCAAGCAGTGTCTCCGCGAGTTCCTCGTCCCCACGCTCGCTGGCCAGCGCCAGCGCTGCCTGGGGCCGGGAAAGCAGACTCGCAACGAGTTGGTCGGCCAGTTGTTCGAGGGCCTCGTGGTGGCGGTCATCGACGTCCCGGCGGGCCACTGCAAGCTGGCGCCGCTTCTCACGCTCTGCCCGCTCGCGGAGACGGCGGGCAGCAGCCTGCAGATCGGGATCACCCTGTTCGGCTCGGCTCGCGTGACGCTGCACAGACACTCAATGGATCAGTACAGCCTAATAGTCTTCATCGAACATCTTCGGCGTCGGTGAGCGTCAGTGATCTATCGATTGGCCGACCCATCATCCGCGCGCCCGTCTTCGACGGTCCGTCGGACGCGTCGCAACTCGGCGACCGTATTGACGTTCCTGACCGAGCGCGCAAGATCGGATTCGGCCGGGAGTTTCGCCGCCGGAATCGTCCGTACTGCCAGTCGATCGAGGATGTCCCGGACGCGTTTCGTCGCCGGTGAGGCGGCGAGCGCCTCGGCCATCGACGGCCGGCGATACCACGCGTGTAGCGGGTGTGTCTCGCCTCCGGTCTCCGGGACGATCGCGTCGATTTCCGGGGAATGGTGGTCCGCAAGCCACGAGAGTACCCCCGGGTCGACCAGCGGAAGGTCACAGGCGAGGACGAGCAGCCACGCCGAGTCAGCGACAGCGACGCCACGTTCCAGCCCCGCGAGCGGCCCCGCGCGATCGCCGTCGTCGACGACGAACCGCACGGCTGTATCCAGGGCGTCGGCATAGCCCTCACGCTGGTCGGTCGAGGCAACGGCGACGATCGGCGTCCCGTCAGTAATTGATGCAGCCACCCGGACGACGCGTTCGAGCATCGGCTCCCCGTCGACGGCAGCGAGGGCTTTCGGACCATCGGCGAAGCGTCGACTCTCCCCGCCGGCCAGGACGACCGCCGTCGCGTCGTCAGTCGGATGCATAGCCATCCAGGCCGGCAAGGAAACTAGCATCGTCGAGGGTCCGTACCAGAGAAGCGACTCCGGATTTCCCGGTTCGATCGGTCGCTGCGACGGCACGCACGCGCTGGGTACCAAGCGGCAGGAACGCCAGCCCAAGATCACTCGCGGTCGATCGCAGGCCAAGCCCGACATCGGCGTCACCGCGGGCGACGCGGCGGGCAGGGCTCTCGACGCCCGGGACCGCCACGTCGTAGCCGTCGATCGCGTCACGCAGTGCCTCGGGATCAGACCGTTCGTCGATCACTGCGTCGAAGGCCGCTCGCAGCCCCGACTCGCGGTCGCGATTGACCAACCGATAGTCCCCGACAGCTAGCTCCTCGATCGATTCGACGTCGGCAGCGTCCGCGGAACGGACCAGGCCCCACTCACGCGTCCAGGTCGCAAGCGTCTGGCCGTCCTCGCGGTCGGTATCGCCGGTGAGGACGGCGACGTCGGCGATGCCGTCCCGGAGCCAGCGGGCACCGCCGCGGGCCCCGATTGTGCGATAACGGGTGGCGTCGATCCCGGCGATCGCGGCCGCGAACCCGGGGTCAGACTCCCCGACCGCCAGTAGGGCGGGGGGTCGATCAGCCGTCGAGAACCGCTCGACGGTGACAGCTTCGCCGGCCGAAAGCACACGGGTGTCTGCCGCCATTTCGACGACCCCGTCGGCATAGGCCAGGCTCGTCGTCGCGCCGCTGCCCCGGTCGACGGGATAGGCCAGGAGTTCATCCGCGCCATCCCGAATCAATCCGACCGGCAGCGCGCGGTGGCGTCCCTCGGCGTACCGTTCTTCGACGGCCAGTCGGGCGTCGACAGTCTTTGTGTCGCGATCGGTGCCCGTCCACCGGCGGAGCGTCGGCGCGACCAGCAACCGGAAAATCGACAGTGCCGAGACGGGATAGCCAGGCAAGCCGACAAGCGGCGTCCCGTCGTACCGGCCCACGACCGTCGGCTTGCCGGGCTTGATCGCGACGCCGTGGACGGACAGTTCGCCGTCTTCCGCGACAATCCGGTACAGCATGTCGCCACTGCCGGCGCTGGTCGACCCGGAGGTGAGGACGAGATCACACGCATCGGCCGCTCGCTGTACCGTCTCGCGAATCGCGTCCTCGTCGTCTTCGACCGTGCCATACGGGACCGGTTTCGCGCCCGCCGCCCGGACCGCACTGGAGAGAGTGGTTTCGTTGACGTCGTAGATCTGTCCGGCGGCGTGATCGAGATCAGTGCCGGGAGCGACGAGTTCCGCACCGGTCGAAATGACGCCGACGTCCGGGCGGGCACGGACAGGGACAGTCTCACGGCCGATCGCCGAAAGCAGCCCCAGCGTTCGCGGCGCGAGTCGCGTGCCGCCACTCAGCGTGCGATCACCGGCCGCGACGTCACTGCCCGCGGGCGCGACGTTTGTCCCGGGTGGGACGGCCTGCTCGACGGCGACGGTCTCGCCCCGGCGCTCGGTGCGTTCGACTTTCACGACGGCGTCCGCGCCGGGCGGCAGGACTGCGCCGGTGGCGATCTCGATGGCCGTTTCCGGCTCGAGATGCCCGGCTGGTTGCTGGCCGGCCGCCAGCGATCCACTGATGGAGAGTTCGACAAGATGTGTCTCCCCGGCCCCCGTCGTGTCCGTCGCCCGGACGGCGTAGCCGTCCATCGCCGCCCGATCGAAGCCAGGAACGTCGATCGGCGCTGTGATCGGTTCGGCGAGCACGCGACCGGACGCGGACTCGACCGGGATCGTCACGACTCGATCAGGGGCCTCGAAGGCCGCGATCGCCTCGCGCGCGTCCTCGGGTGCCACCAGTTCGCGCAGTTCCTGGCGCTCTGTCATAGGATCTCGTAGGCCCCGGGCGCCGAAAAGCACGCTGGTGAACGCGTTCGGCCGGACACTTTCGCCAGCAGGTTCAAGCGGAGTGCTCTCTCTAGTAGAAACGATGAAACCGGTTTCGATTGTTGGCCCCTCCGACGCAGGCAAGACAACACTGGTCGAGCGCCTGACCGAGCTACTCGCCGACCGTGGCCCGGTCGCGACGGTCAAGCACCTACGGTGTCCGCCCGATATCGACACCGCCGGAACCGACACCGCACGCCATCGGGAGGCAGGCGCCACCGAAACCTACGGTATCCAGGGTGATGGAACGTGGTTCGCCACGGGAACAGACCGAACGCTCGGGGATACCCTCGACGACCTCGCGCCCGACTACGAGTACGTGCTCGTCGAGGGATACAGCGACACGGCGCTTCCGGCAATCGCACTCGGTGGGCGAGAGCACGCCGGCGAGGCACTCTTGTCCGCAAGTTCGGCAGACAGCGTGGACCTAGAGGCGGCCGTCCAGGCGATCGAGGGGGTCGACCCCTACGAGACCCTGACAGCGCTAATCGCGCGAGCCGCTGAATCCGAACAGGCCGAGTACGCTGGTGCGATCGCGACCTTCACCGGCCGCGTCCGTGCGAAAAATGGCCCCGACGACGCCCGGACGGAATCCCTCGAATTCGAGCGCTACGACGAGATCGCCGCCGAGCGCGTCGAGACGATCCGGGAGGAGTTGACCGACCGGGAGGGCGTCTTCGAAGTGCTAGTCAATCACCGGACAGGCGTCGTCGAAGCCGGTGCAGATGTCGTCTACGTGGTCGTCCTCGCCGGACATCGGGCCGAGGCCTTCAGAGCAGTTGAGGACACCATCGATCGCGTGAAAGACGAGGTCCCACTGTTCAAAAAGGAAGTGACCGTCGAGGACGATTTCTGGGCTCACGAGCGATAGCGTTGGGGAGCGATGCCGCGCCCCGTTCCCGAGAATCGGTTCATCGAGACTTTCGAGTACTCAGCGGCAATGCTTCCATGTATGTCGATCCGCTCAATATTCCGAAAACGGGCTCGACAGGCTCGTTCGCGAGCTCTCGTGAAGACGCTGCTCTACCGGACGGTGATGGTCCTCGTTACCATCGTCGTCGCGTTGGCGGTGACCGGAGAACTCGACCAGGCATTCAGTATCGGACTGGTCACGAACGTCGTCAAAACGGGGACCTATTACGGGTACGAGCGCCTCTGGGACCGAATCGCGTGGGGCGTTGAGGACGTCAGCGGGTAGCCCGCCAGTCCTCGACTGGGACAGTCTCGCCCGCCTGGAACCCCTCGACGGACTCGGGGACGACCACCCAGCCATCGGCATCAGTGACACTCGACAGTACGCTCGCGCCCGCAACCCGAATCGGTTCGATGTGCTCAGGGACGTCCTCGCTTCGGCGCACTCTCGCGAAGGTTCGAACGCCCGGCTCGCTGACTATCTTGCGGTCCAGTTCCGCGTCGAAAGTATGGATCGACGGCAGATCGCGTCCGGCGGCGCGGGCCAGTGCCGGCCGGAGTAGCTGTACGGCACCGACGTAACACGAGACCGGATAGCCCGGCAGGACCAAGACCGGCGTCTGATCGACAGTCCCGAACCCGACAGGATGTCCGGGCTTGATCGCGACACCGTGGACGACCACCTCGCCGATCGAATCGATCACCGCCGGCAACAGGTCTCGTTCGCCCACGGAAGAGCCACCGGTGGTCACGAGCAGATCTCGATCGGTTCGACTCGCGATGGCATCGGATAGCCTGTCAGCGTCGTCAGTGACGATCTCGGATTTCGTCGCCTGACCACCCCACTGCTCGACCAGTCCGGCGACCATCGTCCCATTGGTCTCGACAACTTCGCCCGGGTCGGGATCGGCCGCGACGAGTTCTTCGCCAGTCGGCACGACCCCGACCGTCGGCGCTTCCCTGGTCTGCACGTCGGTCACGCCCGTCGCGTCGAGAAGCGCGACGTCGGCCGGCCCGAGTCGATGTCCCGCGTCGAACAACTCCCGGCCCGAAGGAATATCCTCACCAACCGGGGAAACGTTTTCGCCAGGCCCAACAGCCGTCTCGACGGCAATATCTTCGTCCCGCTCGGTGACGTGTTCGATCATGACCACGGCGTCCGCACCGTCGGGAATCGGTTGTCCGGTATGGACGCGGACGGCATCGCCGGCCGAAAGCGCCCCATTGGCGGGCCTCAACCGTCGAGGGGACCGACTGGCTGCGCCCGTCGTGTCGGCAGCCCGGACAGCGTACCCATCCATTGCCGCACGCTCGAAGTGCGGAACAGGTCGTTGTGCGTCGACCGACGCAGCGAGCACTCGACCGATAGCGTCGTCCGGAGAGACGGCGTCAGTCCAGTCGTGTGGCACGATCAGTTCCAGCAGTTGCTGGCGGGCGTCGGCAAGTCGCGTCACCGACTGGAACCCGGCTCCGTGACTATGAGCCATGTGCAGAGGTCAGTGCCCCCGGGCAAAAAACGAGTCGGGACCATGTTCGGTCTGCCTACCGGGTGTGTAGAACTGGCGCGCCTTTTTAGGTACCTGGATCACAGAGTATAGAACATGCTCGCGGACCGCTTCGATCGGGAGCTCACCGGGATCCGGGTGTCGCTGACAGACCGGTGTAACTTCGATTGCGTGTATTGCCACAACGAGGGACTCGGCGACACCCGCGGCCCGATGGCCCCCCGCGAGGACGAGCTGGGGACTGCTGAAGTGGTCCGCATTCTGGATGTGGCGGCCGAAATGGGCGTCGACGCCGTCAAGCTCACCGGCGGAGAACCGCTGTTACGTACCGATCTCGAAGCGATCGTCCGGCGCGCGCCCGAAGCGCTGGAGGTCTCGATGACGACCAACGGCATCTTCCTCCCGGATCGGGCCGAAGGGCTTGCCGCGGCCGGCCTCCAACGCGTCAACGTCTCGCTGGACGCGATCGACCCCGCCGCGTTTGCCGACCTGACGAACGCCGGGGCGTCCGACCAGGTCGTTTCCGGGATCGACGCCGCGCGCGAGGCCGAGCTCGACCCCGTCAAGCTCAACGCGGTCGTTTTCGAGCAGACTGCACAACACGTTCCCGATCTGGTAGAGTACGTCGCGGGCCGGGACGGGTTCGTGTTGCAACTCATCGAGTTCATGCCGGAACTCGTCAGGAATCCCGAATGGGCCATCGAAATCGAACGCGTCCACGACTGGCTGTCCAACCTCGCAGTCGATATCGAGTCCCGCGAGATGCACGACCGGACTCGCTACCACGTCCCGGCGGGTGCCGCCAGGGCCGACGCGACAGGCGATGGCCCGCCAGTAGAAGCGGTCGACGGCGTTGGCATCGTCGAGATCGTCGATCCGGTCGGCAACGAGGACTTCTGTGCCAGCTGCCACCGGGTGCGAGTGACGCCGGAGGGCTACTTGATGGGGTGTCTCAACCGCCCCGAGGAGCGCGTCTCGCTGGGTGAGTGTTCCCGGAAGGAAATCCGCGCGGCCTTCGAGACCGCTGTCGCCGAACGCATTCCCTACTACGGCGAGTACATGATACGCGATGACGGCGAATGGGTGCAAAATCCCGAGTACGCCGACCGCGAGGTGCCAACCCCGAGGACAGACGACTAAGCGGTACAGTCGAGTATCATCGAAGACAGCCGGAACGATCAGCCTGTCTCGTCGGCTGTGGTGAGTCGTTCGACGGTCTTCTCGACGACCCGGACATCTCGAATTGCCGTCTCGGGATAGTCACCATCCGCGTCTTTCTCGGCGGCCTTGACCATGTCCCAGACGACGTTCAACCCCGTCGTCACGCCTTGCAGGGCCTCCATCTCGCAGCCGGTCTGGCCGATCGTCTCGACGGCAACGCGGAGGTGAACGGCCTCGTCGTCGACGGTGAACGCCGTGTCGACGTTCGTAATCGGGATCTGGTGACAGAGCGGGATTGTCTCCCAGGTGTGTTTGACGGCCTGGATCGCGCCGATGCGGGCCGTCGCGAGAACGTCGCCCTTCCCGACGGCGTCTTCGCGTATCGCTTCGACAGTCGAGATCGTAAGAGCAATCGATCCGGCCGCAACTGCGCGTCGCTTCGAGGCCGGTTTCTCGCCGACGTCGACCATGTCGGCCGCCCCATCTTCGACATGGGTGAACTCTTCGGTCATACATGGGCGTTGACCGCCAGCAGTGTTGTAGGTTCGGCCGAACCTGATCTAGCGGGTTGCCATCGCGACGAGATGGGCGACTTCCGGCACGACGATTTCCTCGACCCCGAGGACAGCGGCGTCTTTGCTGCCAGGCAAGCAGAAAACCAGAGTCTGGTCGGTGACGCCAGCGGTCGCCCGGGTCGCAATCGCGTGCGTGCCGACGTTCTCGATCGACCGTCGCCTGAAGTGTTCGCCAAATCCCGGTAGTTCGGCGTCGAAGCGAGCCTCGGCGACATCGATCGTCACGTCGTCCGGCGTGATCCCTGTCCCACCCGTCGTGACAATCGCGTCGACGGTCGGGTCATCAACGAGGTCACCGATCGTCGCATCGATTGCGTCGGCATCGTCGCCAACGAGTCGCCGATCGGAAAGCGTCACGTCGGGTGCGTCCTTGGCCACCGCGACGATGGCATCACCGGCAGCATCCGTCGCTTTCGTCCGTGAAGTTGATATCGTCACGAGGGCGACCCCCACCTCGTCGACACCGTGATCGTGGTGTGGACTCATACATACGCGATCGGGAGCCCGATAAAAGAGCCCACCGTCGTCGAAAAACCGCTCCGAGAACGGGTGATGCCGAGAGTTGCCGCGCGCCGGCAATTCGAAATGAATCTTCGGCCGAGCCCTCGCCATTGAGTGTAGCTTCCCCCAGCCGACGCGCCCACCGGCCGTCTCCAAGTTGACGAAAACATAGTGTCATCCTGGCTGCGTCAGAATGCAGTCGCTGATCGAATATCCATAGTGAGTCTCTTGCTTGCCACCGCAAAATCACCCGTCAATTGGGTGGTTGCCCCGTCATCGGACTCCACCCTGCTGTGGGCCTCCGAGCGCGTCACACGGGCCGATCGATCCGTAAAACGACGAGTGGATGTCGTCACTCAGGGATCTGTGAGCGACAGAAGAGCCAAGGGCCAGCTAACAGGCGATGTGTTATATATTAGAACCACTTGCTTGACGTTACTATTGTATAGATCACCTTCTTTAGCGACTATAGTACCGATTTCTGCTAAATGGCGTACCAAATGCTATCACATAATCGAATAATCCGGACCGCCGCTGAGTCCGAGCGTCTTCCTCCAGGCATAGCTGATTGTGGCGTGTATATGCACATGTCTCCGCGGACAGTGGTGCGGATACTGAAACTGTGGGATGGATTCTATTACGTGATATATGTGGTGTATGAATTATGTTTACAGTGAGGCTGTTGCTCAACGTGAAACACTGGTACGGGGCTGTTAAGTGAATAGTTTTCAGATATGTCGAGGAGACGTTCACCAGTATGTCCCCACGCTTTACCAACGACAACGATGACCGTGCGACACAGACGAGCCAGAGTCGACGTCGATTCCTGCTCGGGATGGGCGCCCTGACAGCAGCACTTGCCGGTTGCAGCGGTGATAACGATCAAGAAGCAAACGACAATTCAGCTGACAGCACTCCAACCGAGGGCACTCCAACCGAGGGCACTCCGGGCGACGACTCCTCGACGGACACGTTCGAGCCGGCGGGCGACCTGCCCTACGGCCAGTGGCTGACAACAGACCAAAGTGGGTTGTTTTTTGCCTACGCTAATCTGGACAATTTCCCCGGCGACACCGTAGCTGACTCCAGTGGCTCTTCGGAGCCGCCCGTCGACGATCCGCTGGCTCTGTATCCGCTCGTCATAGGCGGGGCGGCTGTCGGAGTTGGCCGATTGTCGCTTTCGTTTGCTGGGCTCGCCCAGGCCGTGAGCCCGACGGCTACGTCCGACTCGACGGTGAGCGAGGTCACTGTCACCAATGAGACCATAATCGCTGAGGGATCCTTCGCAACCGACCAACTAGATGAACGATTGATCGAGCCGACAGACGAAACGTTTGGTGTTGCCTACGAACAAACCAGCACAGACCGTGGGTACGACCGATACGAGCCCGTTGAGGTTCCCGATTCGGTGAACGATCCACCTGCAGTAGCAGTCACGGACGAGACAGTCATCGTCGGGCCAGACGCCAGCCGACTCGACAAGACGATTGCCGTCGGAGAGGGGGACCAGTCCAGGGTCTTCGAGACTGATGAAACCGCGACGGAACTACTCGAACAGGCCGGGTCCGGTGACCTCGTGGTCGGTCAATTTGGGTCAGCAACAGCTAAGGAACTGTTCGGGAACTTCCAACCCGACGCTGACCTGCAGTTCAGGCCCCGCTCTGGCGAGAATATGGTCGCAGCAGCGGATTTCAACGCGAGCGGGGACACGTTCGAGTCGCAGTTCGCCCTTGCCGTGGCCGACCTCGGTGAAGACAGGCAGGAGACAATCGAGACGTCGTTCGGGACAGCGGCCGTCGACGGGTCGAGATCAGTCGAGGTGAGCGACAACCGCATCACCGCTACTGGGACCTACACTGTCGAACAACTGAGTGATGACCCAGCGGGGCAAGAACTATCGGAGGCAGCGGCTGCGGAGCTGGTGTCGCCAGAGTCGCTGACGTTCCAGTATGAGCCACTACCTGGCCAGCAGTTCGATGAACTCTGGGTGGGGGTCACCGAAGAGACCGACGCGGCAGGGATCCGTGTAGAGGCTGAGTCGGGCGGATACACCGAGTTCGAGCCACAGGAGCGGTCTGTCAGCGCCGATGACAGTGTAGCAGTCCAAGTTGATCCGGACGGGGACTCAGTGACCGTCTTTGCGGTCAACGGCGAAGGTGCGGCCGGTGAACTCACGACTTTGTCCGTCCCCACAGACGAGTTGTCTGAGACAGCGGCCAGCCAGGCGGTTCCGGAAGATGTGCTGTCCTTTAGCTACGAGTCGCCTGATTCTGGCGATTTCGGGTCACTCACGATCGAAGTCGTTGCAGACACGGACGCCAAGACACTCGTCGCACAACCACAGGAGGCGAGCCTGTTCACCGACCGCGTCGGTTCGCTGACCAGCGACGAGCCAGTCGGTGCTGGGACAATTCTCGAGACAGCCGTAGAGCCAGAGGGCGACGAAGTCATTGTGTATGCGACTGTCGACAGTGCAACTGGCGAGGTTGCCCGGTGGCAAGGTCCGAAGTAACCAGTTGATTCTGTTCCCGGGTATCCATACCCGTCGTGCAAGGTACGCGCCCTCTATCTAGCACAGTACCACTCATCAATCTGCCTACCGGATATACTGTTTCACTGGATTCAGTGAGAATCCCATCGATATGGAAGCTGACTAGAGCGAGCAGAGCTGACCCAGCCGCTTATTCGGTCCAGAAAGCCCGCTGTCGATCTTCGATTTCGCTGAGGACCATCGACAACACGTCACGCCATTCCGCCGGATGGGACGCGTCGTCGCCGGGAGTCGGTGCATCCGGACCTGGGTGGACGTGGTCACGCGTGTCGACACGGGCTTTGCTATCGTATTTTCGGCGGTGATGCAGAATAGGTCTCAAGGCCTAACTCGGCAGATTTCAATTTGAGTTGACCCTATCAATCATCCACTAGGTGTCGAATATTCTTTGCTGATTCCTCAAACGATGGTGAGAGTCGTCACAAATCGAGATCTGGTAGTAGAGGGTCTATGAAGGCTTCTGCACCACCAAATATCGTATTTTCGATAAATAGTGTCGGAAGAGGATACAGACCAAGACAAGGTCGTCTTGGGCTTGAAGGAAGCGTGTGGGAGCCAATGGCCCGAGTTATGGCAGGATTGTACATGTAGTGAGAGATAACAGCAGCCAAACCCTCGCCAAATGTCCAGTATAACAGATGAATTACCGTTTCCATCACAGATTGTGAGAGGGCGAGGGACTTGTTGAATCGAGAAGTGCTCCCGCCTCCGCGATAGATTATTAGATCCGTGGACCCGAAAGATGGGTACGATGGCCTCTTCCAGTGGGTACCCTCGAACGAACTGGGGACCGCGGTGGGTCGGTACGTTCTCGACGACCTCTCGGTCAGACGTGCGGCCGAAGCGGCCGGACTGTCCCGATGGACGTTCGAAGAAGGGCTGAAAGACGCTGGCTTCACGTCTCTATCCGACTCATCACCCATTTTATCGGATGCGTGCCGGGAAGACAGAGGGTTCTGGGATGTGTTTCTCGAACTGAAACGGTTGTGCGGTTCGCCGTTTTCATCCACCGACTGTTTCATTTGACGATGTGTCTGAAGATGGAGTGGGTCTATCGTCCGGTGGTAAGTGGAATAAATCCTGCACCGTACAATCGAAATGGATCGCGAGTTTCAACGCGAGTTCTAACGAGGGATCGTATCGATCGCGTTCTATCGCATTGATCGTCTGCCGAGTCACGTCAACTACTTCAGCAAGCTCGCCCTGACTCAGCCCTTCGTCCGTCCGTCGCTCCGAGAGATTGTTTTGCATGGTCAGGTGCGGCGTTTGACGATTCCGAAGCACACGCCGTACAACAGGAAGAGTGCTGACAACGTGATCACGACACCGGAGACGATGCCCGTGATTTCGACGGTGCCGCCAGCATCGAGAACGTACAGCACCGGAAGCACGCTCAATCCGAATCCCATCGCAAGACCGACTAACAGCCCGCTTGCACGGTTGTGTAACTCGTAGTCTCGCTCGTCCTGGAGCGTTCTGTCACTCCATCTCGGTGCGAGAACGGCGATACCGCCACCGATCCACGCGCCCACCAGGTAGACGACAGCCCCGAGCACGTGCTGATCGAGTGCGATACCGGCCAACAGAGCCACCACGGCTACGCCAGCGATTCCATACACGATCGCTCTGTACCGCTGTCGGGTGAGTCTCACCTGTGGTATGGATGGTGTCATGGAGGATTCCTTGGTAGTAAAACGTGTTTTACAGCCACTAATAAAACTGCCGTCGTGTGGTCGCCGTTCTCACTGGACATGATACGCGTCGATGCGCGAAATCGCGACCCGGTAGGCGATCGGGATTCCAATGGTTCCTCCGAGGAGAACGACCGACGCGATCGCGCCCAGCGTCTGGCTACCGATCTCGATGCCGAACGGGAGCCACCCCGAGAGGACGATCGCACCGATCGCTCGCGCCGTCTCGTCGATGACGACAGCGACAGCGATCACCAACAAACTCAACGTGAGCGAAAAGAGGCTATACGCACGTTTACTCGGCGGGACGGCCTGTCGAGACCCGTCGAAGCTGATCGCCTCGAAACGCGGGAACACGGATCCGAGGCCGGTCGCGACGATCGAACTCACGGTGACTGCGACGACACTGGCGACTCCGAGCCCGGCCATCACCGGGGCCGAACTGCTCGCCAGATACCCTGCGCCGACGGCGACCGCTGCGGTCAGCGGTGCGCCGACTATCGTGGCCGCGATAACGTTGCCGTGGACGACGTGCCGGGCTCGCGCCGGTGACGTCAGCAGCGTCGGGAGCACCGCCCCCTGGTTGCCCAGTGGATTCAACGGCAGCACGGCACCGGCAGCCCAGGCGCCGTACCAGACGACAAACCACGGCACGTACCACGGGACCGAGCCAGTCGTGACGGCACCTTCCACGAAGACGATTCCGGCGACGAGCGGTGGTGCGACGAACACGAACTGGTACGGCGATCGGACCGCCCGGCGAAGCGTCGTACTCGCAACGCCACGGGTCGCCGGTGCACGACAGCTCACATCGAAAATAGCGTCGAGTTGAGACTCCGGAGCAGTCGGGAGTGGGCCTTCCTCGCTGTCCGTGCTGGGTGCCCCCTCTGCCAACCACGCGTAGCGGGCGGCCGACACTGACAGGATCGTCCCACCGACGACGACGATCGGCGCGAGGACGAGCAGGACCAGAACATCGGTCATATCGACGGCGGCTCCCGGCGTCGTGGCCACTGCGAGGTGCCCCATCCAGGCTAACGGGGCCGATTCCAGTACCGGCTGCAATCGGTCGACGACGGTCAGCAACTCTCCCGTGACGGAGAGCGTGACATATGCGATCCCGAGGCCGACGCCAAGCACGGTCGTCAGCCGCTGCAGGTTCTTCGAGCGACGGATGAACCCTTTGAGTGCGAACCCGATCGGATACCCGACTGCCGCGGCCGTCGCTGGGATGATCGCCGCTGCGACGGCGATTCCAAGTACGGGGAGTGGTGAGCCAGTTCCGGCGATCAATCCTGCTGCGGCAGCCACCCCGAGTCCGATCGTGTAGACCGAGAATTTGGCGGCGGCCGCGAGTAGTTTCCCACCGACGACGTCGGCAGCCGGACGGATCGTCAGATAGTGTCCGTCGTGGTCGAGATCGCCGTTGCTGCCCAGTCCGTCACCCACGAGCAGCACCGTCAGAAACACCCAGAGAACGCTCGTCGCCATCACGAGCCACGCTGGCGGGGCCGCGCCGGTAGCGAGTGTCGATCCGACGGTCTTGGCCGCCGCGTACGTTTCCAGCAGGAAGAACACACTCAAAATACCCATCAGGACAGTGAACGCAAGCCAGAAATCTTGCTGTCGGACCCAGCGATAGCCCCGAAGCAAGTCCACTCGGGTGAGTTCCCAGGTCTGGCGAAGCGATGGAACCCGGTCGCCCAGGACCCGACCGTCGGCGGATTCACGACCGCGAGTCCTTGACGGCATCGAGGACGTCGCCACAGTGGGTGTAGACGATTCGTCAGCCATCGGTCCGGACTCCCGTTGCGGTCGGATTGCTACCGTCTGCCTTCGGCTGCTCGGTGCTCGAAGGGTCCCGTTCGTCGGTCACCGCGAGGAACGCGGATTCGAGATCCGGAGACTCGTCGGCACGGGCTTTGAGTTTCTCGGGCGAGGCCTCCGCCACGAGCCGGCCGTCGTTGATGACACCGACCGTGTCGGCGAGCTCGTCGACGATCGGCAGGATATGCGTCGAGAGGAAGACCGTCATTTCGCGGGTTACCAACTCGGCAATGGTATCGCGGACGGTCCGTGCCGCACGCGGATCCAGCCCGCTCGTGGGCTCGTCGAGGAACACCACGTCCGGATCGTGAAACAGCGTGGCGATGATGCCGACCTTCTTGGTCATTCCCGTCGAATACGATTCGATACGCCTGTCGGCGTCGGCACGGAGGTCGAACCGATCGAGCAGCCCTTCGATGCGCTCGTCGGCCACGTCGTCGGAGATGCCGTGGAGGCGAGCGACATGACGGAGGTGTTCCCAGGCAGTGAGTTCGTCGAAGACGGGCGGGTTCGCCGGGAGATAGCCGATCTGCCGGGTGAGCTGGGGGCGGTCCGTGATCGGCACCCCGGCGACTGCTGCGCTCCCAGCGGCCGGTTCGGTAAGGGTGACCAGCATCCGCATCGTCGTCGTCTTCCCGGCCCCGTTCGGGCCGAGGAACCCGTAGACGGTTCCCGGTGGGACCGAGAGGGACAGGTCATCGACGGCGAGTTCGTCCCCGTACCGTTTGGTGAGTCCGTCGGCGACGATCGCGTGATCAGGCACGACGACCGCACCTCCGTTGGAGAACGTCACTGTACTCGATTCGGACGAGAGCGGTTTTGGTGTGCGGGATCGGGCGGCCAATCATAGGGTGTAAATCACTCTTTACAGTAAAACATGTTTTACACACCTACTTCAATTTGTCCATAGCGGTATCATCTCACTGTTTAGGTCTCCTCGTTCGGTTCGCTCGCGCCGAGTAACGACGATGCAATCGACGCGTTCACGTCCGCGAACGCGTTCAGGATCGGGAACCCGACGAGCGCGAGGCAGACACCGATGGGGACAGCGAGGAGTCGCTGGGTCGTCGTGTCGAACGTACTCGCCACTTCCCAGCCGAACACCTCGACGTTGAGTGTGCCTGCAGGCGACACCGGGAGGACAACGAGTTCGATCGCCGTGGCGAGAAAGCTGACGAGGAGAACGAACGAGAGGACACCGAGCCAGAACTTCAGCAGAACGAATCCCAGGCCACGCCACGTCGAAGCGGCGCCGAGATATGCTTTCACTGTATCGACGGCCCCACCGTCGTCCCTTTCAACGTCGTCTGGTTCGGGAATATCTGTTCGAAGAAGGGCGTTTGCAAGCCTGCGTTCGAAAGTGCCAAGGTATCGGAGTCCGATGACGGTTCCCAGCAAAATCACGATTCCGATCCCGAAGACCGAAAGGCCGAGACCCAACGCGAATCCGGTAACGACGAGGATGTAGTAGAGTAATCCAAGTGGGAACGAGAGAAAGAGATACAGCAGGTTCCGGTACGTCTGTCGGTCAGTCGGCGATCGAAAGACAGGGGTCAGTACCCCCCTCAGCGAAGAGGTGCCTGTCGGCGAGCGACTCATTGAACGGATTTTACGTCGAACCCAGGAAGACCCATATACGGCGTTTCCGACCGTGAAACACGGACGAACAGTCGGCCACCCTCGTCCAGGTCACTCCGTTCGGGTCGACGAGCCGGGGAACTCCCGACTGGCGATCTGTGCCGTCGTGTCGTTGACGGTCGCAGTCACGAGCACCTCGTCGCCGTCAGGAGCCAGATACACGTTCACGTACATCCCTTCCTGCGGGGTTTCCGTCGATATCTCGTAGCCCGATTCGACTGCTCGTAGCGTGATCCGATCGACGGCCATTTCGCTTTCGAACGAGACCCGGGCGGCATCCTCTTCGGGCACGAACTCGAACGCGAGTGCAGCTGCCGGTACGGCCTCTGCCACCTCGGACGGAACATCCGGATCCTCAACCGGCGTCATGGTCGGAGTCGGTGTCGTCGCCTCGACGAAGTCGAAATCCACCGCGTCCTGAGCGAACGTGCTCGATACCGACACCCGATTTCCTTCGAACGACAGCGATCGATCCTCGCCGGTCGCGCCGAGTTGGTTCTCGATCGTGTCCCGCGTCTCGTCTGTCACCTCCGGTTTCTGTATCGCCATTTCGCCCGTGATCTCCGCTGCATCGGGCCGAAACGTAAGCGAACTCATCACGTCGTCGGTTGCAGTGATGAACGCAGGCGAAGGGCCGGCGTTTTCCGCCTCCCAGAAGTAGGATTCGAAATCGACCGAACCGGCCCACCCGATGACGAGGTGACCGGAGCCGGCGGTCTCGAACAACCACGCGAGGGTGTCGTTTTCGTCAACAGCGCGGGGTGTCTCGCCACGGTGGGCTGCGATCGCGGCTCGGGTCCGATCTGCATTTTCGCTCATGACAATGGCACCCCCACTGACTGCGACGACACTTCCGTCATCGTTGACTGGTTCGTAAAGCGTATATTCCTCGGATTCGCCGAGTCGCTGAAACTCTATCGTCGCAAACGGCCCGTCCCCGCCGGAGCGAAGTGTTTCGTCTACTCGCGTCGTGTCGACATCACCGAGACCCACAATAGCATTGTCAGCGACGAACAACTCGGTCACGCCCTGGTTCGGTTGGGCTGGATCGTACAGATAGCCCAGGCCGACGATACCAAAGGTGAGTAGACCCGTGAAGATGATTTGCCCACCTGTTCGAATCGGCACCTGCAAGAGTGGGTCCGCGATCTCGTCGGCGTCGGGGAAGTCCGGGACGCGAGTGGTATCGTCCTCGTCGGATGGGACCACCAGCGGAAGCAATGGATTGATCGCAGATTCGTCCTCGGACAGGGTGAAGTCGACATAGCCAGTGAGCGTCGTACCCTGGGTCGCCGGAATCCAGTCGGCGTGTGTCGAATCGCTCTCGCCACGTTCGGCACAGCCGGCGATGCCAACACCAGCGGCGGTTGCGCCGAAAACGAGAAGCTCACGACGGGTTAGGCCTTGCATACGTTCAACGCAATTCACTGGATTCGGACCACGATACGGTTCGACGAACTGTACATCACCGCGGATTTCGTGTCTGTACAAATCGATGCCTTATATGTTTTCGGCCGTGATTCCCGCCGAGAACTCCGCCAGCCGCTGTTTTAGGGATCGTTGCCGTACGACACAGTGCATGTTTCGAGAACGAAATGCCCTCCCGCTCCTGACGGTAGTCGCTGTCGCACTCGTTGCGACGAGTGGCCTCGTCGGGTTCGTGGCTGCGGAATCGCCCACCACAGTTACGGAGACTGATCCGGCTGTGGATACTTCGACTGCTGAGGACGTGATCGAGTCGTTCCGAGATCGACTGTCCTCGCTTGAGACAGTGTCGTTCACGGAGACGAGCGTAACGGAAGCGAACAACGATACGTACAGCTCAACCCGGCGTATTGTCGTCGACCGTGAATCCAACCAGAAACGCACCGAGCGGCTCGGTGGAGCCAACTACGACAACACGACCACGGTCATCAACGAGAGTTCAGCGGTCAAATACAACGAAGACGAGAACAGAGTCCAGGAGTACGAGTACAACAGCGAGAATCTGCTCCCGACGCTTGCGGCCCTGGCGAAGGAATCCGCCGTCGAGTACGAGTACCGCGGGACCGATACTGTCGAGGGGACGGACGTGTACGTCCTCGAAGGAACGCCTCGCGAGGAAATGACCGGCGACGCCGAAACGACGTTGACGGTGTACGTCGATATCGAATCGAACTTCCCGGTCCAGATGAAGAGCGCGACAGACGGTGAGGACTACAGCTACAGCGCGACCGTCACCTACGAGAACGTCACGCTGAACGAGGAGCTCCCCGAATCGACCTTCGAACTCGACGTCCCCGAGGATGCGACCCGGCCGGGCGAACCGGACCTGCCTGAGATCACGTCCTACGACGACTACGACGCGCTGCAATCGAACGCCACGCTCTCGGTCCCCGCCGCGGAATTGGCCGACGGGTTCACGTTCGATCGCGCCAGCATTGTCGACGGTGACAGCTACACTTCCATGACGGTGAGTTACTCGAACGAGAACGAACACGTCACCGTGTCCGTTCGAGACGAGACATTCGTCGACTACAGCGAGGTCGATCGCTTCGAAGAAGTGTCAATCGGCAACGAAACCGGGTGGTACTACTCCCACGAAGAGAGCGACTACGGGTTCCTGCGATGGACCCAGGACGACCAGTCCTACAGCGTCTTCGGTGAGTTCAACGAGAGTGAATTGATCGACATCACCGCGTCCGTCGCGACGCAATAAAGCACCGTCCAGATCGAGAGCCGTCCCGAACGGCCACCACAACGTTTTCTTCGATATCGGAACATTCTTGATCGAGATGCGTTCGCCCTCCGCTCTTCGAGAGAAATATCGGGTTGTAGAATCGTGGCTCAACGACCACGTCTTCGTTTCGTGGTTCCTTCTTGCGGTGATCCCCGGAGGAACGTACGCAGGCGCTCAACGTCTGTTGAACGGCGGGGGATATTTTGATGCGCTGGTACAGGGCATCCTGTTCGGGGTCGTCGTCGCGACGTTCACTCTCCTCTTCCGACAGTGGCGACAGCAGTGATCCAAAACAGAGTGGGGACGGGATGGAGCGTTATGAGAGGGGGCGATACCCCAACAGCTCGTCGTCAGCCAACACAGCAACCGGTTCGTCAATCGCGAACACGACTCGCAACGACGGCGAGCGTCGCCGCGACAGTCGCGATAGCGATGCCTGCTTTGAGCTTCGACATGCCAGTTTCGGCTATGGGCCCAGACCATACAAAACGAACCGCCGCGTTTCACGGGCAGAAACGCGCGGTAGCGGCGACTTCGAACTATGTCAGAGTGGGACTGAATTGAAGTGCGGATACCCGATTAAGGCCGCTTCAGATGGATGTCTTCACGTATGGCCGAGACACGTATCACGTTCGGGCAGTTGGCGAGTCAACAAAACCTCGTCATCGTCGTTTCGATCCTCATCGCCCTCCCTGTAGCCGACGCGTTCTGATCGACCGTCGGTGGTCCAGGGATCGCCGGCGACTTCCTGCTATTGTTGTTGCTCGCGGTTGGCGTCCCAACAGCCTACAACGACTACCGGCCATCAGATGAGCAAACATGGGTAGCGATAGTCTGGACGATCGGTGGCTGTCTTCTCGTCACAATTGGCTTCGTAGGCAGTTATCTTCTCTTCGCCGACGTGCTCGATCAGTCCCTGCTCGTGGCATCAGTTGGCGCATATCTGGTCGTGTTCGGGAGTGTCCTCGCGTTGCTACAGGCCCGTCAGCGATCGAACAAGCCTCTTCCCTGACTCAGTGAAACAGTATCAAATTGGTGAAGTTATGAACCATTTTCGAGACCAATGAATTTCACCGCGAAGATTGAAACAGACGCATGGACAATCTTGATCGCCGCCGATTTCTAGCAGTAAGTCTCTCAACGACCATCGGCTCCATAGCGGGCTGTGGCGTTCCTGATGCAAAAGTCAGCGGACCATACGATTGGGCACCGAAACAGGACGACGGGATGGTCACTGCGTACATAGATTATACACTCTCGGAAGATACCTCCCGAATCAATCCCGTTCTCCCGCTGATCGTTCCTTCCAGCGAGCAGAACAATAGCGACGATGCCCTCGCATCTACGCTCTCGAATGTAGACCGTATTGCAGACCCACTGCTGACGTTTCCCTTGGAGACTGGCGGTCTCGTTCTCGGCACTGCAGTCCTCTCGATGGCTACCATCGGTCTGGGGCCACTCGTAGACCCAGCTCGACCGACTGAAGGGGCGACGGAGCTGTTTTTCACCAACGGCGTCACCGTTGGGGTGGGCGATATCGATTCGAGTGACGTCGATGAGACACTCCGATCGGGTCCCGAGCGGTCCCGGTTTGAGAGCGTGGGAGAAGATGGGGAATACACGTTGTACAGGAGACAATCGGATGATAACGGATTCGTCGCTGTCGGTGAATCCGCAGTCATCGTGGCAGAGTCACAGACGCAAGTCGAAGCCGTTCTAGATACGCGCCACGGCAGTCGAGAAAACGTCGTCGAAGCTGACGATACCTTCTCGGCTCTCATTGATGAAACGGATACTGGACACGTCCTAGTCGGCTGGAACGCACCGATCGAACCCGCTCAGTTCTCAATCGGTGACGAACGGATCGACTCGACGGCGGCATTCATCTCAGCGAACGACGACGTAGTCTCGTCGGTCACGTTCGAACCAGACGACGGAGAGATTAGAACCGACCTCGCACTCAGTGCCGACGACGACGTAGACGAGAGCCAGCTCGATGAACATCTGGGATCTGCCAGTGCTGATCACTCACTTTCGATCGACGAAAATCGGGTAACAGCGTCGGGCCGATATACTGAGAGTACTGTCAATCTCAACTTCGTCGCTGACAGGACCACAACCACGCGACCGACGGTAGCGAGACGGGACGACCTTCCCCAAGAGGTCGCCGAAGCTATTCCGGATGGCGCGTTCGAGTTCAAAAACGCAGAGGAGGAGTCTACCGTTCGTGTCAGACTGGTGGGTGAGTTCGACAATGCGGAGATTACTATCCAGGCTGTGGAATCCGGGTTCAGTTCCACGTTGTCCGTCCCGACATCAATCCGGTGGATAGACGTCTCGGTTGATCCCGATGGTGATGTCGTTGTTGTCTCGGCCACGGTGGACGGTGCATCCGGCGTCGTGGCCAGGCACGAAGTGTCCTGAATAGCGTTTCAAGCCGTAACTCCGCGGAGTTGACAGTACTGGTCGCGATCGCGGTCGTGGTCAGGAGCCCCCCGGAGAGCGCGGGAAGTCCGAAGACCGACAATGCAGTCGTTTCCAGAACGGGACTTCCCAAATCAGGATCGGCCAGCCCACGATGCCGAAGGCGATCCAAGCGATACTGCGGAGGAGTTCCTCACCGACGATCCGACGGTGGTGTTTCACTGAGTGATGGAAGTGCCTCGAACGATACGGGTTCCGTCCGCTTCACGATGAGAAACACTGCGTAACTGGTTATGTCGGTTGTGGTCGTGTACGATGACATGCAGAAGGACCCGTCTGACCGAACTGGCGATGGGACTGTGCGCCTGTCTCGTCGTACTTTCCTTGCCGGCTGTGGGACGGCTGGCCTCGCCGGACTGACGGGATGTCTGGACACGATCACTGCCGTCGGCGATTCCGTACTGAAGGAACTCGTCGTGTTCAACAACCGGGCCGCCCCGATCGACGGGACTCTTACTGTCGATGCCCCGACCGGAACGCGGATACTCGAACGATCGTTCGATCTCGACGCCCGGTCTGCCGAGATGACAAACGGCGAAGCGATGGTCGTCTACGGCGACGTCTGGCGAGACAGCGGGCGCTACCGGATCGTGATCGAGCGAGACGATAGTAATCGCCGCGAGGACACCCGGATCGAACGATCAGTACGGATCGAAGACCCGTCTCAACAAAAACTCGGGGTGGTTTTCGAGGAGGGAACCGACCGTGTCAACATGACTGTCGCCCCGTCGTTCGACGAGTTGCATCGGTTTCGTTCTCGGCGCTGAGACGCCTGACTGTGCCGTTGAACGAACATCACGACTCAACTGGATATCCACCCCGATCAGGTATCTCGAGCACGACTGCACTCCCGTCGTCGTCGGATTCGATCGAGAGGTCGCCACCGAGACGGGTGACGGCCCACGAGACGAACCACAGACCCACACCAGTGCCGTGTCGGAGTGGCTGTTCCTCGCCGTCGAGCAAGACGACGCGTTCACGGTCCGGGATACCTGGTCCATCGTCCTTGACAGCGATCGCGACGCCGTCATCAGTTGAACTCACACCCACCGCTACTGACGGGATCTCATTGTCACTGTGTTCGACGGCGTTCTCGATGACCTCCAGTAGCGCCGTCCGGAGCACAGCGCGATCGGTGCGGACCTGGCTGTCGTCCGGAATCGAGCGATCGATGCGACATCGGTACCGTCCCCTCAGGTCCTCAGCGATCGACTCGAGCAACGCGTCCAGATCGATGTCCGCTATCGTCAGGGTCTCCCGGGTGACGATCCGTTCGGCCCGTTCGGTCGTCTCACCGAGATCGACGAGTTCCGTGGCCGTCGAGCGAATGCGTTCCGCGAGTTCGTCCGCCGATTGTTCGTCCGCATCCAGCGCTTCGGCGAACCCACGTATCGCATCCAGATCGTTTCGGAGATTGTGTCGAAGGACGCGATCCAGGACTTCGAGACGCTGCTTGCGCGTCTCCCGATCAGTGACGTCCTGAAATAGATACGACGATCCGATCCGATCACCACGTCGGTTCGTTAGCACGGACTGGCTCACTTCGAAGTGGCGACGACCCTGTGGCGTCGATAGCGTCGTCGGCTCCGCATTCGGGACGTCGAGATCACTGCCGAGAACGGTCGTGATCGGCTGGCCGGCGTCCCGCGCGACATCGATCCCGAGGTCACGCTCGGCGGCGTCGTTTGCGTCGACGAGCCGTTCGTTTCGATCGACCACGACGACCCCTTCAGCCATCGATTCCAGTACCGACGAGCGCGCGAGCGGACCTGTCCCAGGAGTCACATCGAACACTCCGAAGGGGAACACAGCGATCGTGAATCCGAGAGTGGTCACGCCGAGAAGTGCCGTCATCTCCCAGGGGAGAACGGCAGGGTCAAATCCCTCTAACGACCCGAGGACGAACAGGAGCAGCGAGACGGCCGCACCACTCACCGCGAGCGTGGCGGCGTGTCTCCGGAGCAGGTCGTTCGCCGAAACGGCCGAGCGGATCACCACGAAAACGCCGAACAACCCCGTGCCGATCAGACCAGTCTGGAGGACCGATGCCAGAATACGAACGATCTGGACGAGCGGCGGCTCGAAGAATCCCCCGGACAGCGTCGTCACCCCGAGGAGGACGACGTACACGACGGCGATGGCTGTCGTCCGGCGGGTTACACTCGGCCCACGACCGGTGTAGGCAAAGACGAACCCACTCCAGAGCGGCACGGCTAGCATCCAGCCGATCATCAGTCCGTAGATGGCGATCGGTCCCGCGATGATGCCGGTCCGTGTACCGGCGAGGATCCCGGCGACCACACCGAGGACGAGCCACAGCGCTCCGACGGAGACGGCCCCCGGTTGCTCGCGATGCCGGATCGCGAACCCAGTGAGCACGAGCAACGACAGCGCGGAACCGACATCGATCGCCAGCAGTGCCGTGGCACCCATCACTGGGAGTCACCACCGTCGGGGCGGCGGTCTCGCCGGGTGGCCGAGGACAGTCGCAGTGTCAGGCAGGCTGGGTCATCCCCACGTCTGTCGACCCGCCAGCCCGCCTCATCGGCGGCCAGTTCCGCGACCGATACGACGAGATCGGCGATCGCGTCCTCGCGCCCAAAGGGCGAGATCGTGATGACGGTATCCTCGTCGTCAGCGATCGCTACCGTAATATCGGGAGGGCTCTCCCCTGCCCCGAGCGCGAGCGTCTCGACGGTCGCTTCCAGCAACTCCGGATAGACGGTGGCTGCGCCTGCCGAGTCCGGGGAGCGTATCGTTATGTCGTCGTTCCGTCCCCGGACGGCGGCGATCACGTCGTCGACGGCGATGGGCGCTGTCGCCCCGGTCCGTTCGGCGACCGCCTGTTCGACGTCCCTGACGCGCTCGACCAGCCGTGCGACGTCGGTCGCCGTGCGTCGAATCCGGTCGCCGGCCTCGCCCGGGCCCTCCTCGTCGTCGAGGACGGCCGTCGCGAGATCCGCAACCGTCCCGAGCCGTTCGCTCGTCGCGCCAGCGACGACCTGCGTGAGGACACCGAGGCGGCGTTCCCGGCGGCGGCGTTCGGTAACGTCCTGACAGACGATCATGTATCCGACGTCGTGGCCTCGATCGTTGGTCAGGGGATCGCCATTCGCCGTGACGACGCGACCGTCGGTCGTCTCGACGTCCACTGAATCGGCTGCGTCGCGGATCGTCGTCTCGGGGAGTTCGGGAACGATCTCGTCGAGTGGACGGCCACGAACTCTGGCGTCGTCCAGACCAAACAGCGTTCGAGCTGCCGAGTTGTGGTCCTGGACTGTCCCGTCGGAACCGATCACGAGCACGCCTTCGCCCATCTCCTCGATGACGCGATCCCGCCCGACGACTGATGCGACCGGCAGCGTCTCGAAGAGCCGATACCGGCGCGTCGTTACGGTGAGCAGGGTCGCCGCCGTCGCGACGGCGAGCGGCGTGACGATCGGCGCGTCGATGGTCGTCGCAAGAAAGGGGAGCAAGAGGATCGATCCGATAGCCCCCGTGAGCGAGACGATCTGTCCAATGGGGAACGCTTTCCGGCCGAGCGTCGTCGTGAGGACGAGAAAGATGCCGATCGTCGCGACCGCCTCCGTGAGGACGATCGTGATTCCCAGCAGCGCATTGAAGCTCCCGAGGAGCGGACTGAGCGCCGAGCTGGCCACGGTTACACCGACATTGAGTGCGACCAGAGCCAGGAGTAACACCGCGATGGCCGGAAAGACGATCGACGACGTTTCCCGATCACGTCCGGTGTACTGGAGGGCGAACAGGAACCAGAGCCCACCGACGACCGCCGGAATGTCGATCGCGAACAACACCCAGAGGCCGCCAGACGTGAACGTCGGTGCCCCTTCGATCCCGAGGAGTGTCCGTACTGGCTGGAGATCCACAACGAACAGATGAAGCAGACTCCCGGCAAGCAGCGTGATCGCGACGCCGATCAACGGGACGGTTGTCGGATCGTCCCTATAACGGTGGATCGTCACGACGAACGCCGCACTCGTCAGAATCGCGATCACGCTGGCTGCCAGCGCGATCGGCGAGGTAGCTACGACCATCGGTTGCTGCCGTCTCTCTTCCGGTTCGAGAACGGTTCGTCGGGCATTACGGTGGTTCTGTCACTCCAGTGGACCCACAGTTCGGAGCGGCAAAACGTTGGGTGAACAGGATCGACTGGCCGCCGACCCCGGGCGGCACTCAGTCAGCGACATGCACGGTCGCGTCCAGACCGCCATCGTCGATCGATACCGAGAGCGATCCGTCGACGGCCCGATACTGCTCGCGGTGGTGGCCGTCGTCGCGGATCTCCATCTCCGTCCTGACCAGGCCGGCGTCCCGGAGGTCGTTGAGGCGTCGATAGACGGTCGGTCGGGAAACGTCGGTGATCTCGGCAATGGAACGTGCACTCCGGGACTGATCGGTGATTGCCTCGAACACCCGTCGGGTGTACTCGTCGCCGAGCAGTTCGAGAAGGCGGTCAGTCGAGACTTCGGGTTCCGGACTGTCATGTCGAACGGGGACCACTGGTTGGGCGGACATATCTATGGAAACGGACGGCGGTACCCTGGAACCTGGCTCTAGCTATCGGGATCAGACCGCGAAAGGAGTCTAGCTATGCAGATACTCACCGCGAAGACGATGCGTTTTACCCGTTCGACGCGGAACGATCTACGAACACCCGAACCATGCCCGACGGCGAAGGCCCCGCCGAGCTGGAAGCGCTGGTCGTGGACGACGAGCGCGAGGTGGCCGACGCGTACGCGCTCCGACTCGAGGGGTTCTGCGGGGTCGAGACGGCCTATGGCGGCCCCGAGGCACTCTCGATGATCGGCGAGCAGACGGCGGACGTCGTCCTCCTGGACCGACACATGCCCGACATGTCGGGCGACGAGGTCCTCGAACGGCTCACCGAGGAGAACTTCGACGGCCGCGTCGTCATGGTGACCGCCGTCGATCCAGGGTTCGACGTGCTGGAGTTGCCCTTCGACGATTATCTCTGTAAACCCGTCGAGCGCGAGGATCTCCGGGCCGTCGTCGATCAGCAACGGCAGATCCTCGCCTACGAGACGCTCGGCGAGTACTTCAGTGTCGAATCTAAGCGAGCGGTCGTCGCCGCCGAAACCCGACCCGATGAACGAGACAACCACGACGAGTACGCCACCCTCGCCGAACGGGCCGAGCGACTCCAAGCGCGCGCCCGACGACTCCTTGAGGACGACACGCTCCTCACGGAGTTCGATGCTATCGGCCGCGAAGAGCTGTGAACATCGAATCCCCCCGGTAATCACGTTGCGCTACTGCGCCATCACGATACGCCGAGTTCGTCCTCGAAAAACACGTCGAGCAGGGTCCGCTGGCTCGCACGCAGGTGATACAGCAACGTTGATCCGGTGATGCCCAGCGAGTCGGCGACCTCCTCGGCGGTGCTGTCCCGCGGCGACTGGAAGTAGCCCGCCAGATAGGCCGTTCGGAGCACCGTTCGCTGTCGATCGGTCAGCCGCTCATCGAGCGCGTCGCGGAACTCGCGGGCGGTCGTCGCCGACCGCTCGCGCTCGTGTTTGGCACGGACCGTGACGTCGTAGTCTCGCCGGACAGCCTCGACCATCCGCCGGACGTCCCCCTCGGGCGGGAATTCCACGACGATCTCGGCCGTTTCGCTCCCGTAGGTCGCCTCGCGGACCGATCCGCCGAGCGTCGAGACCCGTACCAGGGGATCTGAGCCGTCGACTTCGACTTCCAGGCGCTCACCGGGCGACGCGGTCCCGACAGATCGGACATTGGCGATTCCGTCGATGGACTCGGCCCCGCCCGGAATTGTCGATTCTGCCTCGGACGTCTCGTCCGTGACGGTGACGTAACACAGCAACGCGTCATCACCGCTTGCGACCAGTCCATCGAGCCGTACGTCGCCTTGTAGTTCCTCCGCCAGCGTGACGAGCGCAGACTCCCCCTCGACACCGAAGGTGACCTCGGTCACCGTATCCGACAGCAACAGGTTCCGGTTGCGAGCGGCCGAGACGGCGAACCCCGCGACCTCGCCGAGCGTTTCGAACCGGGAGCGTTCCCGCTCGGGAAACGCGTCCGTCCGATCCGCGTAGAGAGCGATCACGCCGTAGACGGTGGTTCCGTAGGCAAGCGGGACAACGAGGATCGACTGGATGCCGTCGGCGAAGGCCGCGACGCGAACGTCCTCGGGAACTCGCGAGTCCTGGGCGATCGGCTGTGCCAGCTGCACCTCGGCGGTCTCGATCGCCTGTTCTTCCAGTATCTCGATCGAGCCGTCCAGTGCTTCTTTGACGGCCGTGAAGGTCTCGCCCGTCTCGCCCGCCGACGCGAGAACCGAGATCCCGTCGCCACCCACTGTCCGTTCGCCGGCCCACGCGAACGCGTAACGATCGGGATCGACGAGTTTTCGACAGATTGTGGCCGCTATCTCGGTCCGGGACGTCGCCTCGACGAGCGATCCCAGGACCTCCGAGAACGCCGCGTCGATGACGGCCCCGCGCTCGCGTTCGGCCTGCAAGCGTTCGATCCGCTGCTTTTGACGGCGGCGACTCGTCACCTCGCGAACGTAGACGACGACACTTTCCCCGACGTGCCGAACGGAAACCGAAAACCACCGCTCCAATTCAGGGTAGTAGGCCTCAAAGTCCGTCACCCGAGTCGCGCCTTCGAAGGACTCCCGCAGCGTCGTGTCCACCGATCGAGGAAACACCTCGTCGATCGGCTGACCCGCCGGTTCGCCGTCGAGATCGAACAGCGACCGCACGGCTGCGTTGGTGTCGGTTACGGTCCCGTCGGGTGTCGTTTCGAGGACGCCGACGGGTGCTCGCCGGAGCGATTCGTCCATGTGGTCCTACGTACCGGCATTCGACTCTTGGGTGTTTCGGCGCGTTTCCAAGAGAAGGGAGGGAGTAGTGACGTGGGCCGGAGGATGACGGCTAATTTTGTCCGGACGAGGACGCCCGAACGGGGCGGGGACCGATAACTCTCGAAACCCGGTCGCAATACTGCTCGTCTTCCTCACCGAATTGCTCACGGAGCCACGGTTCCTCCGCGAACGGAAGGTGCACGAGCCAGGCGACGTTCAAATGCACGAACGACGACTGCTGGATGGGTGAGTACCAAGCCGATGAGAACGGGGCGATCACTCGGCTGAGGATGGGGCGCTTTTGACCGCGCCGGCTTTGTTGAAATCCTATTAGATCAACACTTCCCCATTGTAACAGCGGGTAGTTGGGTAGGCGACTCTACCGCACAGTTATCACTCGTACATGGAAATGACAACGCATGGTGAATCAACCCTCTCTCCGAGGATATGGCGCGGCGATTGTTGTTGGTGTCGCCGTCATCTGTATGGGGGTGATTGCGCTTGGGTTCAGTATGCCTGATCGACTCTTCGAGAGTACTGTGGGTCTCGTCGCGTTCTTCAGCGCCGGTCTACTGATGGTCGTCTGCGCAGTGCTTGCGAATCTCTACGACCTCCGAGGCGTTCTCCACGATGAATTCGGTTGATCACTCACTGAACGCCCGTAACCGAAATAGCAACCACGACTCCACCAATCAGTGCTTGGCCACGAAACGATGGTTCTTCCAGCCACGCATTGATACTCATGAATATCCCGTCACAAGATAGGCAGATGATGATTCTGTTGTGGCCGACTGGACGCGTTTTCACTAGTATGGATACGCACCCTCTCACTCAGGGATGGGCTGTCTCACATCACTAGCGATTAGAGCGCGCGGTCGAGATTGTGTGTAACCACCGAGGGCAAAGCCGTTTAGGGAACCCCCCAAACTCTCAAAAGCTAATCTCGAAGCGAGCACCGCCGTCTCGCTCGTTCGTGAGCGTAAGGTCCCAACCGTGGGCGTCGACGATCCGATCGACAATGGCCAGCCCCAGGCCGGTACCGCCGTCCTCGACAGTGTATCCGGGCTCGAGGACAGCATCGCGCTCGTTAGCCGGAATACCCTGGCCGTCGTCGGCAACGTAAAAGCCGTCGTCGAGCGAACCTACGCGTACCGTCACGGCTCGGCCGCTCGCCCCGATTCCCGGCGATCGCTCCTGCCCCAAAGAACCGTCCGGGACGGCGTGTTCGATACTGTTCCGGAACAGGTTCTCGAAGAGCCGTCGGAGACGTTCGGGATCGGCCGCCGTCTCCGGGAGCCCATCGGTCATCTCCAGCGTGGCGTCGTCAGTCTCGACGGACCCCCAGGCGTCCTCGACGGCTCCGCCTACCGACACCGACGGCGACGGATCGAGGGCCTGGGACCCGCGAGCGAGCGTGAGCACGTCTTCGATAATCTCCTCCATCCGGTCGTGGGCGTTCGCGACTGCCTCGAAGTGCTCGGCGTCGCCCGTCTCGCGTGCGGCCCGTAAGTGTGCCTTGGCGACGTCGATGGGATTGCGGAGGTCGTGACTAATCACGCTGGCTACGTCACCCACACTGACGGCGCTTTCAGCTGTATCACCAGCGCCCTCGCGAATCACGAGAAATCCAGACCAGCCCGATTCGACAGTACAACAGGTTCGAACCTCTCGGTGTTCGATCCCGACGCGGGCGATGAACGTCGTCTCGGCATCGGAGACTGCTTGCTCGAGAGTTTTATCGTCTTCACTGGAGACGGTCACCAGGTCTGCAAGCGGCGTTCCAGCCTCGACACTGCCGAACGTCGCGTCAAAGGTCCCGTTGCTCGCCGTGACGACGATCTCGTCGTCCACCCACTCGTAAGTGACGACTGGATCGGGATAGGCGTCGATCGGAATGGACGGGTCCTGTTCGTCAGTCATCCGTACTTAGTACGGCTTTCGATCGGGGCTGGATCCATCGCGCTGTTGAGGCCAAGACGTGCAAACACCCTCGATCGTTCGAGATGTCGTTCGCCCAGGCTGTCGCACATACGACGTTACTCAGGCCACTGCATTTAGTACTGTCGTGGACTGCAGAGTCAGAAACATGGCCCGTTGAAGAGCAGGCGATCCGTTCCTGGACGAAACGCCTTTGTCCGCGTTGGACACAGTCCACAGCATGCGAAACGCTGTCGCCCTGATCGCACTGGCCCTCCTCGCCGCCCTCGCAGGCTGTAGCGACGTCCAGCTCAGCGGACCAGATGTGCCGTCCGGTGCCGAGGCCGAACGTGGCTACGACACACTCAAGACAGTCGAGGGTGTCTTCGAATATCGGCTTGACGACGGCGACAGAACATCGAACACGACGGTGAACTATCTCAGCCGACCGGTCGACGGAATGGTCCGCCAGCGTGTGCTCCCGCCGTCGAATCAGTCGAGAGATATTACCGTCAACAACGGGAGCGTCGCCTGGATATACGATGTGAGTGCTGACTCGGTCACCCGCATCGAGATCGGAAATCTAAACATCTCGGAGACAGGCAACCAGGAGTTCGTCAGGCGCGTGTTCGGTAACGTCTCGAGAACGAACGACGGTTCGCTCGTCTCCGATTCACTGCTTCCAGTCGGACCGCTAGGTGGCAGCAGCGGCGGGACAGGACTGACGACCGCCGACCTCGTCGGCCAGATCCGCTTCAACGTCACGTATCTCGGGACGCGGACGGTCGCCGATCGACGCACCCACGGCGTCGAACTGGATCCGGTCGGGGGGAACGCGACCGATGGACTCGGCCAGTACATCGAGAACGCGACCTACTGGTTCGACGCGGAGTACTTCTATCCGCTCCGCACCGAGACCGTGATCAACATCAACGGCGACGTGACTCGATCCGTCCAAGTCTACCGAACCGTCTCGTTCAACGTCGATCCCGACCCGGAACGGTTCCGGTTCGATCCGCCGCCGGACGTGACAGTCCAGACGCCATCGATGTCCAGAACGACGACGTTCGAGACAGTCGCCGCGGCCGATGCCAACGTCACCTTCGACATTCCGAATCCCACGTTGCCCGGGAAGTTCGAGTTCGATGAGGCACGGATCTCCCGAAACGGAAACCGAACAGTTGTCTCGTTACAGTACGCAAATTCGACGCACGAGGTGAGTGTCGTAACGCGGGACGGTCCGACGGACGTGGCCCTCGACGGTGAATCGGTCTCCCTCAAGGGAGTGAATGCGACGATGACCATGGCAGGTGAAGACACAATTTTCGCGTGGTCCTGCAGCGGTCTGGACTACGTCGTGCAGGGGAACTTTTCGACCGATACGCTCCGATCGATCGCCGCAGATGTGGTCGCGAGGTGTTCCTGTGACGAATCGAACTGATCGTCCGGGTACCGACAGTGGGCTCGCATTCAGTCGTCGGCGATCCACTTGCCGACGTAGCCGCCGACCAGGCTCGCGCCGACCGTGTAGATGAAGTACACAACGAAGAATACGCCCGGGAGGACAGCGATGACCACGGAATCGTCGGGGAGACCGACGTACAGCCCGACCGTCGTGAAAGCCGCCAGAACGAACGCCGGCACCGCCGCGAACAGGCCTGCCAGCGCGCCGACGCCGATCCCGCTGGTGTCCCGTCGGGAATCGAGATACCCGGCGATGCCGCCGCCGATGGCCGGCGACAGCGGGACGAACGAGAACACGGTTCCGACGATCGCCCCAGTCACGCCGAGAATCCAGCCCGGCGTCCGCTGGTTGCTTGCTCGGGCTCGACCGTGGGCGACGACGACGGCGACCGCGATCAACACGAGCACGCCGCCGATCGTCATCAGGCCGAACGACATCCATTCCAGCGTCGAGCCGATCGCGTCGATCGCTTCCGCCTCGGTGAGAACGTCGGACTGGAACTCCGGATCGTGGATCACGTCGGCGATCAGTGACCGGTCCACGAAATCTTGCAGCAGGAAGCCACCGACGATGCTGAGCAAGCCGATGACACCCAGGAGGGCGGCAATCCCCCAGTCGACGAGTCGATCGAAGACGACCATCGACTCGGCGTTCGAGGGCGTCTGTTCGAGTGGGTCAGAATGTGCCATACTCGATCCGTGGGCGCCGGACCGCATAAGCCCGGAATCAGTGTTTCTCAGGCTGAAGCGGACAGTCTGATGGATCGTCCAGCTTACCTTCGGCAAGGCCGTTGCAAAAGGGAGACACACGACAGAACGAATTATGTCGCAATCGCTCGAAGACGAGTGACTCACCGTACGTGGTGAGTGCGACGAGCCTAGGACCTTCGAGGTGGACGTTCGTAAATCCACCAGCGAAGGTCCCCGCGAGACTGTCCATCGTCAAACTGTCGTACTTGACGCAGGACTCGAAGGCGAGGATGTCCTCGCCATTGACCGTGACTATCTCACCATCAGCCAATTCGAGAAGCTGAACTTCCTTCTCACGGTCGGCAAGATATAATACGTCATCGCCCTCGACGACCATCACTGAGGCCCCCTCACCGGCCCCAGCCTGCTTGAGGAAGCCGGTGACGCCACGGTCGGGGGTGGATTGTGCCGGAAAAATTCGAACGTGTGAACGACCGTGAGAATCGAGGCTGTCCTGTGCAGGGTACAGCTCTCTACATGATGAAATAGACGCGCGAGAATGCACAGAAACAAGACATGGTCGTTGTTGGGTATCGTGTGAAAGCCAAGGGCCGGATTTGAACCGGCGATGGGCGGCTCTGCAGGCCGCTGCGTTAGGCCGAACTCTGCCACCTTGGCACAGTAGTCACTCGCCAGTCTGTCGATTTATGTTTTTCGAGTGGCGACTGCCTATAGTTCAGTGAGTGACGAATGATTGAAAAATGTCGCCACTCACAAGAACGACAGTAGCCGATCGAATTCCCCACAATTGAATACTATCCACGTGAATTTATCAGGATGTAAAAACGTTCTTGGGCGTCCTCACTCTGTGCTTAGACACACATGTCGACACTCGACCGATCGTTCCCCAATGAGCACAGTACCTGGCATCTGATCACGCTCGGCGCAGTCCTGATCGTCACTAGCCTGGGGCTTGCCGGCTGGCTCCTTCTCAACGGAGATATTCCCGGCGGCCTGAGTACACTGCTGTTAACCATTGCTGGTGGCCTCTTCGTCGCGATCGGCAACGCAGAATCATCACGGCCGAGTGCCTAATCGATTTCCTCCCGGCTTGTCACCAACGCTCCAGCGTTTTATGCTCTAATTTTCGACGGTGTTGCCACTCACGGCGTAGTGGCACTTCCATAACGACGAAAAACCCACCCAGAGGAGACAGATGTCTCTCTTGGATGGGTTGAATGTAGTATGAATGGAGGCGGCGAACCGAGTTTCCCAGAGACTCTCGTACTCCAGTACTCACCGGAACGCAGGCGGGCTTAACTTCCGTGTTCGGAATGGGTACGGGTGTAAACCCCGCCGCTATGGCCGCCTTAACGCCGATCCGCGGAATCGAACCGCGCAAGGCCAGCGATCGGTTGATGCACAGCCAATGTACGTGCGATCCAGTTTGCGCCTGGACGCGATGCGTCGCGTTCACATGCGGTATGAATGGTGGCTTCGGTCAGTTAGTTCTCGCGGGCTAAACACCTCGTTACCTCGGTGCGTACACCCCGAGTCTATCGAACTCGTCTTCTACGAGTGACCTCAGCGGTACCTCTTTTTCAGGTGGGTTTCCGGCTTAGATGCGTTCAGCCGTTACCCCGTGTGGCGTGGCTGCCCGGCAATGCTCTCTCGAACAACCGGTACACCAGTGGCCACCATCCGTAGTTCCTCTCGTACTATACGGACGTTCCTGTCAGGTACCAAGCACCCCCAATAGATAGCAGCCGACCTGTCTCACGACGGTCTAAACCCAGCTCACGACCTCCTTTAATAGGCGAACAACCTCACCCTTGCCCGCTTCTGCACGGGCAGGATGGAGGGAACCGACATCGAGGTAGCAAGCCACTCGGTCGATATGTGCTCTTGCGAGTGACGACTCTGTTATCCCTAGGGTAGCTTTTCTGTCATTCATTGCCCGCATCAAGCGGGCAAATGAGTTCGCTAGACCACGCTTTCACGTCAGCGTTCCTCGTTGGGAAGAACACTGTCAAGCCATCTTTTGCTCTTGCGCTCTTCTCCGGATCTCTGACCCGGATGAGATGGCCTTAGGGCGCGCTCGATATTCTTTCGAGCGCGTACCGCCCCAGTCAAACTGCCCGGCTATCGGTGTCCTCCTCCCGGAGTGAGAGTCACAGTCACTAACGGGTAGTATTTCAATGCTGACTCGGTGGCGTGCTGGCGCACGTACCTGTGTAACGTCTCCTACCTATGCTGCACATTAGCGACCATGTCTCAGCGACAGCCTGCAGTAAAGCTCCATAGGGTCTTCGCTTCCCCTTGGGGGTCTCCAGACTCCGCACTGGAATGTACTGTTCACCGGGCTCAACGTTGGGACAGCGAGGCTCTGGTTAATCCATTCATGCAAGCCGCTACTGAAGCGGCAAGGTACTACGCTACCTTAAGAGGGTCATAGTTACCCCCGCCGTTGACGGGTCCTTCGTCCTATTGTACTAGGTGTTCAGATACCCGCACTGGGCAGGATTCAGTGACCGTACGAGTCCTTGCGGATTTGCGGTCACCTATGTTGTTACTAGACAGTCCGAGCCTCCAAGTCACTGCGACCTGCTCGTTTCCCGAGCAGGTACCCCTTATCGCGAACTTACGGGGCTAAATTGCCGAATTCCCTAACGTCGATTGATCCCGACAGGCCTTGGCTTTCTCCGCCAGAGCACCTGTGTCGGTGCTGGGTACGAGCACCGTACTATCTTTTCATGGGCCCCAGGTTGAACCAAATTGCTCTATCTCGCCGTTCGCCCGCTTCGTGCCATTACGGCTTCCACGAGCTTTGACGATTCGACCGGGCGAATGCCCGGCATGGTCTACCCCGAGGCGTCGACATTGAACGTACGGTGGTACTGGAATATTAACCAGTTTCCCTTTTGATCCGCTCGAGTTGCGACGGATCTTAGGATCGACTAACCCTCGGCTGACGAACAGTGCCGAGGAACCCTTGCTCTTCAGGCCGTCAGGATTCTAACCCGACTTTCGCTGCTACTAAGACCAGGATTTTCGTTTCTACGCGGTCCACACGAGTTCTCACCCGTGCTTCCACCCGCGCAGAACGCCAACCTACACAACCACCCTGTAACAGGTGTGGCTAGGTATCGGTGGTGGACTTGAGCCCCGATCATTTTGGGCGCCTCAAACCTCGGCCGGTAAGCTGTTACGCTTTTCTTGGAGGGTAGCTGCTTCTAAGCTCACCTCCCGGCTGTCTAGGGCTTGAGACCACCTTCGATCGCACTTAGTCCACACTTGGGGACCTTAACCCAGCTCTGGGTTGTCTCCCTCACGGTACACAGGCTTACCCCGCATACCGGACTCCTCGCGTCAATGGCGTCCGTAGGTTCGGAGTTTGACAGCCGCGCCGACTCCTCTCGGAGGCGGACACGGCAATCAGTCGCTCTACCCCACGGACTACCTCAGCGAAGGTCATGCTTCGACATGTTTCGGTTGGAACCAGCTGTTGCCGGACTCGATGGGCCTTTCACCCCTACACATAGATCACGAGAGGGTATTGTAGGACACCAACTCTAACAGGCTTCCACGTAGCTTTCGCCACGCTTCACCTTGTCCATGCGTAGATCGTCCGGATTCGGGTCGTGCCCGTATGACTCCCCGCCCTTGAAGACGGCGGCCCTCGTGCAAAGCACTGCGGCCATGTCGGTTTCCCTATGCCTTCCCCGATAATCGGGTTAGGCTCGCCATACAAGCACACTCCCTGGTTCGTTTTTCAAAACGTACGACTGAACACCGGCTTCTCTCGAGTCCTACTGTATCCTCGCGGATAGGTCGTTTATCGAGAGACCTTTTGTGCCCAGTCGCTCCATCGTCAACTGATTTCAGGCCCTATTTCGCCTCCCTTCTGAGGGTACTTTTCAGCGTTCGCTCACGCTACTTGTTCACTATCGGTCTCGGGACGTATTTAGTCTTGACAGTAGATGCCTGCCAAATTCACGAGGGATTTCCAACCCCCGCTACTCGGGAACTGGCGCACGTCGTACTTGACCTCGTTACGGGGCTGTCACCCTGTATCGCGCTCCATTCCAGGAGACTTCAAGAGGACGTTCCGACGATGAGTGCCAGTCCACACACCACATTGGCCGTAAGGCCTTCGGTTTGGACTGTGTCGCGTTCACTCGCGGTTACTGACGACATCACATTCGTTTTCTCTTCCTGCCGATACTGAGATGTTTCAGTTCTCGGCGTTCCCCATTGCGCAAGGCAATTGCGGTGAGGAGTTCCCATTCGGGAATCTCAGGTTCTACACCTCCGTGCGGCTCCCCTGAGCTTATCGCAGCTTGGCACGCCCTTCGTCGGCGCCCGAGCCGAGCCATCCACCAGCTGACATAGCAGCCACGTCGAGTGTGAACTCGACGCAACGCGTCCAGTGGACGCCTGGATCGCACGTACACACGGTATCATTCACACGCCCGTCGGTGGCGGTGCGTGCATCAACCCTTCCCATCCACGCGTTGACGCGGGATGGTGCATCGGTCGTCCGTACCCAATCAAAGCGCCGTCCCACACTTAAGGGGCACGGATTCGATCAGATACGAGCCATGGACCCACTGGGATTTGAACCCAGGGCATCCTCCTTGCAAAGGAGGCACTCTACCGCTGAGCTATGGGCCCTTCCGCCGTACAATGTTAGCCCTGGTAGTCCATAGGTGCCCAACTGGCTGTCAGCAAACGTGCAGGTGGGTCGGGGCAACGCCCCGATCCCGGTCAGTAGGAGGTGATCCAGCCGCAGATTCCCCTACGGCTACCTTGTTACGACTTAATCCCCCTTGCGGAGCCCAGATTTGACCGTCGCATGACGGCCTCATCCGGACCCCACTCGGGTGATTTGACGGGCGGTGTGTGCAAGGAGCAGGGACGGATTCACCGCGCGCTTCTGACACGCGATTACTACCGAATCCAGCTTCATGAGGGCGAGTTTCAGCCCTCAATCCGAACTACGACCGGGTTTAGGGGATTAGCGCGTCCTCTCGGACTGGCATCCCACTGTCCCGGCCATTGTAGCCCGCGTGTCGCCCGGCACATTCGGGGCATACTGACCTACCGTTGCCCGTTCCTTCCTCCGCTTTGGCAGCGGCAGTCCTCCTAGTGTACCCAGCCATCGCAAGATGCTGCTGGCAACTAGGAGTGCGGGTCTCGCTCGTTGCCTGACTTAACAGGACGCCTCACGGTACGAGCTGACGGCGGCCATGCACCTCCTCTCAGCAGCGTCGGGTAAAGTCATCAACTTGACCGTCATCACTGCTGTCGGTGCCGGTGAGATGTCCGGCGTTGAGTCCAATTAAACCGCAGGCTCCTCCGGTTGTAGTGCTCCCCCGCCAATTCCTTTAAGTTTCATCCTTGCAGACGTACTTCCCAGGCGGCTCGCTTCGCGGCTTCCCTACGGCACAGCGCAGGCCCGTAGCCTGCGGCACACCTAGCGAGCATCGTTTACAGCCAGGACTACCCGGGTATCTAATCCGGTTCGAGACCCTGGCTTTCGTCCCTCACCGTCGGGTCCGTCTTCTCGAGGCGCTTTCGCCACCGGTGGTCCGTCCAGGATTACAGGATTTCACTCCTACCCCGGACGTACCCCTCGAGTCTTCCGGCCCCAAGCCAGACAGTTTCCGCCGGACGCCGACGCGTTGAGCGCGTCGATTTCCCAACAGACTTGTCTGGCCGGCTACGGACGCTTTAGGCCCAATAACAGCGGCCATCACTCGGGCTGCCGGTATTACCGCGGCGGCTGGCACCGGTCTTGCCCAGCCCTTATTCTTGTACCACCTTAGGGTACAGAAAAGCGAGGACTATATGCCCTCGCACTCGGAGTCCCCCTATCGCACTGTCGTGCAGTGTAAAGGTTTCGCGCCTGCTGCGCCCCGTAGGGCCCGGTATCTTGTCTCAGATACCGTCTCCGGGCTCTCACTCTCATGACCCGTACCGATTATTGGCACGGTGGGCCGTTACCCCACCGTCTACCTAATCGGCCGCAGCCACATCCTGTGGCGCCGGAACGTTTCCAGCTCGCCGCACTCCAGCATGCGAGCTGTATCGGGTATTAGCCTCAGTTTCCCGAGGTTATTCCCGTCCACAGGGTAGTTTGGCCACGTGTTACTGAGCTATCCGCCACGGGTCCAAACCCGTGCGACTAGCATGGCTAAATCGGACTCCGATAGCAATGGCCTCCGGCAGGATCAACCGGAATGTCTCCCCAGAATGGGGAGGGTTAGGCGGGAACACACCCAAAAGGGTGTGATCGCTATCGTAGCACGTTCGCTGACACCCAGTCGGGTGTCACCGAACTACCAGGGCTAACATCAGATCCCATCTATACGGCGGACCGCAGGGGTGGAATCCTCATGTCTTCCGGACCACATCGTAGACCAGGAAGGGCCATAAACCCTTCGAACCGGCCCCGAACCGAAGTTCGGATGGTCCGTCGCGACCAGGGCAAATCGGGCCCCGTCCGAGCCGCGTTCGTATTCAATCCGAAGTGCCCTGTTACACTTAAGGGCATCGGATTGAATCGCACCACGCGAGTGGCACGACGCGATCGGAGGGGCGCCAATTGCCCTTCGTCGCTGCGTATTTCTTCAGATGGGAGGTTAATACTTAAGCCCGTCGAAGAAGACCCGCCACGTCATGCGATTACAAGCAGGTCGGGATGGCTTCCCTTGACATGGGCGTGTTACGAACACTACGTTGCGGAAAGGAGCCACTACGTCACGGAACAATGCTGCGCGGCTGGAGGCCGACAGTTCATGCCGCGCCTGTTGCACGTCGGTCACTGCCGAGTGGATGCCGCGCACCGGAGGCTAGTACGTGCGCGACCGAGAGGCTATCGACTTCCTCGTGAGAATTACGGAAGGAATCTAGAGAAGGAGCTGCCCAGATCAGATCTCGTTGAGGTGCTCGACGCCCTGCTTAGAGACGTTGCCTTTGGTAATATCACCAGGCATCCAGTCAGGTTTGTCGTCAGGTGCGGATTCCTCCCAGGCCCAGCCTTCATAGACGTGGACTTTCTTTGTGCCCTTCTCGCGGAGCCGAAGTGGCTCCGGGTTAGCTTCGTTTTCACTCGGTGCCGGATCGAGCCGGCGTGCCGCTTTCAGAGCTGCCTGCCGAGGGGTGCCCCCCGAGAAGACGCTTGACTCAGTACCGTCGTCTTCGCGTAGCGCGAAGTTTCGTTTATCCGTATCACGTGCCATGGTTTCGACGCTCCATGCCAACTCAGCACATGGCCCATTATAAAAATACCCCCCGATCGAAGGGGGGCTAGGCACAAAATATTTAAGGGGAAGTCCGAAGGCTTGCGATATTCGGGGCAAATCGGGGCAAGATGAACGAAAATATTGCCGCGCGCGTAAACAGAGCGTAGCGTACCTGTATCCTGTCACGCCCGGATCCTGGCACGGTAAGCTTAAGTGTGTGGTCCGGCGATGCTCAGGGTGAGATACCGCGATGGTGCGAAAGAAGAAGCTTAGCCCGAGTGGCGCAAAAGACGAGGACGGCGAGTATCACAACGTCCACATCAACCTCCACGAAGACGAGCTAGCCGTCGCCGGCATGGAGATCGGCGACGAGGTCTTCGTTCGGGTTCGGGACAACAAGATCATTATTCAGCAAGCAAACCCAGACGACGTCGAACACGAATTCTAATGCACTATCGATGGGACGACACCCGGAGAACACACGGGGTCGACCACGACGAATGAGTTTGTACGATATCGCAAAGCCGCTGTTGTTCAAGCTGTCACCCGAAACTGCCCACTCACTCGTGCACGGTGGGTTAGACATCGTCAACGGGACACCAATCACGACAGTGCTCGAACGTGCGTTCCTCGTCGAGGACGAGCGCCTCGCCGTCTCAGCATTCGGGTGTGAGTTTCCGAACCCGGTCGGTGTGGCAGCCGGCTTCGACAAGACGGGCGAGATTCCCGGCGCATTGCGCTCGATGGGGTTCGGACACGTGGAAGTCGGTGGCGTCACGGCCGAGCCACAGCAGGGCAACTCGCGCCCACGCGTGTTCAGACTCGTTGAGGACAAAGCGATCGTCAATCGGATGGGACTGAACAATCCCGGTTCGGACGTTGTCGGCCCGCGCCTGGCCGAAACTGACGTCGACTATCCCGTGGGCGTGAATCTCGGCAAGTCCGAAGGCGTCCCAGTGGAGGATGCCGCCGAGGACTACCGATATACCTACGAACAGGTTGCCGCTGGCGGTGATTTCTTCGTCGTCAACGTCTCCTGTCCGAACTCACCGGGGTTCCGGGAGCTACAGAACCAGGAACCGATGGCAGACATCTTCGAGACGTTGACCGATGCCGGCGCGAGTCCGCTCCTGGTCAAACTGTCGCCCGACCTCTCGGAGGCGGCGATCGAAGACGCACTCGAACTCGTCGCGGAGTACGACCTCGATGGCGTCGTCGCGACGAATACGACGACGGATCGACCCACGTTATCCAGCCCGGATCGGGTCGAGGAGGGCGGGCTATCAGGGAAGCCACTCGAAGGGCAAGCAACCCAACTGGTCAGGTTCGTCGCCGAGCGGACCGACGTGCCAGTGATCGGCGTCGGTGGCGTGTTCACTGCCGCTGATGCGTATCGGAAAATCAGGGCCGGCGCGAGCATGGTCCAAGTCTATACTGGCTTTGTCTATCGCGGGCCGACCATCGCGCGTGATATCAATCGCGGATTGTTGACGCTACTCGAACGCGATGGGTTCGAAAACGTCGAAGACGCAGTCGGTGCCGATCTCTGATTTTGCCAGCGGGCAACGACGGGAAATAGAAGTTATCGATAGTCCGTTACGGTAACGGCGTGATCAACGTCGACGCTGATCCAGGTCGTGCCGATCTCCGGCCACTCGGCGTCGGCGGGAAAGACGGTGAGTGTAGAGGGGTCCTCGCGGTCGTCGAACGCTCGATCGAGCCGTGAGGACGGATCCGCTTCCGCCGCCGGAACGGCGGGAAGCTCGAACGTCGCTTCCGGACTGGTGTTGTCGGTCGAAGACATCGAATGTGACTCCTGAATCAATGTATGTGAGGGAGACACATATACCGACGCGAAGCGGTAATACTGACCAAAGTGACCCATAACCATTACAAATCCGTAGATAACCGAGTTTATCCCGACATGAATACTCCATATATCCATCTAAATGTGGAAATGGTACTCATATGGACATCACAGACCAGTGTTCGACGAGAAACGGATATCCACGTCAGTCGGTGGTGAAAAGCCGTTACTGTAACGGTCCCAGATCGAACTCGAAGGCCACCACCGGGAGTTCCAGATCGTGCCCAACCACCTTTTCCGCTCGAAGCTACGCTCCTCGCGCAAAACGTGGGCGAAAAATACCGCTACTCCAGCCGTTCCAGATCGAACTCGAAGGCAACCACTGGGAGTTCCAGATCGTGCTCGACAAGGACCGCCGGGTGGAGTTCGCCGATCACGCCGACTGCATCGCCGTCGATCTCGACGGTCGCGACCCGGCCGTCGATGAACGACGGGTGCTCAGTCGGTGGTGTCGCAAGCTCGGCGTCGAAATCATCGACGAGCACCTGAAGCCGGGCCTTTGCGTCTTCGTAGGACACGTCATGGCGCGCGAGCGCGCCCGCGACGTGGTGAGCTTCGGCAACACCAGTGGTTTCCGCGTCGTCGCGCTGGGCAACGAACCCGACCTCAGCGAGGTCCTGGGGATAGCGACGGTGGGTGTTGTTCTCAAGGACCTGCATGATCGAAGGGAGCAGCCACGTCCTAACGACGGTGTAGTCCTCGCTGTAGGGGTTCGTGACGCTGACGGGTTCGCTGGCCCCCAGCACGTCCCCATCAGTGTCGAGACGCATTCGTTCCCGAAGTTCGTCTTCGCTCGTCAAATGGAAGTTCAACAAGTCCTGGAACCCGAGTCCAACCAGAGCCGTCCGGACGGCCTCCGCTAATCGGGCGCGCTCGTGACGACCGCCGATCGTCCCGACTTCAGGGTAGCGGGGCTCAAGTTCGTTGAACCCGTAGGCGCGCCCGACGTCGTCGATGACGTCGACCGGGTGGAGCACGTCGACGCGATACGGTGGAATCGTCACGTTGTAGGCCGATTCGCCGTCTGCTCCGGTCGATTCACCGTCCAGTCCGGACCGTTCGAGCAGGTCGATCACGTCATCGTCCGCGAGTTCGATCCCGAGCGTGCGCTCGATCCGGTCGTGAGCGACGGTTTTGGTCTTCGTCGTGAAGTCCGGCCGGACCAGTTCAGCACCGTACTCCGCAGGCGGATTCTCGTACTCGACGCGGACCTCTTCGATCGTCCCGCCGCGGGCGTCTAAGGCGTAACAGACGACGTTGAGCATGTGATCGATCGTCCACTGATCGGTACCGGTCATCTCGATGAAGAGGTCCCGTGACTCGGTCGAGACCTCCGTCCGGCGGCCGTTGACCACGGGCGGGAACGAGAACAGGCCGATCGAATCGTAGATCGCCGGGACGCGATCGTACTCGGCGACGAGATCGGCGTATTCCTCGCCGATGTGGTGGCCTGCAAGGACCTCACCGGGCGTCATTTCGGCGTCGCCCTCCAGCGGCACGAAAGTATCACCGTCGCGTTCGATGCCGGTGTAGCGAACTGACTTGCCGCTGCCATCGTCAGCAGCCTCGCCGCCCTTCAGCATTGTCAGGTCGTGCACCCCGATCGCGCCTTTGGCGCGCTTGCGACCCATCGTCGCGTGGAGTTTCTCCTGGAGTTGGATCAGGGAATCCAGCGACGCCTCGTCGAGATCCAGGCCACGGACGACCGCGCCCGTGACGTACGGGCGTTCGTCGGGAACATCCTCAATACGGATCGTCCAGTCGGGGTCGTTCGTCGAGGGGACGTAGACGCCCCGATCGTCGCCATACTGGTAGCGCAACGACCGGGCGACCCCTTCGACGGAAAGGCGATCCAGTCGGTCGGGCTCGAACTCGAAGCGCAACTCGCCCTCGTCGGTTTCGCCCTCGTACTCCAGACCGAGTTCGAACAAATCGTCCCGGAGGTCGTCGTCGCTTTTCTCGCCGTGGCCGGTCAGTTCCCGCAGTTCGTCGGGAGCGATGTCAACAGTGGGCATCAGTAACGCACCTCCTCAGTACGGAGATAGTCAAGATCCACCAGCGTGCCGTGGACGTCACGGATGTCCTCGGCGCCGGTGACGAGCATCATCAGTCGCTCTAAGGCGAGTCCCCAGGCCATCACGTCACAGTCGACGCCGAGGGGATCGAGCATCTCCGGACGGAAAATGCCGGAGTTGCCGATCTCGACGACCTCACCCGTGACCGGGTGTTCGCCGAAAAGCTCGAAACTCGGCTCCGTGTAGGGGTTGTAGGTCGGCTTGAACTCCAGGTCCGTGATCCCGAACTGTTCGTAGAACTCCGTGAACGTGCCCATCAGGTCCCGGACAGAGAGATCCTCGGCCATCACCCAGCCCTCGATCTGGAAGAACTCCAGGAGGTGAGTCGCGTCGATCTCGTCGTTTCGGTAGGCCTTCTCGACGGAGAAAAAGCGCTGTGGCGGTTCGAGGTCGCCTTTCGCGACGCCGGCGAGGTGACGGGCCGACAGCGATGTGGTGTGGCCGCGGAGGTCGACCTGGCGGGCCATCTCCTCGCCCCACGGCGAGTGATACCCCTCGCCGTCCGGACCGACGCCCTCCCGGTGGGCGCGTTCGACGTCCTGCCGGACGCCCCCCGGAAGGTCGTCCATCGGCGGCACGTCCAGCGCGAACTGGTCCCAGTGGGTGCGGGCGGGGTGGTCCTGGGGCATGAACAGCGCGTCGTTGATCCAGAACTCCGCGTCGGCGTGTGGGCCTTCCATCTCCTCGAAGCCCATGCCGACGAGGACCTCCTTGACGCGCTCGGCCATCGAGCGCAAGGGGTGGACCTTCCCGCCGTCGATCGCTTCGGCGTCGGCCTCGACGTTGTACTCGGCGAAGGTGACGTCCTCCCACTCGCCGCTGGTAAGGAGGTCGGGCGTCAGGCGATCCACTTCCTCGGCCTCCTCGATGCCGGCCATGAGTTCCGTCACGCCCGCGTCGGTGAGTTCGACCGACCGGACGGTCCGCTCGTCGCGCTCGATCAGGTCGCGCCGCTCCAGTTGATCAAGGACGTTTGCATCCTCGACTGATTCGCCCGCGTCGATCGTCTCCAGAGCGGTCGCTTCCGGATCAGCGTCGAGATCGACGCCGGGTTCGGCGCTGATCTCGCCCGAATCGATCTCGCCGTAGCCCTTCCGGGCGAAGTTCGACAGCGCGATGTCGACGGCCTCGCCGTCCAGGTCCGCGGCACCGATCACCTGTCCCATCGAGACGCCCCCCTCGTCGGCGCCTGCCTCGACGGCGGCGCGATAGAGGCGGTGTTCGGGCAGGCCCTCATCGAGATAGGATCGGCCTTCATCGGTCAGCGAGACGGATTCTTCGGTCGTTTCGGTGACGGTGAGGAGCCCCGCGTCCTCGAGTTCGAAGGCGGCCCGCGTGACGGCCGCGGTGGCCAGGCCGGTCACCTCGCTCAATTCATCGACGGTACGCCTCTCGTCTGCGCTCGCGGCTTCGAGCACCGCGAGTTGGTCGCTCGGGAGTTCCATCAGTTGTTGTCGGATACACTGGGGTTGCTTAGTTAACGGTTCTTACTTAGAATCGTAACGCTCTACGACAACTAACCTGAAAAAGTTGCATACGATCTACAGATGTAGTATCGAGGCAAGACTATGATTTCGTGCCATGCGTCGTTCGAGTATTGTGGAGTCAGACCTCGGTTGTGACAAGCTAAGCCGGGCGGTCAACCGTCTCGAATAGATCCGCCTCACCACGACCAACAACCCCCCTACACAAGAGTGTAAGTAAATATGACGCGTTTTTCGTTCCGAAGGGATGGGTCTGGAGACTCAGTGATTGACTAACCGAGTCGTTATTGGCACTGACTAATTTCAGGACTACAATAGGCTATTGTAGCTTATAACAGCTATAATATTAGAAGGGCCACGACGACAAAATATAGTAAAAATACTATATTTTGAGGACTATCATATGGAACTGAAGGTATATATCGAGGGATAAATGCTGCAAGTGCGACGATGAAAGTAACCAACAGGAAGATCGAATTGACCCCAAGAAACAAAATA
>NZ_JACDNP010000001.1 GCF_013839425.1 Halorhabdus salina | reverse complement strand
ACTCACATCCTCCATTTATATATTTTATCATTCCATTCCAATATCCATTTATAATATAATTATCCACTAGCAACTAAGTTGATGAACAGCACGACCAGTTCGTTGAGATACTTCACGATTCACCCGAAGAAACTCTATTCACTCCTATCTCCGTGAGGCCTGTGAGATTGCGCTTGACGAGGGACTCCTCCCGCACGCCAATCCTGGCGATCAGACTCGCGAGCAGATGGCTCAGGTCGCTGACGTCAACGCCAGCATGGGCGTGATGCTGGAGACGATCGCCGATTCGGCGGGCGTCCCCCTATGTGAGCGACTGCCGGTCTACGTTCGATACGTCGACGAGCAGTGGCTCGGAGATCCGGTGCTGGAGGCGACTCGGGCCGAGGACGACGCTGGAGAGAGGTTTCGGTCGGTAATCGGGGACAACGACGTCTGATACGGATTCGTGTCGAGTATTTCCGTATGAGACGGCTTGACCGGGACATACGTTGATACGCATCGGCGCCATTAGCACACGTATGCGCGAGTCACTCCGGAAGCAATTGATCTGGCAGGGGGCTGCGCTCCTGAGTTACTTCGCTGGCATGCTCCTGTTTCTGGTCGTCGTACTGAGAGTCGTCGGTTCGCCTGATCTGTCGTTGGCAGCGTTGACGACTGGCGACATGGTCGCCCTCGTGGTGAGTGTCATCCTCTTCGGTCTCGGTGGCTTGCTCAGCAGGAAAAGCGGCGGGTCTGTTGGGAGCGGCATGGGACCGATTCAGATGGCCCAAAATCAGGGGCCCGAACAGTCGAAACTCGAAGAACTGGGCTATCAGATCCCGCCCGAACAGCCGGACGAGAGCGAGTCGACTGGTGACGGACCCAGTGGCCACGACGAAGTCCGTTGCCCCGTGTGTGGGGCGAGGAACGATCGCTCGTTCACGTACTGTAAGCAGTGTTCGAGCGACCTTCCCGGGTAAGCGAGGCACTCGACGTGTCCTGTCTCCCGTCGATCACTCGATCAGCGGGGTTCCGTCGGCTTGCGGGCCGAGTCGGGGTCCCGGCGGCTCGCCGTGGATCGGTTCGCGCTGTCGGTAGTCCGTCGAGCGCTCGACGGGAACGCGTCCGATCGAGCTGATCAACTCCTCGTAGTCTCCAAACGAGCGGTATTGCCCGAAGTCTCCACCTGCCCGAGCGGTGATTTCCTCAGAGAGGATCGTCCCCATGAAGTCATCGGCCCCACAGGAGAGTAGTTTCAGGCCGAACTCGTCGCCGTATTTGACCCAGGAGGACTGGATGTGCTCGATATTGTCCAGAAACAACCGCGAGACAGCGATCATGAGTTCGTCTTCGGCCCGGGTGGCACCACTCTCGACCATCCCGTTCTCGGCCAGTGGCGTGTTCGGGTGGACGAAAGAGAGCGGGACGAACTCGGCGATCGCACCCGTCCGGTCCTGCAGGTCGCGGATCCGCTTCAGGTGGATCGCCCGGTGGGCCTCGTTCTCGACGTGGCCGTACATGATCGTCGACGTGACGTCAAGCCCGACGGTGGCGGCGGCTTCCATCGCCGCGAGCCAGTCGTCAGTGTCAATCTTCGCGGGACAGATCACATCCCGAACCTCGTCGACGAGGATTTCGGCGGCGGTCCCGGGCACGCTGTCCAGCCCCGCGTCCTGCAGGCGACGGTAGATATTCTGATACGTCCGGTCGGTCCCGCGGCGAGCGTGGGCGGCCTCCTCGGGCGTCATCGAGTGGACGTGGACGCCGCCGACGGACATGGCATCGATCTGGTCGACGTACGTGCCCGGATCGGTCCTGTAGGCTTCGGGTGACCGGTAGTTCAGCTCCTCGGCAGCACTCGATTCGAGGAGTTCGCGATGTGCGTCGTCCAGCGCGAAGGCGGGGTGCAATCCCGAGACGGATGTTACCTCGTAGATCCCGCGTTCAAGGGCGTCTTCGACGATCTGCCGGGACTCAGCTGGGGTCTTCGTGAAGCCGCCGTGATCGTCCGGTCGGTCGGCACGGAACTGCTCGGCGCTATCCTTGAAGTTACAGAACAGACACCCGGTGTCACAGGCGGTCGTGACGTTGTTGTTGAGGTTCGCAACGACCGTGACCTCCTCGCCGACGACTTCGGCACGGCGGCGATCGGCCGCTTCCAGGACGGCTTCCTTGCGCTCGCGGTCGATTCCGTCGCGCCCGGAGCCGGTCGTCAGTAATTCGATCGCGTCCGCGACGGTCAACTGGTCGCCGTCGCGTGCTTTCCGGAGGGCGTTCTCGAAGTGCTGATCGCTCGTGGGGTGACAATCGAAGTCGAACTCCCCGCGTGGAACATTCGTGCCGACCTGCTCAGCAGCCATCGATCAATGACGGGTCGTCAGGCACTTTAACATCGGGGGTCGCGTCGTCAAACGCCGGTGTCGAAGACACCACTGTCGAGGCACTAACACAACGTTAATCCCGCAAACTCTCCTCGATTCAGGCGTGACTGACCCTCCAGCCGACGGTGGCCCATCGAGTTCCGGAAACGGCGCTGGGGACCCACCACCATCGGACGGTCCGCCACCCGAACAACCGGCGGCAGAGTCGCCTGCTGACTCGATCGACGATGCGGACGACGATGCGAGTTCCGCCGATTCGATTACCGAGGGTGGTCTCGTCCGCCCGCTGATCTCTCTCGCCTGGCCGATCGTCGTCATCCAGCTCCTGCAGGTCACCTATAACATCGCTGACACGCTCTGGCTCGGGCGGCTCTCGGCTGACGCCGTCGGTGCGATCAGTCTCGCTTTTCCGCTGATCTTCCTGTTGATTGCCGTCGCCGGCGGTTTCACGACTGCCGGCGCTATTCTCGTCGCTCAGTACACCGGTGCGAAAGGTGACCGCTCAGCCGGTCTTGTGACCGGCCAGACCGTCAGCTTCGTCAGCCTGCTATCGGTCGTCATCGGGGTTGTCGGCTTCTTCTACACCCGTCCAGCACTCGAAATACTCCCCAGTGACGCCCAGACGGCTGCCTCGGTCATCCCGCTTGCGGCCGACTACATGGAAGTCATCTTTATGGGTATCCCGTTGATGTTCGGCTTTTTCGTCTTCTCGGCGCTCATGCGGGGCTACGGCGATACGCGCACCCCGATGTTCGTCATGGTCGTCTCCGTCGGTCTCAACGTCATTCTGGATCCGTTCTTCATCTTCGGATTTGCCAACAACCCGCTGTTCACGTGGCTGGGCCTTGGCGGCCTGGAAGCCTCTTTACAGGCCACAACCGGCTTTACAGGCCTCGGCATCGAGGGGGCGGCGCTGGCGACGATCCTCTCGCGTGGGGTCGGGACCGCGATCGGTCTCTGGCTGCTGTTCGGCACAGGTATCGGGCCAGCGGTCACGTTCGAGCATCTTCGGCCCGATCTGAGCGTCATCGAGGATATCATCCGGCTGGGGACGCCGAGTATGGTGGAACAATCGACCAGTGCGCTGGCGATGATTACGCTGACGGCGATGATCGTCACGTTCACACCGCCCGTGGTTGCCGCCTACGGGCTGGGGAATCGTCTCATCTCGCTGGTCTTCCTGCCGGCGATGGGGCTGGGACGGGCCATCGACACGATGGTCGGACAAAATCTCGGGGCCGATCGCGCCGATCGCGCCTCACGGGCGACCTGGCTGGCCGCTGGGACGGGCGCGGCAGTGATGACAGTTGTCGCCGTGATCGCCGTCCTGTTCACCGAACCCATCGTCGCCGTGTTCATGGGTGACGTGCCCGACGCGGCGGCGACGATCGCCAACGGCGTCGAGTACGTCCGCATCAGATCGGTCGAGTTCGCCTTCATCGGCGTCACGCAAGTAATCCTCGGGGCGTTCCGCGGCGCGGGCAACACCCGGACGGCGATGGTTATCTCGATCCTGACGCTGTGGATCGGGCGCGTCGGGAGCGTCTACGCCCTCGTGTTCGTTCTCGAGTGGGGCGCCACTGGCGTCTGGGTCGGGATGGCGCTTGGGAACATCGTCGGTGCGGTCGTCGGCGTCGCGTGGTTCCTCCGGGGCACCTGGAAAGAACGGTACATCGACGAACCGGCCGTCGAGGCAGACGAATCGGCCGTTTGACGTGGGATCCGGGCGACAGCTCAGGCGTTCGGTAACAGATCGACGACCACGTCGAGTGTCTCGAGGATCACCCAGCCGACGAACAGTGCGTAGATCCCAAGTAGGCCGACGGCCTCGCCGTCGGTCAGCGAGAGTTCGGTTCGCATGACGGTAAACAAGGCGATGGTTGCCGCCGTGAGCACGCCGAACATCGGGACGGCCATCGCAAAGTCGATCGTCGCCTCGCCGACCAGCAGGACGCCGACGGGGATCGCCACCAGGAGATCGAAGGTGTTCGACCCCAGAACGTTCGCTAGTGAGGCGACCGGCCGCTCGGCGCGGGCCGCGCGAACGCTGACCAGCGAGTCCGGCAGACTCGTCGCGGCGGCGACGATCGTCACGCCCAGCAGAAACTCGGGGATGCCGAAGGTCACGCCGAGTGACGAGACGCCTTCGACGAGGAAGTGAACCGCGACGAGGATAGCGAGCAGGCCGGCCCCGAGGCGAAGCCACTGCCGTCGTGGGGCCACGGCCGCCCGATCGGTTTCCTCGGGCACGTGATCAGCCGTGTCCTGGTACTGGATGAAGACGTACAGGCCGTACAGTGCCAGGGGAAGCAACGCGAGCGGTCGAGTGATCGTGCCCTCCAGGCCATCGCCGGCGGGATAGTAGATCACGCCCAGCGCGAAGGTGATCAACAACGCCGAGACGGCGAGCATGTAGAACTGGGCTTCCTTGTAGACGAGCGTTCGGTTAGACTCGATGGGGTCGTCGGTCAACAGGCCCGCGAGTCCGGGGATGACGAGCACGTTGAAGATCGCTGAGCCGACGATCCCGCCGACCCCGATCGCGAGTGAGTTCGCGAGGCTGGCGATCACGACGGTCGCGAGTTCGGGCATGCTCGAGCCGACGGCCGCGATGATGGCTCCCTGGACGACTTCCGGGAGGCCGTAATGGGTGGCTAGCCGGTCGCTTGCGCGTTCGAACCAGCCGCTGCCGAGCCAGATTGTGGCCGACGCGAAGACGATGATCGCCACATCCGCCAGAAGTGTCCCAGCACTCATTCGATTGGACCGTCGACTAGTGGGCTGTTAAATGCTGGCAACCCGGGACTTACGATCCCTGGCAGAACGCCATCCCATTTCGGACCGCTTCGTTCTCACCCAGTAGCGTCACTTTGTCTCCTTTCTCGACGGTGTAATCGGCGCTCGGGACGAACGATTCGCTGTCCTTGCTAACCAAGGCGATCAGACACGTATCGGGCAGCTCCGGGCCGATCTCTCGGATCGTCCGGCCGACCAGGTTGTCACTGGTCACTTCGACCTCCTGGACGTCGCCGACGGGGCCCACGTCAGTCATCCACTCGGCGATGGCCGGCCGCTCGATCTGGTTGTCGATCGCCCACGCGACGGCTAGCGAGGACGATATTGTTCGGACGCCCAAGTCCTCGAACGCTTCGACGTTGTCAGGATTGTTCGCCCGCGCGATGACGTCCTCGATCTCAAAGTTCGTGCTCGCCAACTGTGCGACCAGCAGGTTCGTGTCGTCGTCGCCAGTCGCGGCGACGATCGTCTTGGCGTTGCCCGCACCGGCCTCACGCAACACGTCGGTGTCAGTCCCGTCGCCGATGACGGCAGTGAATCCGTCGTTGCGGATGGCTTCGACCTGTGTTTCGTCGTCTTCGATGATGACGATGTTCTCTCCACGCGCTTCGAGACGGTCGGCGAGCGCGCGGCCGACGCGGCCGCCGCCCACGATGATGACTCGCATTGGTATCACGTCTAAGTATTGTGCGACGTAGCGTGCCAGGCCGCCTTCGACGACGGCCGTGGCGAGGATGACCAGGAAGACGGTCCCGATGAGGACGTTTGCCTCCGCGACCATGCCCTGTGACTGCAGTTCGATCGCGAACAGCGTTGCGACGGAGGCGGGAATGATCCCGCGCGGCCCGACGAAACTCATGAACGCCCGCTCGCCGACGGTGAACCGACCCCCGACAGTCGAGACGTACATCAGCAGGGGGCGGATCACCGCCGCGACCGCCACTGCAACAATCAGCCCAGGCAGCCAGACGTCGAGGAGCACGTCCAACTCGAGGATCGCCGCCAGCGTGATGAATACAAAGGAGAGGACGAGCAGCGTCACGTCGCCCTTGAACGCGGTGATCTCCTCCTCGTAGGGGATGTCCATGTTGCCCAGGACGATCCCCGCCGTCGCGGCGGCGGCGACCCCGGCTTCACCTGAGAGGTAGTTCGCACCGGCATAGGAGACGATCGCCCCCGCAAGCACAAGTAGGCGTGCGTTCCGTGGGGCGTCCCCCGGCGAGAGGTCGACGTACCGCAGCAAGTAGTAGACGACTGCCGCGACGATCAGGCCGACCAGGACGCCCTGGCCGAGTCGTTCGGCGAACGCACTGAGCAACTCGACCGGCGGCGCGCCACTGAGGACGATCACCTCGAAGACGACGACCGCCGTGATCGCCGCCGTCACGTCGTTGACGATCCCTTCGGTCTCCAAAGCGGCCGCGACCCGGTCTCGGACCGGCACGACGTTCAAGATCGGGGCGATCACCGTCGGTCCGGTCGCCACGAGCAGCGCGCCGATAAGGAAGGATAGTCCCCAGGTGGTCTCAGCGAAGGCGAGTTTGACGGCGACGCCCGTCCCGACTAGCGCGATCGCCGCCCCGAGGGTGACTAACCGGAAGGTTGCGGCCGGTGCTTCCCGCAATCGGTCGATATGAAGGTGAAAGGCCCCTTCGAAGACGATAATTGCCACCGAGAGGCCGACGATCGCCGAGAGGGGTGCCGCGCCGAACGTTTCCAGGGAGAACAGCCGCTCCGGGAGCACAAGTCCAGACAGGGGACCGATCGCCAGCCCGGCGGCGATGTAGAAGATGATGCTGGGGAGGCGCCAGCGTGCGGCAAGTAACTGTGCACCGACGCCCAACGCGAAGATCATGGCGACCAGTAACACAATCACGTCCGCACCGCCGGCGCTCACGGAGATCCCTCCATGTTACTGGCCATTCGCCCGACGGCAATAAATCGGCCGATCCCGGTGGGACGCGGCGATTTTACCGGCTGTCGAGGCGAATGCCACGGGGCGTGACCCCGAGGCGACTCACGCCATTCGATCCAGATAGGTAAGCACGCCGCGGACGTTCATCGCCGTCTCGCCCCGCCCCTTCTGCTCGCCCCAGATCTCGGTTGCATCGGTCTCGCCTGCGAAGTGCTCGATCACGCTCTCGTCGTCGCCGAGTTCCGCCCGAGCCGTTGTGACGGTCTGAACCCAGTCGCCCAACCGGCGCGCGTATCCATCGAGCTGGTGTGTGCGCCGTGCCGGACCGAAGTGGGAGTACAAGAGCGTTTCCGGCGCTATCCCCTGGATGGTCTGGATGTCTTTAAGTGCCTGCTCAAGATCGAAATCCGGCGGCGGCGAGGACGGCTCTGCCCGATCGCGCTCGGGGACGTACAATCCAGCCCCATCGCCGGTAAAGACGGCGTCGTTGTCGGGATCCTCGAAAACGACTTGATGGGGGGCGTGACCCGGTGCGTGGTGAGCGATCAGGGTGTGATCGCCGAGATCTATTTCGTCGCCGTCTGTAATCTTGCGGATGCGTTCTCCGGGCACGGGGTCGGGTTCGACGTAATGCGTGATCTGATCGCCGACCGCGCGTTTGGTTCCCGCCCACAGCTGACCCGGATCGACCAGGTGGGGTGCGCCGATCTCGTGGGCACCGATCGTGGCATTTGGACACGCTTCGGCCAGAAAGCCGGCCCCGCCCGCGTGATCCAGATGGACGTGCGTGACGGCGATCATCTCGACGTCTTCTGGGGCGAGACCCACGGTGTCGATCGCCTTCAGGATCCGATCGTGGTGGGTTCCGATCCCAGTCTCGACGATTGTTGGACGTTCGGCGTCCAAGATGTACACCGAGCCGTAGCTGGCCACCTCGTACATGCCGGTGTCGACGTAATAGAGATCACTACAGGACCCAGTTGTTACTTCGGTTACGTCGCCGATAGCCATGCCCGAATCGCGGCGAGCCCAAGAGAAAAGCCTTCCCAAACCCAGCGTGTTCGGAACCCGTGTCGATCGCGTAGTTAGGCGCTACGGGGCTCTTTGGCCTTGGGTCGGAGATTCGCGTAGCCACATTTGCGACACTTCTCGGCGCGCTTGGGGTTGCGGGCGTTACAGCGCATGCAGATCTGTTTCTCGAGGGTGCGTCCCTCTGCTTTCTCGAATCGTGCCATCGTGACGCTGGCTAACCGGCGGGCGCGTTTAAGCGTTTCCGAGTCGCCTCGTCCCGGCCGGACCATTGATGGCTCTCCCGCCCACACACCGTCGCATGGACTACGAGCGCGTCGCGGATCTCTCGGTGACCATCGACGGCTACGAGTTGTCTCAACTCGAACGAAATACGTCGAGCGGATTCGAGCGAGTTACGACGACCGTCACACTCCGCGGTAAGGGGCTTGTCGGTCGTGGCGAAGACGTCACTTACGATGCCGAGGATCATCACGCGTTGGCGGCGAGTGCCCCACCGACGCTCGCCGGCGAGTACACGATCGACTCCTTCTCAGAGACGTTGGCTGAGATGAACCTCTTCCCCAGTGGTCCCCAGCGGCCGCCGTCACGGCGATACCGTCGGTGGGCGTTCGAAAGCGCCGCGCTTGACCTTGCCTTACGACAGGCTGATCGCTCGATCGCCGAGGTCTTCGAGCGCGACCCCGACCCTGTCCAGTTCGTCGTGAGCACGCGACTGGACGAACCACCGTCGATCGATCGCGTCGACCGCCTTCAGGAGGCCTACCCCGACGTCGTACTCAAACTCGATCCGACAGCCGACTGGACGGCTGACCTGATCGACGACCTCGCTAAGACCGATGCGGTGGAAATCCTCGACCTGAAAGGCCAGTATGCACACGCTGATGTCCACCAACCGGCCAACCCCCGGTTGTACGAACAGCTCCTCACAGCGTTTCCCGAGGCCATTATCGAAGATCCCGCACTCAGCGATGGCACCGAGTCCCTGCTCGACGCAAACACTGGTCGCCTCTCCTGGGATGTGCCGATCAAAGACGTCTCGTCCCTCTCGACGCTCCCCTTCGATCCGGCCTGGATCAACGTTAAACCGTCACGGATCGGGACGATCGAAGCCCTCTGTGGCGTTGTCTCTTACTGTATGAATAACGATATTTCGATGTACGGCGGCGGACAGTTCGAACTCGGCGTCGGCCGGCCCCAGATTCAAACGTTGGCCGCGCTGTTCTATCCCGATGGCCCGAACGACGTCGCTCCGGCGGTCTACAACGAACCTGAGGTTCCTGAATCTCCTCCACAGAGTCCGCTCCAGGTCGAGTTGCCCGAGAGCGGCTTCACGCCACCCTGAGAACCATTCTGACGTATCGACGAACGGTCTCCGGAAGTCTCTCGGGATCGTCGACGGCGTTTTCCAGACGACGCGTGATGACGAACGCGGTGATTGCCCCGTGGCCGCTTTTTAAGCAGCAACCAGTTTTCTGAGGTTTCGTTGCCTGAATCGCTCATCGATTGGACAGTGCCGTCCGAATCGACCGCAAGCCCCTCGATGTCGGTGGCCAGCGAGACAGTCTGCTCGCGACCGATGACTCCCCCTCGCGACCGATGACTCCCCCTCGCGATCGATGGCGAATTCGATGAGACGACGATAGTCCAGTGGGGTAGCCATGGCGGATTCGCGTGGTTCGTTCGTCAGGACCATACGACGACCGTCTGATCGTAGCGGCCGTTCAACGCCTCGGACGTCGCGATTTCGTCGGCCGTGTACCAGCCCGAGATCGGGATATTCTCCCCGACGCGATCCCGGATCGCTTCGAGTTCACTCGTGGCGTCTGAGACACCGATGGGACACGTCAGTCTTTGTCAGCCAGATAGTCGTCCTGGACTTCGAGGACCTCGGTCGAGTCCGTACAGTCGGCGTACCGGGCCAGTGGCTCTTCGTTGAGTTCGAGGAACGTGTGCCCCCAGGTAAACTTCGAGAGCAACTCCTCGGCCTGTTCGCGTTCGCCCAGGATCGCCAGCGCGCCCGCGAAGGCCTCAGCCGTGTTCAACTGGAAGGGCGTCCCGTAGTTGACGGGATTGGCCGCCACCAGAAACGGAAGCGATCGCTGGATGCCGGCCAGATCGAAGGCCTCGCGTTCGGCTGTCTCCCAGGAGCAATCCAGTGCGATCAGTCGGTCCTGATCGGCGTCCGCTGGCGACAGTGCTTGCTCGGCGAAGGGGTTTAGCACGATCCCGGGTGGCGTCGCTCGAACGGAGTTGTGTAGCGTCGCCAGGTCGAACTTGGCAAGTTTTCGGGCTGTGCACTTCTCGGGATCGTCGTCGCCTTCGTAGCGGACGTGACACTCCACGCGAGGGCTTTTTCACGCTCAGATAAAAGTCGACCGGAGAGGCACGCTTTTGAGGGCTGACGAACAACCACTTTTGCATGCTTCAGGACGGGGCCAACGCCCTGACCTTCGAGTTGCCGGCGATCGAGGACGACGCTATCCGGCACCTCTCGCTTGCGGACTACGTCGGCGAACAGATCGTCGTGCTCGCGTTCTATCCTGGCGACTTCAACCCAGCCTGTGATGGCGACAGTGACCTCTCTGCACTGGATCTCTTCGCGATGCAACCCGACGTTGCCGTCGTCGCCGTCGGTCCCGACACCGTCTACAGCCATCGGGCGTTCGCCGCCGAATACGACCTCGATATGCCGCTGTGTGCCGATACGCGCGGCGAGGTTGCCGAGGCGTACGAGGTCGGTTTCGAGGATGAACACGGCCAGCGGCGCCCCGAACGAGCCGTCTTCGTCGTCGACCTGGACGGCGTGATCAGGTACGCCTGGTCGACTCGTGATCCGCACGAACGGCCAAACGGTGAGGCGATCCAGCGCGCCGTCGCGGAGATCGGTGGCGACGCAGCGGCCATCTCGCGGTATCGCGTGGGCCACGCCCACTACGTCGAAGGGCGGCGCGCGTTCACGAGTGCGATGAGCGGCTTCGAAGACCACGACTGGATGGTCGCCCGGGGTGACTTCGAGCGTGCCCGCGAGGAGTTCACGACTGCCGCCGAGCAGTTCGCCACGTCTGGGCGGTTCGTCGATGCGGCACAACTGGACGAGCACTTCGAGCGCGCCCGGCTGAAAGCGACTGGCCTCTGGCAGGCAGCCGACTGGCTCGCGGAGGCGGCCGACGCCTTTGCCAGTGGCGACGGCAAAGAGGGCCAGGCCTACCGGCAAGATGCCGAATCACCCCTCGAAACGGCCCGGGACCTCGCCGAACCGCTGGATCCGGACGACATCACCGTCACTGACGAGGGCGTCGAGATCCCTGACGAGGCGATCGAACAGGCCGACGAGTCGGTGATGGATGCCATCCGCGATGACGAGCGTGCGGCTGGCGGTGTCGATCTCGATCTGGGTGAGACGGCCGTCGATCTCGGCGAGGAAGCCGACGACCAGCCGATCGACGAGGGGCCGGACACGGACGCGGCACAGCGACTCCGTGAATACGCGGGCGTCGGCATGGACATCGACGATCCTGACGGTGCCGAAGACGACCAGATCGCGGATGCACTCGAAGAGGCTGACGTCCCGGCCGAGGAGCAACGCGACGAATCCACTGCCAGTGCCGACGACGAACGATCCACCGGATCGCCACTCGACGAACCCCCAGCGACGCCCGAAGACGGTTCGACCGGGGACGACGAGGAACCGATCGTCCGGGGCGAGGACTCGACCCCCACCGACGACGGACAACCAGATACTGCCAGCGAGGACGACGAATCGACCGCTACGTCTACCGAGGACACTGAAGACGACGCGGACATCACGGACGAGGAAATCGAGGAAATCGCCCAGGAGTTGCAGGCTGCCGACGACGAGGCTGATCCGGACGGGGCGTCGTCTGAGGCCGACGCAGGCGATTCCGGGGGCCCGTCACCGACTGATCCGCGCCACGACGCCGAGGATTCGTCGTGAGCCACACCTTCCTTCCGTCGGGACGGCCTGGAGGACAGTATGACTGAGGCCGCCATCGAAGACGTGCGAGCGTACTACCGGGCACTTGACGACCACGACTACGACCGGCTGAGGTCGCTACTCGCCCCGGGGTTCGTTCACTATCGGCCGGACCGAACCCTCGAGGGCCGCGAGCGGTTCGTCCAGTTCATGCGCGAGGAGCGTCCCGACGACCGCACCAGCCACCCGATCGACGCGGTCTATCAGGACGGTGCGGGCGAACTCGCGGCCCGTGGTCGCTTGCTTGATGCGAGCGGCGAGGAGATCACTGGGTTCGTGGACGTCTTCGTCGTCGGCCCCGAAGGGATCGAATCGGTACGGACGTATACGCGGTGATCGGTTTCTGGCAGTGAATCGGTGACGCCTATCGGATGCCGATAGCGAGGCGTCACCGACGAGACTCGCTGGGTTCGTGATCCACTCGCGGGGGCGTCGATACGACTGTGTCGAGGGTATCTCTGATGTGTCGTCCCGTTCCGCGTAGCCCCCACCGGAACGCGATCATCCCACTCATCGCCAGTCCGGCGATCCGGGCCGGCACGAACACCCACTCCATACCCGGGACGAGCAACCACACCATCGTTACCGGCAGGAAGAACAGCGACGCACCCGTAAAGACAAGTGCCGACCAGATGGACGGTCGACGGTCGAGTAGTTCCAGCACGAAGAGTGCAGTCCCCGCCAGGACCATTCCCGGCACTCTGCCAGCGATCCCGAAGTTCAGACAGAACCAGGTCGCCAGCAGCGAGACGTAATCGACGGTTTCCGCCAGAACAGTGCGAACGACTTCAGTCGGATTTGGGACGGGAACGGAGTCCGGGGACACGACTGTCTATATTTTCTATTGACACAAAAGAATTCGGGAGTATCACCTTCTCCGGTACTACACGGTCACGCTCGCCTCCCGTGCGGGAAGTGTGTCTCTGACAGTGTCTCTCGCTGAGAGGATTCAGCGCCGTCCGGTAGCTCGCCGTGCACGGCTGTCTCCTCGAAGAGGCGGACAGCCAAACTGATCGATCAACCATCGATCGCGCCGAATCAAACATTCACAAAGTGTCACGTTCGCAGCACGGGTTGGCGCGAGTCGAGACATTTATGGTGGTATTGCTGTCTCATCTGATCATTCAAATGAGGGGGGCACAGTCACGAGCAATCCGAGTGGTGCCAGTCAATCGAGATTGGGGGCCAGCCTGTGAAGCCGCCCAAAACGCGATCGAGACGACCTTAGACGTATCGGCACCGAAGGGCGCTCCCGTCGACTTTCCGGTCGGAAACGGAGCTGAGATGCTCTCAGCCGCCGACTATCTCGAACAGTTCACAGACTCAGTCGAAACTGTGGATACACTCTGTATCGGCGTCACCGACGATCCGCTGTTCGAAGATCCGAAAACCTCTACGACGAAGTATTTCGGCATCGGGTTCGTCGGGGGAGAGACTGGCTTGGTTTCGACCAAGCAACTGCAGCGATGGACCGACGACGACACGAAAATTCGTACGCGATACCGCAAAGAAACCCTCATCATCGCCGGTAGATTGCACGGCCTGGAGAACCATCGTGAGCCCGACGGGTCGTGGGTCGATTCCGATTCGACGGTGTCCTGTGTAATGACCGGCGGTCGAGGACTACGCTGGATCGACGACGCTCCTGAGGAGTATTGTGAGGAGTGCTGGGAAGACATCCGGGCGGCTCGTCGTTCGGACGACATTCCTGTCCCGGGCGCTGGCCGAATATTCATCGAGTTGTTACGATCGGTGATACCGGCCATCCGTCGACCGGCTCGGGAGTATCCAGCCTGGGTGCACGGACTCGTCCGGACGGTTCGATTCTGGACGAAATTGGCGGGATACGCTCTCAGTATCGGAGTATGGCTCGTCGTTCTCCAGTCGGGTTACGAGAGCAGTTTCGGTTCACAGCCACCCACCGAAGTTCTATGGGTGCTGATTGTCGGCGCCATCCCGCTGGGGATTGTCTCCGTCTGGTTCGCAGTGGCGGTCCTCTCGGGCCTGTCTTTCGGTCTGACTGGTTCGGAAACAGACTGGGACTGATCAGACCCCGAGAAAGAGCTGGGCGATGCCGGACAACCAGAGGAACACCGCAAGCCCGACTCCCCCCTCTAGGACACCGACGGTGACGTCAGTTATGACGGCCCGCCGCCGCTCGTCGAGCAGCGTCTCGACGGACTTGTTCGAAATCAAACTCTTGTCTCGTTCGGCCGTCACGAGAACCCCTTTCTCCCGTGGGTCAGTCGAATCGGTCCGGGGGATTGCGTGTCCGACGACGTGGATTGTCTCACCCGGGGGGAGATATTCGTACTGGAACTGCCGATCCCGATCGAATCCCTGTTCGGGGAGGTCGTGTTCTGCGACGTACGCCTCGAGGTCGGGCGGAATCGGATCGCTGCTCTCGATCGTCTTCGACCAAGTGTGCTCCTGATCGATCTCGAAGGTAAACTCGCTGGGGTCCACGCGGATCTCGTCCTCACCCGACGAAATGATGAATCTCGGGGTGTGTCTGTCCGCCAATAGCTCTGCTTCTAGCTTGTTCGTATCGTCGACAGTGATCCGATAGACGATTGCGTCAGGTTGTTCCCCGATCGGCACGGTTTCACGCGCTCCCTCCGGGAGCGCCGTTCCCTGTAGCGCAACGTCACCCATGGCCACCGAGTCTAACTCCGAGACAGGCCTGTCCGTGATCGCTTTTCGCTCACGGTACTTCCGGAAACCATCGCGGACACTGATGACTCCAGCAACGACGAACAGCCCGGATCCGCCCAGGAGACCGAGATAGATCACCACCGCAAGAAGGGTACCAGCCACCATCGGCTTTTCAGTCCCGCGTCGTTACGTCGAGACGGTCACGGAGTTCGACCTCTTCCTGTGCACGTTCAGAGGCTTCGAAGGGTTCTCTGCGGCTATATCCGAGTTGGTCTGCGAAGTACGATTCGGGAAACGACTGCAACCGTGCGTTGTACGCCGCGACCGCTGCATTGTACTGTTCCCGTCTGTTTTCGAGGCGCTGTTCCAGATCGACAATCGATTCCGAGAGTTCCTCGAACCGGTCTGCCGATGCGAGTTCGGGATATTCCTCAGCCAGGGAATGTATCTCATCACTCGCTTCTCGAAGTGAATTGATGAACTCAGCCGCTGCTTCAGGAGTTTTCGTTTTGATACGCTTTCCGTTCTTTTCGAGAATTGTTTCGAGCAACGCTGTCTCGTGTGAGACGTGCTCGTTGGTGAGATCGCCCAATTGCTGTAACTCCGAATGTTGTCGCTCGATGAGGACTTCGATATCGCTCCAGTTCTTATGACAACGCTCTCGGGCCTCGATCAATCGGAGCCGCGCCTCCCTCACGTATCGGAGCAAGCTATACAGCAGGAGGATCGCAACGAATCCGAGGACGACGAGGAGATACAGATTCATGTCGATTTGGTTAGACTGATTCTGTAATTAACATTGGGGGTTGACGATCTGGTCGATATACCACCCCGGATTTGAACACTCGACTCGTCAATGCCCCTCGTCGTGGGGATTCAGCGTCGTCTCGTAGTGTTCGACGTGCCCGGTGTACTCGATAAACCGCGGGGTACCGGGATCGAATGGCCGCGCTAGCACGTAAGGCCTGTGACGTATGCACACTCGTCACAGCCCTTCAGCTCGGCGTCGTGGACGTGATCGATTCCTCGTCGACGAGCAACTCGCTGTCGTGGTCGTAGACCAGCAGCTTCCCGCCAAGGATGTCTATCGTGCCACCCGTATCGAGGCTGATCCCGCGCTGTTCGACGAGTAGCTCGCCCATCAGGCGCTCGTAGTTGAGGACTTTAGAAAGTGGTCACTCGCCGAGCGTCAACTGGTCGACGACGTTCTCGGGGTCGAACGGGTCGAGGTGCTCATAGCCCTGCCCGATGCCCAGAAAGAGGATGGGTTTGCCCGTCACGTGGGCGATCGAGATCGCTGCACCGCCCTGCGGATCGGCGTCGGCCTTCGTGAGGATCGTCCCGTCGATCTCGGCGGCGTCGTCGAACTCGCTCGCGCGCGTGACGGCGTCCTGGCCGGCGACGGCTTCGTCGACGAACAGCGTCATGTCCGGATCGATCACGCGGTCGATCTTCGAGAGTTGGTCCATCAACCCCTCGCTGGTGTGGAGTCGGCCTGCTGTATCGCCCAGGACGACGTCAACGTCGTTGGCTTCGGCGTACTCGACGGCGTCGTAGATGACCGCGGCCGGATCGCCGCCCTGTTCGTGAGAGATGTAGGGCACGTCCAGATTCTCGGCGTGTTCGCCGAGTTGCTCGTTGGCCCCGGCGCGGTAGGTGTCACCGTTAGCCAGCACCGACGAGTAGCCGTGCTGTTCGAGGTAGCGTGCCAGCTTGGCGATCGTGGTCGTCTTTCCGACGCCGTTGACGCCCGTGAAGACGATTACGACCGGCTTCTCGGCCTCGGCGATCCGCTGCTCGAAATCGAACTGGCCGACGCTGATGACGTCGTACAGCGCCTCCCGGAGTGCGTCCTGGGCCAGATTGCCCGTACTCTGGAGGCGTCGGCGCGTTTCGCCGACCAGATTTGTCTCGACCCCATCGAGGATTTCGCCGGCGACGCTCATCTCGACGTCGCTACTCAACAGCGCGATTTCGAGTTCGTCGAGATGAGCCTGCAGGTCGTCTTCGTCGATGACAGTCTTGCCGGTGGCAAAAAGTTTTGCTCGCTCGCCGATCCCGCGGTCCGACTCGTCCGCTGGTGTGCCATTGTCGGCTTGCCCGTCAGCCGTGTCGGTGGCTGATTCGCTATCAGTGCCGGTCGTTGATTCTGTTTCGGTCTCGGCTTCTGACCCGTTTTCGGGTGCCGTCACGGCGGATTCCGCAGGATCTGTCTCCGATGTAGTGTCGCGTCCCTCCTCGGTGTCTTCGTCGACGTCTTCTTCGACGTCGTCACTGAATCGACCGAGTTTTTCGCGAAGTCCGTCGAACATTGGGCCCTACTCGTCGCCTTCTTCCTGCTGTTGCATCGTCTGCATCTGCTGTTGCATCTGCTGTTGTTGCATCTGTTGGGCGCGCTCTTCGAGTTCGTCACTTTCTGCGTCGAGTTCCGCAACTTCCTCGTTGACTTCCTCGATCCGCTCGTCGATAGTGTCTTTCTTGTTCTCGAGGACATCGACGGCGTCGTTTTGGCCCTGTTCGGCTGCGTAGTCTGCGCCGAAGCCGACGATAATCTCGTCGATATCTTGAATCTCGGCGCGGACGTATGCGTCGCCACCCAGTGGAACCTGGACAGTCGAGCCGGTTTCGAGAGTATCGATTGCTTCGATTGCCTCGTCGATTTCGGTCTGCTCGGTTCGAAGGTTCTCGATTTCGGTCTGCAGGGCTTGTTTCTCGTCTTCGATGGCCTCGATCGCCTGGGCTAGTTCCTGGAGTTGCTGCTGACCGCCGCCGCCGCCACCACCGAGGCTCATGCGTCGACCCCCTCGATCTCGATCTGGGTGCGCTTTAGCCCGTGTTGGGAGCCGAACTCGGCGAAGATCCGCTCTTCAGCGACGTTTTTGTTCTCCGCTTCGATCTCTTTCTCGAATGTCTGCCAGCCGTCGCGGGCCTCAAACTGCCCGTTGACTGTAAACTCACTCATGTGCAAGATTGCGGTGACCGACGGGGAAGTATCTTCCCATCCACCTTTTTTGCTCGGAGCTGCGAGCCGGCGGCGCGCACTCTCGAAAACGGTCGATCAAAATATCCAACCCTCTTTCGGTCAGGTCCGGCGAACCCCGCTCGTGCCTCCGGCGCTCCGCAGCCGCTCCACTCGCCGTCCGCCTTCTATCGGTTCATCTGCCCGAAAACTGACGCCAACTCAGTCGATATAGTCCAATGCACTTTCGATTCGGCCAAGTTCCGGCCCGGTGGTGTCCTGACCGACGACGTATCCGTTCGCGTTGGCAACCAGACCGGACCCGACCAGCGGCCCGCCGTAGTTGATCGTTCCGACATCGGCCGGAACGCTAAGTATCTCTTCGAGCCGGTCGAGTTCTTCGTCTGTCGCCTGGGGGTGAGCGAGCACGCCGCGGTTCGTCGCGACCGCAGCCGTCCCGATCGTTTGGACGCCCGCGATATCGTTGCGTTCGACTGGCACGTCCAGGGCGTCTTTGACGGCCTGGACGGCGTCTCTCGGCAGATCCGGATGGACGATTGCGCCGTTGTCGTTGGCCAGGACGACGTTGCCGGCAGCATTGATCCGACCCGGGAGCTCGACGACCGGCGCGTCGATCGCCTCCGTGATACGGTCGCGTTCGCGGTCAGTGAGCCGACTCGTGACCAGCAGACCGTTTTCGTTCCCGGTTGCCAGCGCGCCGACTGTGCCTGCACCACCGATCGTCGTCTCGACGACCGGGACGGATAGTTCCTCGCCGAAGGCAGTTGTCAGTTCGTCGTCGGCGTCAGGGCGGATCAAGAGACACTTGTCGGTGACCGAAGCGTAGACGCCGACGTACGTCGAACCGGCGAAGGCCGCGCGGAGCAAAGTTACTCTGCGGGTTCGGCTTCGACGATGTTCTCGCCCGCTTCCTCGAAGCGCGCGGCGCGAATCCGAATCTTGCTCGGGGGGTTTGCCCGCCCCTGGTCCCAGACGGCCTCGTTGACCGACGGGTCAAGCCGGATTGTGTCCTCCTCGACCGAGAAGTGCTGGGCGAGGTGCTCACGGACGAGCGACATCGCCTTCCCGGCGCGGTCGCCTTCCGGAACAGCTTGCACGTCGCGAAGCGGGACCGTGACGACCCGCTCCTCGAAGTCTTCGGCACTCATTCGTCTGTATCATTACGTCGCCAGTGACGTCGCTTCGGATTGCGCTGTACGTCCTGGTCGGTTTTCATGATGACCCACGCCGGGACACGGCTATTCTGCCGTTCGAGCTTCGCCAGGCGCTGCTTTTTGCCCTTGGATTTCTTGCCCATGGTATCCGTTCGTTCGCCGTCGCCGTTTAAATGATTGTTCTTTTGGCCGGAGTCATACTAATGCCAGCGGCACCATCAACGCCACACCGGCGACTAGTCCCCCGAGGAGTTCCCGATGACCATCGCCGGGTAGCGGCGCGCCCGTCTCTAATGCCTCCGGGATGAACTCCGTCGCGACGAGGTAGATCATCGCGCCGGCGGCAAAGCCAAAGCCGTAGGGCAGGAAGTCCCGTGCGAGGCGGACGAACGCGAACGCCAGCACAGCCCCGATGGGTTGGGGGAGACTCGAGAAGACGGCCCACCAGGCCATGCGCCACTCGGAGACGCCCATCGAGCGAAGCGGGATCGAAATTGCGACCCCTTCTGGGATATTGTGGATCGAAATCGCGATTGTCATAAAGATCGCCAGAATGGGGACTGTCGTCCCGAACAATAGCACTCCATCGGCACCCTCGAAGCCTAGTTCGGCAAAGGAGACTCCGACGGCGATACCCTCGGGGAAACTGTGGACTGTCAGAATACCCAGGATGAGTACGAGCTTCTTGAAATCGGCTTCAGCGTACTCTTTTGGGTCGACGTCCACATCGTCGAGCACCCAGTGGGCGACGATCACCAGAAGGACGCCCGCGCCCATCCCGACGGCGATCTCGAAGGCTGTCCCCTCGGCCAGCCCCTCGAAGATCAGGCCGAACAGCGACGCCGCGAGCATGATTCCCGAGGCCAGCCCCCACAACCCGACGTACCACCGATCGCTGATATCATCGACCAGGAAAAACGGGATCGCACCCAGTCCTGTTGCTAACGCGGTGATGAATCCCGCGACGAAGACCAGCGTGAGATTAGCCAGCAGTGCCATCGAGAATCCATAGTATCGTGGGCCACTTAACAATTATCACTTTTCGGACTAATTTTGGTGCGACTAAGTCGTTTAGCTCGCCTAAATCGACGTTACGTGATACTTAGCGCCCTGCTATCCTCTCAGATCTCGAATGATTCGACGGTCGAATACTCGGGCCCGTCGTCGGTGAGGACGCTCTCGGTCAGTCGGACTGCCTCGACCTTGAGGGTGCCGACCGTCGGGTCCTCCTCTCGCAGGACGTCTTGGACGAGTTCCTTCCCGCCCGCGTGGTTCATGCGGGCCAGCGTGACGTGCGGGGTGAAGTCGTGGTCCTCGGGGTCGAACCCCATCGCGACCGTGCGCTCCTCGATGGCCTCGTGCAATCGGGTCAGTTGCTCGCTCCCCTCCCGGACGCCGAACCAGACGACGCTGATGTAGTCCGTACTGGGGAACGCACCCAGGCCGCCGAATTCCCCCTCGAAGGGCTCGACGCCGCTCTCGTCGACCGCGGCCGCGAGTTCGTCGGTGATTTCGGGCATCCGGTCCGGATCGGTGTCGCCGAGGAATTTCAGCGTGAGGTGGGCCTGCTCGGGATCGACGAAGTTCAGACCCGATGCACCGTCGAATCGCTCTTGGACAGCGGCGACGTTCTCCCCGAGGCCGTCGAGGTCGACGCTGACGAACAGTCGCTTGCTCATATGCCCCCATCCGGTGACGCAGGCCTTAACCTTCCGCGTTGCCAATCGATAGTAATGACTGACGACTCCGAGGACCATCGCTTTTCAGAGGGTCAGGGCTTCGACGAGCCCTACGAGGGCTTCGATCTCGAACCGCCGGAACTCGCCGTTGATCCGGACGAGGTCGACCCCATCGACTCGCGGGTAGTGGGGGATCTGCTGGACGAACACGCGATTCCTGACGAGGCAGTCGACGCTGAAAGCCTGCTCGACGTCGGCCTGGAGTACATGCGCATCCAGCGCTTCGAGGAAGCTACTGAAGCGCTCCAACGGACTGCCCAATTCGCTGATGACGACGCGATCGAACAGGAGGCCCGGGTGAACAAAGGCGTCGCTCATGCCGAACTCGAGGAGTACGACGCGGCGATCGGGGCCTACCGCGAGGCACTAAACCTCGATGCTGACTCCGAACACGCCGCGACCGCTGAGACAAATCTCGCCTACGCACTCTGGGAGTCCGGGCAATCCGAGCAGGCCTTAGAACACGCCGAGCGGGCCGTCGAGATCGATCCCCGCTTCGCCCAGGCCTGGTACAATCGTGGCTTCTTCCTGCTCGAACGCGGACTGGCCGAGGACGCGATCGATGCCTTCGACAATGCTGTCCGACTCGGGTTCCGGAATGCGGACTTGCTGGAGCAGAAAGCCCGCGCCCACGAACAGGTCGGCGAGGACGAACGCGCCGAGGAACTCGTCGACGAGGCCGACGAGCTGCGCCAGGAAACCGAAGCGGAGATGATCGAGGAGCGCGGGCAGGGGCTTCGCGAATAACATGACTGGGGACGGCGCCGACGAGCTATTGGTCACCGAACGCGAGACTGACGAAGGCCTTCTCGTCGCGGTGTGTGATGCCGACCTCATCGGGGACACCGTCGCCGACGGCGAGATCTCGCTGTCCGTCACCGAGGAGTTCTACGGTGGCGAGCCTGCCGACGCCGAGCGCGTCGCCGAGAGCCTCGCGAAGTGTGACACCGCCAACCTCGTCGGCGAGCGGGCCGTCTCGATCGCCCTCGAACACGGATTCGTCCAAGAGCCCAACGTCTTGGATATCGACGGGACACCCCACGCACAACTCGTCTGGATGTGAGTCAGGGCGAGACGATCATCGCGTCCGTTGTGGACGCTACGGACACTCATCCTCGCCGAATCCTGCCGGCTCGCGTCCCTGATCGACGTTTCTGGTCGCCCCTGTGTCGAGATTGACGGCCATTGCGCGTCCTCCATACCCGTGGGTCTGGTCGTGACCCTTGAGGACCACGCAGGTGACGTCCTCGGGAATGTCGACCGTCGCCGAGCGGGTGAACGGCTGCTGTGCGTGGGCGTGCAGTAGTTCGCGCCGCCCGAGTTGCGTCCCGTCGAGGGCCTCGACCTGCCACCAGTTCGCGTAGCCGTCTTCGCCCTCGTCGTCGTGATTGAGCGCGACACTGAACCGGATCCCGCCGTCGACTGATTCGAACTCGACGCCCACGACGTTGGCTTCCCGCCGATCGAGTGCGTCGGCGGTGTCGGTAGTTGGCTCTCCTGTGGTCGTGGTCGCCGTCGCTCCGGCGTCAGTACCAGTCGGCGAGGATTGTGTTTCGTCGTGTGTCTCCGTCGTGTCTGTGCGTGTGGTTCCTGGAGTGTTTGAAGGGGGTGCGTCCGTTTCAGTTGTCGTCGATTCCCCACAGCCTGCGAGCCCGACGACCCCGATCCCCACCGCAGTGAGAAGTCGCCGTCGAGAGAGTGAAGGGGTTGGTACCATTTGTCAGGGATTGTCGACTTGAACGTATAACGCTTGCTCGGCCCTGTACTGGGATTGTACTGGCGAACGCATGGTTTACCGAGTCGCACGTGCGCTCAGGAATGGGCCGGCGCGTCACCGATCTACCGATCGACCAACGGGTTGTCTCGATGGGTCTGTTGGGGTAATGGTACCCCGGCCACCTACCCCACACTGGCCGGGTCTTGGGCGAGTCCCGGCTACTCTCCTGGCGGGCAAACTCTTAGGTACTACGCCCCGTAGTACTACGTATGAGTACCGAGACCAACGCCGAGGGCGAGACGACCCGCATCACCCGGAAGGGACAGGTCACCATCCCGAAGGAACTTCGTGAGGAGTTTGGCCTCGAGGAGGGCGATGAGCTGCTCTGGCAAAAGACCGAGGACGGTATTCGGATCAGGAAGGCGACCCGATCGACGGGCCGTGGGATGCTCGTCGACGACGACGTCCCCGAGGAAAAGCGCGAGGAGATGGCCGAGGAGATGGAAGCCGAGATTCGGGAGAAACACCGGACAGAGTGGCAGCCGTGACCCGATACACCGTCGACGGCGTGGCGATGGCCCGGTATCTCGTCGATACACTCCCGCCAGCTGCAGACGATGTCTTCGAGCGAGCCGAGCAGGGCGTCGATGTGATCGAGGCACCGACAGTCACGGTGAGCGAGGCTATCTGGACGGCGGTCAACAAGGGGAAGATCGCCGGCGTCAAGGTCGACACGACACCGAACGCAGTGTTGCGCGGGTTGGTGAACGACGGCCCCGTGCAAGTTGCCCCCGCCGACCAGCAAGACCTCGCGGTGTACGGGAGCCTCATCGACCACCACACGCTCCACGATGCTTTGCTCATTGGGAACCACCGAGTGCGTGGTACTGATGCCATCGTCACGAAAGACGAAGCGTTCACCGCTGCAAATACCGTTTGGCAGTAACCACCGATTCGGACACCGCTTCGCTCGATCAGTGAGATTTGTTCGCAGGCAGAAGTGGGCCGGTGCGAATGTCGAACTAAGCAAGACGGTCGCGCTCACTTCGTTCGCGCTGGGACTTGCTGGCTCGAATTCGCTCAGCTGCACGGACTTCCCGCTCACGAGTTTGTTCGCGGGAACGGTAGTGGGCCGGCGCGAATGTCGAACACGGGAAGACTCGCTTCGCTCGACTTCCCTGCTCGAATTCGCTTGGTGTCCATTTCACACCCACGACAGACCGTTCGCTATCGCTCACGATTGCGACGTGGGGTGAAAATGGGCCGGCGCGAATTCGAATCGAGCGAGACTCGCTACGCTCGTCTCGCGTACTCTCGTTCGCTTCGCTCACGAGAACGCGGTTACGGATCGAGCGTTCCAAACGATTTCGCGGGTCCTGCCGGGCATGCGGCCCTCCGGGCCGTTCCGGGCGGGCTTCCACCGTCCAAGGCCGACGGACCTCACCCCGGACTTCACCGGCAGGGTGCGCTCAATCCAATCCCGGCCCGCAAACTCGCCCGTGCCCCAGAACAATGGCACGAAACTCTCCCGACAACAGGCTTGAACCCCTCACACCACGCGACGCAGTGGATCTGTACAAACAAGACCGTGAACGCGAACTCTCAGACGCGACCCTGCAGTCACACGGATACAGACTACAACGCTTCGTGGAATGGTGCGACCAAGAAGAGATTGACAACTTGAACGACATCACCGGCCGCGATGTTCAACGCTTCAAAATATTCCGGAAACAGAAGGTGAGCGATGTCACGCTTAAATCTAACCTGGACACACTCCGTGTCTTCCTCAGATTCGCTGTCAGCATCAACGCGTGTATCGACGGCCTCGATGAAACGGTCAACTCCCCCAGTTTAGCTGACCCGGGCGCGCAAGGCACCGACACGGTCCCCCGACAGAAGGCCGAGCAGATCCTGAAGTACCTCGATAAGTACCAGTACGCGTCCCTACAACACGTCATCTTCCGGATCCTCTGGGAGACCGGGATGCGGATGGGCGCAGCACGAGCAATCGACCTGCAACACTACCACCCGCGAGACGAATACATCGAACTCCGACACAACCCAGACACCGACACCCCACTGAAGAACAAGCGAAAAGGGGAGCGGGCAGTCGCAATCAGCACGCGGACCTGCAGGATCATCGATGACCACATCGAACACCACCGTCACGACGTACAGGACGACCACCGCAGAGACCCGCTTTTAACAACGAAACACGGTAGAATCACGAAGAACACGATCCGACTCAACGTGTACCGAGTCACCCGGCCGTGTACGTTTAACGGCGGTGACTGTCCGCATGACCGCGACACGGACGAGTGCGAAGCAATGGATAACATGGCTGCGAGCAAATGCCCGTCTAGCACTGCTCCGCACTCGATTCGACACGGAGCGATTACTGACTACTTATCGTCAGATGTCGCTGCAGACGTCGTCAGCGACCGGATGAACGTCGGTACGGACATTATTGAGGAGAGATACGATCACCGTGATTCGCGGTCGAAAATGCGGCAGCGGAGAGAACGCATCGACTGGCTGTAACCCGCGGGTGAGAGGGCAGGCACCCCAAACCGCGCTCACTTCCCAGTGTCCTCTTCGAGCACGTACCGATCCAGATTATCCAACGCCCGACCAACAGTCCGCGGAGCGACACCCAATCGCTCCGCACCTTTTCGCTTCGATAACGAATCCGGGTGGTCATCATGAACCATCGATAGTACAGCTCGCACCTCATCGTAGTCATCCCCAGGAACGACTTTCCCCGAGTCGTCGTAGGTGAAGCCGAGCGGAGCCCGCCCGCGGTCACGATCGAGCCCATCACACCACCTTCGAACGTCACGAATCGCAGCCTCACGCTGCAACTCCGGACCACTCTTATCGAGCGATTCCAGCACCCCCAGCACCGCGTCCGCGGAATCACTATCGATCTCTGCAGCGACATCGTTCAGGTGGAGTGTCACACCAGAGTTGATCAGCGTTTCAACGCGGTCACGAATCTCTTCATGACCCTTACCGAGCGTTTCGATACTGTCAACGACGACGTGACGAATGTCGTCAGTCTTCTCGCTCACGCTCACACCATTCACGACGTGCCGCCGTTCGGGATCGATCCCCATCGCAATTCCACCAACGTCGATGGGGAACGCGCGGTCGGGGAGTTCGATCTTCCCGCTCGCAATTTGGTGTCCGTAGTCAGCGCGCGTTGCAGAGTCGATGTCTCCCGTGTCCACAATCTGGTTGGCGTGCGCTAAGCACGACCGTACCGACTGTGCGAGTTCCTTCCGGGTTGGTTGGTGAACGATTACGCAGCACTTGTCAACCTCGCTGTCACCGTCAGTGTCACTGTCACCGAGCGAGTCGATGTCAGTCAACTGTAACTGATCCTCGTCGTCTAACTCTGCCTCTGTCATTACATGTCAAGGTAGTCCCGTCACGACCATAAGTTTTCGCAGGGGGTTTCCGCACCTGTGCGAAAACCATACGCGGAATAGGCGAACCCGTGGCGGAAACCCTACGCGAAAACGAAACAATGGGGTGCGAAAACCATGCGCGAAACCCATTCAGAGCAGCCATCTCAAACTATTGAGGTTTGAAAACACCGCGCGGTAGCTAAGGTGTTTATAGATGCTACAAAGAAATCTGAGGCTGCGGATGGGGTTTGGCCAGGGTGTAATATCGCCTCTCACACCCGGATATGTGTGTTGATGTAGAGGGTGTGGAGGATTTACCCCCCAAGAGTTTGAGACGTTCGCCCACTGGGGTGGCGGGCGCTCATGCGCCACTGGGCTTCGAGACAGTGACCGCGGTCAGGGTGAGTGTAACCCCCTCTGAAAACCACACGAAGAACCCCACGGCAAGGAGACATTATACCAGAACCAGAAAATAACATATGCGCGAGCACCCTCCAGATCCACGTGACCCGCACGACCCGAGACGACAATCCAGTAACAACGCGCCTGCCCCGCTCACCCGAGTTGATACTGGCGGGTTCACCGATCGGCACTTAGAGACATACGGGATCACGAGCGATGAAGCCGCATTCCTGAAGGCTGTCGTGAAAGCGATGAACGGCGAGTTGGCCGGATACAACCTCACAGAGTCGATGTCATCCACAATCAAAACACTGTACGACATTGACGACGACAAACTCCAAGAGCTGGGGTATCTGAAACTCCATACAGGAGTCGCACGAAGACGCTATTACACCGTCACATCGGAAGGACAGAGAGCATGTAGGATGACGAAGAAACACGGGTTCGACATCGGCGATCCCGGTGATGACACCCCGCATCGAGTCGGTGTTGCGCTCACACGGCAGTACTACGCAGCGCGCGAGGACGTCAGACGGGTTGAAGTCTCTCCGAGCGAGGGCGGGAGTAGAACTGACTTAGTCGTGGTTGACACTGAACCGGAGCGCATCGCTACGGTTGAAGTGGAAGGTGGGCGTATCAGCGCTGACCCCGGGGTGCCTGACAATGCGAGCCCCGGGATTAACGACTATTCGAGCCTCCGGCACGATTACCGCGTTCTGGCAGAGGCTGATGGGGAGTCCGTGTGGGTCATGCGGAATCACGAAGTGGCTGCGAATATGCTCAGGGCGTTGACTGCGGGCGAGACGATTCCCGTGAACCTCGATCGGGAGACTATCAGAGGGATTGAGAGCGGGAGGGTGAAGATTGGGGAGTTCAACGACGAACTCGATGCGTTCGATGCACCAGGGATTGATAGGGTACTGACGTTCCAGCAGATCCGTAACCGGCTCTGATTTTCGCGGGAGTAGTTGTTTCCGACGCTTGGCGCTCACGCGCCACTGGGCTTCGAGGACAGTTACCGCAGTGTCACGGTCAGTGTCACGCAACCCGCCCGGGGTGCAGGGGGCGACGACAGTCACAATCGACACGACACCAGCGACACTGTCAACGACAACTCAGCTCACACGCCGCCACTGCTCACCCCCACAGAAACACGAACGACGACGCGCCTCAGAAACCGCTCACACGCCGCGTAACACTACCGCCAGCACACGCCCACAACGCGAACGCACGCGACAGCAAGAGCACCGTGACCATCGATCCAGACGCTGACGCTCACCCGTCCACAACGAGCGCGGCACCCGCCGCGCCCTCCCAGCACAGCAAGAGGATTGTCTCCATCGACACAACCCCCCTTGGACACAAACAGTGGGACCCCGGACACCCCTGGACGAGAAAACCGCAAGACGGCAGTAGGGTTCTATTTTGTGTCCAGGTTGTCCAGGGTGTTTCGAGGGTAATGTGAGAAAAACAGTAAACGGAATGGTGGTAGTGTGGTAGTTTTCTTACTCTATCTGCAGAAAGACCCTAGACGCCTGGACTCCCTGGACAGGGGTCGGGGGTGATTGGTGTGATTCTGTTGCCGTGTGGGGTTTTTCGGCGCTGAGATCTCGTCCAGGGGTGTCCGGGGGTGTCCGAACAGTGATATTCAAAACACCTTGTTATAGATACCGGTGACTACATTCCCGGTCGGGGTAGTCATAGGGTAGAAGGTCTGTGTCGCCTGATTCGTTTACCCACTTGAACCTTAGCGCCAGCGTTTATCCCTTACCCTGTTTTATGACATGACAAGCACGGCGGCGACCCACGATCACTGTGTCGCCACTCACCACAAACTCGCATCTACCAAGTTGACGATGCAAAGGACAACCGCGCGGGCAGTGCCCGCGGGGAACCGCCGTGTGAACACCTCACCACAGGGGTTCACAGAATGACATACGAGAGCCAACCTAATAAGAGTGGGCGCACCGAATCGGAAAAACCAGCGCTAATCCTGTTGAGAGACGGGAAAACCATCGAAGCAGCCCACCAATTCGTCAACACGGACAGGCAACTCTGCGTTGATGATGCCAGCTCCCTGGAGGTGCTCGCCTAATGCCAGGGAAACTCATCGAGTACGACGGCGCGGTGTGGAAGATCGACACGATGAACGCAGAATTCGCGCTTCTGCACTCAGCGGCCGGGAATCCTGGTGCGCCGGTTGTGGTTGCGCGTGACGCGATTGTTCCTGTTACAGGGGGTGAAGAAGAGTGGTAGACGACGAGAACCTGAACCCCCGTCTCGGTGAAGACAACGACCAGGATAGCGACGTGTTGCACGTTAATTTCTCTGTGAAGCAGTCACCCCGCTTCACGCCCGGTGATGCCGCATGACGTTCCACGTCACCGCGTGCAGCACCTGTCAAGCCCACTGGGTCGTCGAGAATTTCCGCCGGAACGACACGGTCACATGCCCGGCGTGCGGCAGCACACGCGACACAGACAAGCACCGGTCGCTCGCCCAAGCAGACGATCGAGACACCGCGTGCGAACTTCGAGCCAAGATTCTCGCCGACCGAGCCGGCGAACGCGAAGCGTACGCGAACACAGGCACATACGCTGAAACTCGGGACGAGATCGATATCACCGAACCCGAAGACCAAGACGCGTTCCCCGACGCGCTCACCGACACGATCACCGAGCATCGAGAAAAATACGGAGACCTCGTCTCCCTCACCCCGGTCCACGCCGACGCATTCGAAGACCAAGTAGACATCGCGCTCACCGAGCACCGCGACAAGTACAGTACCCGGGCCGAGGAAACCGCCGGGACAATCGGACGGAACGAACACACGCCCGACACGCCAACCAGCGCTCGCACTGGGCTCGCCGGAACCGGGCACCACCCCGCCGACCACGCAACCATCGAGAACACCGAGCGAGTGAACACGCTCACCCCGCCACCAGCCGACACGCCCGACAACACCGGCCTCACCGCAACACGGCAACACACCACGGGAACCATCACCGTCACAGGAAGCCAACCCGTCACCGAACTCTGGAACGAAATCACCGCGCACCCAGACACGCAGCACTACTTCCTCAACGCCATCGGAACCGTCACCGGACGAAGCTACAACGAACTCGAAACGCTACTCAACACCGTCGGAATCACCGAAACACCACTCAACGGGCACGGAACACGATCACTCCTCCACGAACACCGTCGCCGTCACACGCAAACCACCGCGTGGAAACTCCTCACCGTTCTCCGCGAGCTCGGCACCGGGCACAGCACCACCGACGACATTCACGCCGCTGCACAGTTATTCCGATTCGCCACCACCACACACGACGACACGCACACTACCGCACCAACGATCGCCGTCGAAATCACGCCCGGTGAATTCGAAGCGCTCGACCGGCAGCAACGCACCAACATTTGCGAGCTCATCGGGATACTCAGCAAAGCATTCGACATCAAACTCGTCACCACGAGAGTCACGGAAGCGTTCATCCGTCACCACCACCGCGATCACCTGCCCGGCGTTAGCGAATGGGCGAACGCACACCGCCCAGAAAGCCGCATCGACGACGCGCTCACCGACCTCAACGCAGACGACACTGAAACGCAAATCCTTCGCGCGCTCGACGACACTCCCGGGCACACACTCTCCTACCACGAAACACACGCAACCCTAGAAACCAGCCGTTCACGCGTCAGGCAATGCATTTCCACGCTCAAAGACTACGGACTCATCGAAACGTACAACCCGGACTCCGCGAAGAAAATCACGCTGCTCAACGCCGGCGAAGAAGTCCTCACGTACTTCAACGAACACGACGGCCGGCAAACCACCCTGCAAAACAGCGTTAGCGGAACCCCAAATTCCTCACGACAGAGACGTGTACCGCGACAGCGCCCCGGCGACCACCCGGCAGGGGACCGCACTGGCACCGACGACCGCACTAACGACAGCCCCGGTTCAACGACCGCACCGTACCGGACTGTGTACCTCAACCGGGCGGATCACGCTGCGATAGCCGCTTGCGGCAGTGATTCGAGTGGTGTGACGGTCGTGGACACCGGTGTTTCCGATGTTGATTCGCGGTCACGGTTCGTGTCGATGGATGACCGGCGTGGTGAGGCGGTCGTGTCCGTTCACGCGACGAACCCGTTAGACTACACGGTGTCTATTGCTGTGGCGTTAGCGTCGCCGCGTCTGGTGGATGCTGCGCTTGGTGAACGGACGCTTGACCGGGTTCTCGATGAGGTGCCGGGTGAAGTGTTGCGTCGAGTCCGTCAAATCGGGTATTTGACTGATGGTGTGTTAGCGGACAGTGAGTCGTTCAGGGATATGCTGGTGCAGTGGGGTGAGGATATCGAGACGATGACGAAGAAACTTCACCACGGTGAGTACGATGATCGGGCGGAGTTCGTTGGTGAGATCGTTAGTGAATCGCACGGGCTGGCCGGGTCTATCGTGCATTTACTCGATGCAGCTGGCGTGGATTTGATTCGAGATGTTCGCGTACCGGCCGGAGTGAATGCCGGGAAGCTCGCTGATCTCGGTAAATCGATCGCGCATTCCGTGTTAGTGCAGTCACGCTACCAGTCGCATGCGGCATTCCGGCAATTGTTCGAGGAGCGTGAGGAGAAGCGAGCATCGGCATTCAGTGTGGAAGTTGATGCGGCTGATCCGCACGGGAGTTTCATCGGGTCGATGGTTGTTCGTGGCGGGTCGGCGTCACGGTTACAGGAAGTGTTAGAGAGTGAGTTGGAGGGCGTGTCTCCGCACGAGGATGCTCCGGAGTTCGTTGTGCCGGTGAACGTGACGAGTGATGTGTCGAGAGAGATGGTTGCGGTGACGGTTGCTCGTGTCCTCGGACCGAAGAACTTGCGTGCGCCTCGACGGATCGTGTCGGTGCTTGATGCGGTTGTTGAGTCGCCGTTCGCGGTCGCTGCGGCGTTACAACAGTTAGGATCGGAGTCATCGGTTCGAGAGATGGATGCGGCGGAACTCCGGTTTGTGTTACGTCAGATCCCGTCACGAGACGTGTTGCCCGGGTTACCACGGAGTGCTGGGGAGATCGTGTCGGTGTTAGTTCACGCGGATCGTGTGTTGTCGCAGACGGAGTTGTGTGACCGGGCTGGTGTGTCGGCGCAGACGGTTCGGAATCACGCGTCGGTGTTGGAGGCGACCGGGCTGGTGAGTCGTGACGGTGCTGGGTGGCGAGTCCAGTTGTCGTTCCGTGTTGAGCGTGGTGAGATGGTGTTGCCAATGACGGACGTCGCGTGTGAAGACGTTGAGGGTGGGGTTCGACGTGTTGTTGCTGCGATTCCCGGGTCATGTGATGAGGATGTTGGGCGTGGGTCGAGCGTGTCGGTTGTTCGCGCGGAGGTTGTGGTTGGCGGGGTGGTGGAGCAAATGTCGGTTCTGGCGGGTGTGGATGAACCGGATGATGATATCGAGCGCAGTCCCGGTGACGGTGTTGGTGCTGGTGCCTGTGACGGTGTCGGTGGTTCGGGTGGTGGTGCGGAGATTGATTTGGATTTCAGTGACGTGTCGATCCCGGGGGCGGTGGCTGGTGATTGATGACGCGTACCACGCAGTCGTAGACGCCCACGCGCCGGACGATCGGAATCCGCACATCGACCCGGGAGCGGTGCTGTTAGCGTGTCTGTATACCGAAGAGGCGGGCGACGTGCCGGAGAATGCACGGCTGCCGGAGATGGCGCTGGCACCGGTCGCGGACGAATTGTTCGACGTTGGGGTTGCAGACCTCACGGAGAGTCAGCGTAGTGTCGTTGAGGATGCGTATGAGTCGCTCACGCCGCAGAGAGCGCGTGAGAGTGTCCTGCAGGAACGAGGTGATTGAAGTTGTCAACACAGAATTCGGCGACAGTGACGTGGCAGTCGAACCGCGCGAGAGACTTCAAGAAGAGAACGGAAGGGAAGCTCGCGGCTCACTGGGAAGAGATCACCCAGCACCTCGCACCCCCTGTTGTCGCGTGGAGCTGGGGTGAATCGGGGTTGTCGCAGGAGATGAAGTGTTACCTGCGAGATAAGGGCCTCATCGAACGGTCGCCGGACGGGTCGAAGTGGCGGACGTCGATGGACCTCTGGTGTTACGCGATCGAGAAGGCCGCGGACGACGAACACGTTGGCGCGGACGCCCAGGGCCAGCAGTTGCTGTTAGAAGACACTGTGACGGCAGAGAGAGCGACGCGATACTTGGGCGAAACAACAACGCGCGGGCGCGCGAATCGGGCGCGTCAGGCGACGCTCACAGGCGACATAGCCGACCGTCAGGTAGTGCGCGCTCAACACGAACCGGATTGGACGGTTGTCAATGCTCGAAAGGGCATGCACGGTGAAGACAACGGTCGTGAGGATGCCGCTCGGCACCCGGGTCAGTCGCGCTTGTCAACCTTCGAGGACTACGACCGATCGAACTGGGATGTGACGACGCCGTGGTTCCGTTCGAGTGCAGTGACGGTTCCGGCCGGTCAGGTGTACTGACCCGAGGCACTGTTTTTCGCGCCGGGTTCATTTACATTGATTGCTGATTCGGGTGTTACGGGGGTTTTACCGCGTGTTTTCCGCAGATACACACTTTCTGCATAACACTACTGCAGAGGGTGTTATGTTATTGCAAGGGCGTTCAGGGACGTGTTTGACCCCCGTGACACTCCGAATCAATGCAATTCCAGTCGTTGCAAGAGACTTCACAGTCCAGATCCCCCTGACCTCGTTTGCATGGATAGGCGATTTACGTGTTACGGGGGCTAATGCACCTGGAATCCGTAAATGCACACTTTCTTCAGACTGTTTCACAGTGTCTTCACTACCGTGTTTGACCCCCGTGACACCGTGAACCACTGCAAATGCAGTCCTGCAAGGAGTTCCACAGTCCAGATCCGCCCCGTCCTGTTACATTGATCCAGGATTTAGGTGTTACGCGGCTTGATGTCGGTTTTTCGGGATAATCACACTTTCTTCAGTGCTGTTTCACAGTGTTCTGGGGGTAACACTGATCCTGACCGCGACCCGCCCGGTGTTGTCAATCGAAGAACTCTCTGACGGTCTCGATGCGACACTCCCGCGTGGCGCGCTAAAGGAGAGTGTTGGTGTATAGTGTGCGCGCGACCGATCGAGCGACCGGGCAGCGGGTGAGATTCCGATCGATGAAGTGGGTATAACACGTAGACTGAATGCCGCCCGGGCGTTTCCGGGTGGCGTGTTCCCGGCAAGAGAGAGTGAGATTCCCGGTCGTGGTGGGCCGGGGCTCATTCGGACCGCCGGAGGTACGGCGGTCCATACATTCGGACGGGCAAACAGACGCACACCCGCCCGTACACGAAGACGGACGTAAGTACGTACACTGCAGTGTACACGACAACGAACACAGACACTCAATGACGGACGTGTCTACGTACCGGCGGGACGATGGGTGTGCTACCACCCGCACACGTTTTCACCGCCACGTATGCCGGTTTTTCATTTGGTATCCGCGCGGAACGGTGTTACCTCTCTTATCCGTGTCCTAGTCCTATTGTGAGACATGATACTACTCACCGTTATCGAACGTGTAGTCTCAGCAATAACAGAGGCTCAGGACACAGACAGGGATCACACCATCATTGAGTACAACGGGAGAGCGATGCTTGAGTCGGACGAGGGACCGCAGATGTACCGCGAAACCCAACGACCATTCCTCCGCGACCTCACCCCTGAGGAGAGCCGTGCGATCATGCAGCAACTCGAAAAGTTCGACGTCCCCGCGGAAATGGAAGAGGCGATCGAACGTCACCGCGAATCGATCCGGGATCAATAGTTCCGGACACCCCCCGTCCCAGTTTCAGTGTTACCTCTCCTAAATGGGTGAATCACCTACGTTCGAGGGTTTGATTACACCCCACTCCGTCACCCGTGCCATGTCGGACGACTCGAATTCTTCTGAATACAACTTCTCATTCCGCCGGTTCATCGTCCTCGTAGCCATACTCTTAGCCCTCACATTGCTCACTGGAGGTGCTGTCGCGGTCAAAACTGAACTGACGGTCTATGAATCAATGTCGGTGATTGGAGTGCTCGCGTCAATCGCCCTCTCAGCGATCTTAGCATACCTGTATTACCGGATGAGCCGGATTCAAGACCTGCAGCACACGGAATCAGTCCGGCAAGCCAATCTCCAAGAAGACCTCGCTGACCACCAAGAGAAACAGAACGAGTTGATGCAGCTACAGCAGGAAATGCGTGAATTGGAGTATCAGCCGAAAATCTTGATTGACGACTACGAACTGAAACCATCCGGTATAGAACTGACACTCCGGAACCTTGGTCGTGGATTAGCGGAGCACATCGCAGTACGCGCGCAACTCCGTGTGAAAGGCATCCGAGTAGAACCGGCGAATAACCCGGACTCAGACAGTGAAGGGAGTCTGTATATCCCCGATGAAGTGTTCTACCGGGATCCGGAAACCAACACTGAGTACGTCCCGTGGATCACCGAAACCATTCGGACAGAAGGGGAAGAAATGTTATCGAAACAACGACGCGGTGGGATGTTGAGCCCGGATGAAGGCGCGGTGGAGTTCGCAGCGAGAGTCCGGTTTGGCCGTGTCGATCCCGTGAGAGACGGTGTTGGCGGGGTGCCACCGGCACGGGTTTTCAGCGAGTTGTATGAAGCCGGTATGGGTGATGTGACGTTCCAATTAGACCTGTTGTATTGTAACGAGTTAGGGGGGGGGTGTCGGTTATCCCGATTATGGGTGCGAGCGGTGAGTTGAGTGCTGATACTGGATTAGATACTATTGAGCAGTTGGGGCATGGTATCTCGGGTACTCGGACGGAAGTCCGTGAGGCGGTTGAGACTCTGGATAATTATCCCCCTCCGACCGGCCAGTAATCGCTGGTGGTTGGTTGAGGAGACCCCGAGGTGTGGTTGATTGTCAACGTGTTACCTCTGTCATCCGGGTGTCACCCCTACCAGAGAGTATGCAAGACCCAGCAGACGGGTTAATCACCCGTCGTCAAATCGTTCGACGGGTGACCGCGGAGGCACGATCTAAGGAAAACTAATACTCTCACCCAACGGTGATTTTGTATCACCACACTGTGACCTCCGCATAATGAGCAGAGGACAAGCATCACCAGTGAACCTCACAATCGGGCTTGTCGTCGGAAACCTCGCATACCTACTCTTCACCGTAATTCCTTCAATGATACTCGGAGTCGCCCCGACAGACATCTTTACGGGGCCGTTCTCGGAAGCCGCGAACAGTCTCGTTTCAACGCGGGTGGCGATCGGTGCGTTACTCGGAGTGACTGATGTGTTGGCGGTTCTTGGATTCGTTTCGTCAGTGTTCGGTGACAGGTAGACCCGGGGCAGGGTTCCTTGTCAACGGGACATGGTGAGGGCGTGGAGTCCCCTGCATCGATACACGCCGGTGACCGTCACGAACTGTTGGGGCTAATGCGAGTTCTGGGTACGCTTTTCAATCAGTAGTCAGACGTGATTATATGGGCGACGACGAAAACGACATCTCGGAGCAAGATCAGAACCAACAGGACGAAGGCGAAGAAGAAGCGCTTGGTCGGTCATTTATTGCGGACACCCCGGACGAAGACCCGCGATTGGAGGCAACCGGGACAAACACATCGGACGGCGATGGGAACGAAGGTGAGGAAGCGACCAGTGAGAGTGACGAGTAACGGATTCACGAGCAGAATTTACGTGATTTACTTCCGGTCCGCGCCGACTCTTTATACCAACGTGCCAACTATCGGTTAATACATGCCCGACGATAACGGAGATTCAGAATCCGATTCAGAATCTAACGACATCGTTTCTGCTGTTGACCGGAAAGCAAGAGTCGCAGACACACCGGATGAAGACCCTCGTGGGTCATCGAACGGTAGTGAATCCTCGGGAGACGAGTAACTATGTCGGACGATAACGGCGGTTCGAGTTCCAGCGGCGACGGAAAGAATCCACGAGCGAACAGGAAAGCGCAAGTCGCAGATACGCCAGATTCCGACCCGAGAGGCGGCAGTAGCGGAAGTGACGGTGGCGGCGACGGAGGGTCAAGTTCCGGAGATGGAGGTGACGAGTGATATGAGCGACGACAACAACACCGACGAATCGAACGATCGTCGAGAGCTGGAGAAGGCGAGACTGGCGGATACGCCGGACGAGGATCCGCGAGGGCAGACTACAGAGGTAGCGGAGGCTGAAGCGGCCGAGAACGATACCGACGAGTAGTTCCGCTGAGGACGTTCAGGCATGGTATTCAGTCTCCCTGTACTCGATCTGCTATTCGCGTTCCTGTTCCTTGTCCCTGGATTCCTCACGTACCGTCTCGCGCGGCACTTCGGGAAAATCACGGTTCAGACAGATTCGTTCAACAAGACTGCGTATGCGTTGATTGCGAGTGGTGCGGCGATATCGATTACGTGGATTGTAGCGACGTTACTGTTCGATACTCCGTTCTCGGCGCTTATACAGGTCGAATTGAGTGTGTTCCAGTTAGCGTGGTTTTACCTCGGAGTGCTCGGGGTTTCGGGTTTCCAGGGTGTTGTCGTCGGCTTAGCGGTGGATCGAGGATTGCGGCGAAATCATCGGGACATGCGAGAGCGTGTGTGGACGTTGGCATTCAATGGAGCCGATCAGCCGATTGAAGCGCGCGTGGTGACGGTGGGAGGTGACGAGATTCACGGGTTTGTGCAGTCGTGGGACAGTGTCGGCCACGGGAAGGATATCCTACTGAAGTATCCGAGACGGCTCGATGAAGAGTATGAGGAGATTGGAGATGACGACGGGCTGTTCATCGGGGAGTACGTGTTGCTGAACGAGGCTGATGTCTCGCAGATCTACTTTGAGGAAGACATCGACATTGACTGAGGAATGATCCGAAGTGGTATTGTCCGAGGCGACAGTACTCATCGGCCTCGGAATCACCGCACTCGGTTCGTTCCATCATTAATGTTGTCACCCTATGTTATTATGATACGTTAGTGTGTATGCGGGCGGTAGACGCATGGATTTGGACGCATTGGAGGCCTTCGAGGGACCAACGACGCTGCGGATTTTCATGTTCCTGTTGATGCTGACTGTGATGCTGGTTTTCGTCGGAGCGGTGCTCTCGGTGACCCACGGCATCGAATTCGTCGAGATAATCGGTCTCAGTCTGGCAGATAACACGATGGTGCTACTGCGGTTTGCCGGCATCATCGCGCTCTTCATTCTACTCGGAAAGGTAGCTCTGTTCGCGTTGCAATTCGCGGAGTAATCGGGATCACTGTGCCGAACCACTACCCCTCACCAATCAAGGGAAACTAATGTTTCCCGTACCGTCAAGGGAACTAACCTCTTTTACAAGGGTGTGCCGGCTAAGGTAGGTATGCAGCAAACAACCCGAAACGTCGCTGGATATGTCCGTGTCAGCACGGACGACCAAGACGACGATCGACAACGCGAATCGATTCTTCGCCACTACGACACTGACGACGTCGCGTGGCACGTAGACATCGAGAGTGGTGCGTCACTCTCACGTGAACAGTACAACCAACTCCGCGAGACCATCGACCAGTACGACGTCGTCGTCACCACAGAAATCGACCGGTTAGGACGATCGTTCAGCGAACTCGCCAGTTTCGTTGAGGAACTCCGCGAGAAGGACATCGACCTGCACTGCACAGAGCAGCCCATCAGCACAGTCGATAACGACGACTGGATGGGAGACCTCCTACTCAACCTCATGATTGTATTCGCGGACGCGGAGCGACGCATGATCGCCGACCGTGTCCAACAGGGCATCGACAAAGCGCGTAGGGACGGAAAGCGCGTTGGACGACCGCCTGCAGGATACGACGTGGATGAAGACGGGTTCCTGTACCAAGATCCAGCTGAGTACGCGAAGGTGCAGAACTTCATCCGCGAGCTCAAGAAAGGCCGTCCGAAGACGACGACAGCAGAGTACTTCGGAATCCCGCAGTCCTCGATCCAGTCGATCCTGAAGCGCGCGGAGAAGAACTACGAGATTGAGTTCGACAACGACTTGTGGACGATCGAACGGGCGAAGGTCGAAGCCGGGGAGAAACTGTTAGAACCCCTCAACTAGGACGACGACTGACGACGACGCGAGCGACGAAGAAGATAACGCTGACGAAGACTGACCGGATCGTCTCCCCGCAAGCCGTGTTACCTCTCTTATCCGTGTCATCAACCTACCCACAAGTATACCAACAGCGTTTATCGCCGGTATCCGGGCAGATCCGAATACTCGTAGCGCCACGGACAGAATCCTGGAATTCGCACGGTCAACGTGTAGGGCGATCGGGGTGTTCTGACAGGCTAGCGACTCAGATCCCGATACCGACGACTCAGGCCTGGATCCACTTCTACGTGGAGACGAAGGGCCCGTGACCGTAGTAACATAACACGAGGCCGTTCCGTCAACAAGCTTACTCTGGCCCATTTCTCTCTAATATGGTCGATGACGTGCCCGTCCGCCCGTCAGTCCGACATCCGTGACTGACACACGCACGTACGTAAGGACGCGCGTACGTGATGATGTACGTGATCGCGTACGTACCCGAGTACGTACGTCGATCCGCCCGGTCGAACCTACCTGTCTCGGTATTTACGAACACAACAGAACAATCGAGTCTGTCCGTAACAGACACTGTACCGCAGCTACCCTACTGAGTACGACGGAGAAAGCATTCCAGCCTGGTGTGCTGAGACACGCCAGTCTCCCAAATCCAAGACTGGCCGTCGTGGTATGTAGTGTGCGCTGCGCCTATCGACCCACCAAGCAACTGAATATGCCACCTTTGAAGGCAGTAGGTGCGCGTCGACAAACTGCCGCCCGTAGGGGCGGCGTTCCCGGAAAGAGAGAGTGAACGGGTCCCGGTCCGTGGTGGGGCCGTGACCCACTCCCGGCCGTAATGGCGTGCGGCCAGTCACTCGTCACTACTCTCGAAGCAATCCGTATGGTTGTGACTGGATCGACCTACCGTGAGGTGGAGGACAAACTGGACATCGCCCCATCAACGATATCCGGTATAATGGACAGGAGAGAGCAATATCTCAGCGTCAGTAAGAACGGTTAGATGAATATTGGTACCTGCGGGCCAATAGGAATCTGCTTGGCTCTTGAACGGGATTTTATATACTCAGGACTACCTGTATCTGGTAATGAGCGATTCGTCGGACGACTATACGCTTGAGGATGCGCAAGACGAAGTCGGAATTCTTCGTCGGGTAACCGACGACGTCGTCGAAGCAATCCAGAATGCAGAGAACGAAGACGTACTGGAGTTTCTGATCGAGGACGAGAAACTCGACGTAATCCACGATGGGGAGCGTGGGTTGGGACAGGTCCGACGTGCTGTGCTTGAGTCCCCGCTGGCCTCAGACCGCCTCAAGCGCGTCGTGAGTCTCCGGGGTGACGAAACACCTGCAGAGATACTCGTTCCAAACGACGTTGAACGGAACGCGAAGGTCGCACTCGAAGCGGGCAAACCAGTCGTCCTGTATGGCCCGACCGGGACGGGGAAGACGACATTTGCGAAGCAGCTCGCTCGTGAAACCGGAATCGGATACACCCTCAACACTGCCACTCCCTCGTGGACACCGTCGGACATCATCGGTGGCATCAGTCCGGACTACACCGGCGACTCACTAAGCTACCGGACGAAACTCGGCTGCGTGTCCGAAGCCGTTCAGCGTGCTCGCCGGTTCGACGTCGAATACGGCGTCATCCTTGATGAGATTACGCGAGCTGACATCTCGAAAATCTTTGGTCCGCTGTATACGGCCATCGAAAATCCCCACCAAACAATCTTTGAGACCGACGAAGGGGAGACTATTGAGCTGGACGAGCGGGTGAACATCATCTGTACGATGAACATGTCTGACCGGACGGTGAACGAACTCGATAACGCCATCACCCGCCGGTTCGCCATGATCGAGTTGGACGAGTACGAGGAGGATAAACGCCGTCAGCTGTTCAAAGACTGGATTACCACGCACGTCACCGATCACACGGACCTCGGAGAAAGCGAGATTCTACGGCTGTTCGAGCGGGACTACCAGGGGATCAATCACGGCCACGAATCGACGTCGCAGGGGTCGATCATGCGGTTCGGTCCGATGCACTACCGTGACGTCGCTGTCTTCCTCGGCGTCGGCTGTCGGGAAGGCGGAGAGTACGAGTACGACCAAACAGATGCGGTCGGACAGGCATTCCGGACGTACATTGTTCCACGACTCCTGAACGCCGCCGCGTTCCCACAGATCGAGCGGATCGCGGAACACTACCGCGCGATGAATGGCGAGTTCGAAGAGTTCGATCTCGCCCCTGCTGCCGAGCTCGCCGAACGGGAACTCGAACAGGAACGACGTCAGATGGGCTCCTACGAGTAATGAGCACCGTTGACGAAGTCTACGAGTACGGGCAGGACACCTTCAACGTCCCCGAACGCGGGGAGATCCGCATAGAAGGCTGTCCGTCGTCCATCGGGGACCAACTTCGTCGCGCGTCCTTCACACAGGAAAGTCCCGGCGTCTTCACGAAGAGCCAAGCAGCACTCGATGGCGAGCAAGAGTACGAGGTCGTAACGGTCACCGTAGACGGCGACCAAAACGAAGTACTCCACGTTGAAGCGACAGACATCATCGGCGTCGTGAGTCTCACGCCGTCGTCGAAGGTACAGGTCGATCCAAAAATCGACTGGGAGCACATCTTCGACATGCTGCTGGCCGTCTACGACCAGAACCGTTCCATCGAGTATCACGGGATTCCGCTTCAGGACTTCCTCTCCGACGACATCCATCTCGACGACGTCTTCGTGGTGCTGGCGATCAACTACCTCGACGGGTTAGAAACGATTCACCGGCAGGGGTACATCCGCGACCTGGTGATCCGTCGGCTCGACAGTCTCGATGGGCGTGGGGAGATCGACGTCGAACAAACGCTGTTGAACCACGGGCGTGGGATGTTGGAGCCACACTGGATCCGAAACGAGACCGAGTACGACAACGCCGCGAACTCGCTGCTCCACTTCGCTGGAAAGACACTCCTTCGACTCTTCCGACAGAACTCCCACGAGAACGACCACCCTGCATACGATCGAATCTTCTCCGAAGTACACCGCGAAGTGGAGCGTCTGGAGAGTATGGGTGTCAGCAGCGGGTTGGATCGGATGGACGAGTATCGACGCCTCTCGCTCAGCGACCTTCCGAAGCAGCGACGGTACTACCAGAAGGCGTTCGATGTCGCCAAGGCGGTGATGTCATCGTCGCTCGGCCAGCAACTCCGTGACGGCCCACGAGAGCTGGTCGTGGACTACGTCCTGAATATGGAGTCGCTGTTCGAGCAATACTCCCAGGTCGTCATCGAGCGCGAACTCTCGTACATCAAGTCCTACGACCACCTCGGCGACCTCGACGACGTGACACCCGTCCGGTCACCATCGGTGAACCCGTTCGAGGGTGAAGGGCAAATATACCACGAACCGGACCACGCGCTACAGGAAGGTGACGAGACACTGGCTGTACTGGATTCGAAATACTACGCAGAGGGTCACGATCCCGTGAAGGAATCTCCGTCCAGATCACGGCTCTTCAGTTACGCGTATCTCCTTCACTCCGATCGACTCGCGTTCCTGTGTCCGCTTCTCGAACCGAAGCGTCGGCGAGTCACACAGACAGATGCCGAGCTGCAGATCGTTTCGCCCGAGCAGGAGTTTACGTTGAGTGGGTACGGCGACGTCGTCCACGACTATCTGCACGACGTACTCGTTCGCAAGTCTGCTGAACTCGAAGCCTTCCGGGCTGTCGCGGAAAACCGACTGTGTCTCGATGGCGTCGAAGAGACGGACCTGAGCGACGCGAAGTCGATGAGCGGCCCGTTCACGTTCAAGGATGCTCGGGATTTCTCCTTGCGTGTTCTCAAGGCTGCCGCCGACGAGCACTCGTGGGAGGTTCGTAATCGGTACGATCTGGAACAGGACGGCGACTGGACACGGGAACAGATCGAGACGCGCTGTGAGCAGCGTTACGAACACACGACGACGTGCCTGCCGGTGTTCTGCCGTGAGCAGGGACAAGAGTGGATCGACCTCTACTTCCTAGGCGGTGGCGGTGAAGTGGAAAAAGAAGGGCCGCTGAAACTACTGTAGTGCCTTAGAACGGTGCGACGAGCCATTTCCCGTCCTCTTTGCGTTCGAGTTGCGGACCGAAGACCTGCTGGAGTGAGTAGAGCTCGTCGTCGTACCGGAGGTCGTAGGTCTTCCCGCTTCGGTGGAACGACCCCTCAACCACAAACTGTACCGTGGGACTCTGGTACTCCAAGTCGTTCGCACGTCGGTCCATCTCACGAGCAAGTTCGTTCGCCAAGTCATCGTCGGCCAGAGCATCTGCGAGTCCGACTACACTCACCGTCTCAGGAACGTCGTCTTCCATGAGCCGCTGGAGGAAATCTTTCACGGGAATCTGGTGCTCGAAGGTCTCGTAGGCACCATCGATAACGAGGTTGTACTGTCCAGGTATCTGTCCGGGGCCTGCCATTACGCAGACAACGTCTCCGAAGGGACAAAAATGGATACGGTACCGCATGCGTGGGAGGCTGAGCTTTATCCGTAACAGCAGGCTAGAACTGTATGTAATGGTAACAGAAAGTACATTCGACCGCATCGACCAGCAAACCCGAGACGACATTGACTCATTCTATACAGAACACCTTCAGGAGATCAGTGAGAAGTACGATGTCGCGTACGAAACTGATGACATCGTCGTGATTACTGGTGCAAACGAGGAAATCAACGCTATCGCTGATTACTACGATGTCACGTACTCGGCAGTATGCAGTTTGATGCGCGAGAGATACCCCGAACACCTCGGGCGCGGTTGGGGCACCCCGACAGAATACGGTACGCCACTCGTCATCCTCAAAATCGCGTAACAGGTGATTTCCTCCCAAGTAGCTTTGATGAGATTCTAGTGAGACGATATCTTCCTGCGGAAACAGTTGCTAGGTAGTTGTGCGTACTTACCGATTCTCTCAGAATCTGGTAGCTAGTGGGGATTTCAACAGAGCCAGATGGACATATAACTCTAAGGAATCGTCCTGTGTTCAGTCATCGCGCAGTAACTCTTCCGGAGGAGCCTACATCCCAAAGTCAGGTACTTCAGCACGTTCCTCAGCGTTGGCTTTTAGCTCCTCGCGCGGTTCCTCCATACTCTGTCCTCGGTTGGGGCGGAATAAATCTTCGACACACGTGATCACCACTCAGCAAATAGGCACCAACGAAAACTCGGAGACAAGGTTTAGCGAGATTACAAAAACCGGATATTAGGCCAGCAACTCCACGTTAAGCGCCTCGTCGGTGGGGGACCAGGTATGTTTGTTTTGCTCAGCGAGACCGACGTTCTGGAGGCGACTTAGGATCGAACCCACCTCATTTCGTTCTGTACCGTTCGAATTTGGTTCTTTGAATGGTGAGTCGGGGAGTTCGCACACGTCTCCGTGGATGACGCGGCGAACCGCGCCGCCGGTGTTCTGGCGGAGTGCCCGGAGGACGAACTGTTCCTCCGTCGTAAGCCGGTTAATGGCGTCTGCGGGTTCTTCAACGCCGCCAAGACGTGTCTCAGGCGTCGCCCATTCTTCGAGAACGAACTCGGTGATTGTCTTCTCCCGGTCCTCGATATTTTCGACGGACCACTCGTCGTAGTTGTCTTGGATGTCCCACTGCACCCAGAGCTTCGACTCTACATACCCGTCGTCGCGCTTTGTCTCGAACGTAGCGTTCCCCCACTTCGAGTTCCAGGATCTGCTCGCCAACGTGAGGTTCCCGAGACGGTGAATATATGCGTCGTACCGAGCTTCGGGACTCGGATAGTCGCCAGCATTCTCGATGGGGAGTCCGTCAGGGCTCTGTGGCCAGATGTGTTCGACTGTGTATTCGTTGCTCATTGCTTCCGAGAGCGTCGGCCCCCCACGCTCACCCTTCTCGTCAGCCCGGTGCTCGTTGTAGAAGTAGAAGAGGTACCGGAGATCCTGTGAGCTTGCTTTCGAGAAGAGGTCAGCAGCGGACAATGACCGTCGGAACTGCGAGTCGTCCTCGTATCGAGTCATCAGGGAGACGACTTTGCTTACCCAGACATCGGCAGGGCTGTCCTTGCTGAGGTTCCGGGTGCGGACGTAGAGGCTGGATTCTCCAGTGTGACTCCGATGATTCCCGATCGAGTAGACGCGGAAGATGTACGTCTCAATCGCGTTCAGAAGTTCCTCTCTCCCGTCCTCATCGAGGTTCGGCCAAGCTTTGAGGAGCAGCGGATAGAACTTCGTCGCATGACGCAGGCGATGTATCCGCTGGATAAGCGTGGAAATGTCGTCGTCGCCAGTACGGTCAAGCACTTTCGCTAATGCGTTGAATCCGCGCTCCAAGCTGTTAGTGTAGTCGCGGATGTATTCCAAGCACGCTTGAGGGTCTTCTCTTCGGAGCGTGCGGACATGTTCTTTCAGTTCGGTGAGGAAGGCCGGATCGCTGTACTCGTCGGAGTTCGACCAATCGAAGTACGAAATGAAGTGGTATCGCTGGACTGCATCGTCGCTGATGTCGGTGACGTACGGTGACTCCAGCATCGTCTGGTGGTCATTGTACATCTCCCCGAAGGACTGCCGGATGCGACGAATAGTCGCTTGGGCCTCACCTTCGTCGGCCGCAGCGAGGTAGGCCATCCGCATCAGGAAAGACTTCGTTTTGTCGAACGTTGAGAGTGACCGGCCGCGGTCGTTGACGCTGTCGAAGATGAGCGTCGCCTTCTCGGGGTTGGCTGCGTCAACGACGTACACCATCAGTTCGAGTTCGAGGATGGTCTCCCAGAGTTGCTTGAGTTTGGTGGCGACGTCTACGGGATTAACATCAGGGGACGCAGTGAGATCATCGAGTTGGTCGTCGAAGTATTCCTTCGCCTCGATCATCTTCCGCTGGGATGGGCGCTCCGGTTCGTGAAGGTCGTGCCCAGTAAGCAGCCATTCGAGATACTTGTTGTCCTCCTCGTCAAGTAATTGGAGCTGGTAGATGTTGTCCTCAATGAGAAGCGTCTCGCGCATCTCTTCGACGTCGCCGAGTATCTCGGCCTCGTGATCCGTCTCCGGTGCGATATCTTCCAGGCACTCCGTCATCGAGCGCACCAACAGCGCAAGCGAGGTGAGACGCTGTTGGCCATCGATGAGGAGGTTGATCGGTTTCTCTCTGGACGAGCCGTATCCACCAGTACTCCCGCCGCTTTCCGTTTCGTCCGTCTTCTGGATGATGATCGTCCCGAAGTAGTGCTGTTTGTCCGGAGGTAGCGTGTAGAGGTCAGTCCACAGGTCGTCCCACTCCGGCTCGGTCCACGAGTAGTACCGCTGATATTCCGGAACGTGGAACACCCCTGCTGTCGTCAGTTCTTCTAACGATTTCTTTCCCGATTCCATACACCGGATTGCTCAGAGAAGGCAGAAAGTTCCTGTGGGAATCACGCTACTGGAGTTGAAACATCCTCAACAGAGTTTTCGGCAGTGCATATGACGGATACATATGGCTCAGGTCGAATGGACGTTCTCGGACGAGGAGATCGGCAACGTTCTTGAGATAATCGCCAACCAAGAAGACGACCCATTTGTGCAGAAACGACGGGAACAGAACGTGTCCAAAGCCGATATCGAAATCACTCCGGATCAGTTCTGGAATGCGCATCTCGCAGCACTACTCACCTCCCAGCAGCGCTCAGGGCCGGACAGTCACGTCTCCAAATTTCTGAAGAACAAAATTCAGACGGTGAGTCTCGATCAGTGTCGAGATGTCGATGACGTCAGCGGATTCGTTTCTGAGACGCTCGAAGAACACGGAGGGATTCGGTACTACAACAACATCGGTGACGCCTGTGAGACGAATCTCGAACGACTGGACTCTGGAGGGTGGGACGAACTGTGGAGTGAACTAGAGCTGTTACGGGAGGTACGAACGCGAGAGCCGAAAGCCGGCGATCCGGGGACGGAGCGTGAAGCAGCGACTTACCTGTCCGAGCGACTCGCTGGTGATGGACTCCACAGAGTGGGCTCGAAGCAAGCGCGGAACGTCCTCCAGATTCTCGGTCTAACGAGGTTCGAGATTCCACTCGACTCTCGTATCACGAAGTGGCTGAACAAGAACTTCGATCTTCCCTACCACGTTTCCGGGTCAGGACTCAGCACCCCGGAGTATTATCACTTCATCATGGACATCGTGCAGGATGGCTGCTCAACAGCCGGAGTGTTACCCTGTGTCTTCGACGCCGCGGTGTTCTCAAGCTACGATACGAACTGGACTAAGAGTGATGCCGACGCGATCTTCTAGGGAGAGTCAGTCAAAGAGCAGGTAATTCACGTCGGTTGGTCGTGAGTTCATTCCTCGTCAGCGGTTAGTCCGAGGAGGTGAATTGTAATAGGGTGGACTGTTGTTCGCTTGTTCCTTGGTGGGTGGATCCATCCTGACAGTCGATTGTCGTCGCAGGAGTGATCGTGGGATCGAGATCCTCTAGAAGATGGTGGCCACCCGGCGAATCAATCGTTGCGAGGCACTCGCTACAGACCAATACGAGATAGTAGTCATGGAAATCGAGCTGCCGGTCGGCAGAATCGCCACACCAGTGACACTCAGGAGTCGCCGCCCGGAATCGATCCAAGAGATCGTCTGAGTCCATCACCTGGGTAAGGAGGGTGGACAGATTCGAGTGGTCCGACATATCAAGCTGAAGTATCGAAACGGGCTTCTCAATCACGGGCCGCAGGTTTTGCAACCACGTCGCTACACTGTCCCTGGTCGGATCTGAACGTTGCTTGTCCATCTCTCTGGTCACATTCCGAAGGAGGGTATCTCGTTCATTCTGAGAGATCGGGAACGTGCAGTACGGTTGGATGGGCTCCACAAATATGACGCGATGATCAGTGTCACTCATCACAACCACCACTCCTTACGCGAGAGAAAACGACTGATCGAGCTCTTCGATTCAGAAGGCGGGCAGAGTCAATTCTTGACCACATTCGCGGACGGCCCGCCGTTGCGAGGTGTTGTTTTGCTACCATTCTGGGAATGGGTCAAATAACCAGGTGCGTAAAAACCTCTGCCCAGAGAACACCGTGGTATCGCCCCAATAGCGCCTATATGGCCAGTATTCGGATTGAGAGACCGGAGAGTAGACTCACAGCACGACCATATCGCCGACTCGCCATAGACAGACCGTAGGGGGATGGGCTACCGCAAGCAACGGAGGCACTCTCAGCGAGAGTCTCGAAATGGATTGTCGAAAATCGCCACCGGGTGTTATCTTCGCTTCCAGCTTCGAGGTTCCTATTCGCCGTAGCTCGTGACGTCCCGATCCCCGAGAACTCGCGTATATCTTTGGTCGCCGGTCACGTCGGCGAGCCGACCGGCGAGTTCGCGCAGGTCGTCATCGACACCCCACTTATCCACGTAGTTCTGAACTGCTTGCCCCTTCTCGTAGCGGTAGCGGAGGAACTGAAGTTTGTCGAGGTCCGAGAGGTGGTCGCCACCGTCGCCGTTGACGTGTTCCTCAATGTACGCCCGACGCTTCTCGTTGTCCCAAGTACCGAGTTCGAAGCCGTCATCTTGGTTGTACAGGTTCGTCTCCTTGAGGTCCTCTGGGCTGGCATTCGTCCCGCGGCAGAGCTTGTTAACGTCGTCGAAGGAGGGGTTCGATGTGTCGAGCAGGTCGATGAACACGTCTTCGACGCCAATGTCGCTGGCTTCCTGGATGATGCCGTATATCTCCTGAACGACTTCCTTCGCGGACATGATCTCGCCGTCGCGCTGCACCTTCCCGTGGTGTTTGGAGTACTCGTGGAAGCACGCGCCCATCTCCATCACGCCGATGTCGCCGCGGGAGAGATCACGGTTTTCTTCGAGTTGCTTGCGGGTGCGACGGGCTGTTCGGTAGATGTCCCGGCGGAGGGAGTTCCACGAGGCAGGTTCGGTGTCGTCAATGGGGCGAGCGACGACGACAATGTCGAAGGAGACGGCTTCACCAGAGATGAATTTGTTAATATCCGCACTGATGGGATACGTTGCTGTCACCTCAAAGCCAACGTCGCAGAGTGACTCTAACAACTCACCCCAGGATTCTGAATCAGAGTGATGATACGTGAATGTGAGTGAACCGTCGTCTTTCAGGGCCCTCTTAATGACCGAGAAGGATTGTTCAAGTTCAGATTCGAAATCCTCGGCAGTTTTGCCCAAGTATGGGTTTGTAACGATTGATTCGGTTCGTGGAGTTTTTTCTTCATCAAACCCAGGGTATTCATCTTCAAGCAGAATTTTCTGCCAGACATAAAAGTAGTCTGCCACCTCGGAATACATGATATTGTCGTAATACGGAGGGTCAGTAATGACCGCATCAAACTCGTCTTCGTAGTCAAGAGTTCGCATGTCTCCTTGATGAAGGGATGATTGTTCCCCGACTGACTTTGAGAATTCAGCTGATTCTACCATTTCACCGCTATCATCGATGTATCGATCTGTCGGAGAATTAGCCCACTTTACGCCATCTCTGACCATATCCCACGAAGCTTTGAATGTCCCACGTCCGAATTCACCACCCCAGACATTGTTCTCTGCAGGGTACATTGGAGGATCGAAAGAATTTGTTCTGAAGATATGATCCATTCCATTCCTTGTCGCATCGTATGATGCCATCGCGGAATTGGTCCGAAGCGCATCAGAGAACGCAAGTAACAGAAATTCCCGTTCGTTCTGGTCAATTTTCTCAAAGGAACGGAGGAGCTTGGCGAGATTTAGAAGCTGCCTCTTATTGAACATATCCGACCACGTCTCGTAGCCGTGATCAAACACAGGGTTGCGCTCAGAGGTCATATGTCCCGGTGGGATTTCCTCTTTAGGGACATACTCGTGGAGGTCGTCGCTTTCTTCCCATTCGCGTACTGCATCTTGGTACAATTCTTCGTCAGCCTCCTCAACACGCTTGTATCCCTTATGTACGGACTTCGGCTCGCCAGCGTCGTCACAATGTTCGCAGTAGTACTCAATAGCGTAAAGCCGCAAATCGTATCCGCCCTGCTCTTGGATCGCGTCCGTAATTCCGTACTTTTGCCCACAGTCGGGACAGTTATACTTCCCACCGCGCGAGACGTTGCCCTCCTTTGGAACGAACCCATGACCGCAGTCGTTACAGACGCTCTCTGACTGCCAATCGTCAACGGTCGTAACCGCACCACAATCTGGGCAGAGAACGTTGTAGCCTGGATCCTCATCCTTCTCCACGTATCGTTCCTTCGCTACCCGGTAGTCCTTAAACAGCGGAACTGTGTGCCCGCAGGAGACACAGTCCAACTCCTTCACCCAGAAATTGTACATCACGTCCGCGTCGTGATCGCCGTTCGGGCATGGTGTCTTGTAGTACTGCGTAATCTCATCGGCGACGTCGTCTTTTACCTGCTCGAAGGCCTCTTCGAGGTCTTTGACGTCGGTCTGCCCGGCTTCGAGTTCCTTCTTCGTGACGAACCAAGCGACAGGATTCAGGTCGTTGCCGACTACCTCTGCGCCAAAGCGAGAGGCCTCTACGAGCGATGTGCCTCCGCCCATGAACGGGTCGAGGATCTTCTTATCTTCAACGCGAACGTCCTTGGGGTACAGTTCCCAGAGACTCTCCGGGTCGGTCATGTCCACGCGTTCGAGGAGCGAGGCAACGTCGAGGTCGGACTCTCCGTCGGCGTCGTCGCCGTAAGACGCGAGCGTGCTTCCCTCGTGACCGGGTTCGAACACCGAGACTTTCTCAGGGTCGTCCAGCAGCGTGTAGAGAGAAATAGCGCGGAAGACACAGCCGAGGCGTCGCGCCCACCACTTGTGCATCGTGTAGATCGGCCGGTAGTACATTTTCGCCCGGCCCTCCTTCTCGGCGATCTCGTTCACGCGCTCGATGGGGAATCCCCGTTCGATGGGGAGTTCGGTCCGTTCCTGCCGATCCTGTGAAGACCCAGATTGTTCAGACATTATTCAGTATGTAGAAGCGATACGCCACGAGCCACATAAGTGTGCGTTCTTCGCAGTAACATCTCAGTGAAGCGAGCTTCGTTGGGTATTTCGAAAGGAGACGGAACGTCGAAGAAGTTGCCTACTCGCCGTCAGAGACGAGCGTTTCGAGGTCAGTCACGTTCTGGATGGCGTCGGATGCCAAGTCATCGTGACCCGTTTCGATGGCGAAGCCGGCTGCCTCAGTCATTGCCTGGACCATCTGTTCTACGAACATTGAGTCACTCATGACGTACTCTCCAGCCACCTGTAGTGCTCGCCGACTCTCTGTCAGCGGTACTCCGACCACTTCTTCGATCTTAGCGATGATCTCTAGCGATTCGTCGATCTTCTTCGCGCGGTTGATCGTTTTTTCTGTCTGCATGGTGGGTTGGACCCGAACAACTACAACCGCCAGTCTGCTTTAAAGGTAAGCCCCAGAGGGGATGGGATTAGTTTGGTACTCGTTTCCCGAATCGCTACGCTCCGAGTGTTTCTCCGGGAATACGTTGTTCTGAGGGGTTAGAGCGACTATGCGTGTCAGAAGAGGTGGGCGAGAGTAGCTAATGAGTCCCGAAATGGCACAGATATCTAACACCGGCGCGAAGTGGTTCGACGCCAGAAACTGATGAGCTCTCAATGAATTGTTTGTGAATACACGACGGAGCGGAGGTTCGGCCCAAAGCCGCACCAACACAGGGGATACCCCAGATTCGCTGGGAAATCTATAGACTCGCTCGCGCGATGGTAACATCTTCCCGCCCTCACCTTTGGATTCGGGTGATGGGTTAGTCTTGGAACCATTTATACAACTCTCCACGGAACATTCGGTCATCGATGAAAGCAGACACCCTCGATCTAAAGGACATCTTTCGGAAGGACACTCGGTACGTCGTTCCACGGTTTCAGCGGCCGTACGTGTGGAAGGAGGAAGAACACTGGAAGCCGCTCTGGGAGGATCTCCAACTCGTCGTGGATGAACTGATGGATCGACAAGCAGGGGCGAGTAACCAAATCGAACGACAGGAAGCGCAACAGGACACCTCCCCGCACTTCCTAGGAGCCATCGTCCTCGATCAGCAATCGACGCCGACGCAGAAGTTGGAGACGCGTGAGATCATTGACGGCCAGCAGCGCTTGATCACACTTCAAGTTCTGCTGTCTGCTGTGCATTCCGTGGCGACTGATCTCGCTCACGAAGAGTCGGCGTCGTTGGTGGAGAAGCTGATGTACAACGACACGGATCTGACCACCACCGATACGGACCGGCTGAAGGTCTGGCCGATCGAAGCCGATCAGGACGCGTTCATCGACGTGCTGACCTTCTCGGACCCGGAGTCAGAGCACTCCAAACTCGATGGCGACGACAACTTGGAGGAGTGCTTCCGGTACTTCAGAGACGAAATTCGGGAGTGGGCAGAATCTGGAGACGAACCCACCGAAGAACATCTCGATGCGCTTGTCACGACGATGTGGCACCTGCTCCGTGTCGTCGTCATCGACCTCGAATCCAACGACGACGCACAGGTGATATTCGAGACGCTGAACGCCCGTGGAACACCGCTACTCGCCGCCGACCTGATCAAGAACTACCTCTTCCGAGAGGCGACGATCCAGCAGGACGACCCCGGCGACCTCCACGACAAGTACTGGAAGCAGTTCGACGAAGACGAATGGCGCGTCGATGTCTCGCAGGGACGGCTCGACCGTCCGAAGATAGACGTATTCATCATGCACTGGCTCACGATGGAGATGAGCCAGCAGGTCCGCGCGAAGAAGCTTTTCCCGGCGTTCCGGAAGTACCTTGATAGGACCGACAACTCGGTCGAAGAGATCGTGAAGGACATCGACTACTACGCGTCAATCTACGAGACCATCTCTGAACCCGACCGTGAGTCTCGGGAAGGGATCTTCTTCCACCGACTGGATATCCTCGATACGACGACGCCGTACCCGGTTCTCCTCTGGATCTTCGGCCATGAGGACATCCCGAAGGAACAGCGGGTGAAAGCCGTCGAAGCAATCGAGAGCTGGCTGATGCGTCGGATGCTCTCCCGCCTGACGTCGAAGAACTACAACAAGATATTCATCGAGTTGCTGGACGAACTCAAGGAGCGAGACAACGAGCACGTCGGCGATGTCGTCGTCGAATTCTTTCGAAGCAAAGAGGGTGAGAGCGACTACTGGCCCGGTGACGACAAGCTGACGGACTCGATGGTGAACATGGAGTACTGGGCCGTCATCAACCAGCGACGTCTCAAAATGGTGTTCGCGGCCATCGAACGCGAGTTGCGTAACACCGGGTACAGCGAGACGGTAGAGTTCACTCAGGATCTGGAGATTGAGCATATTCTCCCGCAGAAGTGGTCCACCCACTGGTCGCTCCCAGGAGACCGGCCCGCTGAGGTAGAACGGATGGAACGTGACGATGCAAAGGACCGAATCGGGAATCTGACCATCCTCACTGATAAGCTAAACCCCTCTATTTCGAATGCAGCGTGGGACGATAAACGAGAGGCGGTTCAGGAGCACACAGTCCTGCGGCTGAACAAGCACCTGGTTACGAATTGGCCTGACGAATGGAACGAAGACACGATTGCTGAGCGTGGCGAGTGGCTCGCAAAGCAAGCGAGTGAGGTCTGGCCCGAACCGGGTTCAGAGTACTGGGACAGATAGAAGCACACTAACACCGTTCCCATCGATTGTTGAGTAAGGCGGCAATCGAACAGGCTATCCAGCGTGCTGAGGATGGTTCGATATGGCCGATTTGCTGGAAGTACGAGAAGGCGGAGACTCCGTGATTTCTGGAACAGTAAGCAGAGATGAGCTTGAAGCGGAACTAACACCGCTGAACCCACGCAGTTTGTTCGATAGACGACTGAAGACCGTTCTGAGGGATATGCTGGATGAGGCGGACGGTGACGAAATCGTCGTCGAAGCCTTAGTCAGAAACGCCGACGCCGACCAGTAAAAGAAGCGGAACTACTTCTGGAAGGTAATCTCGATCTTCAGGCTTGACGCCTCCTCGGGCATCCGCTCGAAGAGGTCCTGGACCTTCGTGTAGTCCTGTCCGGATCGCAGCGTCAGGCTGACTTGCGTCCGCTCGACGTCGGCGGTCCCCTGAAGAGCGCTGGGAACACCCTCGCGGTCGGGCAACATGAACGTGACGTCGCCGTAATCGACACTTCCCGTCTGGTGGTTGTTCCGCCATTTGCTCCGCATCGCGGCGACGTCGTCGCCGTTGTACTCGAAGCGCCACGTGGGAATCTCCGTGTCTGCCTTCCGGAACGGGTACCCAGGGACCCAGTCGGAGGCTTTCTCCGAACCGGTCGTGTTGACGACGTACTCGGGCTCTTCGTCCTTCCCGATGTTCTCCAGCAGGTACGTCCGCACCATGTACTCGGTAACACTGCTGTCGAACCGATCCGTGACCTTGTTCACCGTGAACTGGTCTCCCGGTTCTAAGTCCTCGATGTACTCCAGGATCTGGTCGCCGATCCGTTCGGGTACCGTCGGAACGATCTTTACCGTCGTCGGGTCGCGGTCGCCGAGCGATCCAAGATACCGACCGCCGGCTTCCAGAACGTAGTCGTCTACGAGGAATTCATTGACTGCTTCGCGGGCGACAGACTCGGTCTCGTCCGGCGGGAGGAACACCGACTCCTCGGCACGGACCTCGCCGATAATTGTGTCGAGGTTCGCGTAGCCGTCGTCGTCGATGTGCGTCTCGATGCGGTCTACGAGGGACGATGCACCGACAACCTCCGCGCCGCCGACGTCTCGGACCGTTGCGTCGGATTGTGGTTTATCGAGGATCTCGTTCCCTTTGACAATGACGTACTGCTCCTCACGAGCGAGCCGACCGATGGCCCGCATCACGACGTCGTGGCTGTCGCCGTCGATCCAGATCTCGCCGTCTTCGACGAGTTCCAGTTCGAAGTCACCGATATCGAGCGCGGTCGTTCCGCTCCCGAACCGCTGACGCAGTTCCTGTTCGACGTCATCGACGCCCCATACGTCCACATCGTCTTGCTGGACGAGGACGGTGTCCAGCGAACTGCCGGAGAGGTCGTCGCGGAACCCACCAGTGTCACGGGCGAGCACCGGTTTGTCCGAGAGCGCTTTCACCGTCGCATTTAGCACGTCGTTCGCACTGCCGGGGATCGGAAGCTCCGGGTCGCGGAGGAATTGCTCGTAGATGTCCTCAACCGAGATCTCCCCGCGTCGCTCCAGAAGGTCCTCAGCGATAGCCCAGACGTCCGACTGGAGGTCAAACGGATCGGCAGATGCTGAGTCCGCGATGTTCGACGCACTCAGCTCTGCCTCATCGTGAACGTAGACGTCGAGTTCCATCGGCGTCATCTGTCCCCAGTCGTTGAGCAGGTCGTTCCCGTCAAGCACCTCTCCGTACAGGAGCTGGAGTTCTTCGCGGAGTTCGTTTTCCTCCTGCTCCCGCATACCCTTGATCGACGTCCGGATTTCGTCATCGAGAGATTCGTCGGCGAGGACCTGCCGTGCGCCCTCGATGTACCGCGCCTTATCGATGTACCGTGTCCCAGACTCGATGGCCTTGTCGCCCGAGGGTTGGACGAACACGAGGGTGTTACGCCACTCCCGGCCACGCCCATCGTTCGTGATGACTTTCTCGACCTCCTCGTTCGTCCACTGGTCGTCTTTCACGACGACCTTGACCTCGCGGTCGTCTGGGATGTCCCGCATATCGTTCGTCCGGAATCCGACCGGGTGTGCGTTCGACCCGAAGATATCGGTGATGAAATCCGCGACTTCAGCCTTCGCCGATGTCTCGGAGACGTCTACGGCCGCGTTTCGGATGAGCGCGTTCGGGTTCTGCCGGTCGCGGATCGCGTACTTTCCGTTCAGCTTGTGGAGATGCCACGCGACACCGTGGAGACGTTCGAGGTTGAGGACAACGTCTGAGACGAGATCGCCTGTCTGGTAGGCACCCATGACGATCTCCGAGACCTCCGCGCCCTCGCCCTCGCTCGGCTTCAGCGAGTACAGGAGGATCGTGTTCAGAATACGTCGGCCGTGGGGAACATCGTCTTCATCGATGCGGCTTTTGATGTCGCCCGTCGCCGCGTTCAACCGCTCGTAGTTAATCTTCGCCAGTTCGTCCTCGAACTCGATAGCGTCGATATCACCGTGCGTGATCAGATCCGTCTGATCCTGCATCTCCAAGAGAACCTTCGAGAAGAGGTAGATCATCCCCCGCGTGTTCTGGTTATCCTCGTCAGCGTAGTACCGCGTCTCAAGCGCGTCCAAAAGCACGGGATGGAACGGATACAAATCATGCATCTCCGACAGCAGATCATCGGGAATGGTGACATGATCGGATTGGTCGTACGCGTCGTAGTACCCGTTGACGATTTCGCGGGCAGCATTCTCGTTCACTGAATCGATCAGGCGGTGACGAAGGACCTCGCGTTTGTCCACCTGGTTGTTCATGTTGACCTCGACCGCCTGTTCCCGGTTCAGGATGTCGTGGACCTCGGAGCCCTCGCGCAGAACAGAGACGATAGTGTAGAGTTCGAGATCGGAGAGCGCCGTTGATTCGAGCAGCGACTGGAGGAAGGCTTTGTTCGCACTTTTCCGGTCGCCCTGGAGTGTATCGAACCAGTCCTCCAGTTCGTCTACGAAGAACGCGACCGTGTCGTCGCCGACGGCGTCCTGAATCGTCTGCATATCGGGATACCCGCCCGAACTGAACGTTCCAGGATCGTAATCGAGCGCCTCGAAGAACGGTTCCCAGAGATACTCGTACTGCTCGTTCTGCATAGCGACTGTGACCGGCGTCGCCGAGTCGGGAAGTGCCGTGTCGAAGCCTTCGACCGAGTCGCTTGCCCACGTACCTGCTGCGTCGGGATCGTCGAAGCAGTGGTACAGCGCCACCATCTGGTGGGACTTCCCACTGCCGTACGGACCGTAGAGGATGTGCGTCCCACGCGGGTCATCGCCCGTGAGCGAATCACGGAGAATCGAAAGCGCCTCACGGAGCCCCTGTGTCATCAGGGTTCGTTCGAAGAAGAGTTCCGCATCTGACTCGAACTCGTCATCGTCATCCACGTTGTAGAGCTTCACCTGGCCATCGATCTGCCCCTCTTCCCGAAGCTCACGGCTGAGAGTTACCGTGTCATCGAGGGTGTTCGACAAGGATCCTGTCTGTGCCATCTTAATACTTAAACACACCTCTTGGACACCCAATAAACACTATGGTCCTGCGAACATCCTCGCTTCTCAGGACCAATCAGACGTGCTCGCCTGCTTCGGTCGGTCACAAAACGTATTTCACGCGAACCTGTCTCTACGAGACTATGGGAAGTTACGACCTCGTTGATGTTGAGGTCACACACGAGTCTGCGGACGATCTTCTCGATTCATTGTCTGAGGATGGTGCAGAGGAGGATCATTTACAGAGCATCCAAGCTGTTCGTCTCCAAGCGGGCCAGCCGGACTCCGAACTTCGGTCGCTGAAAGAGTTGGACGAAAACTCCGTCAAGCTACTGGAACATCAGGTGGATGCAGCCTATCGGGCGCTCTTCGAAATGGACGGGAAGGCCCTTCTCGCTGACGAGGTCGGGCTCGGGAAGACCATCGAAGTTGGGATGATTCTCAAGGAGATGCACTTTCGAGAGACGGACGAGTCGGTCCTCATCCTCACGCCTGCGCAGCTGGCGAAACAGTGGCAGGCTGAACTCCAGGAGAAGTTCGGCCTCGAATTCGTCTGCAACTACGACGATGAATTCGAGGACTTCGACACACATGACTACATCATTGCAAGCATCGACACCGCGAAGAGTGAGAGACACCGCCAGACGGTTCTCGACCGTGACTGGGATGTTTTGGTTCTTGACGAGGCGCACTACGTCAAGAACGAAGAGACGGATCGATACGACCTGATCGACCGACTTTCGTATAATTACGCGTTCTTCCTCACGGCGACGCCGATTCAGAACGAACTGACGGACCTGTATAACGTCGTCTCGCTTCTCCGTCCCGGACTGTTCGGCACACGCGACGTCTTCCACCAGTACTTCGTGAACAGCAATCAGGAGACGTTGGTGAACCGGGACGAGCTACAGGACCGGTTGAACAAGGTGATGATTCGGAACCGGCGGGAGGACACGGATATTGACTTCACGGACCGAACCATCGATACACGGACGTTCGATCCGACTCAAAAAGAACGTGAACTCTACCAGGCAGTCTCTGACTACGTCAAGGGTGCCTACAGCCAGGATCAGGGTCAGAAGCTCGTGTTGATGCTCCTCCAGAAGGAAGTCGTTAGCAGTCCCGTAGCGCTCAAGGAAACAATCGAGAAACGACTCCATGAGCAGTCTGAACTCACCCACGCGGACGAACTGGAGTCAATTCTGGATCTGATCGAAGAGATTGATACAGTAACGAAACAGGAGCGGCTTCTGGATATCGTCGAAGAAGCTCGTGACACCGTCGAAATGGGGCGTGTGATCGTCTTCACCCAGTTTCGCGCGACTCAACGCCAAGTGCTTGATCGCCTGGCCTCGGAAGGGTATACCGTCCACGCGTTCCACGGTGGACACTCCAGTAGTGAGAAAGAACAGATCGTGGAGGACTTTGAGGAAGAAGGTGGAATCCTTGTTTCAACTGATGCAATGAGCGAAGGCCGAAACCTTCAGTTTTGTAACCTGTTAGTAAATTTAGACTTGTCATGGAATCCGATGCGTGTTGAACAACGTATTGGACGTGTTCACCGGATCGGACAGAAACGTGACGTCTTCGTCTTCAACATGGCACTAAAGGATACTGTTGAAGAATACGTACTGGAACGCCTCTACCACAAAATCGACCTGTTCCAACAAAGTGTGGGCGAGCTAAGTTCAATCTTGAGTCGGTTAGAAGAGTCAGGGACAAGCTTCGAGGACCAGATTTTCGAGCGACTGGTTAATGCTGGTTCAGAAGTCGATCTGGAGAACGACTTCGATGCCATGGCCGTCGATCTGCAAGAACAACGCGAGCTTGCTGACAAACTGGAGGAGTTCAACAACGGCGTCTTTGAGGGATTCGACTTGGGAGAAAGCGATGACTGACGAAGCACTCGCGGTCACGCAGTCCGTCGTTGAGGACTTCTCCGAACGCTACTTAGAGTCACTCGGCGGCACCATTGAGACACGAGGAGACACCTGGGAAGTTACGATCCAAGACAATGGGGATACAGAATTGCCGGCAGGCAGCCTATCGCTGCTTTGTGGTGCGGGCAGAGACGACGATAGTACTGGAGAGCCCCTCCATCCAGAAAGTGAGGTTTTCCAGCGAATCCTCAGAGAGGCAGCTGAGCGTCGCCCTACCGGGAAAATATCGATAGAAGCCGATCAGGACGACGTAGTGATTCCACAGTGGATTAAACAAGGCGACGTCGAAGTGAGGGAAATACAGTTCACGCCGTACTACGACCGTACCGCGATTGTGGTCCTTTTCGAGGTGAGTATCGAGACAGTCAGTGAATACCAACAAGAACTCCTTCGCGCCATCGCTATCGATCACCGCTCGGAACAGAGACTTCCGGCGTTAGAGGAGACGTTTCTTCAAATGACGTCGATACCTACGAACAGTTCTCCCACTACCACGGAATTCTCATTATCGAGATCAGACGCACGATCGCTTCTCGGCACAGCCCAAGATCAGCTGATGCAGAGCATCCAGAACGAAATTGATGAGGTTCATAATGAGGCATCCAGAGCAGCGGACGCAGAGGTCGAAGAGTACCGGCAGCTGCAACAACAACGGATCCAAGAGTTGGAGGAGGAACGTTCCAAGCTGTCCTCGAAGATTGATGAGCTGAGTGAAGCGATCAATAGCAGTGATCAGAACGATCGCGTGGAGGCACTGAAGAAACGGAAAGAGGCAAAAGCTGAGTATGAAGAGGTTGATTCCGAATTGAGAACTCTGCACGAACGGCGAGACCAGGGGTTTCCCCAAAAGCAGGAAGAAATCCGAAAGCGGCATGCGTTGGATATTCGAGTGACTCCTCTCACGGTAACACAGGTAGAGTACGAACGGGGAGAACTCGATATCGAACTGGTCGAACAAGGAGTTTCCCGAACGGTGACTCTCGGATACGGGAGCGGGATCGGAACTACGGACACCGTCCAGTGTTCTTCATGTGATAGTGTGTTGAGCGTAGATAACCCTCTGAAGAGGGTCAAAGGCTCTCTTCAATGCAGAGCCTGCAGTTCTTCCAACGAATAGAGTACGACACGAATTGCAACTCAGACATCGGGAACCGGGTTTTCGAGGCCGACCCCACGGACTGGGCATTCAGAATTCGGAAAGACGTTCCACCCTGGGTAATGAAACTCATTTTGATCGTCGCCATCCTACTGATTGCCGGTCTTCAGTACTTCAACATCCTCTAATCACCATTATGCGGCCGTTTTGACGGTGATGAATTCGGTGGCTTCTCATCTGTTCCTCCAGGGAAGGTGTCTAACAAAGAGGGTTTCAACAGAGCCCTTGAATCGCAAAAGTTCACAAGTATCAATCTCCAAGAACCAACAGATGAAGGATCGACCCGGAATTGAAGACACCATCGAATGGTTGCGGGGTCGAGGTTATTACGAGGGACAGATCGCTCATCAGCAGATCGTAAAGGGCCAATCTGCGGAGACTGACGATCTCGCTGTTTCTGCCCCGCTCTCGTCTGCACTACAACAGGAAGGGATCACAAGTCTGTACTCACATCAGGTGAACGCTATTGAGGCAGTCCAGTCCGGGTCGAACGTTGTGGTGGCCACACCGACAGCATCTGGCAAAACCCTCACGTACGTCGTACCCGGTATTGAGAGAGCGATCGAAAACGCCGGGAAAACACTCTATATCGCACCGTATCGTGCGCTCATCAACGATCAGGCAGATACATTTGAGGTGTTTGATGATGAGTTGGGGTTCGATACTTCGATTGATATCGGCGTTCAAACAGGGGAAACATCCAAACCAGATCGAAAGGAAATCAGACAGACACAGCCCGATATTCTTCTCACAACGATCGACCAACTCCATCTTAGTCTCCTCCCGTACGCTCATGGGAAGAATCACTGGCGGTGGTTGTTCCAGCAATTGGATACCGTAGTTATTGATGAGGTCCACATGTACCGTGGAGTCTTTGGAAGCCATGCATCGCTGATCTTCCGACGGCTCAACCGGTTGTGTGACTACTACGATTCGTCGCCACAGTACATCTGTTGTTCAGCGACGATCGGAAACCCTGTTGAGCATGCGTCAACCGTTACGGGACAGAAGGAACCTACGTTCGAACTTGTGGATGATGACGGTAGTGCGTCGGGAGATCGACACTGGCTATTCTGGAACCCGCCACTCAAGCAGGACGCTGACCAGGATCAGTCGATTCCGGATCCAGCTGTCAGCCCGGACGGCACTGTCCGTGCTGGCCATGACGAACATCCGCCCGAGAAGAATGCAGCGGCTATCGATACCGAATCGAGTTCGACGACTGATACACAATCTGAAACAAGTGAGTCCTCGGATTCCCCTGACGAGGTTGCGCTCCCCTCTCATCAGGAAGTAGTCGGCGGAGAACGACGCTCACACCACGTTGAATCGGTGCGTTTGTTCTGTGATCTCGTAACCAGAGGATATCAGACGCTGGTCTTCACTGCTGCCAGACAGGGAACAGAGCAGTATGTGGATTGGGCGGACAGAATGCTGCGTAACCGGGGACAAGATGATCTCGCAGACAGCACCCACGCGTATCATGCCGCGCTGAATACCGGTCGTCGCCTCAAACTTGAAGAGGAACTTCGCAGCGGGGATGCTCGTGGTGTCTGGAGTACGAACGCGCTTGAACTTGGAATCGATATCGGGACACTCGATGTTGTTTTGCTTGATGGGTATCCCGGAACGTCAATGAGTACGTTCCAACGGGCAGGCCGAGCTGGGCGTGGCGAAGACACCTGTCTCGTTGTTCTTGTCGGAGCTGATGATCCACTTGACCAGTATACGATCCGGGATCCAGACGAACTGTTTGAGGGAGGTGCTGAACAGGCTGCCGTCAACCCTTCAAATAACTCAATTCGTCCGGACCACGTCGTCTGTGCAGCAAGTGATCACTTCTTATCGCCTCGTGATGAGGACTATTTCGGTGCCGACCTACCGGATATCGTCACAGAAGCAGAAGTGAATGATCGTCTTCGCCGTGTAGAGAGTGGCGACCGGATTCAGTGGCGCGCCACGGACTCTGACGTGCAATGGAATACAAATATTCGAGCGATCGATGACCGCGAGATCGATCTTATCGATCGAAACCGGGACGAGAAGCTCGCATCGCTTGAATTCGGTGCTGCAGTACGGGATGCACATCCGGATGCAATCTATCGCCACCAGAAACAAACATACCAAGTAGTCGAATTAGACCTCGAATCGGACCGAGCACTGCTGGAATCGACACCGACAGCAGCGTACACACGAGCACTCCGAGAAAAGTCCATTACTATCGAAGACACGTATGAGAGTTCGTCCGCTGAAACGCATGAGATGACCGTACAAGCTACACTAGGAGAATTTACAGTGGAGGATACGGTTACAGGGTACTTGCGGTACAGCGACCCCAGCGATGACACCCCTCAGGAGTGTGAGTTTGAGGAGCCGCTGGAGTCACAATCGATCAAGACAACAGGCCTGTTCATCACCGTCCCAGATGATGTTGAAGCTATGATTGTTGATCAGGCGGAGTCACAAGAGGAATATCTGAGTGCTCTCCACGCTATCGAACATGCATTGATATCGCTGTTCCCTATGGAGGTTTTGTGCGACCGAGGCGACATTGGTGGTCTTTCGACGCCAAGCCATGGCCAGACGTCTGGCGGGACGGTTTTCATTCACGATGGTCATCCTGGAGGTGCTGGACTTACACGTCAGGCTTTCGAGCAACTCGATGATCTTCTTGTGAAGACGCTCACGTTGCTTCAGGACTGTGGCTGTCAAGATGGGTGCCCGTCCTGTATTCACTCGCCCCACTGTGGGAATGCGAACCGAAGCCTCAACAAGCAGTTAGCAATACAGCTATTGGAAGAGCTACAATAGAAATTCGATTCTGGTCTGCTTGTATCGCAGATCTGTCTGATGATGTCTCTGGTTTTCAGTCAGCTAGCCATTCGTATTGCCAACAACATTCAAATAGCCAAAATTGGGAATTAAATAGAGATGGATGGCAACTATTGGCTTAGTAAGTTAGTTGGTGTTTGGACTGGATTCGGTGGTTGTATCCGTATTTCTATTCGTCTCCATGCGACTGTCTTCTTTCTCAGCAGCATCTGCGTTTGCTTGAATCACGCCTTGATTCCATAGAACAGCTAACGCCCCACCAAGGTACGTCGTGTTGAGAAACACGAGGGATCCAGCAATCACAGCTAATTCCGATCCCAGCAACTCTGGAAGGGGCAAGACAATGTTCAGAGAGACATTGAAGGCACTGGTGATGAGACCAGCTGACATCGGTGAAAGAAGTGCGATGACATAGAATGGACCACGTGGCGAATGTAGTAATAACTTGAAACTTCGATATGGGAAGTGAAACAGTTCATAGGCACCGTACAGCAACAGAAGTGCTACAACTAGCCCAATTACCATCTCGATCAGACCATTCGGTTCTGGGAAGGCATCATAAGCACCAGTTAGGAACATGATATTAACTGAAGACACAGCCCAGAACGCGTATGGGCCAAATGAGAGGTTGTCTTCAGTTCCGTTAAGGAAGGCGTCTGTCTTCTCAGTAGAATATGGGCTGAGCCAGGTAAACGGCCATCCTAAAAGTGCAACTGCCAGTGGGATGGTAACTGGGGGAAACACCATCAGGATCGGTCGAACGATACCGTAGATAAGGTTCCACACAAAGGAGAAGACTGAGAAAATAGCCCAGATAACACCGATAATTCCGACTATAACAGCGAATATAAGTACGAAGCCAGAGCCGCCACTACCTCCGCCACCACCGCGACCACCGGTCACCCATCGAAACGCTGCGTATTTGCCAAGAAATCCCATGTGTCTATTGTGTTTTTAAATTAGTTTGAAAACACTACGTGAGCTGGATTAGTCTTGTAACCGGTTTTTGAGTGAGTAGAGGCCTCCAGCAGCACTTGTCACAGCCACACCGACTCCAACGCCGGGTAACGTAATTCGTAGATCAGTGATGGTTTGTTGGTCAGCTTGTTTTCCCACAGTAAGTGTTGTCTCTGTTGTAGCTGTCCGTCCGTTATTATCGACTACACTGAGATTGACGCTGTGTTGACCTGGTTCTTCAAACCGGTGTGTTACCGTTTTACCCGCCGAAGTTTCGCCATTTGGGAACTCCCACGTGTACGCGAGGATTTGTCCACGACTGACTTCTGTAGAACTCGCATCAAACTCAATTGGCTCTCCAACCTCAGGTTGCTCAGTCGTATATCCAATTGTTGGTTCAATGCCAAGATCTTGGTTGAAGCTACTCACGTCCTCTCCATTGAGACTCCGCTGATGAAACTCCACGATATCCTCTACTGCTGGGCGAGGACTATGGGCAACCCCTTCGTATATTTTGAACTGTGCGTCAACACCGGCTTGCTCGTATGCAGACTGACAGTATGGGAATCGCTCCGCAACCATCTTTTCTCCATAGACCTCAAGAGCGATTTCCCGCATCTCTTCACTCCATGCATCATCGTACGGGATCGTATCGTTTGAATCCTCACCGCCCATAAAGAGGAACTGATTGACTTCACTGAGCGCATCTAAGTCAACCGGCTCTCCAGTAAGTTCCTCAACGTCTGCGATTCCGATATGGAAATTCAGCGTATGGCCCTTTACTTCCTCAAGCGGAAGCATCGCCATCCCGTTCAATCCGCCAGCAGTGACAGATCGAACACGATCTGGATGAAGAACAGCAAAGCGATCAACAAAGTTTCCTGCAGCAGAAAATCCGTTCAGTAGAATCTGATCGTCAACGGTGTAGGACTGATCGGATAGCATCTCCTGTGCGTGATCCACCATCCGTAAGAGTTGAAGATCAACTCGTTCGAGAGGGCCATCCGAAATTTGCATCGTCTGGCGATCTAACGCATGGACGTAGTGTCGCCAGTCCACCGGATCTGTTTGCGGTCGGGGGAACACAGGAATAAGTAACGGCACAGATAGCCGTTCACTGACCGTTCGTGAGATTCCGTTTTCAATCCGGTTTCGTGCAGACTGCTTATGAGTATCGAAGTTATCAGTTGTTTGACCGCTGTTATTGGGTTGAACGAGGATTGAACCGGGACTGCTATCGGTTGGTCGTGATGGTGCGTAGAGGAAGTATGGATAATTGAAACCCGCAGCAGGGTCTGCTTCAACAAGCGTGGGGCCGATCCCAGAAGCGAACTCTCCCGGATCTCCAACAGTGATTCTCGCGGTATCACGCGCAATATTTGAGCCGCTTGAGTCATAGAGATTCGCCGAAAGCGTTTCTGCTTCTGTGAGTTCCGTTGAGAGGTCTACTTCATATTCTTCAACGGCAGTTCCTGCGTCAAATGTAACCTGGCCGCCAATTCCATTCGAGTCTTGATCACGGATTATAAAACGTGCCTCGACCTCGGTTTCGATTTTCCCGACTGTGACTGAACTACCGTCTGATATCTGGTCATTGAATGTTATGGAAGCCTCCGGGTCCTCTTGCCCAGCAGATGTGCCAGCGGTACCGAGCATTGCCATCCCTACGATTCCTGTGCCAGTACGACGTAGTAGTCCACGTCGGCTCCAAAACGTGTTCATCTTAGCACTCACTCCCCTTCGAGCAGTAACGTAGGGTCCAAACTTCGTCCATTTCGTATGGCGATTGTGATATCTACAGTGTAAATGCATTCACTGGGAAAGTGACCATGTTCTGGATGTTCTCTCAGGTACTGGAAGAGAATAATCAGCCCTAAAAAGGCCAATTTGGTTTAGTACGGTATGACAGGTACGGAGGGAGAACAGTTGCGTGATGTATTTTCGAAGAGATACTGGCTCGTTGAAGCACTTTCTGGGGAGCCCAAAACGAAACCCGAGCTAGTGGAGGAACTGGAGTATTCCAGATCAACGATCAACCGGGCAATGGATGAGCTTCTCGATGTCAGGTGTGTCGAACCAACTCAACCAGCAGGACAGCAGTTCCAATTGACAGTGGCAGGACAGGCAGCTCTTCAATTTCACCGAGATTACCGGACGGACACTAAGCAGGTTCAAAGCAATACTGCATTGTTAAACACCCTGCCCTTAGATTCGCTCGATAAAGCGTTCCTCGCTGATGCAGACGTCTATTCATCAGTCCGTACGCCAGATATAGCTCATCAGCCTGGCACAGAATTACTGGAAGAGGCAAGCAGCATGATTGGAACTGCACCCGTTGTCCAACGCGAATATTTCGACTACCTTCTGGAACGTCTACGAGATGATGACTTCGAATTGGAGCTAATTCTCGAAAGTGACCTTCTGGAAGCGATAGAGCAGAATTATGAAAACGAATTCGAATCCCTCATAGAATCAGACACAATCCAGATATATGTTATCGATGAGCCGTTTCCCTATGCGCTCTGGCTGATTGAACACGGGACATGTGAATACGCAGGGATCACACTGTACGAAAATGGGGGAGTGAACGGTACAATTGTCAACGACACGGCTTCTGCGATTACGTGGGCGAAGGCCCAGTACTCTGAGTACCGCGAATCAGCCTCGGAACTATAACGGTCTATCTGACGGCAGCGGTACTCATTCTCAAATTCCCCGGAATCTTTCTATGACACCTTCTTCCTGCTTACCCTTCCAATCATGAAGGATATATTATACTCGGGGCTCGCGCGCTGAAACGCTGTTTTATGTTGGGTTATCGTTTGGGAAACGCGCACTGTAACGGGGGGTGTCCGGAACTTTTTCGCGGGCATGAGGGTGAGCCTGGTACTCTATCCTTGAGGTATCCATTGGGTGTCCCGTTTTTCTGATGTCGCGCCAGATGTCCAGACCGTGAATCGCGGGCACGCGCCGGCAACCCCAGCGAGGTGAAGCTCCCGGTACAGACTGTTAGCGACACGAGAAGCCGAGTGGTTGAATACTGACGACGCACGCTTTCTTGTCACCGAGAGACGTACGGTTCTACATGGACGACGACAGGCGCGAACCGACCGACGAGGACCTCCGACGACGACACGCCGCCAGTCTCGCCCAGCTCAAACGGATGTTCGACCACGCAGAGGGTGAGTGTCACGCGGAGGGCGAGTGTCACGCTGACCCGATAGATGAGGAAGCCCTTGACGCCGAACTCGATGAACTGGAAGAGGAGCAGTAACACCCAGTAACGATACTATCGATCCTGTCAACGGCAGCGGACAGGAACAGTGTCACCCCAGTAACCTTGATCACCCACTGTTGCCTCTCACAGCGGTCAAGAAGTGTGATTGCTCACAGTGGCCGCGCAGTGTTACCGTACGGTGTTATCGCCCAGAGCCAACACGATAAGTGACCACGAACACAGGGAACCACTGTCCACACGACCATACTACCCGGTAACGCAAAGCAGCAACCCTGTACCCCCAACCACTGCGGTCAGGATCTGTGTTCTCCCCAGCCACCCACGGTGAGCAACCACGGTGACCGGAAAGTGTTATTGCCCACAGTGGCCGCGCAGTGTTACCGCGCAATGTTATCGCCCCGAGTTAACACGATGAATGAGCGCGAACACAGGACACTAACAGAACGAATCACGGACTGCCAGCACGACCATACCGCCATTAACGCAGAGTAGCAGCCCTGCACCCCATGCCCGCGGTCAGGTTCAGTGTTACCCACTTCTCAACAACCACCGAACCCCCACTTTCACTACGCCGACTCTCTGAAAACCGCCAGCAAGCGCCACCCGCAACATGAGTCATGTTCGACTCTCCCAGCCCAAACCGGTGATCGAACACCTGAACCCCAAGCTATACGGGGATTATCCTCGACTCTCAGAAAACACGGGCAGAAGTGGGCCGGCGCGAATTCGAATCGCGGTTACGGCCACCCGAAGGCCGAAGGATACCAAGCTACCCCACCGGCCCGCATCTGAGTGCTTGCCGACGTTCGCCTTTAACTCTTGCGAGACGCGTCCAGTCCGGCGAATTCGTCGCTACTCAGCTTGTCGCCGCTGCAACACTTATCACTGTCCCGCCTCTCTGTCCATCCATGCCAGAAGAAGTGCTCTTCGAGACGGAACGTTCCTTGTCCCGCAGCGAGATCGCATCCTACCTCCGGACCGTTGCCGACAACCTGGACGGCGGCGACCCGATCTCGCTGTCGGCCGGCGACCAGTCAGTCACGATGGACCCGCCCCAACGCCCGACCTTCGAAGTCAAGGCCGAACGCGAAGGACCGACCGACGGCCACGGCGAACTCAGTGTCGAGTTCGAACTGGAATGGGACGAAAACGCCGGTGACGGCGGTGGCGACCTCCAAATCGAGTAACGGATTCCGTGTGTTCAGTAGGTTCTGAATCCGTCCGTGTCGAGATAATTCTGGGCGACGGTGATCGCGTGGTCGGCGTGGATCGCCGTTGGTCCCAGCCGAATTCGCCTCGCATCCAATTCCTCAAGCAGGGTCTGTTCGGCGTCGGTGAAGTCCCGGTGATCCGAGAGCACGAACACCGGATCGGCCGGGAGCGCTCCGTCGACGATCGGATCCCCGTCCTCGTGCAGGGTCAGGAGCTCCCCCTCCGCGGCAGCGTCACGGAGAGCGGCCTCGACGTCGCGGCGCGAGAGATAGATGCCCGGCGACGTCTCGACTGCCTGGTGGCCGATCGCCTCGTCACGACGCTCTAGGGCACTCCGGATCCGGGCCGCAGTGCTTCGCTCGTCCGGATTGAGGCCCTGTAACTCGCTGCCTTCGAACCGGAGCGTGAACGTATCCCCGAGAACCAGGCGAACACGAACGTCCTCCCGGATGCCGTGCGAGCGGAAGAACGCGGCGTTCAGACACCGACAGAGCACGTCGAGGCGGCCAGCCGAGCCCGGCAGGTCCGCCAGGGAAAACTCGGGCGTCGTCGGGGCCTCGTGGCCGAGTACGACGAACTGGCGCATGAACGGTTCTCACACGCGAGTGCGTTTTAGCACGTCGACTCGACTCGAACGGAAAGCGTCGACTCGGGTCGCGCCGAGAACGGTCACTCACGCACTTCGAGGGTCCCGCGAATGAATGGTTTCACCGGGGGAACCCCCATCTCCAGGGTCGTCAGTTCCTGGACTGCGAAGCGATCGTGAGCGCGCAGCGTTGCCTCGGTATCCCGATCGAGGTGACAGCCGGCCGCCGCTCGCTTCCAGACTGGGTTGACGGCCGTCTGAAGGTGTCCGGACCAGCCTTCGGCGGCGACGTGTTCGAGGACGCGAAACTCACCGCCCGGTTCGAGCACGCGGGCGACCTCCCCAAGTGCCGCCTCGACGTCCGGGATCGTACAGAGCACGAGGGACGCAATGACGACCGACATCGAATCGTCCTCGTAGGGGAGCGATTCCGCTGGGTCGGGCCGAATGTCGATCGGTAGATCGAGGTCGTTCGCCCGCGACTGGGCCCGGCGTCGCATGTACGGATCGGGTTCGATCGCGTGGAACGTCGGCGACGGGCTTTCGGACGGCTCGGCCGTCGCGAAGTGTGGGAACATCGCGCCCGTCCCGGATCCGAGATCCAGGACCGACCCCGACAGGTCCGCAGCGAGGTACTCACGGTGCTCACCCAGCAATCGGTCGTCGAAGGGTGCGGTCAGCGGGTCGTAGATGGCCGCGACGATCGGGTGGCCCGTCGACTCCTCGCCGGTCATCGTCGAATCTTCCGCCAGGGCGAGATCATTGTGTTCGGAATACGGTCCGACGCCGGATGTGGGTGACTGTTGCGGGGGATGTTTCCCGTCCGTTCGATTCTCGCTGCTCCTGCCCGCTCATCTCGATCGCTCGAGTTCCATCCGGCGGGCCTCGAACTCCTCGCTGGAGATATCTCCGCGGGCGTAGCGCTCTCTGAGTGTTTCGAGTGCGCGATCCGTCGAGTGTGCGTCCGGCTTGGATCGATCTCCATCGCGTGCGTATGCGACGAGCAGGACGATGCCGAGGCCGAGAAGGAGCCAGAACACGAGGCCGAATCCGGGGCCGCCGAATCCGCTGAATCCACCACCCCCCATCCCGCCGCCCGCGTGCTGGGCGCTCGCGACCCCGGTGGCGGCGACGAGCGCGAGCGCGCTGAGGGCGAATCGTACGGTCGCCGTCCCTGCGTGTCGTCCCAGGCGTTCACTTTCGGACTGGGCTCGGGATCTGGCACGGAGCCGACTCGCGTCACTTACGTCGTCCCTCAGCATCCGTGCCCACCTATGCCGTGACCGCGGTCGTCATCGTGAGTGTGATCGTCGTGGTGGGGATCACGGTCGTGATCGTCGTCGTGCGGTGCGTGATCCCAGTCGTCCGCATGGGATGCCCCGCCGACGGTGTCGTTGTCTCCGTGAAGCCAGTCGCTCGCGTTCGCGTGAACGCCCGGCCAGTCGCTGGCGTTCGTCGACATCCACTCGCTCGCGTTCCCGGCCGCGTGATGCCCATGGCCGTGGCCAGACATCATCGTCCGGTCGTCGGTGGCGTTCGCCATCGTCTGGTTCACTGTCTCTCCATCAGTCCCGTGGGCGCTGATCGCCGGTGTCGCGATCAGGACACCCACAATTGCGATCACCGCGACCACCAGTGCTGTGGTTCTCTCTGTCATCGTGACTTTCCTCACGTGGACAAAAGCGGGTCGGGCGGTTACTGTCGTGGGTGTGAACAGAGTGAGGAGATCGTTCGAGAACGTTTCTGCGTCGATGTAACCGTGTCTCGCTGGCGAGATCGTTCGTGACGACCGAAAACGGGCGATCGCCGAGCTGGCAGGGTCGCCCCGCAGCGATCACTCGTCGAGGTCGAGGTCTTCGCTCGGATAGATCCGGTAGGTCCGACCCTGGCGTTCCCGATAGAGCAGGCCCCGCTCTTCGAGGTCGCTGACTGTCTGGCTGACTTTGCTCTTCGAGAATGCCGACCGATCCCTGAGTTCGATCTGGGTGATGCCCGGCGATTCGATGACCGGTTCGAGAACGCGACGCTCATCGTCGGGCAACAGATCCAGGACGCGCTCGGTCGGGTTCGCCTCCGGGTTCGTCGAGCCGGCTGTCTCGCGTGACTCGGTGTTTCCGTCCGTCGAGGGGGTGGTATTGACGGCCTCGTTATCGCCCTGATCTCGGTCGTCGCCGCGTGACGCCCAAGGGGTGGACTCGGTATCGGTTGTCAGCTCCGGTCGGACGAGCAGGTAGACGCCGACGAGGACGGCGACCAGCAGTAGCGTACTGACCCCGACCCACAGCGGATCGGGTCCGTGCATCGAATCCATCATCCCTCCCATCTGGCCGTCGGCACTGGACCGCTGTCCGAATGCCTGCCGGACGAGGCCGGCGCCGCCGAGAAGTATCGCGCCGATGATCAGTCCCGCGGCGGCGTCTGCTCGTCGTCGATTCACGCGACCACCTCGGATCGGACGGGCCGGTCGTTTCGATCGGACATACTGTTGTTTGGGGCGGCGGGATCAAACCAATTGTGAGATGGCGAGGCGAGCGTGGTTCCTGACGCCATACGCGTAGACATCTGTATCGTCGGCAGTACGGCCCCGTAGCATCCGGCCCCATACTGGAACAGAATACCTTTAGTGGTCTTTGGCTCAGTACAAGGTAATGAATCCGACCGTCGTCGTCGGCCTCGATGGGGCCAACTGGCCACTGATCGAGCCCTGGATCGAGGCGGGCCACTTGCCGACTATCGAGCGCCTCCGCGAGGAGGGGGCCTCGGGCGTCTCCCGCAGCCACCTCCCGCCGGTCACCTGTCCGAACTGGAAGTGCTACGCATCGGGGAAGAACCCGGGCAAACTCGGCGTCTACTGGTGGGAACGCATCGACACCGACGACCGCTCGATGCACCTGCCCGATTCGACGGACTTCCGGAGTCCGGAACTGTGGGACTATCTCAACGACGCCGACCTCCGGACGGGCGTCGTCAATCTCCCGATGTCCTACCCGCCGCGCGCGATCGACGGCCCGATGGTCGCCGGCGGCCCTCGCTCGGGCGAGGACGACTACACCGAACCGCCCGAACTGCAGGCCGACCTGGAAGAACAGTTCGACTATCGTGTCCATCCCGCGAACGTCCTCACCTCGAACGAGGACGCCGACCGCGAGGTCGAGATGGTCCATGATCTCCTGCGGACGCGCCTTCAAACGGCCCGAACGCTACTGGAAGAGGACGAGCTGGACTTCCTCCACGTCACGCTCTTTCACCTGAACGTCCTCCAGCACTATTTCTGGGACGGGCCCGAGACCCGCGAGGCCTGGGAAATCGTTGACGAGGAACTGAGCCACTTCCTCGAGGGTGAGTACAACCTGGTGCTCATGTCCGATCACGGCTGTACGGAGATCGACACGGTGTTTTACGTCAATCGGTGGCTCGAAGAACAGGGCTACCTCACGACGACCTCGAGTCTGGCTTCGCGGCTCCACGACGTGGGGATAACCCAGGAGCGAATCGCCGGGCTCGTCCGCTCGCTGGGGCTGGAACAGTACATTCGCCCGCTGATTCCCCGCCGAATCGTTGAGCGCTTCCCCAGCGACGAGGGCGTCCAGCGCGAGGCGAAACTCGACATGGTCGACTGGGCGGAGACGACCGCGATCGGCAGCGGACAGGGACTCCTTTATGTCACTGCCGACGACGAGGCCGAACGCGAGTCGATCCTGGCCGAGCTAGCGGCAGATCTCGCCGACGTGACGGGCACGACCGGCGAGTCGATCGCCCGCGAGATCTACCGGCCCGAGGAGATCTATTCCGGGCCCTACGTCGATCGGGCACCCGATCTGATCTTCGATCAGCGGCCCGGCGTCCACACCAGCGGGGCGATGGGTGCCGGCGATGCCGTCACCGAACCGGATGGCTGGCGAGCCGAGAACGTCCCCGCCGGGATGGCGCTGTTCCACGGCGAGGACGTAGCGTCGACGGACTTCGGGACGATCCGTATCTCGGACATCGCGCCGACCGTGTTGCACTGGCTGGACCAGGCAGTTCCTGCAGACATGGACGGTCGACCGATTTTGGGGGCGTTCGAGGACGACAGTGACACGGCGACTCGGGAGGTGCGGACGCGTGAGCCACTGCCAGAGCGCGGCCAAGCCAGCGACGCCGAGGAACAGCTAGACGCGGATGTCGAGCAGCGCCTGGAAGATATCGGGTATCTGGAGTGAGTGGAGGGTATCTCTCTACACCGGAGAAATTGGTCGGATACTCTCGCTTTTTGCCTTTCTCTCACTGAACGCACTCGCCTGTTCCACCCGCGAGTATCAGTCGTCGTCAGGCTCTATTCGCTGCTCGCTCAGCCCTTCCCAGATCTCCGCACAGCCACAGCCGTCCTCGATGTCCGTGAGATGGTCGTCGTCGACGTCGGCTCGATCAGTCACGTTACTCAAATCCGTAGTAACTAAGCCAGCTGCCTGCGATAAATAGCTTCTGGATGCGCCGATCGCGAGGCCCGTGACTTAAAGACATTCCGTGTGAACAGATCGACAATGACCGACGATAGCGCTACGGAGCTTTTCGAGCACCTCGAACTGCGCGAGTACGAGGCGACAGCGCTCAGACAACTCCTCGAGATCGGGCGGACGACGGCCCCGAACCTCGCGGAGGCGACCGGCATCCCGCGGGCGCGGATCTATGACGTCCTGGAGACGCTCTCGAACGCGGGGTACGTCAAGGAGATTCCGGGCCGGCCAAAGGAGTACGAGGCCCACCATCCTGAGACGATCCTCGAGCGGGCCATCGAGAATCGCCGCCAGTCCTTCGAGACCTTTCGTGGGGACGTCGAGTCGGTCCGTGACTCGTTCCTCGCGGAGTTCGGCCCGGTCTACGAACGGGCAAGCGAGGACGTCACACCGACGGAAGACCTCTTTCACGTCGTCGACGTCGGCCAGCCCAGCGAAACCGAGACTCGGCGACTCTACCACGAGGCCACGACGGAGATCCGCGTCCTGACCAAGAGTTTCGAGTACTTCGCGGCGGTCGAACCCTCTTTCGCCGACGCCTGCGAACGGGGCCTCTCGATCCGGGTCCTCCTGCTCGAGCCCGCACACCTCACGCCGGACAACCGCGCTATCCAGGCCGAGCGGATCGAACATCTCCAGTCTACGTATCCGGATGTCGCGTTGCGGTTCAGCGACGAGCGCCTCCCCTGGCGTGGGACGATCGCCGATCCGAGCATGGACTACGAGTCAGGGACTGCGGTCGTTCTCGTCGAGGAAGAAGATGTCCCGCTGTCGATGCGTCAGGCCGCGATCACCGAAAACGAATCATTTGTCGCCGGGCTGGGTCGGTACTTCGAGTTGATCTGGGAGCACGAGTCTACTGCCGTGGCGTGATCAGTCAGCATCTAGATCGTGCCCAATCGCCTCACGGACCGTCTCCTCGATCGAGTGTCGGACCTCCCAGCCCAGCGTCTCCTGGGCGGCCGACGTGTCGACGCCGAACTCCTCTACGAGGGTCTCCTCGCCGGCCCGCGGATTCTCGACGAGTTCGACGTCGGGATCGAACCCGTGCTCCCGGGCAATCGCCTGCACTCGCTTTGCGACCGTCCGGACACTCGGATCCTCGTCGCTGGCGAGTTCGTATTTCTCGACGCCGGTCTCGCCCGCCGCCAACTGGTCGGCTAGTCGTTCAGCACCGCGAACGTAGGCCCGGGCAATGTCCTTGACGTGGATGTAATTGCGCGCCTGTGTTCCCGGTTCGTAGACGGTCAGCGCCTCGTCGGCAAGCGCCCGGTCGAGGAAGAAATTGATCACGGTCCCCTTCGAGACGACTTGCTCGCCGACCTCGTGGCTACCATAGAGGTTCGACTTCAAGAATAGGTGGGCCGGAAAGGCCCCTTCAGCGTAAGTCTCGATCGCGCGCTCGTTGAGGAGCTTCGAGCGGCCGTACCAGTTCATGGGGTCGCGGGGGTGCTCGGCCGTGATCGGGAACGACTCGGGGGTGCCCAGCACAGCCATGCTGAACGGGAAGATCAGCGCCGCCCCGTGCTTCCGGCAGAACCAGGCGACGTTCTCGGTTCCGTAGACGTTGGTTTCGTAGGCCAGGTCGGCTTGCTCCCCGCAATCGTCGACGCCGCTGATCGCCGCCAGGTGCATCACGATGTCGCTACCCGAGAGTGTGTCCTCCAGTCGTCGTCGATCGCGGACATCGACGTGTTCGACGGTCACCTCGCCGATCTCCCGGACATCGCCCAGATAGAAGTTGTCGATCGCCGTGAGTTCCCAGTCCGGATGGGCGGCCTGTAACCGATCGACGACCCGCGAGCCGATGAAGCCGGCCGCGCCCGTCACGGCGATCGAAAGCGGTTCCCCAGGGTCGAAATCGGTAGCTTCAGTCATGCGTTGATCTCCTGTCGGTCCCGAAGCACGGCAGCGAGGTTCCGGACGCCGTCCCGGAGCGTCCATTCGGGCTCGAAGCCAGTCTCGGCCAGACGGTCGAAGTTCACGTGATAGGAGGGGCCGGGGTGTTCGTCTTCGAGGTAGGTGACCTCGACGGGAGCCACCTCGTCGCTGACGATCTCGGCAATCTCGCTGATCCGGTAGTTGCCATCGTCACTGCCGACGTTGTAGACCGCTTGCGGCCAGTCGGTGGGGTAGCGGGCGGCGTGACCGAACGCGCGGGCGGCGTCGCTGACGTGGATGAACGGTCGCCAGTTGCTGCCGTCGCCATAGACCGTCAGCGGTCGACCAGTCAGCGCCCGGAAGACGAAGTGGTTGACCACGAGGTTGAAGCGCACGCCCGGTGCGTAGCCGTAGTTGGTACTCATCCGGAGCGCCGTCGCGGTCGCGCTGTTTTCGTGGGCGAACTCGGCGACGACCTCTTCGGCCGCCACCTTCGCCTCGGCGTAGGGATTCAGCGGATCCGGTTCGGTCGTCTCGTCGATATCCGTACTCGCGGCCCGGCCGTAGTTGTTACACGAGGAGGCAAAGACCAGGTTCTCGACGTCGAGTTTCCGGGCAGCGTTGCAGACGTTTTCCGTCCCCTCCAAGTTGACCGCCATCGTCTCTGCCCGGCGGTCGTGGGTGCTCGCCGCGCCGGTGATCGCCGCGAGGTGGATCACGGTATCGACGCCACGCATGGCGCTCTCGACGTCGCCGTACTCCCGGACGTCGCCGCGACGGAAGTCAAAGTTGCCGTCGACCCGCGCTTCCAGCAGGTGGCGCGGCGACCCGCTGGCAAGGGAGTCCAGCACCACAATCCGGCCGACGTCGTCGGCGTCGGCGAGCTGCGGGACCAGCGCACTCCCGATGTATCCCAGCCCGCCGGTCACGAGGACGTCCCGGGGCTCACTCATCGTCGGTCAACACGCCCGGGAGGAACCGGTCCTCGTGGGCTGCGATCCGGTCGTCGTACTCGAGGAGTGTGCCCAGGAGCGACCGGACGCCCTCTTCGAAGGTTTCACTCTGTCCGTCGATCAGGTCGGCGTAACGGTCGTTTTCGATCTCCATCTTGTGGGTCTCGTCCTCGTCGCGCGGATTCTCGAAGTGCTCGACGGCGACGTCTAGATCGTACTCGCCGGCCACGTCGGCGATCGTCTCGGCCACTTCGACGATCGAGATCGCCCGCGTCACCTGGTTGTAGACGACATGCTCGTCGGGCCGATCGTCGGGGTCGGCAAGTGCGAGTTGAGCCAGCCCTTCGACGGCATCTTCCAGGGCGATGAACGGCTTTCGTTGCTCGCCTTTGCCGTAGACGGTCATCGGATAGCCCGAAATGGCCTGGGCGGCGAAGCGATGCGCGACCACGCCGAAGTAGTAATCGAAGTCAAAGCGCGTGGCGAGTCGCGGGTCGGCGGCGGTCTCCTCAGTCTCGGTGCCGTAGGTGATCGCCGTCCGCACGTCCGAGATAGGGATGTCGAACTGCGAGTGGGCCAGGCGCATGTTCGCCGCGTCGTGGGATTTCGTGAGATGATACCAGCTCCCCGCCATCGCCGGGAACGGGACCTCGTCTTCCGCGCTCTGGTTTGTCATCGTCGCACCGCCCTCGGGGATCGGGAACTCGGGTGCCCCATAAACCCCGGTGGTCGTCGTCTCGATGAAGTGGGTATCCGTCAGATCGGCTTCTTCCAGGCCCCACAGCAGGTTCCGGGTGGCCTGCATGTTATTGTGCTGGGTGTAGTTGGCGCGCTCGCCATTGATCTGGCTGTAGGGCGCGGAGGGCTGGGCCGCCGTGTGGACAATCACGGCTGGTTCGTGGACGGCCAGCAACTCCTCGACGAACGATTTCTCGACGAGGTCGCCCTCGACAAAGGAGAGATTCCGGACGCCGTGTACGTCCTCGGCGGCCTCGATGCGTTCGTCGATCGAGGCGATCGGCACGCCACTGACGGAGCCGACCTCCTCGACCCACTCCCGCCGGGCGAAGTTGTCCACCAGAATTACGCGGTCGTCGGTGCGAGTCGCGATGCGCAGGGCGGTCGGCCATCCCAGATAGCCGTCGCCGCCGGTGACGAGGATCGTCATGTGTTACTCATAGCGTGAGTAACTATCTGCATAAGTCTTCCCGTTCGGGGAGGTTTGCTTGAGGTCGTACCACCACGTGACGAACGGACGGAAAATCGACCCGTGTACTTATTGGGTACAAGCACCCATACACAAACAATGAGCAAGAACATCTCCATATCCGACGACGTCTACCGGAAGCTGAAACGAGAGAAGGGAGATCGGAGCTTTAGCGAACTCATCGAAGAGCGTCTCGAACGAGGCGGAAAGCTGGCTGATGTCAGCGGGGAAGGGGTTCTCGATCAGGAAACGTACGCCGCCGTGAAAGACGACGTTCGTGCGCTGAGCGACGGAACGCTGACCCGCCTCGACGATGAAACTCATTGATACGTCCGTTGTGGTCGATATCGACCGTGGTGACGTCGGCCAGCGGGTCGAAAAACTCGATGTGGAAGGCTATCACGCGATCAGCGTCGTGACGGTAACGGAACTTCGGCTTGGGGTCAACAAACGCTACGAGCAGGGAACCGACGCCCACAGGGAAGCGATGAATGCACTCGAGCGACTCTGTGATCGTTTCGAAATCATCGACGTCACGCGATCGGTCGGAACGGCGGCGGCCGATATCATTGCTGACTTTCGGGCACGCGGTGAACCGCTTCACGACCTCCACGATGTCTACATCGCAGCGACGGCGCTTTCCGAACAATTGCCCGTGCTTACGTCGAACGTCGATCACTTCGAACGGATCGACGGCATTGACGTAGTTGACTGGGAGATGTATTGACCACCACCGTTCTCTCTTCACTACTCCACAGTAACGCTCTTGGCTAGATTCCGCGGCTTGTCAATCGGCCGACCCAGTTTCGCGGCGGTGTGGTAGGCTGCAAGCTGGAGCTGGACGTTCGCCAACACGGCGGCGGTCTGGGGTGAACTCTCGGGTATCGAGAGGACGTGATCGGCATAGCGCGAGACGTCGCTCGCTCCGTCAGTCACCGCGACGACTGGAGCGTCCCGCGCCTCAACCTCTTTGACGTTCCCGATGGTCTTTTGGGCCCGCTCGCCGTCGCCAGTCACGATCGCGAAGACGGGTGTCTCACTCGTCACAAGCGCCAGCGGGCCGTGTTTCAACTCGCCGGCGGCGAATCCCTCGGCGTGTTTGTACGTGATTTCTTTCATCTTCAACGCACCCTCCAGAGCGACTGGATACTGGAGGCCGCGCCCGATGAAGAAATAGGCTTCGCTGTCGAGATACTGTTCGGCGACGGCCGCTGCGTTGGATTCATCAAGAACCTGCTGGACGTCTGCCGGAAGGTCACGCAGTGCCGCGATGGCCTCGCGATCGTCCTTGCTCGGGACCATCCCGATCGTCAGGGTGTTCAGTGCCGCCAGCTGGCTGGCGAAGGTCTTGGTCGCGGCGACGCCGATCTCCGGGCCCGCCTTGATGTAGAAGGCGTCGTCACATTCGCGGGCCGCCGTCGACCCGACGACGTTCGTCACCGCGAGCGTGCGCGCCCCGCGGGCACTGGCCTCACGCAACGCCGAAAGCGTGTCGGCCGTTTCGCCGCTCTGAGTAACACCGATCACCAGTTCGTCGCCGATCGGCGGCGTCCCGGTGGCGTATTCGTGGGCCAGATACGCCGTTGCGGGGACGCCTGCCGCCCGGAAGAGCTGGGCACCGTACAGCGCCGCGTGATAGCTCGTCCCCGCTGCGACCAACTGGACACCCCGTGGATTCAGGTAGGCCAAGTCGCCGATGGAAACCTCGCCGTCGAGTTCGTCGACCCGCTCTGAGAGACACTGCCGAAGTGCCCGGGGTTGCTCGTTGATCTCCTTTGCCATGAAGTGGTCGTAACCCGCCTTGCCCGTCTCTTCGGGGTCCCACTCGACGGTGTCGACGGGTTTCTCGACTCGATCGCCGGCCAGAGTCGTGACGGTCCAGTCCTCCGGCGTGAGGCGAGCGAACTCGCCGTCGTCCAGATAGACCACCCGGTCGGTGTATTCTCGGAACGCCGGGACATCGCTCGCCAGGTAATACCGTCGTCTATCGCCGCCGTCATCGATCCCTAACACGAGCGGCGAGTCCCGCCTGGCAGCGAAGATCGCGTCACTGTCGGCCAGTACTGCGGCGACGGCAAAGCTCCCTTCCAATCGCTCGACTGCGCGCCTGACGGCCGTTTCTGGATCGGCCCCATCGTCGCGCTCGGACTCGATCAAGTGAGGGATGACTTCGGTGTCCGTGTCGCTCTCGAATGTGTGGCCGGCTGCCCGGAGACGCTCGCGCAGTGCCTCGTAGTTCTCGATGATTCCGTTGTGCACGACGGCGACCTCGCCGGGACAGTCGACGTGGGGATGGGCGTTCTCGTCGGTCGGCGGGCCGTGAGTGCTCCAGCGTGTGTGGCCGATTCCGACTGGTCCCGTCGGTGGACTCGCCTCGACAGCCGAGACGAGGTCCTCGATCGCCCCCGATCGTTTGACAACGTCGACGGTGCCGTTGGAAAGCGCGACGCCGGCCGAATCGTAGCCCCGATAGTCCAGCGTCGACAGTCCGTCGAGGAGGACGTCGGTCGTTTCGGTGCCATGGCCCACACAGCCGATGATCCCACACATCAGCGACGCACCTCCACGTCGGCGGGGACGTTCTCGCTCACGGTGACGCCCGTCCGGAGGGTGGCGTTCGGTCCGACGAGCGTCCCCGGGTCGACGGTGACGCCACCCTCGGCGTGGACCCGATCGGCCAGCAACGCCCCGAGGGGTCGGTCCTGGAAGATCTCCTCGCCGACTTCGACTGGCCCTGGACCGCCCGGAACGACGCTTCCGGCCCCCACACGCACGTCCTGCCCGGTCACGACGTCGAGCAACGTCGCCCCGGGGCCGACGCGTGTATCGTCGTCGAGGACGGAGCGACCGACTGTGGCGTTCGCGCCGACGGTAACATTGCGGCCCAGCGCGACTGTCGGGCCGATCACTGCACCCGGACCGATCTCGCTGTCCGGGCCGATCACTGCCGGTCCCTGGACGGTCGCTGTGTCGTGCACGCTGGCACTGTCGGCGATCCACACACTCTGTGTTCGCTCTGGGAGGGCAGTCACGCCACTCTGTAGCACTTCCCGGCTCAACTCGAGGAGGTCCCAGGGATAGGTCGCGTCGACCCAGACGCCGTCGGTCTCGGCGGCGGTGACCGGTTGCTCTGCGAGGAGTCGACCAAGCGACTCCGTCAAGGCCAGCTCGCCGCGCGACCGAGGTGTCGAGTCGATCACGTCGAAGATCTCCTGCTCGAAGGCGTAGACGCCGGCGTTGATCAGTCGATAGTCGCCGGCGTCGGGTTTCTCGACGAGGTCGGTGACCGTGGTGCCATCGACGGCCACGGCGCCGTACTCGTGTGGATCGGGCCCGTCCAGCACTGCCAGCGTTGCGGCCGCGTCGCCGTCCTCGAAGGTCTCGCTCACGTCGGCCACGATGGTCGGATCGATCAGCGTGTCGCCGTTGACGACGAGCATCGATCCCGAAACGGTGTCTTCGGCCTTGTGGAGGGCGTGCCCACTCCCGAGTTGTTTGTCCTGTCGGACGTACGTAATCGGTCGGTTCCGGTATGTCGGTCCGAAATGGTTCTGGACGCGATCACGTTTGTACCCGACGACGAGGACGATCTCGTCGACCCCCGTCTCGACGAGCGCGTCCAAAACGTGTTCGAGGATCGGCCGGTTCGCAGCGGGGAGCATCGGCTTGGGCCGATTGTGCGTCAGTGGCCGGAGCCGCGTTCCTTCGCCGGCCGCCAGCACGACTGCCGTCTGCCTGCTCATGCCGGTCGGAGGCCTGGTAGACGCTTGAACGTTCTGGGTCCCGCGAGCACTGCCCCACTCTATTGGTTGCCCATCTCGTCGCTTGCAACCTGTCGCCCTCGGGAGGTCATCTCGACTTCCGTCCGTTCGCGAAGCGTCTCGATCACGTCGAGTTCGATCAAGCGATCGAAAATTGCCTCGATCTCTTCGACGTCCGTTTCGACGAAATCCGGGAGATCGAACGGTGAGACGCCCGAGTGTAGCGCCATAATCACTTGCTGTTCGACTGGTGATAGATCGAGATTCGCCTGGTTGCGTTCCGCACCTTCCTGGAGTACTTCTTCGAGAATTGTGACTTGCTTGGCTTCGCCCGTGAGATGGGTCTCGACACTCGTGCCCTTGTCGTCGGTGTGCTCGACTTCGAACACGCGACGTGTTGTCTCATCGACCTGCTGGTCGTCGATCTCGACGTCGCCGATGTCGTCCCGGTCGATGGTGACGTACTGGCCGTCTTCCATCGCTAACTGGAGCGCATTGTCGGTGAGTTTCACTTTCGCCCGCTGCCACTCAGCCCCCTGGACGACGCCGCCCTTGACCGCCGGATGTTGGACGTACAGGATTGTGTTGTCGATAAAGGCCCGATAGAGGTCGGTCTCGAACTCGTCTTGTTCGGGAGCGCGAAGCAAGAGTACATCGTCGTCCCCGATCTGAAGAGTGACGTAGCTAGCGACCCCCGCCGCGTTTTGGTTGACGTCATAGCGGCCACCGATATCGGTAATCGAATCGAGTGGAATCGTCCGTTTCTCGTCGGCGACGATGGCGATTCGGGCTGTCGTGAGGACGATCCGACACTGGGCCCAGTCGGCGTCTTGAACGTCACGCCCACTCTGGACTGCCTCCAGAAATTGCCCCCGGTCGTCCATCAATTTCTGTTCGCCTTCACTCATGCCCAGATTCGTACCCGACGCTACGCTGGCCAGTGGATTAGGACTTACGGCCACTCTGTGTGGCTGTTCCAACACATCGTCGAGACGCGTCGCTCACGTGGGTCAAAAAATGAAAACCGCACGGCGAATGAGGACCGCTTCCGGCGGTCAGTCGAAGTTATTGCTGATCAGGTGCGTTACTGGTCGCGGCGGACCGCGAGCAGTGCAGCGCCGATCAGTGCCAGCACAGCGAGCACAGCCGTGAAGCCAGGCCCGCTCGTGGTGGTCGTTTCAGTTGCGGTTTCCGTTTCAGTTTCCGTCGCGGTTTCCGTTTCCGTGGCGGTTTCCGTGGCGGTTTCAGTTGCGGTTTCCGTCGCGGTTTCCGTGGCGGTCTCCGTTGCGGTTTCGGTTTCCGTGGCGGTCTCCGTTGCGGTTACCGTCGGGATGGTGACGCTTGCTGCGTCCGTCACTTCAGTCCCGTCGGCCATGTACGCGCCGTCAACACTGGCGTTGAACTGTGCGTTGTTGTCCTCGTCCAGGTGCGGCATGGCGACGAGTTCGGTACTCTCCGAGATCGGTTCGTCGAGGAGGACACGCTTGTTGGTGTACTCCTCACCGGCCTCGAGGTACCCCGTCACGCCGATGATGCCATCAGCGTCGTGGATGGCGACGAAGCCACCACGGGTCATGTTGACCGACGACAGGACGACGACTTCACCGCTGGTCTCCTGATCGTCGAAGACAACTTCGGCGTTCGGTTCGGCAACGACCATACCTTCGCCCGAACCCAGGACGGTGTTGCCCTGGCGGACGCTGATCGTGAATTCAGTATCGACTTCGTTGGCACTGAAGTTGAAGTTGTAACTCCAGGTGTTCGTGTCACCGGATCCGGCCTCGACGGTCACCGTTGCCGGTTTGAGGAACGGATCGGTGCTGGTCTGGCTGTTGACACGGACAGTGAGTTCCGAGCCGACAGCGACCGTGGTGGTGCCGGAGATGGTCTGGGCATCTTCGTTGCGGACGAGGCGCTCGTCCTGACCCATGTAGTCGACCGACGCGGTCGCGCTGTCGATCGAGAATCCGGTGGTGATGACTTCGTCGCTCTGGTAGGCAAGGCCGCCCTCTGTGCCGTTGACGATGAAGCCTGTGTCGAACTTGTCATCGGCTGCGGGGTCGGCTTGGTTCCCAATGTCGTCAGTGACCTCGCCGTCACGATCAGCGTCGCGGTAGGTGTTCAGCGCGTCGCTGTCGACGACGACGTAGTAGGTGTCTGCCTGGCCCTCAGTCTCGTCAGCGACGACGCTAACTTCGTCGTAGTTCATGTTAGCGAGCGTCTGGAGCTTGGGCGCAGCGTTCTGGCCGGGGTTCGTCTGCGTCATGTTCAGACTGAACCAGCCAGCCGAAGCTGCATCCTGGAATTTGACGGTCGTGTTGTCGCCGCCGGCTGCTTCCAGTGCGCCTTCGAGGCCGTTGGCGTCGATCGCAAGGACCATCTGATCGCCGAGGGCGATCGTCCCGTCCTGCGTGATGTTGGTGCCGATCTGGGATTCGATTTCTTCGACGCTGCTCGTGTCGACACTGTCCGGTGCCGTCCACGTCGAGACACCGTTGGTCTCACGGCCGTCCAGCGAGATCGTTGCGACTGCATCGGAGGCGTCGCTTGCGTCCTCACCTGAACGGACGTTGATGTCGTAGTTACCGGCGTCGTAGATGTCCACGTTGTCGTCGCCGTTGATCTCGTGGACCGGGTTCTCGACGACCGAGACATCGTCTTCGTCCTCGCCGTCAGGCGTACTGGCGGTCGAGAGACTGTCCGTGGCCTGTTCCTTGACCGTGTTCCACAGCAGCGTGACTTCGCCGTCGTTGTTGCCGTCGGTGACCTTCACCGTGGCGTTGAATCCGGCGGAGTCGCTGCCGATTTTGACCGTCGCTTTGTCAACGCCGCCCGAGATCGAGACTGGGACCTCGACGACGTCACCGCGGTCCTCTTCGAACACGGAGACGCCACCGAAGTCAGCCGAGCCTGTCGGGACTTTCGTGACGCTCACGTCGTCGGCCGAAGCCGTGGTGCCCGTCTGGACATCGACGGCTTCGACAGTGTAGGTGTCGTCTTCGTCAGGGACATCGAAGCTGAACGTGCCGTCACCGCTGCCGTCCAGCGAGACGGTCGAAGTCTGGGTGTTGTCGTCGCTGTCCGTGATCGTAACCTCGACGTCGCGGTTGCCCGCACGTGCCGAGACCGATCCGGCCAGGTCCTCACCTTGGATGTCCGTGCTGTCGACCGTGGCGGTCAGCTGAAGACTACGGAGCGTGAGCTTCACGTCGTTAGCGGACGTGTTGAAATAGTAGCTGACGCTCGTGTCTTTACCGGAACTGTCCCAGGCGAGCACCTGGCTACCGGAACCGGTGCTACCGTCCAGGAGCAGTTCGTCGCCGGCGAAGATCTCCAGATCCTGATCAAGGTCTGCGGGGATACCCCCACTACTATTCGCCACGTAGGCGATGGTCGTACCAGCGTATTCCGTCTGGTCGTTGGGTGTACCTTGACCGAACGTGGCACCGGTGACGGTCACGGATTCGTTCGTGATCGTGACATTGTTACCGGCCGCGTCCTGGATCGGCGTGGTGAAGTTGACTTCGACGGTGTCGGTCGGATCGAGCGCGGTGCCCGAACTCAGCAAGACCTGACCGTCTGCACCGTTAGTGTCAAAGTCGTAACCTGCCGCTTCACCGTTCACGAAGACTTCGACATCGCCCGATTCCAGGTTGTTGCCCTCGTCGTCGTAGACGGCCTCTGCGAAGCTAACCTCGATATTGCTGGAGTCTGCTTGGTTGACGCCAGTGCCAGTGCCCTCGAACTCGACGGCACCGGTCATCGACGGACCAGCATCGTCAACGTTGAGCGTGCCGAGGACTGCTTCGGAGGCTTGGTAGCTATCGTCATCGCCTTCGTCAACTGATGCGGTGAAGTCGTAGTCCCCTTCGCTGGAGACGGTGACGTTCTGGACAACCTGGAAGTCCAGAGCGGTTCCACTCAGGTCCCCTTTAGCAACTGAGACATTGATGTATTCAGGAGCGGAGTCTCCGCTTGTATTCACCTTGTGAAGGGTTGCAACGTCACTCCCACTAGCGGCCGTTGAGCCATCGGCCACAAGGCCACTAGCATCGTTCAGCGTGACCCCGGAGGGGACTTCAAGTGTCACGTTGTAGTCAGAAGTATCGTCTAAACTACTGATGTTGACTTCTGTTGTTATTTCGTGCGTTCCAGTCTGGACGTCACTGGGGATGAGATCTCCAGAAACGTCTCCAGTTCCGCTAACTGCTCCCGCTGCTGCACCACTCAACGCGACAGTCCCAGCGAAGACGCTGAAGACCATCAGCGCTGTGAGGAACAGCGCACGGATTTTCTCGTTATAGTCTGTCATAGTTTGTGTTGTGTCAGTCCCCGCCAGCCTCTCCCACCGCGATCCGCAGTGCACCGCACGGTGGTCTCCGAGACTGGCGGTTCACGTTGGTATCCAACTCCCAGATGTGGTAAATGCTTTCTGGTTCCTGACGGGTGTGCGAACACACGTCAACCCCATTGCGACGCCCCCTCCGGCCCGGTTTCGGGAGGTTTCACCCGTCTGTGTTTGCCCGCTCCCACAAAGGTTTTAAGGGGAAATTGCGATCGATCGGTTTGACCCCCTCTGCTGGCCGTTCCCGCCGGCGATTAGTGACACCCTTCGACTGTGGACTTGCCCTCGGCCGGCGGCGGGCTCGCACCCAGCCCGTCGGGGCAGTTGCCGTCCGTTCACCTACGCAGGCGACAGCCACGCGTCCATGCGCGCCCCCAATCGATTGATTCGTGCGATCGAGTCCCGGCACAGGATACAGACGAACGCAAAATGGGTAGTCGGCGGCAATTCGGCCCTCACCGGATCGTGTGGCTCGCGTTCGGCGAGCAGTCGTGGTCAGTAATCCTGCCCAGGCGCGTTACTGGTCGCGGCGGACCGCGAGCAGTGCAGCGCCGATCAGCGCCAGCACAGCGAGCACAGCCGTGAAGCCAGGCCCGCTCGTGGTGGTCGTTTCAGTTGCGGTTTCCGTTTCGGTTTCCGTTGCAGTTTCCGTCGCGGTTTCCGTCGCGGTTTCCGTTGCGGTCGCCGTTGCGGTTTCCGTCGCGGTTTCCGTTGCGGTCGCCGTTGCGGTTTCCGTCGCGGTCTCCGTCGCAGTCACCGCCGGGATAGTGATCTGTGCGGAGTCGGTCACTTCAGTGCCGTCGGCCATGTACGCGCCGTCAACACTGGCGTTGAACTGGCCGTTGTTGTCCTCGTCCATGTGGGGCATGGCGACGAGTTCGGCACTCTCCGAGATCGGCTCGTCGAGGAGGACACGCTTGTCGGTGTACTCCTCACCGGCATCGAGGTACTCGGAGACGCCGATGATGCCATCAGCGTCGTGGATGGCGACGAAGCCACCACGGGTCATGTTGACCGACGACAGGATGACGACGTCACCGCTGGTCTCCTGGTCGTCGAAGACAACTTCGGCGGTCGGTTCGGCAACGATCATGCCTTCGCCCGAACCCAGGACGTTGCCGTTGGCGTCCCGGACGCTGATCGTGAATTCAGTGCCGATGTCGTTGGCACTGAAGTCGAAGTCGGACTCCCAGGTGTTCGTGTCACCGGATCCGGCCTCGACGGTCACCGTTGCCGGTTTGAGGAACGGATCGGTGCTGGTCTGACTGTTGACACGGACAGTGAGTTCCGAGCCGACAGCGACCGTGGTGGTGCCGGAGATAGTCTGGTTGGCCTCGTTACGGACGAGGCGCTCGTCCTGACCCATGTAGTCGACCGACGCGGTCGCGCTGTCGATCGAGAAGTCGTCCGTGACTTCTTGGGCGTCGTCGTACGCGAGGCCACCCTGTGTGCCGAGGACGGTGACCGTCGTGTCGAATTCGTCACCGGCCGCGGGGTCGACTTCGTTTTCAGTGTTGTCAACAACGCCGTCACGATCCGCGTCGCGGTAGGTGTCAAGCGCAGCGCTATCGATGACGACGTAGTAGGTGTCGGCCTGGCCCTCGGTCTCGTCAGCGACGACCGAGAACTCGTCGTAGTTCATGTTGTCCAGCGTCTGGAGTTTGGGCGGCGCGTTCTGGCTCGGGTTGCTCTGAGTTACGTTCAGGTTGAACCAGCCGTTGGTGGCCGCCTTCTGGAACTTGGCGCTCGTGTTGTCGTCACTGGCACCGGCCGCTTCCAGTGCGCCTTCGAGGCCGTTGGCGTCGAGCGCGAGGACCATCTGATCGCCAGCGGAGATCGTACCGTCCTGCGTGATGTTGACGCCGATGCCGGCTTCAATGTTCTCGACGCTGCTCGCGTCGACACTAGCGGGTGCCGTCCACGTACTCACGCCGTTGGTGTCACGGCCGTCCAGCGAGACTGTCGCGACGCCTTCAGACGCTTTCGTCTCGTCGTCGCCGGACCGGACGTTGAGGTCGTAGTTCCCGGCGTCGTAGACGTCGGCTCGGATGTTCGGCGTCGTACTGACGTCGGTCGTGTTGTACGTGGCCGAAACGTCGTCGGGGTCCTCACCGTCGGGCGTCGCGGCAGCACTCAGACCCTTTTGTTCGACCGTGTTCCACAGCAGCGTGACTTCGCCGTCGTTGTTGCCGTCGGTGAGCGTCACCGTGGCGTTGAATCCGGCGGAGTCGCTGCCGAAGTTCACCGTCGCGGTGTCGGTCCCACTGATCTGGATCGGGATCTCGACGACGTCACCACGATCCTCCTCGAACACGGAGACGCCACCGAAGTCAGCCTCGCCTTCCGGTTGTTCCTCGATGTCGGTGTCCTGTGGCGAGACGGTCTCGCCGGTCTGGACATCGGTGGCCTCGATCGAGTACGATCCGGCCTCCAGGCCGCTGAAGCTGAACGTGCCGTCACCGCTGCCGTCCAGCGTGGCGGTCGTGGTATCGTAGACATCCTCGTTCTCGTCGTACAGCGTCACCTCGACGTCGCGGTTGCCCGCGTTCGACGAGACCGAGCCGGACAGTTCTTCATCAGTCTGGATTGACGCGTCGTCGACCGTGATTTTGAGATCAAGCGGCCGAAGGTCGACTGTCCCCTCGTAGGTACTCGAATCCTTGTCCGTGTCGAACTGATGTGTAGCTGATGTGTTTTCCCCTTCTGTGTCGAACACGACGACTTGACTGAACAGACCTGACGATCCGGAGAATTGGAATTCGCCGTCGGCATCCCGTTCGTAGTCAGTATCGACCTGGTGATCGGCCGAGAAGTCGACCGCGACGGCCGTTCCCTGATATGTCGAGAGAGTGCTGTCAGCGGTGTCACCGGCTGCGGTCCCATCGGGTTCCGGTTCGATGGTGGCACCAGTCACGGTGGCCGTGAGGTTCCCCGGCGCGTCGTTTGTATTCCCAGCAGCGTCGGTGAGCGACGTGAAGTTCACAACCAGATCTTCATTTGGTTTTATATCTTGGCTGAGTGCGACGGTAACCTTTCCATCGGTACCGTCGATATCGACCGGGGTGTAGCTGAGTTCGTTTCCGTCGGCGTACAGGGTCAGATCGCCACTGACGTCGGTCGCGTCGATCGGTTCTGTAAACGTGATTTCGACTCTGGTTTCGTCGTCGTCCAAGTCGGTGTACTCGATCGCCGATCGGACGTCCGGCGCGGTTGATTCAGCCATTCGCTCGCCCGTCCAAGGGGCGTAATCGATGTCACCGGAGACACCACCGCCGGAACCCGGTCCGTCGATGCTCGGGCCACTGACGTCTCCCCACCAATTGTGTGTCGCATCAACTGTGCTGGTGATCGATCCGCCGTTTTCTCTTGCTGCAACGGTGTAGTAGGGGCCACCCAACTGGCCCGCGTTCTCGAAGTTGTTGTAGTTGATCGAGACTCCGGAGATGTCGTTGGTATTGGCGTTAATATCGACCGCATTACCGACGTTCGAGATGTCGTTGTGTCTGATGTCGTACGCCGTCACCTCTGCCTGTCGGCTCGTGATGAACGCTGCCGAAGCTGGGATACTCGAAAAGGTGTTGTTGGCGACGACGACGCCGCTTGCCCCCCGCGTCTGGAGACCAGTGACGACGTCTTCGACGACGTTGTTCTTGAACTCACTGTCGTCGGAAGCACTCCCCCCTCGCGTCGTGAGACCGTAGGCGAGGGTGTTGTCGTCACCCCGAACGACGCTATTCTCGACAGTTAGGGAGAAGTCCGTGTCTATCGCGTATGGGCTGTTGCCATCATCCGGACTCGTTCCGGTGTTCGTATTGATGGAAAGTGTAGAATACGCCACAGTCAGTGACCCGCCGCTGGTCTTTGAACTGATGACGTCGTAATCGGTATCACCCCTGATTTCGAAGCCAGCGATGGTCACAGAACTCGATTGGACGTCGAACGCTTTGCCGTAACCGTACGTCTCAGCGTCAACGACCGCGTCCCCATCGTCGGAGACGATCGTCACGTCCTTGTCGACGGTTATCGTCCCGCCTTCGTTGCTCGAATCGTACTCCTCCGAGACGACAAGGATTTCGTCACCGGTTCCAACGTTGTTGATCGCAGTGTTGATACTCGTATAATCCTGCTCAGAACCGCCCACAGTTGCCTCGGCAGTTCCGTCTCCGAAGGTTTCAAGCGGATCAGATGGATACACATCTGGAAGAGTCGTGTCGGAACCCGGTTGAACATCGCTTCCATTGCTTGCCGCAACGGCTGTCCCACTCAACGCGACGGTCCCAGCGAAGACGCTGAAGACCATCAGCGCTGTGAGGAACAGTGCACGGAAGTTCTCGGTATAGTCTGACATGGGTTGTATTATGCTATTTACGGCCAGCCCCTTCCACCGCGATCTGCATGACGCCACACGGTGGTACGGGAGTCTGGCGGCTCTCATCCCTGAATAAACAGGGGTTTGGGTATATACTTTCTCACCAACTGTCTCCTCTCTTATATAAAACTATTCTTGGCGTTTTATAGTGGCCTGGAGTGTACTGCTCGATCGTCTACTTGTCGGGTTGTCCCACTCTGTCAGGATCGTTTCTCCGAACAACTCGATACTGAATTGATGCCTGTTATCTCCAGAGGGATCGGGAAGCGTTGGGATGGCTCGACAGGCCGATCTTCAGTGAAGGGGATCCCTCACTGTTCGTTCATCGCCTCGCTGGCCATGTTCCGCCCCTGGGCGTTCAACGACACTTCCGTTCGTGTCCGGACCTCGTCGACAGCCCCGACGTCCAGCAACTTCTGATAGATCTCCTCGACCTCGTCGACGCTGATGCCGACAAAATCTGCCATTTCGAACGGCGAGACGCCCGAATACAGGGCCATCAAGACTTGATTTTCCATCTCCGTCAGTTCGTACTCGCCGTCTCGGGCCTCGACAAGTTGCTCGAACAGCGTCCGGAGGACGGAGGTGTGCCGGTCAGTGCCCGAGAGGTGGGTTTCGAGGCTTGTGCCCTCGCTGTCGGTGTGTTCGACCTCGACGACCCGGCGTTGCTCGCCCATGACCGTCCGCGATCCCGTCTCGACCGTCCCGATGTCGTCCAGGGCACAGGCGATCGATTCGCCGTCGGGAAACTGCAAGCTGAACTCCTCGTCGTCGATCGCAAATCGGGCTTTCGACCACTCGGCATCGTCCTGAATGACGCCGCCCACAACTGCTGGGTGCCTGACGAGCAGTACTTCCCCACCGACGTTCGCCCGGCAGTACGTCTGGACGAATGCCGGATCGTCCGTCGCGGCGGCGACGATCACGTTCGATCCCATCCCCAACGGGAGGGTTTCGCTCACGTCGCTAACGAACTCCTCGGGATCGTCAGGAATCGTTACGCGCCCGTGCGGGAGCGTCTGGTTGGACCCGTTTCCGGCCAGTACCAGTCGCTTGTTGGTCAGCACTAACCGACAGGACTGCCAGTCGGCCCCAGAGACTTGCTGCCCGTCCCGGACCGCGTACCGGTAGTCCCCGGCCGTATCCAGCAGTTTCCGTTCGTCGTCGCTCATCCGCCTATGTGGCCGGACGTTGGCGGGTGACCGGCATATATGTTCTCACCGACGGGACCTGTCTTGTGAGCGCGCTCGTCACCACGACGAGACCGAATCTGACACTCCTCGCCCGAGGGTTTCCTTCCGAGAGGGCGTCGCGTTGTTCTTCGGAGATGTCCTCGCCGTCACTCACAAAGTTGCGTCTCGGGACGGCAGTCCATTCGGGGCCAAAAGCGATTCGATCCGTCCAGTACGGACCGGCGATGACAGCGTTCGCCCGCCACCGGACTCGAAAGGAAATTACGCCCCCCTCGCCACTGATGGCGTATGGACGTACTTTCGTATGCCCGCGAGGCGACGGCGACGGGGCCGCTGTGTGATGCCTGTCTGGGGCGGCCAGTGGCCGACCGGAGCTTCGGCCTCACCAACGCCGAACGAGGGCGATCGTTGCGAACAGTACTCGCACTCGCCGAGGACGAGCCCTTCGAGTCACCCGAGGACTGTTGGGTCTGTGACGGAGTCTGTGAGACGTTCGATGACTGGGCCGACCGGATCGTCGATGCACTCGAACCGTACGAGTTTGACACCTACCAGGTCGGCACCCGCGTCCCGCCACTACTCGAGGAGAACGCCTCGCTGCTTCGCGAGGATGTCGGCCTCGATGATGACGCCGGCGAACCGTTCAAGCGGGAAGTCAACCGCGAGGTCGGCAAGCGCGTCGGCGCTCGCGTCGACGCGGAGGTGGGTTTCGAACGCCCGGACGTCCAGATCCTCGTCGATCTCGAGGCCGACAGCGTCGACGTGCAGGTCAACTCCGCGTTCGTCTACGGTCGCTACCGGAAACTGGAACGCGACATTCCCCAGACGGAGTGGCCCTGCAACGACTGCAACGCCACTGGTACCGTCGACGGCGAGCCCTGTGCGGGCTGTGACGGCACGGGCTATCGCTACGATGAGAGCGTCGAAGAGTTGAGCGCACCCGTGGTCCGCGAGGCGATGGACGGTGCCGAAGGGGTGTTTCACGGGGCCGGCCGCGAGGACGTCGACGCCCTCATGCTTGGGACGGGGCGCCCGTTCGTGATCGAAGTCAAGGAGCCACGAACCCGGGCGGTCGATGTCGAGGCGCTTCAGACCGACATCAACGACTTTGCCGACGGAAAGGTCGAGGTCGAGGGGCTGGAAGCGGTCACCCACGAGATGGTCGAACGCGTCAAAGAACTGGACGCGTCCAAAACCTACCGGATGGACGTCGAATTCGCCGAATCCGTCGATTCGGACGCGCTCGAAGACGCTTTCGACGCGCTCGACGGCGCGACGATCGAGCAACGCACTCCCAACCGCGTCGCCCACCGTCGCGGGGATATCGTACGTACGCGTGAAGTATACACTATCGGCGGTGAACGCGACGACGACACCCACGCCACGATCGAGATCCACGGCGAGGGTGGGCTCTACGTCAAGGAACTCGTCTCCGGCGACGAGGGACGAACCGAGCCAAGCCTCGCCGGCCTGCTGGGCGTCGAGGCGGTCGTCACGGCGTTGGACGTTGTCACCGTCGAGGGTGAAGCCGAACCGTTCATCGAAGATCGATTCCTGCGGGACGCCGAAACGGAATGACGGGAGCCGAGACACCCGACAGCGCTGACCGTAATCTTCGAGCGGGCGTCGACGAGGCCGGGAAGGGGCCAGTCCTGGGGTCGATGTTTTCGGCCTGTGTCGTCGCCGATCCAGCCGACCTTCCCGAAGACGTCGACGATTCGAAGGCACTCTCGGCGGCGCGACGTGAGGAACTTGCGGCGACGATCCACGACCGGGCCCACGCTGTTGCAGTCAGCGAGATCACCGTCGAGCGGATCGACGACCCTGAGACGGACATGAACACCCTCACCGTCGCCGCTCACGCTGAGGCCCTCTCGCCGGTCGCCAGCGACGACCTCGACACGTATCTCGACGCCGGTGATACGAACGCTGTCCGGTTCGAGCGCCGTGTGGCCGACCGAATCGAGGCTGACCTCGATCTCCGGGCCGAACATGGGGCCGACGAGAACCATCCGATCGTCGGCGCAGCGAGCATCATCGCCAAAGTCGAACGCGACGCCCACGTCGCGGACCTGGCCGACGAATACGGCGCTGTCGGGAGCGGCTATCCGGGCGACGAAACGACGCGGGCGTTTCTGGAATCGTACGTCGACACGAACGGACACCTGCCTGATTGTGCCCGCGAGTGCTGGCAGACCTGCCGGGACGTTCTGATCCAGGCCGATCAGGCCGCCCTCGACGATTTCGAGCGCGGGAACGATCAGCCCGCTGCCGGCGAGAGTGACGATCAGGCGGCCCTGGACGACTTTTGAGGCGTCGCGGCCCCAATCTGCCTACTCCTCGCCAACGAAGACTGTTTGTAAGCGATTGCCACACTCGGGACAGCAAAACGTCTGCCATTTGTCTGGGTCCAGGCTCCCCATCGTTTTGGTGCGAATCACCTCGGATTCAGCGACCTCGCGATCACAGGTCTCACAGTAGAATTGATCGCTGTCCTCGACCATCGATGAGCAGTTCACAAGCCGCGCGGAAAAGCATACGGACGCGACTGCCCCGGAAGCGCGAGATCTATTCCTCTAAGATGAGGTTCCGGAGGACGTCGCCGTAGGCCGGCCGCGTGATCAGGACACCGATCAGCACGCCGACGATCGTCACGATGGCGAACCCACTCAGATCACCGAGCGAGAGGACCGTCAACGGACTCATTGCGATGATCGTCGTCGCGGCCGCTGCCCCGATCACCCAGAAGGCCTTCCGGAATCGGTTCTGGAAGACACGGTCGGTCGTGATATCCTCCCGCTGGAGGATCTCGTCGGCGATGATGATCAGGTCGTCGGCCCCAGTCCCGACGACGGCGATGAACCCGGCGATGTGTGAGAGGTTCAGCGGATACTGGACGAGGGCGACGAACCCAAGCAAGATGAACACTTCCGAGAGTGCCGTGACGATCATCGGCAAGGCGACCCGCGGATCACGATAGCGGAGGTAAATCATCCCGCTCACCGACAGCACGGCCATGATCCCGATGATCAGCGAGTCCATGCGGAACTCCTGGCCCATCGATGGTTCGAGACTCTGAACTCTGGCGTTATCGAAGTCAAGTGGGGCGGGCAGTCGGCCGGCCCGGAGGCTGATCTCGAGGTCTTTCGCCTGGGTCATATTTTGGCCGGTCGTCATCCGGAAGTTCGGACCGTTGGCAAACTCACCGTTGGCAAAGGAGGTGGCGAGATTTTGCTGGACCCCGCCTGAGAACACGACCTCGCCGTTCAACGTCGTCACCAGGCAGTAGTCGTCCACGTCCGAGACGTTCGACGCCGAATCCCGATTGACGCCACACCGGCGGGCCTGTCCGAACCCGTACTCGACCATCTCCTGTTGGAACCGTTCGGCGACCGAATTCCTGATCGTCACGGGCACGACTGCTTCGCCCTGATCCTTCCGTGCAAACCCAATGCTCTTGAAGTCGTCCTGTCTGAGCACCTGATCTTGGACGAACGATCCGTTGTCGTTCTGATGTACCGCATAGATACGCACGACACCACGTTCGTCGAGGAGGCTTTGCAGTTCCTCTTGGTCCCGATCCGGTGCCGTAATGGAGATGAACGTCCCCTCGATGCCGTTGATCGTCGAGACGCTCCCGCCACTGAGTGCGGACTCCTGTACCTTGTCCTGGATGACCTGCACCATATCCTCGCGTGTCTGCTGTGTGACGCCGTCTCGGACGCTATCGGGTTGATACCCCTCGGCGATGAGGGCGTCCCGTAGCTGATCCTGGGTGGCGTTGCGCGAGAACACTTCGACAGTCTGTGACCTCGCTGAGACACGCACGTCGATCGGATCGACCGACACCGCAGCCGAAACGTTCTGTGCAAGCGCGGTTTCGTCATCCACACTTACATTCACCCCTTCCGCTGTGATCCCGACTGCCGGTGCCTGCAGGCTGGTCCCACCGTCGAGTTGAATCCCGTACTGGAGGTTGGTCAGTCCCCCGTCGTCAGTGGCTCCACCGGCAACCGGAGCGAATAGGGCAACGCCACTCCCGACTACGAAGACGGCCAGGAGGACGATCCGCCAGTTGTCACGAATATTCATCGCTTCACCCCGCGGAACTTGTACCAGCGAAGCAGACTCAGATTGAGCATGTAGGTATTCATTAGGTCGGCGGCCAGCCCGATGACGAGGACGAATCCGATCTGTGCCATGACCTGGATGTTGAAGAACGTCGCCAGGATCGCCATGACGGCCATTGCCACCAGCGACGTCAACGTCATCGTGACACCTGTTTCCATCGCCTGGTAGGTACTCTCATAGAATTCGCCCCGTCGCCGGAGAATGTGGTTGTTCAACAGGATGTCCGAGTCGACGGAGTACCCGATCAGCATGAGGAGCCCGGCGATCGTGCCCAGAGAAAGCTTCACGCCGAGGAGACTGAGCACGGCAAGCGGGATCATCAGATCCGAGAACGCCGAGACGATGATTGCGACGCTCGGCACGAACGTTCTGAAAAGTGCGAACGCCAGGATACTCATCCCGAGGAAGGCAATTCCGACGCCGATCATCCCGATTCGCATACTGTCAGCACCGAAGGAAGCTGGCGTCGAACCGCTCCCGAGGACAGACAGGCCAGCTGACTCGGCCTGTTCGCGCAGATTACCGATATTCGATTCACTGAACGTCAGCACGTACCTGTCCGTGTATCGCTGGACACCCTGGACGGACACCGGATCAGGCGAAAAGGCAGCTTGCAGTTCCGCCGGCGACATATCGGACTGGACCGTCATCTGGGATCCACCCGTAAAGTCGATACCAAGAGCGACCGGCGACCCGGTGATTGCCCAGGCACTGGCCAGGACGACCAGCGCCACCGTCAGGACGGCAAGCGGGACGGCCGCCAGCTGCCGGTTGGAGTACCGGGTATAATCGATTTCCGGAACCTCGAACTCGATCATGACCGTGGGTGTGGCACGGCCCTGAATAAGCCTTCCTAAAGCGTCCCGGCGACGCCTCTACTCCCGTAACGACGACGTTATTTGTTGCCGTCCCAATAATCGGTCGGAATGAACGACCTCACGACCGGACGTTCCTACGGGGATGTCCTGCTCGTGCCACAGCGTTCCCCCGTCGACAGCCGGGACGATGTGGACCTCTCGACGCAATTGACGCCTGGTATCGAACTCGACCGACCACTGCTCTCGGCGCCGATGGACTCCGTCACGGAACGGGAAGCGGCGATCGCACTCTCTCGTGCGGGCGGATTTGGGACGATCCATCGGTTCCTCGCGATCGACGAACAGGCCGCCGAGATCGAGGCCGTCGTCGATGCGGGTGAACGCGTCGGTGCGGCCGTCGGCATCGCCGAGGGTTATCTCGAACGCACCGAACGGGCACTCGAGGCCGGCGCCGACGCCATCGTCGTCGACGTGGCCCATGCTCACCTGGAGCGATGTCTCGACGCCGTCGAAACCCTCGTCGCCGAGTACGACCCCGACAATCTCGTGGTCGGGAACGTGGCGACCCCCGAGGCAGTCGAGGACCTCTACGCTATCGGTGCCGATACCGTCAAAGTCGGCGTCGGGCCGGGCAGCCACTGTACGACGCGGAAAGTCGCTGGGGCTGGCGTCCCGCAACTCACGGCCGTCGATCGCTGTGCCGATGTCGCCGACTCGCTGGACGTGCCCGTTATCGCCGATGGCGGCATTCGCTCGTCAGGCGATGCCGTCAAGGCGCTGATGGCCGGGGCCGATACCGTGATGATGGGGAGTCTGTTCGCCGGGACCGACGAATCGCCGGGTGAGGTGATCGAGGTCGACGGCGAGCAGTACAAGCGATCCCGCGGGATGGCGACGACCGCCGCCGCCGAGGACCGTACCGACAAAGACGCCGACGGGCCGGACGCTGACGAAGGTGTCGAAGGGCTGACGACCTACAGCGGCTCGATCGCCGGCGTTGCGGATCGCTTCGCCGCCGGCATCCGATCGGGACTCAGCTACTGTGGCGGCCACACGATCCCGGCGGCCCGCGAGAATGCCGCGTTCATGGCCGTCGAGGCCAGCGCCCGTGAACGCGAAGGGGCACACTTCGATCACGACTGGGAGAGCGTCGTCAGCGACAGCAGCGACTAAGGCCGCTTGGTGTCCGGGCTGTTTCAGTCTGGCAGATATCGTACACTGACGACGCCCTCATCGGCACGGATCTCGACGCGATCGACGCCCAGTCGGGCGGCCTGTCGGCGGGTCGCATCGTCTTCGCGAACGTCGGCGACTGCCTGGTCGGTTTGTTCCGGTGGGACAGTCAACACGTGCAGTTCGCCTTCCCCGGCCCGCTCACGTTGGGTCACCGCACCGACGGACTGCTCTGTGGCGAGCTTTCGGGCCTGTTTTGTCGGCGTTTCCGGGTTATGTTCGACGGGAATGGTCCGGCGATCGTGGATTGTGACTAGTTCCCAGGTCACCTCCATCGGTGGCTCGGGTCGGATCGTCGCGTCGAGGATTTCGTTTCGTTCTAGGTCCGGATGCTCGGCGAGGGTGTGCACCTGGGCGTCTTCGACATCAGTTACTACTGCCGAGGCTTCATCGACGTTCGTGACCACAAATGTGCCCGTCTTCTCGCTCATATCTCCCGAAAGGGGCCCAACGCCCTTTTCCTCGTCGGTCCAAGCGGAAATCGCCGGCCTGAATCGCGAGGAACCTCACCGATACAGGCGATGGACGACGACCATGATAGCCGCCGCGGTGGTCGGGACAATCGGCCAGGCTGGCTCGGGGAGGGCGTAGCATGACTCGACGACCGGACCGAGTAGGCCGTCCGCTGGGGGGCGAGAAATTGTCTCGCCGTTCAACTGGAAGGTTGACGGCATCGACGCAACCAGGCCGAAGTAAATCGAGAGGACGAACAGAAATCCTGTCCCGGAAAGTGCCCGATCGTAGCGAGCGTCACCCTCACCGCGACGGTGGGTGCGGGCCACCAGCAGGATCGGTGCCAGTAGCGGGCCGACGAGGAACAGGGCGACGACGACGTAAAACGCCCGTGAACTTGTGAGCATCCCGCCGGCTGTCCTGACAGTCCCACTGACCAGTGAGACGACGGCAAGGGCAAAGACGAAGGCGATAAGGGCTGCAACGAGGCTACCGAGGACGATGTACCAGCGACAGAGCCGCGAGTCCGTCGCGCGGAAGGCATAAGAGACGGCCCCAAACAGGCCGTCGTAGGCGTCATCGTTCGTCACGGCTGTTCGTACCGAGCGTCGCCGAATAAACGCCGTGGTTCTGGACGCCGCTTGATTCCCGGTCGCTTCCGCGGGAAACGTAGCCTCTTTGGCGCTGCCGGCCGTCAACGTGTGCATGGTCGCGATTGACGAGACCGATCGGCAGCGTCTGTTGTTTGTCCTTCGTGCAGGATTCTGGGCCTTGATTGGACTATTTGGCAGTCAGCTGTTGGCAATCGTGCTTGCCTCCCCGCTGTTGCTCGTGATCGATCCAGTGACGCCTACACACGAGTACGCCGCGGTAACGATCGGTAGCGGTATCGGATTTGTCGCGCTGGCCGGGACATACCTGTGGCGCCACGACCTCGATCTGTCATTTATTGACGTTTCTCTCCCGAGCCTGCGCGATCTCGGCTATAGCCTGCTTGGGTTTTTCGTTCTTCTGGGTGGGTTGATGGCTATTAGCCTCGTCATTCAATCGCTCAATATCTCGACGGCCGAACACAGCGTCATTGAGACTGTCAATCAGAACGATACCCCAGAAATATACCTGGCGCTCATCCCACTGTCGTTTCTGGTGATCGCCCCAGGTGAGGAGATATTTTACCGAAATATCGTCCAGAAGTCACTGTACCCCCGTTTCTCCCGGTTGCACGCTGTCCTCATCGCCAGCGTCATCTTCGCGTTGGTCCACGTCCCGGCGTACCTCACCAGCGGGCTTGCTGCGCTGGTGACGACGCTACCGATCCTGTTCGTCCTGGCCCTCGTGTTGGGGGAAAGTTACCGACGGACACGAAACCTCACCGTCCCGATCCTCATCCACGGTGCGTTCAACGCATTCCAGTTTCTGGGCCAATACATCGTCTACACCAACGATATTGCGACGACTGGAATCGTGTCTCTCCCGTAGCCCTGGTGGGTTGGTCCCGTACAACTCACTCGGGCTTTCGTCCAGTTTCCGACCACTGGATTGCCTGGCCGTGTTCTGGACAATCGCTGTCAGACAGAAGTCTGACGAGGATTTATACTATGTGAATAGCTACCACGATGTATGCCGACCCGGTTCTCGGTTGTGTTGGATGAGTCGCGGGCGCGTGAAGTCGAAGCGTTGGCCCGAGAAAACGATCTGACTGAGGAGGCGGTCCTCCGGCAGTTGCTCGACCTCGGGATCGACACCCTCGAGGGTGAGCGGGGGACGGACAGTCCGCGGGCAGCCGAGAGCGACGACACCAGCGTTTAAGCGCTTGAAGGGTTCTTCCGGGAGAGGGGGCTGCCACAGATCGGACAGCGCTCGTGTTGCTCGTCGAACTCCCGGCCACAGCCCTGACACTGGAAGTGCCACTCGCGTTGTTCCTCGATTCCCTCCCGGGCGATCACCTCGACGGCAATCTCTAGCTTTTCGGCGACGTTTTGCATCGCGTAGTCGTCGGTGACCAGGCGACCGTCGAGTTCGAAAGCGGCCGCGACGAGTCTGATGTCTGTTCTGGACAGCTCCTCGAGGTCGCCGGTTTCGCCGGCAGCTCGTTGGATCTGCTCGACAGTCTCCTCGTCGGGGATGTGGAGGTGCATCCCCGATCCTTCGAGGGCATCGAAGCGATAGGCACTCTCGTCTTCGAGTTCCTCGCGGACGAGCGGGATCGTCGCAACTCGCTCGTCGGTGTGATACTCGTTGATAAAGGCAGACGCGTCGAGAACGTTCATTTAACGCTGGATGATCATGTGGTCTTTGACGGCCTGTACACGACCGACGGGGACGTGTAACCGTCCCGCGTCGTCGACGTCGAAGCGTGTGTCGCCGAGACTTTCGTCGGGCTCGATCAGCAGATCGACGAGCCGTCCTGACTCGATGTCCATCGTGATGTTGTACAGCATGCCGAGTTCCGCTCCGTCGGACCCCATGACGGCTTTCCCGGAGAGGTTCTCGGCGAGTATTTCTGCCATACCGCCGTGTACCCGGTCCTGTTACATAAACGCCACGGGGACGTCTGACGCCCGCGATAGGACGATGCACTTAACTGCTGGGCACGGCTCTCAGGAACTAACGAACCGTTTCTGGTGGTACTCATGTCCGATTCAGATCCTGACGCCGAGACGACCCCCGTTGATGATGCTCAATCGCTTCGAACGCCCATCGTCGCCGTACTGGGTCACGTCGACCATGGTAAGACGACGCTCCTTGACACGATTCGCGGTTCGGCCGTCACTGAAGGTGAGGCCGGCGCGATCACCCAGCACATCGGTTCGACTGCCGTCCCGCTCGACGTGATCGGGAAGATGGCCGGCGATCTCGTCGATCCCGACGACTTCGACCTGCCGGGACTGCTCTTTATCGACACGCCGGGCCATCACTCCTTTTCGACGCTCCGGTCCCGTGGCGGCGCGCTGGCCGACATCGCGATCGTCGTCGTCGACGTCACCGACGGCTTCCAGCCACAGACCGAGGAAGCCCTAGACATCCTCAAACGGACCCAGACGCCCTTCGTCGTCGCGGCAAACAAGGTCGACACGATCCCGGGCTGGAACCCCAACGACGAGCAACCGATTCAGGTAAGCAAGGAGCGCCAACCCGACCGCGTCCAGTCTGATTTGGACGAGCGCCTCTATGAACTCATCGGCCAGTTGAGCGACGAAGGCTTCTCGGCGGACTTCTACTGGCGGGTTCAGAACTTCCAGAACAACATCGGCGTCGTCCCGCTGTCGGCCCTGACCGGCGAGGGCGTCCCGGACTTGTTGACCGTGTTGATGGGCCTCTCCCAGCGCTATCTCAAAGAGGAGATGGCGATCGATGTCGGCGGTGCCGGTGCGGGAACTGTCCTCGAAGTCAGCGACGAGCGCGGGTTCGGTGCGACGATCGATGCCGTCGTCTACGACGGGACGATTCGCGCCAACGATCAAATCGTCGTCGGTGGCCTGGAAGGACCGATCGTCACGGAGGTCCGGGCGCTCCTCCAGCCGCGCCCACTCGCCGAGATCCGCACCGAAAAGGAGTTCGAGAAAGTCGACTCTGTGGCTGCTGCAGCGGGCGTGAAGATCGCCGCGCCCGACCTCGACGACGCGATGGCGGGCGCACCTATTCGCGTGGTGCGCGATCGCCCTCTCGAAGAGGTCCTCGCCGAGGTCGAAGCCGAACTCGCCGAGATCGAGGTCGCCACTGAGGAGGAGGGCGTCGTCGTCAAGGCCGACACGCTCGGCAGCCTGGAGGCCATCTCCGGGACGCTGGCCGACGAGGAGATCCCGATCATGCGCGCGGAGGTCGGCGACGTGGCACCCCGGGACATTCGCGTCGCCGAGACCGCAGGCGAGCCCATCAACCGGGCCATTCTGGCGTTCGGCGTCGAGATACTGGACGACGCCCGTGCACTGGCCGAACAGGAAGACGTTCAGATCTTCCAGCACGACGTCATCTACCAGCTGATCGAGGACTACCAGGATCACGTCGAGGCCATCGAGGAGTCCCAGCAGGAGCAGATCTTGGAGAACATTACCCGCCCCGCCCGGTTCCACATCCTCGACGATCACACCTTCCGTCAATCCGATCCCGCGGTCGTCGGCGTCGAGGTCCTCTCGGGAACCATCGTGCGCAACAGCAACGTGGTTCGGTTCGAGGGGAGCGAACCCGAGCGCGTCGGGCAGTTGAAAGGCATCCAGGACGAGGGCGAAGACGTCGACCAGTCACGAGCGGGCGAGCGCGTCGCCGTCTCGATCGACGGGCCCACGGTCGGGCGAGGCATCGAGGAGGGTGACGAACTCTGGATCGAACTGCCCGAAAAACACGCCAAGATCTTAGAACAGGAGTTGACCGAGGAGATCACTGCCGACGAGCGCGAAGCGCTGTCGATGTATCTGGACAAGCGGCGGAACAAGGACCCCTTCTGGGGCAAGTGACGTCAAGATTTCATCGAAGATAGCGCTGTTACTGTTTCCGTATTATACCAAGTTGTGCCGTGCAAGATGGAACGCGCGAGTCTTGCACGTGACTGGTTCTCCAAGTCGGCAGGCACCGATACCACTAAGAGTATGAAAAAAGTATGAACTCGTATGGCAGAACATACCCGGAAAGTCGGTGATCGGGGCCAAGTCACCATCCCGAAAGAGCTCCGCGACCGCCGCGGGATCGAAGGTGGCGACGAGATCAGGTTCATCGAGGTTAACGACGAGATCATCATCAAACCGCCGACGGACGAAGAGCGCTTAGCGGAAGGATACAGGAAACGAGCAGACCGGTCCCGGCAGCTGGCCGCAGAGATGGACGGAACGTCAGCAGAAGCAACCGAGCAACTCGGGGATGCTCCGGAGTGGGGCGAGTGACCTGTGAAGGTGCGCCGTGGAGACATCGTCATTGTCGAATTGAATCCAACGAAAGGAAGTGAACAACAGGGTTCGAAGAGGCCCTGTATCGTTATTCAAAACGACGTTGGCAACCAGTACTCCCCAACGACGATCGTCGCCCCCTTCACGAAGCAGTACGACCCCACTGACATCTACCCGTTTGAAGTGGAAGTCCGTGCCTCGAACACGCCGCTCAATCACGATTCCGTGGCTGATCTCAGTCAGATCCGTGTTGTCGATATTAGCAACCGAGTGACGAAGAATATCGGGTCGGTGCCGGCGACGCGACTGGCAAAGATCGATGCTGCGATAAAAAACAGCCTCGGGCTGTGAATTCCTACTTGTCACGCTACACGATCCGCTGAGCGGACAAGACCCCAGGTGTCGAGTGAAAATTCCTGCAATTATCCCTCGTCTGCTTTTCCCCAACAATGACGATGGAACTACTGCTGACTTCACCCTCTATATCTTGCACGCCAACTGGTGGAATATAAGAAAAACTGCTCATTATTTCATCTGGTTAGCCAAGAGTCGTTAGTCAATCGTCCGAACGACGCGCGTCGAGACGACAGCGGTGTTGGTTACTCCGTCGAACTGTCGTACATCGCGTCGAACGCGCCCTCGCCACGGATCAACGCCTCGACGCCGTCAGTGAGCGTCACCTCGCCGAAGACAGTCGCCCGATAATACGTGTACAGGCCGTCCTGGTCCCGCTCGGTACGCTTTCGTTTCTCGACGAGACCGACGTCGACGAGTTCGTTAAGGTGATAGTGGAGTGTGCTGTCGTCGATGTCCAGCGCGTCTTCGTGTTCGGTGGGACTCATCTCGCCGCCGTAGACGAGTCGGTAAAGGATCTCGAAGCGCGTGCGGTGGCCAACGGCGGCGTGCATGTCGAGATACTCCTCGAGGGTGAGCACACTGTCTTCGGGCAGCAGATCCGACGGATCGTCCGGAGCTTCACTGTCGGCCCGTCTTTGATCTGCCGCCATCGTACCGAATCCCTTGTGTCGAATGCCTCTGTCAGCCTGGCGAGTGATCACCGCAGACGCAGCTGGTAGTTCAGGCAGGTGTCTCGGACGCTTCGCCGCGATCAGTTGATCGCGGGAAACGAATCGAGAAATCGATGCTTTCGGCCCCGCCCCGGAGAATCGGTCGCTTGCGTGAGCCGTCGTCCTCGAACTCGATCACGCCGAGTGATTCGAGGTCCTGCAGGTTCCGGTGGACATCGCGGTAGTCGCGCTCGACGAGGTCGGCGAGGTGACGGATACTTGCTGGCTCGTCGGAGACGATTGTTTCGATGAGCTCGAGATGGGTGCTGCGCATGAGACGGGCAATGTCGTCGAACTCCTCGAAGTTCAGAACGAAGCGTACGTCCTGTTCGATCGCTTCGCCGGTCGCCTCCGATTCAGCCCGTTGCAACCGCTCGCGAGCCGCGTCGCGGTGATCGTCTCCCTGCTGAAACGTGATTTTGAGTGTGTTTTCGGTCATAGTCGATGGTCGATTTCTTCGAGGTACCGATCGCGGAGTTCCATCATCCCTGGGAACTCGATCTCGGTGACCTCGCCGCCTGTGTGGCATTCGTGTCGTCCGGGCGTTTTGTTCTCGTTATCGTAGCGAAGGACGGTGCCTCCTCCGTCCGTAAAGCCGTAGTGGAGTGCGTAGCGATAGCCGCTGGGGTACTGTGGGTCATCAGTCCGGATGATCTTCCGTCGAACGACGCGATCGCCAACCCGGTCCTCCACGTTCTCGATAACCGCATGGCCCATCGATATCATATGGTATGAACCCCATCACCAAAACTCTATGGGGGGACCCCCATACAACTGCATCCGACTTATCGAATCCAGTGGAGTACCCCGATCCCGACGATATGGGGGACTGTTGTCGAGTCCACGAGAATAGTGAGTTCGGAACGACTACTGGGCGGGTGCTGCACTCGCGTCGCCCATCGCTTGCTTGACCTGGAGGGCAGCACTGGCCGCAAGGCCGCGAGCGAGTTCCGAGCACTCCTCGTCGTCGATCCGCAGATCCGTCTCGGACTCAGGCCGATAGCCCGCGCTGACGGGCTGGCCGACGGGCGGCTGGACAGCGATCATCGCTTCCGGGCCCTCGGAACTGGTCGTCAGCTCCGCGCCGACGGCATACTCGCCGGGCAGGAGGTCGCGGGTTTTGGCGGCGACGCGCGTGAGGTCACTCCGGATCGCCCGCCGGTCTTCCGGCGACAACTCGATCACAGTCCCGGACGCACCCGAGAACGACGTATTTCCGTACATGAACTGTTCGAAGGAGTAGGCTACAGGAACGTATAAACCCGCCGGCTGCGGCCAATCCTGTCTTTCGTCTGTCAGGCAGTGTTCGGGCCCGGACAATCAGACGAGGGCATGACTGTCGCCGTAGACCGCGAGGACGATCGCACTCGCATACTCCCCGTCGGTCGCCGCTGTCGTCTCGATGACGAGGTTGTCCTCGACAAACGACCACTCCCGGAGGTCCCGGCCAGCTTCGAGGCCTGCACGGACATCGTTTTGGACTGCCTGCTCGTCGGTCCCCGAGACTTCATAGAAGATCCCCGGCCCCTCGGGCTCGCGTGCCCAGCCGATCGCCGCCGCAGCCTCGCCGCTGTCGGTCGTCGCCTCGGCCTCGACGACGTATAGCCCTTGGCCGGCCGGGCCGAGATCTGGCACGTCGACTCCGACCTCGATCGTCGCGTTCGCCGGAATCACCGACGAGAGCGTGATTAGATTGTAGTTGTGGACGCCGGCCGCGGCCAGGGCGGCGTCGTAAGCGGCCGTCGGCGTCGGGCCGGTGCCTGTACCGCTGACGATCCGAATCGTTCCCATCTGCCCTCAATCCGCCGAGCGAACGCTAAAGTCCTTCGTTCGGGCGTCAGCGACTGGCCAGGAACATACTCCATCGACCATTATAATGATTGATTCTCATTAACTGGGAATACACTGGTACTCTTAGGCTTCCGGTCGGTGCCTGTTCGCTCGAGAGACCGGAAAGACCGGTCGAGCGGAGACGAGGCCATGAAAATAATCGATCGATCGGACTTCACGGCGTTGATTTCGGAGTTGATCGCTGAGGATCCACGTGAGGTGGTCGGGGTACAGGCAGACGGCGACGGGTACGTGTTCGACAGCCTAGAATCGGCGTCGGATCTCGCCTTCGAGTACGATCTGACGCGACTGTCGCCCAAAAAGTACGTGATGCCCCAGCGGGAGACATTACTGACGTATCGACGAGACGCCGGAGCGGCGGACTACGAGATGCGCGCCGAAGCCGATCCGACCGGGCGGATCATTGTCGGCGTCCATCCCTATGATCTGGCGGCGATCAGGCAACTCGACAAGATCTTCATCGACACGTTACACGATGAACCGTATCGACGCAAGCGCGAGAACTCCGTGTTGATCGGCCTGACGATGCAGGACGTGGCCGACACCTGCTTCGCTGCGAGCATGGACACGGCCTCCATCGAGTCGGGGTACGATCTCATGGTGACCGAGCTCGATGATGAATTCGCCGTCGACATCGGCACCTTCGAGGGCGATCAGTTGCTCGAATCGGTCCCGACGCGCAACGCCACCAGTGAGGAGATCGACCGCGTCGAGACGATCGAGACCGACCTCGAGGCGGAGTTCGAGCGCGGTCTCGACTTCCCACCCGCGGAACTGCCCTCGCTGCTCGAAGCCAGCTACGACGATATGGACTTCTGGGAGGCCTACGCCGAGCAGTGTCTCTCCTGTGGCACCTGCAACGTGGTCTGTCCGACGTGTTTCTGTTTCAGCGTGGACATGGTCAGAGAGCTTGACGGCGACAGCGGCCGACAGGAACGCCGCTGGGACGGCTGTCTGCTCGAAGACTTCGCGACGGTCGCCCAGGGCGAGAACTTCCGGGAGGAAGTCGCTCAGCGCCATCGCCACCGGTTCATGCGCAAGGGATGGTACATCTACGAGCGCTACGGCGACATCGCTTGCGTCGGCTGTGGCCGGTGTACTGCCCACTGCGTCGCTGGGGTGGCCGATCCCTGCGAAGTGTACAACGAGCTCCGGGAGGCCCAGCATGCGTAGTCACGCCGACCCGCAGTTCGCCCGGGGGGAACGCGAGTATCAGCCCGTCGAGGGACAGATCGTCTGGGTCGAAACCTACACTGACGACGACAAGCTGTTCGTCATCGATCTCCCGGACGGTATCGACCTGGACCACGAACCGGGGCAGTTCGTCCAGTTGTTCGTCCCCGGTGTCGGGGAAGCCCCGTTCTCGATCGCCTCCTCGCCGACCAAGGACGGCCCCTTCGAACTGTGCATCCGCGCGGTCGGCAACGTGACCAATGCCATCCACGATCTCGAATCCGGTGACACTGTCGGGATTCGGGGCCCCTACGGCACGGGATTCGACGTCGATGCGCTGGCGGGCGAAGATCTGTTGTTCGTCGCCGGCGGGATCGGCCTCGCACCACTCCGATCGATCATCAACTATGCGCTGGATCGACCCGGCGAATTCGGCGAGTTGACGACGCTATATGGCTGTACGGAGCCAGCCGAACAGCTGTTCCCCGACGAACTAGCGGCGTGGGCTGACTCACCCATCATGGACTACCACGAGACCGTCGACGGGGTCCCGGCCGGCCAGGAGTGGGACGGCAATACGGGCGTCATCACGTCGCTGATTCCACCTCTCGACTTCGATCCGGCGACGACGGTCGCACTCGTCTGTGGCCCGCCGGTCATGTACCGGTTCGTCATCAAGAGTCTCCGAGAGAATGGGCTTCCCGACGAGCGCATCTACCTCTCGCTCGAACGGAACATGCACTGCGGGCGCGGCCTCTGTGGGCACTGCCAGCTCAACGAGTTGTACGTCTGTCTGGACGGTCCCGTGTTCAATTACACGACTGTCCGTGACAAGGAGGAGGCTGAAGTATGAGTGACGGAGATTCCGGAAACGGTCGACAGCCAGGCGATGCGGATGAGCGACCCCGCGTTGCCTTCTTTGATTTCACGGGCTGTGAGGGCGATCAGTTGCAGGTACTCAATCTCGAAGACCGCCTGCTCGATCTCGTCGAGGTCGTCGAGATCGTCAGCTTCCGGGAAGCCATGACCGAGCACAGCGAGGACTACGAGATCGCCTTTATCGAGGGCGGCGTCGCGACGGCCCACGACGAGCGCCGGCTGACTCGTATCCGGACGCATGCCGACACCGTCATCGCGCTTGGCTCGTGTGCATCCTTTGCGGGCATCAACGCCCTACGTAACGATCAGGACTTCGAACGGGTCAAAGAGCGCGTCTACGGCGAGGACGCCCATCGGATCTCGTCCTACCCAGTCGCCCGGCCGATCGACGATGTGATCGATGTCGATTACGAGATCCCGGGCTGTCCGATCGATCGCGAGGAGTTCGTCCAGGCTGTGACGGCGCTGGTCAACGGTGCCGAGCCGACGATCCCCAACTATCCTGTCTGTCTGCAGTGCAAGTTCGAGGAAAACCTCTGTGCGTTCGAGCGCGGGGAGACCTGCCTCGGGCCGATCACCCGTGGCGGCTGCGGGGCTACTTGCGTTTCGGAAGGGACGCACTGTTGGGGCTGTCGCGGGATGGTCGAAGACCCCAACGAAGACGCCTACACGGCCGTCCTCGAAGCGCACGGCCTGACGACCGAGGAAATTCTCGACGAATACCAGCTTTACTGGGGCTTCGAACGGGAGCAGCGGGCCGTCGCCGACGGGGGTGAGTCATGAGCAACTCCGTCGACGTTGGGGACGACCTCGTCACGCGCGTCGAGGGTCACGGATCGATCGTCCTCGATATCGCAAATGGCGAACTGCAGCGGTGTGAGTGGCAGGTCGTCGAATCGCCGCGGTACTTCGAGTCGATGCTGGTCGGCCGGGACTACGACGAGGCCCACCACGTCACCTCGCGGATCTGTGCCATCTGCTCGGTCAGCCACACCATCGCATCGCTGAAAGCTACCGAGAGGGCGATGGGGATCGACGTCTCCGTCCAGGACGAGCGACTTCGCAAACTGGCCCTCTACGGCGAAACGATCCAGAGTCACGTCCTCCACCTGGGCTATCTCGCGCTCCCGGATCTGGTCGGCGAGAAGTCGGTCCTCCCGCTGGCCGACACCCACGGTCCCGAACTCGATGCGGTCGTCGATCTTCATCGCCTGGGCAACGAGCTGACCGAGGTCGTCACCGGCCGGTCGGTCCACGCCCAGCGACTCCTCCCGGGCGGGTTCTCGAAGCTCCCGGACGAGTCCGCCCTCCGGGACCTGCTCGATCGACTCCGCAACTGCTGGGACGACGTGGAAACGGTCGTCGATCTTCTCGCGAGCCTCGCCGACGAGCTCCCCGACTTCGAACGCGAAACCGAATACATCTCGCTGACCCACCCCGAGGAGTACGCCTTCTATGAGGGGACGATTCACTCTTCAGACGTGGGCGAGCTCCCGGTCGGCGAGTACCGGGATGTCGCCAACGAGTACGTCGTCGATCACTCGACGGCGAAGTTCGCTCGTCACGAACGCGACGCCTACATGGTCGGTGCGCTTGCCCGGTTCAACAACAACGCAGACCAACTCGCCCCGCGGGCCAGCGATCTGGCCGATCGCTTCGCCCTCGAACCCCCGGTCACCAACCCGTATCTGAACAACGTCGCTCAGCTGGTCGAACTCGCCCACCTGCTGGAAGAAGCTGTCTCCCTGATCGAGCAGCTTCTTGAGGACGGACTGGCCGACCAGCCGGACTACCACGTCCCGACGGTCGAGCCGACCACTGGCCAGGGGATCGGTGCGATCGAAGTGCCCCGTGGCGTGCTCTTCCACGAGTACGCCTACGACGACGCTGGCGAAGTGACCGAGGCAAACTGCGTCATCCCGACCAACCAGAACCACGGGAACATCCAGCGGGACATGGAGGCGTTCGTGCCGTCGATCGTCGACCGGCCCGACGCCGAAATCGAGCACACCCTGGAGATGCTCGTGCGGGCCTATGACCCCTGCATCTCCTGTTCGACCCACTATCTGGACGTCGAATTCGTCGGGAATGATGGCGAGTGACCCGGATGGGCGAAGACGGCGACGCGACGCCAACGCGTGCCGTCGTCGGACTCGGTAACCCCTACCGCCGTGACGACGGTGTCGGTCCCGCGATCGTCGACCGACTGTCCGAGCGGGATCTCCCATCGACGGACCTGCTCGATCTGGGCGACGCGGGGTTCGAACTGGTACACGTCCTCGCGGAGTACGAGGCCGTCGTGATCGTCGATGCGGTCGACTTCGACGGGGATCCCGGCGAGATCGTAATTTTCGCTCCGGACGGTACTGCGGAGCTGCGTCCCGATCGTGGGACCCATCGGACGGCCCCGTTCGAACTCCTCGAACTCGCCGGACGGATCGAAGACGCTCCGGCGACGGTTCGGCTCGTCGGCGTGCAGCCGGACGACGTCAGCTATGGCGAGGGGCTGGGTCAGCCGATCGCGAACGCACTCTCGGATGCAGCGAACACTGTTGTCGACGTCACACGTGATCTCTGAGCGGGCAGATCCGGTTGGGAGTTCCGGAGGTACGCACACCTCGATCGGGTGAGTCCCACCGAGTCCGAACAAGTTTGATAACCCTTGCCATCCAAGTGCAAACGTGACGATGGATATTGCTGATATCGCTACCCGCGATTACATCGAGGTTGACGCGGACGAACGACTGGGCAAGGTTCGATCCATCTTCGAACGCAAGAACCCCAAGGGGGTAATTGTCCTCGATGACGAGGGGTACGCCGGCGTCATCACGCAGAAACAGCTGGTCCAATCACATGTCGAGGACCGTGCGAAGGCCACGGCGCTGATGCAACACGCACCGAAAGTCGATCGAACGGGAGACGTCAGGGAGACTGCCCGCGTCCTCGTCGAGAGCGGGACGAAGATCGCGCCCGTCTTCGAGGCCAACAAGCTCTGGGGTGTCATCACGGACGATGATATTCTCCGGGCCGTCATCGACAATCTGGACGCCCTTACCGTTGAAGACATCTACACGGCCGACGTCGTGACGTCGACCGAGGACACGCAGGTCGGGCAGGCGATCAATCACCTACGGGAACATGGCATCTCCAGACTTCCGGTCCTCGACGACGAGGATGGTAGCCTGTCGGGGATGGTGACCCGTCACGACATCGTCGACGTGGTCGTCCGGGACATGGACAAGGCGACGACCGGCGAGCGCGCGGGTGACGTCGACCGGATTCTCGATCTGCCGATCTACGACGTCATGTCCAGCCCCGTCGCGACGACGACGGTCGATGAGAGCGTCGAATCGGCCGTCCGACGGATGCTCGAAAACGACTACGCTGGCCTCGTCGTTACGCCCGAGCGTGATGAGTCCCTGGTCACCGGGATTGTCACCAAGACGGACGTCTTGCGCGCGCTGACCTTCACCGAGGAAGAACACATGGACGTCCAGATCACCAACATCAAGCTCCTAGATACGATCTCCCGGCAGGACATCCGTGTCGGTATCGAGGAGGTCGCCGATAAATACCAGGCGATGCAGGTCCAGCACGCCCACGTCCGCTTCCAGGAGCACAAAGAGAAACTCCGGGGGACGCCCCTGATCAGTTGCAAGATCCGTCTGCGGACCAACAAGGGACAGGTCGCCGGCACTGGCGAAGGCTACGGCGCGAAGACGGGCTTCAACGTCGCCCTCGATAAACTCCAGCGCAACGTCCTCGAACTCAAAAGCGTCGAGAGTGACGAGGAGTACCGCGGCCAGCTACTCCGGAAACTCGGCGAGCTGTAAGGCTCTCGTCTTGGACTCGACCGAACGGAGTGAGGTCGAAACTTTTTCACCACCGGGGAGAGCAAGCTCTCCCGAGCCCACACTCACTGCGTTCGCGTGGACCATGTTTTTGCGCAAGTGGTGAGCGCACGGCGCTCACCCGAAGCGGAAAAAGATGGAGGTGTACCGCGGTCAGCTCCTTCGGAAACTCGGCGAGCTGTAAGTCCCTCCCGTTTCGTCTCGAGATCGCGTCAGCGACCCACCGAGAAACACACGCAGATATAAACGTCGGCATCGACAGAGCTAGGTATGGTTCGGGGAGAGCGAAACGATATCTCCGTCCTCCACGTTGACGACGAGCCGGCTCTGACTGAGTTAGTCGGTGAGTACCTCGAACGCGAGGACGAGCGGCTCTCCGTGCGGTCCGCGAGGAGTGCAAGCGAGGCGCTGGAGGCACTCGATGACACCGACGTCGACTGTATCGTCTCCGACTACGCGATGCCCGGAGCGGACGGCATCGCGTTTCTCGAGGCGGTCCGAGCGGAGTATCCCGATCTCCCGTTCGTTCTATTCACGGGGAAAGGATCCGAGGAGGTGGCCAGTGAGGCGATCGAAGCAGGCGTGACCACCTACCTCAGGAAGGAGACCGGGACCGAGCAGTACGCTGTACTGGCCACCCACATTACGAACGCCGTCGAGTCGCATCGATCACGGAAGACGCTCGGGAAACGTACCGAGGCGTTGCAACGCTACGAGCACGTCATCGACTCGATGCTGGAGGGTGCGTGTATCTACGACGAGGACGGCCACTTCGACGTCGTCAACGATCGCGTGGCCGAATGGTATGGGACGACGACGGACGAACTCGAAGGGGAGCCGAGCACGCTGGTATCACTTGTCCGTGAGCAACACGACAACGATCCGTATCAGGCGTTGCTCGACGGCGATCGAGAATCGGTACACGGCGAGATCGAGGCCGAGTTTCCGGACCACGGACACGCAGTCTTGGAGTATCGTCTCACTCCCGTGGCGATCGACGAATCCGTCCACGGAATCGTCGGTGTCACACGGGATATCACCGAACGCAGAGAGAACGAACGGCGGATGCAACGCCTCTCGGAACGCCTCGAACTGGCGGTCGAGGGGGCGAACCTGGGGGTGTGGGACTGGAACCTGCGGACGGACGAGGTGGAGTTCAACGAACAGTGGGCTGGGATGCTCGGTCATTCGTTCGACGAGATCGATCAGCACTACGGTGCGTGGAAGCGACGTATCCATCCCGACGACCGCCAGGAAGTCACGGCGGAGTTCGAAACCAAGATCGGAGACGACGCCGGATATCAGGACGTCGAATATCGGTTGCGGACCGCCGACGGGGACTACAAGTGGATGCGAAGTATCGGGCGGGTCGTCGAACGTGACGAGAACGGGACTGCGCTCCGTGCCACCGGTATTCACATCGACATCGACGAGCGCAAACGACGTGAGCGAGCACTCCAAGAGAGTGAACAACGATATCGTTCACTCTTCGAATCGAACCCGGCAGTCATCTGGGTCGAGGACTTCTCCGCCGTCACGGCGCATATCGAATCGCTCCCGGAGGAGGCGACTGACGTCGAGCGGTACCTCAAAGAACACCCGGAGGAGATGCAGACGATCCTGGAGAAGATCGACGTGATCGACGTCTCGAAGGAAGGTCTCGAGCGGTACGGGGCGGCGTCGAAGGCGGAACTGATAGACAACCTCGACGGGATCTTCACAGCGGAAGCCTACGAGGCAAACGCGGAAATCTGGGCCCGGCTCGCCAGCGGTGAGTCTCACTTCCGAGTCCAGACCGTCGCTGAGACGCTCGATGGCGATCGGATCGACGAGATTCTCGACGTAAAAGTGCCCGAGATATACGCGGAGAATCATTCGAGAGTCTATCTGACGGCGATAGACATCACCGCACGCAAGGAGTCCGAGCGACGACTCGAGTCCCAGCGGGACAACCTGAAAGTGCTCAATGAGATCGTCCGCCACGACATCCGCAACGAATTGCAGGTCGTGACCGGCTATGCGGAGTCGTTGCAGGCGAGCGACGAACACGGGCGGGATGCCGACCGGATCCTCGACGCTGCCCGAGACGCCGTCGAGATAACCGACACGGCCAGAGAAGTGACCGAAATCATGCTCCAGTCCGGCACTGATCTCCACCCGGTAGCACTCCGGAGCGTACTCGAAACCGAGATCGCGGATGTCGGATCCAAACACGAACACGCACGGATTAGGTCGGGCGGATCGATACCGGCCGTCGAGGTCTGCGCCGACGACATGCTGGAAGCGGTGTTTCGGAACCTCCTGAGCAACGCGGTCCGCCACAACGACAACGACCGTCCCGAAGTGGTCGTCTCGGCGACCATAGAAGACGGCGACGCCGTGATTCGCGTCGCCGATGACGGCCCCGGTATTCCCGACGAACACAAGTCCAGGATCTTCGAACAGGGAGAGACCAGACTCGACAACGAGGGGACGGGTCTCGGGCTGTACCTCGTCGAAACGCTCCTCGATCGGTATGACGGCCAGATTCACGTCGACGATAACGAGCCCAGGGGCGCGGTCTTTGTCGTCAAGATTCCCGTCACGGAGTGAAACGGCTCGGTGACGGATCGATAGCGTCTGGCGCGTGGAGCGAGTCGCCTCGCGATTTCGATATGGTGAGCGGTGGAACCACGAATCGGTCCGCGACTCTCCGCCGGAGCGGGACTGTGTCCCGCGACGGCGGCTTTTTTGGTCGAGCTTTTTGGAGTGAGTGGTGGACGAACGAAGTGGGTCCACCCGAACTCGAAAAAGGTCGTCTCTATTGGAAGCCGATCCGACCGGAGCCACGGCGCTGCTCAGGTTCCGGACCGCCGCCTTTGAACTCGTCTGCCATCTGCTCGAAGTACTCTCGGATGTCGTCGGTGACCGTCGGGCGGACCTCCTCGAGTGCGGCCCGGAAGTGACTCATGCCGATCTCTTCGGCGTCCTCGTTTTCCCGGAGGGCGCGAATCGCGGCCTCGCGACCGATCGATTCGAGGTCGCTGCCGACGTAGCCCTCGGTGATCTCGGCGAGTTCGCGCAGGGAGACGTCCGGTGAGAGTGGCGAGTCGTCAGTGTGGATCCGCAGGATCTCCTCGCGCCCCTCGACGTCGGGTTCGCCGATGTAGACGAGTCGGTCGAACCGACCCGAGCGGATGAGGGCGGGGTCGATCATGTCTGGGCGGTTGGTCGCGCCGATGATCATCACCTCTTCCATGTCTTCGAGGCCGTCCATCTCGGTCAGCAACTGGTTGACGACGCGTTCGGAAACGTTCGACCCCGACCCCTGGCCGCCACGACCGGGGGCCAGTGAGTCGAGTTCGTCGAAGAACACGACCGTTGGGGCGACCTGTTTGGCCTTCCGGAACGTCTGGCGGATGGCTTTCTCACTCTCGCCGACCCACTTGCTGAGCAACTGCGGGCCGCGCACGGAGATGAAGTTGGCGTCGGTCTCGTTGGCGACGGCCTTGGCCATCAGGGTCTTGCCAGTCCCCGGTGGCCCGTAGAGGAGGACGCCGCTCGGTGGAGAGACGCCCATGCGCGTGAACTTCTCCGGACTGGACATGGGCCACTCGACGGACTCTTGCACCTCGTTTTTGGCCGTTTCGAGGCCGCCAACGTGGTCCCAGGAGACTTTCGGTAATTCGACGAGCACCTCCCGCATCGCCGAGGGCGAGACCTCGTTCAAGGCCCCCTTGAAATCGTCACGCTTGATGATCATCCGATCGATCAGACTCGGTGGGACATCCTCCTCGTCTAAGTCGATCTCGGGAAGGTACCGCCGCAGGGCCTTCATCGCCGCTTCCTTCGTCAGGGATTCGATGTCTGCCCCCACGAATCCGTGCGTGTCCTCGGCCATCCGGCCCAGGTTCACGTCGTCGCTGAGGGGCATCCCGCGGGTGTGAATCTGGAGAATCTCCTCCCGGCCGGTCTCGTCGGGGACGCCGATCTCGATCTCCCGATCGAAACGACCCGGCCGCCGGAGTGCGGGATCGACCGAATCGACGCGATTGGTTGCGGCGATGACGACGACCTGTCCGCGCGATTCCAGACCGTCCATCATCGTCAGCAACTGGGCGACGACCCGGCGCTCGACCTCGCCGGTGACGTCCTCACGTTTGGGTGCGATCGAGTCGAGTTCGTCGATGAAGATGATCGAGGGGGCGTCCTCGGTCGCGTCCTCGAAGATTTCCCGCAACTGCTGTTCGCTTTCCCCGTAGTACTTCGAGATGATTTCCGGGCCGGCAATAGAGAAGAAGTTCGCGGAGGTCTCGTTGGCGACGGCTTTGGCCAGCAGCGTCTTGCCCGTTCCGGGCGGGCCATGCAGGAGGACGCCGCTTGGCGGTTCGATCCCCAGTTTCTTGAAGATCTGTGGGTGTTTCATCGGCAGTTCGACCATCTCGCGGACGCGCTGGATCTCCTTTTCCAGGCCGCCGATGTCCTCGTAGGTAATTCCGCCGCCGGTCTTCTCGTAGCCCGAAATGGGTTCCTCGCGCAACTCGACGTCGGTGTCCTCGGTGATCAGCACGACGCCCTCTGGCTCGGTTTCGACGGCGATCAGCGGGATCGCCTGGCCTGGCGAGCGCATGAACGGGTGGTTCGTCGAGGACATGACGGGCACGATGTCGCGTTCGACGACCGGCCGTTTCAAAATCTGGCGTTTGACCATGCCAGCGGCGTCCGAGCCGAACTGGACGCTGGCTTCTTCGGGCGGGGCCAACACCAGCGAGTCGGCCTTCTCGGCTTCGGCCTTGCGGATTTCGACGCGTTCGCCGATCCCCACGTCGGCGTTCTGGCGCGTGAACCCGTCGATGCGGACCGTGTCGGTGTTCCAGTCCTGGCGGTCGGCACGCCAGACCTTTGCGGCGGTCGTCTCGGCACCTTCGATCTCGATGATGTCGCCGGGGGAGAGCTTCAGGTGGAGCAGGGTATCGGGATCGAGGCGCGCGATTCCTCTTCCCGAGTCATTCGGGTAGGCTTTCGCGACCTCTAGTTGGACTTCGTTCATAGGCGTGGAGTGTGTCACACTCGGGCATCCCGAGAGATATGCTTTTTGCTACCCCCAGGGGGGATTGCCTTTGGGAGGTGCGACACCCGCGGACTTTTCTTCGCCGACAGTCGTTTTCGGGGTATGCACACGCTCGCGTTCGACGGTTCGATGGGGGCCAGCGGCGACATGCTCTTGGCGACACTGATAGATGTCGGCGCAGATCCGTTGACCCTCGCACCTGTCGAGAACGCGCTGGATGTCGAGTACGTCAGCGAACGGGCTTTGACTGGTGGGATCGAGGGAACAGCGGTCGAGGTCCGCTATCGCGGCGGGCACGCAAACGGGTCTCACCCGGACGAAGACCACGAGCACGACACCACCACTGACGCCCAGAGGGGGACTCACGAACACGGAACAGATGCCGACGATCGCCGCGCTGGTCACGAACACGGCCCGCGGACGGAAGGACATGGGCCGACCCGGTCCTACGCTGAGGTTGTCGAGATCGTCGAATCGATGGACCTCCCGGACGCGGTCACGGAAGGCGCACTCGCGATCTTCGAGCGCCTGGGTCGGGCGGAAGCCAGCGTCCATGGCACCGACCTCGCGACGACGCACTTCCACGAGGTCGGTGCCGACGACGCCATCGCGGACGTGGTCGGCGTGACGCTCCTCCTGGACGATCTCGATCCCGACCGCGTGCTCACGACGCCGCTGTCGACTGGGGGCGGCGAGGTGGCGATGAGCCACGGCACGACGGGCGTGCCCGCGCCGGCCGTGGTCGAGATCGCGGCCGACGCCGACTGGGCGATCCAGGGTGGGCCCGTCGAGCGCGAACTTTTGACGCCGACCGGTGCGGCCATCCTCGCCGAGGTTGCCGAAGGTGTCGACACCTTGCCGTCGATGGATGTGACGGCGGTCGGCTATGGAGCTGGCGGATACGCTCTGGACGAACGCGCGAATGCGCTGCGCGTTTTGCGCGGCGAAACCGCCGGCCGGCTCCGGCGGGATGAGATCACCGTCCTGGAGACGAACGTCGATGACGCGAGTCCGGAGGTGCTGGGCGGCCTCCAGGAGACGCTGACCGAGGTGGGTGCCCGCGACGTGTCTATCCTTCCAGCGACCATGAAGAAAGCCCGGCCTGGCCACCTCGTGAAAGTGATCGTCAAGCCGGCGGACGCCGATCGTGTGGCCCGGAAACTCGCTGCGGAGACGGGGACGCTCGGTGTCCGCGAACACGGTGCCGGCCATCGCTGGGTGGCCGAACGGGAGACCCGAGTCGTCGAGATCGAGATCGACAGCGAAGCCTTCGCTATCGACGTCAAGGTCGCCACCGACAGCGAGGGCGACTGGCTGGATGCAAGCGCTGAATACGACGACGCCCTATCGATCGCTCGCGAAACCGGTCGGCCAGTTAGAGAGATTCTCAGACGGGCCGAGCGGGCGGTCGGCGAGTGAGGCTTACAGCAGGTCGGGGTCGGGAACGTACCCATCGAAGCGGGAAAGGGTGTACTTGAAGCCCAACCGGCCCAAGACCCAGGACAGAACGCAACTCGCCAGGGCACCGCCGAGGATGACGCCCTCGCCGGATGCTGTCACCACGGCGAGTAGGACGGGGAGCATCGCGACGCCGATCACGATGGCGAACCCGGCGAACGCGAACGTACTCGGTTCGACCGTCTGTTTGCCGCCGGGGATGGATTGGGTCTCGATGGACGGGAAGACGATCCCGGCGGCCAGCGCGATCCCCGGCGCGCCGAGGGCCAGTCCGCACCCCACGATGACGAGGCCAAAGATCGTCATGACTGGGGTGCCAAGGAGGATGCCGACGACGACGGTGCCGAGCAGGGTCGCCGGAATGCCGACGAGCCAGCCGGCGACGATGAGCCCCGACAGGAACTCACGGGGGTCAACGCCGGCCGTGAGTGTGATCGGGAGCACCCCCTCTTCGTCGCCGATCGGGTTCAGGGTGAACATCGACCCGGTCGCGATGACGCCCGCCGCTGTCATGCCGTGAGTCAGCCACGACGGAATCGCTCCGCCCTGGATGGCGAACTGCACGCCAAACATCGCGAGCACGAAGTACGGGAACAGGCCGTACTGCACGATGAACGGCGATCGCCGGGCACGCAGGACTAACTTGCGGACCACCGCGCGTGTCGTGATTGTCAGGTGCCCATTGGGCAGCCAACCCAGCAAGTCGACGCCGCCGACGGTGGCGTCGGATCGCTCCGGGCGGACCCGCTCGCCGAACCAGACGCGTCGCGCCATCGTGGACCCGGCCACTGTGCCGACCGGAATGCCAACGAGCACGACGCTAATAGCCCCGATGAGGGGGCCGAATCCGGGGCTGACGTTCGGCGTCCCGGCGAGCGCGAGGTCACCCAGCCAGGCCGGGGGGAGCGCAAGGAGGGGGTCGATAATCGCACGCGACAGTGCGTGCCCCTCCAGAAAGAACATGTAGCCACCGAAGGCGACGAACGTCCCCACGACGCCGAGCTTCCCGCGGTGACGCGTGACGAACGCCGATCGCATCGTGATCCGTCTGAACGCCATGCCGAGGGCGAACCCCACGGTCAGAACGACCGCGAGTACACAGAGAGCAGTCACTGCCAGCATCGCTGCCGCGAGCGGACTCCCCGTTCCGAGGCCCCACGCGAGGACGATCACCGCGGCGGGCAGCCCCAGGAAGAGGAGCGCGCGGGCGAACTCCGCGCCGAGCAATCCCACGGCGACGGCAGCGGGTGTCGTCGCCGTCAGCACGGCCCCGGGCGCGTCGAGGTCGCCGGTTTTCTTGACAGCCCGCTGGGCGGCCAGGAACGTGCCGAGCACCAGCACCCCCAGTGCGCCAAGGCGGGGCTGCGTCATCGATCCCAGTCCGTCTTCGACCACGACCGACCCCAGGAAGAACGCCCCGAGGCTGCCGAACAGGCCGTAGACGATCCCGACTGCCACGCCGGCGATCAGGTTGTTCTGGCCCGACGTGCCCAGCCGTCGCCACGTCCGTCTGGTCTCGGTGCGGGCAACCAGGCGGGCGGCCCTCAGCCAGTGTGCTCGATCGCGGGTCATGATTCCGTCGTCGCGACGTTCGCGCGCGACCGGGTCACGTTCAGGAACACGTCCTCAAGATCGGCATCCTCGCCGATCCGATCGCCCAGCTCGTCAGGCGGCCCCTCGGCGACAAGCCGACCGTCCTGCAGCACGCCGACCCGGTCACCCAACTCTTCGACGACGGGGAGGATGTGCGTCGAGAGGAAGACTGTCATGCCCCCGTCGGCCGCCTCGGCGATCGTATCCTTGACCGTCCGGGCCGCCCGGGGATCGAGCCCGGCTGTCGGCTCGTCCAGGAACAGGACCGCAGGTTCGTGGACCAGTGCCCCGATCAGGCCGAGTTTCTGTTTCATCCCCTTGGAGTACCCGGCGACGGCGCGATTGGCATCGTCCGCTAGCCCGAACCGGTCCAGCAGCGTCTCGATTCGCTCGCCAGCGTCGATATCGCGTAGGCCGGCAATATACGTGAGGTTCTCCCGGCCGGTCAACTCGGGATAGACGGGCGGTTCCTCGGGCAGATAACCGATGTGTGGTGTCACGCGCTCACGGCGCTGGATCGACTCCCCGGCGATAGTTGCCGTCCCGGCTGTCGGCTCCTGGAGCGTCGTCAGTATGCGGATCGTCGAGGTCTTGCCGGCACCGTTCGGACCGAGGAAGCCGAACACCTCGCCGCCCGGGACCGTCAGATCGAGATCGCGGACGGCAACTTCCGTGCCGTATTCCTTCCGGAGGGAGTCGGTTTCGATTGCGGGGGCATCACTCATGGTCGTCTGTCTACCCACCGGTCACTAACTGATTTCGGTATCGGCAGGCTCACTCCCGGTCGCGATGCTCGGCCAGTGCTTCCTCGATCGTCAACTCGCCGGCGGCGACCTCTCGGGCAAGCGTCTCGTCGATCGCCCAGTTGTCATCGCCAGCCTCTCGTGAGCGTTCTTTGATCCGTTCGAGTTCGCCGGCCGTCGGTTCGATGTCGATCGAGTCGACGCGCTCGCCCTCGATCCGGGCGATGTTGACCGCCGCGAGCACGTCACCCATTCCGCGCCCACCTGTGCCGAGATACGGCGTCGTGCCAGTTTCGTCGACCACTTCGACGGGGACATTTTCGAGATCATCGACGATCTGTGACCCGACCAGGCGCGCGCCGTCGCCGATCCGAACGAGCGGGTCCGTCGCATCCTCGATTTCCCGGCGAATCACGTCAGCGACCTGCTCGGCGGGCACCTGGAACGCCGCGATCACCACGTCGCCGGTGAGGACGGCGATGCCGGGCTTTTCGCCTGGATCGACGCCGACGATCACCCGACCGCTCGTTCCCCGCGTGATTGCCAGCAGATCCTCGACGGCCCGACGCGGGTCCGCTGGATCGGCTTCGACGAGTGTCACCTCAGCCGGCACGTCGATCGTGTCGTCGGGACCCACGACGACGGCCTCGGTCCGCTCAGGCAGCGCCTCGTCGGGCTCGATCGTCGTGAATGTCACGCCGCGGTCGCGCAGCTCGGTGACCACGCCGTGGTACAGTTCGAAGTCTTCGGTGGCGACGACGATCACAGTCTCTCGTTGTCGGTGGGGCCGCTTAGTAGCTCCGTCAGTCGCCGGGCCACCACCACTACGAGATATCATATCAATTGACGAAATTGATAAAACTGCTCCCGAGAAGTGTCTGTCATGGGACTGTTCGGTCGCTCTGAATCCCCGCGGTCAGGCCCGGGGGCTGCGTCCGGTGGTGAACTCGTGGGGCGCGTCGACGTGACGTACGCCCTCGTCGGGGGACTCTACGTAGCTGCGCTGATAACCCCGGCGGCTCTCGCCTTCGTCGTCCAGTCTGGGATCGAGAGCGCGGCGGCAATGTACGTCGCGTTTCTCGCTATTGTCACCGCGACTACGATCGGGACTGCAATTGTCGTTCGTCGGGTAACGGGACTGCCCGAGCGACTGGGGCGGACCTCTCGCCGGTGGGCGTTCGCCGCGGTGGCTTGTGTCACAGCGGGCGGATATCTCGTCGGTGGCGAGTTGGGCGCATTCCCCTTCGAGACGGCAGTGCTGGCCGCCTACATTGCCGTGCTGTTCGGGGGCTTGCTCGGCCTCCTGCTGGCGGAGATGTCCCGGACGCGGTACGTCAACGCGATTGTCGCTGACGAACCGGTCGACTGCGAGTGGGAGGCTGGGTGGCCCCGACGGTGGCGGATCAGTACCGTGGCGATCGGACTGGCGATGATCGTCTTCGGATCCGGTACCGTCTTTGTCCACTTGATTCCCGGCGGAACCATTGTCACAGTCTCCGGTGGCATTGCGTACGTCCTCGGTCCGGCCGTGGCGGTCCTGGGACAACCCTGGACCTACCGGATCAGGCCGTCGGGACTTGAGCGGACCAGATCCGTGATCCGGCGACTGGACTGCTGGGATCGAATTGTGGCTGTCGAAGAAACCGAGACGATACTCGTTGTCCGGCGACGTGGCTGGTGGCGGCCGCCGATCCACTGTGCCCGGACGGATCTCGATGATTCCGAACACATTCGGGAGCGTTTCGAACGGTACGTTTCCGGTACAAACGGCACTCGTGATGTCGACGAACAGTAACTGGTTGTGTCAGTCCCAGTCCCTGGCTAGTGACCGTCGATCCGCGGGGTTTTTGCACCGACCGCCAGTACGTCCGATCAGTGAGCGACCCGATTTCGACCGGCTGTGACGCTGTCGACGACCTGCTTGGCGGCGGCCTCGAACGCGGTGCCGTCACGCAGATTTACGGCCAGCCGGCAGCCGGGAAGACGAACCTTGCGCTGGGGGCAGCCGTCGAGACGGCGGCGGCAGGGGAGTCGGCGCTGTATCTCGACACCGAGGGCGTCTCGATCGATCGCATGCAGCAATTGGCCGACGCTCGCGGCGACATCGAGGATCTCGCCTCGCGGATCATCCTCACCGACGCCCACACATTCGAAGAACAGCAGGAAGCGGTCCGTGACGCCGAGGAGTTCGGCGAGCAAGTGGATCTGATCGTCCTCGATAGCGCGACGGGCTTTTATCGTTTAGAGCGGACCGAACAGGCCGAAGGCGAAGCGTTGCGTGCCGTTGCCCGCCAGATCACGCACTTGCTCAGCCTGGCCCGAAAACACGATCTCGCTGTCGCGTTTACCAACCAGGTGTTTTCCGATCCCGAGAGTGACCAGATTCGCGCGCTGGGTGGCCACACGCTCAACCACTGGTCGTCCGTAATCCTCAGTCTGGACCGCTTTCGCGGCGGCAAGCGCCGTGCGACACTGGAGAAACACCACGCGAAGGCGACTGGCGATACCGCACGCTTCCAGATCACGGACGGCGGGATGGCGGGCGTCGAAGACGTCTGAGACAGCCAGCCACTACGAGTCCGACGGCAACGACTCGTCCTCGCCCAGCGCAGCCTCCTCGGCCGCGTCGATCTCACGCACGATCCAGTCTCGCTCGAAGTACCCCACCTCGACGACCAGGACGCCGAGTGCGACGGCGACTACGGTCCCGAACGTCCCGGGTTCGCTACGGGCCAGGTGCCACAGCATCAGCGGGAAGAACGCGACCGTGCCGATCAGACCCACCAGCGGCGGGATCGGATGGACTCCTTCGCGGTCGCGTTCGCCCAGTGCGAGATAACACATCGCTCCGAAGACCACGATAAAGGATAGCGACGCGAAGGCGGTGATGGCGTCGAGGCTCCCGACCACGGCGAACGTCGCCGTGATCGCGCCGAGGACGAGTACCGTTCGCGTCGGGACGCCGTCCGCGTCAGCGCGACCGATCGCGTCCGGCAACAGGTCCTCCCGGAGCATCCCCTTCGCGAAGTGGGCCGTCGAGAACAGCGTCGCGTTGATCGCGCTCCCCGTCGAGAACAGCGCCGATAGCGCGAGGACGGTCCCGCCCAGGCCGGCGAGTCCGTAGGGACTTATCGCCCGCTCGGCGGCGTCCTTCAGCGCCACGTGTGGGTGACTATTGATCGCCTCCGGGACGAGGGCGACGGTCACGACGCCCACGAGGACGTAGATCGCCACGGCGACCGGGATCGAGATGTAGACGGCCCTTCGGACGGTCCCGACGGGATCGGCGATGGTATCCTGGTCGTAGAACAGCAGTTGCCACCCCTGGAAGGCGACGAAGGAGATCGCCGCGGCCATGATCGGGCCGAACCCGTCGATCGAGGCCAGCCCCGTCGACAGGGTCGTCCCGGGGGCGGCGCCGAAGACGTAGCCCACGCCGAGTGCGCCAAACGCGAGCAGTATCGCCACCTTCGCCGCGACCAGGACGTTCTCCGCTGTCCCCGTCGTCTTCGCACCCAGGACGTTCAGACCGACGAACCCCGCCACGGCGAGCACGGAGATAGCCGGCCGCGCGCTGATCCCGGCCATGGACTCGGGGACGACGCCGAAGGCCGCGGCGAACTCCCCGAAGGCGAAGGCGTACATCGCCATGGAGCCGACGTAGCCGACCAGCAGCGTCCACCCGATCATCCCCGCGAGCGTACTCGACCCGACGAACGACTGCACGAACGTGACCGAGCCACCCGTTCCGTCGGCGATCCGGTTGAGTGCGTTGTACGCGTAGCCCGCCGACAGCGCGACGACTCCGGCGACGAGGAAGGCCAGCCAGATCGCGGGGCCGGTGATCCCCGCGACGACGCCCAGCACGGCGTAGATCCCGCCGCCGATCATGCCGCCCAGTGCCATCGCGACGCTCTCGGCCAGGCCGAGTCGCTCCCCCGACACGGTTCACTCCGGATTGGCGATTGAGACTGTTGAAAGTGTTGTCGACGGTCGGCTATCCGATCCGCGGCCCTCCCGCCGTCCTTTTGACGTTGCCACCCTGCGCTGGCGTATGGAGCCAGCAGACGACGCCTATGGCCAGGCGATTCGTGACTACCACGAGTCCGGCGACGGCTTCGAGATCGTCGAGCGCGACGACGGGCACGTCGCGCCGTCTGGAGGACCTGCGATCTACTTTGACGAATACGAGGACTGGGGCGAAGACGAGCAGACTGCCGTCGAGTACCTGCGCGGTGCGGTCCTGGACGTTGGCTGTGGTGCCGGCCGACACGCACTGTACGCTCAGGAACAGGGCCACGACGTGACCGGGATCGACGTCTCGCCGGGTGCCGTCGCCGTCAGTCGCGATCGCGGTGTCGAGAACGTCGAACAGTGCGACGTCGCCGCGGTCGCTGAGACGTTCGCCGCCGACGCGTTCGAGACGGTGCTCATGCTCGGCATCAACTTCGGCCTGGTTGGGACCGCCGAGACCGCACCCGACGTTCTCGACGCCCTCGCGACAGTCACGACCGACGACGGACAGATTCTGGCCCAGAGTCGGGACGTGCACGAGACTGACGACCCCGACCACCTGAAGTATCATGCCAAAAACCGCGACCGCGGTCGCTTCCCCGGCGCGATCAGGATGCGCACGCGTTACAAGACCCACGCGACGCCGTGGTTCGACTATTTGCTCGTTTCGCCGACCGAGATGGATACAGTCCTCGAAGAGACGATCTGGACGCGGACCGAAACCTGGGAGGGTGACGCCGGGCGGTACACCGCGATGCTGCAGAAAGAACCGTAACAAGAGAGCATACGCGGCGTACCGCGCCGCGTTTCGCCGCGAGCGCGCTCGAAGAGCGCGACTCGCGGATGTTTTTGGTCCAGCTTTTTGCGAGGCGGGTTCGCTCGCGAACCCGCCGAAGTAAAAAGGTGGTTTAGTAGATAAGGGCGTCGTCGTTGTCAACCATATACAGCGTGCGGGCGGCGATGTTGACGGCGTGGTCGCCGACGCGTTCGAGGTCCCTGACCGTCAGGAGAAGGCGGGAGACGTCACGCATGAGGGATTCGACTTCCGCCTCGCTGGTGTCGGCGTCGATCTCCCGTTCGATGAGGTTCCGCATCACCGTATCGGAGGCGTCCTGACACATCATGTCGACCTCGTCGTCGCGGTCGCCGATCGCGTAGCAGAGGTCGGTGTCTTCCTCGGCGTAGGCGTCCATTGCTTGTTCGTTCATCTCGACGACTTCTTCGCCGATCGTCTGGACGTCGACGTCGGGGTACATGTCCTGTTCGGCTTCGAGGGCGTATTCGCCGAGGTTGACGGCGAGATCGGCGACCCGTTCGAGGTCGGTGATGATCTTGAAGGAGGCAGCGATAAAGCGCAGATCGCCGGCGACCGGTTGCTGGAGCGCGAGCAGGTTGACACACTCCCGCTCGAGATCGAGATAGAGCTGGTTGATTTCCTCATCGCCGTCGATGACCTCGCGGGCGAGATCCTCGTCTTTCGTTTCAAGTGCATCCAGTCCGAGCTGGAGGCGGTCGTGGACGACCTCACTCATGTAGAGGACGTCCTCGCGCAAATCCTCGAGTTGTTCTTGATATCCTTCGCGTGGCATGGTAGGTGGTGGGTGGGTATTCGGTAAGTGTGTTGTCCTTTGGCCAATGCTATCGAGCGTTATCCGAACTTGCCAGTGATGTAATCTTCGACGCGTTGACTCTCGGGATTCTCGAAGATGGTCTCAGTGTCGTCGTACTCGACGAGTTCCCCACCGGTGAGGAAGACGGCCGTCCGATCAGAGATCCGGGCTGCCTGTTGCATGTTGTGGGTAACGATGACGACGGTGTACTCCTCGGCGAGTTCCTCGATGAGATCCTCGATCTTCGAGGTGGCGATGGGGTCAAGGGCTGATGCCGGTTCGTCCATCAGGATCACTTCGGGATCGACCGCGATCGCCCGGGCGATGCACAGGCGCTGTTGTTGCCCGCCCGAGAGGTCCAGTGCGGATTCGTCGAGTTGGTCTTTCACCTCGTCCCACAGTGCGGCGCGCTTCAGTGCTGTTTCGACACGTTCGTCGAGGTTCTCGGTGTCGTCCTGGATACGCAGCCCGTAGGCGACGTTGTCGTAGATCGACTTGGGAAAGGGATTGGGATGCTGAAACACCATGCCGACCTTCCGGCGGAGCGCGACGGGATCGACGTCGTCGTCGTAGACGTTTTTTCCGCGGAACAGCAACTCGCCTTCGATCCGGGCAGCGTCGATCAGGTCGTTCATGCGGTTGATCGACCGAAGGAAGGTCGACTTCCCACAACCCGACGGACCGATCAGTGCCGTGACGCGGTTCTCGGGGATTGCAAGCGAGACGTCGTCGATCGCCTGGACGTCGTCGTAGTAGACGTTGAGGTCCCGCGCTTCGAGGACCGTCTGGGCGGTTCCGACGCGTTCGCCGTCTCGGCCCTCGGCCGCGATCGACCGACTGAGTGAGCTTTCGCCGGACGGATCGGGCGTCTCCGATTCGTTGCCCGCGTCCTCGGGGCTGACGATCGTCGAGCGGTCGGTTCGGTCGTCGGTCACGTTGTCCTGTGTCATGTATTCGTCCGTTCGAATTTGTTTCGCAACACGATCGCGGTCGCGTTCATCACGAGCAAGACCACCAGCAGCGTCACGACGCCGGCGGCGAGCACGCCGTAGCGGAACTCGGCTTGCGGCTCGAACGCCCAGGTGAATATCTGGCGTGGCATCGCACTCCCCAGATCGAAGAAGCTGTTGGGGGCCAGGCGTACCGAAGCGGCGATCCCGACGAGAAGGAGCGGGGCAGTCTCGCCGATTGCCCGGCCCAGCGCCAGGATCGTCCCCGTCAGGATGCCAGGCATCGCCTCCGGCAGGACGATGTTGCGGACCGTTTGCCAGCGGGTCGATCCCATGCCGTATGAAGCCTGCCGAAGCGAGTCGGGGACGGCCTCGATGGCCTCCTGGGCGGCGATGATGACGATCGGCAGGATGAGCAATCCGACCGTCAGGCCGCCGACGATGATCGAGCCGTTGGGTATCTGGGCCCACCGGATGAACACCGCCAGGCCCAGCAGCCCGTAGACGACAGATGGGACGCCCGCCAGGTTCGAGATGTTGATCTCGATCAGCGTGACGAACTTCCCGACCAGGCCGCTTGAGGGCGCGTACTCCTCTAAGTAGATGGCCGCGCCGACGCCGATCGGGAACGTCATCATCACGACGACGATCAACAGCATGATGGAGCCGACTAAGGCCGGGTAGATGCCGGCCAGGGCGGGATCACTGTTGGGTGCGCTCGTCAGGTACCCCCAGTCGAGCCAGACGTCGGGGCCGGCCAGACCGAGTGCTCGCGTGAGAACCGCCCCGGCCAACCCGCCGGCGACGAGGACGACCGGGAACGCCAACCCGGCGAGCTGTCCGCGCCGGTAGACGCCCTCGACGTACACCGCGAGGGGAACGACCGTCGTCGTGTAGACGACGAGCCAGGTCGTCGCCGCAACCCCCGTCGCGGGTTCAAGGGCGAGCGTGGCCGCGCCACCGACGAGAATCAGCCCCGTCGCGAGCAAGCCGTCCTGGCGGCTCTCGTGGCGACGACCGACGAACCAGCCGGCCAGGCCGGCGATCGGGAGCGTCAGGGCCGCCAGGAGCTGGAGCGACGGCAGCGGAAGTACCGGGGATTTGAGCACCAGTTCCGGGAGGCTTACGATCCGATACGGCAGTCCCGGGACGGTGAGTGCAAAGCCACCGAGGTCAAGGTGCCAGCCCAGACCGGGAACGGTCACCGCCGGATCGACGACGAGTTGCCAGTCGTCGGGGCCTATAAACTGGGCGATCGCGGCCGGCGGCGTCCCGAACACGACGACGATCGAAAGGAGCGGTGCGAGTACCACACGTTCGAGGGGTGCCGTCGGTCGAAGTCTGGTATGGGCGAAAAGCAATGCGACGACCGCGGCGACGCCGATAACGAGGGCGAAGTATTCGTCGATCGCGAGCAGTTCGGCGAAGACGACGCCGAGTCCACCCGCGAGCAAAAAGCCCACGATGGGGAGACCCGTGACAGTGTAGGCGACTTCGCCCGCCGGCTCGTCGATGCGGTAGTAGTAGAGCGCCAGCCCCACTGCCGGGAGGACCAGCGTCACGAGGATGACCAGGTGCCAGCCCGGATCAGCCGACAGCGGTTTGAACGCGTCGTTGGCGACGTACAGCAACAGGACGAGTACCGACACCAGCGCGATCGAGGTGGCACTCAGACACAGCGCCTCGAAGACCCGACCGCGGGTCTGGCTGACCTCGCTCTCGGCCCCGTGCCACTCGGCCTCGCCGGTTGGCATCAGGCGCTCACCTCCCGGCTCGTATTTCGACAGTCCATCATTCGTATTCCTCCCGGTAGCGTGCGGCGATCCAGTTGCTCACGAGATTCATCGCGAACGTGACGACGAACAGCGTCAGGCCGATGGCGAACATGCTCTGGTAGATGACGCCGGCGGCGTTCTCGGCCTGGACGAGTGTGATCATCGCGGACGTCATCGGCTGGTTCGATTCGAAGAGGTTCGCGAGCGGTTCGGCGAACTGTAGCAGTTGTGGACTCTGACCCATCGCGACCGCGACGATCATGGTTTCGCCGATGGCACGCGACAGGGCCAGGATGAACGACGAGAAGATGCCCGAGATCGCCGCGGGAATGACGACGCCCGTCGAGACCTCGTATTTCGTCGCGCCCATACCGTACCCCGCCTGCCGCAACGAGTCCGGGACGGCGCTCATCGCGTCCTCGCTCAGGCTCGAGACCATCGGGATGATCATGATCCCGACCATGATCGAGGCGCTGAGGACGTTGAACGTGCCGACCGGCAGGCCGAAGGCCGCCAGGAACGGCGTGACGTACACCAGCGCGAAGTAGCCGTAGACGACCGTCGGGATCCCGGCCAGGATTTCCAGGGCGGGCTTGAGAATCGACCGGGCTCGTGGACTGGCGTACTCCGAGAGGTACGTTGCCGCGGCGAGTCCGATCGGGATGGCCACCATCGCCGACAGCACCGTCACGAGGATCGTCCCGCTGAGTGCCGGCAACACGCCGAGTTTGTGCTGATCGATGTTCCACTCGGTCCCGAGGAAGAAATCGAGCGGGTTGTACTGTCCGAAAAACTCCAGGGCACCGGTCACGAGCACGAACACGATGCCAAGGGTGACGAGGATCGACACCGACGCGCTGGCGAACAGGAGATAGCGGTAGAGTCGCTCGCGCTTGGCCCCGCCGGGCGAGTCGGTGATCGCCGTCGCGGCGTCGGTTCCGGTCGTGTCCGTGCTCATCGGGTCATTCCTCCCTTTCGGCGGCCGATCAGGTCCACATCACGCTCGGCCATCATGGTCGTTCGAGCATGAGTTTCGCGAGGTTGTCGTCCCTGGTCGCCTCGTCGACTGGCACGTAGCCGACTTCACTCACGAGGCCGGTCGCCGCTTCTTCGAGATAAAAGGAGATGAACTCAAAGACCGGATCGCGAGCCAGTGACTGCCGGTTGACGTAGATGAAAAGCGGCCGTGTCATCGGGTAGGAACCGGCCTGAGCGTTCTCCAGGGTCGGTTCGACACAGCCTTTCCCCGAGCCATCGTCGACCGGGACGGCCTTTACACGGTCGCGGTTCTCGCTGTAATAGGCGTAGCCGAAATAGCCCATCGCGTAGGGATCGTTCTCGATGCCCTGGATGATGATGTTGTCCTTCTCGGTCTGTTCGTGCTCGGACGTGTGGTCGTAGTCCTCGCCGATGACGTTGTTGTTGAACCAGTCGTACGTCCCCGAGGTTGGTGCGGGCCCGAACAGCTTGATCGGTTCGTCGGGCCACTCCTCACGGACGTCCGACCATCGCTCGACTCTCTCGTCACGCCAGATCCGGGAGAGTTCCTCGTAGGTCAGGCAGTCGACCCACTCGGCCTCGTTGTTGACGGCGACGGTCAGGGCGTCCCGGCCGACCTGGAACTCGACTGGCTCGACGTTACTTTCGCCACAGGACGTCCGTTCCTCGTCGGTAATCGGCCGCGAGGCACCGTTGACGTCCGAATCGTCCTTACAGAAGAAGTTCTTGAACCCGCCGCCGGTCCCTGTGGAGTCGACGGTCACGTTGATGTTGACGTCGTCTGGAGCCATGAACTCCTGGGCCATCAGGTCCGAGATCAGGTAGACCGTACTCGACCCTTTGACGATGACCTGGCCGCCACCGCTGTCCGGATCTGAGCGGACGTTCTCCACACAGCCCGAGAGTGCAACGGCCCCCCCGGCACCTGCTCCGAGGAGGAATTCCCGTCGAGAAACCGTACACGTGGTTTCACGTGCCATTGTTGAAAGGAGACCATGAGACGGATAAGTATGCTACTATGATCGCTATTACTTCTATATAGTGATATATAGCACGGAGTCACTGACGGGCTAGAGCGCCGAGGAAACCCATCACGAGTGCAGAACTACCATCCGGCGCCTGCAGGCACGGAACCATCTTGAACGGGCCATCAGTTGCTTTCGACTGGCCGTTCGGCTCGATTGACGGGACCAGGACTCGGTCAGCCGGCGAACGGTTTCGATACCCGACCAGGCCATACGATCAGTTTGACGCCGCAACCAGTGCCCGACCACCGCTCTGACACAGGTGTCCGGTCAGTGGTCGGTGACGACGAACATACTGATATATAGTGGTCTGTAGTGGGAAATATATAGGTACAGCATAGTTTATGTACCTCCTTTCCCACCTAGTAGTATATGGAGACCCGCAAGGTCCAGGTTACAGGCGGCTCCACGTATACGGTGTCATTACCGAAGCATTGGGCGACAGACAACGACGTGAGTGCGGGCAGTATCGTCGAGTTTCATCCCGAGGAAGACTTCCTGTTGCTCTCGCCGCGTGACGACGAGGAACGGACGCGTGGCACGCTGGACGTTGGCGGGTTGACGGACGAGGCTGAACTGACTCGGGCAGTGATGACGATGTACGTCAGCGGGTTCGACATCATCGAACTGGACGCCCCGCGGATCACGGCCGCCCAGCGGCGACTTATCCGGGACGCTACGCAGGGGCTCGTCGGGCTGGAAGTCATCGAGGAAACGGGTGAACGGGTCGTCCTCCAGGATCTCCTCGATTCCTCGGAGCTGTCGGTCCACAATGCCATCACCCGGATGCGGCTGGTGTCCCTGACGATGTCCGAGGACGCCATCACAGCCCTCGTCGAAAACGACGCCGACCTCGCCGACGACGTCAGGGAACGCGACGATGATGTCGACCGCCTCTGGTACATGGTCTCCCGGGTGTTTCGGACGGTCCTCCGGGACCCGACGACGGCAAGCGAGATCGGCTTCCCGCGAGAGACTGTTTTCGATTACCAGTCGGCCGCCCGGCAACTGGAACGCATTGCCGACCACGCGACCAAGATCGCCACCATTGCCAGCGAGGTCGGTGATATCCCGGATGAAGAGGCCCAGGCGCTGAGGGAACTGCAGGAGATCGCGGCCTCGGTCCCGGAAACGGCAATGGACGCGCTGCTGGCTAGGGATTCGGATACGGCGACCGAACTCGCTACCGAGGCCCGGGCTCGTATCACCGAGGTCGATCGGAAGGCCCGCGAGGTCGACAACCTCATTCGCGAGTTCGACGATCCCCAGCGCGCCCAGCGCCTCGGTCTGGTCGTCGACTCGCTGTCTCGGACGGCCGACTACGGCAGCAACCTCGCCGAGAGCGCCTTACAGAAGGCCGCGCCACGGCCGTCGTGAGACAGATTGGGTTCACGGCATCTTGCGACGGCCGCCAGTATGCAGGCGGTCGATGCGGAATTGATTGAGAGCGATCAGTCGCATTCGACGGAATTGATTGAGAGCGATCCGCATAGGTCGGTCCAGCCGGCGGCCAGTCACGGCTTCTGTCGTCTCGGAGCCGTTGCAACACGTATTTGCATCACCGATTCCTGGCTGACCCATGGCCGTTCGTGCGGTCTATGAGCTCACCTGTGAGCATCTGCCGTTTGTTACCGTCGCCGATCGGGTGCCAACAGCGACCCTGTCTGTCCGATTGGTCCCCAGCCAGGACGAGTACACGCCCTTCGTTGTCACGGTGGCTGACGGGCCAGTCGTAGCCGTCGAAGCGGCCTTCGATGCAGTTTCGTTCGTCGCCGGGTACACGTCCGTAGACCAGTCCGGCGAAACGCCGCGATACAAGGTTCTGCCGGCCAGGAGCATGGACGACCAGTATCCCGCGGACTTTGACGTCGCTGGACTCAAGGCGCTCGCTGACACGGATTCGATCATCGAACACAACCGCGTGACACCGACCGGCTGGGTTCAGTCAGGCCGGTTTGCCGACCGGGCGACGGTTGCGGAGTTTCGAGCCTTCTGGCGGCATAATGGCGCGTTCGACCTCCGAAAGCTGGAGCCGACACCCGACGAACCCCGCGACGATCCGGTAACCGACTGTCAGCGCGAGGCGTTGCTCACAGCCGCAGAGATGGGTCACTTCGACGTGCCCCGGAATACATCACTGGCAGAGGTAGCCACGGCACTCGATATTAGCGCTTCGTCACTTTCAGAGCGTCTCCGCCGGGGACACTCGGCACTGATCGAAGCGTCCCTTGCCGATCGAAGTCTCCAATCGGGTCGTGATACCCGTCCCCATTTGAAGGGCCGGACGACTGAGGGTCAGCGATAGCCGTCCGGCCCCCCGATGTCGGCATCCACTATGCAGACAGTTACGTCAGCAGACGGGACGCCAATCGCGTACGAACGACACGGAGACGGCCCGCCGATCATCTGCCTGCACGGGTCCAGTGCCGACCGTCACAGCTTCGGCCCGCTGGCGGAGCACCTGGCCGGTGAGTACACACTTGTCGTTCCCGACCGCCGTGGCCGTGGCGATAGCGGCGACGGGCCGAGCTACAGTCTCGCCCGCGAGGTCGAGGACTTGCAGGCCATTCTCACGCAGATCGAGGGGACGCCCACCGTCTTCGGTCACTCCTTTGGCGGACTCCTCGCGCTGGCCGCGATGCCGGATATCGAGGTCCGTGAGCTCGTTCTCTACGAACCAGCTGTCTTGGTCGGTGATCACCGGGACGACAACTTGGCCGACCGGCTGGAAGACCGCCTTGGGGCGGGCGAACACAGGGAGGCGCTCCGGCTGTTCATCGAGGAGGCCGGCGGCGTTCCCGACGCGACCGCGCTTCCGTGGTGGCCCGAGGAGGCACCGGTCGACCGCGTCGACACCGTCGTTCGGGAGAGTCGAGCCGTCGAGGAGTATCGCCTGCCCGCCAAGCCTGCCATCGACGTACCGACAGTGCTCCTGACAGGAGAATATGGCCCGGAACACCTTCGGGACGCACTGTTCACTCTGGAGGATCGACTCTCTGCTGGGCGGGTCAGGGCGTTCGACGGCGTCGGGCACATGGGAATCGAATCGGCCGCAGAACGGGTCGGCAACGCCGTCGATACGTTCCTCAAGTGAGTGACCCTGTCGAACGTGCCTCGTGTGGGTAATGTTGCTCCGACCGATTCTAAAAACGATCTTCGGCACGGACGGCCACCCCGACAGCTGGACTGCAAAAACGAGCGCCGTTATTCGAGCAGTTCGGCGTTGACCTGACCGTCCTGGCCGGGTCGGGAGGTCACGCGGGCTTCGCCCTCACTGGTCTCGATGACCGCGCCCTTCGTGATGATGTTCCGCCGGACGTAGTTGGGGTTAGCAGGATTCTCGACGACGGTCTCGATCTCGGCGCTGATAGTGCCGTCGTCGGTTGCCACGCTGGCGACGTCAGTCGCGACTGTTCGGACCTTCTCGGTGCCGCCGCGGGCCTCGACGATTTTGACTTTCCGGTCGCCGACCTCGGTTTCCGTCGGTTCGTCGCCGAGTTCGTGCTTGCGTTTGTTGCGTGCGTGTCGGCGTCGACCGCCGGTGCGCTTGCGTGTCGAGCGTCCCTGGAATTTCATACCGAAAGCAAGTGCGAGGGCGTACTTCAACCCCTCGAATCGGGGCCGCGATCGTCAGGTTTAGAAGCGTGAGCGGCCCACCTCCGCGTAATGAGCCTTCGGACAGCCGTCGCTGCCCCGTTCGTTCAGGCGGGGACGGACCGTCTCCCCCGTAGTGATTTTGTCGTCGATCTCTCCTTAGACCGGGACTGGTTTTCGCCCGAGCAGGCAAAGCGACTCATCGACGTCGCCGCCAGCGAAGGCCTGCTCACGGTCGAAGAAGAGACCCTCGACCTCGCGTTCGACCACGCTTCGGTGGCGGTTCCGGCGGATTTCGTCCCCGACGAGTCCATTCTCCGGGAGCGCTCGACCTTCGAGCGTGTCCTAGACGCACTCGTCGCCGAGGGTATCGACAAACAGGAAGCGGTCGCGGCCATCAACGGCCTCCAGTCGGACCTCGCGATCACGCTGGAAGCCGCGGCTGTACTCTACGCCCGCCGTCAGGGTATCGATGTCGGTGAGGTTGCCAGGCAAGCGATCGAGGGGCTCTGAGATGGTTAAGGACCACATCACCGACGGCGAGCGGATCGCTGCCGTCCTCCGTGCGGAGATCGACGGTCGCGGAGCGGCCGGTCTCGAACGCCTGTCAATCGGGACCGTGGGGGATGACGCGACGACGATCACCCTCGACGGGGAGTCACTGGCCGAGATAGTCCCCCGTGAAATGGGTGTTGAGATTCGGTTTCGACAGGACGTGGCCGCTGTTCGATCCGCCGCCGAAACTACCGCTCTCGAAGCCCGGAAGACGGACGACGCAGCCGTGGTCGTCGTCGACTCGGCGGCGGCGACGAAGTCAGCAGTCGATCTCCTGGTGGCAGTTGCTGATCGGTTGACGTGAGAATCGCAGGAATTCTCTACAGTGATTCGACAACCTCAAGCAAGTCCTCGCCGAGATTCTCCCGCTCGATATGGGCGTCCGCACGCGGATGTGGGTCAGGGCCGCCCGGATAGAGCACTTGGATAGCTCCCATACCGGCGTCGAGTGCTCCTTCGACGTCGGCGTCCGGCTTGTCACCGACATAGACGGCTTCCTCAGGGTCGACGGACAGGGCCGCAAGCACCGCCTCGAAGGCGACCGGGTCGGGTTTGCGCGTCTCCATGCGCCCGGTCACGACGGTCGCGTCCAGGAGGTCATGCCAGCCAAGTTTGTCGATTTTCGAGCGCTGGGCGCGTTCGGGGCCGTCGGTCAGGACGCCAACGCGGTAACCGGCTCCGTTGGTGAGGCGACCGAGCAACTCTTCGGCTCCCTCGACCGGTTCTAAGTGCTCGTTGACGACGCCCCGGTAGGTTTCGGCGACGGTGTGGGGATCGATCGATTCGTCGTCGATGAGTGTCTCGAAGATTCGTGCGCGAGTGTCGCCCGTCACGGATTCCCGGTGGGCGCGTTCGTACGTGCCGTACTCGATTGGGTCAAGTCCGGCCGCAGTCGCCGTGTCCGCGAGCAACCGCTGGCGGTCGCGGGTCGTCACAGCGAGCGTTTCGTCAAGATCGAACACCACCGCCGCGAGTGTCATCAGGTGGGTCTAATCCGACCTGCGTAATTGAGTCTTCCCGTTCGCTCCGCCCGCGTGGGCGATAGAAATACTTGTGTCGACTGGGCCGGTTTCCCTCCGCATGGACTTCTTCGAGCGACTGGCCGCCCGGATCGACGCGGTCGACAGCGTCGTTTCGGTCGGTCTCGATCCCGATCTCGATCGCCTCCCCGACCATCTCGCCGATCGTGAACTCCCGCGGTGGGCTTTCAACCGCCGGCTCATCGACGCGACGCACGAGCACGCCGCCGCCTACAAGCCCAACGCCGCGTTCTACGAGGATCCCGACGGCTTTCGCGCACTCGAAGAGACGATCGCTTACGCCCACGGGAAAGACGTCCCCGTCCTGCTGGACGCCAAACGCGCCGACATCGGCAACACGGCACGTCAGTACGCCACGGCTCTGGACCCTGACAGACTGGACGCCGACGCGATAACTGTCAACCCCTACCTCGGCCGGGATTCCCTGGAGCCGTTCCTCTCTCGCGAGGATCGGGGCGTGTTCGTCCTCTGTCGAACCTCAAACCAGGGCGGGGCGGATCTCCAGGATCTCGAACTCGACGGCGGCGACGCCCTGTACGAACGGGTCGCCGCACTCGCGGACCTCTGGAATCGAAACGGCAACGTCGGCCTCGTCGTCGGCGCGACGGCCCCCGAGGAACTCGAAGCGATCCGCGAGCAGGTGCCCAACCTGCCGTTTCTCGTGCCCGGCGTCGGTGCCCAGGGTGGGGACGCCGAGGCTGCCGTCGAACACGGCTTGGCCGATCGACCGGGCCTGGCCACCCGCGTCGGGCTGGTCAACTCCTCGCGCGGGATCATCTTCGCCGGCGAAGACGCGGGCGGGCCGGGTGCGGCTGATCCTGCTGCCTACTATCGTGCCGCTGGCGAGGCAGCAAAGCGACTCAAGCAGCGATTGAACGAGTCCCGCTAGAACTGATAGGTGTCCGTTCCGTCCGGCTGGGTGTCCTGGTTGCGACCACCACTCACCTCACCGGCACACTCGACACAGAAGCCGACCGAGGGCTCGTAATGTCGGTCACAGACGAGCGAGCCACACCGATCGCAGGTGTACTCGGCACCCTGGTTTCCACAGACTGTACATAGCCCGGCGACGCTCATACCCGAATGTACGGGTTGGAACGGTTCAATGCTGGGGTGGTTGCTGGTACTGTTGTTGGCCTTGCGTTGCAGTGTTCCCTTGCAGCCGGTCCAGCACACCGGCGACGACCAGTCCGACACCGCCCAGCAGCGTCACGTACAGGCCCATCCCCGGACTCAATGCTTCCTGGGCGGCTTCGGCCATCGGGCCACTTCCTTCGAAGCCGAACGCCGGATCGACGATATACATCACGGCGAACCCGGCTGTTAACACGCCTAACCCGGTGATAGCGATTTTGTTGATTCGGTCCCAGCTCCGGACGAGGACCAGAATGCCAGCGGCGACAGTCATGACCAGTGTAAACACGCCGTCGCCGTCGATGCCCGATACCGTCGCGCTTCGTCCCAGGATTGACACGGTAACCCAGGGGAGGAACGCGCCGAGCGCCGCGACGGTTGCACTCCCGAGCGCGATCTGCTCACTCCGATTGAATCGTCCTGTCTGTGACTGCACTGGTTGTTGTGGTTGTTGTGGTTGTTGCGGTTGTTGTGGTTGTTGTGGTTGTTGTCCTGCCATCGGCGGCACTTCTCCACAGCAACGTTTATAGTTGGGGGCGGTTCGAGCGTTACTCTCGACTCACTGCCGCCCAGAGGCTCCCCAGAACGATCGCGCCGCCACCGACGACCGTGAGGTAGAGCCCGTAGGTGGGTGTCAGTGGTTTGCCGGCCGCCCTGGGGTCGCCGCTCGCCAGAATGGGTGTCGTCGGGTCCGTCAGGAACTTCCAGACGAGTGCGAGTATGAGCAGGCCGATCACAGCGATGGCCGCCTGTTCGATGGCTCTCCAGTCTCGTGTCACCAGCAGGCCGGCGACAGCGGTCGAGAGCATGAGTGTCAGGAAGCCGTCGCCGTCGATGCCAGTCACCGTTCCGATCGACTCGATCTGCGCCCAGGGGAGCCAGGCAGCGACGGCGACGACCCCTGCCCCGGCGAGGACGACTTTCCAGCCCGATAGTTTTTCGACGACTCCCTGGCGATCGAGCCCGTCCTGGCTGGTCATACCACGTCCGGCGGTGCCATCTCCCTTAATCCATTCGGAGGCAGTCACGTGGCACTGAACGATCAGCACTTAAGGGCCGGCGTTCGTATCTCGGGTCAGTATGTCCTGGGTGTCTGTCGTGGTCGTCGCCGTCTGGGCGATGTTGCCGGCCTATGTCCCGAACAACGCCGCGGTCCTCGCCGGTGGCGGCCGGCCCATCGACGGCGGCCGAACCTGGGGTGGGCGGCGTGTCCTCGGTGACGGCAAGACCTGGCGTGGGACAGCCGTCGGAACAATCGCGGGCACCGCACTGGCGCTCGCGCTCGACGCGCTCGAGCCGACCGTGAGCGATGCCCTGGGCGTGACGGTGCCTGGGTTTCCGATGGCGGCCGGGGTCGCGCTCGCACTGGGGGCGATGCTGGGCGACATCGCTGCGTCGTTCATCAAGCGCCGCCTCGACCGCGAACGCGGCGCGCCGGTGCCGGGCCTCGACCAGTTGGACTTCGTCGTCGTCGCGCTCCTCGCGGCGGCGATCGCGGCACCCGACTGGTTCGCCGACACGTTCACGCTTCCCGTGATCGCCGTCGTGATCGTCGTGACGCCGCTGTTGCACCTCTCGACGAACGCGATCGCGTACGTGCTCGGGTTGAAAGACGAACCGTATTGATCCGCTTTTGGGCGCTCTATCCGCGAGGCGTGGATTTGGGCTGCGGTTCCACCGACGGTCGAGCGGTGGGGTTATCCCGCTCGGCCGAAGATGGTCTCGGTAATGAGCGATCGTTCTACGACACTCCAGGTGGCGACACGTGGGTCGGATCTGGCGACCCGGCAGACGAGTTCGGTACGCGAGGCCCTGGCCAGTCGCCGGCAGGATATCGAACTGCTGGAGGTCGAAACCACTGGCGACCGCATTCGCGATGAACTCATCCATCGGCTGGGGAAGACGGGTGCGTTCGTCCACAGCCTCGACGAGCGAGTGCTCGATGGCGAGGCCGATCTCGCCGTCCACTCCTTGAAGGATGTCCCGACAGAGGAACGCGCCGATCTCGTCGTCGCGGCGGTCCCCGAGCGCGCACCCGCCGGTGACGTCTTGGTGACTTCTGACGGGGCCGCTCTCGAGGACCTCGAGTCGGGCGCGACGGTCGGCACATCCAGCCTTCGCCGAGAAGCCCAGTTGCTGGCTGCTCGTCCCGATCTCGATGTCCAGCCACTCCGTGGGAACGTCGATACGCGCGTCGAGAAGCTCCTGGCGCCGTCGCTGCAGGCCGCACATGCCGACCGACTTGCCGCTGAAGAGTCGACCGAGGAGACAGACGAGACGGCGGCCGATGATAGCGAGGACGCCTACGAGCAGTCGGCCGAAGCGTGGTTCAACGGCCTCGCCGAGATCGAACGACAAGCCCTCGAACGCGAGATCGAGACGACCTACGATGCGATTGTCCTCGCGGAGGCGGGGCTCGACCGCCTCGGATTATTGCATCATCTCGAATTCCAGCGACTGCCGCTCCGTGAGTTCGTGCCGGCGCCGGGCCAGGGCGCTCTCGCTGTCGTCGCCAACGAGGCGGACGTCATCGAGCACGTTCGAAGTTCGATCGATCACCCACCGTCACGCGTCGAAACGACCGTCGAGCGGACGATTTTGGAGACGCTTGGCGGCGGCTGTGTCGCACCGATCGGCGTCCGTGCGGTCCTGCAGGGCCGCGTCGTCACGACGACCGTCCGCGTCCTCTCCGGGGACGGTACCGAGGAGGTAGCTGACCGACGGGAACTACCCGCAACGCGACACGCCGAAGCAGCCCGCGAGATGGCGCTGGATCTGGCCGATCGTGGGGCCCAGGAGTTGATCGAGCGCGCACGGGAGGCGACACAGGAGGAGACATGACTGAAGCGACGACAGGAACGGTCTATCTCGTTGGCAGCGGCCCCGGTGATCCGGAACTATTGACAGTCAAAGCCCGCCGGTTGCTCGAGGAAGCCGATCTGGTGATGCACGATCGACTGCCAGGCAAGGAGATCATCGAACTCGTCCCCGCTGATTCCCGCGTCGATGTCGGCAAACGTGCACACGGCGACCGGACGCCCCAGGCAGAGATCAACCGCCGGCTGGTCGAGCAGGCCCAGGAGGGGAAAACGGTTGTCCGACTCAAGGGTGGCGATCCGACGGTCTTCGCCCGTGGGGGTGAGGAGATGACTCATCTCGCTGACCACGATGTCCCCTTCGAGGTCGTTCCGGGCGTCACCTCGGCGACTGGTGGCCCAGCGGTGGCGGGAATCCCCCTCACCCATCGCGAGTTTGCGTCCAGTGTCACGATCGTCACTGGCCACGAAGATCCTACTAAGGGAGAGTCTGCAATTGACTGGGAGTGTCTCGCCGACACCGGCGGGACGATCGTCGTTCTGATGGGCGTGACCAGACTCCCCGAGTACACCGCAACGCTCGTTGAGGCGGGCATGGACCCGGAGACGCCTGTTGCCCTGGTCGAACGGGCGAGTTGGACTGACCAGCAAGTCGCCACTGGGACCCTTGAGACGATCGTTGAAGCCTGCGAGTCCGTCGGTATCGAGCCGCCGGCGGTGACGGTCATCGGCGAGGTGGCCGGCGTTCGTGAGGACGTCCTCGCGTGGCTGGAGGGATACGAGTGACCACTGACGACGGTGGCGATCGGCCGCGAGTGGCCGTCTTCCGGCCCGATGATGATCGAATGCAAGACGCGGTCGAGCATCTCGAATCGCTTGGCGTCGATCCAGTTGCAGATCCGTTGCTTGCTGTCGATCCGACCGGGGAACTCCCCCGGGACGATGCCGACGTCGTCATTTTCACGAGCAAGACTGGGGCGGAATTGATCGCCGGCCAATGGGAGCCCGGCGACACGACAGTAGCGGCGATCGGTGACCCGACGGCGACGGCTCTGGAGGCAGCCGGGATTCCGGTAGATCTCGTCCCGACGGAGTTTTCCTCGGCAGGGCTCGTCGACGCGTTGGCCGACCGCGCTGCCGGCAAGCGGATCGAAGTCGCCCGGAGTGACCACGGCAGCGACGTCCTTCCGGACGGGTTGTGGGAGCGTGGCGCATTCGTCCACGAGACGGTGTTGTACCGACTCGTTCGCCCGGAAGGTGCAGGTGATTCCGCCACGCTGGCGGCACGAGGTGGCCTCGACGGCGCACTGTTCACCTCCTCGCTGACCGTCGAACACTTCTTCGAGAGTGCCGAGGAACGCGATCGGCGCTCGGCTGCACTCGATGGCCTCTCGAACGCCGTCGTGGGTACTATCGGAGAACCGACCCGCGAGACGGCCCGCGATTATGGCCTCGAGAACGTGGTCGTTCCAGACACTGCGGATTTCGAAACACTCGCTCGGACGGTCGCCGATCGTATCGAGCGTCGCTGATCGGCCTGTTGGCCGATTGTGGCTACAGGACTGTCGCGGCCGATACGCTGCCCCGCAATTATTGTCGTTCGGGCAAAATATCCGTCACAGTATGCCCCGGAGTCGCTTTCTCAGCGGACGGTACGTCGCGTCGTTCGTCTTGTCTGTTATCGTGCTCGGTGGATTTTTCGCCGTCTTCGATGCGGGGGCCATCGTCCGTCGACTGCAGACTGTCGATCCAGCTCCGCTCGGGGCCGGCTTCCTCGCGGTCGTGCTGGCGATGGCCCTGGGCCGAGTCGATGCGTCGAATCCTGGTCGGTTCGGGCGGCTATCTCACACAGGCTCGCGCCTTTCTCGCGTATGCGGCCGGCATGTTCGCTAAACAGATTTTCCGATGGGAAACGCCGGTGGCGTTCCGATCATAGCTTACGCGTTCGACCGGCAGGCGAGGACCGGTTTTAACCGGAGTCTAGCGGTCGTCACCATTGGTGACTTTCTGGGATTGGTCTCTACGCTCGTCCTCGTGACGATCGGCGTGGGATATGTGGCGGTGACGGTCCCTGGATCTCGCTTGGTCGGGACTGCGCTCGTCCTCGTCGTCCTCGCCACCGTCGCACTGCTCTCAGTAGGTGTGCTCCTTGTCTATCGCCAGCACGTCCTCAAATTCCTCGTCCTCGGGGTCGCCCACATCTTTCGTGGGACGTTCGGCCGACTCAGTACTGGAGTGGAGCGTCGACTCGCCCCCGAACCGCTTTCGGCGAGTGTCGATCGCTACTTCGAAACGGTCGACACCGTTCGTGGGGATCGGCGGTCACTGCTGATCGCGTTTTTGCTCGCGTTCGTCGGCTGGACGCTGTTCGCGGTCCCGCTGTATACGAGTGCAATCGCCGTCGGTCGACCGATTCCGTTCGGTCTCGTCCTGTTTGTCGTCTCTGTTGGCGGTGTCGCGACACTCGTTCCGCTGCCTGGCGGACTCGGCGGCGTCGAGTTCGCCATCGCCGGCCTGATCGTCGTCACGGCGAACGTCGATCCCGCCGTTGCCGGCGCAACGGTAGTCCTCTACCGACTGAGTGTCTACTGGCTGCCAGTCGCGATCGGGCTCGTTGCTGCCGTCTATTCCGGCATCAGCGTTGGCTCCTTCGACGATAGCGTCACACGCCTCGATGAGATCGAGAGCGACTCCTGATCTCGCTTCCCATTTGGTTCCTCTCGGGTGGCAGGGTATCGTTCCGTATTGATCGACGATAGTTTGCTATAGCATTATGTGGTTTATCCGTTCGACCCTGACGTTTTTATCGCGGCCCGAACCAAGTGCGTCCGATGGGTCCTGTCCCCGAACTGGCCGATCGAGCTCGCTCGTGTGCCGACCGGCTACGCCAGGCTGAGTCTGTCCTGTTGGCTTCTCACATCGATGCCGACGGGCTGACGAGTGCTGCAATCGCCGCAAGCGCCCTCGAACGGGCTAAAATCCCGACCAATGTCGTCTTCAAAAACCAGCTCGACGACGACGAGATCGCCTCGATAGCGCTCCGCGAGGAACAGACGGTGCTGTTCACGGACTTCGGGAGCGGACAGCTCGACACGATCGTCGAACACGAGGCTCGCGGTGACTTTGAGCCAGTAATCGTCGATCACCACCAGCCGGCCGATGCCGAGACGCGCTACCATCTAAACCCGCTCTTGGAGGGGATCGACGGCGCGTCCGAACTCTCCGGGGCTGGGGCGTGTTACCTACTTGCGCGCGCGATGGAGGACGGAACAGATAATCGAGACCTCGCTGGGCTGGCGGTCGTGGGGGCAGTGGGTGACATGCAAGCCAGTGGTGGCGAACTCATCGGGGCAAACCGAGCAATTGTCGAAGACGGAGTGGCTGCGGGCGTTCTCGAAGAACGCACCGACCTGGCGCTGTACGGGATTCAGACACGCCCGCTTCCGAAACTGCTCGAATATGCAGATCGGCCACGCATACCCGGGGTTACAGGCGACCAAGCGGGTGCAATCGAGTTTTTAGAGTCGGTAGGCATCCAATTGAAGGCCGACGACGAGTGGCGACGGTGGGTCGACCTCTCGATGGACGAACGTCAATCAGTCGTCAGCGCGCTACTGAAGCGCGGTGTCGAACGAGGTGTCTCGGCGGATGCGATTGATTCCCTCGTAGGAACAACATATTCGCTCACCGAGGAGGAACCAGGCACGGAGCTCCGTGATGCAAGCGAGTTTTCGACGCTTTTGAACGCGACAGCCCGGTATGAGCGTGCAGACGTTGGACTCGCTGTCTGTCTTGGTGACCGTGGGCAAGCCCTCGCCCGGGCTCGTCGGTTGCTTGCCAACCACCGACGCAATCTCTCAGACGGGCTCGAATGGGTCCGAGAGCAGGGCGTCACGCTGGAATCCAACATACAGTGGTTCGACGCTGGTGACGCGATCCGAGAGACGATCGTGGGGATCGTCGCCGGGATGGCATTCGGTACGCCTGGAGTCCAGCGCGACCGACCGATCGTCGCGTTCGCCGAGAAATCCGATACCGAACGCAAAGTGTCTGCTCGGGGGACTCCTGGGCTCGTCAGGCAGGGACTGGACCTGTCCGATGCCATTGGGGAAGCAAGTCGGGCCGTCGGTGGTGATGGGGGCGGTCACGACGTCGCTGCCGGGGCGACGATTCCCACGGACGAGCGCCAGGCCTTTCTCGACCGGCTAGACGCCGTTATCGCCGAGCAGATCGCGTGACTCCCGAGAGATCTCAGTAAGAGGATGACGTTGAGCTGCCCAATAAATCACATCTCGATATATGGAATTGCGGCGGACTGCATTCCCGGTGCCTTTGACAGGTGGTTATTTGGGTTGAGGGGTCTTACTGCGGGATGATGGCAGACACTACTGGCGGCGTCGGAGACAAGGAGCGGTTGTTACTGGCGGCGGGCTTTGCCTTCGGTGTCATGTTGACGTTGCTCGTCTTAGAGTTGATCTTGTTGGCGAACGGTACCGTTGAGGCCGGTGACCTTCTGACGTCGGCGGACGCCCTCGTTGTAATCGCTGGGGTTGTCTTTACAGGTATCGTTGGTGTGGCCCTGTTCGTGCTCTCGTTTCCGGAAAACCGATCTCGGATTCCGATTGCGGCCGACGATCAGGAGTAACCTGCCGACGACAGTGCCCTTTTGGACACCCATCCGGAAGCATGCTTTATGACTGCCTTCGATCCCGATCGCTTCGAAGACAAGTACGAACACTACTTTACGGAACTCCAGCAGGCCTACAAGCAGGCCTTCGAGGTCATGAGTGGTCGGCACGATTCCGAGTTAATCCACGCGATCGATCAGCAGATCCTCGCCGAGAGCGAGCCGTTCTACGCTGGTGACGGTGAGTTTCGCATCGAACTCCCGGATGACGCTGCCGATCGCCTCGTCGATCAGGACCGAGACCGCCTCGAATCCGTGCTGGTGGCGTACAAATCGGAACTGGATACCCAGCTGCAGTCCGTGTTCGAGCTTGACTCGTGATGCCGGCGTATTGTCGGATACCAAAAGCCTAAACCCGTCTGTTGCCTACTTGGATTCACCAATGAGTACAGATTCCCAGGAAGCAGACACCAACCTCGAACAGCGCATCACCAACTTCCTGCGTCGCAACTTCCCGCAGATCCAAATGCACGGCGGCTCGGCGGCGATCCAGGAGCTCGACAAGGAATCGGGTGAAGTGACAATCGCTCTGGGCGGCGCCTGCAGTGGCTGTGGTATCTCGCCGATGACCATCCAGGCGATCAAGTCCCGTATGACCAAGGAGATCCCGGAAATCGATACGGTCCACGCTGACGCCGGCATGGGTGGCGGTGGCATGGGTGGGATGGATGAGTCGACCAGTCCCGGCGACTCCCGCGGTGGCAGTATCGAGAGCGACAACGACGAAGGCCCCAGCGCTCCCTTCTAACTACGGACGTTTCGCTCGCGTTCCCACGTTCGAATCAGCGCCGCCAGCGTCTCGTTGACTGGTGTTTCGATGTCGCTATCGGCCACGATCCCGTTGATCGCGTCGATTTCTGTTCGGTGTTCGGTCTGTAAGTCGCGGTACATTGAGGACTCGTTATCTGCTGTGGCGTCGATGACCCCTTCCAGCGCGGAGAGTGTGTCCTCGTCGGCCAGAGCGACATCGTTCGCGCGTGCGACGCGAGCGGCCTCACGAGTGGCCCGGCGGGCCACCTCTCTTGCAGCCCCGTCTGCAAGAGCATCGTTTTGGACCCTGGCCAGTGCCGTCGTCGCGTTGATGCCCGCGTTGACAGCGAGCTTCTCCCAGAGCCGGCGTGGCATGTCCGATACGACAGTCGTCTCGATATCAGCCGCCCTGAATGCTGCACCGACTCGGTCGGCGACGTCACTGGGTCTGCCATCCGGGTTACCGAGTACTACTTCACCGACGCCAGTACACGTCACGTGCCCAGGTTCGTCGGCAATTGCGCCGTAGGTCGCCGTCCCTGCGAGAATAGTGGTATCGAGCGTCTCCGCAAGCATTGTTTCGTTTCTGATACCGTTCTGCAGAGACAACACAGCCGCACAATCACAGTCGGCAAGCGCGTCGGCGGCCGTCGCCGTATCGTAAGCTTTGACGGTCACGATCGCCAGTTCCGTGTCGGTTGGGAGCGTGGTTGTGCCATGTGGCCGAACGGTTTGCTCGATTTCACCGCCAATCGTCAGCCCCGATTCCTGGATGGCCTCGAGGTGTGGGTCACGTCCGACAAGTGTCACGTCGTGATCGCGAGCCAGCAGCCCTCCGATCAGGCTGCCCAGGCTTCCGGCACCGAAGACGAGAATTTCCATTGGTCACCATTCTGGCCCCGAATGCAAGACGATACCGGATTTCGACGGATTCATTCACATACATTCCTGGTATCACCAAACGGTGGCCCATTTTCGGGCCTTCAGTCTTCCTTGCGGTCGTAGATGTCTCTCTTCGACCGGAAAGGCATATTACGCCTCGTTCGAATCTTGATTCGAGACTGCAATCAGTCACGATGAGACGAAATCGACGGCATGGCAGGGAGGGAGGACGTTGATCGAGACAGCGGGACAGCCGGTGGTCCCAGTCTCACTACGGGGTGTCCTCGGTCCAGTCGTGCTCGCCACTGGCTTGCTGGTTCTTTTGGGTGCGCTCGCTGGGGTGCTGTACAGTCGATCAGACGGAGTGACGCCGGCGTCGATTCGACGATCCATCTCGATCAGAGTCGCCGCAGCGATCGTGATTGGGACTGTCGGGGCTGCCCTGGTCGTGTTGTTCGTTCTCGAATTCGACTTCTTCGCGTTACCCACCCAGACGACCGGGCTGGCGAGGGGTTTACTCCGGGACTACGGGCTGGTTGCACTGTTCATTTTGTTTGTCATCGAGGGCGGCCAGGTCCTGTACTTCGCGCCCAGCGAGAGTTTGGTCCCGGCGGCGGTCCTCTTGCTTGCCGACTCGCCGCTCGGATACCTGACGATCATTCTCGTCTCGGTGCTCGGGGCGACGATCGGGCAGTGTCTGTTGTTTGGGCTGGCGAAGTACGGCGGCCGGGAATACGTGCTGAACGCCCGCTGGTTCCACATCGGTGAGGATCGCTTGGCCCGCTTCGAAGACTGGTTCGGTCAGTGGGGGCCCCTGGCAGTCCCGATCTCGAATACGCTTCTGTTCGTCCGCGGGCTGGCGACTGTTCCGGCGGGCCTGGCCGGGATGCGCCTCCGGCGGTTCGCGCTGCTCTCGGCGCTCGGGACGTTCACCTTCGAGGTGATTCTCGCGGCTGCGACGTTGGGCGTTATGTCCACAATCTAGCGGTTCCTCACGGCGAGAAGAGGCTCGTGTGGACCGGCGCGAAGTCGCTTTCGGGCACGTCTTCGTCCGTTTCGGCTGTGTCGGTGACGGCCGATCCGTCGACCCCGTCAGTCAGGAAGTCACCCAGCGGCGGGCCGACGTTTTCGGGTTCGACGAGGAAGGCGTCGTGACCGTGATCTGAGTCGATCACGTGGTGGGCAACGGGGGTGTCTGTCTCTCGGAGCGAGTCGGCGAGGGATTCGGATTGAGCGACGGTGAAGTGCCAGTCCGAGGTGAAGGACATGACCAGCGCCTGGCCGTCGAAGGCTGCCAGCGCGTCGGCGTCCGACTCGAATCCAGCGGCGAGGTCGAAATTCTCGGTCGCCCGCGTCATCGCCAGGAACGCGTTCGGATCGAAGCGCCCGACGAACTTCTCGGCCTGGTAATCCAGGTAGGATTCGACGTCCCGGTAGGGGAAAAACGCGGCTGCGGGCTCTTCGGGGAACGTCCGGTGGGCCTCGCGACCGGCCGACCGGCGGCCGAACTTCCGGTCCATTGAGGGCTTCGAGAGGTACATGACGTGGCCGATCTGGCGAGCCAGCGCCATTCCGTCGTTCGGTTCCTGGTGTTCGTCGTCGTAATACTGCCCGCCGTCCCAGGCCGGATCGCTCGTAATCGCCCGGCGCTTGATCCCGTGGAGGGCCAGGCTCTGGGCGTCCAACCGGGCCGACGTGGCAATAGAGACGATCCGGTCGACGTGATCGGGGTGGCGTTTGGCCCACTCGAGGACGTTCATCCCGCCGACACTGCCGCCGACGACGGCGTGGAGATGGGGGATGCCGAGTTCGTCCAAGAGTGCCCGCTGGGCGTCCGTCCAGTCGCCGACAGTCACGGGTGGGAAGTCGGTCCCGTAGGGGTCGCCGGTCTCGGGATTCGTACTCGCCGGTCCGGTCGTGCCATAACAGGACCCGGGGACGTTCGCACAGACGACGTAGTACTCGGTGGTGTCGATGGCCTTGCCTGGGCCGACGATGTCGTCCCACCAGGCGCGGGCCTGCCCGCTGGTTGAGTCGTCTGCGTCAGGGTGGGCGGCGACGTGGGCGGAGCCGGTCAGGGCGTGACAGACCAGCACCGCGTTGTCGCCCTCGAATTCGCCGTACGCCTCGTAGGCGATTTCGAGATCGGGAATAGTCTCTCCGCATTCGAACTCGAACTCACCCACTGAGACCGTCTCGCGTTCGGCGGTGACCGTCATGTCGCTGTCTCTATTCCCGTTTGTAGGTCCGCAATGATGTCTCTGGCGTCTTCGATCCCGACCGACAACCGGACCATGTCCGGCGCGACGCCGCTTGCGCGTTGTTCTTCGGGAGTCAGTTTCGCGTGCGTCGTCGAGGCTGGGTGGATGACCAGTGTCTTGGCGTCGCCGACGTTTGCGAGGAACTGCGCGAGGTCGGTCTCCTCACAGAGTCGCTGGCCCGCCTCGTAGCCACCCGAGAGGCCGAAAGTCACCATGCCGCCGTACCCTCCCTCCAGATACTCACTGGCGTTGGCGTGGGTCTCGTGACTTTCCAGGCCGGGGTAGGAGACCCACTCAACCTTAGGATGGTCGGCCAGGAACTCGGCGACGGTCATGGCATTCTCGCAGTGACGTTCCATCCGGACGGCCAGGGTTTCGGCCCCTTGCAGGGTCGTCCAGGCGTCGAAGGGCTTCTGGCCGTCGCCGACGTTCCGGACGGCGCGCTGGCGGGTTGCGACGGCGAAGGCCCGCTCGCCGAACCGATCGACGTAGCTATCGTCGTCGAGTTCCGCCGCATTGGCACCCAGTGCGGGGTACTGCTCGCCGTACTCGTCCCAGGGGAAGGCGCCGCTATCGACGACGACGCCGCCGACCGTGGTGCCCGACCCGTGGATCCACTTCGTCGTCGATTCCCAGACCACGTCGACGCCGTGCTCGATCGGGTTACAGAGATAGGGCGTCGCGAAGGTGTTGTCGACGACGAGTGGTGCGCCGTGGTCGTGGGCAACCTCGGCGACGCGCTCGATATCCGGCGTGATCAACGATGGGTTCCCGATCGTTTCGAGGTGGACGTAGGCAGTCTCGTCGTTGATCGCCTCGGCGTAGGCGTCGTAATCCAGCGTGTCGACGAAGCGGGCTTCGATACCGCGCTGTCGGGCGGTCGTCGTCAGATAGGAGTGGGTCCCGCCGTAGATCGACGACGCAGAGACGATATTGTCGCCCGCGCTCGCCAGCACGGTCGTCGTCGCGTCCAGGGCGGCCATCCCCGAGGCGGTCGCGACGGCGTCGACGCCGCCTTCCAGAGAGGCGAGGCGGCGTTCGAGCGTCCGGACGGTCGGATTATCGAAGCGGCTGTAGATGTTGCCCTCGGCCTCTAAGGCGTAGAGATCGGCCGCGCGATCGGCGTCCTCGAAGGCATAGGAGGTCGTCTGGTGGATCGGCGGCGCGACCGCGCCGGTCTCGGGGTCGGGTGACTGCCCGGCGTGTAAACACCGCGTCCCGAAGTACGATTGCTCGTGCTCGCTCATGTTTCATACGCATATACCTCTGGACTGGTATAACTCCGAGTTACGGCAAATTTGGGTAGGGTCGGGTATCGGGTGGCACTGGATCATTTGATGTTGAGACAGATCATTCTCGATGGATTTTTGTCTGGATGTTTCAATGAATGATTCACTTGCTGCATATAGATAACCATGTCTCTGGAGAAAACGTACGAAATTTCGGCGTTCAATATCTGGCGAATCGTTGTTACTTCACTAGGATTCCTTCCGCTCCTAGGATTACTATCGTCAATGGTGAGAGGAGTGTATCTCGAACCATTTTCCGCTCCCAGAATGATTATTGCGCTGAATACTGGACTCCCCCTCGTTATTAGTCCTATTTTAGCGTGGTATGTCGTCACATCTGACAGGATACCGTGGATTGGAGATGGGGACGTATAAACTCGCATAGTGGGTGGACGGATACATATATCCTGACTCTGATAATACTCGTCTCTAGGGTAGGGAATCGCTATGAGATATCGCCGGTTCATGTCATACTTGGTGACAGAATACTCAACTCACTTATATTTTGATTATCATGTCGGCCTTGTTCCCGTGAGTAGATCCTCATACCCCCGTCGCCGTTTCGCCGTCGTATCAAAACTCCCATAGCCTCTGACAGAGACTGTCACCATACCAAGGTGAGTTCCGTGACCGAGAAACGCGAATATACGGACGACTACCCCGAGAAGACCCTGTACATCCCCGGCCCCACGGAGGTCCGTGAGGACGTGATCGAGGAGATGGCCCAGCCCATGTTCGGCCACCGGATGGACCGGATGACCGACCTTTACACCACGATCGTCGAGGACACCAAGGAGTTCCTCGACACCGACAACGAGGTCATCATTCTGACGGGGTCTGGCACCGAATTCTGGGAGGCCTCGACGCTGAACCTCGTCGACGAGAAGATCCTCGTGCCGACCTGCGGGAGTTTCAGCGAGCGCCACGCCAACGTCGCCGAGCGCCTGGGCAAGGACGTCGATCGGCTCGAATACGACTGGGGCGAGGCAATCAAACCCGAGGACGTCCGGGAAGCCATCGAGGCGAGTGACAACGAGTACGACGTCGTCGCCAGCGTGATGAACGAGTCCTCGACTGGCGTCCGGAATCCGATCGAGGAGATCGGCGACGTGGTTGCCGAATACGAGGATACGTACTTCGTCGTCGACGCCGTGAGCGCGCTCGGTGGCGATTTCGTCGACATCGACGAGCACAACATCGACGTCATCTTCACGTCCACCCAGAAGGCCTTCGCGATGCCGCCCGGCCTGGCCGTCTGTGTCGTCAGTAGCGAGGCCTACGAGCGCGAGGTCGGTAAGGACTCAGCCTCCTGGTACGGTGGCTTCCAGCGCTGTCTGGACTACTACGACCGGAAAGGCCAGACCCACTCGACACCCTCGATTCCGATCATGCTGGCCTACCGCAAGCAGATGAAACACATGCTCGAGGAAGGTCACCACGAGCGCGACCAGCGCCACCGCGAGATGACCGAGTACGTTCACGACTGGGCGCGCGAGCACTTTGACCTCTTCGCCGAGGAAGGCTATCGCTCCCAGACGGTCTCCTGTATCGAGAACACCCAGGGCATCGACGTCTCCGGGACCATCGAGGAAGTCTCCGAAGAGTACGACATGGTGTTCTCGAACGGCTACGGCTCGCAACTCGGCGAGAAAACCTTCCGGATCGGGCACATGGGCGAACACGATCTCGAGAGTATCAAAGAACTGACCGACGCCATCGAGGACGTGGCCGACTTCTGAGGGAACTAGCCCGCCGGCCGGATCTCGTCGGTATCGTGGATAGGGGCGGTCGCTGTGTTTCGGTTATTTCGGCGTTTGGGACAGTCGTTGGACGATTCTGCGTTCATGTTTGACTCAGATCGCCCCGACGGTTGAGGCGCTGCGGAACTGGGTTTCGGCCCTGATCTGGGATTGTTTTTAAGATGCGACTGGGTTATCGCCGAGTGGGAACTGGTCGACCGATTATCCCTATCTGCGTGTTAGGCTGGCTTGTATGGACGCAGCCAGATATTACGGTCAGGAAGACATCCGTGTCGAAGATATTGAACCGGACTCGGTCGGTCCCGAGCAAGTCCGGATCGACATCGAAGCGTGTGGCATCTGCGGGTCGGACCTCCATGAATATACAGCCGGGCCGATCTTTATTCCGGGAGACGCCCCGCATCCTGTCTCGGGTGTCCAGGCACCGCTCACGATGGGCCACGAGTTCAGTGGGATTGTCTCCGAGGTTGGCGCTGACGTCACTGACTTCTCGAACGGGGACGCCGTTACAGCCAATCCGATCATCTACTGTGGGACCTGTCCCCGTTGTGAGGCCGGTGAGTACCACCGGTGTGAATCGCTCGGATTTTCCGGACTGGCGGCAAACGGCGGGTTCGCCGAGAACGTCGTCGTCGACGCCGAACAGGCAATTCCCCTCGGTGACATCCCGGTCGAATACGGCGCTCTCGTCGAACCGTTGACGGTTGCGCTGCACGCGGCCAGAGTCGCCGACATCTCGGCCGGCGATTCGGTCGCCGTGTTCGGGGCCGGACCGATCGGGCTCTGTCAGATCCAGGCGCTTCGGGCGGCCGGCGCCGGACCGATCATCGTCTCGGAACCCCGTGACGAGCGACGGGCGCGCGCCGAGGCGTGTGGGGCAGACGTGTTGATCGATCCGATGGAGGAAGACGCCCTCGAGGTCGTTCGAGCGGAAACTGGCGAGGGTGTCGACATCGCGTTCGATGTCGGCGGTGTCGAGGCGACGTATAACCAGGCGATCAATAGCACTCGACCGGGCGGGCGCGTGGCGGAAGTGAGTATCTTCGAGGAAGCGCTGGAAACCAATCCGAACGACCTCGTCATACCCGAGCGCTCGATCGTCGGCTCGATCGCGTACCAGGGTGGGCCTCGCTCCGGCGAGGAGTTCGGTATGGTCATCGACATGCTTGAAGACGGTCGTCTCGATCCCGATCCGCTCATCACCGATCGGATCGAACTCGACGAGATTGTCGACGGTGGGTTCGAACAACTGCTCGGCCCCGAGAGCGAGCAGGTGAAGATCCTGGTGAAGCCCTAGTTCTTCGATCGGACACTCGGTTTCAGACGCCCGTTCAGGGCTCGATGGACGCCCATCGAACCTGCAAAGAGGGAGCGGCCGCGAGAGGTGAGCAATGACAGCCGACGCCCCCGCGGACAACCCCTACGTCGCGGACCCGCCGACAGAGTTCGAACCAGTGGCGGATCTCAATCTCGATACCGCCCGCGAACAGGCCGAACAGTTACGCGACGCCATCAGATATCACGACCACCGCTATTACGTCGAGAACGATCCCGTGATCGGCGACCGGACCTACGACACCCTCTTTGCCCGCTTGCAAGACCTCGAAGACACGTTCGATCTGGATCGCGAGAACAGCCCGACCCAGCGCGTCGGCGGCGAACCGCTGGACGAACTCGAATCCGTCGAGCACGTCGCACCCATGCAGTCGATCGACCAGGGCGGCGAGAAGGGAGAGGTCCAGGAGTTCGACGATCGCGTCGCTCGAGGGCTCGCCGACGCGGGCTTCGATCCCGACGAACGGACCTACTTCTGTGAGCCCAAATTCGATGGCCTGTCGGTGGAAGTCGTTTACGAGGATGGCATCTACCAGCGGGCGGCCACCCGCGGCGACGGCGAGGTCGGCGAGGACGTCACCGAGAACGTCCGAACGATCCCGAGCGTCCCGGAACGATTACGCGGCGACTATCCGGACACCCTCGCGGTCCGTGGCGAGGTGTTCATGCCGACCGAAGACTTCCAGGCGTACAACCGCGAGCGCATCGAGCGCGGCGACGACCCGTTCGCCAACCCCCGGAATGCGGCCGCCGGCACGCTCCGGCAACTCGATCCATCGGTCACGGCCGAGCGCCCGCTCGCGATCTTCTTCTTTGGCGTGCTGGATGCGAGTGTGGAGTTCGCGACCAACAGCGAGGTGTACGAACGTCTGCCCGAGTGGGGGCTGCGCGTTACCGACCTTGCCGAGAAAGCCGATTCGATCGACGCCGCGATCGACTACCGCGACCGGCTGCTTGCAGAGCGAGACGACCTCCCCTTCGAGATTGACGGCGTCGTGTTCAAACTCGACGACCGTGCGGCCTGTGAGGCGCTGGGGTCGACCGCCCGCGCGCCGCGGTGGGCCTTCGCCTACAAGTTCCCGGCCCGCAGCGAGCGCACGACCGTCCGGGATGTCGTCGTGCAGGTCGGCCGGACAGGCCGGCTGACCCCAGTCGCACTCATGGATCCCGTCGAAGTCGGCGGCGTGACCGTCTCACGGGCCTCACTACACAACCCCGCCGAGATCGAACGCCTGGGCGTCGGTGTCGGCGACGAAGTGCGCGTAAAGCGAGCCGGTGACGTCATCCCGGAGGTCGCCGAGGTCATCGAGGCGGCGAGCAAGGGCACCGTCGACTTTCCCGAGAGCTGCCCTGTCTGTGACAGTCCCGTCGAGCGGGACGGCCCACTCGCGTTCTGTACCGGCGGGCTGGCCTGTCCAGCCCAACTCGAACGGGCGATCGTCCACTACGCCAGTCGCGACGGCCTGGACATCGAGGGCCTAGGCGAGGAACGCATCCAGCAACTCCTCGACGCTGGGCTCGTCGAGGAACTGGCCGATCTCTACGAACTCGGACAGCTCGACCTCACCTCCCTGGAGGGGTGGGGAATGCAGTCGGTCGCTAATTTGCAAGACGAACTTGCGGCGAGCACCGAGCCACCGGTCGACGATTTCCTCGCCGCGCTGAACATTCCCTCGGTCGGCGGCGCGACGGCGACTGCGCTGGCTCGCAAGTTCGAGACCTTCGAGGCCGTGATGAACGCCGACCGCGAGCACCTACAGGCCGTCGACGATATCGGACCGAACGTTGCCGACGACATCCGGGAGTTTTTCGAGAGCGAGCGCAACTACGAGGCGATCGAACGTCTGCTCGAGCACGTCGATCCTCAGCCCTACGAGGTCGAGGGTGGTGACGAACTCGATGGGCTGACGTTCGTCTTCACGGGCTCGCTCGAAGACTACACCCGCAGTGAGGCCCAGGAAATCGTCGAAACCCACGGCGGATCAGCAACGAGCAGCGTCTCGGGCAATACCGATTACCTCGTCGTCGGCGAAAATCCGGGCCAGCGCAAGCGCGACGACGCCGAAGACAACGACGTTCCGATCATCGACGAGGGTGAGTTCGAGTCGGAGCTCGAAGCGCGCGACGTCCTTGAGTGAGCGGGCACCGCAGGGGATCGTCAACAGCCCCTCTCATCGCCCACACGACGCGTTTTGACGCCTCCCTCGCCCCTATACCCGTCCAGCCCGAATACAGTCTACAATGAGTCTCGAATCGACGAACACCCTCTATAAAGCCACACGTACTGACGTTTCACAGAACCAGGGCAAGTTCCGAACACATTTCAACTTCCCTGGCCGGAACCTGCCGGACCACGACGACCACGGGTACGGCCCCCTGGCGACCGTCGTCGAGTCGTTCATGGACCCGGACACACTCATTCGGATGCACCAGCATCGAAACGAGGAGATCATCTCCTGGGTTCCTACGGGCGTGATGCGCCACGACGACGGCGAGGGTAACAAGCTCGTGACCGACGCCGAGCACATGATGGTGATGAACGCCGGCAGCGGCTTCTGGCACGAGGAGCGTACCCTCGCCGACGACCCGCCGCTGCGGATGCTCCAGATCTTCGTCCGGCCGCACAGCCTCGATCTCGAGCCGGACATCCAGCACGTATCCATCCCCGACCCCGTCGAGGGCGAGTGGCGACACCTTTTCGGTCCCGAGGGATCGGCCGCGCCGCTTTTCGTCCGCAACGAGGTCCACTTCTATGACACGCATCTGGAAGCGGGCGACCGCATCGACGTGCCGACCGAACCCGGGTGGGACACGTATTTTTACGTCTTCGACGGGGCCGTCACTGCTGGGGATATGACCTTCGAGGAAGCCGAGAGCGGCCTGCTCGTCGAGGGTACGACGACAGTCACTGCCCGAGAAGACTCGTTGCTCGTCGCGTTTGAGATTAACCCCGACGCCCCGATTACCAGGCAGGGAACGATCGGTCGGTAATTTTCGATCGCGTCCTCTCAGAGATCAGTCGTCTGGAACCGCCAGTAGCCGATCGCGAGCGGCAGGACGATCCACGCGAGGACGACGAAGCCGGCAAAGACTGGCTCCTGGTACCACGGGACGCTTTCGCCGACGGATCCCAGCGCGAGCGGAAAGTTCCTGAGCAGTTCCGGAGCGATCGGATGGGCCAGGTTTCGAATGCCAGTGAACGGCGACAGCTGGATGAATGCGGCTGCCCACTCCGGTTTCGGGCCGGAGGGCATCGAGAGGCCACCGAGCAGGTATCGGATGCCGGTGGGGATCACCGACCACAGCTGGAAGACGAACAATAGGAAGATACCGAACGAACCGCCAGCGGCGATCGACGTCGAGCGGGTCAGCGTCGAAAGGCCAAGGGCGATCGCCGTGAACACGACTCCTACCGTCCAGATCAGCAGGAAGGTCGTCGCGAGGAGGGCGACGTCCAGTGGTGCACCCATCGCCGTCGACAGCACCGACGCCAGGACGAACGCGGGCACAAGGACAGCTGTCAGGACGGCAATGCGACCGAGAAAACTCCCGAGGACGATCGTGTGCCGCGAGAACGGCAGGCTCAACAGGACCGACAGTTCGCCGGTCGCCCGTTTACCGACGATGTCACTCTGGCTGATCGTCAACGCTACGATCGGCGCGATAAAGCCAAACACGTTGAGCAGGAACAACGGCAGCACCTCCGATGCAGCCATGCTACTGCTGCTGTTGTCACCGACGACGTAGCCGATGCCGAGGCCAACGAGTCCCAGCAGTCCGAGCAGGTAGTACAACTGCCGTTCACGACGCGAATCGTCGAAGTCCTTGCGGGCGATCTGGAGCCAGCGCATCTCAGGCACCCCCCGTGTAGGCGGCAAAGAGATCTTCCAGGCTCGCCTCGCTGGTCTCAATGTTCTCGACGGTCGCGCCTGCCTGCTGTGTGACCCGCACCACTTCGCCCTTGGCGGGGTTCTCACAGCCGGCGATCACGCTGTCTCCATCCGTTCGGGCCGACGAGACTCCATCGATGGCCTCGATATCGGCGATCAGTCCCTCGGGTATCGCGTCCAGTGTCACGGCCATCTCGCCGGTGGTGCCGGCCGCTTCTCGGAGGCCGTCGATAGAGTCGACGGCGACGAGTGTCCCCTGGTCGAGGATGCCGACCCGATCACAGACCGCTTCGACCTGTTCGAGGATATGGCTCGAGAAGAACACCGTTGCCCCGCGATCGGCCTCTTCGTGGACAATCTCGCGCATCTGTCGTGCGCCGTTGGGGTCCAGTCCCGTTGTCGGCTCGTCGAGGATCAACAGGTCGGGGTCGTCGACCAGTGCCATCCCCAGCATCAGCCGCTGGGTCATTCCCTTCGAGTAGCCGCTGGCGGGCCGGTCGGCGGCGTGGGCGATCCCGGTGCGCTCCATGATAGCGTCGGGATCGTCGTTGGCGTCCTTCGCCTCGATCGTAAATTCGACGTGTTGGCGGCCGGTCATCTCGCCGAGTGGCCCGAATCGTTCGGGGAGGACGCCGGTTCGTTCCCGGACGGCGACTGTTTCGCTCTGGGCGTCCATCCCGAGGACACGCGCCTGGCCGGCCGTCGGGCGGGCGTGATCGAGCAGGATGTCGATCGTCGTGGATTTTCCGGCCCCGTTCGGGCCGAGAAAGCCAAACACCTCGCCTGACTCGACGGTCAGGTCGACTCCTTGGAGGGCGGTGACGCCACCATATGTCTTGGTGACGTCGGTAAGGTCAATGGCGACCATGCCCCGCGGTTCCGGGGCGGCCGGCATAATCCTTGTCGTTACGGGCTGTCGAGTCCGTCGATTTGCTCAGATATCTGCCTTCGAGAACCGCCAGTAACCGATCGCCAGGGGGACGACCAGCCAGAACGCCAGGATGACGAGACCGAGCCATGGCGTGGCGTAGAACGCCTGGAAGTCAGGATCGGTGGCCGCTGGGATGTCACCGGGCATGAGCGCGGTGAGCCCGGTCGTGAACGCCGCACTGGGCGGTACTTGATTGACGAGGAAGACCCAGTTCGGCATCTCGCTGGGCAGCGAGAACCCGTTCATGAGCCAGACGACCCCGAAGCTGACGGCACCCCACAGGAACTCGAAGACGAGGAAATATCCGATCGTCAGCATCGAGGCTCGCGATGTCGACCCCGTCAACGCCGAGAGGCCGACGACGATGCTAATGTAGGTCACCACGAACAGCAGCGACATGGCCAGTAACGCCCCGAGAGCGACGACGGCGAACTCGCCCATCAATACGCTTCCGAGGGCTGCTCCGGCGGCAAGGCCGATGAGCGTGGGAACGGCCAAGGTCGCACTACGACCGAGCACCTTGCCGAGCAGGACATCTCGACGCGTGTGCGGTAGCGACAGGAGAATCTTGATCGAGCCACTCTCGCGCTCGCCCGCAATGGCCTTGTAGGCGATGACGATGGCTGTGACCGAGACGAACAGCCCGATCTGGCTGGCGAGGAAGTACGCCAGGCCCTCGGCAGTCTGCTCTTCGATGCCCATCTCCGTCGTGAACTCCGCGAACGCGTAGGCGATGAACAACGAGAGGAGAATGAACAGTACTGACAGCCCCCAAAGCGCCCGCGAGCGCAGCGCATCCTGAAAGTCCTTTTTGGCGACAGCGAGTGTACTCATCGCGAGCCCTCCGTGTAGCTCATGAAAATCTCTTCGAGTGAGGTCTCTTCCGTCCGGAAGTCAGTCACTTCGTGACCGGCATCCTCCAGGGCCGAGAGCACTGCTGTCTTCGATCCGTCGCCAACTGAGACAGTTAGACCGCCGTCACGCTGTGTCACATCTGTGACGCCCGGGACGCCCTCGACGATCTCGATCGCGTTGTCGGTGACTGTAGCGAGTTCGACCCGTAGGGTTGCGCCGTCACCGGCCGCCTCCCGGAGTCCCTCGATGGAGTCGACGGCAACGAGTTCGCCCGCCCGGAGGATTCCCACCCGGTCGCAGACAGCTTCGACCTGTTCGAGGATGTGACTGGAGAAGAAGACGGTCGCACCGCGGTCGGCCTCTTCCGTGACGATTTCGCGGATCTCTCTCGCTCCGGCGGGATCGAGCCCCGTCGACGGTTCGTCGAGGATCAGTAGATCGGGCTGGCCGACTAGGGCCATCGCCAGGGTCAGTCGCTGTTTCATCCCTTTCGAGTAGCCCCCGGCCGTCCGGTCTCCGGCCTCGGGGATGCCGACTCGTTCCAGCAATGCGTCGGGGTCCGCCGTGACGTCTTTCGAGTCGATCACGAACTGGACGTGTTGCCGGCCAGTCAGGCGGTCGTACACCTGATAGCCTTCCGGGAGGACGCCTGTCCGCTGTCGGATCGACTGGGAATCGGCCTGGGCGTCCATGCCCAGCACCGTCGCCGAGCCCTCTGTTGGGCGGACGAAATCAAGCAGGATGTTGATCGTCGTGGACTTGCCCGCGCCGTTTGGCCCGAGAAAGCCGAAGACTTCACCCTCCTCGACGTGGAGGTCGATGCCGTCGAGTGCAAGGATATCTCCACCGTATCGTTTATGTAATCCGTTCGTTTCGATAGCTGCCATAGCGACCGTCCTTACTCCTCCACATATCTTATAAATAGTCGGTCGACTTCACCGGCTGAAGTCCAGTGTGCCCTGACACAGGTTCACCATACTATCGATTTAGGCGCTGGGAATCGAATGGGCGGACGGGGCCATTCCCAGTCACGCTCGGCTGACTCGCCAGGTCGTCGCGTTTGAGTACGCCCAGCGTTCGACGTTCAGGTCGGTGGCGTTCTCGCGAAGATCGGCGAACAGTTGCCCGATCTCCCGCGTCGAGAGGTCCAGATCCTCGGCGACGAATTTACTCTTGAGATAGCACTCCCCGTCGGCCGTCCGCTCGCGGAGGTACTCTCGGAAGCGCCGCCGCTTGCTGTCACTGGCAGTCTCTGTTGTCGCGCTCATTGAAACCTCTCCTCCGGGAACAGCCGCTCCCACGACGGCGACCACACGCCACCGCCGGGATCGTATCGATGGCCGACCACGAGACACGCGACGTTGACGGCGATCACCGCGCCGGCCTGGCTCGCCGAGAGTTCGCCAAGCGCCAGCAACGGCAGGTACCCGATCGGGAGCGCAATCGCACCCCAGAACGCGATGCCAAGCAGCATCTGTCCGGGCGAGATTCCCATCGCCCCGGCAGGCAATCGGACGGACCAATTGGAGGGCATATTCACAGCCTCGATCGGCATCCCCCAAAAACTCACGGACGGTCAAACGAGTCTTTGAGCTACCTGTGAGGCCGCCATCGCTGGCAGCGAACTACACGACTTCGTCGGGATCGTGTGAGCCGGCCATTCGCTCGGCTTCCCGGGCGTATCGTTCGCGTTCGTCCTCGGCGACGGCCGACAGACGATCGGGGTCGACGTCGATCGCGGCGGTGACCGCTTCCTTCATCAGTAGTGCCGTCGAGCGCTGCTGAGTGACGTGACGGTGCCCATCCGGCGTCGCGTACACGAGCGTCACGAGGTCTTCGTCGTAGAAGTCCCGTTCGACCAGCCAGCACCGAACCTCCTCGGTCATGCGCCTCTATTACCGTTCCGCCGGGTTGTATCCTCCGACGCGCGGTCACCCTCGGCCGACGGCGCGTCGGCCCGAGGCTTCTTGAGATCCGGTCGCGTACGTCAACTCGATGGACGCCTGGAGTGATCGAGTCGAGGACCTGCTCTACGAGGGCGAAGACGTCGAGGAACGGGTCGATCTCGGCGACGCGGCCGTGATCGTGACCAGTCACCGCGTGCTGGCGTTTACGCCACAACTGGAGGGCAAGAACTTCCGGGAGGTCAAACGACCGAACGTCTCTGGTGCGGCGATCACGACGACAGCCGAATCGAACTTCCTGGCGATGGGCGTCCGTGCTGGACTCTACGGCGTCCTGTTGCTGGGGATCGGTCTGGTCGTCGACTTCAGTGCGATCATGGGTGGTATCTCACTCACTGGTGGGGGCACCCAGGAACTCGGCATCGGGAACGTCCTGGGCATGGTGGAAGGCATGATCTCGCTGATCGGCCAGCTCGATTACTACATGCGCCTCTTTGGCGCGCTGTTGCTCGTCTTTGCGATCGTGCCCCTCGGCGTGTACGCCTGGACGCGCGAGCGCCACCTCGTCATCGAAGTCGCCGGCGACGACGACATCCACGTGGCCGTCCCCGAGGACGCCGAGGACGCTGTCGAACGTGTCCGGACGGCGATCTTGCCCGACGGCGTGCCAGCTGAGCGATCGTCTGGGTTTCTCGGGGAGTCCTGGAACCCCTTCGAGTGAGCCCATCAGCCGGACCTGTTCGCTTTTGCTGGGTCTGATTATGAGCGTGATCGCGACCGCGGACGCTACGTTCAACACGCTCAAGCGACAACCACCAGTGAATGGACGCTGAGGCAGTCCGTGACCTGGCCGCCGATCTCCCGGCCAAGCCTGGTATCTACCAGTTCGAAGCAGCCGACGAGACTGTCCTCTACGTCGGCAAGGCCGTTTCCGTCCGGGATCGCGTCCGATCGTACGCCGACCCGGGCGACGACGGCTCCAAGGCGTCCGAACCCAGCGCCGCTCCGACCGGGCCCCGGAACCAGCGCATCCGGCAGATGGTCGAGCGCGCTGTCGACATCGACGTCGTCGTCACTGACACGGAGACCCAGGCGCTGCTCTTAGAGGCGAACCTGATCAAGCGCCACCAGCCCAGGTACAACGTCCGCTTGCGCGACGACAAGTCCTACCCCCTGGTGCAACTGACCGACCACCCGGCACCGCGGATCGAGATCACTCGCGATCCTGCCGAGGGCGCAGACGTCTTCGGCCCGTTCACCGACAAAGGGCACCTCGAAACGGTCCTCAAGGCGATCCGCGAGACGTACAGACTGCGGGGCTGTTCGGATCACAAGTACGCCGGGCGGGATCGCCCCTGTCTCGACTACGACATCGGTCTCTGTTCGGCCCCCTGTACGGGCGAGATCGACGGCGAGTCCTATCGCGCCGACGTCGAGGCAATCCGCCGCTTTTTCGGGGGCGAAACGGGCGTCCTGGCCGAGCCGATCCGCGAGGAGATGGACCGGGCCGCCGAGAGCGCGGCCTTCGAACGGGCGGCGAACCTCCGGGATCGCCTCTCGGTCGTCGAATCGTTCCACGAGGGGACCGGCGGTGCGGTCGTACGGGACGAGAGCCTGCGGACGGACGTCCTCGCAGTTGCCCTCGAAGGCGAGTCGGCGACTGTCGCCCGCTTGCACAGCGCTGAGGGCTCGCTGGTCGATCGCGAGCGCCACGAAGTCGAGACGCCTGCCGACAGCCGCGGCGGCGACGTGCTTGCTGCCTTCGTTCCCCAGTACTACGCCGAACGCGAATTGCCAGATCGGATACTCCTCTCGGACCGACTCACCGACGGAGAGGTCCAGACGTGGCTGGCCGACGCTGGCGTCGACGTGACTGTTCCGGGTGCCGGTCGGGAAGCGACTCTGGTCGACCTCGCGCTGAAGAACGCCCGACGAAACGCTGGCACGCGGGACGGGACGGCAGCGCTGGCCGAGGCGCTCGAATTGGATGCGGCCGACAGGATCGAAGGCTTCGACGTCAGCCACACTGGCGGCTCGGGCGTCGTCGGCAGCGACGTCTGCTTTCTCGACGGAGCACCCGAGAAACCCGACTACCGCCGCCGAAACCTCACCGAGGGCAACGACGATTACGCGGCAATGCAGGAACTCCTCGCCTGGCGGGCTGAACGGGCCGTCGACGGTCGCGACGACAGATCGGACCCCGATCTCTTACTGATCGACGGCGGGGAGGGACAACTGGCTGCGGCCCGCAAAGCGTTGGAGAGTGCAGGGTGGGACGTTCCCGCTATTGCGCTGGCGAAGGCCGACGAGCGCGTGATCACACCCGAACGCACCGTCGAGTGGGACGACGATGCACCGCAGTTGCGGCTCCTCCAGCGCGTCCGTGACGAGGCCCATCGGTTTGCCGTCCAGTATCACGAGACCATTCGCGACGAGGTTTCGACGGCACTCGACGGCGTGCCGGGGGTCGGCCCCGAACTGCGGACCCGTCTTCTTAGACGGTTTGGCAGCGTCGAGGGGATTCGCGACGCCTCAGAGAAGGAGCTCCGTGATGTGCCCGGTGTGGGATCGGAGACGGCGGCGACGATCCGCCGGCAATTGTAGCAACTCCCGTGGACATTTACCGACGGAGGCCGTGGTGTAACTATGGACGAATCGACGACAGAATCGAGTGACGTCCCGGCGTCAGACGAGGAGTGGCAGGAGATCCTGACCGAAGAAGAGTACCACATCCTCCGGGAACGCGGCACCGAACCGAAGTTCACTGGCGAGTACCTTGACGTCGACGACGACGGCGTCTTCCGCTGTGCCGGCTGTGGCACGGCACTGTTCGACACCGACTCGCAGTTCGATTCCGGCCACGGCTGGCCGAGTTTCACCGATGTGGTCGAGGAGGGCAACGTCGAAACGGAGGTCGATACTCGTCATGGGATGGAACGAACGGAAGTGCTCTGTGGCGAGTGCGGTGGCCACCTGGGCCACGTCTTCGATGACGGACCGGATCCGACTGGCAAGCGCTACTGTATCAACTCGGCGGCATTGGACTTCGAATCCGGCGAGGAGTGAGGGCCGGAGGTTTTTTGACGGTCTTCGATGAGTGTGTGGGTGTGTCGCGAAACGATTCCACCGACGAGTCCGGCTCGCAGTCGATAGCGGTCGATGACGTTCTGGACGAAGAGCGACTTGCTCCGTTACGATCGTTCTCGTGGGGGAGAGGGATCCTTACTGGGGCGCTGTCGTTCGTGGTTGGCTATCTGCTCATGGCCGCGTTGTTCTTCGTTGGCCCACCGTCGATCGACGCCCAGTCGCTGTCGGGACGGTTCGATCAGATCGCGTACATTTTCTACAACTCTCAGTTCGTCGATGGGCTCATTTCCGCGCCGGCGGACGTCACCATCCCCGGTGGGCGGCGGTTCAATTTCGTTCTGGAAGCGACCGAACCAGCCGTCCCAATCGTAGTGTATCTCTCGATTCCGGTCGTTTCCGTGTTGGTTATCGGCGGTCTCTTCCAGGCGGTTGTCCGTTCAGATGTGGACGAGTACGTCGATGCCGGCCTGACCGGAGCGGCCATGGCGTTGGGCTACGTCGCCGTCGCGCTGGTCGGGACGTTCCTGATCGCACGATCGACCGGCAACGGTATCGCGACGTTCGCCCCGGATCGCATTCAGACGGTCGTCCTCTGCGTTGCTTATCCGTTTGTCCTCGGGACACTCGGTGCGCTGGGTGGACTCATGATTGACCGCGAGTGACGTCCCCGGTCTGATCGGAGTGTGGCCGGAGTGGTATCCACGTGGCCGCTCTTCATTGCTGCTCGATCGGCTCGCTGCTGTCGCGTCTCCCATCGAGCACATCGAAGTTCTCGTCGCGACGGCCTTCGAGCCAGTGTAGCAATCGCTCGGCCCACTCGAGCTTCCGCTCTTTTTCGATCCCGACCGTCCTATCGTCGAAGTCCCACCCCGGAAAGACGAGCCGGTCGGCCCCGAGTGCGTCGGCGAGAAATGCGGCCCGATCGCCGTCAGTAAAGCCGCCGAAATTCCGGACTGGATCGACCGGTTCGGCCTGGGTTGTCGGCAGCACCCACGCCAGGTCGAACGTGGGGACGGACTCTTTGACGGCGGCGATATTGTCGCCGTGGGCGTGGACGGCAACAGGAATCCCAGACCTTGTCAACTCCCGCACTGTCTCGGAGTGTTTGTCAAGGTCCGTCACGACGATATCGGGGGACACGCCCACCTCGAGTAGTTGATCGGCGGCCGTCGAGGCAGCGATGACGGCATCCGCCGATTCGATCGGTTCGAGTTCCGTCGAAAGCGACGGCCCAGCCCCGGCGATAGCCACTGTCTGTCCGGCGAACATGTCGGGTGCTGGGTCGTAGGGGTCGGTCGGCGCGTCCGCAACGAGTGACGCCAGCAGGTCTCGCGCCCGTTCGTCGGCTGGGCGATCGTAGCCAAAGTCCGCGAGGATCGCCTCGTAGACCGGTTCCCAGGTCGAAAAGTCCATTACGCGTACTCCTGGGGGCTGTCGCCCAGTTCGTGGCCGACGAGCGCTGCATCCCGAGTTTCGCTCACGTCGTGGGTGCGGATCACGTCCGCGCCACGCTCGACGGCCAGTGCCGTCGCCGCGAGGCTGACCGGCAACGCCTCCTCGGTCGAGCGGCCCGCAATCTCCCGGAGGAAGTTCTTGCGGTTGATCGAGACGAGCATCGGCCGGTCCAGGCCCCGGAATTCACCGAGTCGCCGGAACGTCTCCCGATCGTCTTCGATGGTCTGGTGCTCGCTCCAGCCGCCAAAGGCCGGATCGACGATCGTTTTCTCGGTGAAGCCGTTCTGCGTGAGCGCTTCGTAGACCTGATCAACGTAGTCGGCGTCGGCTGCCCACTCCTCCTCGCAGCGGTTCGTCCAGTCCGTCTCCCTGACCGCACCCGGCCGTTCGAGGTCGGGCGGGCTGGCCATCTTCACGACGGCGGCGGCGTGTGCTTCAGTAACGTCCGGCATCTCGGGATCGGCAAAGCCACAGATGTCGTTGACCATGTCGAACCCGCGGGCGAGTGCTTCGTCGGCGACCTCGCTGTATCGAGTCTCGATGGAGAAGACGGCCTCGCCATCGACGGATTCGATCGTTTCGATCGCCGTATCGAGACGCTCGCGTTCTTCCTCCGCGGAGAGCACGTCCAGGCGTTTGTTGGCCGATTCGAGGCCGACGTCGATGATATCGGCCCCCTCCTCGATCATGTCCTCGACGTAGGCGGCGGCCTCGCCCGCGTCGTCGAAGACGCTGGGTTTGTACGGCGATTCCTGGCTGACGTTGAGTACACCCATGATCCGGGGTGGGTGGGCGTCGCCGATTCCCAGGCCCGCGGCGTCCACGTTGTGCATGGGGGCGGTGACGGGCGGGGGCGTGAAAAACGGTTGGTCGCCGGCGACGGCGACCGGCCGGCGGTGCGGGTGATCGCCTGGGCGAGGGCTGTTGGCCCGGGGCAGCGCTTTGGAAACAGTCACTGAATCTTTCGTATAGTAAGACATATTTAATTGCCACGTATTGCCGGCAATTATGTCCGATGGTGGGGACGTGACGGGACTGTTCGCGATCGTAGCGGCAATAATGATGGTCATGGCGAGTGTGCCCGCCGGGGCGATTTCGCCCGGGCCGAGTGCTGGGACTGCTGGCAACACCGCGCCAGTCGACGGCCAGGCGCCCGCTGAGGGCCCACCGGTCCTGCTGAAGGGACAGGCGATCCAGGCGATCGAGAACCTCTCGGCAGACAGCGGTCGGCAGGAGTCCGCCAAAGCGCGGGCGATTGACCGTTTGAACGAATCGTTCGCCCATTACATCGGCCCCGTCCGGGTCGACGACCAGCAGGCGTTCATCGCCGACGCCAACGCGGTGCGTGCCCTGGCAGCGTTCGATGACAGCGACGAGAGCGAGCCCGTCCAGCGTATCGCCCGAATGGTCGTCCGGGCAGACAATGCCTCCGCTCGGCAAGTGATCGAAGACGCCGAAGACACTCTCGCTAAGACTGAGGAGCAACTCGGCCACGGGACCCAGCAGAGTGTCCAGAGCCATCTCGACAACGCCCGGCGACAACTCGACCGTGCCGAGCGCTTGCGCGAGCGAGCGGCCAACAGCGAGAGCGAGAAATGTATCCGCACGACCGCCAAGGCCGTCCGGACGTACGGTATCGCCACCAACCAGGCACTCGTGGCCCTCGAGCAACTCGATCGAGAGACCAGCCCAACGGTAACGCTGACCCGGCGGGCGGACCCGATACGCAACGGATCGATGACGGCCCAATACACGCTCGTGGGTCGCGTGGTGGACCCGACCGGCCTCGACGGGGTGAACCTGACGGCGACGATCAACGACGATCAGACGGTCCCCATCCGCCTTCGGGGTGGGTATGCCAACGCCTCCTTCGCGACGACGATCAACCTGACCGAGCGGGTCAATACGATCGACGTGACGGTCGTCGAGCGTAGCGACACGCAGTCAAAACGTGGCAACGGCAAACGGAAGCAGAAGGGCAAGGACAAGCAGAAAAAGAAGAACAAACAGAAAGACAAGCAGAAGAACAAAGACAAGCCAAAGCAGTCAGGCAACGCTGGCGATCAGTCCGGTCAGGGACAGAAGACCCAGACGAGCGCGGTCGTACTCAAGCTGGATGGTGACGGCCTGCCCGACACCTATGAAGAGAACGTGACGAAGACGGATCCGCTCGATCCCGATAGCGATTCGACCCTGGTGAGTGGGGATCAGGGAGGAGATGGCATTATCGATAGTGAACACGATTTTGACGGTGATTCAGTTGACAATCGGATCGAATATTGGTTCGGCACCGATCCGCTATCGCCGGACACCGATGGTGATGGATTAGAAGACGGATTCGAGATCAGGTATTCTGAGACGTCGCCACAGCAGTCGGATTCAGACGACGATGGAGTTATTGATGCTGAAGAAGACCCTGATGGAGATGGCGTGGTCAATCAACGAGAACAAAAACTGGGAACTGACCCCCATCGGGCCGACTCTGATTCAGACCAACTCTCAGATAGTCGTGAGCAAGAGCTCGGAACAAATGCAACGGACCCTGATACCGATGCTGATGGACTAGAAGACGGCGTGGAGCCAGAATTCGGAACCGATCCCCTCGATCCGGACACGGACGATGACGGCGTGTTGGACGGCAACGAAACGTATACCACGAATTCAAACAACGAGAGTCTGGGTGTTTCAGTTCGCGTCACGGCCACCGGGAGTACCGGAAAATCGTTGACAATTAAAGAAAACACCGAAGCACGGTTCAACAACGCGTTTGCTTCGAATCTCACGGCTGCACCGGTAGTCGACCTTGATACTGACGAATCGATCGAGAACGCGACGGTCTCGATTTCGTATGACGAATCAGCACTGTCCGTCAACGAATCGGAACTGGTTGGAGTGCGGTACAACGAGTCAATTCAAGGGTTTGAGCCGCTGCCGACGACGATCGACGAAGCAAACGATACAGTCCATGCACGGACGGATCACTTCTCGACTTTTACCGTATTCAAAGTTCCAAATTGGCAGACAATGCTCAGGGCCCAAGAGCCATCTAATGGCGGACAGGGAGATCCTGATACGGCAGAGATCGACGTAATGTTGGTCATCGACTCCTCAGGATCGATGAGCTGGAACGATCCTCAGGAGTTCAGGAAGGCCGCTGCGAAGGAATTTGTCGGTGCCTTGATCGAGGGAGACCGAGCTGGTGTTGTCGATTTCGATTACGATGCAGCGGTTCCTCAAAAACTCACGACTGACTTTGGGTCAGTGAACGTTACGATCGACAGTCTTGATGCATCCGGCGGAACGAATATCGGAGCGGGATTACAACGCGCGAACGACCATTTCGCCGCCAACAGCAACGACTCTCGATCCCAGTATACGATTCTCCTCACAGACGGACAGGGTAGTGGTGAAATCTCCCAAGCGAACACTGCTGCCGACCGTGGAACGACGATTTACACGATCGGCTTTGGGAATGCGAACGGAGACAAATTACAGCAGATCGCGGATATCACGTCGGGAGGGTATTCGTCGGTCGACGACGCCAGTGACTTACCGGATGTCTTCTCACGGGTTGCCGAAGATATCGAACCGACGCATTCGGGTGACGACGGATTTTCCGACTCGCTGGAGAATAACGGGATTCCCATTTCACCGTTCATGGTGGGTGATTTAGATAATGCGGAGGCGAACCTGTCGGCAAACAATATCGCCGTCGTGCATACCAATCCAGAACAGAATGACACAGATGGCGATACACTACACGACGATGAAGAGATCGGTAGCGAAATCGATCGAACGATCGAATTCTTCGGAAACGAATACGATATCCGATACTATACGGTAAAGAGTGATCCGACAGACCCTAACTCCGACGACACTGGGCTGAACGATAGCGAAGAGGTAGAGAAGGGTAGTGATCCGATGGAAGAAGAAACGCTTGCTGCAGGGTATACGCTTCCCGTCTTGACTCGAACTTCTACCCCGAAGAACCAGCCAACAACGGTGAATACACTCATCCATGAAGAGGAGGACTGGACGAGAAATCCAAACTATAAAGGTATTACCGATGATCATCTCGTTCTTGTCCCGGATGAAGTGGAAACGAAGGCCTCAGGTGATGTTCAGGAGATTAAGTTCCCTGTGATCGTTTCTTATAATCCGAACGATGGGGCCATGGATTATCTTGAAAATACTGATAGTCAAGCTACTTTCCGTCTGTTAGATCGAAAGCCGGCTGGGATAATGAAGACACCAAAAAATGAGATTCTGGAAGGGCCGAAATCAATCACCTTAGAACCTGGAGAAACAAAAGAGTTAGAATACCGAATCGCTGCGAAACATACTGCTGGCTTTGGGCTGAAAAACTTGATAAATCTAAAACGGTTCAAATTCCGGGTAGAGGAACTTGATTCTACACCCTTCTATCGTCCAGCAAAAGACAACTCCAACGGTGTGTTCAACACGGAAACGGGTTACAATTATGCGGGGGCACCAATACTGGAGTCTACTCAAATCATGTTAAATGATGTGAATCAAATCTTATCAACTGGGTTTTCGGTGGCTGGATCTACCAACGCGGGTATGATGGTTGTGTGAACCGCGCAAGGGAGTATTGAAATGGGGATCTATAAAGTAAGCGATGGTGAGTTACAGCCCAATTTCCCGACAACAGGTGGAACACCAGCTACGATTCCGATAACACAGGGAATCAGTGGGTTTAGTAAATACATCGAATATCGGACTGAGATGACCGATGTCGAAGGTACGTTCGGGGGAGCACTCACATACCGTGAAAACTAATGATAGGAAACATCTCACTGGGTGGCAAGGCTACTAGACGTGAGATGCTTACTCTCGTGAATTCGACGACTTTAGTCGCATTAGCCGGTTGTGTGTTTTCGGAACCGACAGAGACAGAAGACGCCCAAAATAGTGTGGCAAAGCTCTTGGCTAAAGATGGGAATACAAACGATAGATTTGGATTTTGGATCGATATGTCAAACGACGGTCAGAACCTGCTCGTCGGTAGCTATCAAGATTCGAATCCGAACGGCGAGAATGCCGGTGGAGTCTACGTCTTCAAACGGGATCAAGACGGGTGGTACCAATCAGCAAAACTCTTGGCAGATGACGGGGATCGCTATGATTTTCTAGGGTCCGCTGTCTCGATATCGGATACTGGCGAAACCGCACTCATCGGAGCAATTGCTGAAGAAGATCCGAATGGACCAGAAGGGGGAGCTGCTTACGTGTATCAAAAAGAGGGTCAAAAGTGGCATCAGCAAAGTAAACTCAGTGCTCCTGATGGTGAGGAATTTGATCAATTCTCGCGATCGCTATTATTGACTCCGAATGGAGACACCGCATACGTTGGAGCGCCGTTCAGAGAAAATTCGAACAGGAACTCTACGGGTGCCGTCTTCGAATATTCGCGTGAGTCTGATGGCTGGAAGTTGGTTAACTCGCTTCCCAAAGACGGAATTTCGATTGAGTCATTCGGGTATGCAATGGATATCTCAAGGGATGGCGAGACCCTTGTTGTCTCCAGAATGGTTGTGTCGGATTCGGAAAAGGGTGCAGCATACGTGTTCAAGCAGTCTAATGACGAGTGGGTCCGACAGGCCACACTCACTGCCAGCGAGGGGGATCCAAACGATTACTTCGGGGAGACAGTCACCGTCTCGGAGGACGGACAAACAGTTCTCGTCGGTGCGTCGAACGATGAGGATCCAAACGGCGAACAAAGTGGTTCGGTATATCTCTTCGAAAACCGAGATAGTGAGTGGCACCAAACCCAGAAGCTCACGCCCGCCGATCCCGGGCAGCGCGAGCGATTCGGCCTGTCGCTTGCCATGACAAGCAATCCTGAAGCGATTCTCATCGGGGCCCCGGGCGAATCGTCCGACACGGGTGAACAGAGCAGGATTTGCGTCTTCAAGCAGGATAACGACCACTGGCAACAAGATCGTGTCATCCCTGCTCCTGAAAATGACCCGACCGATTACTTTGGGACGCGAATCACAGTGTCGAGGGATGCAGGTATCGCTGCCGTAAGTGCACCCGAAGCGGACGGGAACGAAGAATCAACTGGTGCCGTGTACGTGTTTGATTTGGCGGAAACAATCCCGTTAGAGAGCTGAGAGAGTCGGATTCGCTGTATTGTCAACGTCACGATCGAGCGTCTCGACGCCTCCGGCGGCACAAACATCGGTGCGGGTGTCGCGCGGGCCAACCAGCACTTTGCGAGTACGAGCAACGACTCGCGAGCGAATGTGGCGATCCTATTGACGGACGGCCAAGGAGAAGGTGGACGTGCTCAAGCCCGGACAGCGACTGACCGGAACATCACGATCCACACGATCGGATTCGGTGGTGCCGACGGGAACAAGCTCAGCGATATCGCGTCGATCACCGGCGGCTCGTATCACTACGTCTCGGACGCGGCGGAGTTACCAAACGTGTTTTCGCGGGTCGCCGAGGAAGTCGAACCGTAGGATTCAGACGGCGACGGCCTGCCGGACGTCCTCGAGGAGGAGGGACTGCCGATCGGGCACACCGGCGCTGACGTGACTCGACTGCCAACCAATTCCTCGACGAAGTACACGGACGACGATGATCTGACCGACGGCGAAGAGGCCGGTGAGTACCGCGAATATCCAATTTCGTTCAGCGTCGACGATACCCGACATCAGTACATCGCCCAGTATTACGAGTTGACGAGCAATCTGACCCTAGTGGATACCGACGGCGATGGACTTGATGACGACAAGGAACTGGACTTGGCGAACAATTCGGCAGCTAACGGCTGGAATATCTCGGTAATCAACGAGAGCGGACAGCCGTATCGGTGGGCTGGGAGTGTCGAGCAGTCCGCCGACGGGACAATCTCCGTCTCGTCCGATCCCATGGTGGAAGACACGGATGGCGACGGACTGACCGATTACGCAGAAAAGGAGTTCACGCACACTGATCCGAATGCCTCGGTGACGTACAATCTCACCGACGAACACGACGAATTACTCGGTCACTTGGCGGACGAAGGGATGTACGGGCGTCCGGTCTTCCCGTCACATAGTCCGCCAACGGAGGGACTTACCGACAGAACCGACGACTTCGACTTCGTCCTGGCGGAGGACCGGTCGTTCCCGCCATCCGCCGAGGCGTGGAAACAGTCACCCCTGACGTTCAAGGCACTGGACGGAGAGTGGCGAACGGACACGTGGCTGTCGAATGACAACGAATTATCAAACGGAACCGATCCGTGGGATCCGGATACGGACGACGACGGATTGACCGACGGTCAGGAAATCAAGCACGTAACTCACATCAACGGTGGCCAGATGGGAGGGATCAACGCGGATACCCTCGGAACGGAGCCGTTGAACCCCGACTCGGACGGCGACGGCTACTGGGACGGCTGGCTCGGCGTCCACGGTGTCGGCTACAGTGACAACGTGATCCTCTACCGGGAGCACTTGCAGTCGGGCAACGGAGTTGAGGGCGACGAACGCGTCGACGAGCAGGTCGGCGTGCAGAGGTCGACTGAGTCGCGCGGAAACCGACGACCGGACGATTCCCTCGGCGATGACATCCCTCTCAGCATCCACTCGCGAAACGAGCACGTCCCGAAGGAGACCGCACCGACAGCGCGCTCTTTTAGTCCGCCAGGCGAGTACCGGGCGTATGGCCAAAGTCTCGATCGGGTTGCGCGGCTGGCGCTTCGACGAAGACGCAGTGTTCGACGAAGACGGGACACTCAGACGGCTGACCGAGATGCCGGCCGATGACCGCGAACGCATCCTCCGGCTGACGGCGCTCGTCGGCGAACCCTGTGACGCCTGTTACATCGAACACGGCGACGCGGAGATCGAGCAGTGTGACGTCGGCGCCATCGTCTACGGCGAGCCGATGGGCGAAGTCCTTCTCTGTGACGCCCACGAGGGCGACTTCCTGTACTGGTTCCGTGAAGAGGGCGGCGAGGAGTTGGCGGGCACTCGCGAGCTGGCAAACGCCTTTCAGGCGTGGTTCGACGAGGGGAATCGCGCACCGGCGGGCTACGGCGGCCTCGATCACGTCGAGGAGGCACCCGACCAGCTACCGGCCTTCGATCCCCACGAGATCCAGGGCCTCGAAGACGACTTACAGGAGATGGACGACACCGAGCGCGAGGCCCTGGATGTCGACCTGAGCGATCTCGATCTTGATGTCGATCTATGAGTCTCACGGTCGCTGTTGTCGATGCCGAGACGCCCGGGAACGTGGGGACGATCGCCCGCGCGATGAAGAACTTCGGCCTCTCGGAACTGAAACTGGTCGATCCGCCCGAACTCGATCCTGACGGCGAGGCCTATGGCTTCGCCGGCCAGGCCCGCGAGGACATCCTCCCGAACGCCGACGTGGTGACCTTCGAAGCACTCACCGAACAGTATCACACCGTCGCGACGACCGCGATCACCAACGAGGACGCTGCCAAACACGTCCGGTACCCGTTCGTGACACCCGCCGAACTCGCCGACGAGCTTACGGGCGTCGACAGCGACGTCTGCGTCATGTTCGGCCGGGAGCGCGTCGGGTTCACCAACGACGAACTCGCGATGGTCGATCAGATTTGCTCGATCCCCGCCAGCGCCGCCTATCCCGTCTTGAACCTGGGACAGGCTGCGACGATCGTCCTCTACGAACTGCGCAACTTGAGTGTCGAACGGACCCAGCACCCGGACGCGATCGATCGAGCCAACCAGTCTGCAATCGAGGGCCTGCACGGGCAGTTTGGGGACTTTCTCGAAGCGACCGACCACCCCGAAGAGAAACGAGCGAAAGCACAGCGATTGTGGCGGCGACTCCTCGGCCGGGCCCATCCGACTGGCCGCGAGGTGCGGACTCTCCGGGGGCTGTTCCGGCGCGCCGACCAGAAAATTGAGGATTGAGCTGTCACCGCGCACGGAACGCGGGGAGTAAGCCGCTCCGAGAGTACTCCCCGACACTTATTAGGGCGACCGGAGAAACGCCGTCAAATGACGTCCCGTAACGATGTCCACGAGGCGGTGGCCGGATCGGCCTACCACGAGTGGATTCGATTCGACGGTATGGGGGTCTGGACGTACCAGCCCGAGGTGGAGATCAGACTCGAACGAGACGGGCAACTCGGAACGGTCCAACAACCCTGGACGAACGGCTTCCAGGCGACCAGTACCCGCAACGAGTACGTCCTCTATTATGGTGACTCGCCGGTCGAGTATCACACCATCGTCGGCGTCGATGACAATCGCGCGTTCGTTCCCGACCCACAACAGCCCCAGTCGCCAGGTGGGGCGTATTCGATCACTCCCTACCAGGCGACGCTCGGGGAAATCGTCACGGGCGACGTCGAGACGTTCACCGCTTACCTCAACCGAGCCGGCATCGTCGTCCAGGAGTGACCGGCGGTCGAAAGACGTTGTCTGCTGTCTCGCCGTCCGGACAGCTACCGCGGGACTGTCTCGAAAGTCCGCAGGTCTGCGATCAGATCGGCCAGGAGGTGTGCGTACAACACGGCAGCGGAGAGCGTGCCGAGGAAGGGATCGACGACGAGCCAGACCGCGGGTACCACCGCGCCAGCGATGACGACGTGACTGATAAGTCGATGATACGGGCCAAGATCCCCCTCCTCGAAGATCGAGCCGGGGTCCGTTGCGACGACCCACGGTCGGCGAAGGACTCGTTTCAGCGGGCCGACGCTGTCGCCGATCACCCACGATAGCAGGAAGTGATCGAGGTCGATCAACACGCCCAACGCCACGCCATATCCCACGGCGAGCGCCGGATTGACGGTGGGATCGCCGCCGATGACAACCCCGAAAGCGACGAGCAACGAAATCACGGCGTGGGCGAGTGAGTACATCTCAGTCAGCGCGCTTTCCGATCTCTTCCCGAAGCACGTCACTGACCACGTCACCGTCAGCTTTGCCGCGCAATTCACCCATACATTCGCCCATCAGTCCGGAGAACGCTGCCATTCCCTCCTCGCTGATTTGCTCGGCGTTGCGTTCGACGACGCGGACCACAGCCTCACGGACCTCGTCTTCGGCCGCACTGCCGAGGTCCTCTTGCTCGGCCGCCGCCTCGGCGCTCAGTTCGGGGTTTTCGGCGAGGGCGGAAAGCAGGTTCGGGACGCCTTCCTTGGCGAGTTCGTCCTCGGCGAGCAACGCGAAGACGTCACGGAAGTGTTCGTCGGTGAGGTTCTCGACGGGCGCACCGTCCCGGCGGATCTCCGTGATCGTCGACTCGACCGTCTGGGCGGCAAGCGTGGCGTCGACACCACGCTCGACTGCCTCCTCGAACAGCGCCCAGCGTTGGCCGTAGGCGACCTGTTCGGCGAGTCCGGCGTCGAGGTCGAACTCGTCCTGGTAGCGCTCGGTCTTCTCGGTGAGCAACTCGGGCGTCTCGACCGTTTCGGGGTCGGGTTCGACCGGGGGAACGTCCGTCTCGGGGTACATCCGCGCCGCCCCGGGCAGTGGGCGCAGATAGCGAGTTGTCGCCTCTTCTGTGGCGTCGCGCGTCTCTTCTGGCACGCCGTCCATCGCCGTTTCGGCCCGCTTGGCGACCGCGTCGATGGCCTGCTCGGCGGTTTCAGGGTCGTCTGCGACGATCGCGACCGCGTCGGTCGTGTCCTCGCCGACGACGGCTGGATCGAGGTCGACTGCCTCGGCGAGTGCCTCGACCTCGCTCTCGGTGACGCCGTAAGCGGGGAGTTCGTCCGTGTGGAAGATGCCGCCGGCTCCGTGTCGCTTGGCGTGATCGGAGAACTCGGTGCCGAGACGCCGATCCGGCTGGATCTCGCGGCCGACGAGCCCGCCAAAGCCGGGAAGCGGGACCGCCCACACCTTGCCCCCATCTCCGAGCGCGCCTTGGATGACACCGCTGTCGGTCTCCTCGAACACGCTCGTGACGTCTTGGATATCTCCGACCGTGGCATCCCGCTCGTCGAGTTCGCTAGCGATCTCGAGCAGTTCAGCCTGGCGGCCGACTTCGTTGCGAACGATTGCCTCGATGTCTTCGAGACTCTGGACGCCTTTGATCTCGACACGAGCGCCCTCGGCGATCGAGACGTTGACGTCCTGGCGGATGGTGCCCAGCCCGCGTCGGACCTCGCCGGTCGAGCGCAGCAGCATGCCGATCCGCTCGGCGGCCTCCTGGGCTTGCTGGGGTGAGCGAATGTCCGGTTTGGTCCCGATTTCGACTAAGGGGATGCCGAGCCGGTCGAGACTGTAGCGGACACCAGATTCGGTTTCTGTGAGGCGCTGGGCGCTCTCCTCTTCGAGCATGAGGTCCTCGACACCGACTGGCCCCTCGCTGGTCTCGATCTCGCCGTCAGTCGCGACCATCATCGTCCGCTGGAAGCCTGAGGTGTTCGAACCGTCGATGACGAGTTTCCGCATGACGTGAATCTGATCGACGACGCTCATATCGAGCAACTGTGCGATCTCCATCGACACCGCGAGTGCCTCGTCGTCGACGCGATGTGGCGGCTCGTCGTCGGCTTCGACCAGGCAGGTCGAGTCGTACATGAGATACTCGAACTCGCGTTCGACCTGACTCTCTTCGAGTGCAGCCTCGTCGAGTTCCCCCAGTTCACTCGTCGTCGGGTGAAGGTATCGCGAGATGGTTTTCGACGATTCGTCCGGCTCTTGGAGGGCTGTTGGGCAGTTACAGAATAGTTTCGTCGCCGTGTCCAGTTGCTGGTGGATTTCGAGGCCAGCAACCAGCCCTAGATCGTCGTACTCGTACTCTGCAGTCATTACCGGGCAGTGACACGGCTGACGGGAAAAACGCTCCGTTGTTGCCGCCCGAGGCGATCGCGGGTGAGCGCTACACGTTTCTGGTCTCCGCGTGTTTTTGTAGCTGGCTCACCCAGACCGAGGTATGCGATGGCGCGTCTTGTTCGTCGTCGTGCTGGCGACGACAGCGGGGTGTAGCGCCATCGGTGGGGGTGGGAAAGACCCGTCGACGGTCACGCCGGCCCCGGTGCCGACTGATGCCCCGGAGAGCGGTCCTGGGGCAACAGTCGCGCCGGGCGTCTGGGCCGACGGTCGCATTGACGTCGCCGTGCTCGTCGGCGCCCAAGAAGACGTGCTGGCAAACCAATCCTTCCGGTGGCGGGCCGAGCGAAACTGGATCGGGACGGTCGGCAACGTTACATCGAGTTCAAATACGTTCGACGTGATCGTTCTCGAAAACGCGACGCGGTTCTCGCGGGATGCGACGATGTTCCTCAACCATCCGAAGGATGCCTTCTACTCCAGATATAGCCAGTATGCCAACGCCAGCGTCCAGTTTGCTCGTGCACAGGCGTATTCCTGGGGACAAACGAGGTACGATCGGTCAGCTATCATTCCTGGCCACGACAGATTCGTCAGTTCCACGACGGCAGCCGTCGGGCGGTACCTGAACGTCGAAACGGCTCGCGTCGATCGCGTCTCAGTCGACGGACGAACGCTGTATCGGATCGTCGGTCGAAATCCGGCGGGATTGGGCGGTTCGACGATGGAGAACTACTCGGTTCGGGCGTACGTCACCCCGGATGGCCTCGTCTGGAACCTTACGGCGAGCTATACGACTATCCAGGCGGGCTCAGTCGAGCAGGTTCGCTACCACTTCGAATTCGAGCAGGTTGGCGACGTCACCGTTGCCCAACCCGAGTGGGTCGAGACGGCACGGTCACGGTACGCTAACGGGACGACGCGACCGATCGAAGGTAGGTAGTGTCGGTCGAGCCGTCTGCCATGCTCAGTCGTCGCCCAGAATGACTCGCTCGGTCATCCGGGCGGGATCGAGCACTTCCTCTGCCTCTTCGGCGGTAAGATAGCCCTTCTCGACGGCGACCTCGCGGATCGTCTCGCCCGTCTTCATCGCTTCTTTGGCGACCTCGCTGGCCTTGTCGTAGCCGATCGCGGGATTGAGCGCCGTCGCCAGTGCCATGCTCTGCTCGACGCGCTCCTCGCAGTGGTCGCGGTCGGCCTCCAATTTCGCGACAAACTTCTCGGCGAAGGTTCCGCTGACGTTAGTGAGCAATTCTGCGGACGCCAGGAAGTTCTTCGCGATCACGGGCTTGTAGAGGTTCAGGTCGATCTGGCCGTTGGCCGCGCCCGTCGAGACGGTCGCGTCGTTGCCGACCACCTGGGCGTAGACCTGGTTGACTGACTCGGCGACGACCGGATTGATCTTCCCGGGCATGATCGAGGAGCCAGGCTGGTTCTCGGGCTGGTCGATCTCACCCAGGCCGTTGCGTGGCCCGGAGGCCAGCAAACGCAGGTCGTTGGCGATCTTGTGCAGTGAGCCCGCGACGGTTCGCAACGCGCCGTGGGCCTCCCCCATCGCGTCGTGAGCGGCCTGGGCCTCGAAGTGATTGTCGGCCTCTCGGAAGGGTAGGAGGGTTTCCTCGGCGATGTACTCCGCCGCCAGTTCGGGAAACTCGGGATGGGTGTTCAGGCCAGTCCCGACGGCGGTCCCGCCCAGTGCGAGTTCCTCTAGGCGTTCGCTTGAGGATTCGACACGCTCGATGCCCTTCTCTATTTGGGCCCGGTAGCCCGAAAACTCCTGACCGAGTCGGATCGGGGTGGCATCCTGAAGGTGTGTTCGGCCGGTCTTGACCACGTCGTCGAATTCGGCCTCTTTTTCCTGGAGTTCCTCTCGGAGGGTTTCCAGAGCCGGGAGCACGTCACGCTCGACGGCCTCCAGGGCGGCGACGTGCATCGCCGTCGGGATCACGTCGTTGCTCGACTGGCCGTAATTGACGTGATCGTTGGGGTGGATCGCCTTCGAACCAACCTCGCCACCAGAGATCTCTGTCGCGCGGTTGGCGATCACCTCGTTTGCATTCATGTTCGTCGACGTGCCAGAGCCCGTCTGGAAGATGTCGACGGGGAACTGGTCGTCGTGGTCGCCGGCGATGACTTCCTCGGCGGCGGCGATGATCGGCTCGGCGTTCGAATCCGCCAGTAGTCCCAACTCCTGGTTGGTCTGTGCGGACGCTTTTTTGACGATCCCGAGTGCCCGAATGAATCGCCGTCCGAAGCGCTGATCGCTGATCGGGAAGTTCTCGATAGCTCGCTGGGTCTGTGCCCCCCAGTAGGCGTCGGCCGGCACTTCGATCTCCCCCAGACTGTCCGCCTCAATGCGGTACTCGTCACTGTCTGTCATTGCATTCGTGGCCACTCGCGCCAGGGGCTTAACTTCCGGCGTCAGTGTAGGGGGTCCCGGTTGTGACGACTCTCTCAGTGAATTCAGTGATGTGCCGTTTTGAGCCAACAATTATTGTGCCACGTGGTGTATACGAAGCCAGTATGGCTAGTTCGACCGTGGACGGTGACGTTCACGACGAAGAGATCCGACTGTGGCGCGACGGCGACTGGTGGGTTGCAACGGACGTCGAGACCGAGGTCACTACACAGGGACCATCTCGGGAGGCTGCACTGGAAAATCTCGACGAAGCAGTTGCACTTCGCGAGGGCGACCTCGGTCGCGACCCGTCCGAGGAAGAACTCCGCGAAGTGGGGATCGATCCGTCGGACAATACAACTGGCGATAGCGATCTTCCGGACGTTCTTGAGTAGCAATGGGTCGGGGGACGTTTTCTGGAATGGCTGTCCTGAAAGTGCTCGTCAATGTCGGGGGATTCGAATGGCGGCGGACGACCGGCGATCACGCCCAATTGTACTACGAACACCCGACGAACGAAACCGATCGGCGGCAGGTGACTGTCCCGCTACACGATGAACTCAAAACGGGGACGCTCCGCTCGATCGCTGAGGACGCTGGTGCTGAGGATTTCGACGCCTTTTGTGAGTGGATCGCCACCCACGCGTGATTAATCCGTCCGGGGCAACGCGATCGTCCCGATAGCGAACGCGACCGCCCCTAGCACCGCAAGGACGACGAGATTGAACAGCGGCTCCGGTCCCGATGGCCAAGCGGCGACGACGGTCCCTTCGGCCGACGGGCCGGTGTCAGTGACCACGGCCCGGACGCCACGCGAGAAGTACGTCAGTGGCGAGAGGTCCATCAGCGGGCGGAACCACTCCGGCAGCAGGTACGGCGGGACGAACGTCTCCGAGAGGAACAGGAGTGGGATCGCGATGGCGTTGCTCGCCGAGATCACGCCGTCCTGGGAATCGGCGAGTGAGCCGATCAGCGCGCCGATCCCACAGAACAGCGCGACCCCGAGCGCCAGAAAGACCGCAAGCAACGGCGAAAGAACGATTTCGGCCCCAGTCACCGCTACCATCACGGCGAGGACGAGCGCGCCCGCGAGGCCGATGATCGCGACGTTGACCAGTGTCTGGGCGGCGAGCCACTCTCCGCGGGAGAGGGGTGTCGTCGCCAGTTTCTCGAAGCGATTGCCTTCCCGGTGGCGGGCAACCTCGCTGCCGACACGGGACAGTGGCGTAAAGAGGACGACGACGGCAAGATACCCCGGTACGTAGTAGGCCGGCGCTTCGGTGAACAGCCCACCACCGGTGGGCTGGGTCTGGACTAAGGCCCCGAAGATGACGACGATCAACAGCGGGAACAGGAACGTGAAAAACACGGCCGTCCGCCGGCGCAGGAACGATTTCGCCGCTGCGCGCGTCTCGCTGCTGACCCGGCCCGGCAGGCTCACGATGGTCCCTCCGTTGTGAGCGCGTCGAGATCACCGCTTTCGGGCGTTTGTCCTTCGGATCGGCCAATATTGCCTTCGACAGATTCACCTGCGAGTTCCAGATAGACGTCTGCGAGGCTCGGTTCACTCCAGGTCAACGACTCGGCCTCTAGGCCGGCGGCTGCCAGCCGGTCGACGACTGCACCGATCTCGGTCGGTCCGACGTCGTAGACGACGAGTTCGGTCCCCGACACGGCCGTCCGGTACTCGAGATCCAGCGAGACCGCGTTCGGCGCTGGCGTGGTCTCGACAGTCAGTCGCGTCTCGCCGCCATGGGCGTCGATCAGCGCGGCTGGTGTATCGACCGCGACCAATTCGCCGTCTGCCAGCAACCCGACTCGATCGGCCAGCCGCTCGGCCTCGGCCATGTAATGGGTCGTCAGCAGGATCGTCGTTCCCGTCTCTGCCAGTTCCTCTAGCAGCGTCCACAGGTGCCGCCGACCGGCCGGGTCGATCCCGGTCGTCGGTTCGTCCAGAATGAGGAGATCGGGATCATTGACCAGCGCCGTCCCCACGCAGGCGCGTCGTTGCTGGCCGCCCGAGAGATCTTCGTAGGGGACCTCAGCACTGTCGGTGAGGCCGACGTCGGTCAGAATCTGCCCTGGTGGGTGCGTTTGGTCGTACAGCCCGGCGTAGTACGCGATCAGCTCCTGGGCAGTCAATCGCTCGTGGGGCGTGAAGTCCTGTGGGAGCAATCCGAGTCGCGATCGGTCGAACGTTCGCGGGTGGTCGCCGAACAGTGCGATCGATCCCTCGTAGTCCGTCGTCCCCGTGATCGACCGGACGAGCGTGGTCTTGCCGGCGCCGTTCGGGCCGACCAGCGCGAAGACCTCGCCGGCTGGGACAGACAGGGAGACGCCAGATAGCGCCACAGTGTCGCCGTAGGCGCGCCGAACGTCTTCGGCGACGATTGCGTCAGTCACGTCTCGATCACCCCCTTCCTCCGGGAAAGCCGATTCGATTCAGCGACGACATCGAGGGGTGCCAGGCGAGCAATACCACGGCAAGCACGAAGATGGCCGTCGAGAGGTCGTATCCACCGGCGTAGACGAGGCCAGCGATCGCTGAGGTGCCGCCGATGGCCCCAGTCAACGGGATGACGACGGCAGCCCACACGCAAGAGACACACGAGAACAGTCCGAGTATGGCCGGGAGCGTGCCGGCCGCTTCGACGACGGTTGTGTATACGAGGTATGACAACGTAATATATCCGAGCGTCTTGAATGGGAGCAGCGTGACCAGGACGCCGAAAGCGTCGATGGAGATTGCCGGCCCCCAGCCGGGTGGAATCGAGAGGGCAGAGATGGATGCACTGACGCCGCTGGTCCCCGAAAGCGAGGCGAGTCCGCCCAGGTACGCCAGTACGAGGAAGTACCCGGCGGCCAGGCCCCCAGCCAGCAGTCGACGACGGCGGGACGCGGCGGGCGGACGGACGCGAACGAGCGCCCACAGGGAGACGTTGATCCAGACGAACGGATAGACGTACAACCGGAGGGCCGCCAGATTCAGCAATTGGGAGTCGCTGAGCAGAAGGTAACCCAGCAGAAGCAGCGCTTCCGTGTTGATAAGTAGCGCGCCCCAGAGAAGCAATTCCTTCGAGGGTATTAGTCGTGATCGCCGGAACGAGACCGTGCTCATACGGCCAGGGTGTCGATCACGATCGCGACCAGGGCAGCCCCGAGGAAGGCGTTGGAGGCGTGGAAGGCCCGGAAGGCCGCGGCCGTCGTTCGCTCACGGTGCAACCGCAGGACGGCCCACAAGAAGACGGCTCCGACGGCGGCGACCGTTGCGCCGTAGAGCACGCCCAGATTCGCCAGCGCGGCAAGCCCGCTTGCGGCAAGCAGTGTCGCCCCGAGGTACAGCAGGATGTGCTTGCGGGTCACCGTCTCCCCGCGGACGACAGGCATCATCGGGAAGCCGCCGCGTTCGTAGTCCTCCTGGTAGGCAAGCGCCAGGTTGTAGAAGTGTGCCGGCGTCCACAGGAAGACAACCCCTGCCAGTGCGAGGCCGGGGACGCCGATTCGGCCCGTCACTGCGGTCCACCCGATCAGCGCCGGCAGTGCGCCGGCGAAGCCGCCGATGACCGTGTTCTGGACCGTGTTGGGTTTGAGCAGGAGCGTGTAGACGACGCTGTAGAAGAGGATCGCTGAGAGGCCAAGCGCCGCTGCCAGCAGGTTGATCGAGGCGAAAACAGCCAGCGATAGCCCGGCCAGGATCACGCCGAAGGCGATGGCGTTCCGGAGGGGGACGCGATCCATCGCGAGGGGCCGATCGGCGGTCCGCTGCATCCGTCGATCGACGTCGCGTTCGAGGACGTGGTTGAACGTACCGCTCGCGCCGATGGCCAGCACGCCCCCGGAAAGCGTCGCCAGGACTGTCCCGACCGTCAACGCCGGTCCCGCCGCCAGCGCCATGCCGGCTGAGGCGACGAGACAGAGCAACCACATCAGTCGCGGCTTGGTCAGACTGACATACGCTCGAAGGGTCGTGATCGCCTCGTCGATACGGCTGCGATCGGGGCTGACCCCGACTTCTGCGGTCCCGCCGTCGGGAAGCTCTTTGGCTGGTTCCGGGGCCGGCGTCGGAGTGGTCGTCGGGCCGTCCGTCGGATCACCATACGTGACTTCGAGGTGCCAGGCCAGCGCGAGTACGAGCGAGCCGAAGATACTCATCGCCACCCCGAGGTGGACCGCCGGCGAGATCCCGGCCGCGCCGGTGACCGTAACGACGGCCCCCAGAGCGACCTGGACCGGGAAGAGGATGGCAGCGACGACGAGTGCGGCCCGGACACGGCGATCAGAGACGCGTCGGAAGCCGACGATCGAACTCAATAGTACCGCGACGCCGACGGCCGCCGCCAGCAATCGATGGCCCCAGGCGATCAGCAGCGCTGGTGACTCGGCTGAAGGGGCCTGGCAGGCCGGCCAGGTCGAGCAGGTCGCGGCGGCGTCGGCGATGGAGGCGGTCGCCCCCGCGATAACGAGCAGATAGACACCGACGATCGTCCCGGCGAGCAGTGTCGACAGCGGGACGTCGTCGATCCGGTTCCGTAACACTGGTTCTCATTTCACCTCCGTCCCGGGTGATACTTAGGCTTCGCCCCGCTGCAACACTTGTCGGAAGTCGGGCCGGGGGGTCGTGGATTGACTCACAGCACCGGACTGAACCGGGTTCATCTTCACGATCACGCCCACGCGCGGGTCATCACCGACGGTTGCTGGCGTCCAAAGAGTCATCCTTCCAGCCACCCTATAGGAACGAAGAGAGCATCGGCACATCGCACGTTTCGGCGACGCTCGGGAACAGACCAACCAATGACCCATTTTGATCCGATCCACGTCCTCGCGGTCGCGACGGACGGCGCGACCCACCCTCTGGAGACGAACGGTCGGATCGACGTCTCGTCGGTGACGTCCATTGACGCTGCGATCAACGAAATCGATCGGAACGGCGGTGTCGAGTGCGTCGTCTGTGATCACGATCCGCCGATGATCGACGGTGTCGCGTTGCTGGAGGCAATCCGATCCCGGGCACCTGACTTGCCGGTCATGCTGTTCGCCAACGGCGAGGCGGCACGACAGGCAACCGCGGCAGGTGCGACCGATACGTTCACCGGATCGGTGGATCCCGACCGGGTCACGACGTTGGTCGAGCAGGCAGTCGAGTATTATCGGGCGAAACGGGACCGACTCGCTGCCGAGGCCCGAGCGGCAACCCATCTTGATGCGGCCCGGGACGCGATCGCGATCGTTCAGGACGGTCGGTTTGCGTTTGCAAACACCCGGTTGCTCGATCTGTATGGAGCCCAACGCCGCGAGCACGTCGTCGGCGAACCGTTCCTGGCGGCGCTGTCTTTCGAAGGGATCGAGATGGACGAGGACCGACTCGCGGCCATTGGCAACGGCGAGCGAACGGTCGAGGCCGTCGACGCGACCCTCGAAAGCCCAGCCGGGACGTTCCCCGTCGAGGTGTCCGCCCAGCCGACCGAATGGGTCGGCCGATCAGCAGCTGTCCTGATCGTCAGGGACATCAGTGAGGTCCGCCGAGTCGAGGAACGACTCCGCAACTACGAACAGGCCGTCGAGAGCTCGACCGACCTGTTGGCGGCACTCGACGCCGATCAGCGGTTCCTCTTTGCCAATGAGACGTACTGTGCCTATCACGGCGTCGACCAGACGGCTATTGAGGGACAATCGCTTTCGGACGTCGTCAGCGCCGACGCCTACGACCGCCTCGAAGCGCACGTCGACCGCGTCCTGGCCGGCGAAACCATCCAGTACGAGATGGTGCGCAATCATCCTGCTCTGGGGTCCCGATTGCTCGATGTCCGCTACTATCCGCTGTGGGGCGTCGACGGTGAGGTCCGGGGTTACGGGTCGACGATCCGGGACATCACTGAGCGCAACGAGCGCATCAATCAGTTACACAAGATCGACCGGATTCTGCGGCACAATGCCCGCAATAGTCTCAACGTTATCACTGGACACGCCGAGCTGATCGAATCGGAGGGCAGCGTCACCACCCGGAGTCACGCCAGCAAGATCCTCGAGACGAGCGATTCCCTGCTCGACACGTTCGATAAGGAGCGTCGGATCACGCGACTGCTGGCTGATACCCCGAACCGCGAACGAGTCAACGTCGCCACAGTCATCAACGCTGCCGTCGAGACCATCCGCGAGCAGTTTCCGGACGCCCGGATCTCCGTCTCGGCTCCCTCGGGCGCGACTGTCACAGCGTCCACACATCTGTCGGCAGCCATGATCGAACTCCTCGAAAACGCCATCATCCACGGAGAGCAGTCGGCACCAACGGTGACTGTCGACGTCAGTACCGCCGAGGACACTGTCGTCATCGAGATTGCCGATCCTGGCCCGCCGATCCCGGACATGGAAGTCGATGTCGTCAACGCCGATGGTGTAATCGATCCCTTGAATCACGGTCGCGGGCTCGGGTTATGGTTCGTGTCGCTGGTCGTCAGGCGCTCCGGTGGCAGCCTTGCGTTTGCGGAGAACGACCCGTCCGGGAACGTGGTCCGGCTGGTCCTCGACGGATGAAGCCAGTCTCCCGACGGGATTCGCCGGAAACGCTTGCGAGGAATCGCCGAAATTCGCCGGATGAACGCTCTTTATGACTGGCTGTCCCGAAGCAGGCCTATGAGCGAGACGCGAACTGGGCTGGTCGCCGCGTTCACGCTGGCGGGGATTTCGACACTCGTCCCCACCGTGGCGGCCCAATCGGGGACCTCGACGACGGATGGGCTGATCTGGGGGCTCAATACCGAACTGCTGGCGGTGGCGATTCCGATCACGGTGCTCGTCGAGGCGATCCTCATCTATACCGTCTGGCGATACCGCGCCGGGAAGGTCACGGAAGCCCTGCCGACCCAGGAGAATCGCCGTCTGGAGATCACCTGGACAGTGGCGACCGCAGTCGTGTTGCTGTTCGTCGGCGTCGCCTCCATGGGCGTCCTCGCCCAGGATCACGTGGCAACGACTGGCGACTCCATCGGAGCCGACGACGACACGCTCGAAGTGCAGGTCGTCGCTGAGAAGTACGCCTGGACGTTCAACTATCCCGAGCACAACGTCACGACCGGGAGTACGCTCGTGCTGCCGGTCGATCGAGAGGTGCGGCTCAACGTCACCTCGAAAGACTGGCTGCATTCGTTCCACGTGCCGGGGCTGGGACTGAAACAGGACGCCTTCCCCGAGCAAGCGAACTATTTGATCACCGAACCGACCGAGACTGGCGAACACCAACTGTACTGTGCGGAGTACTGTGGTGCCGGCCACTCGGGCATGCTTGGGACCGTCGAGGTCGTCAGTCAGGGCGAGTTCCAGGACTGGCTCGACGAGCAGTCGGACTGAGCCAGGCCGTTTTTCTCCCGTCGTCCCGTCACTCTACGGCATGACTCGGTACTTTGAGGACTTTGCCGTCGGTGACAGCTGGACTGGAGGGCCTCGGTCCGTCACCGCCGAGGCGATCGTCGACTTCTCCGAGCAGTTCGACCCCCTCCCGATGCACGTCGAGCGCGATTCCGAGGACAGCATGTTCGACGACCTCATCGCCAGCGGCTGGCACACCGGCTCACTCACGATGCGTCTCATGGTCGACGGATTACTCGCGGATTCGGCGGTCCGGGCCGGTCTTGGCGTCGACGATCTGCGCTGGCCGACGCCGGTCTTCCCGGGCGACGAACTCACGGCGGAGATGGATGTCGTGGGAGTAGAGGCGTTCGACGAGGAACGTGGCCGGGTCGACCTGGCAGTGACCACAACAAATCAGGACGACGACGTTGTGCTCTCGATGCTCGTCAAGGGGTTGTTCGGGCGGCGTGAGTGCGAGTAATCAGTCGTCGGCCGGGACCGCTTGAGCGGCCGTCGCCTCGACGATTGCCGGGACGAGTCCGTGTACTGAGGCCCCGATGGCGTCCGATTCGAGGTTCCGATAGCGTCGTCGAGCCTCGTCGCCGGCCCGGTTGCGCTCGGCCAATGGCCGTCGCTCGATGAGGATCGACCGCTCGCTCGCTTCGGCGAGATCGAGGACGTGCTCGTCCGGGCCGAGTACGGGATCGGCCAGGACTGTCGCCCGTGCTTCCCGGCAGTGTTCGTGCGCGTCTGTCAGTGCCCCCTCGTCAGGGCCGGAAAGCGGCGGCGTTTCGATCGCTTCAACGTCGAGTTCACGAGCCACCGAGAGCGCGGTGTCACCGCTGGCAAGCGGGCCCACGGTCACGTCGAAGCCGGCCTGCCAGAGTTTCGTCAGGACGCGGGCAGCCGTCGCGCCGCTCCCCAGGACGTGGACGTGGGTGTCCCGATCACGCGCTGGATCGGTGATGGCGGTCACGTTGGGCGCGCCAGTGACGGCGTCCGGCGTCACAGCAGTCCGGGTGTCGAAGGCCGGCTGGAGGTGGTCGTCGGTCAGCACCGTCTCCGGGTCGCCGACGGCCTGGAGCCGACCGTCGGCCAGCAACGCGAGGCGGTCGCAGTACCGCGCAGCCAGATCGAGGTCGTGAATCGCGGCGACGGCGGTCGTCCCGCTCGCGACGAGTTCGGCGATCAGTTCCAGAACGCGAACCTGGTGGTTGATGTCGAGGCTCGCGGTCGGTTCGTCCAGCACGAGCGCCGGGGTATCCTGGGCCAACGCGCGAGCGACGTAGGCGCGCTGTCGCTCCCCACCACTGACCTCGGTGATCGGGCGATCACGCAGGTCGAGCATCTCGGTCCGCGCCAGGGCGTCTTCGACGGCATCACGGTCCGTATCGTCGGCGACGATGTCGGTCCGCGAGCGGTACGGCGTCCGCCCCATCCGAACGACATCCTCGACGGCGAAGTCGAACGCGACCGAGGTATCTTGCGGGACGGTCGCGACCCGGCGGGCGACGGCACGGGAATCGAGGCGGTCGATCCGTTCTCCGTCGAGGCTGACCACCCCTTCGTCTGGTTCGAAGACACCGTTGAGTGTCCGCAACAGGGTCGTCTTGCCAGCGCCGTTCGGGCCGACCAGTCCGAGGAACTCCCCGCGGTCGGCCGACAGTGAGACGCCGTCGAGAACGTCCACAGCACCCAGCGACAGGGAGACGTCCTCGACGACGATCGTTGGCTCGGTCTGTGTTGTCTTCATCATAGCTCGTGGACCTCCCGGCGTCGCAGCAGATACAGGAAGAAGGGTGCGCCCAGGGCAGCGGTGACGATGCCGACCGGTAACTCCGCCGGGCCGGATCGAGCGACGGTATCGGTCGCGACGAGGAAGGTCGCGCCGGCAAGCGCGCTCGTCGGCAGGAGAATCCGATGGTCCGGGCCGACGAGCAGGCGCATCACGTGTGGGACGATCAACCCGACAAAGCCGATGACGCCCGCGACGGCGACCGCCGCGGCGGTCACGATACTGGAAAGCGCGAGCAGGATTCGTTTGGTCCGCTCGACCGGGATACCGACCGTCTGGGCGTCTTCCTCCCCGAGCATGAGGACGTTCAGGTCCTGCGAATAGGTGAGCAGGCCGAGGAAGGTGACCAGCGCGAGCGGGAGCGTCACCTCGACTTCCGCCCACGTGCTGTTGTTGAGGTGGCCCATCAACCAGAAGACGGCCCGGTCGAGACTCTCACCGGATTGCAAGAGCGTATATGAGATTACCGCGCCGAGGAACGTCTGGACGGCCACGCCCGCGAGCAACAGCGTGGCGACGGGCGTCCGACCGTTCTCGGTCGCGATCGTGTAAACGACGAAGGCGGCCACGAGGGCACCGACGAACGCGGCCGTCTGGAGGCCCAACGGCATGGCGACCGGGAACGCGATCGTCGCGACGGCTCCCAGCGCCGCCCCCGAGGAGACACCGATAATCGACGGATCGGCCATGGGATTCCGGAAGAACCCCTGCATGACCGCGCCCGCTGAGGCGAGCGCAAAGCCGACGACCGCCCCCAGCGCGATCCGTGGCAATCGGACCTGCCGGACGATCGTTTCGGCCGTCCCGGGAACATCGAAGGCGAAGGGGTAGGCGTAGCTCACGTCGACCGTCGGCGAGGGAATGGTGACACCGAGGATCGCACTTTCGCCCAGCCCAACGCCCAGTCCTGCCGGGACGCCGATGGCGTTGAGCGTCGCCTTCGCGACGGTGGGGAGATCCAGGGCGACCGGCCCGATTGCGGCGCTCACCACGACGACGGCGAACAACGCCGCGAGGAGGCCGATCATCCAGCTCAGGAGGCGCGTGCCGAACCGCATCTGGGAGCAAGTTGATTTGCATTAGGTAAATATTTATTGAACAAGCTCACAGCCGGGAGTACATGAAGCGAACTGTCGGCAGTGTCTTGCTCGCAGTCGTATTGATCGCCAGCCTGGGCGGTACGGCGCTCGGTCCCGCCGCCGGCCAGGCCACTGGCTCAGAAACGACCGTCAATTGCACGTACCCGATCGAGGTGACTGACGCCACTGGGGCGACAGTATCCGTCGCGCAAGAACCCGAGGATGTGGTTGTGCTTGCGCCGAGTGCCGCACAGGTGATGTGGGAAATCGGTGCCCAGGACAAGGTTGTCGGGATGCCCGTCCGGTACTACACGGAGTACCTGAACGGCTCGACCGAGAAGGAAAACGTCGTCGGTCAGAAGGGCCAACCAGAGACTGAGACGATCGTCGGTCTCGATCCCGATCTCGTCCTCGCGCCCAACATTATTAGCGAAGACGCCGTCGAGAAACTCCGGAACGCGGACATCACCGTCTATCGGTTCGCTCAGGCAGCGTCGGTCGCTGACGTCGTCGAAAAGACCCAATTGACAGGCCGCCTCGTGGGTGAATACGAGACCGCCCGCGAGGTCAGTGCCCGGACGCAGGCGACCCTCGACGCATACCGGAACGCGACAGCCGACGAGGAACAGCCGAAAGTTCTCTACGCGCTGGGCGGCGGGTACACGGCCGGTTCCCAGACCTTCATCGGTGACGTGATTGAGGCCGCAGGTGGGGAGAACGTCGCGAGCGCAGCCAACATCAGCGGTTACGACGTCATCAGCAACGAAGTGATCGTCGACGAGGATCCTGACTGGATCGTCGTTCCCTCGGGCGGATCCGTTCCGTCCGGCCCTGAAATCAACCAAACCACCGCGATTCAGGAGGACCAGGTCCTCCAGGTTAACCGGAACTACATGAACCAGGCGGGGCCACGCGTGACCCAGCCACTCCAGCAGATGGCGACGGCGTTCCACTCGGATGCGACTGCTGACGTCACCGTCGACCCGGCGTCTGTGTCCGCATCGGTCTGTGACGCGAACGCCGTGACCACGACCGCCACCGAAACGACAACTGCGACGGCGACGGACACAGCTACCGACACGACCACCATCGACGGTAACGTCACGTTCCAGTCCAACCAGACGATGGGGACAACGACCGAACCGACGACGACCAGCGGCCCCGGATTCGGTGTCATCGGGGCGATCACCGCGCTCGTCAGTGCCGGCGTCGTTGCACGGCGTCGATAGGTCGATGGCTGAGACGGTGGCCCTCGGCGCGCTGTCGGTCCGCGTCGAGCCGCCGGTCACCGTCCTGATAGCCGTGCTACTTGACGCAGCGATCGGGGAACCACCCGAAGCGATTCATCCGGTCGCGCTCTTCGGCCGGGCGATTTCCGTTCTCGATCGTTGGTGGTCGACCTCGCGACTCGTTGGGGTATTGGTCGCCGTGATCGCCCCCGCAAGTGTGGCCACCGTAGCCTGGCTCGCAGTCGCTTTCCTGCCCTCACTCGCGGCGGTGGTCCTCGCCGGTTTGCTCCTGTTCAGCTCGATAAGCCTCCGTCGCTTGTTGGAGAACGCACGAGCGGTACTCGAGGCGAGCGAGACTGACCCGGAACGAGCCCGTGAGCAACTTCCTGCCCTCGTGGGTCGAAACCCCGAACCCCTCGCTCCGACCCAGATTCGAAGCGGTGCCGTCGAGAGTCTCGCGGAGAACCTCGCCGACGGATTTGTTGCGCCGCTGGGGGCCTTCGTCGTTGGTGCACAGCTGTCGCTCTCAGTTGGGATTGGAGCGGCCGTCTGGGTGAAGGCCGTCAACACGCTGGATTCGATGCTTGGCTATCGCGAGAAGCCGATCGGCTGGGCGAGTGCCCGGCTTGATGACCTCGTGATGTGGGTCCCGGCGCGGGTAACTGCGGTGTTGCTGGCGATAGCCGGGCGCAATCCCGGCGCGTTGTGGCGTGCTCGTGACTTCCGTGACCGGCCATCGTCGCCGAACTCCGGGTGGCCGATGGCCACGCTCGCCGTCATCCTCGACATCCGCCTCGAGAAACCGGGCGCGTACGTCCTGAATCCGGACGCGCCCCTTCCGAACACGGAGGTCGCAACTGCGGCGATCCGTGTCGTTGGAATCGCCGGTGTGATCGCGGGGCTTGTGTCGGTCAGTCTCGTGGCTGTGCCGCTCGCGTCGGACGTTCCCCTGCTCATGGTCGCGGGGGTGGCACAATGCTGAACGCCGTCCGTGGCGCGGTGGGCTTTCTAACGCGCCTCCCGATCGGGCATGACGAGACAGCCTGGCACGCGTTCCGTGCCCGCCCGGCAACGTTCCCGTTGGTCGGCTATCTTATCGGCGGCCTTGCGGCGCTTGCGCTTCTCGCGCCGGTGCCACCCGCCACCGCCGCGTTTGGCTTCGTGGCTTGGCTGTACGTCCTCACCGGGATCAACCACCTCGATGGCGTGGCCGACCTCGGTGACGCGGCGGTCGTCCACGGCGATCGAGAGCGCCGCCGCGAGGTACTTTCGGATACGACTGTCGGCGTCGGCGCGGTCGCAGCGGTCGGGCTGGTCTTCGTCGGACTGGCCACAGCCGGATATGCGCTGGCTCGACTGCCGGGTCGGGCCGTGCTGCTCGTCGTCGCTGCTGACGTCGGGGCGAAGTGCGCCGTCGCGCTGGCGGCCTGTTTCGGGTCAGCTACCCACGACGGCCTGGGCGCGCAGTTTACCGACCGTCTCGGCCCACAGAATGCGCTCGGGCCGGTCGTCGTCGCCCTTCCCGCAGCTGCCCTGACGTGGCCCGAGCCGTCGGCCGCCGTCGCGCTTGTTGCGGCCGTTGCATGTGCCGGACCGATCATTGTGTGGGCTAACCGGGAGCTCGGTGGCGTCGACGGGGACGTCCTGGGCGCGACCGCCGAGATCGCTCGCCTCGTCGCACTGCACGCGGGGGTGATCGTGTGGACGCTCTGCTGATGTGTGGCGGTCGGGGAACTCGACTGGAGCTGGAGCCCGAGAAACCGCTCGTCGAGATCGTCGGACGGCCGCTGGTGGATCGCGTCGCCAACGCACTCGAAACGAGTTCGGTCGACCAGACCTATGCCGTCACGTCACCGAACGCCCCACGCACCCGCGAACACATCGCGCTGCCGACGATCGATACGCCCGGCGACGGCTACGTTGCGGACCTGCAATACGCCCTCAACCGGGTCGAGCGCCCGGTGCTGACTGTCGCCGCCGATCTCCCGTTGCTTTCGGGTGAAACGGTCGATTCCATACTCGATTCTCACGAAGGTAATTCGATGACAGCGTGTGTTCCGGCGGCCCTGAAACGCCGTCTCGGTGCGAGCATCGACACGACGATCGCTGCGGACGCTTCTGACCTCGTCCCGTCGGGCCTCAACGTGATCGCGGCGAGCGATCGTGACCGACGGGTCGTCTTCGAGAAGCCACGCCTCGCGGTGAACGTCAACCACGCGCGGGATGCACAGGTCGCGGCGGCCCTCCTCCGCTCGGAGGTGTTCCTGTGACGTTCGTTCTTGTCGCCGGAACGACCGAGACGGCACGGATTGAGGGAATTAGCGCCGCTGGGGCCGACCCCGAAGCGATGGCGACGACCCCGACGGCCGACGCGGAACTCCTCATCGAAGGTGAGCCCATCGACGCGCCGGCCGTGCCAGTTAGCCCGGCCGGCTGTCCCACGCCGGCGCTGGTGACGCGAGCGGTTCGCGACCTCGACGGGTTCGACGCCAGGGTGATCGACGCCGGACTCGCGACCGACCCCGGGATCGACACGACGACCATAGCTGAACAACCCGGTGGCGACGTGCGGACGGGGGTTCCGGTGCCGGAGGCCGATGCGATCTGGGAGCGCGGGAGAGAAGCCGGGAAAGAACTCGCCGATGCGTCCAGCGATCGGATATACGTCGGCGAGACGATTCCTGGCGGGACCACGACTTCGCTTGGGGTTGCCCGAGCACTCGGCGTCGATCTCTCAGTCTCTTCCTCGTTACCCCAGAATCCAGTCGAGCGAAAGCGCGGCGCTGTTCGAGCGGGATTCGACGCGAGCGAAATCGAGCCGGACGGACTGGTCGGCGAGCCGCGGCGGGCCGTCCGTCTCCAGGGCGATCCCGTCCTGGCAGGCGTCGCGGGCGTGGTCGAGGGCGCACTGTCGGCTGGCGCGTCGGTGACAATGGCGGGCGGGACGCAAATGCTCGCCGCCGCTGCGTTGCTCCGCCACGCCGGGATTGGGGCCCCTCTGGAACTCGCGACGACCGCTTACGTCGCCGCAGACGCCTCGGCGACTGTCCGCGAAACCGTCGACGAACTCGATCTCTCGCTTACGGTGACCGATCCGGAACTGGGGGACTGTGGCCACGCCGGAATCGAGCGGTTCGCCGCCGGCGAGGGCAAGGAGGGCGTCGGGATGGGCGGCGCGCTCGCGCTGGCCCGCCGTCGCGGGATCGAACTGCAAGCGGTCCGGGATCGAACCGAGCGACTGTACGATCGATTGCTGGGGGCGATCTGAGATGGACCGCAAGCACGCACGCGGGGTCGAGCGCGTCGAACACGGCAGCAGCGACGATCCCGACGTGCTGGATCTGAGCGCGAATATCAACCCTCGGACGCCCGACGGCGTCGAGGATGTCTACCGGGATGCACTCGACGACGCACGGCGCTACCCGGCCGAACCACCGACTGCTTATCGAGAGACTGCCGCCGAGTACGTCGATTGCGACGCCAACCAGGTCATCCCGATGCCGGGCGGCCTGGCCGCGATCAGGTTGACTGTCGATCTCGCCGTCGAGTCTGGCGAGTCCGTCCTCGTGCCCGCCCCGAGCTTCAGTTCCTACGCCCGCGAGGTCCGACTGCAGGGTGCCGAACCGACGTTCGTCCCTCACGACGAGATTCTGGCCGCCGATCCAGCCCAACACGAACTGGCGATCATCTGCAATCCAAACAACCCCACGGGGACGCTGTACGCACGAGACGACTTGCTTGCGTTCGCCGGGCGCTGCCGTGAAGTCGATACGCACTTGCTGGTCGACGAGGCCTTCTTGGGGTTCACGGGGCAGACGTCACTCGCCGGGACGCCGGGCGTCACGGTCGCCCGGTCGTTGACGAAACTGTTCGGCTTGCCCGGGATCCGGGCTGGCTTCGCCGTGGCGACCGGTCCACTGGGCGAAGCCATGAGTGCCGCGAGACGGCCCTGGAACGTAAGTGTCCCCGCGCTCGCGACCGGGCGCTACTCCATGCACCAGTCGGCGTTCGTCGCGGAAACGCAGCGCAGGATTTGCGAGGAGCGCGACCGATTGCGAGAGGGTTTGAACGACCAGTTCGACGTTCTCCCATCGGATGCGCCATTCCTGCTTGTCGAGGTGGGTGAGCCGGGCGTCGATACGGTGCTTTCGACCGCTGCCGAACACGATGTCGCGATTCGGGACGCCCGGACATTCCGGGGGCTGGAGAAGCATGTCCGGATCGCGGTGCGGGATCAGATGGCGACCGACCGGGCCCTGGAGGTGTTCGCGGATGTCTGAGTACTTCGATCCGACGCATTCGGAGGATGTCCTGGCACTCGAACGCTCCGACACACGATGGCTCTCGACGGGCTGGGACGGCGGCTTTTGTCGAGATGGGACGGCTTACAACTGCACGGTTCCGAAAAGCTGGGATCCCGAGGACATTTCGGCGGATGTTGCGCGGCGACTCGACCGTGCCGGGTTCGACGCGACTGCCGGGCCGGTCCTCTTGACTGGCGTCGATCAGCGCCACGCCAGGGGCGCACGCCTCGGCCCCGTCACCGTCTTTGCGACTGTCGGGCTCTCGAATCCGACGACGCTGCCCCTCGAACCTGACGAGCGCCGAGCTGCGGGTGGGACGACCGAGGAGACGGATGAGCCGCCCGATCCAGGGACCGTCAACCTCGTCGTCGGTACCACGCGGTCGCTAACCGAGGCCGGGATGGCCAATCTCGTGGCAGTCGCCGCCGAGGCGCGGACGGCCACGCTTCTCGAGTTGGTCGGGTTCACCGGCACGACCAGCGACGCGATCGTCGTTGCCTGCGATCCGACGGGCGAGACAACACAGTTCACGGGCAGTGCCACGCCTGTCGGCCGGGCCACGCGAGCCTGCGTCCGGGACGCGATCACGGCGAGTTACCGGTCACGGTACGACGATAGCGAGCCACCGGCGAGCGTCGCTGACGCCGAACACGGCGCGGCCACGACCGAGGGTGCGGCGGTGTTCGAGCCATGAGGGGCCTCGTCGTCGGCGGGACGGCGTCGAGCGTCGGCAAGACTGTTGCGACGCTGGCGATCATCCGAGCGTTCCAGCACGAGGGCCTGACCGTCCAGCCGGCCAAAGCGGGCCCGGACTTCATCGATCCGAGCCACCACGAAACGGTGGTCGACCGCCCGTCCCGGACGCTTGACACCTGGCTCGAAAGTGAGGACGGACTGCGGCGGAACTACCACCGCGGCGAGGGTGACATCTGCGTGATCGAGGGCGTGATGGGCGTCTACGACGGCCAGCGATGCAGTACCGCCGACGTCGCCGCGGATCTCGACCTTCCGGTTGTCCTCGTCGTCGACGCCAGCGCCGGGGCCGAGAGCGTCGCGGCGACAGCGTTGGGCTTCCTGGCGTACGCCGACCGAACGGACTCGGACATACGGGTCTCGGGGGTGATCGCCCAGCAGGCCCACGGCGGGAGCCACGAACGATCGATCCGGGAGGCATTGCCCGCCGAACTCGAATACTGTGGCCGGATACCGCCGGATGCTGACCTCGACATCCCGGACCGTCATTTGGGACTCCACCTCGGAGACGAAGCGCCGATCTCCGAGGCCGCGCTCGACGACGCAGCGGCACACCTTCGAACGGACCGCCTTCGAGCGATCGCCGATGAGCCGGCCCCGGATCCCGGTCCGTACGAGGAATCCGCGCTCGCTGAGAAACCGCGGGTGGCGATCGCTCGGGATCGGGCCTTCCGGTTCGTCTATCCGGCTGTCCGAGAGCGATTGGACACTAATGGCGACCTCGTGACTTTCTCCCCCGTCGCTGGTGACGACCTCCCGGCGGCAGACGCGGTGTATCTGCCGGGCGGCTACCCGGAGCGGTTCGCCCCGCAACTGGCCGAGAGCCCGACGCTCGAGGCACTTGCCGAACGGGCGGCCGAGGGAGTGCCGGTCTATGGTGAATGTGGCGGATTCATGGCGCTCGCGGAGTCACTACGGACGACCGATGGCGAGCGATACGACATGGCGGGGGTCCTCCCGGCGACGGTCGAGATGTGCGAGCGCTATCAGGCGCTTGGGCACGTCCAGTTGACGGCCGATCGACGGACGCCGACGGCGGACACCGGCGAGGACCTGCGGGGCCACGAGTTCCACTACTCGCGGGCCAACCTCGACAGCGACGCGACGCTCGCGTTCAGCGTCGACGGTGAGGGGATCGCAGACGGGCGCGACGGACTCACCGAGTACGAGACGCTGGGAACCTATGCGCACGTCCACGCGGCGAGTGGTGCCTTCGACACGCTACTGGAGCGATCACGATGACACAGCATACTACTGACGACGACGAGGAACCGACGACCGATGAACCGACAGCGCCGGGCGACGCGAAGGCGGTGCCCGACACTGAACCGATCGAGCCTGCTGCACCCGAGTCCTTCGGCCTCGTCCAGGCCTGGTGGGGCGACGGGAAGGGAAAGACGACGGCCGCCCTGGGGATGGGCCTGCGCGCGGCCGGTCACGGCTATCGCGTCCACGTTCTCCAGTTCATGAAAGGCGGGACTCCCTCGGTCGAGGGTGTCCGCGGGGAATTCAATGCGATCGCGCAGGTTCCCGGCTACACGATCGAGAACACCGGTCACGTGGGCTGGCACGGCTTCATGGACGGCTCGGATGACGATGAACACGCCGCCAGGGCACGGGCCGCCCTCGCTCGCGCCCGGGAGATTGTCGAGGCCACGGCCGAGGGCGATCCGAGGACGCCCTTCGCACTCGACGGCGACCCGACTGCGGGCGTCCACATGCTGATTCTGGATGAAGTAATCTACGCGGCCAACCGGGGACTAATCGACACCGACGACGTGCTGGCGCTGATCGACGACAAACCCGACGGGCTCGAACTCGTCCTGACCGGCGGCCACGAATACCCGACGTATCTCGAAGGTGAGGCCGACTTGCTGAGCCACATCGAGAAGCAAGTCCACCCGCTGGAGGCGGGACAGCCGGCACGGAAAGGCACCGAGTACTGATGACCAGGCGGAACTGCCCATGGCGGTGACGCTGCTCGTCGCCGGCACGGCCAGCCACGTCGGCAAGAGTACGATCGTCGCCGGGCTCTGCCGACGGTTGGCAGATCGAGGGGTCTCCGTCGCGCCGTTCAAGGCCCAGAACATGTCCAATAACGCCCGGGTGGGATTCAAACCGAACGCTGTCGGGGCCGTCGGCGAGGGGGCTGACAACGATCCCGCTCGCGGCGACCCCGACGCATACGGCGAGATCGGCATCTCCCAGTACGTCCAGGCGCAGGCAGCCGGCGTCGTACCGACGACCGATCACAACCCCGTGTTGCTCAAACCGAGAGGGGACGGCGAGAGTCAACTTATCATCGAGGGCGAAGCAGTCGGGCACTTCTCGGCGGGGGCGTACTACGACGAGCACTGGGATCGCGCTCGACGGGCCGCCCGCGAGGCCCACGACCGACTCGCCGCTCGTCACGACGTGATCGTCGCCGAAGGAGCAGGTTCAATCGCCGAGATCAACCTCCAGGATCGCGATCTGGCAAACGTCGAGACCGCCCGCTTCGGAGACGCTGAAATCTTGCTCGTCGGCGACATCGAACGCGGCGGGGTCTTCGCCAGTCTCTATGGCACGCTGGAACTGTTGCCCGACGATCTCCGGGATCGCGTGGTCGGGCTTGCGATCAACAAGTTCCGCGGCGATCGCTCCCTGCTCGAACCCGGGATCCAGGCGATCGAGGAGCGCACGGGCGTCCATGTCGTCGCCGTTTTGCCACACGACGACCCGGGATTGCCCGAGGAAGATAGCCTGTCGCTCCCCGATGAGGGCAAGCGCGGCACCTGGGGGGACGGCGATGGTGTCTCCCCGGACCAGTGGGTCACCGTCGGCGTCCCGCGACTGGGGCACCTCTCGAACGTGGCGGATCTCGCGCCGCTCGCTCGCGAACCGGGCGTCCGCGTCACGTTTCTTCCGCTCGACACTGGCCTCGGAGACGCCGACGCGCTCGTCCTCCCGGGGACGAAGAACACTGTCGATGACCTGCTCGCGTTGGGTGACGCGCGGCTTGGCGATGCCGTCCGTGACTTCGAGGGACCGATCGTCGGGATCTGCGGGGGGTATCAACTGCTCGGTGAGCGGCTCAGTAATATCGGCGTCGAGAGCACGACGGAGACGGGGACGGTTCGTGGTCTCGGTTTGCTCCCGGTCGAGACCGAATTTTCGAGCGAGAAACGCGTGACAGCGGCGACATACGAGGTGACTGGTGTCGGTCCGATCGCGGGTGCAAGCGGCTCGGTCTCGGGCTACGAGATCCACATGGGCGAGACGACGGTTCCGCCGGACGTTCCCCGGCCGATCGGCCCGACGAGTGCCGCGAACGAGGGGGTACTCGGGACGTACCTCCACGGGTGTTTCGAGAACCGGTCGCTCCGGGCAGCGTTTCTTGAGACCGTCTTCGCGGACGCCGGCATCGAACGCCCGGATGGTTCGACCGATCCGGGAGAGCCCTTCGACTCGGCGGCCCGGTTGGTCGAACCGATCGAGGCGGCCGGTGTGGTACCGACAGTCGCCGGAATCGGTAGGCATGACCAGTAAGGCGTTTACCCCTGGACCTTCGACCTCTTGGCATGGTCGAGAACGTCATCTGGCCGGCCGCTCTGGACGCCGAGTTGACGCGTAGCGAGGGCCGGCGCGTCGCTGAGGATCTGGCGGTCGCCGAGCCGACGGTCGACGAGATCGCACAGGCAGTCCAGCAGGTGGGCTACGACGCGGTGATCGAACGCGAGAAGACCTATCCGCGGGAGTACGAGACTCGCGGTCGAGTGCTCGTCAAGGACGCCGACGACGCGACCAAGAGCGACCTCCTGGGGGCCGTGGCGGCCTACGTCGCCGCGCTCCGCGAGTGATGCGCCGGGCCGGCGCGGTTCGGGGGCTGGCCCAGGGCGTGGCCGTCCTCCAGTGTGAGGACGAGACGTATCCCGACATCGGGACCGAAGTCATCGACGAGTCCTTAGAGACGGTCGGTCGCGTCGTGGACGTCTTCGGCCCCGCCGAGCGTCCGTATCTCGCCGTCACGATCGACGATGGTGTCCATCCACCCAGGATCGTCGGCGAGACGCTGTACGCGCGATGACATCCTCCTCGGCGTAAACGCCGAGGTTTCCACGCGCTTGGGGTCAGACGGGCCGACGCCACCGGTGGCAAGATTCCCCTCAGGGGTACTCCGGTTTACACGCAAGCCGTCAGTCCCTCGAAAGGGAGTGGTGTGCTTGGGTATCTGCTTGGCCCGTGCGGACAGTGCCATCCACCTGACTTGGACTCGCGTCCGAGTCTGACTCGGGCAGGCTCGCGTTTTTGATGACGGGTGAACGCCAAACCACACCCACTTTTCCCGAGTTGTTACTTTTAAATTCGACCCCAGCGGGCTTAAACCCGTGGCAAGCGGAGTGGAAGTGGACGCGATTCACGCCCGCCCTAAAAAAACGGCGGGACTCTCTCGCTGAATCAGGTAGCTCACAGCGGAACCGTCAGCCCGAACGGAATCGCTTTTCCCGCCGCCGCGATTGCCCCGTGACATGGATCGGAATCCGGGGTTATGGCTCGCCGTCTCTATCATCGTCGCGATCTTCCTGGCCGTGCAACTCGGCGCGCTGGCGCTGGTCGAACCGCTGAAGGGCGCTGGTCTCCAGCCCGTCGAAGACCCGCAGGATCCGACGAATAGCCTGCTGTACATCCTGGCAATTCTCGTGATGACTGGTGTGATGCTCGCCGCGTTCCGGTACAACGGCGAGTGGGCGATCCGCGGACTGATCATCCTCACCGGGGTGTATATCTCCTGGCTCGTGTTCTCCATCCTGGTCCCGCCGGTGGTGACCCTGCCAGTCGCCGGTGGCGTTCACGTCCTTGCGGGGGCGGGCGCGATCGCCATCGGCGTCGGGTTGCTCGTCTATCCGGAGTGGTGGGTGATCGACATTGCCGGTGCAGTCATGGGGGCGGGTGCAGCTGGCCTGTTTGGCATCACGTTCGGGGTGTTGCCGGCTCTGGTCCTATTGACCGTGCTGGCGGTCTACGACGCGATCAGCGTCTATGGCACCGAACACATGCTGACGCTCGCGGAGGGGGTGATGGACCTCAACGTCCCCGTCGTGCTGGTCGCGCCGACGACGCTGGGATACTCGTTTATCGCGGACGACGGGCCGATGGACGGTGCCGATTCGGCGGAGACTGAGACAGCTGTCGAGAACGGCGAAGACGCTGACACTGACGCGGATGACGGGTCCTTCGAAGATCGGGACGCGCTGTTCATCGGACTGGGCGACGCCGTGGTTCCGACGGTACTGGTCGCCTCGGCGGCCTTCTTCGCGCCCGCGTCGGCCCCGACGATCGGCATCGGTGGATTCACGACCGCACTGCCGGCTGTCACGGCGATGGTCGGAACCTTCGTTGGGCTGGCTGTCCTCCTGCTAATGGTGCTAAAAGGGCGTGCCCACGCCGGACTCCCACTGCTGAACGGGGGCGTGATCGCGGGGTACCTCTTTGGCGCGCTTGCCAGCGGCGTGAGTCTCATCGAGGCACTCGGTCTTGGTCCGTATCTCTGATCTCTAGACCGTCGACTCGACAGCGCCCGACTTCCTTGTGGCATCTGTCGCCTCTCTCAGCACAGACTCGAGACGATCCTTTGTTTGGGGACCGACCCGGTGGCGATGCCTGGGACCGAACTTGCGACTCTCTGCAAAATCGGCCGATAGTTCTCCTACGGGGGCTCGGTGTTATGGGATGAGCAGGCGCAAAACCTCGCGCTTTAGCGCGGGGAGGATATCAACTGTTGTCTGTCTTCGCTCCGATCTGTTATCCCGTGTGATAATTTGGAGCGAGTGTTTATGAAACTCTGGAACCAACTGTCGTGTAGAGGACACATCGTGGCGGCCAGGCCGCCATTGTGACCTACCATGAGTACAAAGCCTACGGACGATACGGCCGACATGCAGCGCCACCAATCCGGCGACCGCTACGCACCGCTCCGTCTCGACACCGACGAGTTCGTCATTTACGACCGCGAGAATCACAAGGCCTGGGTACAGTCGTCCGTGGCTGTCACACTCGAAGAGTATCGCTGACGAACGGCTTCATTTTGCTACGTCGAGGTCAAGTCAGTTCAGTGCCATGTTCCGTCGCTGAACCAGTAGGCTGCGATCCCGCGCCACGGTGTGAGCAACACTAGGCCCGCGGCGATAGAGATCAGCAAAAAGATTCCTGAGAACGAATCCGGGGTTAGTGGCGACCAACGGAGTACCTGTGCGATCAGCGCTGCCGTAATCCAGGCAGGGATGGTCCACGAGACTGCTCGGAGGACTGACCGCCGGGCGTCTTCGGTGTAGAGGCTCCCTAGAAACGCGGCAAGTAGCCACCCGACGAGGAACGGGACAGCCGTCCCAGCCATCTGACTCATATTCGACAACGAGCCTTGATGTGCGCCGACTGAGCCGATCACGACGAACGCAGCGACGGCCACCAGATCGCCCGCTGCGAGGATAGCTGTCGCGGCGGAGACCTCGATTCGGTTCCGGAGTGTGGCGGCGACAGATACCATGTTGCAAGCAAATGTGGCCCACACCTTGGGTGTTCCCGTTTCGATCGGGGGGACAATCATTTTGCCCTCGCGTGCTTCGTGCCGGTGTGGAGTACGCGATCCTGGCCTGGCCGCCGGCCGAGGTGCCACTCGACCTCGATCACGAACGCTTTGCCTACGCGGGGAAGTTTGTCATCTCCAGTACGGGGAAAGCCGTCGTTCGTGACGATGGCGAGATCGTCGCCGCCGCGGCGTTCGACCCGGATCGAACCGACGCAGACTGTCTTCGAATCCGGTACGTGACGGTCCGTGCCGACCGTCGTGGCGAGGGCATCGGCTCGGCACTGCTCCGATTCGTCGTCGATCGAGCACAGGATCGAGGCTACGCCGAGGTGAAAGCCGGCGTCAACAATCCGATCGCCTACGAGGCCTTCTACAAGGCCGGACTCGCGTTTACCGGCGAGCGAACGGGCCTTGCCGAACTCGTCTGTTCGACAGCTGCCGATCGTGACGGTAACACGTATCGCGACGGACTCGATAGCTATCGTGACCGCGACCTGAGTGAGCGCCAGCGAGCGTTCGTCCAGTCCCACGAAGGGGCCGATCTGTCGGCGATCGTCCCTGCTCCCGCGGATGCGGACAGCGAGCCAGCGACGGGGGATTCAAACCACCGTGGCACGTAATCGGCAGCGATGGGAAACGCCGATCTCCGGGATATCGCGGCCATCGAGTCGATCGCCTTCGAGGAATTGGCCGGCTCGGTCGTCGCTGTCGACGCGCACAACTGGCTGTATCGCTATCTCACGACGACGGTCAAGTGGACCAACGACACGGTCTACACGACGGCCGAGGGCGACGAGGTCGCTAACCTCGTTGGCGTCATCCAGGGACTCCCGAAGTTCTTCGAGCACGAAGTCACACCGGTGATGGTGTTCGACGGTGCCGTCACGGACCTCAAGGACGACGAGGTCCAGCGTCGGCGTGAACAACGCGAACGCTACGAGGACGATCTCGAAGACGCCCGTGAGGAAGGCGATGCGGTCAGGGTCGCTCGCCTGGAGTCAAGAACCCAGCGATTGACTGACGTCATTCTGGAGACCACGCGGGACCTGCTTGAGTTGCTCGACGTGCCCGTCATCGACGCCCCGGCCGAGGGTGAGGGCCAAGCCGCCCACATGGCCAGACAGGGAGACGTGGATTACGTCGGCACCGAGGACTACGATGCCCTCCTCTTTGGCGCGCCCCGCACCCTCCGCCAACTCACCAGCAAGGGTGACCCTGAACTGATGGACTTCCAGGCCACCCTTACCGAACACGACCTCTCCTGGGAGCAACTGGTCGACGTGGCGCTGCTCTGTGGAACGGACTTCAACGAGGGCGTCCGGGGCTACGGCCCGAAAACAGCAGTCAAGGCTGTCAAGGAGCACGGCGACCTCTGGGGCGTCAGCGAGGCCGAAGACGTCTACGTCGAGAACGCCGATCGAATCCGCGAGTTGTTCCTCGATCCTGCCGTCACTGACGACTATTCCTTCGAGACGTCGATCGAGCCAGATCTCGACGCTGCTCGCTCGTTCGTCACCGAGGAGTGGGAGGTTGATCCGGACGAGGTCGAGCGTGGGTTCGAGCGTATCGAGTCCTCGGTCGTGCAGACTGGACTAGATGACTGGGCGTGACTGTCGAGGTACCGATTTCAGGCCTCGCCTTCGAGTGCGTCGGCGATTCGCTCGTGTGCCCGGACGAACCGCCAGCAGAGATAGAGGAAGATGATCGGGACGACAAACCACGTCCAGAGCAGTATGGTTCCGTTGACAAACAGACTGTACCCGAACGTTAGGGCCAGACCAATCGCGACGAGCGCGACGGCGAGTAACCGACCGTTCTCATCGACCATGGGTTGTCGTTCGGTCACTGAACTATGAAACTGCCCGCCGACTGCTGAACTTGCGAATCGACCAGTAGCTTCTTGTTAGCGTGCTGTCGTCTGGTCCGTATGGGTTTCCGTCGCAATTTGGGGGTCGCTGCCTGTCTCTTGTTGCTCGTCGTGCTTGTGAGCGGTTCAGTTATCGTTGCCGCACGGCCACCGCCCCAACCGCTCTGTGAGGTCTGTACCGACGACGTCGTGAGCGGGAGCGATGTCGAGTCCTCGATGGTCACGATTAACATCGACAAGGATGGGGTGGGACACTGGACTGTCAAACTTGATACGCGAGCGGATTCGAGCGTCGATCCCTCGGCCGTGCAGTCGGCGGCCGACGACGCACTTCGTGGTCACCGGGGCGAATCCGATCCGCGGAATTTCTCGATGACTGCACGCGGAAATGCTGTCGTCTTGACCTACGACGTTCCGCGGATGGGCCACCGAAGCGCTGGCGGCGTGCTCGTCGTTGATTACTTCCATGCCCAGGGGGAGGACGGTCGCTGGTACGGTGTCAACGCCGACCGGGTCGTCGTCACCGGTCCACAGGGAGACACACTCGCTCGGGCACCTGCGGCGCATCGACTGAACGAGACGGCGATCGCGTTGGATGGAACGTATAGCGATTCTTTCGATCGAACTATCTCGCCGGGGTGGTATCTCACGTTCGCCGAAGACGGAGGTATCCACAGCAGCGTCGCGTCCCAACTCGCAGTCGGTCTCGACATCGCACAGCTGAAAGGCGAAGCTGTCCCGGAGACAGTCGCCGTTCCAACGGTCCTGCTCGCGGCCTGTCTCGCGCTCCGTAATCGATTGCGTGGGGCGTTCGCCGACGCGTCGACGAGGGGGCTCCTGGCGTTCCTCGGCGTGACCGCCGGGCTGGGCGTCGCTTCTGGACTCGCACTCGGACTGGCTGGGGCGACATTCACGCTCGTGTTGAGTGCGTCCATCCTCGCTCCGCTCGTCGCGCTCTCGGTCGGTTTGATCGCAATTCAGTATGCGTTGCTCACTGGCCGACTCGGTGTCGGTATCGACGCCCGGTGGCTCGTCCGGGCAGGGGTTGCCGTCGCGGTGGTAGCGCTGATCGGGGCCCCGCTAGTCGCCGGATCGCTTGGACCGATGGCAAGGGGGTATGGGAGTGCGGTTGCGGTCGTCACGGCGATGCTGTTCGTCCCGCTCGCGCTCGCTCAACAGCGGTCTGTACAGTGGCTACTCACCGGGGTGATTTTACTCTCACCGCTGTTCGTCACCGTGGGGTGGGCTCCGTACGGGAGTTACGCAGACCTGTATGCTCCAGCGATCACCGCACTGTGGGCGCTCATCACTGCGCTGCTCGGATCAGTCGCGTACGCAATCGGCCGTTCCCGACGGCCGATGTCGACCGAAACCGGGTCGGTTCCGTAAAATTCTCGGTCCAGTCGATCGGCGCGTTCGGGCGCGCCATCGGGGATGTCCGCCATGTTGTCGTCGATGCCCTCGCGGTCGCTGAAGGGCACGCTCTCCTCGCTCTCGTAGAGGACGCCGATGTGCTCGGTACTCGGGTAGATGATTTTCTCGCGTGCGGACTGATAGTCTACGCTGGGACACTCGTCACTGGCTGATTCAGCTTTGCGTGAGTTCCATTCGTTCGACGGTCACATTGTATGTTGCTGTATAGTGGTTTCCATCAAGAGAGACTGTCGCGGTGACTTCACTCGGCGTCTTGCTAACGAGTGTCTCAAACCCGAAATCGGGTGTGCTGAGAACATCTCCGTCGGCGTCTTTGCTGACTACGTACGCGACCGTGATGGATCGGTGACCCCCATCATGACTCACGAGTACGTCCACACTTTCCAAGGCATCGGGTAATTGATCGATGAGTTGCTCGCGGACGCTTTCGGCTGCCAGAGATGCGGCTTCGCTGTCCCCCCATGTTTCGAAAGCTACGACGCTGTACTCAGCTTGCTCCCCAGTAGGGCGGCCATCCTCATCCGTTTGCATGATGGCGGAGCGGTAGCGGACTGAATTATTTTCTGGCATATACGTGCTGTCACTGTCTGTAACGGCACTGGAAACGGTTAGTGCTGGCATGTCTCCGCTTGTGGCGGTGTGGGGACTTGCTGGGGTGGCGACCGATAGACAGCCGGAAAACAACATCCCGACGAACACTCCCATCAGTAGTAGTGAAATTCGTCTCATACTGGCGCGGTTAGAGCAGGCGAGTAAATGTTTTGTGGGCTATAATTCAATCCGTATCAGATACTCCCCGAGTACGTTTTCTGGAGAACAAGGACCCGTTCAGTAAAATTCCCGGACCAGTCGATCGGCGCGTTCGGGCGCGCCGTCGGGGATGTCGGCCATGTTGCCCTCGATGCCCTCGCGGTCGCTGAAGGGCACGCTTTCCTCGCTCTCGTAGAGGACGCCGATGTGCTCGGTGCCGGGATCCATGATCTTGTCGCGGGCGGACTGATAGTTACCGGGATCGTGGTCAGTCTCATCCAGATTGACGATGGCGTCCCGGAAATAGTCATACGTGTCGACGTCGTTGAACGTCACACAGGGCGAGAACACGTTGACGAAGCCGAATCCGTCGTGTTCGACCGCACGCTTGACAAGTTCGGTGTGGCGCTGGGAGTCCGAGGAAAAGGACTGGGCGATAAAGGTCCCGCCTGCCGCGAGCGCCAGCGCCAGGGGATTGACCGGGGGTTCCGTGGTGCCGTCGGGGGAGGTCGCCGTCTCGAAGCCCTGCCGCGAGGTAGGCGAGGCCTGCCCTTTCGTCAGGCCGTAGATGCGGTTGTCCATCACGACGTAGGTGATGTCGATATTGCGCCGGACGGCGTGGATGAAGTGCCCGACCCCGATCGAGTAGCCGTCGCCGTCGCCGCCGGCGACCATCACTTCCAGATCGGGATTGGCGAGCTTCACCCCTGTGCCGACCGGGAGGGCGCGGCCGTGGACGCCATGGAGCGCGTAGCTGTGCATGTACGTCCCGATCTTGCCCGAACAGCCGATCCCGGCGACGACGAACGTGTTGTCGGGATCGTTGCCCGTCTCGGCGAGGGCTTTCATCATGCCGTTCATCGTCCCGAAGTCGCCACACCCGGGACACCAGGTCGGTTGCTTGTCGGATTTGAAGTCGGTGAAGTGCGTCTCAGAACTCATCGTTTCACCTCCGGTGGGGCGCGTTGGCCAGCGATCGCCGATTCGATTTCCTCAGCGAGTTCGTCGGCCATGAACCGGACGCCTGTGTATTTCGTGACGCGTTCGACCCGCGTCAGCGTGTCGTGCTCGATAAGGTCGGCGAACTGTCCCGTCGCGTTACACTCGACGACGATGACGGTCTTGGCTGCTTGAACCTCCTCGGTCAGGTCGGGTCGCGGATAGATGTACGGTACCGAGAGGAACCGGACGTCAATCCCCCGCTCGTCGAGGATTTCCAGGGCCTCCCGCATCGCGCCCTCGTTCGAGCCCCAGGAGAGCACGAGCGTCTCGGCGTCGGAATCGCCGAACGCCCGATAATCGAAGTCCTCGCGCTCGCGGGCGGTCTCGACCTTGCGCTGGCGTTTCTGGACTTGCTCGACGCGGACGTCCTCTTCCTCGGTTCGCCGGCCGAGTTCGTCGTGTTCGAGCCCGGTCGTCATGTGTGCCGCCTCGGGGGTCCCTGGGAGGGCTCGCGGGCTGACGCCGTCCTCGGTTGCGGCGTGGGCTCGGAACCGGTCCTTCTCGTCGAGCCATTCATCGACCGCGTCGCCTTCGACAACCTTGCCGCGGTCGATCTCTACCGCGTCCATGTCGAATCGCTCGGGCGGGTAGGTCTGTTCGGTGACTGCCATCGAGAGGTCTGCGGTCAGATAGACAGGGATCTGGTATTTCTCGGCGAGGTTGAACGCCTCGACGGTCCGGTCGAAACACTCTCCGATCGTCGTCGGCGCGAGGACGAACCGCGGGATCTCGCCGTGCCCGCCATAGAGCATCGCGTTCAGGTCACCCTGCTCTTGTTTGGTCGGCATCCCCGTCGAGGGGCCCGAGCGCATGACGTTCGCGATGACCAGCGGCGTCTCGCTTGTGGCAACGAGGCCGAAGGTCTCGCTCATCAGGTCGATCCCCGGCCCGGACGTGCCGGTCATCGCCCGCGCGCCCGCTCTGGCTGCGCCCAGTGCCATGTTGATCGCCGAGAGCTCGTCCTCGGCCTGGACGACCGCGCCGCCAAAGGCCTCGATCCGGCCCGTCAGATACTCCATGATGTCGGTCGCGGGCGTGATCGGATAGCCCGCATAGAAGCGACAGCCGGCGGCGATAGCGGCCATTCCGATTGCTTCGTCGCCGTTGAGTAGGACGTAGTCCTCGTCAGTCGTTTCGAGGCTGAACTGGCTGGTGCAGTCCGTCTCTTCGTGGACGTAATCCCGACCCAACCGCGCAGCCTCGCGGTTATTGGCGACGATGGCCTCACCCTTCTCGCCGAAGCGCTTGACCAGGGCTTCATCGAGGTACTCTACCGGGAAGTCCGCGACCTCACAGGCTGCCCCCAGCGCGACGACGTTGCGCATGATCGCGCCGCCGGCCCCCTCAGCAAGGTCGGTGAGTGGGACTTCCAGGCCGATCATGTCCTCCGGAATTTCGACGTCCTGCATCGTCGTCTGCTCGCCATCGTAGATGATGACACTGCCCGTCCGGAGCTCGTCGAGATTTTCGTCGATGGTCCGTTCAGTCAGTGCGATGAGGATGTCGAGGCGATCGACGACGCTCTCGACCCGATCGACGGCTGTCCGGACCTTGTAGGCCGTATAGCCCCCGCGGATGCGCGAAGCGAAATCCTTGGACGTGAAGACGTGGCGGCCGGCCCGAGAGAGCGCCCGGGCGAAGATCTTGCCCGTCGAGTCGATCCCGTCGCCGGCCTCCCCGCCGATAGCCCAATTGAGATCGTTTTCCATGTAAGTCTGATCTATCCCGCCACCGAGAAAAAGCCTTCTGCAACCTGCAGTGTGCGTGGCGTTTTGCCGCTCTATGGTGGCTGGCTTCGGTGCCGCTACCCCAAATGGCATTGGTTACTCCCCTCTTACCCCCGCGCATGGATCGAACGATCACGACCGTTAGTGCCGTCCGCACAGTCGGCCCCGACGCAGTCACACTCGACGTGGCGACACCAGCTGGTTTCGACGCAGCCCCTGGCCAGTTCGTCAAGTTCTCACTGCCTTCGGTCGCCGATGCGCCGCGCTTCTATACCATCTCCTCGCCGACCGTCACGGAGACCTTCGAGATCACCGTCGAGATCGATGACGACGGCGCACTCGGCCCGCACATTGCCGAGCTCGAACCTGGCGACAAGATCGCCGTTTCGGGCCCGTTCGGCAGCGCCTACTACGAGGGCGAGGACCGCGTCGTCGTCCTCGCGGGGGGCCCCGGCGTTGGGCCTGCTATCGGGATCGCCGAACGAACCCTCGAAGACGGCGGGCAAGCCGCCCTGATTTATCGCGACGACGACCCGATTCACGACGATCGATTGGCTTCCTTGGACGATCGAGGCGTCGATGTCTCCATTTTGTCCGAAGACAGCGCTGTCAGCGCGGCCGCTGTCGAGGCGATCACCGGTGACACCGGCGAGCAGGTGTTCGTCTATGGCTTCGCGGGTTTCTTGGATGTCGCGACTGACGCTATCGAGGCTGCGGGGGGCGACGCTGGCCAAGCCAAAGTCGAGAACTTCGGATAGGTGTCCCCGTCGCCGGTGAGGCCAAGTCGGACAGCATTGGTGACTCCGAACCGGTGAAATTCGGGACGAGTAGCGTCTGACGCCCGTCGGACGCGATGAGAAAGATAATTAGTATTGAACTGCTACGGGACACTTAAATATGGACTCCATTATCGACGACGCTATGGAAGAAGCCGAGGAGGACCGCGAGGACCCCCCCGCAGACAACCCGCCGGGAACAAGTGACACCACGACAGAGGACGTTTCGACCTCGGGGCAGATGACTGACGAAGAACTGTCCGACGTCGTCGAGGACTTAGAGACGAAGATTACCGTCGTCGGTGCGGGCGGTGCTGGCGGCAACACGGTCACGCGGATGATGGAAGAAGGCATCCACGGGGCGAAACTCGTCGCGGCAAACACCGACGCCCAGCACCTCGCCGATGAGGTCAAGGCCGACACGAAAATCCTCATCGGCAAGAAGCGTACCGGCGGCCGCGGTGCCGGGTCGGTGCCCAAGATTGGCGAGGAAGCCGCCCAAGAGAACATGGAGGACATCCAGCAGTCGATCGACGGCTCTGACATGGTGTTCGTCACGGCTGGTCTGGGCGGCGGGACTGGCACGGGTGCGGCGCCCGTCATCGCCCAGGCTGCCCAGGAGGCCGGCGCGCTCACGATCTCGATCGTCACGATTCCCTTTACGGCTGAAGGCGAGCGACGGCGGGCCAACGCGGACGCCGGCCTGGAACGCCTCCGATCCGTTTCGGACACGGTCATCGTCGTGCCGAACGATCGCCTGCTCGATTATGCTCCGTCGATGCCGTTGCAGGACGCCTTCAAGATCTGTGACCGCGTCCTGATGCGTTCGGTCAAAGGCATGACCGAACTGATCACTAAGCCCGGCCTGGTCAACGTCGACTTCGCCGACGTTCGCACGATCATGGAGAACGGTGGCGTCGCGATGATCGGCCTCGGCGAGTCCGATTCAGAGAACAAGGCCCAGGATTCGATCCGTTCGGCGTTGCGCTCGCCGCTGCTCGACGTCGAGTTCGACGGCGCGAACTCCGCGCTGGTCAACGTCGTCGGTGGGCCGGACATGTCCATCGAGGAGGCCGAGGGCGTCGTCGAGGAGATCTACGATCGGATCGACCCCGATGCGCGGATCATCTGGGGCGCGTCCGTCAACCACGACTACGAGGGTGAGATGGAGACCATGATCGTCGTCACGGGTGTCGAGAGTCCACAGATCTACGGCAAAAGCGAGGCCGAACGCGAGAAGGCCGCCCAGCGCATGGGCGACGACATCGACTACGTGGAATAGTCACTGTCTGAACGACGATCGAGTGGCTGTTCGGTCGCTTCGGGATCCCTTATCAAACGAAAACTGTTTTGTTCACTCCTCAGAAATCCTCTCATCGATGATGCACAATCGGGGGCGGGTAACGGCACTGTGGGTAACGCCCGACTCCCCGGTCTCATCCGAGCAGACACTGTCCGACCACGACATCGATCTTCGGTACAGTTCGACGGTGGAGGCGGCGATGTCGTCCGCCCGCGACGCGGGGATCGACGTCGTGGCCGTGTCTGGGACGCTTGAGGAGGCTCTCGGGGCGGTTGAGCGCCTTTCGACGCTCGACGTTCCATGATTTACGTGACTGCGGACGACCACGCATCGACCGTCACGACCGCCCTCGATCGAGGGGCGACTGCGACTGTGGGCGCTGTCCCGGCGGCGATTGCGAATCAGCTCCGGCGGGCGGTCCACTCGGCTGCGGATAGACGTGATGCGCGACTGTTCGAGCAGTTCTTGAGCGGTCTCCATCTGGATACGGGCGATACGGTCTACTTCAAGGACGAGGAGAGCCGCTTCATTCGGATCAGTGAGTCGAAAGCCCGGGAAGTCGACGAGTCACGGTCGGACGTGCGAGGGAAGTCTGACTTCGACTATATGCCGGATGCGGAGGCCAGAGACCGCTACCAGGAAGAACAGCGGATCATGCAGACTGGCGAGTTGATCGTCGGCAAAGAAGAACGCCTCGCCACGCCGGACGGCGTGACCTGGTACCGGGTGACCAAACTGCCACGATACGACGAGAACGGCGATATCGTGGGGACCTTCGGTCTATCGCGCGATATCTCCGAACTCAAGGCACTCGAAGAGACACTCTCGGAACTCGAAGCAGTCGTCGACCGGGTTCCGGTTTGGTTGCTTGCGGTCGATGCGGAGGGCCGGGTGACCTGGGCCAACGAACCCGCCCGTCGCAATCTCGTTGGCTCCGAGGGACGGATTCTCGATCGTCCGTTGATCGACTACCAGACCCAGGGTGACCCACTGTTGGGAAACTTTGCCGAGCAGTTCGACACTGCTGTCAGGACATTCATGGCTGACCGCGGGGATCGGGAGCGAGACGAGACAACTCACCAGCCCAGCGACGTGCGTGACGGCAACGCAGCGGAGGACGGTGAAGCCACGCTACAGAGCGACGATGGGGGCGATGATCAGGCCGAGCACGTATACGAACGCCACGTCAGTGAGGCGGTGCAGATCGATCCCATCGACGGCGATCCACGCATCTGCAATATCCACGTCCGACTGCTACCACTCGCCGACGGCACCTACAATGGGGCTGTGCTGGCATTTCACGACGTGACGACACAGGTCGAAAACGAGCGGGAACTCAGACGCCAGAACGAACGCCTCGAGCGGTTGGTCCACACGATCTCACACGATCTTCGGAATCCACTGCAGGTGGCGAGTGGCTCCATCGAAGCTGCCGCTGTCGAGTTCGACAGTGAGCACATCACCGGGGCGGCAGACGCGTTGGAGCGGATGGACGAACTCGTCGAGGACCTCCTCTCGATGGCTCACGAGGGCCGGGAACTGGCCGACCCCGAACCTGTCTCTCTGGAGACTGTCGCCAGACAGGCGTGGGAGGCATTCGAAAGCGAACCGGCGACGCTCGCCATCGCCGATCCGTTGACCATCGATGGTGATCCAGATCGGTTGGTCCGACTCTTCGAGAACTGTTTTCGAAACAGCATCGAACACGGTACTGCCGGGGCTGAGCGTCGGTCCGGAACGGAGGGTGCCATCACGATCACTGTCGGACCGATCGACAGTGGCGGGTTCTACGTTGCTGATGACGGCCCAGGGATCCCGGCGGACGAGCGGGCGACGATCTTCGACCACGGCTACACGACGAGTGACGACGGGACCGGGTTCGGATTGGCGATCGTCGAAGAGATCGCCCGGGCACACGGATTCGAGGCGGCCGCGACCGAAAGCTCAGACGGTGGTGCGCGCCTGGAATTCACGCCGGTAGCCGATCGCCGAGCGTCGGACAACGCCGGTCGAGACGGCACCCAGAGCTGAGCGGCTACCGGAGAGAGTTCGGCTGCCTCCTGACCGGATCGTTCGGCTTCGGTCAGTGATCGCGCGATATCGGTGTGTGTTCGCTGTCGAGAGGCATCAATACATAGAAAAGCCCCGAGTTGCAACGCTACTGCATGGACGTACCGTACGATCTTACCTCATACGTGCGGGTGCTCAAGCTCGCGAGTACCCCCTCCTGGCAGGAATTCAGCCAGGTCGCGAAGATCGCTGGCGCGGGTATCCTGCTGGTCGGGCTGCTCGGATTCGTCATCTTCGTCGTCATGACGGTCCTCCCGGGTGGTGCCTGATGGGCATCTACGCCGTCAAGACCACCGCTAGCCAGGAACGCACCGTCGCGGATATGATCATCAACCGCGAGGAAGAAGCGGTTCATGCCGCCCTCGCTCCGGACTCGTTGACTTCCTACGTCATGGTTGAGGCCGAGGACGCCTCGGTGTTCGACCGGATCCTCGACGAAATCCCACACGCCAACGGCGTCGTGCAGGGGAAGTCTTCGATCAAGGAGGTCGAACACTTCCTCTCGCCGAAGCCGGACGTCGAAGGGATCGCCGAGAGCGACATCGTCGAACTCGTCGCCGGCCCGTTCAAGGGAGAGAAGGCCCAGGTCCAGCGGATCGACGAAGGCAAGGATCAGGTCACCGTCGAACTCTACGAAGCGACGGTCCCGATTCCGGTGACTGTTCGCGGCGATCAGATTCGCGTGCTGGACTCAGAAGAGCGATAGGATTTCACTCGCCGAGCGTCGTCTCTCTGCCATCCAGGCGATGCACCGCGACCACAACGAGGCGTGCGTCGCCAAGACCAGAAGCTGGCGGGCACCTTTGTTCGGTCACGTGATCGACCCCGTACAGTTTTGCGGAGCGACCTCCATCCCGAACGAAGACGAACAATCTGCATGGCCCACGTCTTTTTCGGGTGTTTCTAACGGGGCTGGCGACACTGGTGGGCAACCGCGATAATTTAGCTCTGGGCCTCTACGATGACGACATCGTCGACAGAAACTGCCACGCCACCGTCCTTCGGGGCCGCTTCGACTGTGTCTCCGGTGACCAACTCCGTGGCTTCGATTCCCGCAGGGAGTCTAACTGTCGCCGTCCCTGGTCCAAAGTGGAGCGCGACGATCACGCGCTGGTCATCAGTCGCGCGTGCGAACGCGACCGCTTGTTCTGTGTCGGCGTCGTACTCGATTTGTTCGAGGGTGCCAGATTCCAGCGCCGGCGTTTCCGAGCGAGTGTCGCTGAGTCGACGGTGGACATTCGTCAGCCCAGTGTCGCCGGACTGCCACTCGATCGGCCCTCGGTATTCGGTCATGCCGCGCTCCTGTCCGGCATAGATCATCGGTACGCCCGGCATGGTGAACGTCGCGGCGACGGCCCCACGCAGCGCATCGCGGCCGTACTCGGCGAGGTAGCGATCCTCGTCGTGATTCTCGACGTATCGCATCTGGGGGGCCTGATCTGGGAACCCCGCGCGTTCGGCGTCCGCGACGGCGTCGAGGAGGGCCCTCGCCGGCGCGTCACCGCTCCCGATGTTTCGGAGGGTATCGTAGACACGGGTCCCGTAGTGAAGATCGAACTCCAGATCGTGATAGTCCGGGTCGTGGACTGGTACTGTCTCGTCCAGCAGGAGGAATTCGGGATCAATATCGCGGACGCGCTCGCGGACTTCTTTCCAAAAGCCGTGGGGAACGCCCCAGGCGACGTCACACCGGAAGCCGTCGACGACCGGTGCCCACTCTTCGACGACATCGAGTAAGAACGATCGGACCGCTGGTTCGTCGTAGTTGAAGTTTGGAATGTGGCTCCAGTTGAAGTACCGTTGGGCGCGCATGTCGCTGGGCCCTGGCCCACGCGAGCGATCCTCGTCCGGTTCAGCGCGCTCGTTCCAGACGAACCAGTCACGGAACGCGGAGACTCCGGCCGCGCTCTGTGTGAACGCCGGGTGTTCGTGATCGGCGTGATTGATCACGAGATCGAACACGACCTTGATATCTCGCTCGTGGCAGGCAGCGACGAACGACTCGAACTCTTCGCGGGTTCCAAGGTCCGTTGCCACTTCGAAGAAGTTCGTGGTGTGATACCCGTGTTCCGTGGGTGAGGCCAGGATTGGCGTGAGCCAGACGGTATTCACACCGAGTGATTCGATGTACGGCAGCCGGCGTTCGAGGGCGGAAAACGTCGTCTGGACGCGTTCTCCAGCGAAAGATCGCACGTAGATCTCGTAGATTGTCGCGGTCTCGACCCAGGCGGGCGGCTCGTTGGGGTGGGAGATATCGTCTCCTCCGTTACCGACGACTACCGTGTCTCTGACGCTGTGGCGTTGGTCGAGCGCCACGGCGTGAACGTGGACCGGATCGTCGATCGCACTGGCCGGTAGCCTGGCTGTCTGGCCGTCAATTTCGAGGGCGCTCTCGTCGAGGTCGGCGCGGTCGTCGAGGCAGAACGTAACGTCGAGATCGCCCGCCTCGGCCGGACTGTCTGCCGGCGGGCGTCCGTCAGCGTCGATGCGGATTACTTCGCCGTCCCGAGTCGCATCGAGTGAAATCCGTGGCCGTCCCGGCCCGGCGACAGTGAATTCCCGATGGACGTGTTCTTCGCCGTCGTTGACGATGAACGTACAGTTGTAGATCCCCGGCTCGAGCTGGGCCTCGAAGACGTAAGTGTCTCCCTCGCGGACCGCCTCGTCACGCCCCCGAAGGTGGTCGTTGAACAAGCCGATGACGCCGACCCGATCGATCTCGTCGGCTGGTGTCTCGAAGTCATCGATCGATATCTCGAAGCAGGCAGGCTGCCGTTCGTCCGGAAACGCCCGGACTGTCAGCTGGTGAGTGTCGTCGGGCGCCTCGAGTTCGATACGGTAGACGCCCGGTACGTCCGGTCGCAAGTACTCGACTGCGCCGTCGTCGACTGTCGTTTCACTCTCGATAGGTGTGTCGATGAGGGTCCAGTCGTATGACCCGTCCGGATCCGGGTCTCGCGGGGCCAGTTCAACAGCGTCGCCGACGGTCGTGAACCGCGGTGGGCCTGGATGGTGCATGTCTGTCCTGTCACCGCTGGACGCCAATAAATATATTCTGAATTATATTTCTGTCCGGTGGCTGACCGCTTTGCGTGAGGCGGGGCGTTCACCGGCTAGTTGGCCGAGTGACCGAGCCATTCGTCCCGCAGGCCCCAAAGCGGTTGGGCTGTCAGCGGACGTTGTGAAGATTCTTTCTGTTCGGAATCGGGAAGGTACATTCAGGGGGCTTCGGATGTTACCCTGGGCATGGTCGACGACGCGGTCTCAATGACTGTCGATCGGGCCGCCGACGCATTTGGCACGCTTGCCGACGAGAACCGTATCGCGATCTTGCTTGCGCTGTGGAACGAGCAGCCACTCTCGTTTGCTGGACTGCAGTCGGCAGCCGATTTCGACGACAGCGGTCGATTCAACTATCACCTCGCTCAACTCCTGGGTCGGTTCGTCAGGAAGGACGACGAGCAGTATCGCCTTCGGCCAGCCGGTGGGCGCGCGATGGATATCCTTTTTGACGAACGCTTTGGCGAACCACCGTCCCCGATCGAACGCGACCTCGAGACGCCGTGCCCGGACTGTGGCGCGTCTCTCCGGGCGAGTTACGAGGACGGACACATCGAGATCAGTTGTCCCGCGTGTTCGGTTGTCGTCCACTACGGATACTTTCCGCCACGTGGGCTGGCATCCCGTGATCCAGAAGAGTTGTTTCTGGCGTATTCACGACAGCTCTGGCGAGATTTCACACTGGCAGCCTCCGGCGTTTGTCCCCATTGCAGTGGCCGGATGAAGACCCACGTGACGCTCGATCCCGACTGGTACCTCGATGTCGCGACGATCAGCGTCTGCCAACATTGTCGGGTCGAAATCGGGACGCCCGTTGGCCTGCGGTTGCTGGACGATCCAGCCGTCGTTGCGTTCCTGGCAGATCACGGGATCGATATCGACCAGGTGCCGTTCTGGACGCTTTCGTTCTGTCTGGGCGACGACAGCGTTTCGGTCGAAGCGACCGAACCGCTCCGGATAATCGTCCACATCGAGCGGGATACCGATCGCCTTGACGTGACGCTTTCTGGGTCAGGCACAGTCATCGAGACGGCGCTCGTCGAACCCCGGCAGTCGACCCCTTGACGCGCGTGGCGACATGGATCGCTGTCCGGTGGGCAACTTGATACCTGTGGGAGGATCGAATGAAGTGGCGATTCTCCAACGAGAGCGCTGGAGCCGCGAACAGTGAGCGCGCTTGGCCGGACGCGGCGGCCGCGTCCGGATTTTTCGCCCGATGGTACCACAGGCCCGCTACGCGGGCCGAGAATACCGGAGGCGAAACAAGGTCCCTCTTACATGTAGCCCAGGTCGCGCAGGCGCTCCATCAGGTCTTCTTTGTCCTGGGCGCGGCCGGCGCGCTCGGTCGTGTTGGCCATGTCCTGCAGCCAGGCGGGCTCCTCGGCGGACTTGTCAGTGCTGACTTCGCTACCCAGCGACCGGAAGCCGGCGAAGTACTTGGGACTGACCGGCACGTCCTCTTTCTCGATGTCCGCTGGCAGGTCATCCTGACCCTGCGGGACGTACCCCTCTTCAGGGAAGTCCTCGACGGTATCCGGGACGACGAAGTTCCAGAACGTCTCCCAGACGTCCGGTTCGCCGAACTGGAGGATCGGCTGGATCCGGTCGTGGGGTGGGTAGATATCGGGGTCGTGTCGCGGTGAGAAGAACGTCTCGTCGGCGCGGGCCTCCTGTTCGTCCCACCGGACACCGCTGAGAATCCCGTCGACGTCGTACTCCTCGATAGCGTCGTTCAGCGCGACGGTTTTCAGCAGGTGGTTGCCGACGTAGGTGTCAAGCAGGAACGGGAAGGTGTCCTCTTCGTATTCGAGGATATTCCGGATGTGGTGCTGGTTGTGCTCGCTGAGGGCGTCAACGGGGATGTCATCGCCCGGTTCGAGACCGTTCTCGTCCACGTAGTCGCCGACGTCCGTGTTCCGCGCCCAGATGACTTCGAGGTCCCATTCATCGGCCCAGTGCTTACAGAAGTCGATGAGTTCATCGAAGTGCTGGTAGTGGTCGATGAACACGACCGGCGGGACCTCCAGGTCGAAGCGGTCGGCGACCTCCTTGACGAAGTAAAGCGTCAGCGTCGAGTCTTTCCCGCCGGTCCACATCACGACGGGGTTGTCGTACTGTTCGAGGCCCTCCTTCGTGACTTCGATGGCCTTTTCGATCTTGTGTTCGGTGCTCGGATAGTCCGAGAGTTCCTCACCGTCGCCGTCGGTATAGTCAACGTCGAGGTACTCGGGGAAGTTGACTTCGCTCACCATGTGTGTAATTAGATATAATTACTCTGCAGTTGAGTCTTTCGAACGCCGCTGGCGAATCGCCCGTTAGGCAATAAAATCGTTGTCCCGCCAGTCGACGCCGTCTTCGCCCCGGTCGTCGGCGGGGTCTTCGGTGACGCCGATCGAGGCCGGTCGGCGCTCGCCGTCGACGATCTGGACGGCCTCCAGATCGCCGTCGATCGCAATGATCGCGGTCAAGGTTCCTTTCTCTGCGATTTCGGCAATGTCACAGAGGACCTTGAACATCGGGAACTGTACACTCGTGTTCTGCAGGACAGTCTCCCGATCGCCTTTGAAACAGGCGTACTCGACGAGTTCGGATTCGATCTCTTCTTCTTCCTCTTCGGTGAGTGCACCCCACTGGCCACCACCACCGCCGCCGTGGGGTGGCTCGGGTTCCTCTTCGTAGACGCGGTTTTCGGTCACGCTGGCCTTCAACTGGGCTGTCGGCGTGTATTTGCTGATGTCGCCATCGGTAGCGACGGCACTCAAGATGAGTGTGTTGTTCCGTCGGGTGATGTCTACGTCTTCGATTTCGGCCGGTAAGTCCGGGTCGTCGAAGTGATCGTAGACATCTTCGAGGGGCAATTCGAGCGTCGAATGGAGTCTGTATACGCGGCTCGTCATAGTTTGGGGCGGTGACGGGGCCATCTCGCGGGCCGAACGAGTGACACCAGTGATCACCCATAAGTACGGACCCGGGGCATATATGGCCTGTCCTTTCGGTCACTGCTACAGGATGTCCAGCGAGTCAGGCGCTGGCAGATTTTTGACGGTCGTGGCGAGTGGTGGTGATTGGCACGGTCCAAACGGTTTTTCTTCGCGCCAGCCCGTGTTCACGTATGACCACACACGTGGCAGTCCTCGGCGCGTACGGCAGCGCCGGCTCTGCCGTGGCCGGCGAACTGGCTGCGGACCCTGACGTCGAACTGACGCTGATCGACGACGGCGACCCGGGTGGCGGGCTCTGTATTCTCCGCGGTTGTATGCCCTCCAAAGAGGTCCTCTCGGCGGCTGAACACCGCTTTGCCGCCCAGGACGACCCGCGCCTGGTCGGGGACGTACCCGACGTCGACCTGGAGGCTGTCGTCGAGCGGAAGAACGAGCACACCTCGAGCTGGGCACAGCACCGCCGGGACTCCATCGCTGAACTCGCTGAACGTGACAACGTCGAGTTCATCCACGACACCGCCCGCTTCGTCGACGATCGCGTCCTCGAGGTCGACGGGCGACGGATCGAACCAGATTACGTCGTGATCGCGACCGGCTCGAACGTGGCGATCCCACCGATCCCGGGTATCGACGACGTGCCCGTCCAGACGAGTGCTGAGGTACTCGACAGCACTGACTTCCCTGATTCAGGGATTGCTCTCGGACTGGGATACATCGGCCTGGAACTGATCCCATATTTGACTGAGGCTGCCGATATGGATCTCACCGTCATCGAAGCGCTCCCGGATGTTCTCCGCGAAGCGGACGAGCCCTTCGGCGAGGAGTTGCTTGCCTACTATCGCGAGCACTTCGACGCCGACCTGCTGGTCGACGCCGACGCTACGGCGGTCGAACAGACGGCCGACGGGGGCATTCGCATGGATGTCGAAACCGACGGCGAGACGCGGACGTTCGAGGCCGACGATCTGTACGTTTTCACTGGCCGGGAACCGGCCATCGACCGGCTTGGCATCGAGCACACTGCACTCGAACCGGACGACGGCTGGGTTCGAGACACGATGCAGGCTGTCGGCGACGATCGCGTCTTCGTCGTCGGGGACGTCAACGGCCGGGAGCCGATCCTCCACGTCGCCAAAGAAGAGGGCTTCACGGCGGCTGAGAACATCCGGCGACACCGTGCAGGCGAGTCCCTGGAGACCTACGAGAACGTCCATCACCACGTCATCTTCTCGGGGCTCGGCGTGCTGCCGTTTGCTCGGGTCGGGCACTCGGTCGAGTCGGCCGACGCCGCCGGTCTGGACTTCGTCACTGCGACGCGGGATGCCTCCAGTGACGGTGTCTTCAAGACCAAAAACGTCGCCGATGGCCTCGCACGCCTCGTCGTCGGGACAGACGGGACGGTCCTCGGATACCAGGGCCTGCACTACCACGCCGACGTGATGGCAAAGACGATGCAACTGGCCGTCGAAATGGAACTGGACGTCAGGGAGATTCCGGATCGGGCGTACCATCCCACGACGCCGGAACTCATCGACGGACTCGTCCGCGACACTGCCGCAAAACTAGAGTGACCGGACCGCGGTGCGGTGGTACCGTCCCGATCAATCGTCGGCTGGTGCTTCCTCGTCTGTGCCTGCCTCGACCGCCGCGTCGTCTTCGATGCTTGGGGGGTATTTTCCGCGATCGAGTTTCAGGTCCGATTTCGGGCGTGCCATGCAAGTCAGTGCGTAGGTTTCTTTCTCTTCGTCGGTCAGGCCACGGGCGGCTGGCTGGGTGACTTCGCCCTCGACGATCTCGGCGGTACAGGCCAGACACATCCCGACCCGACAGGAGTACTCTTGGGCGACCCCTTCATCGAGACAGCGGCTCAAGATCGTGTCCGTGTCTGCGACCTCGATAGTTTCGCCCGTCCCCACGAACTCCACGGTATACTCGGTCATGGCCACTCGTAGGTATGACCTCGACAAAACTCTTTATTCACCGTGATGACGCATCGGGGCAGACAGCATCGGGTTGCAAGCGCAAAGAATTAACCCCGCTCGGTGTTGAGCGGGGTGCATGACCACTGCCGAGTACGACGTCGTCGTCGCCGGGGCCGGGACGGCCGGTTGTTATGCCGCGGCGACAGTTGCCAACAGGGGACTGGACGTGGCGATACTCGAACGGAAGCCCGCCGAGGAAGCCGGGCACATCGCCTGTGGCGACGCCTTGAAAGGCGCGAGTGAGTTCCCCGAGGCGATCCCGCGCGAACAGATCGAACCCGCGTTCACGAACACGGGCGTCGATCACGGCCGATTCGAAATCCCCGAGGAGGATACGGTCCTGGAGATTCCGATTCCAGGCGAACTCGCCGTCATCGATCGCTTTGAGTACGGTCGTCGACTCATCGACGGTGCCCAGGATGCGGGCGTCGATATCCACTTCGATACGGTCGTCAAAGACGTCGTCCAGAACGGCAAAATCGATGGCCTTGAGGCCGTACAGGACGGCGAGTCCAAGACCTACGAGGCCGACGTGGTGATCGACGCCGCCGGGGCGCTGTCGACCCTCCAGGACGAGGCCGATCTGAGCGAGGCGACTTTTGACACGAACGTCACGTATTCGCAGTTCTGTTCGGCCTATCGTGAGGTCGTCGAAGTCGAGGAGCCGGTCGAGTGGGACGATGCCCTGGTGTTCAAACCGACCGAGCGCTCGGCTGGCTATCTCTGGTATTTCCCGCGGACGGACACCGAGATCAACGCCGGCCTGGGCTTTCAGATGAACGAAGATCCGATGGAACTCGTCGACGCGCTCAAACGCGATCTCCGGGAACGCGAGGAATTCGAGGGCGCAACTGTCGAGGACAAACTCGGGGCCGCACTGCCGACCCGCCGGCCCTACGACTCGGCGGTCGCGCCCGGATTTATGGCGGTCGGCGACGCCGCCGGGCACGTCAATCCCACCACGGGCGGTGGCATCGCGGGCGCTGCCTACGCCGGCCAGTATGCCGCCGAACAGGCGGTTGAGGCGATCGAGGACGGCGACGTCAGTGAAGCCGCACTCTGGGAGTACAACGAGCGCGTGATGGACCACTTCGGGGCACGCTACGCGGCCCTTGACGTCTACAACATCTTCACGACAGCCTACGACATCGACGATCTGATGGGCCTGCTCGCCCGGTTGCCCGTCAGTGCGCTCTCCGAAGCCCTGTACTCCGGCTCTGCGGATCTCACACTGTCGCTCAAGCTCAAGACGGCCCTGAAGAGCTTCGGTCACTGGGGGACAATCATCGATCTCTATCGAACGAAGGGACACGCCGACGACCTGCTCGATCACTACGAAGCCTATCCCGACTCGCCCGAGGCGTTCGACGACTGGATGGACCAACGGGATGCCATTCTCGATCGAGTCTACGCGACCACGGGTGCCGATCCGAAGTATTGAGGCGCTCGAGTGGTGCTGTCGGTCGCCCCAATTGTTTTATAATAAACTAACGTAGTAATAGGTAACTGAGTGTCGGGTGGGGGCCCGACTGTCGGGGGCGACGTGATGTTGTTGCAGTCTACCGACCGTGGGGAACCATGTACGGGGAGCCGCTCAGGAAACAGACTGCCGCGATCGCACCGGTCGTCGGGATCCTCTTACTGTTGAGTATCACCGTCTTGCTCGCAGCGACGGTCGGCGTGTTCGTCATGGAGATGGACGCGGCCGATCGCGATCTCGTCCAGGCAGTCGATCTTGAGATCTCACTGGGAGACAGCAACGATACTGTCCTGATCGACCACGATGGCGGGACCGACCTCCCGGTCGAGAATACCGTCGTCGTCATCGAAAACGCGACTCCAGCGGCCGCGAACGGTGAATACGAACTGGCGTCGCTTGATGGATCACTCTCTGCCGACGAGAACCTCACTGCCGCCTCGACCGTTCGCATCGACGGGAGTGACGTCTCCGGGACGCCTGATTTCTCCGGCGCAACGGTCAAAGTTATCCAGCAAGGGAACCACGGCCGAACGGTCGTCGTCAGCACGTGGACTGGGCCCAAGGGATAGCTCCGGCGATCGAACCGGCCGTTCGGCAAGCCGTTTCAGGGTCGCTGGTGGGTGAGTTCCTGGATCGCCCGCGTTAGCACGCCGATGCCGATCCCGATCGACGCCTCGTCGACGTCGAACGTGGCGGTGTGGTGACCATCCGGGTGGTCGGTCCCGATCCCGACGAACGTCGCTTTCCCGCCCTTTTCCTGAACGCGTTGCATGAGATAGGTCGCGTCTTCACTGCCACCGAGATCGTCTGACTGGAGCCTATTTTTGACGGCTGGGATGTCGCCAGCCGCCGAAAACACGATCTCGCGAATCGATTCGTCAGGATCTGCACTGGGTGCTTCGCCAGTCCACTCGATGCTCACGTCACAGTCGTGCATCGACGCGGCCGACTCGAGGACGTCCGTCGCGTGTTCGCGCATGAACTCTTTGCCTTCGGTCGTCTCACCGCGGACTTCCCCGCGGATGTATGCCGCCTCGGGGATCACGTTCGAGGCCGACCCGCCACCCACGTCGCCGGCGTTGATCCGCGTCGCGCTATCGCCGTGTCGCGGGATCGCATAGAGGTTCTGGACGGCGGTGGCCATCGCCTGGACCGCGTTGCGGCCCCGGTCGGGATGGCCCCCAGCGTGGGCTGGTTCGCCGGCAAACTCGGCGTCGAAGTTCGCGACGGCGAGGATATCCTCGACGCCGGCGACGATCTCGCCCGTCGGATGTCCCAGGCCGATGTGGGTGGCGAGTAGATACTCAACGTCGTCGAGGTGGCCACTCTCGGCGATCGCGCGCCCGCCGCCGATGACTTCCTCGGCGGGCTGGAAGATGACTTTCAACGTCCCCTCGAAGTCGCTGTCGGCGATCGCTTCGAGGACGCCGACGCCGATCGTGGCGTGGGCGTCGTGGCCACAGGCGTGCATCGCGTCGTCGTGATCCGGCCGGAACCCCTCGGCGACGGGTTCGTGATCGGGGTCTGTCGATTCGGTTCGGGGAAGAGCATCGATGTCGACCCGGAGGGCGACTGTCGGTCCCTCGCCACGTTCGAGGACGGCGATCGTGCCGGTCGCCCCGCCGTCGAGCTGTTCGAGCGTCGCGTCGTCGACGCCGGCTTCGCGTGCCCGTGCTCGCCAGTGGGCCAGTTCGTCGTCGTCCGGGACGCCGGTCCGTGCATCGAGGTCGAGTGCGTCGCGACCGACGAATACGTCGTCGACGCCGATGCGCTCGATCTCCTCGAGGATGCGAGCGGTCGTGTAGAACTCGCGCCAGGCCGGTTCGGGATGGCGATGCAAATCGCGCCGGAGTTCACTGAGGTGCTCGGGTGTGTCGGACATGTCTCCACGAACGGGCGGGGGGCCTAAACCGCTCGCGGTTCGGCCCCTCGGTCAGCGACCGGTGCCCCGGCGCTGTTCGACACTCGCTCCGACGTGGACGCGGTTGGGAAATTCCCAGCCGGTCACGTCGCGAGCGAACTCTTCGTAGCCGATAATCTCGATCGTCCGGGTGAAAACAGTGTGCCGCCAGGGGTCAAACCGATCGCCGTCCGCGCTGAGGCGTTTCGACTGCGGAACGGTTATGTCCTCGGGGGATTGGGGATGGGGACCCTTGAGCTCGACGCCCTTGCGGGCGGCCGTTTCTTTGATTTCGCTCACCACGTCCTCAAGGGCGTATCGATCCCCGCTTTCGACCGTCAGCTTCGTCACGAACGGCATACCGTCAGGGGGTCGACGGCCGAGCGGCAAAAACCCATGCTTTCGTCGGTCGCGAGTGTCGTCTCCTATCCCCTTGACGATCGCGCGAGGTCAATTGACCAGTGGCGAGTCGTTCCGCGCTCCGATATGCTCTTAAGTTCCGCTGAATTATCGTTCGATAATGATCGAGGCCACGAGCGCGGGAGCCATCCTCTTTCGCGATACGCGTGGCCAGCGTGAGTACCTGCTGCTCAAGAGCCGACCGGGGGACTGGGAGTTCCCCAAGGGCGGGATCGAGGGCGAGGAGGAACTCCAGCAGACGGCCATTCGCGAAGTGAAAGAGGAAGCCGGAATCGCCGATTTCCGGCTCATCGATGGCTTCCGTAAGGACTACGACTACGTCTTCGAGGCGAACGGCGAGACGATTCACAAGACTGTCCACCTGTTCATCGCGAAATCGTTCGAGGCAAGCGCAGAGCTCTCGACCGAGCACCACGACCACCAGTGGCGCGACTACGAACAGGCGAAAAACACCATCACCCAGGACGGCCCCCGGGAAATCTTCGAGGAGGCCCACGACTTCATCGACGAGCAAGACGTCTGAGCCGGTCGGCTGTCGAGAATCGTCGGACCGAAACGCCTTCGAGAGCGAGTGCCATCGATACAACTGTGCCTCCGGGCTACCACGCCGAGTTCGACTTCGAACTCCGGGTCTGCCAGTGGGCCGAGCGCGCGTGGCCACCCGGCAGCGATCGCCAGCGGCCGATACTCGTCGCCCGGCAACTCGGCACGAAGCACCGTCGCTGGGATACGATCGTGTTCGAATGCGATCCAGACGGGCTCCGTCAACGTGCCCGGTTTGGCGAGGATGCGCTTGATTCGGATTTGCTGGATGTAATTCCACACGCGCCCGCTGAGTGGACGTACTACCGCGATGCACTCCCGGAGCCAGGTTATCCCTGGCGGTACGTCCGCGAGGCGATCCATCGGGCGGCCGACCGCGATATTCTGGACACGCGAAAGCGGGATGGCCGTATCGAGATCCGCCAGAAATATCGCTACCCCGACTGGATCGACCGGATCGTCGCCATCGAGAACAAACCGGATCTCGACGCCAGCGCAGCCCGTGCCCTCGCCCCGCAACTCCAGCGGGACGTGGCCATGGGAATCGCCGACGAAGTGTGGGTCGGGACGGCGGCGACCGGCGAGCGAATCGAGCCCGCACTCCTCGAAGATTTCCCAGTCGAGGCCGGCATCCTGGTCGTCGATCTAGCGTCCGGCGACGCTGAGGTGGCCTGGCATCCGCGCTCGCTGAATCCGGACCGTCCGGGGACGCGGATCCTCGAGCGACCCGACGGTGGCGATCACGACGCGTCGGCCGCCCGCTTCGAGTACGCCGACTCGGACTGGAAGCACCAGAAGCGCGTCGAGATCGCCGAACGGGCCTACGAGCGCGGCTGGCGGGCCTATGTCGAGACGATGCGCCCGGATTGCCGGCACTTCGACCTCGGCTGGACACAGACTGGTCCAGTCCCCACCTGCCAAGCGAAAGACCGCTCTCAGACCAGCGCGGAGTGTCGCGGTGCCTGTTCGGCGTTCGAGCCGGAGCCGCCAGTCTGGCGCGCGTCGGACTGGCCCCTTTCGGGTGGTCCAGGCAAGGCGATCCAGCGCGTCCTCGACCGGCAACGACGTCGACACCGGCCCGGGCTGGAGTGACGCTATTCTTCGAGGACTTCGATCACGAGTTCGTCCCGCTCGACGGCGAGCCGGAACGTCGGGACGGTCGTGCGCACCCGTTCGAGGACACCTTTGTCCGTCAGATTCCGGAGAGCCTTCCGAACGTCTTCAACGGCTGGGTCGTGGCCGTCCTCACGGAGGTCTTTGAGGACGCTGACGACGCTTTGTGTCTCTCCGTCAGGTTCGGCGATCACCTCGACGATAGCCGCTTGCAGTTCGGTGACGTGCAGGACCTGGTCGTCGTTCCCACCGTCGATCAGCCCTTCGTCTTCGACGAGTTCGGCAGCCTCTGGCGTCGCACAGATGAGGCTATCCTCGTTGCGGTAGTAGTAGTCGCCGAGTTCGTCTTCGAGCACACGGTGGACCTCGCTCCCACTGTCTAGGTCCCAGCGGTCCTGTAGTTCGGCGTTTTTTGTCGGCTGGAGGGCGACCACGGTGACCAGCCGTTGCAAAGCGTCCTCGGAGAGGGTCATCAGCGACGATTCGGGAAGCCGATACTATTGCCTTCCGCATTCGGCCGGGTCTTTCAGAGGGCCGCGAGGGTCGCTGCCACGTCCGCCCAGTGACTGCCCTTCCAGAAGTGCTGGCCGCAGGATTGACAGCGCCAGACACCCTCTGTGGCCGGGTCCGGGACGTCAGCCGGCGTCTGTTCGTCAGGATCGAGCCGCGCCAGCGGCCCGTTACAACGCCCACAGTGTGACGGTGAGTCGGCTAACGTCAGATCGAATCCGGCCTCGGCGAGTTCCCGAAGTTGCTCCGTGATATCCTTCGATTCCAGTAGCAGGCTTTGAGCCGTCTCGGTTGCCAGGGTCTGATCACGCGTGAGCAACAGGCGATCCTCGCGGCGGGCGATGGTGCGGAGTTGATTGTCGGCCTCCACACCCCGGTCCAGGGCGTAGGCCGCGTCGTACCCACACATCCGGAGGTACCTCGCGAGTTTCCCCAACATTGCATCCAGGAGGAGATCGGGCGGTGCCATTCGTCGATATTCCTACCTGTCTTCACTAAAAGAGTGCTGCTGACTATGGGGTGGGAACGGCGATGACTGTCCAAAGATTGATATGGCATTTTATATATTGGGGAAAATATCAGTAACTACATGTTGTAGACAAATGGTGTAGAATATATTTAATCCACAAATTGGCCCATATTTTCACTTTAATTTCGGGAATATTTTGCTAACTTGGGGAATTATGTCTATAAAACTGCCTTATTTTACTTTTTTTGGCTGAAATCAGAGGTACGCGTCTTACTACAAGGTATTGCCTTTGTGCGGAGGTGATAGAAGTATAGTTCTTATAATACTCGGAAAAATATACTATTATTTTATCTTATACTAGTTCCCCTAGTCGGTTCTGGCCAGTGCTGACTGGTCTGCCCGACTGACTGCCCGAGACGCTCACGGTGTCGCCAGGCTTTTCTCCCTGGTCCGAATCTGCGAGAGTGATAGCGAAATGACTCGCGAGTCAACCTACCGGGTTCGGTCGCCCGGACGAGTGAATTTAATCGGCGAACATACCGATTACACGGGCGGCTACGTAATGCCGTTCGCGACAGATTTGCACACGGAACTGGAGGCAGCGCCGAGTGCGGCCGTCGAAGTCGCCTCGGACGCCGTCGAAACCAGGTACACGTTCGAAACGGACACCCTCGAACCCGACGACGACTGGATCGATTATATCAAAGGCTGCTATGCGATCCTCCAGGACGAGGGGTACGACCCCGGTGGGTTCACCGGGCAACTCAGCGCCACGCTGCCGCTGGGCTCGGGATTGAGTTCCTCGGCGAGTCTCGAACTGGCGGTCATGGCTTTTCTGAACGACGCTTACGACCTTGGGCTGTCTCGGGAACGAATGGCACGCCTGAGTCAGCGCGTCGAGAACGAGTACGTTGGGATGTCCTGTGGTATTATGGATCAGTTCGCCGTCGCGCTGGGCCGGGACGATCACGCGCTCATGATCGACACCGAGACGCTGGAATACGAGTCAGTACCCATTCCGGAAGGCATCCGGGTCGTCGTCTTCCACACCGGCGTCTCCCGGGAGTTGGTCGACTCGGCTTACAATCAGCGTCGCGAAACCGTCGAAAGCGCACTGGAAAAACTGGGTGCCGAATCGTCGAAGGTCGTCAGCGAGGAGGATCTCGAAGACCTTCCGGCACTGGAACGTGAGCGTTTGGGATTCGTCGTCCGGGAGAACGAGCGCGTCGAGCAAGCGAAAGCGGCACTGTCAGACGGGAATCTCGAACGGTTCGGTGGCCTGCTTCTCGAGGCTCACCGGGACATCGCCGAGCACTACGAGGCCAGTTGCGCGGAACTCGATTACGTGGTCGAGACGGCCGTCGAGGAAGGGGCCTACGGCGCACGCCTCACCGGCGCTGGATGGGGCGGGGCGGCGATCGCGGTCGTCGACGAGGACGAGGCGGCGTCGTTCGCCGAGTCGCTGACGGCGGCGTATCGGGAGGAGTTCCCCGATCTGGAACCCGCGACGCATCTCGTCACGCCATCGGCTGGCGTTCGGGTCGAACGGCTCGATTAAATTGTCCGGTCGGGCAATGTCGTGGATGTGGCGATTTCAGGTCGACACGTCTCAGCTCAAATGCGGTTCGTTTTCGGCAGCTTCGAGGATTTCTCGGACGCCTTCTCGGATGGCCTGATCACTGGCAGTCGACGGTTCCCAGCCCAGCGCGGCGAGTTTCTCGATCGAGAGCCGCATTTTGGGCACGTCGCCCTCCCAGCCGCGGTCGCCGCCGGTGTATTCGTAGTCGGGATCGACGCCCATCTCGTCGGCCACGATGTCTGCGATGCGGTTGACTGATGTGGTCGTTCGCGTGCCCAGGTTGTAGGTGTTGACCGGCTTCTCGGCGTGCTCGACGACGTAGCACATCGCGTCGATGCAATCGCCGAGGGTCATGTAGGACTTCTCTTGGCGGCCATTGCCCCGGATAGTGAGCGTCTCGGGATTCTCCGAGAGCTTGTAGATGAAGTCTGGGACAACGCCGGCCCCGTACCGCGGGCCGACGATGTTGGCAAAGCGGAAGTTCCAGACCGTGAAATCGTGGCTGTGGGCGTACACCGAGAGGAGACTCTCCTCGGCCAACTTGGCGGCACCGTATTCGCTGATCGGCTCCAGCGGCGCGTAGTCCTCAGGGGTCGGTCGCGGTGCTTCGCCGTACACCGTCGACGAGGAGGTAAAGGCGACATGCTCGACGCCGACTTCTTCCATACGTTCGAGCAGGTTGTACGTTATTTCGCCGTTCGTCTCGAATTGCTCGCGGGGCTTCTCGGCGTTGACGTATTTATCGGCTGCGAGGTGGAAGACGATGTCTGTCTCTTCATCCATCGCTTCGGCGACGACCGCTTCGTCGGCGAGATCGCCTTCGATGAAAGTTGCGTCGTCCGGGACCGTTTCCCGGAGGCCGTTCGAGAGGTCGTCGACGACGACGACGTCGTTGTCCGTCACGAGTCGTTTGGCCAGCGCTGACCCGATGAGGCCGGCACCGCCAGTTACCAGAATCTGCGCATCTGTCAGCTCCATACCAGTCTATGACACGTTCGCTATCAAAACAGTTCCGGTAAGATCGCCTGGTGTCGAAAGCAGCCGCTCGAATCTGGTCTGTGTCCCCTGGAAACAATTGTCCTGCCTTCGAGCGTTGTTGACTGCCGTGGCGTGCGGTTGTGGGATATGCCGTGAGGCCGTCGTCCGTAGTCACGCGGGTCATGGTGAAATATCGACTGCTGGACCTGCGATCGATCCCAGTGGCTGTCTACATTTTTTGTCTATCTCTGCTTCTTCATGTCGTTCCATGGCCGCCGACGGATCGCCCTGGAGGTCCAAACTGGCTTTCCGGCAGCAGCGTCACGATGTGTTTGTCGGCTCATCCGGTACCATTATAATGGTTCATACAGAGATTGGAGTCGTATCCCAATGCACAGTCACAAGACTACGAATCACAACGAGCGGTACGTTGTATTCTACGAGTTCGACGACGAAGGCGATTCGACGACGGATTCGGCAGTGCCCGGCAACGAACCCCCGGAGGGTGCGTGACGTGACCGAGCGCCGTTGGGATCCGACCTTACAGGAGTGGGTCATCACCGCGACTCACCGTCAGGAACGGACGTTCAAGCCCCCGGAAGATTACTGTCCGTTCTGTCCGACCGCCGAGGACGCCGAGTATCCGACGGCCATTCCAGAACCGGAGTACGACATGGCGGTCGTCGAGAACGGGTTCCCGTCCTTACAGCCCGATCCACCTGAGCCCGCCGTCGAGGGAACCGACCTCGCGCCCGTCGAACCTGCCAACGGGCAGTGTGAGGTCGTCCTATTCACGCAGGACCATGACGGCCAGATGTCCGAGCAGCCAGTCGATCGCTTTGTCAACCTTGTTCAACTCTGGCGGGATCGCTACGAGACCCTCGGGGCCGTCGAGGATCACGAGTACGTCTACATCTTCGAGAACAAGGGCGAGGAAGTCGGCGTCACGCTCAACCATCCACACGGCCAGATCTACGCCTATCCGTTCGTCCCGCCGAAAGTCCGTCGAGAACTGGACAACTCGGCCGATCACCACGACGAGACCGGGCGCTGTCTGTTCTGTGACGTCATCGACGCCGAGCGCGAGGACGGTCGACGCATCGTCGCCCAGAACGACTCATTTACGGCCGTCGTCCCGTTCCACGCCCGCTGGACCTACGAGGTCCACGTCTACGCCAACGACCACGTCCCGTCGATGGCTGACTTTACAGCCCAGCATGAACAGGATCTCGGGGCCGTCTTGCAGGAACTCCAGGTTAGCTACGATGGGCTGTTCGGCTTCGAGATGCCCTACATCATGGCGACCCACCAGCAACCGACGACGGGCAACGGCGAGGACTACGCCCACTTCCACATGGAGTTCTACCCGCCCTACCGGACCGAGGAGAAACTCAAGTACCCCGCCGGCAGCGAGCGTGGCGCGGGCGCGTATATCAACAACAAACTCGCCGAAGAAGCCGCGGCTGACCTCCGGGACGCGAACTGACCGAGCGGAACGCTGACTATTACAGTGTGCTCACTGACTCGACCATCGACGAAATGGTGCGCTTTTTGTATTTTGACTGCCGATTTGGCCAGCGGTTGTTCACTCGATCTGAACGTCGTTCCGGGCACAGTTGACTGATCGTGCTATCGTGTGATTTTCGTTCGGTTATTGTGACCCTACGTCTTTGTACTTTGTCGGCACTCATTGGTGAATTATGGCGACTTCACGTTTTGTGGTCTCCCGACACGTACGGCACCCACCCAGTCACGATGTCCTCTGTGACCTTCTCCTCCAGCGACTCGGATTCGCGCGCCGCGGGTGATGTGGAGCGTTCACTGTCGGTGGCTCATCACCGCGTGTTCTACCGGCAGACACCGACAAAGCGATGCGGCGCGGAACCAGCCCGTCCAGTGTTGCAGGTATTCAGTGGGTCATCGTGTTTTCCAGCGATTTCGAGGCGCTGACGATGAGACTTGCGTCCTCTTCGATGTTGCCGTCCAGCAATTGTTCGGTGCCACTTGTGACGACGATCGACCCACGTGGATACCCATCGGAGTCGACAATCGGTGCTGCGACACACTCGACAGCCGGGTCGTATTCACCCTTCTCACGGGCGAGGCGTTGCTGGCGAACGTTCTCGAGGGCTGCACGAAGGTCGTCTCGATCTGTCAGCGTCGCCTCGGTGTACGCCTCCAGATCGCTCTCTAGTACTGCATCACATTCTGACTCGGGGAGGTACGCGAGGATCGCCTTGCCGCCGGCCGTCGCATGCAACGGGAGCGAGTCACCTTCCCCAAAGGGTCGTACAGACGCCGTGGCAGGGGCCTTCGAATAGACGACTGCTGCGGTCGCACTCTCGTAACTCACGAGCGTCACGACGTGGCCAATCGACGCTGCGAGGTCGTCGATGAGCGACTGGACCTGCTCGGGGACCAGTCGATCCCGGACGTCGGTCCCGAGCGTCCAGAAGCCAAGGCTCAACCGATACGTACCGTTGTCTTCGACCAGATACCCGAGATCGGCGAGCGTGTGGACGTGCTTGTGGATGCCGCCTTTCGAGCGATCGAGATATCGTGATAGTTCACTGATGCCCGCGCCATCGAGTTCGGCAATCGCCTCGACGATCGAGAAACTCGTCCGGGCAGTCTTGACGCCCGCGCTGTCCGCATGGTCCATGTGCTGTCCAACAGCGTGCGGCTATATATACTGTTCGCCTGCGGTGAACAGATGACCTCGCCACTGCTTGCTTCGCCGGTTGAGTGTGGTCTTTGGACACTTTATTGGTCACACATGTCGTGTATTCCAACTTTCGCTTTACAACCATACGCATGTATTGTGTTGGGGCACTAGACGGTCGTTCAGTTCTCATCGTCCATGCAGGCACATCCCTCGGCGTCTAGCAGGTCTCGGACGGAGTACGATCGGCCACAGTCCTCGCAGGTAATTCGGACCGTCACGCTCGTCGCCGGCGCGTCGATTTCGAGAAGACCCGCGTTCTGCAGTCGCTGGATCGTCTCTGCGACCACGTTCTCTGAGCGTGCTCTGGCCCACTCGACTGTATTGATGGCGTCTGACTCGGTTATCGACGGCTCGCGGCTTGTATCGACGGATAAACAGTCGTTCAGGTGGTTTTTGATCGTCGCGTGGGAGATCCAATCGTCGGTGACTGTCTCGATGTCGACGCCGGCCTGTTCCAGCCTCGTTTTGACTCTCACCCGCTCTGTTTCCGTGGTTTCTTCTCCCCCGTTGAGGACGTCAAAGAGGGCGTCGACGCCTTGCTCGCTGGACACGAGCGTCGACGCATCGCCGCCAGCACGTTCGACCGCCGTCCGAAGCATTTGCTTGTTGACGACTGTCGCCAACTCGCGTAAACTCGCTCCTGCGTCGTGGCGGTCTTGTACGTCTGCATCGAGGGCTATCAGGTCGTAGCGTTCGGCGACTCGGCCGACCTTACACGAGCACTGCGACTCACCCATCGGCTGTCACCCCAACTGCCAGTACGCATTCTCTCATTGGTGTTGCATATTGGGTCCGCGGACATGATACTATCGGACCCCGCGTTCGATTGACGCGCACAATCGACCAGTGCAGGCAGTGATACTGACTCACACTACCGATGGGGATTTATACTATGTCTCCCAACTCTTCATTCAATGGTCCGATCAGCTACCGACACAGATATACCGGCTGATTCTATCACTGTCACCGTCGAGAACGTCGGTGGAATCGAGCAGACAGACGTGACGATCGATCCCGGTGTGACGGTTCTTCACGGTCGCAACGCGACGAACCGGACCTCGTTTCTCTCAGCAGTCGACAGTGCCCTCGGCGGTACGGCCGGCTCGCTCAAGACAGATGTCGACGACGGGTCGGTCACCCTCCAAATCGGTGAACAACGGTACACCCGGACTTTCCGCCGAGACGGTGACACGGTCCACGTTGACGGAGATCCGTACATTGCTGAGGGCTCGCTGGTCGAGACGTTCGTCTCGTTGCTGGAGAGTAATCCGGCCCGACGGGCGGTCGAACGGGGTTCGGATCTCCGGGATCTCATCATGCGGCCGATCGATACGGACGAGATCGAGCGTCACATCGAGTCGCTGCAGCGGGACAAACACCAACTCGACGACCGGATCGGTCGGGTCAGCGATCGGAAAGACGAACTGCCTGCCCTCGAAGACCGGCGCCAATCCCTGCACGCGGACGTTGTGTCGATCGACGACGAGATCGCGGCCCTTCGCACGGAGATCGACGAGTACGAGGCTGACCACGAAACGGCAGCCAAAGCCGATTCACTCGTCGAAGAACTCGACGAGGCCCGTCAGGAGTACAACAGCGTCGAAAACGAGATCGAGGTCGTCGAAGCCGAGATCGAGTCCTTGGAAGGAGAACTCTCTGAACTCCCTGGGACTGATGGTGATATCGAGTACACCGATGAGGATCTGGACCGCGTCAAAGAGGAGCTCGCTGCCGCCCGTGAACGCCGTCGGCAGATCGAGGAAACGATCAACGCGCTGTTTACTATCGTCGAGTTCAACCAGGATCTGCTCGATGGGTCACTGGAACTTCCCGGTATCGAACCTGCAGACACTGACCCGACGAGCGAACTGGCACCTGACGACGAACGTGACCTCGTCTGCTGGACGTGTGGGAGTGCTGCCACGCGGAAAGACGTGGATGTGCGGCTCGATTCGTTGCGTGACGTTATCGACGAAAAACGCACCGAGCGTACAGACGTGACAGCACGCGTCGAAGCGCTCGAGGACGAACGCGAGACGATCGAAACCACGCTCGAAGAACGGGCCCGGATCCAAAGCGAGCGTTCGTCGCTACACAAGCGGTTGGACGAGCGGCGTGAGCGGCGCTCGACGCTCTCATCACGGCAATCGGAGCTCGCCGATACTATTGCGGACCTCGAAACCGAGGTCACAGAAACACAGCAACTCCGGGACGACGATCTGCTGGAGATGTACGAACGGCTTAGTGATCTGCAGTACGAACGAGGCCAACTCCAGCAACAACTTGAAGACGTTACCGACGAGATCGAGTCGATCCAAGCGCTGCCGTCCCTCACGGACTTGAACGACCAACTGTCGGATCTTCGAGAGCAGATCGCCGAGCAGCGCGCTCGAATCGATCGGCTCGAACAGCGTGCCGTCGAGACGTTCAACCGCCACATGGACGAACTGCTCGACATCCTGCAGTATGATAATATTACTCGTGTCTGGATCGAAAAGCGTTCGTCCCAGAACAGTCCAGGCCCCGATAGTATCTTCGAGTTACACGTCATCCGGGAGGCGGTCGACGGTGCTGGATACGAGGAGACGATCGACAATCTAAGTGAAAGCGAGCGCGAACTGATTGGACTTGTATTCGCTCTCGCTGGCTATCTCACACACGAGGTCTACGAGGACGTTCCGTTCATCCTTCTCGACTCGCTGGAAGCGATCGACGCCGAGCGGACCGCCAAACTTGTCGATCACTTTTCGGAGTACGCGGACGTGTTGCTCGTCGCATTGCTCCCCGATGACGCCCAGGCAGTAGCCGACCGCCACGACCGGATCCCGGCGGATGCCCTCCAGTAACCTGGCGCGGGGCCGACTTTCGACGATTGTTCAGCTTGGCATCTCGCTCGCTGTTTTGCCCATCGCGAGGATTCTATTACAAACGTATGTTTGTTAAATTGGCTCCCATCCCCGTTCGTTCTCTGTATGTGAACGAACATCTGCGTATGCCGGTTCTCTGCAGTCGGGTACTCCCTCACTCGTTCACGATGTAAGAACGATTCGGAGCGGCCCGTTTCGGATGTCCGATTCCTGGTCTCGTGCCGATCGTCGTCGACGTGATCGCCATTCTGGCTCGGTGTATCGTCTGATTGGGCCACATATCCGGCCGGTCCGCAGGTTTCTTCCCGGCACAGGGAGCGGGGTGGCATTCGGTCTGCTGTGCTAACGGTCCCTGTAATGCGTTGCAGTTATTACCGTTCTCACATGGTGAACGGTTTTCTGCTCTCAGTTCGGCATTTCGCTGGGGTGGCGAACGAATCCGGGATAGCCGGTCTGTTCGTCTGGATTCGGCTGTCACGTTCGATTCTAATTGGTCATAATCGTTCGCCTATTGTAAACGTTTTAATGACCATTATGGTTTTTTCATTATGGTATATAGCTCCGGACTGGGCAAAACTGCTTGGAGAAACATATACGGGGCCATGCCACTTGTATGAAATCACGAGGATAAACGATGGAAGATAACCGGGCGCTCGATTCACCGACTGGGTCTGATGGGGGGACAGTATTCAGTCGAATCGTGCCGAATTTTATCCGCCGGCGCTTCACGCTCAAGTTCGCACTTATTTTGGTGGTCATGGGCCTGACGATCGGCGTTATCGGAGCGACGGCAACCGGGGCCGTCGTCGAACAGGTCGAACAGAACGTCAAAGAAGAGTATCAGAACCTGGCGTCCCAGCAGGCAAACGCGATCGAAACGTGGGTCGAGCGCAACTCCATTTCGGTTAAACTTGCATCGAAAGACACAGTGTTGAGTCGAACAGATCCGGGTTCTCGATTCGACATCCAACAGGAACTGGCAACGACAGCCGGGAACGTCTACGGCGTTCACGCGATTTATCTGCTGAACTCCTCCGAGACCGCCTCACGGGTCGTCGCCAGCCCGCAGATCTCTTTCGAGATGAACCTCTCACAGACGACCCGCGCGTGGATACAGTCTACGCCCTTCGATTCGCTAGACGTGATGGATGTCCACGTCACTGACGTCCATCGGGTTGGCGAGACGCCAGTCGTCGCGTTCGTCAGTCCAGTTGCTGATCATCCAGACCGGTATCTCGTCATGGAGTACTCCGTTGCTGACCTGGCGTCGTCGATCGATACGAACAGCGATGCTCGTTTCACGCAAGTTGTCAACGACGACGGTGTTGTACAGGTGGCTGCCGACAGTGAGCAGGTCCTCGGCCAGTACGGCGACAACGAGGCGATGCAGCCGGTCACACTTGCAGCGACGTTGCGGGGCACCGATCGTGCGGCCGGTGTGATTCCCGACATGGCAGCTGAAACGGCTGTCATCGACGAGGAATACACTGTCGGGTATGCCCCGATCAGCGTCACGAATGTCCCGCTGAACTGGACTGTGCTTGTCCACGAGCCTCGATCGAGCGTCTACGGGTTCGTCTGGGCCATCTCACGATGGGGGCGGCTTGCCACGCTCGGTGGTGTCATCCTCGTCGGTGTCCTGGGGGCCGCTATCGGGTACAACACGACACGAGATCTCAACCGCCTACGGCAGTGGGCAGGCAAGCTTCGCGATGGTGATCTCGAAACGACAGCGAGGACCGCCCGAATCGACGCGATCGGTGAACTGTACGATGGATTCGAGAACATGCGCTCGTCTCTCCAACAGCAGATAAAGGAGGCCGAACGGGCCCGCAAAGAGGCCGAAGTCTCCCGAGCAGAGGCGATGCGGATGAACGAATACCTCCAGCAGAAGGCCGAGAAATACTCAGACACTATGCGGCACTGTGCGGACGGGGATCTGACCCAGCGTCTCGATCCGGATGGTGAGAACGAAGCGATGGATCAGATCGCAACTTCGTTCAACGAGATGGTCGCGGAACTAGAGCGGACCACTGAACAACTGAAACAGTTCGCCGTCCGGGTCGAGGAGACCGGTGAAGTCCTGCAAGCCAGCTCCGACAGTGTTCGAGTCGCAAGCGGCCACGTTGCCGACTCTGTCCAGCGGATCGCCGATGACGCCGACGAACAAAAAGAGCGCCTCCAGGAAGTCTCGGAGGAGATCGACGATCTGGCCGACACCTTCGAGCAGTTTGCCTCCGAAGAAACTGAGCAGGACGTGCACGAACAGGTCAACCGCCTCAACGAGATTGCGGCCCGGATTGGCGAGGTCGCGACCCTCAGTGAGGAAACGCTCGCGGAATCCGGCATCGTCGCCGGCGCGGCTGAAGAACAGGCCTCGGAACTCACTTCCGTGTCCGAACGCGCTGAAGACCTCACCCAATACGCGCGCCCGCTCCACGACGCCCTCGAGGAGTTCGACACCGATAGCGAGGGTGACCTCTACGTCGGGGAACAGTCAGCGGACTGAGTGAGCTACTCCCGGAATATCTTGCCCGTCTCACCGTACTTTCGACTTCGTGTGCGGTCCTGATCGTTCGACAGAGAAAATTATTTATACCAGAATACCGCACAATCGAACATGGCGAACGTAATACTCGACGGAGTGACCAAAAAATTCCAGGATAAGAGCGGCGAGATTATCGCAGTCGACGATCTCGATCTCAATATTCGAGACGGTGAGTTCCTCGTCTTGGTCGGTCCGTCAGGATGTGGCAAGTCGACGACCCTTCGGATGGTCGCCGGACTCGAAATGCCTACTGAGGGCACGATCAGTCTGGATGACAAACTGATCACGAACCTCTCGCCCCAGGAACGGGACGTGGCGATGGTGTTCCAGTCGTACGCTCTTTACCCACACATGACAGTCCGCGGGAACATGTCCTTCGGGCTCGAAGAGGCAACGGAACTCTCGAAAGAAGAGATCCGCGAACGCGTCGAGGACGCGGCGGAGATGCTGGGTATCTACGATCTCCTCGACCGGAAGCCCGGCGAACTCTCCGGTGGGCAACAACAGCGTGTCGCGCTTGGCCGGGCGATCGTCCGCGAACCGGAGGCGTTCCTGCTGGACGAACCGCTGGCGAATCTGGACGCAAAGCTCCGCTCGGAGATGCGGACGGAGTTGCAGCACCTTCAGGAGGATCTCGACACGACGACGATCTACGTGACCCACGACCAGACGGAGGCGATGACCATGTCCGATCGGATTGCCGTCCTCAACGACGGGGAACTCCAGCAGGTCGGGACACCACTGGAGTGCTATCACCGGCCCAACAACCAGTTCGTCGCCGGATTCATCGGGGACCCGTCGATGAACTTCCTGGATGTCACGCTCGAAGATGGGCGGCTCGTCGGCGAATACTTCGAGTATCCGCTCAGCGACGAGGTGCTAGCAAACATTGAGGGTCACGACGAGCTGGTCTTTGGCATTCGACCCGAGGACATCGAAATCCTCGACGCGGCGGAGAGCAGACACGAGTATCCCGCCACTGTCGACGTTGTCGAACCGATGGGCGACGAGAATACAGTCCACCTCGCCTTCGAAGAACAGGAGCGAACTGAATCCGCGTTGACCTCGACAATCAGCGGGATGCGAAACGTCGACGAACTCGAATCGATCGGGATCGGGCTGCCGGAGAGCGCGATTCACCTGTTCGACGCCGAAACGGGCGAATCGTTGCACAACCGGAGTCTCGGGGAGATCGAAGGCGATCGGCCGCTCAAAGGCGCACAACCGGCCTGAATCGGTCGAGTCGCGTGGTCGGGTCAGTTGTTTTGCCGTCTGTGAGTCTCTGGGCTCACGATTCAACATAAAAATTCTACCACAATTACTAAATAGGAGTACATTGAACACAGAAGTGTATGACAGAAGATACCAGTATCGGTAGCGACACCGTTTCCCGTCGGAGAGTTCTCGGAGCATCAGCCGGGCTTGCCATGGTTGGGTTGGCCGGTTGTGGCGGTGGCGACACGACGACCGAGGAGCCGGAAGACACGCCAGGTAACGGATCCGGGGACACTACCGAGGCGGAACCAACACCGAACGGTACCGAACTCGAAGTCCTCCACGCCTGGACTGGCGGGGACGGTGCGGCGGCCGTCGAGAAGTTGACCTCGATGTTCAAAGAGGAGTACCCGGATCTGGCGACCAACTTCCGGCCAATCGGTGGGACGGGGAACGTCAACCTCGACTCCGTCGTCGCGCGACGACTCGCCAACCGAGATCCGCCGGCGTCCTGGCAGGCCTGGCCCGGGCAGAACATCACTCAGTACGGTGGATTGCTGGCCAACATCACCGACGTCTGGGAGGAGAACGGCTACACGGACTCGATGAATTCCAGGGCGGTAACGGAGTCCAAACTCAATGACGAGTTTCGCTCGATGCCGCTGGGTTCCCACCGGATGAACAACCTGTTCTACAACGTCCACGTCTTCGAAGACGCGGGCATCGATCCGGATTCAGTTGACAGCCCGAGTGCGCTGCTCGACGCGTTCGAGACGATCGCCAGCGAGACCGACGCGGTCCCGATGGCTCACGCGATGTCGGGTCCGTGGACGACGCTGCAACTCGTCTTCCAGAACTTCCTGGGGATGCACGGTTACGACGCATACATGGACTACATCGATGGCGACGGCGACAAGGCACTGCTCGTCGAGGCCCTCGAGACCACCCAGGAGATGTTGTCAAATTACATCAATGAAGACGCCGCGACCATTAGCTTCACTGAAGGCAACCAGAAGATGATGGACGGGAATGCCGCAACGATTCAGCAGGGTAACTGGGCGTACGGCATGTACCGCGCCGAGGATAGTGGCGTCGAGTACGAGACCGACTGGGACTGGATGGAGTACCCCGGCACCGAGGAGATGTACATGATCCACATCGACGCGTTCACGTTCGCCCGGGACACGAACACCCCAGTCAAGCAGAAGATGTGGGCGAAGTTCCTGGGCACCAAAGACGCCCAAGTCGAGTTCGGTAACCGGAAGGGAACGGTCCCGCTCCGGACCGACATCGATACCAGTCGCCTGACGCCGTTCCTCGAGATGACCGCCGACCACCTGGCGAACTACGACCAGTTCCCGCCGACGATCGCCCACGGACTGGCTGTTTCGCCCGAGGCGCTGAGTGCCTGCAAGACCGCCATCGGGAACAACTTCAGTGGTCCGTACGACATCGAAGCGGCGGCGACCGGCCTGATGGACGCCGTCTCCCAGTAAAGCGACGAGTCCGATATACTCATTTCAATTATGGCAGGTTCACAAGACACGGTAGCTGGACCCGGTGCTAGCGGTGGCCACGCTACTGGAACCGACAGGCGCGAACGCTTACGGCGGTTTTGGAAGAGTGACTTCGTTCGATCTTCGCCGTTCTGGCTCATTCCGTTCCTACTGATGGGCCTTGCTGTCTATGGCGGGATCATCTGGAACTTCCTCATCTCGTTGACCGACTACGAGGGGTTCCTGCAACCGCCGGACTACAGCAACCTCGACTTCGAGATGTACGCCCAGGCGCTGGCGGACCCGGCCGTGTTTTCGACCGGCAGGAACACGTTCGTCCTGCTGGTCGCCTTTACGACCATCACGCTCATTTTGGGGATTTTCCTTGCGATCCTCATCGATAGCGATATCCGCCAGAAGAACACGGTCCAGACGATCTACCTGTTGCCGTTTGCACTATCGTTCGTCGTGACGGCACAGTTCTGGCTCTGGATGTACAACTTCCAGAACGGCCTCGTTAACACTGTTCTTGGTCTGTTTGGTCTCGGTCCCTACAACTGGATCGGGAACCCGGAACTGGTGTTGGGTGCGATCATATTCGCACTGATCTGGCAGTTCAGCGGCTACTGCATGGTCGTCTTCCTGGCCGGCTTGCAGTCGATTCCCAACGACCAGTTCGAGGCCGCAAAGGTCGACGGCGCGAGTATCATCAAGACCTACTGGCGGGTCATCATCCCGCAGTTGAAATCGGCGTCCGTAAGCGCGGCCGTCGTGTTGATGATCTTCGCGTTGAAGATCTTCACGTTCCTCTATGCGATGTTCGGGACGTATCGGCCTCCCAAGGGGACTGACGTGCTCGCGACGCTGATGGTCCGCGAGGCCTTTAATCTCCAGAACTGGGCGTATGCCGCCGCGATCGCGACCATCCTGCTGGCGATGGGACTGGCCGTGGTCGCGCCGTACCTCTACTACCAGTACAGAGCGAGGGCCCTGTAACAATGAGTCAAGCAACCACATCCGAACCTGACGGCGTCGCTCGCCTGTTGCCGGAGATCAGCTACCGCCGGCTCGGGCTGTACTTCCTGATCCTGGCCTTCGTGGCATTCTTCGTCTCGCCGATCTACACGGGACTGGTCACGTCGCTGAAAGCGGGTGGAGCCGCGACGACGCCGTTCCTCCCGCCGACTCTCGATAACTTCACGCTGGCAAACTGGGGGCAAGCGTTCGATCAGTTGAGTCGTGGGTTCGTCAACAGCTTCGCGATGGCGATCCCCGCGACGCTGCTTGACGTGATCCTCGGGAGTACGGCCGCCTACGGGCTGACCCTGGTCGACTGGCGTCGCCAGATGCCGGTCGTGTTGTTGTTCGTCTTCGGTATCTTCCTACCCTACCAAGCGATCCTTGTCCCGCTGAGCGACTTCTGGACCAACATGCTCCCGCTCACGGAAGGGTTGATCATCGAGGGTATCACGATCCTCCCGGCGAGCGACCGCTGGGGATCGCTGGCAGAGTTGACGATCACCCACGTCGCCTACGGGATCCCGATCTGTTTCCTCCTGTTCCGATCGTATTACAAGACGATCTCGAAGGAACTGGTCGAGGCGGCGAAGGTCGACGGGGCGAGCATCACGAAGATCTACACCCGCATCGTCCTGCCGCTGTCGAAGCCGATGATCGGCGTCGTGTTGATCTACCAGTTCACACAGATCTGGAACGAGTTCCTGTTCTCGCTGACTCTGATCGGGAGCTCTTCCGACCAGGCGGCGACGATCACGTTGATCCTCTCGGGGATCGGTGCAGACCTGAGCGGGGTCAACTTCCCGCTGCGGATGGCAGCCGCATTCCTGGCGGCACTGCCGACGATCGTTATCTACGTCTTGTTCGCCGAACAGTTCGCCGAAGGGATCGCGACCTAAGGTCCCTCAGCGAACCCCGCAGTCCGGTTGTCCACCACTCGTTTTCCATTTTTCACCCCGACAGCCACCGGTCCGGATCCGGCGAACGGCAACGTTTTGAGGTGGCTGGTCCAACGATTAACTCATGAGTGAGGCCTTCAGTCGAGGGAAAGCAGTGATCTGGGCGATCAGCTTGGGTATTCTCACCGCGTTCACTGCCGGCTCGATGATTTCAGTCAGTACTCTCCGCCAGGATATGCTGATCACACTGGTCTTGTTCCTCGTTTCATCGGCCGTCCTCTACGTCCTCGTCGTCAAAAACTGGGACCAGTGGGCGCGCGAACAGCCACTCGTTCGCATCGTCGTCTACTACGTCCCGCTGTTTTTCGGGACCGTTGTCCTCGATGCCACCCTTTCGTTCATTGTGGGCTGGCAGGGCCTCCTCACGACGGTGCTCGATACGCTCGTTGCGGGTCTCGTTTTCGCCGTCGCCGTCTGGCTGTCGTTCTACCGTGGGGCCGATCTTGTCCGCGAGTTCGTCGTCGAGAAACTGGATGCTGAGTGGTGAGCGACCGAAATAGAACTCTCTCGAAGGTACCTAAATTGATACAATTGCCGTCTCATACAGAATTCTATCATTCCGGATTGATTTGTTGAGACTGAACGGACTCGACGATTATTCGTCCAATTCTGTTTCGAATGTGCGTTAAATGGGCGTGAATGCTGGGGTTTCTGCTACCGGGATAGGTTTATGGCCGGGAGACGGTCGGAACCGGTCGATCACTCGATCTGGTACCGGTGGTCCAACTAAAATCGTAGTAGTGGCGCTATTTTCCTAGATTGCAGGGATACTGGTGTGTTTCTCTCGTTACTGGTCGAAAAAATCTCTCACACTTGACCTGGAAAACACTAAGGAATTTTAGATGTATATTGAACTTATGTATTTGCCTGTCAGACACTCTCGCAACCGTCGGTAAACTGCGTTCACTTTCAGGACAGGAACGATTTGACGTCCTCAATCGGCCAGGTATTGAGCACGTCGGCCGCTTCGGCCCAGCCACGGCGTGCCGTGTGAACGCCGAACCGAACGTACTCGTAGCTTGCCGGCCGGTGAGCGTCGGTGTTGACGGCGATGGTCGCCCCGGCGTCGATGGCCTGTTTGACCGCGCTCCCGCCCAGATCGAGCCGCTGCGGGTTGGCGTTGACCTCCAAGGCCGTGTCGTGGCCGGCGGCGACGGTTGCGAGGCGCTCGACGTCGAGATCCAGTCCCGGTCGACGGTTCAGATACCGTCCGGTCGGGTGGCCGATGACATCGACGTGGGGGTGTTCGGCGGCGGTGATCAGTCGGTCTGTCCCGTCGCCATCCAGCCCGGCGTGGGGTGAGGCGACGACGAGGTCCAACTCGGCGAGCAGCTCGTCGGCCACCGACACACTGCCGTCGGTTGTGATGTTTGCTTCCACGCCCGCAAAGACAGTGATGTCCTCGCGACTTTCGTCGAGCGCCCGTACTTCGGTGAGTTGCTCGCGGAGTTGTTCGTCCTCGACGCCAACCCCCCCGACCATCCCCGGCCCGGTCGCGTGGTCGGTGATCGCGACGTACTCGTCGCCTCGCTCGGCGGCCGCCTCGACCATCCCCTCGATCGTCTCGTTGCCGTCCGACAAGTTCGTGTGGACGTGGAGGTCACCACGGACGGCCTCGGTTTCGACGAGGTCCGGAAGGGAGTTCTCGGCTGCCGCGTGGACCTCGCCGCGGTTCTCGCGTAGTTCCGGGGCGATCCAGGGCAGCTCCAGCGCCCCGTACATCGATGGTTCGGTCTCGCCGGCGATCCGGTCGCCCGCCCGCTGGTCGTCGTCCTCGACGCCAGCCACGTCGAAGACGCCGTACTCGTTCATCTTCAGGTCGCGCTCGATCGCCCGGTTGCGGAGTGCAACGTTGTGGTCCTTGCTCCCGGTGAAATACTGTAGTGCTGCGCCGAACTCGGCGGGGGCGACGACCCGGAGGTCGATCCGGACGCCGTCGGTTCTGACGCTGGCTTTCTGGGTGCCGGCTTCGATGATTCGGTCGGCCCCGTCCCAGTCGGTGAAGGCGTCGACGACCGTCTGGGCGTCGTCACTCCCGACGAGTACGTCGACGTCGCCGATGGTGGCTTTCCAGCGCCGCAGTGAGCCGGCGAGTTCACACGCCTCGACGGCGTCGACGCGTTCCAGATATCTCTTTAGGGCTTCTCCGCGCGGTCGCGCCTCGCCCAGCAACTGGCGCTCGTGGGCTTGCCGGGCGAAGTCGATCCCCGCCAGGATGTTCTGTTCGGTTTTCGCGCCAAAGCCCGACACATCCTGAATCTCGCTGGCCTCGGCTGCCGCTTCGAGGTCATCGAGCGTTTCGATTCCAAGTGCTTCATGGAGCGACCCGACGGTCTTGGGACCGACCCCTTCGACGCTCGTCAGGGCGTCCATGTCGACGGGGAGTTCTTCGCGGAGTTCGTCCAGTTCCTCGATTGTCCCGGTTTCGACGTACTCGACGACCTTGCTGGCGATGGCGTCACCGACGCCCTCGATCTCCGTGACGGCATCTGCTCCGTCCTCGGCGAGCGTCGCGATGTCCCCCGGATAGTCTGCTATGTTTTCGGCCGCTCGGCGGTAGGCCCGGGGCTTGTACTCGACGTCTTTGGCGTCAAGGAAATCGGCGAAGGCTTCGAGCAGATCGGCGATCGATTCGTTCCCGCTCACGGGCCGACGCCTCCGTTCTGCGCTCGTCGATCGTTGGTGTCGTCCTGGCCGAGCGCTTGCTGTAGGAACCGCACCCAGCGCTTCCGATCGCCCATTTCGGCGGCCGCCCGTTCCTGTTCGAGATCGGCCGAGTCGAGGTCATCCAGGGCGTGCAATGCTCGGTCGATGCCGATGATCGACTCGACGAGTTGCTCGCCGGTCTCCCGGGATATCTCGGCGGATTCGAGCCGTTCCTTGCGAGCCACCCGCTCGCGTCTGAGTTTCGTCTTGACGTCTTCGACGCGCTCGCGGTGCGTCGAGGGGATCGAGTCCTGCTGTCTCGTCTCGAAGACGAACGCCTGCAAATCCAGGGACACCTCGTCGATTTCGATGGTCTCTGGAATCTCAGCCCCGACCGTGGCCCCCTCGCGTTCGACCCGTTCGAGGAGTTGCTTGCGCTCGTATGCTTGCACACCTATACTGCCGGGTGCAAGTGACAAAAACCTCTCCGTCGGGATGAGACAACTCCGGGCCAGCGGTCCGGCCTGCGCGAGTTCGGTCCCGGCAAGCACAATCTCTTTGCCCGAGGGTCCGTTACGGGTCGGCAATGACGACCTGTGACGTCTGTGGCACACAGACGAACATGCCGTATCACTGCAAACACTGCGGTGGGACTTTTTGTTCGGAACATCGCCTGCCCGAGAATCACGATTGTCCGGGGTTGGACGATTGGGGTGACCCCGATGGCGTCTTCGATAGCGGGTTCGATGAGAGCGTGACGACTGGCAGCGGTTCTACTACCAGCTCATCGACGAGCACGTTGAACCGCCTGAAGCCCGACACCGGGCCGGGTGGCGTCCTCGGGTACTTCCGAGGGAACATGACCTACGTGTTCCTGATCTTGATGGCTGTCACGTTCTTCGCTCAGGAACTGTTCAAGGCGTTTTTCGTCGAGTTTAGGGTTGCGCCCAGCGGTGGGGTCTACACCACGACGCCAGAGATGTTTGACCTCTATCGGAGTATTTTCACGCTCCAGCCTGGGCATCCCGAATACGTCTGGACGTGGGTCACCTCGATCTTTGCCCATGGCGGCGTCAGTCATATCGTCGTCAATGGGATCGTGATCTTCTTCTTCGGCCGACTGGTCGAGCAGTACATCGGATCCAGGGATTTCACGCTGCTCTTCTTGGGAAGTGGCGTCCTGGCTGGTCTCGGTCAGATCGCGATCATGCTCTTCCAGAGCGACGCGAGCGGCGTACTCGGTGCGTCGGGTGCTGCCCTGGCGATCATGGGCGTCCTGACCGTGTTGAACCCTGACCTCCGGGTGTACCTGTACTTCATCTTCCCGGTGCCGATCTGGGTACTGACGATCGGTCTGGTCGCGATCAACGTCCTCGGCATCTTCGGTACCGGCGGTGGCGGCGTCGCCAACGTGGCCCACCTCGTGGGGCTGGCGATCGGCCTGGCCTACGGCCAGCGCGTCCGGAGCCAGATCCGGGTCCCCAACCAGTTGCAGTTCGGCGGCGGCCCGGGCGGCCCCGGCGGGCCTGGTGGCCCAGGCCGTCGTCGCGGCCCGTTCTGAGCGATGGAGCCCGTCCGCTCCGAATTCGTTCCCGATCCGTCGCTGTCCCGCGAGGCGATGGAGTCCCTCCAGCGTGACATTGCCGACGCCGCCGTTTTCGACGATGATTTCGACTTCGATCCGGCGACGATCCGATTCGGTTCCGCTGTCGACCTGACGGACGACACCCAGCAACGACTCACGGGTGACGGACCGATCGTTGCGGGCGTCGATCAGGCGTTTCTCGATGACGGCGATCGTGCGTTGAGTGCCGTCGTCGCCCTGCAGAACGGCGACGTCGTCGAGCGCGCCCACGCCGTCGTCGACACTGAAATCCCGTACATCCCTGGTCTGTTGAGTTTCCGCGAAGGCGGGGCCATCCTCGCAGCGCTCTCGAATCTCGCCATCGAACCCGACTTGCTCGTCGTCGACGGCAGCGGCTGCATTCACTTCCGGGAGGCCGGGCTGGCGACCCATATCGGCGTGGTCGTCGACGTTCCGGCGATCGGTGTCGCGAAGAACCTCCTCTGTGGAACGCCAACCGAACCGATACCCGACCGCATGCCTGAGGGCGAGCGCATCCCTATCGAGGCCGACGACCGCGTCGAGACCGCCGAGACGGGCACCGTCATCGGCCACGCTGTCCAGACGCGCCAGTACGATTCGGGAACAACGTCGATCAATCCGTTGTACGTCAGTCCCGGCCATCGCGTGAGCGCGGTGACGACTGCCAGCATCGTGGCCCAGTGTGCTGCTGGATACAAGCTCCCAGAGCCAATGCGACTCGCCGACCGGGCGGCCGACCGGCACAAGCGCGAGTGCCTCGACGGGTAGCGGTTCGGCAACCGACCGCCAGGGCTTAAATCGGCGGCGGCCGAGCCAGGAGGTATGGACGATCGTATTGTACTCATCACCGGTTGTTCGTCCGGCATCGGCCGGGCTACTGCCGAACGGTTTCTCGACGAAGACTGGACGGTCTACGCAACTGCTCGCGACACTGACGACATCGCCGACCTCGCCGAGGCTGGCGCCGAAACAGCCAGCCTGGACGTGACGAACGCCCGCGCGGTCGAGCGTGTTGTCGACCGAATCATCGACGAGCAGGGACGGATCGACTGCCTGGTCAACAACGCCGGGTACGGACAGTTTGGCCCCGTCGAGGACGTGCCGACAGACGTGGTCGACGAGCAGTTCGATGTGAACGTCTACGGCCCACACCGCTTGACCCGGGCAGTTCTACCCCACATGCGCGAGCAAGGGGAGGGAACGATCGTCAACATCTCCAGCCTGTACGGTCGGATCACGACGCCGGGGATGGGCGTCTATTCGGCCTCGAAATTCGCCCTGGAAGCGATGAGCGACGCGCTGCGCGCCGAGGTCGATCCACACGGGATCGACGTCGTGCTGGTCGAACCGGGTGTCGTGGAGACGGACTTTGCCGACACGACTGATGCCACCCGCGACCGTCTCGAGGAATCCGGTGCCTACGAGGCGGTCTATGCGGGCCAGGACGATCGTCGGGCGATCGAGTACGACGGCCTGTTCGGCATCCCGCCCGAAGATGTCGCGACTGTCATCTTCGACGCCGCAGCGATGACTGACCCGGACCCACGCTACGCGATCGGTCGCGGCGCGAAGTTGATCCTGGCGTTGCGTCATCTTCCCGATCGGTGGCGCGACGCCGCCTTCCGGCTTTCACGGAAGGCGATGAGCCTCCGACGATGATCGGCGATCGCGATCGGCTGGCGGCGACGCCGGCCCACGATGTCGCACTCGATTGCATCGAGGCCGGCATCGAGGCGGCGACACCCCAGTGCGTCCTGCGTGAGTCGCTCTCGGTCGAGGGCGACGTGCTCACCGTCGCCGATACGGACTATGACCTCACGGCCTATGACTCGGTGATCGTGCTGGGCGGCGGCAAAGCCGCCGACCTGGTCGGTCGCGAACTCGAACGAACACTCGAGGGGTATCTCGACCGGGGCCTCATCGTCTCGACGAAGCCAGTCGCGACCGATATCGTCGAGACGACGGCAGGGAGTCATCCGATCCCGGACGAAGACAGTCTGGACGGTGCTCGTCGTGTCTTCCAGCGAGCGCGCGATCTCGGCGAGGGAACGCTCGTCCTCGCGCCGATCACGGGCGGCGGCAGCGCACTGCTCGCGCTCCCTACCGGTGACATCACGCTGGTCGATCTTCAGGAGACTACCGAGGAACTTATCGAGAGCGGTGCCTCGATTCGTGAGATCAATGCCGTTCGCAAGCACTGCTCGGCCATCAAGGGCGGTGGCCTGGCCAGGGCGGCCGCCCCGGCGACTGTCGTGGGCCTCCTCTTCTCGGACGTCATTGGTGGTGACCCCGGGGTGATCGCCAGCGGGCCGACTGCACCCGACGAGACGACCTACGCTGACGCCCTCGACATCCTGGATCGCTACGACGTTTCGGTCCCCGAGACGGTCCGTGACCATCTTGCGGCGGGGGCCGCTGGCCAGCGCGAGGAAACGCCGGCCACTCCAGAGACGCTCGCCCACGTCACCAATCACGTCCTCGCCGACACCTGGACGGCGCTGTCGGCTGCACGGGAGGTCGCCGCGGACGCGGGCTACGATCCGCTCGTGCTCTCCTCTCGTGTCCGCGGGGAGGCGACCGAGGCTGCTCTCTCCCAGCTGGCGATCGCCGAGGAATGTGCGGCGACCGGCACCCCCGTCGAACCGCCCGCGGTCCTCCTCTCGGGTGGCGAGACGACGGTCACTGTCACGGGCAACGGCGACGGCGGCCCGAATCTGGAGTTCGCGCTCCGGGTGGCCGTCGAGCAACCGGAGCGGATCGTCTGTGCCAGCGTCGATACCGACGGCGAGGACGGTGGCACCGAAATCGCCGGCGCGATCGTCGATGGCGAGACGCTTGACAACCCTCAGCGTGGCCGGGCAGCACTGGTGGAGAACGATGCGCTTCCTGTCCTTGAAGACAGCGAAGCAGTGATCGAAACGGGGCCGACGGGAACGAACGTCAACGATCTGCGTGCGTTCGTGATCGAGGAGTAGTGTCTTCAGAAACCTACAGTTGGGCTACTCCTCCAGACACGCAGCGACGATTCGGAGCAACTGCTCGCCCCGGACTTCGTCAGCAAACAGTGGCACCCGGCGCACGTCGTGGCCCCGGAAAACGTCCTGTGATCGTTCGAGTGCCGTCTGCTGGACCGACCAGCGGCGCTGGCAGAACTCACAGTCCTCGTGGTTCGGCGAGACGTACCAGTCGGCATCAATATCGGCCACGTCGGCCAGATCCTCCATAACGCGATTGACGACGACCGTCTCGACGGGGATGTCGAAGGTGGCGAGGCGATCGAGCAATCGCTCGGACTCCATGACGCTCAACTCCTCGGGCACCATGACGACCCGGAAGTCGGTCTTTGCAGGATCCTGAAGGATCGCACGGAGGCGTTCGATCCGCTCTCGAAGCACGCGAAGATCGTCGAGACCCTCCTCGATGTCCTCCTCGTCGGCGTCGCCGAACATGCCGGTGATGGTGCCCATCATCCCGCTCAACCGCTCGCGGAACGACAGGAATTTGCCAACCATCGAGTCCATGACTTCCGGGAGTTCGAGCAGGCGGAGCGTGTGGCCCGTCGGCGCGGTGTCGACCACCACGCGGTCGAAGCGTTCGTCGTCGAGATACCGGATCAGGAGGCGGATCGCCGCGGCTTCGTCGGTGCCGGGCATCGCGTTCGTGAACGGGTCAGTGACGTCTTCGCCCAGCAGCTGTCCGAGGCCGCCGAGTCCGCCGCCTTCGATTCCGAGCGGATCGTCGCCCAGCGCGGCCTCGGGATCGATCTCGGCCGCATAGAGTGGGATATCCTCGCGGATCCGTCCGGGTTCGGCTGGAATGTCCGTTTCCAGGGTGTCCGACAGCGAGTGGGCGGGATCGGTCGAGATGACGAGCGTCGCGGTGTCGTCGCGGGCGCTGGCGAGGGCTGTCGCCGCTGCCATCGTCGTCTTGCCGACCCCACCTTTGCCACCATAGAGGACGTATTCGGGCCCTTCGATCCCTGCCGGCACGGCAGATTCGTCGATTTCCTCGACGGCCTTGACGTCGATGTCGTTCATGCCCGTCTTTTCCAGCCTGGGCTTGAGAACCCGTCGGTACTATCGTGTGATGGGTTCTCTGTGCGTGGTCGAACCGCCGCTTTCGAGGCCGAACGGACTCTTCGATCAGTCTGCAGCAACAGCACTGGCGTCGATCAGGGGACTCGATTCGAGTTCCGCGAGGATGGCTTCGCGGTCGGCCTCGACGGAGTCGATCGGCTTGATGTCGAATTCCTCGACCAGCACGTCGATGACGTTCTCCGAGAGGAAGGCAGGCAGGGTCGGCCCGAGTCGGATCCCCTCGACACCCTGACTGAGCAACGCCAGTAGGACAGTCACGGCTTTCTGCTCGTACCACGCGATGTCGTAGGCGATCGGCAGGTCGTTGACGTCCTCGACATCGAGGGCCTCGGTGAGCTCCATCGCGATCTTCAAAAGCGAGTACGAATCGTTGCACTGGCCGGCGTCGAGGACGCGTGGGATACCGCCGATATCGCCCAGATCTAGCTTGTTGTAGCGGTACTTCGCACACCCGGCCGTCAAGATGATGACGTCCTCGGGCAGCGATTTGGCCATCTCGGTGTAGTAGTCCCGTTCGGGATGGCGACCGTCACAGCCGCCCATGACGACGAACCCGCGCACGTCACCGGCCTCGATGGCCTCGATGACGTCCTCGGCTCGGTCGAGCACGGCGTCGTGAGCGAACCCGTTGGTGACCGTCCCGGACTCGATCTCCTCGGGCGGTTCGGTCTCCTTGGCGTGCTCGAGTAGTGCCGAGAAGTCCTTGGACTCGCCCTCGGAGCGGTCCGCGACGTGTGGCAGGCCGGGATAACGGACGACGCCGGTCGTGTAGGTTCGCTCGGCGTAGGAGTCCTTTGGCGGGGTCAGACAGTTGGTAGTCATCAGAACCGGGCCGTTGAACGCCTCGAACTCCTCGTGTTGTTGCCACCAGGCGTTGCCGTAGTTGCCGACGAAGTGATCGTACTCCTCGAAGGCGGGATAGGCGTGGGCCGGGAGCATTTCGCCGTGGGTGTAGACGTCGACGCCCTCGCCTTCGGTCTGTTCGAGCAGTTCTTCGAGGTCCTTCAGATCGTGACCGCTAACGAGAATCCCCGGCCGGTCACGGGTTCCGATGTCGACCTCGGTCGGCTCGGGGTGACCGTAGGTGCTGGTGTGGGCCTCGTCTAGGGTTTCCATGACCGCGACGCTGATCTCGCCACACTCGACGACGAGTTCGATCAACTCGTCGACGCTCAATTCGTCGTCTAGCGTCGCAGCGAGGCCGCGCTGGACGAACGCGTTGACCTCGTCCTTTTGCTCACCCAAGACGTGGGCGTGATCGGCGTAAGCGGCGATCCCCTTGATGCCGTAGGTCAACAGCTCCCGGAGCGATCGGACGTCCTCGTTGTCGGTCGATCGGACGCCGACTTCGGTCGCTTTCTCGTAGAATGCTGCCGTTTCCTCGGCGTCCCATGTGGCGGCCTCGGGGAGAGCAGCGTCCTCGATAGGGCCGACTTCTGCTTCGAGGCGTTCTCGCAGGTCACGCCGGAGGTCGAGCCCGTTGTTGATTTGTTTCTCGAACCACTCCGGGTCGAAATTGACGTTCGTGATCGTCGAGAAGAGACTCTCGACGATGAATACCTGGACGTCCTCGTCGACGATACCTTTCTCGCGGGCCATTTCGCCGAGGGCGGCCAGTCCCTTGAGCTCCCAGACGAGCAGGTCCTGGAGATTCGCCGTCTCGGCGTCTTTCCCACAGACGCCGACGTCCGTACACGCTTCGTTCTCGACCGTCTCCTGACACTGATAGCAGTACATACTCATGATTGATCACGTTGCAGTTGGGGATTCGCGAGCAGCGTTACCGCCGTCGACCACGTCGGTCGCTCGTCGTCCAGAAGCGATCGTCGTCGCTCGACTCGTCGTTCTGGCACCGAGCGCTCTGCGATGTTCCCGACCGGGCGAGCGGTAACGTATCCCCATCACGACAATATCTTCAATCTATTCGAGGAAACAACTGACTCCGAACACGTTCGGGGCACTCATATAGCCCGGCCTGTGCATCATGTCGAACCTGTCCGAGAATAAACTTGATTTATAATTACAATTATTTTTCAGCCTAGTGGCTGACGCGCTAGCGAGAGGGGTATTTTGAAACGGTGGCACCCCCAATTGAGAACGGTGGCACACGGCTTGAACGACACTTGCGGACAGTGCCGTCTTGGGTCACTGTTGTCTGTGATTGGGTCGACGGGTCAGTCGTTCGTCCAAAACCGCTCGATCTGGTCGGGGAGGAACTCGGGACCCATTGTCACGAACTCCTTGCGCTCGGCGGGCGAGAGATACCCGTAGACCGAGTGACGCGCGTCGGGCGTATATCGTGCGCCGACCAGCGCTCGAACCCCGACCTCGTCAGCGCCGCGAATCACCCGGCCGATCGCCTGCCGGGCGCGTCTGACGGCCGGGATCGTCAGCGCGTATTCGAAGGCGTGGTCCTCGCCGAAGACGTCCCCGTAGGCTCGCTGGACGGCCCGGACGCGCGGGGAGCCGATGTTCACCAGTGGCACCCCGACGACCGCGGCCGCCTGGAGCTTCTCGCCGTCGTAATCGACGCCTTCTGTGAGCGTGCCCCGGGTACTGGTAACCAGAACCGTCCCCTCGCCAGCGAAAAAGTCACGCTTCAGCGACTCTGTCGCCTCGTTACTCGAGGACTCGTCGACGAGGATTGGTTTCTCGACGGCTTCCTCGAGGTACGCGCCGGCCCAGGTCGCCTCCCGGTAGTTGGGCATCGCAATGAGGACGTTCCCAGGATTGCGCGCGATCGCCCGGAGGACGTGAGCGTACTCGTCCCGCGTGGCGTTCCATTCATCCCCCAGCGGTTCCATGCTCGCGGGGTCACCGCGATTGCGCGCCGTGAAGGGCGTCGCGTCGACGATCCAGCTCGCCCGGTTCTCGGGCGGGAACGAGAGGCCATACGAGCGGGTCAGGACGGGTCGCCCCTCGTCGTGTTCCGCCCGGCCGTCTCCGTCGTCGCCGTCGGCCAACGAGTCAAGCCCCGCGACGCGGGTGAACACGTCGAGTGGTTCCAGGGTCGCGCTCATCAACACGCCGCCGCCCACGCCGTCGAACGTCCGGGCCAGTGGCTCGGCCGGCAGGCAGTCGAACAGCGTCAGCCCGGCGGTGTAGGTCCCGCGCCAGCCATCGATTCGCTGGTCGTCCCGTGGCGCGTGTTCGAGTTCGATTTCCCGGAAGGCCCTCGCGTGATCGGCCTCCCACCACCGTCTCGCGATCACGCCGGTTGCCGCGGTGACCGGCGTCCGAGAGAGGCCGAGTTCCTCGGTCGCGTCTTCGACTGCCAGGCCGACCGTATCGAGTTTTCGCCAGAGTCCGCCGTCGTAGCCTGCTCCTTCGGCCCACCGCGTGAGTTCGTCGGGTTCGGGTTCGTCGGGGTCACGGAGTGGGATCTCCAGGCTCTGCTCGGGCAGGACCGCATCCTCAGCCCGCCAATTTCGCCCGACTGTTTCGTCGAGGTACGTCCCAATGCGGTCGTCCAGCCAGCCCAGCAGATCGTCGTAGAAGTCCCGGGCCCGCTCTACCACGTCCAGTGGGACATCGTGATCACCGAGATGGGCTCGCACCTCGCGTTTGTGATCCTGGCTTTGGCGGGCCCAGGTCAGCAACTGATGGCAGTCGTTGCGCGCCTGGACGATGGTTTGGCGGCCGAGTCGATCCGACAGCAGGTCTCGGACGCGCCCTTCCAGCCGATGGGCCTCGTCGACGACCACGAAGGTTCCCTCGTCGAGAATCGACTCGATTAGCGGGCGCGAGCCGGGATCGAAGAGGTGGTTGTAGTTGCCGATCACGACGTCGGCTGCCTCCACCAGGACGCCCATCGCGCGGTGGGGGCAGGTTCCGCGTTCGACCGTCCCCGGGAGATACTCATCGGCCGTGAGGACGTGTCCCTCGCCAGCGTCGAAGCCGATCGGTGAGCCCTTGTTCCGGGCGAACCAGTCGGCCTCGAACGGGCAGTACAGCGGCGGATCCTCGCCGCCAATGTCGTCGGGAGCGGTCGGTTGAGTCCGACGGTACGGCGATTCGCTTCCAGCCGTCGAGAGCGCGCCCGCGACAGCCTGCTGGCCGATCCCGCCCGTTCGGGCCGCCTTCGCCAGATCACTGGCGACCTGTGGATCCCACCAGATGTCCTCGATACGGGGGCTGACGGCTGCGTGGCCAACCGGTCTGTCGTCGCTTTGGCCGTCGCTTTCGACTAATTCAGCCGTGTTCTCACGCAGGTCCTCACACCGCTCTTGGACGCTTGCGTCTTGCGGGAAGACATCCTCGCGACCGTACGGACAGAGGTCGCGCTTGCCGACGAGCGCGAGACCGGCAAGGGGGTCCTCGAGTCCCGCATTCAGTCGCCGGAGGTCCTCGACGAACTGGCGGCGCTGCTGTTTGACTGGCGTGACGACCAGTAGTCGTTCGTAGTCTCCCTCTCGAATCAGGGTCGCACCCGCGGTCAGTGCGGCCATGGTCTTGCCAGTCCCGCAGGGCCCTTCCATCGCCAGAAAGCCCTGCGACCGGCCGGCCTGCAGTGCCGACTCGATCGCGTCGGCCTGATCGTCGTAGGCGTCCGGAAAGCCGAAGTAGTGTGTCCAGTCTGGCTGGCCGGAATCCGCGGCCCGTGGCATCGACGGTACTGTGGCCCAGGCGGATTTGAACCCACGGGTTTGGCTGTCGATGATGCCAATAATACTCCATTATTGATAGAGTCCGACAGGGATATTACGCGATGTGCCGAGTGTTCGGACAACCGTGTCTACGTCTGCCGATGCGATCGAAGCCGTACTCGAGGAATCCGGACCGGAGTATGAGACGTTCTCCTTTCAGGAACTCACCGGCGGGACGCGCGCTGCCGTCTACCGGGTGACGTTGCAGTACGAGGGCACCGAGTACGAGGTCGTCGTCAAATTCGCCCCGGAGACGGGCTCGACGTTTGCCGTCGAGCCGTTCTTACACGAGTTCATCGCCGAGCGGACCGAGGTGCCATTGCCGGGAATTCTCGTCTTCAAGGAGGACCCGGAACGAGACGTGCCGCCGTACTTCGTGACCGAACGGATGCACGGGACGAATCTCGACGAACGCTTCGAACGCCTCGCGCTCGACCAGCGGAGCGACCTCATGAAAGAAGTCGGACAGATTCTTGGCAATCTCCACTCGACGATCGCATTCGAGGGATACGGCCGGCTTGCACTCCGTGATGGTCGGTTGTTCGTGCGTGATCTCTCGAGTGACTGGCGGGAGTACTTTGCCGACTTGACGCGTGGCCACATCGATTGGCTGGCCGGGACAACCTTCGAAGACTTACAGGATACCGCCAGAGAGCGACTGACAGCCCGTCTCTCGACGGTGCCCCGTCAGGACGTGCCTCGACTGGTTCACGACGACTTCCGGCCGGGCAATCTCCTGTTCGAGCCGGGCGAGGATTCGGCAATCTCGGCTGTCCTCGACTGGGAGCAAACACTCGCGGGCGATCCGATGTACAATCTCGCGCAGGTGGAGTTCCTCTTTATCGATTCGGTCTTCCGTGACCGCGAGGAGTGTGAGCAGTTACGCGAGTGCCTGTATGACGGGTATCGATCCGAGCGCGAATTCGATCCCGGCGAGAGGTATGCGGGGACCAAACCCCTCTATCAGTTTTCGACGCTACTCTGGCGAATGGGTGGGTTCGACGATCTCTACGACGGTGAGGGGTCGCTCGCTCGATCGCGCGCAGAGGCATACTACCGCCGGCAGTTCGACGACCTGGCGGCCGCACTCGACGGCGCGTAGATTTCGACCCTCCTCGCTCAGTCCTCGGCCGTCTCGACGAACGACGCCAGACGACGACACGCTTGCTCGATCCGTGGTGTCAACAGCGAGAACCGCAGCCAGTCGGCCTTCGTCTCGCCGAAGGCCGAACCCGGCATCGCCGAGACGCCACCCTCGTCGATGAGTTCGAAGGCAGATTCGATCGAGCCATCGAGGCCGTCGATCCTGGCCATGACGTAGAAAGCACCCTCGGGATCGATGTACTCGGCACCGATCGCGTCGAGCGTGTCGGTGAACCGTTCGATTCGCTCCCGGACGCGCCGGCGGTTATCGGCGTACCACGCTGTCGTCGTGTGCTCGAGGGCGTGTGCCACGGCGTACTGTGCCGGTCGACTCACCGCGACGTTCGTCAGCATGTGACGCGTTTGTGCCCGTTCCCGGAGTTGCTCGTCGGCAATTACGGAATAACCGATCCGCAACCCGGTCACCGAGAGCGTCTTCGAGAAGGAGTTCGTGACGATGCGAGCCGGTGAGTCCACGTCCAGCGCGCTGGCGAACCGGCCCGAGTAATCGAAGTGGTCGTACACCTCGTCGCTGATGAGGATGGCGTCGTTGTCCTCGGCGATCGAGACGAGTTCGGCCATCGTTTCGGCCGAATAGACCGCCCCGGTGGGGTTGTTGGGCGTCGTGACGACGATCGCCGCGGTGTCAGCACTGGCCGCTTCTCGGACCGTGGCCGGGTCGAGGTGGCCGTCCTCGTCGGTCGGCACGAACCGTGGTGTCGCTCCCAGGACGCTCGCTCGGCCGGCGTAGTACGGATAGACCGGGTCGGTCACCAGCACTTCGTCGCCATCGCGTTCGTCCAGGGCCGTTGCCGTCGCAAGGTGATTGGCCTCGCCAGCCCCGTTCGTGACCAGGACGGCTTCTTTGGGCACGTCGCGGCGCTGTGCGATCGCGTCTCGGAGCGGTTCGATGCCGGGGCTGGGCGGGTAGCCGTAGGCCTCGGCGTCGAGGTCGGCGAAGGCGCGAAGTCCGTCACGCAGCGCCGGCGGCGGGCCCCAGTCGGGGCTCCCCGAAACCATGTCGACGACGTCCCGGTCGGCCTTGGCCGCATACTGCATGACGCGATAGAACTGCGGCGTCTCGTAGTCCATGGTCGTGCTGGACGGTCCCGGCAGGTTTGTCTTTCCGTTCGTAGTCGTCACTTTGTCCGGGACCTGGGGCTTTTGGTCTGGGCTGACGCATACTCCCACATGACCGAAGATATCCCTCCGATTGCGGAACGCGTCGGCGACGCACTCCGCGACCGGGAAGCCACAGTCGCCGTCGCCGAATCCTGTACCGGCGGATTGATCGGCTCGTTGCTGACGGACGTTCCCGGCTCTTCGGACTATTTCGATCGCTCGCTGGTGACGTACTCCTACGACGCCAAACGTGAGGAACTCGCCGTCAGTCGCGAATCCCTCGACGAAGCGGGAGCGGTCAGCGACCCGGTCGCCCGCCAGATGGCCCAGGGCGTCCGTGATCGGGCGGGAACGACGTGGGGCGTCTCGACGACGGGCATCGCCGGGCCGTCGGGCGGCTCTGACGAGAAGCCAGTCGGGACAGTTTTCGTTGGCATCGCCTACGCCGCGCCGTGGGGCAGCGGGAACTCCTCGACGCGTGTCCGACGCTACGAGTTCGACGGGTCCCGAACGGCGATCAAGCGACAGATCGCCGAGCAGGCCTTCGAAGACCTCGAAGCGGCCGTCGAACGCGGCGCGCCGTGAGTCGCTGTCCGAGCGGTCGGGAGCGGCCACCGATTCGAGTGGGAAACCCTTTCAGTGGTACCCGTCGTTTGATCGGGCGATGAACAAGCGCGGCCACGTTCTCAATGCCCTGCTGTTGAGCGTCGGAATCGGGTATTTGTTGGAACCGTCCGGTGACGTCGAGACGTTCGTGATGATCGCGGCGGTCTCGGTCCCGATGGTCCTGGGCGCGCTGTTCCCGGATGTCGACACCGCCTTTGGGACCCACCGCAAGACGCTCCATAATCTCCTCGTGCTCGGGATCGTGGGGGCCTATCCGCTGTACTTCGGCAACCTCCAGTACGTCTGGATCGGCGTGCTCTCCCACTACGCACTGGATATGCTTGGGACCCGTCGTGGCCTCGCATTGCTCTATCCGCTGTTCGATCGGGAGTTCGACGTCCCGATCGGCGTGCGAGTCGATAGCAAATACTCGACACCGATGATGCTGGCGGTGACTGGCTTCGAACTCGTCGTGGCTGCCGCGATCATCTACCAGGTCCCACAGCGGGCCTTCGGGCAGGGCCTGCAGGCGATGGGGATCGCCTGAGGCGTCGATCCCGCGGCCGGACGCCCTCAATAGACGCTCGCGTCGTCGAACCGTCCGTCGTAGGCCGGCTGATGTGGATGGGTCGCCTCCCGGCCCGAAAGCAGGATGCGATCGATCTTCTTCCCGGAGTTTTCCCAGCCGAGGTGGGCGAATTCCTGTGCACACCGGCCCTGGTGAACGAATCCCGATCGATGGCGGATCTCACGGGCAGCCCCGTCCCTGAGCGCGTCGATGAGATCTGTCTCGTCGTCGATCTCTCGATCGAATTCGACCCACGCTTCACCGACCGTTCCCTGGAGGTGGGCATACGACGAGGCGAAGGCAGGCAAGTCCTGTTCGCTGGCAATCCGTCGCGCACGGCGGTTGTGATGGGGCCAGTGTTTCGGATTGTACGTCTCAACCGCGTCGATCGTGTCCCGATAGCGGTCGATCTGGGTGGGACTGAGACTGACAGACAGGAACGTCGGATGGGGAACCAGCACGGCGGCGTTCTGGCGGTCGAATTCGTCTATCGCGGCCTCGAGCGTGATGAAATCGGGTACCGGTTCCGCCAGTCCGATCGCGAGGACGTGCCGGCGACTGCGCCACGAGCCGGTAAACACCTCCCGTGCGGGGACGACGAGTAATTCGTCGTCGGAAAATCGCTCGGCGGTCGCTCGTACGTCCGGCAGACGCTGGAAGTGCGGGGCGTAGACGATCGCGTCCAGCCCGCGTCGCTTGGCACGCTCGACGACCGACTCGTCGAGCACCTTCACGTGGAGGTCGACCACCGTCGCTGTCACGCCCGGGCCTATTCCGGTGGCAACAAAAGCCGTTCTGGTTCGCGGTCGGCGATGGGTGGGTTTTTACCCCTGGTGGGGCGTAACCTGGGGTATGCCACGCTGGGAATGTGCGCTCGAAGGCTGTGGCGAGTCCTTCGATCGGGTCGAGGACTTGATCGTCCATCAGTCGACCAGCCACGAGCGCATCGAGTGTGCGGTCTGCGGGACGGTTCTGCCTGACGGGTACTTCGCCATCCGGCACGCCTTCGAGGAACACTCCCGGGCCGAGTACGTCCGGGCCTACAACGCCAGTGCCGCCGAAGTCCGCCGGCGTGAGAAGGTCAAAGAGTCAATCGAGGAGTCAGCAGACATCCGCGAGGTCGTCGACCGGCTGGAGGGCGGCGACGGCAGCGGCTTCTGAGCGAGGCCAGCGATCGGTCGATCGCTCGGCGAGGCCGTCGGCCGCGAGACGTGTCTGCTCGGGATTCCCCCATCTTCGCCAGCAAATACTTTTCCCTGGGGGGTGCTACCTCGAAGTATGTACGTCCGGGACGCGCGCAACCGCGACGAGGTCTGGCTGCTCGACCAAATCGAGGCGATGGCACTCGACGAGACGGCCTTTCGATCGCGGGACTACGTCATCGCGGTCGATGAACGGAGCGACGAACGTGCCGGATTTGGGCGCATCCGCATCCACAAGGACGAGGGCGACGTCTGTGAACTGACGAGCATCGGCGTCCTTGAGGCGTGGCGCGGCCAGGGCGTCGGTGCCCACGTCGTCGAACGACTCCTCCAGGAAGCCACTGATCAGGGCTTCGAGATCGTCTATACGCTCTCAGGCGAACCCAACTATCTCGCCCAGTTCGGCTTCGAAGCCATCGACGAAGCGGACCTCCCCGCTGTCTTACAGGATCGGCTGGACACCAAACGCGGTTCCCTGGAACCTGACGCCGTCCCGATGATCCTCGAGGTCGAGTCGTTCTCGATGCCACAACGCTTCCGGGATGCCTTCAAGGCTGCCGCTGCGGAGGAAGGTGACGACGAACCCGAAGAATCGGCCGAGGACTTCGGCATCGACCCTGACGAGGCGACCTACAAGTACGACACTGGCGACTGACTGCCTGCGACGTTTTCAGTCTCTCTCCGCGACCAGCCCCAGCTCGTGTCGTCTATAATCACCAAGTTATATAATCTAGTGGTACATCGGCTGGAGTGATGACAGCGACGCAACTCCAGCGCGCACGCGACGGAGAGATCACGCCGGCGATGGAACGGGTCGCCAAGCGAGAGAACCGCGATCCGGCAGTCGTCCGCGAGAGGATCGCCGCCGGGGAAGCGGTGATCCCGAACAACCACGAGCACGACTCGATCGACCCGATGATCATCGGGAAGGACTTCTCGACGAAGATCAACGCAAACATCGGCAATAGTGAACCCGAGAGCGATATCGAGACCGAGCGGGAGAAGCTCCACACGGCGATCGAGTACGGCGCGGACACGGTGATGGATCTCTCGACGGGCGGCGACATTCCGGCTCTTCGGGCCGGTCAGATCGAACACTCGCCGGTCCCGCTTGGGACGGTGCCGATCTACGAGGCGCTGAAGCAGGCGGGAACGCCAGAAGAGCTGACGCCCGAACTCCTCCTCAACGTGATCGAATCGCAGGCTGCACAGGGCACGGACTACCAGACCATTCACGCGGGCATTCTCCGGGAGCATCTGCCACTGACCGACGGGCGGATCACGGGCATTGTCTCCCGTGGCGGATCGATCCTCGCCGAATGGATGGAGGCCCACGGCGAGCAGAATCCTCTCTACACGCATTTTGACGAAATTTGTGCGATTCTCGCCGAATACGACGTGACGATCAGCCTCGGAGATGGCCTCCGCCCCGGATCACTCGCGGACGCCAACGACGACGCTCAACTGGCCGAACTGGAGACGCTGGGCGAACTCACCGAGCGCGCCCAAAAGCACGGGGTGCAAGTCATGGTCGAGGGGCCGGGCCACGTCCCGCTGGACGAAATCGGCGACCACGTCGAATACCAGCAGGACGTCTGTGATGGGGCTCCCTTCTATCTGCTCGGGCCGCTGGTGACTGATGTCGCGCCAGGCTATGACCACATCACGAGTGCGATCGGCGCGACCGAGGCCGCTCGTCATGGTGCGGCGATGCTGTGTTATGTCACCCCCAAAGAGCACCTTGGACTGCCAGACGCCGAAGACGTCCGGGATGGCCTCGCAGCGTATCGAATCGCCGCCCACGCAGGTGACGTGGCCGCCGGGAAGCCAGGCGCACGCGATTGGGACGACGCCATCTCGAAAGCCCGCTATGACTTCGACTGGCGCGAGCAATTCCGTCTCGCGCTTGACTCTGATCGGGCAACGGACTACCACGACCAGACCCTGCCGGAGGACAACTACAAGGAGGCCCGGTACTGTTCGATGTGCGGCGCGGAGTTTTGTTCGATGCGGATCGATCAGGATGCCAGAGATAGCGGTGCGATGGACGACCTTTCAGCCGAGATCGACCTCGCCGAGTCCTCGGCTGCCGAGGTGAATCTGCCGCCGACGGGCACTCACGATACCAGCGGCCTACCGACGGTGCCCGAGGCGTTGTGTAATCACGCCGAGGGCGTCCCGAGTGACGACTGACAGAAATCACGGCAAAACCAGTCTTGACACCAACTGTTACCCGCACCTCGCGACAACCCACGGTATGTCACAGAGCGATCCCGACGCCCAGCTGAACGTGCTGGGCGAGCCACTCGAACCGTGCAGTAGCACGCTCTCGACCGGCTACCAGCGCGACGGCCACTGCACGGCGGTCCCCGGCGACCGCGGCCAGCATCATCTCTGTGCGGTGATGACCCAGGACTTTCTGGAATTCTCGCGCAAGCAGGGCAACGACTTGATCACGCCGCGGCCGGAACTGGATTTTCCCGGACTGAACCCGAAAGATCGCTGGTGTCTGTGCGTCGGTCGCTGGCTGGAGGCCCGCGAGGCTGACGTGGCACCGCCGGTCGTACTGGAGGCGACCAACGAAACCGTTCTTGAAGAAATCGAACTGGAAACGCTGAAAGCGCACGCCGTCGACGTTTGAGAGAGTTTCGCCCAGGTTCACTTAGACCGGGAACGTCACTTCTCGCTCCCGGGTAACTGCTTCGGGCTCGACGGTCTCGCCGTCGACTTCGACGGCCTGGCCGTTCGCCAGCGTCCCGAATTTCGGGCCTTCCGGGACGCCCGCGTCCGCGGCGAGTGTGGGATCGAAGGCTTCCTTCCTCGCGACGACGTGGGCAGCCTCGACGATCACCTCGTCGTAGTCCGCGCGGAGTACGTCCGCGAGTCCGTCGATCAACGCTTCGCGGTCATTCCCGTCAGCGACGACAGCCCGCTCGCCGACCAGTGTGGCGCTCTGTTCGGTGGTGAACGCGAGCGCAACGGCCTCGACGGCCTTGCGGGTCGCCTCGCGGTCGATCCCCTGAGCTTCGTCCAGCAGATGGCCCGGAATTTCGACGACTTCGAACTCACCGTCGTATCCCATTGCCTGCGTTCCGAATCGCAAACCATCGTCGACGGTCTCGACGCTGTTTTCGACGCATCGGACGAACGGCAGCGGCACGTCCTCGACGGCCCGGAGCCAGGTCTCGCTGACGACCGTGTAGCCGAGGGCATCGATCGCGCCCTCGACGGCGGGATGTTCGCCGTCGATCAGCGCGTATTCAGCGTTGCTTTCCTCGAAGGCAGCATCGAGCACGTCGTCGGCTTTGGCAGGATCGCCCAACGCTTCCAGACCCCAGTCGGCAGCGATGTGCCCAACTGCCCAGTCGGTCTCGCGGACGACGCGCTCGAACCGTGGGGTGTAGTGGTTGCCCCCGAAGCCGACCAGATGTCGGCGGGCACTCGATTCGCCGTCTTCCCGGGGGGCGTCGGGGGCCGTCCCACGGAGGTCCAGAATTGCTCGCGCGACAGCACCGGCGGCATCGGAATCGTCCCACTGGTCGGGCCCGCTGCCGACCTCGACGAACAGCGAAGGCGCGCCCACGTCGGTCGGGCCGTGGTGGGTACACTCCATCCCCACTTCGTAGTCCTCGGGTGCGTACTCGGCCAGCGCGTCGAGGACGTGGCTTTCTGCGTTGGGTGCGGCGCGAGCGAGGGCGCGATCCTCACCGCCGTACTCCGCACTCCCGAAGTTGCCCGTGTGGTGGGCGGTCAGCAGTGGTCCGGTCTCCCCCGAGTGGCGCGAGGCAAAGACGACAAGATCCGGATCGTCGAAAACGTCTGCGACGCCATCGAGTTCGAGATGCCAATCTTCGAAGGTCCGCATTTCGAACCCGTCAGTCCGGTAGACGTCCCCGCTGCCCTCGGCCGACGTTCGTTCGTCATCACTCATCGTCGTCCAGTCGGTAACGGCGAGCAACTGCTCGTAGATCTGTTCGGATGCGCGATCTTCGGCCGAGACGACGATGGCGACGTGTCCGTCGGATTCGTCCGTGGGTTCGTCTGCACTGATCGTCATTTTGCTCACTCGAGATCGAAGTCGCTTCGGCGACCGAACGCCGTCTGGACCACTTCGGCAGTCATGCCGAGCATTTCCTTGACAGCCTGCCGGCGGCGGACGAACATCGCCAGTCCGAGGATGAGGTAGACGGCGGTGTAGCCCAGCAGGATCTGGTGGCTGACTGCTTCGGGATGGGCCAACGAGAGGACGTTCAACACCATGAACTCAGCGAACACCTGAGAAACGAACAACACGAGCAACGCGACGGCCTCCCGAAGACTGATGTTGAAGTTGACCAGGATCGCCAGCGCGAAGAACGATTGGGCGGCCGTAATCCAGATTTCGAGTTGCTGTTTGTAGTCGAATTCGAGGACGCCGAGCCCGCCCGCCGCGATCGAGTAGACGATCGCGAGCGTCCCGATCAAAAGCGTCCACTGGTTGAGCTTCGAGGAGATCAGGGCGTTGAACCCGGCCGAGGATCGGGCCTTGTTGACCAGGTAGACGACCACGATCAACTCGGGGGACTCGCTGGCCAGGGGCGCGATCCACTGGATCATGAAGAACCGCGGAACCCCGTACTGGAGTCCGAGACTTTCCAGGCCGTGGGCGAACGGCTCGACGGCGATCAAGATCATGATTCCCGAGTAGATGAACAGCCCGAGAACGGTCGCGATCCGCTTCGGTTTCCGGTAGCTCTGTAAGTAGCCGGGGACGCCGATCTGTTCGTCTTCCGTCTCGATTCCCGATCGGATGATGATGAGGATGTAACTCACGTACAGGCCGACGAGGACGACGGTATCGATCAGGTCGATGCCGCCGCCCAGCGGGACGAGAAACGCCCACAACGTCGCCAGCCAGAGGAACGTGATCTCGGTCGTCAGCGCTCTGTCCAGCGTCACGACATCGGCGAGAAAGCCGTCCCGGAACTCGACGGACTCGTCCCGGACCGAGTAGGCGCGATAGACGGTAAACAGCGCGATCCCGGACCAGCCCAGGCCGATGAGGATCCGGTTGGCCCCGGTCATGTTCGCGATCGCGAGGTTGCCGGCGTCGGCGCCCGCGGCCGTCCCGGCGCCCGCCCCTGCCTGCCAGGCGTACAACGCGTCGACGGCGTACTCGGGAGCTACCGCCAGGACCGCCAGGACCGCGAGTGCGAACGCTCGGGGAACGTCCTTCTCGGCGGTTTCGGCCCCCCAGGCGAGCAGGAAGGAGGCACCGACGACCGCCAGACCAGTCACCAGTACTGTGAGGCCCGTCGAGAGTCTGATGGCCGAACTGGCTGGTACCCAACTGGCGCCGGCTGCCAGCCGCGATCCCTCGACGATGACCCACGGCAGCGACAATGCCACCGCCGCGGCGACCGCAGTCAGCGGATGACGTAGACGAGACACACTCGAACTCACTACCCTCGGAAATAATGTCTTGCGGAGTCGGGACAACTGTGGCAATAAGCCACACGATTGAGCCGAGCCACGGCCGAGTACGGTACTACGTCACCGCCAACCGTCGCGGTTTTGCCCGTCCCCGTCGTTGCTCGGCGCATGGACGTCTACGGACTCATCGGCAACCCGGTCGAACACTCCCTGTCGCCGCCCATGCACGAGGCGGCCTATGAGGAACTGGACATCGACGCCCGGTATGTCACGTTCGAACCGGCCGAAGGCGAGGCCAGTGACGCGGTCGAGGCGGCCGAGACACTGGGCGTCGCTGGACTGAACGTGACGATCCCGTTCAAGCAGGCTGTTCTTGACGCCGTCGACCCGGACGACCTGGCCGCCCGCATCGGGGCGGTCAACACGATCGACTTCACCGGCGACCGACCGACCGGCCACAATACCGATGCGATCGGTGCCGTCCGGGCGCTTCGCGAACACGACGTCACTCTCGACGGGTCGGCCGTGGTCGTGGGGGCGGGCGGGGCCGGCCGGGCGATCTCCTTCGGACTCGCAGATGAAGGACTGAACGTCTCGATCGCTAATCGCACCGTTCGGAAGGCCAAAGCCCTCGCTGGGGACGTTCCCGGCGCTGACGGCCATGGGCTGGATGCGCTTGGTGACCTACTGACTGGTGCGGACGTGCTGGTTAACGCCACCAGCGTCGGGATGGACGAGGATCGATCGCCGGTTCCGAGCGACGCCCTCCACGACGATCTGGCTGTTCTCGATGCGGTCTACAGCCCGATCGAGACGCGCTTGCTCCGGGATGGGGCGGCGGCCGGCGCGACGACGGTCGACGGGGCGTGGATGCTCCTCTATCAGGGTGTCGAAGCGTTCGAGCGCTGGACTGGCCGGGATGCACCAGTCGAGACGATGAACGAGGCACTCCGAGGCGAACTGTAGCCCGGGCGTAACGTGGACGGCTTTAAGTCCTGGCAGTCGTATCACCGCACATGGGACTCATCGAACGGATCAAGACTGCCCTGGGATTGAATACGTCTCAGCATCAGGGCGGCCAGTCGATTCCGAGTGACGAATCGACGGCCCAGGATGTCGGTGTCACGGTCGAACGTGAGCCGGACACGACGACCGAGGACGCGGTCAAAGGGACCGACAGCAAGGCTGACGATACAACAACGGAAGCCAACGAGGATACAGCCACGGACGCCGTCGACGACACTACGGCGGAATCGGCTGCCCAATCTGAACCGTCTGCGTCCGAGAGCGAATCGGCCGCTGAGACTGGGGAAACGCCGTCTCAGCCCGACGAAGACGTGACCGAAAACGTCCAGTCGATCAAGGGCATCGGCCCGGCCTACGCCGAACGACTGGCCGATGCCGACATCGAGACGGTCGGTGAGCTGGCGGCGGCAGACGCCGAAACCATCGCCGAACAGACGGGCATCGCCGAGTCACGTGTCGCCACGTGGATCGAGCGGGCCGGCGAATAGTACATCGACCGCAACACGGTAGTCGTTGCTCCTCGTGAATATTCGTGATGACTGAGCCGCGGCTGGTCACTGACCGAGAGACGTTCCGGACACTCGCGTCCGACGCTGGTCCTCAGGAACGCGTGCCGATCGAGGTGCGCACGACGGTCGAAGACCCGTTTGTAGCCTATCGTCGGGCGCGCGACGGGCCGGGCGGATGTTTCCTCGAAACCAGCGGCGGCGCCGAGGGCTGGAGTTACTTCGGCGTCGATCCCGTCAAGTGGCTGACCGTCGGGCCGGACGGCAACGCGATCGAGACACTGGTTGGGCGACTGGCCGAGGAATCACTCGTTCGAGGCGACTGTGCGGTCCCGTATCCCTGTGGGGCGATCGGCTGGCTCTCCTATGACGTCGCCCGTGAAATAGAGGAGCTTCCCACAGACGCCGAGCGCGACCGCAACCTGCCGCGCATACAGGTCGCGGTCTACGACGCGCTGGTCGCCTGGCGCGAACCAGCGGAGTCACCGGTGACATTGCACGTGACGGTCTGTCCACGCGTCGGTGACGATCCCGACGCCGCGTTCGAGCGTGGTCGTGAACGGGCGTTTGCGCTGGCCCGGCGAGCCCGCGATGGCGACCCGACGGTCGAAGAACCGACCGTCGAGGGGCCGGTCCGCTTCGAGAGCGACTGCGGTCGCGACGGGTTTACTGATCGCGTCGATCGCGTCAAAGCGTACGTCAGAGACGGCGATACCTTCCAGGCGAACGTCTCCCACCGATTGACTGCCCCTGCGGCCGTCCACCCAGTGACGACGTTCGGAGCGCTCCGGGAGGTCAATCCGGCACCGTATTCAGGACTCCTGGAGTTCCCTGACGCCGATCTCGTTAGCGCGAGCCCGGAACTTCTCTTACACCGTGAGGGTGAGCGGCTGGTGACCGAACCGATCGCCGGCACCCGACCCCGGGGCGAGACGACGGAACGTGATCAGGAACTGGAAGCCGACCTGGGCACAGACGAGAAAGAACGCGCCGAACACGCCATGCTGGTCGATCTCGAACGCAACGACCTTGGGAAGGTCAGTGAGTACGGGAGCGTCGACGTCGCCGAGTATCGCCGCGTCGACCGCTACTCGGAAGTCATGCACCTGGTCTCGCTGGTCGAGGGCCGCCTCCGGGCGGATCGGGACCTGGCCGACGCGGTCCGGGCCGTGTTCCCCGGCGGGACGATCACTGGCGCACCCAAACCGCGAACGATGGCGATCATCGACGAGGTTGAGGCCACTCGCCGCGGCCCCTACACTGGCAGTATCGGTATCTTCGGGTTCGACGACCGGGCGACGCTGAACATTATCATTCGAACGCTCGTCCGGGACGCCGGGGAGTACCACCTGCGCGTCGGGGCCGGCATCGTCGCCGACTCGGTGCCTGACCGCGAGTACGACGAAACGCTCGATAAGGCCCGCGGGCTGGTGAATGCGGTCGGCGACGCGCTGGACCGCGAGGTCGACGTCGTGGGGGACGAGGAGACGACAACGGACCGGGGGGCTGACCCGTGACCGGGCCGATCCTCGTCATCGACAACTACGATTCGTTCGCCTACAATCTCGTCCAGTACGTCGGCGAGGTGGTGACGACTGACGCGTGGCTGCCAGCCGTCGACGGCCAGGTCGTCGTCCGGCGCAACGACGCGATCGACATCGCGGGTATCCGGGAGCTCGATCCGGCGGCGATCGTCGTCTCGCCCGGACCGGGAACGCCGCAGGCGGCGGGCGTCTCGATGCCTATCTTCGAGTCACTGTCAACCCCGACACTGGGGGTGTGTCTGGGCCACCAGGCGCTGTGTGCTGCCCGCGGCGCGCCGGTCGGCCACGCACCGGCCGTCGTTCACGGGAAAGCCTCGACAGTCACCCACGACGGTGAGGGCATCTTCGCCGACCTTCCGCAAGGCTTCGACGTGGGGCGCTATCACTCCCTGGCTGTCGACCACGACGACGTGCCCGACTGTCTCGTCGAGACCGCCCACACCGACGACGAGCGATCGGTCGTGATGGGCGTCCGGCATCGATCGAAGCCACACGTCGGTGTCCAGTTCCATCCCGAGAGTATTCTGACCGACCACGGCAAGGCCATGATCGCCGCGTTTCTGGACCGATACGTCCGCTGAGGCACTCACGGACCTGGCCGTTCAAAGCGGCGTTTGATCGTGAACCAGGCTTTTGACCACTCCGTCTCATCGCCTGTTATGACGAAGCTATCGGCAGTTTGTTCGGATGCCGGCGGTTCAGCTCGGTTCCTCTCGTCGCTCCGTGGACCTGGGGGTAAGCATGCGTAGGCGTCGGTTCCTCGCGACGGCGGGTGTCGCCGGCGTCACGGCGACCGCGGGTTGTGGCGCACTACGGAGCGAGCAGACGCTCTCGGACCCGACCCGTCGCTCGGACGGCAAGGGTCACGCGAGCATTCACTTCAGCGAGGATGGGACCGAGATCGGCCATTTCGGCGTCGACGGCGCGGTGGCGGACGGTGTCGTTCCGATGTCGACCGAGATCTGGCACCGCGAGGGGACGACCGTCGAGTCGGTCGAACTCCGGGTGTGGATGCCTGAGGCGGAAACGCCCCCACAGGTCGCCGTCGTCTCGCCGGTCGAAGGTGACAGTTCACCACCGCCGGAGCTGACCCTTTCGACACCCGAACGCGTGCCGGGGACGACCATCGCCATCACCGATCTCGACGACCTGGCTGACGAGACGATCAGCACGCTCGAACTGCTCGTACGGCCGCGCTCGGGGGCGGCCACGACCGTCGCGTTCGACGTCACAATGGAACTTTCCGGCGGCGGCGTCCTCAGCACCGACTACACCCTCGACGGCGAGTTACGTCTCGAATATCCGGAACTGCGCCAGTAACGGGAGCCCCCTGCTCGAACGCCAACACACAAGCCACGACCGCCCTAACGACGGCGTGATGCAGTATCACGTCGACGGCCGACTCGTCCCCGCCGACGAAGCGACGGTTTCCGTCCGGGATCGGGGCTTCCAGTACGGCGACGCCGCCTTCGAGACGCTCCGGGCCTACGGCGGCGAGGTCTTCGCCTGGGGGGCCCACGCCGACCGACTCGAAGCGACTGTCGAGACGCTCGGATTTGCCGAGGCGATCCCGCCCCGGTCGGATCTCCGCGAGCGGATCGACGCGACGCTGTCGGCCAACGATCTCGACGACGCCTACGTGAAGCTCTCGATCACGGGGGGCGTCCAGCCCGGCAAACTGACGCCGGATCGGGCGGTCGACCCGACGATCGTGGTGATCGTCGATTCGCTGCCGCGGGGCGGCGTCGACGGGCAACCCGTCTGGGACGAGCCAGCCACTGTCGCCACCGTCGATACCCAGCGCGTCTCGTCGGCAGCGATCCCCGCGAGAGCCAAGACGCACAACTATCTCAACGGGATTCTTGCGCGTCTGGATCTCCAGGATCGAGCGGATGACGGCAGCGCTCTCGACGAAGCCCTTCTTTGTGATAGCGACGGCTATCTCACGGAGGGCGCGACGAGCAATCTCTTTTTTGTCGCTGACGGCGTCCTCTATACGCCCACGACCGAGCAGTCGATTCTCCCCGGTGTAACTCGCTCGCTCGTCCTCGATCTCGCCCGTGCGGAGGGGCTCCCGATCGAGGAGGGCCGGTACGAGCCCGAACTGGTGGCCAATGCCGACGAAGCCTTCCTGACGAACACGACCTGGGAGCTCCGGCCGGTCGATCGCGTCGATGGCCAGTCGATCGGCAGCGGCCCAGTCACCCAGCTCTTATCACGACTCTACGATCGCCGGGTCGAACGCACCTGTTACTGATCTCCGATCCGGAAGGCCGGCGGGTTGACGCTCTCGCTGTGGCAGTCCGGACAGCGACTCGGGACGTTCAGGCGGTCGTCGAAGTCAGTGAACCCGCAGTCGGGGCACTCAGGTGGGGCGACCAGTAGCTGTTCGTCGCTGTCGGATAGCGACGCTGCCACGTGTTCGACGTGATCGACCGCGACACCAGTCGAGAGGTCGAATTCTGCGGCGATGGCCGTTGCCGACAGCGCCTCCGCCCGGAGTCGGTCAGCGATCCGCTCGCGGGTTGTTCGTTCCATGGTGCCCTGACAGTCACGTTCGGGCAAAGCCGTTTGGATCCGTGGGTAGGTTGGCACTGTCGCCTCGACTGTTTTCGACCGGGATATACGGGGTAGCTGCCGACATTCGACCGGAATCGACGGGCGCGCCATTCCGACGGGCTTTTTTAGCGTGCCCGGTTTGGATCGGGTATGGCCGACTTCACCGTCGCGGTGGCCGACCCGGACACCGGCGACACCTATCAGGTTGACGTAGATGGACAGGCTGCCAATCGATTCATGGGACGCGAGATCGGCGACGACGTGGCGGGCAGCGCTATCGGTCTCGACGGGTTTACGCTTTCGTTGACCGGCGGCTCGGACGACGCGGGCCGCCCGCTTCGGGAGGACGTTCGTGGTCCCGAACTCAAATCGGTGCTTATGGAGGGCGGGACGGGCTTTGATCCCGAACGAGACGGCGAGCGCAAGCGCGTCACTGTCCGTGGGCGGGAAGTCAGCGACGCGGTCCGCCAGCTCAACGTCCGGATCGCCGAGCACGGTGATGGCGACGTCGCCGAGCTATTGAGCGACGAGGAGTAAGCCCGAACGTCCTCGGACGTCTCCTCCGTGTCGTTTTTTCGATTGATATTCGCACGAAACCCTCAATACTTGGCCCTTCGTATCCAACGTCATACAACCGCGGGTACACATGTCGGAATCAGTCATCGCGGATTTCGTCGGCAAGTTCAACTCGGAGAAGACCGCACGGGTCGAACCCACAACCGGGCGGGTCCTCCTGAGTCAGAAGCGACTGGTGCTGGCTGCCGACGAATCGAAGACGACGATTCCGCTAGCCGACGTCATCGACGTTGCGGTCGGTCACGTACCTCCCGACCTGGGAGATTTCTTCGACTCGACAGTAACGGTCGCCTTCAAGAAGGAAGACCGTCGTCTTGTCGCGGTTATCGAAGCCGACGACGAGAAAATCGACAAATTTTCGACGGTCCTGTACAAGGCGTTGCTGAACGGGACTGAGGCAACGGTCAAACATCCTGCAGAGATCGGAGGTCGTGTCACTGATCAGACGTACGCGCCGGCGAAACTCGCCTTGCGGCCGAAAGCAGTACAATTCAATCGTGCGGACGACGCCGTCACCGTGTCACTGTCACAGGTTACGGAATTCTCCCGTGAAACGCGTGACGTCGCTGGATCCAAGCGGGCGACCTTGACCGTCAAACACACTCCAAACGGGCAAGCGGTGACGACAGTCGCCGCCCTGCCGTCCTCGCGGAAGCTGTCGCTGCTTGGTCGATACATCCGTCTGGAATACAGCGATCTCATGGCTGACCTCAAGGACGTCGAACTTTCGGATCCGGAGATCGAACTCTTGGTCGCGGTCTACTCCGCCGGCGACATCGAGGGGGTTCCGCTGGCAAACGTTCTCGACCGAGAGGCCAGCGAAGTGACGATGCTCGTCACCGACTTAGAAGAGAAGGAACTGCTCGCTTCGACGGACGTCGGGCCGACGCTCACGTCGAAAGGGCGCGTCGTCGTCAACAAGCACCTGGATGACGTCAACGACTGATACGGATCATTCGTCGATTATTTCCGGATGACGCCGACCCGGGGTCGACGGATACCGCTACATCCCTACAATAATCCGTCTGAGTGTCGGGTCTCCGTAAGCGAAGCACGCTACTGATCGGCGATCACGTCGCCGGCGATCGACCGCCCGCGCGGTTTGAGGCCGACTTCACGGCGAGTACGTACTTCCTCGACGACGCCGCGCTCGGAGAGTGCATCGAAAATGGCTTCGATCTCCTCGACATCCATCCCGACGAAATCCGGGATTTCGAACGGGGAGACGCCCGAATACAGGGCCATCAGGACTTCGCGTTCGTCGTCGCCGAGATCGATATCGGACTCGACGTGTTGGTCACCGGACCGCAAGAGCGATGCGAGGACCGAACAGTCACTGGCTCCTCCCGAGAGGTACGTCTTGACGCTCGTGCCATCGATTGCGTGTTCGGCCTCGAGCACGGACCGCTCGTTGCCCATAACGGTCCGCTCAGTTTCGGCTACCGTCCCGACGTCGTCGAGTTCGATCTCGAGAAATTGCCCGCTCGAAATCGCCAGTTCGACGGCATCTTCGCCGACCTTGATGCGTGCTTTCTCCCAGTCGGTATCCTGGACGACGCCGCCTTTGACAGCCGGATGTTTCGCCATGATGACGTTTTGATCGAGTCGAGCACGGAAGAGTTCGGTGGCGAATTGCTCCTCGTCGGCCGGCGAGAGTAACAACACATCCCGGCCGTGCTGGATCGAAATGTAGCCCGACACCTGTGCGATCGCTTCGTTGACGTTCTGTCGCGTTTTGATACTCTGGATTTTCGGGACCGGAATCGTCTTCTTCCCCTCGTTGCTCGCCATGACCAGTCGCTTATTCGAGAGGAGAATCCGGCCGGTGATCCACTCGACGTCGTTGCGTTTTCGCCCGTCTTCGACGACCTGGACGAACTTGCCACGGGTGTCAGCGATCGTATGTTCGCCGTCACTCATCGGTGTCGGAACTCTCGTCTGGGAGCTTTGGGGTTGGGGGTATTAACTTCTTGGCCCCTTCCCGGCGTTACGTCCGGCCGCCGAGTTTCGAGATGGCCGAGAACGCCCGCTTGCGGATCTCTTCGTTGTCCGTGTCGTCGAGCAGTGTGTCAAGCGTCTGTCTGGATTCCTCGCCGCCGACTTTCCCGAGCGTGAAAATCGCCTGGGCGCGAGCGTCGGTCGGACGGTCCGTGTCAGTCACGACATCGAGCAGTCGCTCGGCGACGCGCTCGTCTGCATCCAGTTCGGCCAGACTGGTCGCGGCGAACTGGCTCGTCATTTGATCATCGTCTTCGAGTGCGGTGACCAGCGCGTCGACTGCTCGCTCATCCGGGTCCGTTATGACTCGCCCGAGCAGCCACGCGGTGTTGCGTCGCTGGGCCGCCTGGGTCCCTTCCTCGATAATCTCGACTAAGGGTACGACGACACTCTCGTCGTCGGTCTCGCTCAATTTGTCGACGATTTCCTCGCGGATCTCGTGGCTCTTCTGGGTCGGGACATTCGCCAGCAACTGGATGAGTGCGTACACCGCAGTCCGGCGGACGATCGCCGACTCGTCACTCAGCGCCGTGACCAGCGGGTCGACCGGGGCGGCGTTGTCGAAGTTGCCAAATGAGCTGACGGCGACCCGGCGGACCCGATCGGACGGATCGTCGTACATATCCAGCAACGCCTGCAACGCCTGGCGGTTCCCGATCTGGCCGAGGGCCTCGGCCGCCTCGCGACGAACCTCTGCGATCTCGTCTTCGAGTAGTGTTTCGAGCGGACTACAGGCCCGTGGATCACCGATCGACCCACAGGCTCGGGCTGCCCGTGCCCGAACGCGTGGATCGTCGTCATCAAACCGCCCGACCAGTGGTTCGATCGCATCGCCATCCCCGAACTTCCCGAGCCCGTTTGCCGCGGCCATTCGCAACTCTGCAATACCAGCATCCAGCGCTTGGACGAAGGCCTTTGCGCGCACCCACTCGGCCTCCTCGCCCCCGAAGTCGACACCGGCCATCGTCTCGATCAGTTGCTCGATTGCCTCTTGACCGAGCTCTTCTAGAGCATCGACTGCTGCTGCAGTCACCGCGCCTGAGTCGTCCTCTTGGGCGGCTCTGACCAGTGCACTGATGATGTCCCGCCGATCTTGATGCTCGTCGAATTCGCCCAGCATTTCGGCAGCTCGCTGACGGACTTCCTCGGTATCACTCTCGCGGAGCAGTCTGATCAGCTCTTGGACGTTGCCTTCCCGGTGCAGATCGAACAGAGACATGTCAGCGTCGTTCGTAGACTCGGTGTTGTTTGTCGACCGCGTCGAAATCCGAGCGCGCGCCGGCCGGAATCGTCTCCGTCATGCCGATCATCAGATAGCCACCGCCCCGGAGTGACCCGCGGATCGTCTCGAAGATCGGGTCCTTGTACGAGCCGTCGATGTAAATGAGGAAATTCCGACACAACAGGAGGTCGAAGTCCCGTTTCGGGTCACCTCTGATGAGGTCGTGTTGCTCGAAGGTGACCATGTTCTTCACACGGTCGTTTACCGAGTAGGTGTCCGCGTCACGGTCGACGTACTGCTGATTGTTCGTCAAGGGGGCTAATTCCTCGCCGATATCCGACGTCTGTGAGGCCTCGTACACCCCGTCCCGGGCTACTTCGAGGATGTCCGGATTGATGTCTGTCGCCAGAATATCCAGGCGACGGGCGTCGATTTCCGGGTCGTCGAGGGCGAGCATCGCCAGGGAATAGGGCTCGCGACCGTCCGCACAGGGCGCACTCCAAGCACGCACCTGGCGATTGTCGGCCGTCAGCGTTCGGAGAACCGACCGCAGACCCTCCCAGGCGTCGGGGTTCCGGAAGAACCCGGTGACGTTGATCGACAGTGAGTCTAACAGTGCTGCTTGCTCGTCCGAATCGCGTTCCAGGAGCCGTTCGTAGGCTCGGTAGTCGTCACTGTCAGTCCGCCGGATGCGGGCGGTAATCCGGCGATCCATGTAGGAGTCGTTGTAAAAGTCCGACTCGAAGGCCAGTTCCGACTCGATGTAAGCGAGCAGGGACTCGAATCCCCGCTGTGATCCCGACCGGCGACTCATCGATTTATCACGTTATGTTTTCTCATGGCTCGTTGGTAATGAGGTCACCGGTCTACAGCGTCACGACGTCGAGGATGTGGACGATGTTCCCGTCGCCCAGGACGGCCGTGCCCGAAAGTCCGGGTGTGCCCGAGAGGATTCCCTCAAGGGGCTTGACGACGACCTCTTCTTGGCTGTTGACCTCGTCACAGCGTAACGCCACTTTGCGTTCTGATTCCCGGACGCGAACCAGCATGCCGTCGCCGTTTTTCGTTTCCCCGGGGACGTCGAAGGCTTCCTCGAGGTGGATGATCGGGTAGATCTCGTCGTTGTGTTTGATCACTTCGCTGCCGTTGATCGTTCGGGCCTCCCTGGCAGCGGTGATCTCGTCGACGTTCTTGATCGGGATGCCGTACTGCTCTTCGCCGACCTGGACGAACAGCACCTTCACGATGGCCATCGTCACCGGCAGGCGCAGTGAGACGGACGTCCCGTCACCAGGTGTCGATTCGACGTTGACTGACCCGTCGAGTTGGGTCACTGTCTCGTGGACAACGTCCATGCCGACTCCCCGGCCCGAGGTGTCGGTTACCTCATCGGCCGTCGAGAACCCTGGGTGAAAGACCAAATCGTAGATCGCCGAGTCGTCCATCCGCTCGATCTCTTCGGCCGAGCGAATCCCCTTTTCGAGGGCTTTCTCGCGGATCGCGTCGACGTCTAGCCCGGCCCCATCGTCCTCGACGGTGATGACGACGTGATCGCGCTCACGGCGGGCGCGAAGTTCGATATGCCCTTCGCGGGGTTTGCCCGCGTGTTCGCGCTCTCCGGGCGGTTCGATCCCGTGATCGACCGCATTCCGGAGAATGTGCATCAGCGGATCGGAGATCTCAGTCAGGATCGTCCGGTCGAGTTCGATGTCTTCGCCTTCGATGGTGAACTCTACTTCCTTGCCGAGATCACGCGAGAGGTCACGGACCAGCCGCGGGAACTTCCCGACGACCTTTCGCAACGGGATCAACCGCATGTCCATGACCGTGTTCTGGAGATTCGCCGTGATCTTGTCGAGTTCGTTTAGCGTCTCGGTCGCCGAATCCACGTTCTCCTGTTCGGTTGCCCGCCGGAGCTTGATCCGGCTGGTGACCAGTTGTTCGACCTGGCCGTGCAAGTCATCGAGTTGGCCGACGTCGACTCGGACAGATTTGATCTCGTCGACGGACGAATCTCCATTTCTGGCCGAGGCGGCCGTCCCAGCATCGTCGTCGTTGGGTCCGGTGTCAGCAGCGGCGACTGCTGCCGTGACGTGGTCGACCGTCGCCCGCTCGACCGAACCTGCGTCGTCGATTGCGGTTCGCACGGTCGCTTCGTCGCCAGCAGCGACGAACACTGAGAACCCATCTTCGAACGCTCCGTTCTCGACGTCATCCCGGTCGGGATCGGTCGCCAGGACGTCCAGGGACTCGACCAGTGATTCGACGGCCAACATGGCGTCGACACCTTGCATGTTCCCGTCACCGACGTCGATGTCGATGTGATAGACGTCACCCTCGTCGGGCTCGGGGACGTCCGTCCGATCGAGAATCGCCATTACGTCGCTGTCGTCGGACTGGTCCGCTGACTGGTCACCCATCTCGGAGCTGTGATTCTCGGCGTCGGAGCTACTGTCGTCGGTCCCGCCTGATCCAGCAGCCCCAGCCCCCTCTTCGATGACTGTCCGGATGTCGTCGACGATCGCGGCCGTGTCGGCTGTCGGCTCGCCGTCCTGCTCTATTTCGTTGACGATGGCTTCGATCTCGTCGACGCCGGCGAACACGAGATCCATTACTTCGGGGGTGACCTCCATCTCGCCCTGGCGCATCTGGTCGAGTAGATCCTCGACAGCGTGGGCCAGATCACTGGCATCGTCAAAGCCCATCGCGCCGAAGTTGCCCTTCAGCGTGTGGGCTGTCCGGAAAATCGACTCCATTGCCTCCTGGTTTTCGGGGTCCGATTCGAGTTCGAGCAACGAGTTGTTCAACTGCGTGATCGCCTCCTCACTCTCGCGGATGAAGGCGTCGAGGTATTGATCGTCCATTGTGATTAGTGCACCTCCGGTTTGACTGCCTCGATGATCCGGGTCGAGATCGAGTCTAGCGAGCAGATGTCGTCTACTTGGCCGGTTTCGACGGCCCGCTTTGGCATGCCATAGACTGCTGAAGACTCCTTGTCCTGTACGAGGGTCGTGCCTCCGGTGTCTTTGATCGCGCGGATGCCGTCAGCACCGTCTTCGCCCATCCCGGTGAGGATAACGCCGACCAGTGGATCGTCAATCGCGGCTGCCGCACTCGCCATGGTCACGTCGACCGACGGCCGGACGCTGTTGACCGGCGCGTCTTCGGTTAGCGAGACGCGGAGTCGACCATGGGTGTAATTCGAGACCTCCATGTGATAGCCGCCCGCTGCGACCAGGGCGTCACCGCCAGTGATTCGGTCGCCGTCGCTGGCCTCACGAACCGTGTACTCACTGCGACCATCCAAACGGTTAGCGAACCGACTCGTGAACTCGTCGGGCATGTGTTGGACGACGAGGATTCGCAGGTTGGCCGCGACGGGCAACTCTGAGAGCACCCGCTCGACGACGGTCGGGCCGCCCGTCGAGGAACCGATAACGAGCGTTGGATTTTCGACATACTGCTCGGCACCAGCGGCCGGCGTTGCCGACCCCATTGATGCCCCGTGACTGTCTCGGGCGGCTCTGGCCATCGGGTCGACGTCCGCGACCGTCCGTACCATGTCGACGAGCTGGTCTTTCAGCCGGGACATTTCCATCGACACTTCGCCGCCGGGTTTCGTGAAGAAGTCCACGGCCCCTTTCTCTAAGGCTTCGAAAGTGACGTCGGCATTCTCGTCGGTATGGGCACTGAGCATCAGGACCGGTGTCGGACACTCGGCCATGATCTGATCGACTGCCTCGATGCCGTTCATTTCCGGCATCTCGACGTCCATCGTCACGACGTCCGGTTCCTGCTCGCACACGATTTCGACTGCCTCGCGGCCGTTCTTCGCGGTCGCGACGACCTCGACCCCTCCCTCCTCGAGGATGTCTGAGATGACACTCCGCATGAAGTGGCTGTCATCCGCGACGACGGCGCGAGGCGATGACCGTGCTGACATGTTCAGTATGGTACCCTACGCGGCAGTTCGGTTAAAGGTGATCACCGCGGCTCGATCTCGTCCGGTCATTGGCGGGTCACTCCTTGGATAGTGTTGCCCAACCCAGCAAATAAAGACTCCGCCGTCGGAATCATCACTGATAACCTGATGAACACACTTATGGTGATTTTCGCGGAACTATTGGTCAGAAACGATCCAGTGGCGTCCCCCACCGCGGATCGGCCGCCACTGGGAGGAGATCACAGATGTCAAATTCGACCGGCCAAGTCCTGGAGTTCAAGCTCGGCGAGGAGCGCTATTGTGTCAGTATCGACTACGTGACCGAGATCGTCGACGTCGGCGAACTTACGGCCGTCCCGAATTCGCCACGCCACGTCGAAGGGGTCATGGACCTCCGTGGTCGCACGACCTCGATCGTCGATCCCAAGGTCGTCTTCGACATTCAGGAGTCCGGAGAGCAACGCCGTATTATCGTGTTCGATCCGGAAATCACCGCCGATCAGGAGGCTGCCGGATGGCTTGTCGACGAAGTTTATCAGGTTCGGGCGGTCGACGAGAAGAACGTCGATCCATCGCCCGCCGGCGCTGGCGCGGCGTCGATCAACGGAGTTGTCAAACGCGACGACGGGTTTGTGATTTGGGTCGATCCTGTCGCGGTTCACTCGGCGTGACCGCCGGGACCGCTCTGTCAGTCCCTGCACGATGCAGAAGCCTTTTTGTTTGCTGGCGTACCATTCCAGAACAACCGGCGACGAGGCTATCTACGATGGTTGAACTCACACAAACTGGCATTGAAGGGCTCGATTCGATCCTCAACGGCGGGATCGTCACCAACTCGACGACGCTCGTCATCGGGACGCCCGGTGCCGGCAAGAGCATTCTGGGCTTGCAGTTCATCTACAATGGTGTCGAGCAGTTCGACGAGCGGGGCATTTTCTTGTCCTTCGAGGAAAATCGCGAGGATTTGGCTGCTGCGGCTGAATCGATCGGTTTTGACCGGTGGGCCGAACACGTCGAAGCAGGCGATATCAAGATCTACGATAAGCGTCGCCTCCTGCAGGAGAACGATTTCTCGGACACACTTGAGGTCCTTCTCGAAGACCTCGGGCAAGACCAGTACGATCGCCTCGTGTTGGACTCACTCGCGATGTTCGAGCTCTTCTTCGACGATGAGGGCGAACACCGGACGTATCTCCTGAAGTTCACCGATATTCTCAAGCAGAACGGACTGACAAGTTTGCTGACGAACGAACAGTCCACGGTATTCCCGGATACTGATATTGGCCTGGAGAACTTCCTTACGGATGGCAATATCTATCTCATCCAGACGCCGACAGAGTCAGGTGTCACCCGGTACGTCTGGGTTGCGAAGATGCGCAAGCAGGATATCGAGACAGACATCTATCCGATGGAGATAACCCAGGGTGGCATCGACGTCCACGACAATGCCAGCGCGTTCTCGATGATGAACGACTCCGAGTCGCCACTGTGACCCAATTCAACGGAGTGAGAACTCGTTCTTATCCGTGAAAACGGGCTTTTGAACCCTTCTCTTCTCGGTCAACGCCAGTCTCTCGATCAAGCACTGGATGCTGGTTTCGCGTCGCTTTCATCGTCGATACTTTTACTTCGCTGTGCTTCATTATCTGATAACAATGGTATCGGTCGATTTACTCCGGACCCTCGGGAACAAGTACAGCGCCGAGATTCTGGACGCGACCGAGGAACCGAAATCGGCCCAGGAACTGAGCGATCAGCTGGACATTCCGATCGCGACGTGCTACCGACGGATCGACGAACTTACCGATCACGATCTGCTCGAACTTCACGACAACGTTCTCTCGGACGACCGTCGACGTATCAAGGTATACCGGCGGAACGTCGACGCTATCGAGGTCTCTTTCGAGGAATCGATGCTGATCGACGTCGAGAAACGGTCAGAGGTCACGAACAAACTCGACGAAGCCTGGCGCACGTTGTCCGAATCGTGACCGTGCGTACGCGTAAGTGGTCTGTTTTTCCGTGGGCTCACAATCATGTGGGTACACGCACCTTCGCCCGCTCTAACTGGGATCGCCTGATTATCAAAGGAGATATTTTCGAGGAATGATTTAATAGGTGACCACGGCAACCCCTAGTCGGTGCCAGTGATAGAACTCCTCTATGCGGTGTTGACGCTCGTCTTCGTCGTTGCAGGCCTGACAATGGTCGGGATGGCGATGCGGGCGTACGTCCAGACGTCGCGTCGTGCCATGCTTCACTTGTCGCTGGGGTTCGCGCTGGCAGTCGCGGGCGCTGCCTCAACGATGATCAGTGCGTTCTTGACTGGATTCAGCGGGACACGAGGCCTGTTGCTCGTCAACAGCGGATTGACCACGTTTGGGTACCTGTTCGTGATGTACAGTCTCGTCACGTACGAGGCGTGATCGAGCGACGTTCACTGACAGCTGGGCCGGTTCTACGAACGTCTGCTATCCCTCCTTTTTCGGGGACCCTTCTGGCATTTTTGATTGTGGAGTCCACGTTCGTTACCCTGGGACCGATGTTTTCATCATCGATAATCGGGGGATGATTCTTAAGTAAGTCCAAGAGGATCGTTCAGGTAGAGTCTGGGAAACAGAGCCCAGGCGGAGATACAATGTTCGAACGCAACGACAAACCGGACGAGCGAGCCCAGGTCGGGATCGGCACACTCATCGTGTTCATCGCGATGGTGCTGGTCGCGGCGATCGCGGCGGGCGTGCTGATCAATACGGCTGGGTTCCTTCAGAGTAGTGCCGAAGAGAGCGGTGAACAGGCAGCAGAGCAGGTCACCAATCGACTGGTGGAAGTCGGGACGACAGGAAATGTGACCGACGGTGGTGAGATCGATTACGTGAACATGACTGTTCGACTGGCCCCCGGATCGAACGACGTGAACCTCAACGACACGACTATTCAGTGGGTTTCCAACGACGGGAGTGCTCAGCTGGTGAGCGCAAGATTACCTGACGCTGAAAACGATACCTACGGTCAATTCAACTGGACGGCCTTGCGCGATGGTCCCGAGGACGATACGTCGATATCGAGTGATGATACGTTGAACGACCCTGTCGATAGAGCGATTCTGCAGTTCAACATGACCGAAACTGACAATCCAGCAAATATTGGAGCTGGAGAAACCGTCGAAGCGCAGATCGATACGCGCTCCGGTGGTCAGACGACGGTGACGCTCGTCGTGCCGGACTCACTCTCGAACAAGGAAAGCGTCGAACTGTAACGCGACGCTGATCTCTTTTTCGTTTTCCGTCGTATCGACGAGTGGCGACACCACCGACGGAATTATTGTCGCTCGTCACTGACACACACGCATGGCGACGGGGGACGACCCTGACGACGAGGACGATGGTCGCGTGCTCGCACCGGAAGAGCTGGATATCTCCGATGACGAGCACGTCGCAGAGATAGAGGACGGCCGCTACGTCGTCTCCCCCAACGATCCGATCGGTGACGTCGACGGGATCGGCACCGCTGGCTCCGCAGCGTCGCCGTCACCTGACCCGGTCGCGGACGCTCCTGACGAAACCGAAGCGTCAGTGCCGGCCCCGTCGACACAAACTGACGCCGATGAAGCAGAATCGGTGCCAACGAGTTCCGGCCAGACCGGCGTCGACGAACTCACGGAAGCGGACGTCGAAGACTGGCTGCGCGATTCTTTCGAATCGGTCGGCTCCCGATATGGCTTTCACGTGACGGCGACGTTCGATGGGCGGGTTTCCCAGCGCCGGATGATGTCAAACGACGTCGTGACGATCTTCGAGAGCCTAATTCTCTGGTACGCCCAGCATATCGACAGCGAGACACCCGTCGAAGAAATCCTCGGCATTTTGCTCACCGAATCGAACGTCCCGATCAGCTATCCGACAGAGCGACTGTCTCACCTCGTAAAATCGCACGACCTCGGACCGAATGATTCGATCGGCGAACTGCTCGAACGCGTCGATGAAGACGGCTTCGAACTGTAATCGACGGTCGCCCCGCCCTCACATCTGGTATCGCTCTGTCTCTCGACGATCCAAAACGCTATCAATCGCGATAATCGTACGGAAGCATTTATTTGCTGAATTCGCCAACCTGCGAGGTAGAAGACATGCCTGAAGTACTCATCGCGGACGACTCAGAGTTCATGCGGAACCTGCTACGTGAGATCTTAGAGGAAGATCATCAGATCATCGATGAGGTCGAGAACGGCGTCGAAGCCGTCGAGGCCTACAAAGAGAACAACCCGGACCTCGTGATGATGGATATCGTCATGCCGATCAGGGATGGCATTGAGGCGACAGACGAGATCAAGTCCACAGACCCTAGTGCCAACGTCATCATGTGCACGAGTGTCGGTCAGGAAGAGAAAATGAAAGAGGCCGTCAAAGCAGGTGCTGACGGGTATATCACCAAACCCTTCCAGAAACCGAGCGTGATGGAAGCGATCGAAGACGTTGTCCCCTCCTGACCGATGAAGGTCGATATCCAGTCGCTCGGGACGTTTAATCAACTCGCCCACGAGGGTGCCCAGCAAGCGACCGCATCGATGGCCCAGATGACGGGCATCGATGCAGCGGTCGACGTGACGAAGATCACGCTGGTCGATCGAGACGACATCGGTGAGCACCTGGACGACCGGAACTTCGTCGGCGTCCAGTTCGACTTCGAGGGAGAGTTGTCCGGCCAGACTGCGCTCGTGATGGACCAGTCATGCAGTGAGACGTTGACTGACGCACTGCTCCCGGGAGACTCGGCAGCCGACATGGCTGAAAGCGGCGTCAAAGAGATCGGCAACATCATGATGAGCGGGTTTATCGACGGCTGGGCAGATTACCTCGAAACGACGATCGATCACTCGCCACCGACGTACATCGAGGGTATCGGCCGGGACGTCATTCCCGATTCGAAGACAGTCGAGGGCGACGACGACAGTGCCGACCAGCTGTTCGTCTTCAAGAGTCAAATCGAGTGGCTCGAAGAGTCAGTCGATTTTTACATCTACATGTTGCCCGACTATGACTCGCTGACCGATCTCATGATGACCCACGCCGACACCGCGGGCGACGCCATTCCGATCGATAAGTTGCAGGTGTTCAATCGGATGACTGAGCGCGGAACTGAGAAGGCAGCCGACAACGTCTCGATGATGACTGGCATCGAGACGGAGGCAGAAGTAAGCCAGATCAGCTTCGCCCGAATCGAAGATGTCCCAAAGCAGATCGGGAACGCCCAGTACGTCGGCACTGTCGTGGAGTTTACCGGCCTCCCAAGTGGCTTCCTTCTGGTGTTGTTCGACGAGCAGTCGGCCAAAAATGTCGCCGAGGCGTTGATGCCGACTGACGTCGATAGCGACGAATTGACGGACCAGCACACCGCTGCGATCGAGGAGCTGGGCAACATCATGACGAGTGGCTTCGTCGATGGCTGGGCGAACGTCCTCGAGACGTCCGTCGACCACACGCCTCCGAGACTTGTCCACGACATGGGGCAGGCGATCCTCGATCCCCTGGCTGCACAGGTGGGCCAGCACCAGGAACACGCCTTCATCATCGACTCCCGGATGCAGACCGACGACATCGAGTTCGAGGCCGAGATTCACGCCTTACCCAACGAGCAAGAGCTGCGAGAGGCACTGGACGAACTCATGGTCGAGCGAGCCGAAGAAACCGAAGCTGACCCAGATGAACTGTTCCAATGAAGGTATATAACGGGTCGGAACAGACGGATGCAAGCACGACCGAACGGATCAAGGTCGGCATCGCTGAGTACGATGTCTCGACGAACGGTGCCGTGTTGACGACCAGCGGCCTGGGGTCGTGTATCGGTGTCGCCGTCCGCGACGAGGCGGTCGGTGCGTCCGGGCTGGTTCACGTCATGTTGCCCGCAGCCGACGAAGTCGACGGCGGCAATCCCGCCAAATTCGCCGATACTGGCGTCGAAACACTTGTCGCGGAGATGGAGCGCGTTGGCGCTGATCGGGCCGATATGATCGCAAAGATCGCCGGCGGCAGCGATATGCTTGACTTCTCGAAAGATGGGTCCGGAATCGGTGCCCGTAACGCAGACGTCGTCAAGGAGACCCTCGAGGAGATGGATATCCCGGTCGTCAACGAGGACGTCGGTGGCGATCACGGCCGCTCGCTCCGGTTCGAGGGTAGTAGTGGCGACCTCGTAGTCAAGAGCGCGAACATGGATTCCCGGCGTCTGTGAGATACCTCTCTGAATCTTTTCACGTCCTCGGACATGACTCATCAATGCAGTGGTTGTTCCGAGAATCGATATTTCGGGGGCCCTGACGCCACCACACAACGTCCCGTTGGGGGCGTCAGACACTAATTTCTTGCCGGTCTCTGAGAATAGAACAGTCAGTTATCAAATATGATACTCTAAACGGTACATTGAAGGGTTTGAGCGGCTATTTTTGTTGTGATGAGTGGTCTCTCGTCCCTGTGGCTCGGATCGGCCGTAACGACGGTGGCCGGTCAGCCCGTGTTGGATGTCGGCGGGTGGTTCCTGGGGCCGACCGGTGCAGTGTCGCCAGAGCCCTTGGTTGTCGCACTGCTCTCGGTGGGGTTTGTCGGCATGAGCATCAGGTCTGTCTTCGATTCGATTCTCTCCGACGACGAAGAGGTACAACCGGACGATTCGGGCGGTGGCGAGGGACTGATGCCGGAGGAAAGCGGTGGCGACGATTTCGGAGATCTGGGCGGTCTCGACGATGGCGGTGACGAGTTTGGAGAGTTCGAAGACGACGAGTTTGGCGACATGGACGGGGGGTCCGATACGGACGAACTGGAACATCGGCTTGACGAACTCGAAACGGAAGTCGGTAGTCTTTCCTCGACGGTCAACACTGTCCGCAACGAGAACGAGCAGATCTCGGAGACAGTCGATGACGTCGAGGAGAATGTCCGAAAATTGCTCGATATTTACGAGATGGTGACTCGCGGTGTCAATCCCTTCGCCGACGACATTGATGCCGGCGGACTGGGCGGCCCGGGCGACGAATCGTTCGGTCTGTTCGACGACGGCGACGATGGCCAGGCTGACGAGGATCTCGAAGAGGACATCGCGAACGCCGATGCAGAGGGGTTCTTCGACGAGGATCTCGTCGAGGACGACGATGAACTCGAGGCTGACACAGATGTCGGCGAAGTTCTCGGGGACGACGACCTCGACGATGGTGGTGACGACGTTGCGTTTGACGACGAGTTCGACGAAGATTTCGACGACGGTGACGACTTTGAGATGGAGGATGACTTTGACACGGACTCGGGCGGCGACGACAGCGATGGTGGCGAGGAAGGCGGGAAGTCATTTGCAGAACTGAAAGACGAGTACGAAGCGGGCGACGCCGAATGGGCCGAGGGAGAGGACCGAGGGGACCCGGACGAGATGGCCGCTGAGGCGGAGGCGACCGAAGCCGAGGACGACGAGCCAGGCGACGCCTTTGAGGAACTCGCGGACGAATCGGCCGACGACGAAGAGCCGGCGGATGCGTTCGACGAACTCGAAGACGAATCGGCTGACGACGCGCTTGCCGACGATGACCTCTTCGATACGGTGATCGACGAGGAGGAAGAACCAACAGCGGACTCCCAGCCGGAGCCGAACACCGCCGAGGAAGCGCCTGAACCAACTGCCGAGACTGCGGAGCCAATGGCCGACGCTGCAGAGTCAGATTCTGACACTGCGGACGGCACAGCTGTCACCGACGAGGCGTCCGAGATGGACGCGACGCTGTCAGACGCCGAATCCGAGACGGATCCTCACTCGGCTGTCGACGAACCGAAGGCGGACGCAGGTTCCCAGGCGAGCGGTCAGGCGGACGAAACGGCCGACCAATCGGCCACGGAGTCGGCCAGCGGCGAGGACGGGAAGCCGTACCTCACGGAGCTCCCCGACGGCTTCCTCGCTGACCTGATCGTCGTCGAGTGGCTGGAGTTCCTCGTCGAGGAGGTCGGGATTCGAGCCACGGCCGAGGCGATCCACTACTACGAGCGCATCGACTGGATCGACGAGGATGTCGCCGATCAGCTCCAGGCGTACCTTCAGGGCTTTGAGGCGGATAGCGAACCGTCGACGCTGACTATCGATCACCACACCAAGAGCCTCCGCTACGTGAGTCAGTTGAACGGCGGCGGTGCCGAATCAGTCGCCCTCGAACAGATGCCAACTATGGCTGGAGGTGGAGCAAATGGGCTTCAGCGTTAGCGCCTCCGTGGCGATCATCTTCGCTGCGACGCTCATTGCCTTCGGGATGTTCCACACTGCAGCGTTCAATACCGTCGAGCGGGTGACGGACGCTCGAAACGCAGCTGAGGATGACTTGCTGACCCAGCAAAACACGGCCATCGCGATCCACAACGCGACGTACGACGACGGCAACAACAGTCTAATCGTCACGGTCAACAACACGGGTGCGTCCGAGTTGACCGTCGAGGGGACGGACCTGATCGTCGACAACGAGTACCAGACGAGTTTCACCGAGCGGTCCGTCGACGGCGACGCCGGAACGGACCTGTGGCTGCCGGGCGAGCAGTTGCGATACAACGTCTCGGCTACTAGCCAGCCCGACCGGGTCAAAGTCGTCTCGGGTCCGGGAGTTTCCAGTACGGAGGTGGTCGTGCGTGGCTAGTGTCTCTGCGTCCCATCTGATCATCTTCATCGCGAGTATTCTGGTCGCGGCGAGCGTCGCGGGGGTGCTGACAAACACGGTCGGCGAACTCAGCGAAGCCGTCGACGAGCTCGGGTTAGACGTCAGTGACGACGTTCGCACTGACATCGAGTTCATCAGCGACAGCGGCGCGACGGTCTACAATCGGTCTGGCAACGAAAACATCACCCTGTACGTCAAGAACACGGGTTCTCAGGATCTCCCGCCCGATCCAGTAGTGATGGACGTCCTCCTCGACGGCCGGTTCCAGACTGACTTCACGGTGACGGTCGTCGATGGGGAGACCTGGCGGATCGGAAACGTCGTCCGGATGGATATTTCCGCGCCGGACCTCTCCAGCGGTGACCACCGCGTCCAGCTCACGATCAATGGAGACGAGGAGGTGTTCGAGTTTCGCACATGAGTATCGCAACAACTGACCTCTACTCGCTTGGCCTCGACGAGCGGGATCGACTCAACAAGGAACTGGGCGGCGGCATCCCCCCCGGAAGCATCGTCCTCGTCGAAGGGGACTACGGGGCCGGGAAGTCTGCGATGAGCCAGCGGTTCAGTTACGGGCTCTGTGAGACCGGCCAGACTGTCACGATGCTCTCGACGGAGCTGACGGTCGGGAGCTATCTCGATCAGATGCACAGCCTGGACTACGAGATGGTCGAACACATTCTCGACGAGAATTTGTTGTTCCTGCACGCTGATATCGGCGATTCGAATACGTTCAGCGACGACGACGAGAGCGACCGGATGGACCTGCTCAAACGCTTGATGGACGCCGAAGTGATGTGGGATACCGACGTAATCATCATCGACACGTTCGACGCCATCCTCCGGAACGATCCCAAGTTCGAGGCACTGGTTCGCCAGAACGAAGAACGCCAGGCCGCCCTCGAGATCATTTCGTTTTTCCGAGACGTCATCGCCGAGGGGAAAGTCATCATGCTGACGGTCGACCCCTCGACGCTGGACGAAGACGCGATCGGTCCGTTCCGGGCCATCGCCGACGTGTTCATCGAACTCGAGATGATCGAGGTCGGCAACGATGTGCGCCGCCAGATCTCGGTCAAGCGCTTTGCCGGCATGGGCGAACAGGTCGGCGACACGATCGGGTACTCCGTCCGCTCGGGGACGGGAATCGTCATCGAATCACGCAGCGTGGCCTGAGGTGAATACACTATGACAGATCACGGCAGACCGAAACCGTCAGACGAACTCCGCCAACACGCAGCCAGACGGCCCCATCTCCGTGATCACCTCCAGAAGTTCAAGCAGATCACCGGCGAGTTCCCAATGTTCATCGAGGAGGCCGACGGCGAGTACGAGACCAACCGTCCGAACGTGATCTATCCCGTCGGTGGCCCGATTTACACCCACGTCTACGGCGACATCGGGCAGGACATCAAGTACTACGCCATCGAACCCGAACTCGAGGACGACGAGTTGACGGTCTTCGAAACGGTCCGTAACCGACTGCTCGAAAAGAGCGTCATGAAGCCGGCACCTAGCGAGGAAGCCGAGTACGACGATCGGATCGAGGAACTCCTCCAGGAGACGACGTCTGTCACGAGTAGCGACGAGGGGGGCGTTCTGAGTCGCGTCAGCGACCTCGCGAACATCGGCAAGGTCGAAGTCTCCGAGGAGACGTACGAGAACATCCGCTACCGGCTCAACCGTGACATTGTCGGTCTTGGGCCCCTGGAACCGGTGATGCGGGACCCGGCCAACGAGGACATTCACGTCATCGGGCCCCACGAGTGTTACGTTGATCACTCCGTCTACAGTCTCATCAAGACGACCGTCGACTTCGGCGAACCCGAGGAGTACGAGCAGTGGCTGCGAAACATGGGCGAACGGATCGGTGATCCCGTCTCCGATAGCGACCCGATCATCGACTCGACGCTCCCGGACGGATCGCGTATCAACATCATCTACTCCGACGACGTCTCGTTGAAGGGTCCCTCGATGACCATCCGGCAAGGCACCGAGGTCCCCCTCTCAATCTTCCAGATTACCAAATGGGGCACCCTTAGCCCGGAACTCTCGGCGTATCTCTGGCTCGCCCTTGAGAACGAACAGACGGTGTTCGTCGTCGGGGAGACGGCGTCGGGGAAGACGACGACGCTGAACTCCATCATGTCGTTCATCCCCCGGGACAACAAGATCTACACCGCCGAGGACACCTCCGAGGTGCTGCCACCGCACGACACCTGGCAGCAACTCCTCACTCGGGAAGGTGACGACGAGGGGACCGACGTCGACATGTTCGACCTCGTCGCCGCCGCACTCCGGTCCCGTCCTGACTACATCATCGTGGGCGAGGTTCGTGGCGAAGAGGGGCGGATGGCGTTCCAGGCGGCCCAGACCGGCCACCCGGTCATGCTGACCTTCCACGCTGCCGACATCGTTTCGATGATCCAGCGGTTCACCGGCGAACCGATCAACGTCCCCGAGACGTTCATGGACGTCGCCGATATCGCACTGTTCCAGAATCGGGTCAAGCAGGGCGATGACGTGCTCCGCCGGGTGACCTCAGTCCAGGAAATCGAGGGCTACTCAAAGGAGATGGACGGGGTCGTCACCCGCCAGAGCTTCTACTGGGACCCCGTCGAAGACGAAATCGTCTTCCAGGGGATGAACAACTCCTTCGTCCTCGAAGAACAGATCGCGACGTTGCTGGGCTACGAGGACACGCGTGACATCTACGATGACCTGAAGTTCCGCGCCAGACTCATCGAGCGGGCGATCCAGGAGAACATCCTCGGCTACCACGAGGTCAACGAGATGATCGAGAACTTCCAACGGGACGGCGTCGAGGGAATTTCTTTCGACATTCACCGCCAAGACTGATGGCCTCCGAAGAAGCTTCACTCGATCTGACGATTTCCGGCACGATAGCCTCGCTGATGGATTCCTATCGTCGGATGGGAATTCCGATTCAGCGATACCTGCTGGCCATCCTGTTGCCGGCCTTTCTGTTTTTCGTGGTTACCCTCGGGATTGCACTTCTGGCACCGCTCCCGCTGGCGATCAGCTTGCCATTCCCGTTGCTTGGACTCCTGTTGTTCGGGGCAGCGATCTTCTATCCGAAAGTCCAACTCTCGCAGCGTCGGCAGGCGCTGAACAATCGGTTCCATCTCCTGGTTACGCACATGACGGTGCTGGCGACGACCAACATCGACCGGATGGAGGTCTTTCGAGCGCTCGCCGAAGAAGACGAGTACGGAGAACTCGCCACGGAGATGGGCCGGGTCGTCGAGTTGGTCGATACGTGGAATTTGAGTTTGGACGACGCGCTCAGGCGGCGGGCCAAAGAGGTCCCGAGCGAGGCCGTCTCGGATTTCTTCGATCGACTGGGGTACACGCTTGGGGCAGGGCAGGGACTGGACGACTACTTGCTCTCCGAGCAGGACATGATCATCGACAATTACAAAACCGTCTACGAAGGCGCGCTCGGCAATCTGGAGGTTATGAAAGACCTCTACCTGTCGATGATTCTCTCGATGACGTTCGCACTGGTGTTTGCGGTCGTCCTTCCGATCCTGACGGGGACCAATCCGATGATGACCGTCAGCGCTGTCATTGTCCTCTTTATTTTCGTCCAGACCGGCTTCTTCGTCGCGATTCGATCCCTCGCGCCGTATGACCCTGTCTGGTATCATCCGGAGGAAATCACGTCGCCGATGGAGCGCCGGCTCAACATTAGTTTTGCCGCCGGCGTCGGACTGACGGTCGTACTTGCACTTATCACGTTCGGTGGGGCAGCAGGCGTCAGCCCGATCACGCTGAACATGCTACTTCCGATCTTCGATCCCGTGCCGCTACCGTTCTACGCTGCTGTGCCGATCACGCCACTGCTCATCCCCGGTATCGTGATCCGTCGTGAAGAACAGAAGGTCAAGGCCCGCGACGAGGAGTATCCCAGCTTTATCCGCGCACTCGGGTCGACGGAGGGCGCAAAGCAGTCGACGACCGGTACGGTCCTCGAATCGTTGCGCACCAAGGACTTCGGGCCACTCACCGAGAACGTCGATAACCTCTATAAGCGGTTGAACATGCGCATCGAGCCTTCGAAGGCCTGGGGGCACTTCACGGCGGAGTGTCGATCCTACCTGATCCAGACCTTCAGCGAGATGTACCTCGTCGGCCGCAAGATGGGTGGCAGTCCGAAGCAACTGGGCGAACTCATCAGCGAGAACATGAACGAGGTCCAGCAACTCCGCCAGCAACGCGATCAGGAAACGACGACGCTCATCGGCGTCCTCTACGGGATCTCCGCGGCATCGACGTTCGCCTTCTTTATCGGATTGCAGGTCGTCAATATCCTCTCTGAAATGAGTTTAAATCTCAACACCGGAAGCCGCTTCGAGGTCAATTCACTCGTCCACACTGCCGTCTACGATATCCCCGTCATCGAGTTCCTGCTGATCATCGTTATCGTATTCAATGCCTTGCTGTCGGCGCTGATGATCCGGACGACTGACGGGGGCCACAAGCTCAACAGCTACATGCACTTCGTCGTGCTGACCTGGGTCGGCGCGGTCATCGCCATCTTCACGAAGTTCGTCGTCTCCAGCGTCATCAACGTCTGACAGCTCCACGGTCCGCGCAGGACGTTCCGGTCATCTCCGTGTCGTTTTTCCCTCCCTGTACCGTCGCCCCCGGTATGACCGATCGTGAGGCGTTCCTGGCCGGCGACCGACCCGATGACGTCGCCGTCTTCCTCCACGAAGCGGCCGTTTCGAACCCTGAAGCACTCGAATCGTATGCAGAGCCCGTTGAGCATGGGGTCGTCCTCGTGTTGCCCGGGGCGGAGGGCCGCAGCGCCTTCCAGTCGGCAACGAGCATCGATCCGATGGCCCTGGCACAGGACGCGATGGACACCCCCAGCGAAATCGACGACGACCTGACCGGCGGGACCTGCCCGGCTGCCACAGACGAACCTGACGCCGACCACACTGTCAGATTTCTCTTCGCGTTCGCCGAGGCCCAAAACGACGAGGTCGGCGGACTCTACGCGGAGGGTGACGTGATCCATGCCTACGCGGCGTGTGCCTGTGGCGAGCGCTACAGCGAGAAGTGGGTCGTCGACGACGGTGTCGGACAGTAACGCTTTTTCGAGCGACGGTGTGAGGGCCAGCCGGAATGGATCGATCGGACACCATCCTCACCGGACTGGTCGGTGTCGTCGGCGCGATCGCCTTTCTCGGCCTGTTCGTCTACCCGATGCAGTACGGGCCCGTCGAGAGCGCTACGGTAGCTGGACTGATCGTCCTCGCCGGGCTCTGGGAGTTCGTCCTGGATAGCGCCGAACTCGGGTGATCGGCCGGCGGTCATAGGCGGAACGGCCGGAGGAGCCGTCTGCCGAGTGCACGGACCAGTCCAGTGACTACGCCGCCGTCGTGGCTGTACTGATGCGGGATCGACTCCCGACCGATCTCGTGCCGGAGGTGCTGGACGCCGTCGACGAGCAGCCACGTACCCAGGGCGGCGAAGGAACTTGCGGCCAGCGAGATTCCGCTCTCGAAAAGGAGCCACCCGGCCAGGCCGAGACCCAGACAGCCCAGGAGGACGTGATCGGCGTAATCGCCGACGAACTGCGCCAGGTAGTCGCCGCTCACCGTCAGGACCACGAACCCGAGGGCGACGCTGGCCACCGTCGCCGGAGACGACCCGAGCACGACGAGCGTCGCCGCGACGATCGCCTGCTTCGCGACTGCACCCCGTGTCGTCCGAGTCCACCTTTTTCCGCTCGGGTGCTTCGCTCGCGGCTTTACCGCTCGCTCCCCACCACTCGCGCAAAAATCTGGACCAAAAACCCGCTCGCTCCCGCCGGTCGCTCACGGCCTTACTCTTCGATGTCCAAGCGCTTGAACGCGTCGACGATCGCCTGCTTCGCGACTGCACCCCGAGTCGTCCAGTGGTGGGCGTAATCGAGCATGTCGTCGTAAATGTCGGGCTTGCAGCCGGCGGCTTTCGGGTGGCCGCCGCCGTTGACCTGGGCAGCGACCTCGTGGGCGCGCTCGAAGTTCTCGGTGCCCCGGATGCTCGCGGAACCGGCCGGCTTGACGATCACGGCGGCGTCGGCTCCCTGCTCGCGGAGGGCTTCGGCCACTTCGTTTTGCGAGCAGCGGCCGTAAGTCACGCCAACGGTCCAGGGGCCAACCTCGCGTAGCTCGGCGCGTTCGACGGCCTTCTCGATGAGGGCGTCTTTCTCGATGCGCCGTTCGGCAAGGAGTTCCGTAGCCTCGGGTGGCAAATCGGCCCCGTGTTCGCGGACGATGTCGACGTATTCGTCGGGTTCGATCCAGTGGGCCAGGTCGGCGAGGTCGTCACTCCGTGGGTCGTCTCGAATCCAGAGATCGTGGTCGCGCGTCACGGCAGCGAGGTCGACGAATCGCTCGTCGAAGTCATCCGCCAGTTCCGCCAGGGCAACGTCGGCCGTACAGACTTCATCGGAGTCCCCGACCGTCAACTCGACGCCGGCAGTCTCGACGGCGTCCGCCAGATCAGGCTCCCACTGGTGGTGGTCGAACCACCGGACTGAATCCGCGCGGTCAACCAGTGTGTGCAGCGCCTCGATGTCTTCGGCTGCGTCCGGACAGAGATCACAGAGGAAGACACGCGTTCCTTGATCGACGTATTCGGCGGCCCAGTCGATCGCCCGGTCGAGGTCGTGCGGGCTGGCCGGGAGTAGCGATACGTCGTCGAACTGTGCTTCGAGCAGGGCGACACAGGCGAGGCCGTCAGCGTCGGTGTCGGCGATGACGACCGTCTCGGCGTCGGCCAGTCGCTCTGCGGCTTCGCGTTCACGCTCGGTTTCTTCGAGCGATTCCGGGTAAAAGAATCCCTCTCCGGGCAGGATCGATTTCCGTTCGATCGACAGCCGTTCGTCGTCGATGAGCCAGTCGTCCATGGTTACTGCGCTCCCTGGGCTGGGCGCTGGGGTTGTTCGTTAGCTTCCAACTGCCGGACGGTCAACACCGGGACAGGTGACTGCCGGACGACGGCTTCGGCGACACTCCCGAGCAAAAAGGCATGCTCGCCGTGCCGGCCGCGCGTGCCGGTTGCGATCACGTCGGCCTCGACCGATTCGGCGTACTCACAGATTTGTTTCGCCGGTCGCCCCTCGCGGATCGACGTGACGACGTCACGATCGGCCCGCTCGGCGATCGTCTCGAGTGCCTCTGTTCCGCGGTCTCGAAGGGCATCGCGTAGATCCGCACGGACGTTCTCTGGCGCGGCGGCGACGTCACTCGAATCGAGGACGTACAGTCCGTGGACGGTGCCGTCGAACCGCCTGACGAGGTCGAGTCCGACCCGTACCGCTCGTTCAGTGCTCGCCGAACCGTCGGTCGCGAGCACGACCGTGTCGTACATGCAGATGAGGTATCTCTCTGCCGGGATAAAGCTGGCGTGGCGTTGTCGTCAACCGACAGTGACAGCGCTCGGTGGGTTTTTGATGGTTCCTGACACAGTACCGTTCAATGAGTGTCGATATCGAGACTGTCTTTGTCCCTGTCGACGGGACCGACACGTCCGAGATGGCAGCCGAAAACGCTCTGGCGGTGGCCGATCGGTATGGGGCCGATGTCCACGTCCTCCACGTCATCGACGAAGGGATCGCGCGTGGCATCGATTCGGGCTCGATCGATCCCGATAGCGTCGCCGACGAACACCGGGCGTTTATGGGTGCTGTCCGGGAGATGGTCCGCGACGAAGGCTATGACGTCACGCTCTCCCAGTCGGCGGCCGCCGGCTACTCGGCGAGTTCATTGAGTCGCCATCCGGTCAGCGTTGTCTTAGACGCCGCCGAGGAACTCGACGCTGATTTCATCGTGGTGCCACGTGAATCAGCGATGGACGAACCAGGGGCGATGCTTGGCCGGGTCGCCGGGTACGTCCTCTCGTATGCCAGCCAGCCAGTCCTCTCCGTCTGACGGACCGTAGCCGGCCGCGTTCGAAAATCGGTCAGGAATCGGCGATCCGAATCGCCATCTCCAGCTCGAAACTCTCGGTGTTGCGGATCTCGAAGCCAACCTTCTCGTAGAGGCCGATCGCCGGGTCGTTCCAGCGCTCGACCGTCAGCCAGACGCGTTCGATCCCTTGCTGTTTACCGTGGCCCAGCAGGGTCTGGAGCAATTCCGTCCCGATTCCGGCCGACTGGTGGGAGCCAAGCACGAAGATCGCCAGTTCGTAGGCGTTTTCGTCGTCCGGGACGAGCATCGAGTGCCCGACGGCGTCCTCGCCGTGCCAGGCGATGACGTTCAGACACTCCTCCTCGAAGACGCGGTCGAGCCATCGTCGGATCGATCCTTCACCGACCGGCGGGATGCCCTGTGCGCGATCTTCGGGATCGAAGGCCTCGTACATCGAGACAAGTGCCTCGCGGTCGTCTGCGACCCGGACGACGATGTTCCGGCCGTCCTCGTCGGTGAACGCGTGGGGTGGCGTTGGGAACGGACCTGACACTTCTGTGGGGTAAGAACGGTCGCCGCTCATCGGATGAGGGTCACCGGGGTTTCAGCGTTCAGTACGACGAACTCGGCGACGCTACCCAGCTGTATCTTTCCGAGCGGGCTTCGGGTCCCGCCGCCGATGACCAGCCGGTCGTAGCCTCCCTGGTCGGCCAGCGTGACCAGTTCGCCACCGGGGTGACCCGAGACGCGCGTTACCTCTGCGTTTACGTCGTGGGTTTCGAGCACTTCGTTGACGTCTGCTTCGATATCTGTAGGCGGTGCCGCAACTGCTTCGGAGCGAAAGACGGCTACGGTCAGCTCGTCACCGGTATCCCGGACGCGCTCAACGGTTTCCTCGAGCGCCCGCCGGGAGTGCTCGCTCCCGCCGACTCCCAGCAGAATCTTCATATGCCTTCCATTACTGTTGTGGATAAAAATTCTCCGTTCCGTGGCCCGGAAACGGCGGCGACATGTTTTTTCGGGCTCGGGCCACACCCCAGGTATGGACGACGATCGAGCCGACGAGCCAGCGAGGGACCCGTCTTCACCCCGTGATGGATTGACGGACCGCGAGCAGGCCGATGTCGAATCAGTAGACGAGTCGAACAGGACACCCCCATCTAGTGAGGGGCGGGGGGAAACCGAAACGGGATCTGGACGCCTCGACGAGGCGGCCGACGACCCCGGGCAATCGGGCGACTCGGCAGCCGACCAGGACGTACCGGCGGACGTGCGCTCCTACGAGCGCTTCCAGAAGATCGACGGCGGGACCTATGAACGCGCAAATGACTTCCTCCGGGAGCGAACGTACATTACCGCCCGGGAGTGGGCCATCGCTCGCCTGTGTGCGGACTTTCGAACCGAGACCGGCGTCGAGATGACTAAGATCGGCGAGAACCTGCCCGAACTGGTTCCATTTATGACCGACACCTACACGCCACAGGCAGTCAATCAGGCTCGGGCGTCGTTCGAAGAAAAAGTCCGCATGGCCGGTTCGACCTTCCTCTATGGGGCGATGAGCGACTTCTTCACCGCCGACGAACTCGACGAGATCATGTACGAGACTACGGAGGTCGCGAAGTTCTTGCTGGAAGTCGAGGGTGTCGAGTTGAGCGTCGACGAGGAACTCGAAGCCGAGGATCAGATATCTGACGTGATGCGGGAGGTCCGGGAACACAGTGCGGCTCTGCGCCACGACGAGGTCGAATGCCCGGAATGTGGTCACGCCGTCCAGCTCGACGATGCCTGATTCGTTGTGTGGCTCTCTCAGGATAATTGATGTGTCCTCCATCGGCATCGAGTCCTCAGGTGTGGGTTCTGCGTCAGTGACCGTTTCCCCACAGTTGTCGCAGGTGTTGGTTCAGGTCGCTCGATCAGTCACCGCCCATCAAGGATCCACTGGTCGATGAGGGTGCGGACCTGGCCGAGACTGTGCTCCGAGCGTAGTTTTGCGAGGAACCGTTCAGCTTGCTCATAGCTACTGCCTTCTTCGCGCATGAGCTCGAGCGTTAGCTGCTCGGTATCGTAGCCGCCGGCTGGCGGTGTCGTCTTGGGGACGTCTGGCGTGTCATCGGCACTATCGTCGCTCTCGTCAGGGATGAATGGCGGCGGGACGTGGTCAGTCATTTGTCGATCGCTCGTTGTCCTCCGCGATGCGTGCAACTGTATTGTCCGCGCCGACTGGTTGCTCTTGATCGGCCGCCTCAGCGTCGACTCCTTCCTTCGGTGGTTCGCTCCTGGGCGCGTCGTCCTCGTCCCCTTCGTTGTTCGGGTCGTTATCGATGTCTTCGCGCTCGCTTTCGTCGTCGGCCTTGCCGTCACTTTCGGTATCGGCCGCGACTGCTCGTGGCCGCCGCACGTTTCGGCCCTGGTGGTCGTCGAACTGCTTTCCGTCGTCGCTACGCTCGTGGACGATCGTGCCCCGAACCATCGTGAACTCGGGGAAGACGGCCTGCCAGCCCTCGAAGGGTGTCCAGTCACAGTTGGTGTGGAGCGCTTCGCCGTGGATCTCCCGAGTGTCATCGGGAGCAACGAGGACGAGATCGGCGTCGAATCCAGGGGCGATCCGGCCCTTGTTGGGTAGATCGAACAGGGCAGCCGGATTCGCGGCTGTGAGATCACGGATTCGTTCGTACGTGAGATGGTCCCGGCGGGCTTCCTCCAGAAGGAGTGGCAGCGCCGTCTCGACGCCTGGAACGCCACTGGGTGCATCCCAGATGCTTGCGTCTTTCTCGGCGCGAGTGTGTGGCGCGTGATCGGTCGCGATGATGTCGACCTGTCCGTTGCGCACGCGATCGTAGACGCGCTCCCGGCGCTTTTCGCGGCGCAACGGTGGATTCATCCGGCCGAAGGTCTCCAGATCGCTGAGATTCGATCGCGAGAGAAAGAGGTGATGCGGCGTGACTTCGCAACTGACACCGGCTTGTCCGGCGGCATCGATCGCTTCCGGGGTCGAGGCGTGGGCGATGTGTAGATCGGCGTCGAACTCCGCTGCAAGCTCACAGACTCGCTCGACGGCTTCGATCTCGGCGCGGGCCGCCCGGTAGGCCGACCAGGCGTCGGCGTCGGTCCGTTCCTGGGCACCTCGGTTGAACCGGCTGGCATCCTCGGCGTGGACGGTCACGGTCACGTTTCGGCGCTCGGCCACAGCCAGTGCGTCCCGGAACACTCGTTCGTCGATCCCCATCTCGCCGGTCGAGTCCGCGAGGAACACCTCACCGAGTGCAAACACTGGTCGGTCGAGAAGCGACTCGGGCCCCCACGCCGGCAAGACGCCGCCATTGAGGCCGAAATCGACCAGGGAGTCTCCGGCGATTGACTCTTTTTCGTCGAACGTTTCGCCGTCGATCGTCGGCGGCGTCGTGTTCGGCTGGTCGACGACCGTAGTTACGCCCCCGGCGGCGGCACTTCGGGACCCACTGGTCCAGGTCTCCTTGTGGCTGTCTCCCGGCTCCCGAAAGTGGACGTGGGCGTCGACCATCCCGGGAAGGAGGCGTTTGCCCGATGCATCGATCGTTTGGCCCTCGTGGTCGGACAGATCTTCGGCGACGGCTGCGATCCGCTCGCCCTCGATACGGACGTCTCGCGTTCGCCCGTCGGGCAGCGTCGCGTTCCGAATGAGCATGCCTCGACTGGGCACCCCGCGACCCTAAGTGTCCCGGAGTCACAGTACTGTCGCCCGCGTTCACCACAAACCCTTAGACAGTACCCGCCATCGACTTTCGGCATGGACGACTGGAACAAGCGACCGCGCATCTCGACGGCCTATCAGTACCAGGGGATCGACGCGTCGATTCTCGAAAACCGTCATCTCCGGATTATGGTGCTCCAGGGCAAAGGCGGTGATATCGTTGAATTCCGGGACAAGCGGACCGACATCGACGTGCTCTGGCATGCCGATCACGACTGGTCGGCCCCACCGAACGAACTGCCGTCGATCGAGGGGTCCTGGAACGAATACTATCCCGGCGGCTGGCAACTCAACCTTCCTGGGGCGGGCGGCCCCTTCGAATTCCCTGGTGGGCGCTACGAGCACCACGGCGAAACAGCACTGCTGCAGTGGGACGCGACGATCCTGCAGGACGACGAGGACGCGGTGACGCTTGAACTTACGACGTCGCTTCGTCGCTACCCGTTTACCGTCACGCGGGAACTCACGCTCCCGGCCGGCGAAGCCGTCCTCGACATCGAGGAGTCGATCACGAACGAGGGTGATGTCCCCGTTGAGTACGCCCACCAGCAACATCTCACGCTCGGGCGACCGCTGATCGGCCCGGATGCCCACCTGGATATACCTGCCGAAGGCGGCTACGTCGAGGAGTACGATCCCGGCAACGAGAACCATCGCTTAGAGAGCGAGGCGTCCTTCGAGTGGCCAGCGGCACCGGGCGTCGACGGCGAGTCGGTCGACCTCTCTCAATTCCCGCCGATCGACGCCGAGATCAACGATATGGCGTACCTGCACGATCTGGACGAGGGGTGGTACGCAGTGACGAATCCCGAGCTAGACCTTGGTTTTGGCCTGCAGTGGCCGGCTGAACACTTCGAGTCGCTGTGGTACTGGCAGCCCTATGGCGGTCTGGAGGCCAGTCCGTTCTGGGGACGCAACTACACGGCTGGGCTAGAACCGACGACGACTCATCCTGCCCACTCGTATCCGGACGCCCAGCGGGAGAACGGCTCGATGCGCTCGCTCGATCCGGGCGAGACCGTCACAGTGTCGCTGGTGGCACAGACGTTCGACGGCGGGGAGCGGGTCAGCCGGATCGGTCCCGACGGGACGGTCGAACGGGACGCCTGAGAACTCACAGTTCTTTTTCGAAGTCGAGTAACTCGTAGCCGTTCGTCTGCCACGTGTCGACTCGCTCGTAGCACCGCGCCGGATAGAATTCGGTCGCTGCTACCTGTCGGCTTGCGGTCGTGAGGACGACCTTCTCACAGCCACGCTGCTCGGCGACACCCTCCAGATGGTCGACGATCGCGGTCCCCAGCCCCTCGTGTTGGTGGCTCGGATCGACGGCAATCCGCATGAGCTCAGCGACCGCCCCGTCGACGAGGAGGCCACCGCAGGCCACGATTTCTCCGTCTCGTTCCGCGACCAGGAATGCCCCGTCGGATCGCAGATACGTCTCCTCGATCCACCGGAGGTCCGCGTTACCCGGTACGTCGTCCGGATCGGTCCCCGCGTCCGCGAGTGCGCGACGGTGGACGTGCCTGACTGCCGGCCTGTCACCCGGCCGGAATCGTCGGACCATCAGGCGAACGTGATCGATTCGCGGTCGGTCAACTCGCCGAACAGCCAGTCGGCGTGATCGAGGGCGTACTCGCGGTGGTCGTCCTCGATGAACCCGACGGCGTCTTCGACGAGGATCGGGCGGTAGTCCCGGAGGCCGGCGCTGGCAGCGGTGTGGAGGACGCAGACGTTCGCCAGCGTTCCACAGATAAGGAGATCGTCGATCCCGCGGGCGGAGAGCCAGCCGTCGAGTTGGGTCTCGTGGAAAGCGTCGTAAGTGTGTTTCTCGATAGCGAGGTCGGGCTCGCGTGACTGCAGTTGCTCGATCAGTTCGGCGTCCCAGCTCCCCTCGAGGACGTGTTCGCCCCAGCGCTCGAACTCGTCGTAGTAGTGAGCGTCCTCGAACTGCTCGTCGGTGTGGACGTCGCGCGTGTAGACGACGGTCGCATCGGCCTCGCGTGCGCGATCGACGAGGTCGACGCACGGCTCGATGGCGTCTTCGCTTGCCGGTGCGTAGAGACTCCCCTCAGGGTGGCAGAAGCCGTTCTGCATGTCGACCACGACGACGGCAGTCCGGTCCGGTTCGAACGTCATTGTTGTCTCCCCGTTCGGGATTGTGGCCATTAGAGGTTCTGGCTTTCAGTCCCAGTTGGGTTGTGTCATCCCTGGGCCGAGGCTGGAACACGCACGCCCGTCGAAGCAAGTAAACGCGACAAGAAGGAAAATACTTATTACTATTGGTAAAGCAGGCTTTACACACGATGCGAGTTAAGCGCGCACAACTCCTGGCTGTCCTCGCCGTTGCAGTCCTCGCCCTCCAACCGGTGACGGCCGCGGCGACGCAGGCAGGCGTTTCGACGGCACAGTTCGACGACCGATCGGTGGCTACGGGAGCTGGTGACGGGGAAGCGACCGTTTTGACGAGCCCGCCCGATCCGGAGACGGATCGGCTCGGGTGGGAGAACGGGGTGTGGTACAACGAATCCATCGACATCGACGCCTCGGACGGGATCGACAGGGCTGAAGCCGCCAGCCTTCTGAACCGGACGATGGCGCGCGTCGAGGTGATTCGGGGCGTCGAATTCGACGAGCCGGTCGACCTCAACTTCATCGATCGAAGTGACTACGTAGAGTACGCCGAATCGGTCGACGTCGATCCGTTGTCGGCGAACGTCCAACTGGAGGCCCTCGGGTTTCGCGGTGAGGATCGGAACGCCACCGCTGCGATCAGAGAGCGCCAGGGTGGCTTTGCGGCCGCGTTCGTGGTTCCCAATGCCGTCCCGGAACTCGATTTGCAGGCAGGTGACGTCACGATCGTCATGGATGAGGGACAGGCGTCGTTTTCGGAACTCACGCTCGGTCACGAGCTCGTTCACGCGCTGCAAGTTCAGGAGCTGAACGTCACGTTCAGGGGCGGTAATCAGGCGACGGATTCGTTCAACGCCCGCCGTGGACTGATCGAAGGTGACGCGAGTCACGTGGGCTATCTGTACGGACAACGCTGTGGGGCCGACTGGAAGTGTGTTACGCCAGCAGCCAGCGGTGGCGGACCTGGCTTCTCTGATGGGGCTGTCGGTCTCGCATTTCTCAATTACGTCCAGTACAGCAACGGGGCCGAGTTTGTCGCCACGTTGCGGGATCGCGGCGGCTGGGACGCCGTCAACGACGCCTACGATAGCTTCCCCAACAGCACCGAGCAAGTCATTCACCCAGAAGCATACCAGTCGGACGAACCTCAGACAGTAACCGTCCCGGACCGGAGCAGTGCCGACTGGCAGCCACTCACCGTTGATGGCCAGACGGCAGCGGACACGATCGGCGAAGCTGGCCTGTACACACTGCTGTGGTTCCCAAGCTACGAGTCCGGTATGTCGGTCGTCATACCTCAATCTGCACCGTTCAATCAGTCACTTCGCGCCCAATCACCGTTCTTCTACGATTATAATTCCGACGCGACGCAGGGGTGGGATGGTGACAAACTGGTACCGTACGTGACTGCGGAGTCTGCCAAGACGAACGAGACCGGCTACGTCTGGTCGACGGTCTGGGACAGTCCGTCCGACGCGGCGGCGTTCGAGGAGGCGTACGTCGATATCCTCGACTATCGCGGTGCTGAGCCGGTTGCTGGCCACGAGAACACCTATCGGGTTCGTGATGAGAATCCCTACGGTGACGCATTTTACGTCAACCAGACGGCCGACCAGCTGCTGGTCGTCAACGCGCCCAGTGTCCCGGCCTTGTCTGACGTGCGAGCAGGAGCTGCTCCGGAGGGTGCGACGCCAACCGAGACGAGTACGGCGACCGGCACAGCGACCACGACCCAGACGACAACGACTACTTCGGCAGCGACGACAACCGACCGCGATGAGCGCACTGGCGCGACGACGACCGGCGGCCCTGGCTTCGGATTCGTGGCGGCGCTTTTGGCCTTCCTCGGGCTCGCTGTCGCTACCCGACGCTGACCCCGGAGCGTTTCCCGGCCGCCGATCGGGACCACCGGGAGATTTGTAAGGCTCTCACTCACAGAGACAGTATGGTCTCCCGAACTGAATTGGTCGTTGTTATCGTCGCGGTCGGATTGGCCGGCGTGCCGGTGGCTGGGGCGATCGGTCCCAGTCCCGCCGTTTCCGGTCCTGTCCACGACACGTTCATCGATTCCCAGCAAGCTGCTGTCACGAATGCTAGTTCCATCGCCGACCAGCACTTCCCCGATCCCGAGACTGACGTTCTGGGCTGGGAGAACGGCTACTGGTACAACGAGACCCTCGACGTGACGCCCGAAGACGGGCTGAACGACTCGGAACTCGAGGCCGTCGTCGCCCGGGGGATGGCCCGGGTCGAGGAGATTCGCCGCCTCGAGTTCGAGACGACGCCGCCGGTCGAGGTCATCAGTCGAGCGGACTACCGCCAGCGCGTCGCAAACGGGACGACGAATACGACCGATGCCCAGCGCCTCCACCAGAACGTCAAGTATGAGGCACTGTTTATGGTCAACGAATCGACCGATGCTGTTGCGGTGCAGGCGGACAATCGCGCGGGTGGCGTCGGTGGATTCTACGATCCCTCGACGGGCGAGATCAAGATCGTCTCCGAGAACACGGAGACGCCACAGATGAACGAAATCACGCTCTCTCAGGAGCTGTTTCACGCCCTGCAGGACCAGCGATTCAACGTCTCTGCGTACAACCAGTCGACGCAGGAACTCCACAACGCGAAAGACGGTATCATCGAAGGGGATGGCAACTACGTCGATCACCTCTATCAGGAACACTGTGACGGGGCCTGGAACGGGACCTGCCTCGAACCGTCGGGACAGAACACGCCCGCGGACTTCGATCCACATCTGGGACTGTACCAGATCCTCCTCCAGCCGTACAGTGACGGCCCGCCGTTTGTCGAAGGGATTCGCGAGGAGGGGGGATGGGACGCGGTCAATGCGATCTACGAGAATCCACCGGCCTCGACGGAACAGACCATCCACCCCGAAAAGTACGGCGAGGACGAACCGACTGACGTGTCAGTTCCAGAGCGGAGTTCGGATCGCTGGCGGCCACTCGAGTCCAACGGGAGTGTCGATCATGCCTCGTTCGGCGAGGCTGGCCTCTACGTGACGCTGTGGTATCCCGCGGTCCAGACCCAGGGAATGACCTCGATCGTTCCATTACAGAACCACATCAATTACGACGATGCCGGCAATGTCGACCAGTTCGACCCGTACAATTACAACCACACCGCTATAGCAGGCTGGGACGGCGACAAGCTGGTACCGTACGTGACCGACGACTCCAGCGAGACCAACGAGACGGGGTACGTCTACGAGATGGTCTGGGACTCGTCTGCGGACGCCGCCGAGTTCCGGGATGCCTACGCGGAACTCCTCCAGTTCAACGGGGCCGAGCCAGTCGAGGGGCGAATTGGCACGTATCGCATTCCAGACGATCAGGGGTTCGGTGACGCGTTCTACGTCACCCAGACTGGGGATCGACTGGTGCTCGTCAACGCGCCCAGTGTCGAGGACCTCTCAGCGGTCCGGGCCGGCGCAGCGCCACAGGGTGACCGGACGACAACCGAGAGTGACGGGACCACGACCACCACTGGTGGTGGATTTACGGTCGCGACAGCACTCCTTGCTGTCGTTGGGCTGCTTGTGATCGTCACTCGTCGTCGCTAACGGGCGTATCCTGTCCGGGCCACGTTCAGTGGGCCGATCCGAGAGATTTGTAAGGCGCTCGCACGGACCGACCGTATGGTCTCTCGTCGCTTCGTTGCCGTCCTGATCGTCGCTGTCCTGGTAGGAACGGTCCTCGCACCTGCAGCCGCGTCGATCGCGTCGTCACCGGGCACCGACAGCGGGCTGGGTGCCGCCCCATCGGACGCGAATGTCTCAGTCATCGAGGCTTCCCAGTCGGACCCACCGGCAGACCGTCTCGGGTGGGAGAACGGCTACTGGTACAACGAGTCGATCGACGTGACGCCCGAAAACGGCCTCAACGATTCGGAACTCGAAGCCGTGGTCGGGCGATCGATGGCCCGCGTCGAGCAGATCCGTCGCCTGGAATTCGAGACGACAGTGAGCGTAGAGGTCGTCTCGCGCCAGGAGTACCGCAACCGGTGGGGAACGAATGCGAGTACGCCGAATACGTCGACGGCCAATCGCCTCCACCAGAACGTCAAGTGGGAAGCGCTGCTCTCGATCGGCGAAGACGAGGACGCACTGGCTGGCTACCGGTCGACTCAATCAGCGACTGTCGGGGGCTTCTACTCGCCCGGGAACGAGCAGATCGTCATCGTCTCGGCAAACGAATCGGTCCCGAAAATGGACGAGATCACGCTCTCACAGGAACTGTTTCACGCTCTTCAGGACCAGCAATTCAATCTTTCGTTCGATCGGCTGACAGAGGAAGGACACAACGCCGGTAACGGGATCGTCGAAGGTGACGCCAACCTCGTCGATCAACTGTACCAGCAACGCTGTGGGGCCGAGTGGAACTGTCTCCAGCCCGGGACTGGCACGGACGGCAGTGACAGTGCCGACGACGAGACGGATAGCGACGCGGGCGACAGTGAGCCAGCTATCAATTACGGGGTCTACTTGACCCAGTACCAGCCCTACAGCGACGGCCCCACCTTCGTCACCGAGATCCGCGCCACGGGCGGGTGGGACGCGGTAAACGACATCTACGAGAACCCACCGGCCTCGACGGAGCAGACGATTCATCCCGAGAAGTACCCGGACGAAGAGCCGCACAATCTCACGGTTATCGACACCAGCGCGGACGCCTGGCGCAGTCCTGATCTCGGGAACGGGAGTGCCGAGTATGCCCGGTTCGGTCAGGCTGGCCTCAGCGCCATGTTCATGCGGCCGGTCTTTGCTTCCAGTGGCATGGCGACACCTGTCGTCGGGCCGGTTGAGTTCTACAATTACACTGATTCGGGTGAGGTGAGCAGCGTCGATCCGCTCAATTACGGTCTCGACGTCACGGACGGCTGGGACAACGACCGGCTGTATCCCTACATCACGAACGATTCTGCGACGACCAACGAGACGGGCTACGTCTGGAAGACCGTCTGGGATAGCGAGGGGGACGCCGCCGAGTTTGCCGCGGGATATACGGATCTGCTCGCCTATTACGGTGCCCAGCCAGTCGATGGCCACCGTGATACCTACCGGATCCCTACTGAGAAGGCGTTCGGTGACGCGTTCTACCTGAATCAGACTGGCGACCAGTTCGTCATCGTCAACGCGCCCACCGTCAGCGCGCTCTCGGCGGTTCGGGCGGGTGCTGCTCCGGCGGTCGAAGAGACGACTACTGCCAGCAACGGGACCAGTGCCAAGACAGCAACTGCCAGCAACGGGCCCATGGCTGAGACAGCGACGACTACCAGCGGACCCGGATTCGCGGTCGTCGGAGCGGTCGTCAGTCTGCTTTCGGTGGCTCTTCTCGCGGTGTGGCGCGTACGTGATGCGGGTTGGGACGGGTAGGTTTTTGCCGCTGGGCGCGAAGCGACCGATACCATGACTGAAGAGTCGCCGTTCGACATTGTGCCCCCGTCGGCGATCGCGTCGGGCCGAGCGACGGACGCCTATTTCGACCGGACGATGGAGACCTTAGAACACGCCGGAAAGGACCCCCAGGTCGTCGCGGAGGTCTCGGCTGATCAGTTTCCGACCGGGAAGTTCGCCGTTCTGGCTGGATTGAAAGACGCTGCCCACCTGCTCGAAGGCCATCCCGTCGATGTCGATGCCCTACCCGAGGGCCAACTGTTCGATCACGGGCCAGTCATGCGGATCGAAGGCCGGTATCGGGAGTTCGCCAGGCTGGAGACTGCATTACTGGGCTTTCTCTCCCATCCGACCGGCGTCGCCACCAACGCTGTGCGCGCCCGGTTGGCTGCGCCGGACTCGACAGTCCTGAGTTTCGGCTCCCGGCACGTCCACCCCTCACTGGGGGCGATGATCGAACGGAGCGCCTTGCTCGGCGGCCTCGATGGCATCTCGAACGTCGCTGCTGGTGACGTGATCGATCGGGAAGCCGGCGGCACGATGCCCCACGCGCTGGTGATTTGCTTCGGGCGCGGCAACCAGGAAGCCGCCTGGCGTGGCTTCGACGAGGCAGTCGGTACCGATGTCCCGCGAGTGGCCCTATGTGACACCTACAGCGACGAAGTCGATGAAGCGATCCGTGCCGTCGAAGCCGTTGCGGGCCTCGATAGTATCCGGCTCGATACGACCAGCTCCCGGCGGGGTGACTTCCGACGGATCGTCCAGGAAGTGCGCTGGGAACTCGACGCCCGCGGGTACGACGACGTCGACATCTTCCTCAGCGGCGGCCTCGATCCCGCGGCGTTGCGGGCGTTGGGTGACGTCGCCGACGGGTTCGGCGTCGGCGGGTACGTCTCCAACGCTGACCCGAAGGACTTCGCCCTGGATATCGTCGCAATCGACGGCGAACCAGTCGCCAAGCGCGGGAAGCTCTCCGGGAAGAAAGCCGTCTACCGGACGCCCGATGGCGGCCACGAGGTCGGTCTCGCGAGTCAGCCGGGGCCGGCCGACGGCGAATCGCTCATGGAACCACTCGTTCGTGATGGGGAGATCGTCAGAGAGTTCGATGTCGAGGCGGCGGCCGATCGGGCACGGGCGGACGCCGAGGCGGTTGGGTTGGGCGAGGCCTAACCGAGCTTCAGCCCTGCGACGGGGACCAGACGTGATCGGTCACCGCCAGCCCCTCGGCGATCACTCGCACCCGGGCACAGTTATCGTCACGGTCGTCCCGCTGTCGTTAGTCTGGACGTCGATCGTGCCGGCAAGCGAGTGGACGATCCAGGAGACGAGCCACAGCCCGACCCCGTCGCCGTGAGCGAGTTGTGTCTCCCCACCGTTCGTGATCGGATTGAGTTCGTGCTGTGGGATGCCGGGGCCGTTGTCAGTGACTGTGATTTTCGCCACGCCGTCGACGACGCTGGTCTCGCATCCGACTTTCGACATCGATCCGTCGTTGTGCTCGATGGCGTTGACGAGCAGTTCCTCGATGGCGATGTAGAGTCGGTCGCGACCGTCGATTTCGAGCGGTGCGTTCGGACCTTCGACTCGCAGATCGGCGTCCGGATTGTTTTCCCGGATCGCCGCTGTGACTGTCTCGATCACGTCACCTACCTCGCCGCGTTCGTACTGTTCGCCCTCCAAACTCTGCAGGACCCGCGTGAGTCGCTCGCGTTTACCCATGACGGTTTCGGCGTGCTCGACGACAGTAGCGAGTCGCTGTTCGATGGTTTCGTCGGTCACTGCGTCTCTGGCGTGCTCGGCGTTGCCCAGAATGACGGTGATCGCGTTGGAGAAGTTGTGCCGGAGCAGTCGGTTGAGGACGTTGATCTGCTGTCGGTTGTGTTCGCGTGCCGTGACGTCCCGGAGTGCGAGCAACTGCCCGACTTCGGCATCGGTCCCCGTCGAGAGGGATGTGACGTTGACGTCGTAATACCGCGTCACGTCATCGACATCTCGGGTGAGCGTGTCGGTGGATTTGTCGCTGTCGAGAAACCGATGTAGCTCCTGGCTTACCGTCTCGATATCCTCCCCGATAGCGTCGCGGCGGTCGATTCCGAAGACGTGAGTCGCGGCCGGATTCACGTCGACGACCCGCTCGTCATCGTTGTGCACGATGATCGGGTCGTCGAGGTTCTCAAGGAGTTCCGAGCGAGCGAGTTCCCGGGCGGCGGGAACCACATCGAGGAGGTTGTGTCGCCGGAAGCTTCCGAGGATAAGCACGGAGCTGAGGACGATGCCAAGCACCGTCGGATCGTACGGCGTCTGGATCACGTCGAAGATGTAGAGGGCATTCACGCCCACGGGTGCCGCTACCGCACCCAGCAATCCGATCGCCTGGGAGCGATAGCGGTGTTCGGAGAAGATCGCGAGTTCGAGTAGCCAGTAGGATCCTAATGTGAGCAGGGCATACGAGTACAGCGCGTGCACCCAGAACAGCGGGCCGTACGTCCCGTCGAAGCTACGGACCGATCCCTCGATGGCCAGTTCGGGCTCAATCCAGAAGAGTGTATGGACGCCGAACGGTTCGTTGGTCGCCACTGCAACCGTCGAGATCACTGGCACGACGACGAGCAAGCCGAGCCGTCGCCGGTCGAACCACTGTCGTCGGCCCGTGTACTCGAGGATGAACAGCACCCAGGCGATCGGCACGACGATGATACCGAGGTATGTCGCCTTCGTCAGAAGTGTGCTTGAGGGCATGTCTGTCCGAAGGAGTTCGAGTCCGGCCCCGAGCGACCACCATGCTGCGGCGAGAACAAAACCGACGAACAGCCGGGAGCCGTGTTGCTCGCGCTGGCGGACGGCAACCACGGCGGCGGCTCCCGCGAGCGCTGCTGCGACGAACAGCGGCACCGCCTGGCTCGTGACCTGCCAACCCATCCGTTCGAAACTCTCACCGTGAGTACGTAATAGATTACTGTCCCATTTCTCAGGTTCAATAATCCATTTCCCGGCCACCGACACGAATACGCTGTGTTCGGCGGCGATCGAGCGTAACCCCTAAGTCCCTGCCAGTCACCCCAACGGATATGATCGGGAACACTCAAAGTCGGTCACCGATACAGTCGGGCGTGGGTGTTCCCGGGCTGTCGATGGAGCTGGCCGTTAGTCCGGTTTCGAAACCGAAACGTGCGTGAGTGGCTCCTGGCGGGGTGGCGTCCCGTCCGGGGCCGGTTTTTTGGTATCGCCCGTCGACTATACCGTATCACGACCTATGACACCACAACCACTGTTTGAGGGCGTCTATCCAGCCATGACGACGCCCTTCAGCGCGGACGGGAGCATCGACTTCGACCAACTGCGGGCGAACGCCCGACGCCTCGAAGCCGCCGGCGTCGACGGCGTCGTCCCCGTGGGTTCGACCGGCGAGAGCGCCACGCTCAGCCACGACGAGCACGTCGAGGTGATCGAGGCCGTCGCCGACGCCGTCGCGGACGTGCCAGTAATCGCCGGAACGGGCTCGAACAACACGCGTGAGGCGCTGTCGCTGTCACGGCGGGCGGCCGACGCCGGTGCCGACGCTCTTTTGCTCATCTCGCCGTATTACAACAAGCCCGAACAGCGTGGGCTGGTCGAACACTATCGGACGATCGCGGACGCGATCGACCTCCCACAGATCGTCTACAACGTTCCTTCTCGAACGGGTCGGAACATCGAACCTGATACCGCGGTCGAACTCGCCGCACACGAGAATATTCAGGCGTTCAAGGCCGCCTCGGGCGATCTCGGTCAGATATCCGAGATTGTCGAACGGACTCGCGAGCTGGATTTCGCAGTCCTGTCGGGCGACGATCCGGTGACGGTTCCGATGGTGTCGATCGGCGCGCGCGGGGCGATCAGCGTCGTCGCGAACGTCGAACCCGTCCGGACCTGCGCGATGGTCGGGGCGGCCCTGGCCGGTGACTTCGAGCGCGCTCGCGAGTTACATCACGAACTCGGCCCGCTCACGCGGGCACTGTTCGTCGAGACCAACCCGATCCCGGTCAAGGAGGCGATGGCGATTCGCGGACACGACTCGCCGGAACTCCGGTCACCGCTGACCCGGCTCTCGGAGCAACATCGCCAGCATCTCCGGGACGCACTTGGAGCTCTCGAACCGATCGACGTTGAGACACCCGTCGAGACAACGGACCGATAGCCATTCCGGGACCGAGCACGGAGCGATGGACATGATACGCATCGGCGTCTCCGGCGCAGCCGGACGCATGGGACGGACAGTTATCGAGACAGCCACCGAGCGAGAGGACGTAGCGGTCGTCCTGGCGATCGACGCCGCCGACGTCGAGACAGTCGCCGACAAACCCGCCCACGACCCGGCGGACGTCCCGGCATTGCTTTCGACCCACGAACCCGACGCGATCGTCGACTTCTCCGTCCCGGACGCGACAGTCTCCCTGGCAGACGCCTGTGCGGACGCAGGCGTCCCCCTGGTCACCGGCACGACGGGGATGACCGACAACCAGGTCGCCGACCTCAAAGCGGCCAGCGAGGACGTTCCGATATTGAAGGCGGCGAACTTCGCACGGGGGATCCAGGCACTCCTGGAGACGGTTCGAGCTGCCGCCTGTGCATTGCCGGGATACGACGTCGAACTGACCGAGACCCATCACAACAGGAAACAGGACGCACCGAGCGGTACCGCTACGACCATTCTCGACGCCCTTGCGGAGGAACGTGACTTCGAGGAAACCTACGGCCGTGAAGGGATGCAACCACGCCAAGAGGGCGAGGTGGGCGTCCACGTCCGACGCGCGGGCGACGTCCGGGGCGAGCACGAGATCATGTTCGCCGGCAACGACGAGGTCCTGACCCTGACCCACCGCGCCGAGGATCGTGGCGTCTTCGCCGCTGGCGCCCTCGACGCAGCCGTTTGGCTCGATGGCCGCGATCAGGGACTCTATACATTCGGGGACGTAATCGAAGGCTAATATGAGTCTCCAAGCCGATATCGAGACGCTCTGGGATCGATCGGACGACCTGACGGCAGCCGACATTTCCGAGGACCAGAAGGCCACTCTCGACCGGTTCCTCGAAGCATTGGAAGCCGGCGACGTGCGGGCCGCCGAGAATCGCGACGGTGCTTGGGAAGCCAACGAGTGGGTCAAGCAAGGCATTCTGCTCAACTTCACTCTCCGAGAAACCCAACCACGAGAATACGGCGACGTGACCTACCACGACGTGCTCCCCCTCCGTGAGACGGCTGATCTCGGCGAGCGCGGAACGCGCAACACGCCCGACGGGACAGTCATTCGACGTGGTGCCTACGTGGGCAGCGACGCGATCCTGATGAGCCCCGCGTTCGTGAACATCGGTGCACACGTCGGCGACGGCACGCTCGTCGACTCCAATGACGTCGTTGGATCCTGTGCACAGATCGGTGACGACGTGAAGCTGGGTGCCAACACCGTCATCGGCGGCGTGCTCGAACCCGTCGAGGACGCACCGGTGATCGTCGAGGACGGGGTCGCGCTCGGGGCGGGGAGTCGGGTCACCTCGGGATTTGTCGTCGGCGAGAACTCGGTCGTCGGCGAAAATACGCTCTTGTCGCCACGGATCCCGGTCTACGATCTCGTCGAAGAGGAGATTCTCTACGGCGAACTGCCACCGGAACGGCGAGCATTCCAGCGATTCGTCGAGTCTTCGATCGGCGAGCACGATCTGTTCGATGGTGGCGCGTACAAGCCAGCCGTGGTGGCGACTCACGTCGAAGAAGAGACCCTAGAGGGGGCCGAGCGCGAGGATGCCTTGCGGGAATAAGAACTGGGTTTGACCGAGACGATCGGAACTCTTGTTAGCCGTGCTGCCTCCCTGCTAGCCAATGATCCACTCGACGCCGGTCGCCCGTCTCGCTGACTGGAATCACGAGCGACTACTCACGCTCGCGGACGGGTACGAAACGCCACTGTACGTCCTCGACCCCGATCGCGCCGCCGCGAACTATCGCCGCTTCGAGGAGGCCTTCGAGGCAGCTTTCCCAAACGTCGAAGTCATGTACGCCGCGAAGGCCCACACCGGCCGAGCGGTTCTTTCCGTACTGCTGGATGCCGGTGCACCCATCGAGTGTGCCGCGCGTGGCGAACTCCAGCGGGCGATCCAGGCGGGTGCTGACCCGAACACGCTGCAGTACACGGCCGTCAATCCGCCGGATGCCGACCTCGATTATGCAGTCGACCTGGCCGAGGACTATCCGGGGCTGACAATCACCGGCGGGGCCGAAGACACGTTCGATCGACTCGAAGCGCGCGGGTACGACGGCCGCGTCGCCATCCGGATCAATCCCGGTATCGGGACCGGCCACCACGAGAAGGTCGCGACTGGTAAGGACGCCAAGTTCGGGATCCCATACGATAGCGTCCCCGAACTCGCCGACGATCTCCGGGACCGCTTCGATCTTGTCGGAATTCATGCCCACGTGGGAAGTGGAGTACTGACGGACGAAGTCGACGACCACGCCCGCGCACTCGGCAAGGTTGCCGATCTGGCTCGGGCGGTCGGCGACGGGGACTTGGAGTTCGTTGACTTCGGCGGCGGGTTCGGTGTCCCCTACCGGGAGGACGAACCGCCACTGGATATCGAGTACGTCGCCGAGACCGTCAGCGAGGCGATCGGCGACCTGGCGGCGACGCCGAAATTCGAGCCGGGCCGGTACGTCGTCGCCGATGCCGAACTGATCCTCACGGAAGTCAACACGGTCAAGGAGACGCCCGACGCGACCGTCGTCGGTGTGGACGCGTCGCTGTCGACGCTCATCCGACCGGCGATGTTCGACGCCTATCATCCGATCCGGAACGTCTCCGCTCCCGATCGTGATGGTGAGCCAGTCTCGATCGGTGGCCCTTGTTGTACCAGTGCGGATGTCTTCGCCACCGATCGACCGATCGCTCGACCCGAATGCGGTGACGTGCTCGCGATCGGGAATGCTGGGGCCTACGGCTACGAACTGGCCAATAACTTCCACTCTCAGCCCCGGCCCGCAGAGGTTGCGATCGAGGGTGACGGTCATCGAGTCGTCCGCCGGCGGGAGACCATGGCCGACGTCACGCGCGTCGAGGACGAAGCGTCCGGCGCACCCGAACCGGAGCGGGAGTGATGGCGTTTGACACGCTGGACTTTCACGAGCGTGCTGTCCTGACACCCTCCCACGAGGACGTGACAGCGATGCGTCGCTTGCTCGTCGAGACACTCGCGGACGCGGGTGTCGAGCCGACCGTCGACGAGGCCGGTGGGACGATGCGGGAGTCACTCGAACGATTTGTCCGGTTCATCAAGATCGTCCGGTTTCACGGCCCGGGAATCACTGTGTTCAACGGCCTCGCACTGCTCGCCATCACGACAGTCTTCGTGCTCTTCCTGGTCCTCACGACGGTTGCAGTGACGCTGGCGTATGGCCTCGTCTACGCGGCCTTTGGTATCCACCGGTGGACATTCCTCCTAGCGGTGCCGGCGACGGTGGCCGACCTGCCACTGTTCGCGTACGCACTGGCCCGCCGGACGTTCCACTGGGGCGGGCGGCGCTACCGCTGGCGAAGCATGTTTGACGTCGAGATCGTCGAGTAGGAGTTCGGTTTGGGTGGAGCTTATGGCTGACAGTTGGAAATTTGTTTCAGTCGTATAGGAGAGTAGTGGGCTCTTGAATGCAATCGCACCTGCGGATTATACCTCTACATTTTGCACTGCTTTCCGAACCCATATCGATCGAAACATTAGACCACTCGGAGTGCACCGCAGGTAATCGGCTGTGAATGTTTCTATGACAGACTAAAACGTATATGCGGGCGGTTGTCCGCGCGAGCGAAGCGAGCGCGGTTCACTGAAGCCGAACGAAGTGAGGCTTCAGACTTTTTCACCCATGTTTTTCGAGGAGAGGTGCCCGAAGCGAACGAAGTGAGCGAGGACACCCGACGAAGAAAAAGATGGTCTAGTAGGTTTTGGCGAAGTAGGCCGTCTCCTCGGCGTCGTCGCCACAAATGGCACACTCGTCGTGGATCGGTTCTTCGTCGCGGTCCTTGGGGACCATCACGATTTCGGCAGCGATGGCGTCTTTGATCGGTTCCTCACAGTCTTCGTCGCCACACCAGCCACATTTGACGTAGCCGCCGTGCTGGCCGATCGTGCCCAGAATCTCCTCGCGGGACTCGGCCTCGCGGATCTCACCTTCCAGTGTCTCTTCCGCGCTGGCGTACAGTTTCGCGAAGACGGTGTCGAGATGTTCCTCGACGGTCTCGATGACACCATCCCGCTCTTCCGTGACCTCCTTGCCGTCGGGGCGGTGGACGAGCGTGACCTCGTCGTCTTCGACCTCGTAGGAGCCGATCTCGATGCGGAGCGGAACGCCATACAGCTCCCACTCGTTGTACTTGAAGCCGGGATTGCGGTGCTCGCGGTCGTCGAGTTCGACCCGGACGCCGGCGTCCTCGAGGTCCTCGGCGACGTCTTCGGCGTATTCGAGCACGTCGTCTTTGCTCTCGTCGTCCCAGATCGGGACGATCGCGACCTGGGGGTCCGCAAGCGCGGGTGGGAGGACGAGCCCCTGGTCGTCGCTGTGGGTCATGAACAGCGCACCCAGTGCCCGCCAGGACAGCCCCCAGGAGGTCGTGTGGGCTGTTCGTTCTTCCTCGTCTTCGTCGATGTACGTGACGTCGTAGGCCTCCGCGAAGGAGGTGCCCAGATAGTGGGAGGTCCCGCCCTGGACTGACTTGCCGTCGGGCATCAGGGCCTCGACCGACATGGTCGTGTGGGCGCCCGGGAACTTGTCGTGTTCGGGCTTGCGGCCCGAAAGCACCGGCATCGCCAGCACGTCCTCATAGAGGCGCTCGTACTGGTCGAGGCGCGTTGCCATCTCCGCCCAGGCGTCTTCGGCATCGTGATGGGCGGTGTGACCCTCCTGCCAGAGGAACTCCTTGGTTCGGAAGAACGGTTTGGTCTCGGTGGCTTCCCATCGGACGACGCTACACCACTGGTTGACGCGAATCGGCAGATCGCGGTGGGATCGCGTCCACTGGGCGAGAAACGGGGTGATGATGCTCTCGCTGGTCGGCCGGACGGCCAGTTGTTCTTCGAGTTCGTCGTAGCCGCCCTTGGTGACCCATGCCACTTCGGGGTCGAACCCCTCGACGATATCTTTCTCCTTTTCGAGATACGACTCCGGGATAAACATCGGGAAGTAGGCGTTCTGGACGCCAGTTTCTTTGAACCAGCCATCGAGGTGGTTCTGGAGGCGCTCCCAGATAGCGTAGCCGCGGGGCCGGGTGACGATGAATCCGCCCATCGGGGCGTAATCCGCGAGTTTTGCCTTCTGGACCAGTTCCGCGTACCACTCGCCCGTCGCGTGTTCCTTGCTCTCGGTGATGCCGAGTTCCTGCTCGCCGCTCATACACGTACGTCCGGGAGAACAGGCTTAAAGTCGCCGTGTTCGGGACGCCAGCTCTCGCGGGCCCGAGATTGTCAACTCAGTCGGCCGTCAGCGTCGATGTTCCGTCTTCAGTGGTCCGGAGCGTTCCCACGAACGCGCCGCGATATCCGAAAATGTGCTCGTAGCCATAGGCCGAAAACAGGATCGGGTCGAACCCGTCCTCGGCTGCGAGCCCCTCGCCGTCAACCGCCGCGTAGGTTTCCCCGGCGTCGACGTGGACGAAGTTCTCCGCGAAGACCTCGTACTCGTCAGCTGTCGGCTTCTCGACCGGCTCCCCTTGCTCGTAGACTTCCAGATCGTGGGCGATCGTGTCGCCGGCTAACGCGCCCGTCGTCGTCAGGAACTCCCGGGCGAGCCGATAGGCGTTCTCGGCGGCTTCCTCGGAGCCCTGGTAGCCGGCTTCGACCTCGATGATGTCGGCTGCTGCGGCGAACAGTCGTCCTTCGACGTTGATGCCGGTTTCGACCAGAGCCCGGACGGAGAGATGGGGAACGATCCGGCGGGCGATTTCGTCGAGCCCGGACGTGATCGCGAATGGTTTGGCGGCCGATCGAGTCGAATGGATCGAGAGGACCGTACAGCCGCGGACGGCGTCGGCGAGTTCGCCGGCCAGTTCCCGCTCGTGGGCGTCCCCTGGCGTTTCCTCGTCGAATGCCCGGTTGAGGTCCGTATCGACGTAGCGCACGTTTTCTTCGAGGGCCGTCTCGTTGGCGACGATCAACCGAACCGGGCGTTCGACGGTCGACTCGTCTGCCAGCAGTCGCTCGACCGCACGGACGCCACAGGGTTCGTCGCCGTGGATCGCCGCGACGATCGCCAGATCCGGCTCCCCCTCCCCGAGTTGCTCGACACGCATGGGAGTTGATAGGCCGGCCAGCGTCAAGAGCCATTGGATCGCGGTCGATCACTCATCGGTCGGATCGACGGTGAACGGACTCTCCGTGGCGCATCACTCCCAGCCAGACAATCGCGTTTGGACGCCGGCTGCCAGCGCGGCGTCGAGGGCATCCCGGCCGGCTGTTGGGTCCTCTTTTCCGTGTGTGACTATCCGCATAGTGAACTGTCACTTTGGCAGGAGGTGACCGTGGCTGCTCGCTAGCGATTGTGGCCGCCAACTCCCGCCCAGAAGTTCGCCGACGAGACAACCCGGGTAGTCGCCTTCGATGTCGAGGTTCCAAAGCAGGCCCGCCAGTGCAGCGACGTTGACCGCTCGATCGCCATCGGCGAATATTTCTGATCGGTCGCCGATACTGCTCGCCCGTTACTGACGCGATCCCAGTCTCGAAGGCGTTACCGAGTTGCTGTCTCACGTTGTTGATCAACGGGACGACGATTTCGACCCGTTCTAGCAGGCGCGCTCGCTCTGCATCCACGATGGCGGGTGTCTGGCCTATGCCCGATTCAGGGTTGGCCGTGTCCTGCATTTTCCGAAGGTTTTTATAATCCGAGACGAATATCTTCAGTCGAGATCGGTTTTCCGGGCTCTCTTGGTTACTCAGATGGGTCCGGACTAGCACGATCGCGAGCGCAGCACTATCGCATCATGACATTATTAATCAGCCGCCGTCCCGCATACCGACGGCAGTTGTCCACCGGATCGCGGGCAACGCTCTGTCGGCCTACCGGCGGGCACGGCAGTGCGGACTTTTTGCAGCTATGAGCAACGTAGATCAGCAACTCGATGACGCCAAGAAGACGATCGAAAGCGAAGTACCGAACAACATCTCGATCACGGACGTCACTTACGAAGGGCCGAAACTGATCGTATACACGCGGGATCCGAAGACGTTCGCGGACAACGGTGATTTGATCCGTCGACTGGCTTCGAAACTCCGCAAACGAATCACTGTTCGGCCCGATCCTGACGTCTTGACTTCCCCACCGGAAGCCAGAGAGGAGATCATGTCTGTGATCCCTGACGAGGCAACGGTCTCCGACTTGGATTTCCACGAAGACACTGGCGAAGTCATCGTGGAAGCCGAGAAGCCAGGAATGGTGATCGGCCGCCACGGCGCGACCCTCCGGGAGATAACCAGAGAGGTCGGCTGGACACCCGATGTCGTCCGAACGCCACCGATCGAGTCCTCGACGGTCTCGAACGTCCGGAGCTTTCTCACCCAGGAACGCGACGAGCGCCGGGACATTCTCGAACGGGTCGGTCGACAGATCCATCGCGAAGAGATGTCCGACGACGAGTGGGTCCGCATCACGACGCTTGGCTGTTGCCGGGAGGTCGGCCGGGCCGCGTTCATCCTTTCGACGCCGGAGACCCGCGTCCTGATCGACTGCGGCGACAAGCCGGGCGCCGAGGATGAAGTTCCATACCTTCAGGTCCCGGAAGCGCTGGGATCAGGGGCGAGTTCGCTCGACGCGGTCGTGCTCACGCACGCTCACCTCGATCACTCCGCGCTCATTCCGCTCCTGTTCAAGTACGGGTACGATGGGCCGATCTACACGACCGAACCGACTCGAGATCTAATGGGCTTGCTGACGCTTGACTATCTCGACGTCGCGGCCAAAGAGGGGCGATCGCCGCCCTATGACTCCGAAATGGTTCGGGAGGCGATCAAACACACCATTCCGATCGAGTACGGCGACGTCACAGACATCTCGCCGGATATCAAACTCACCCTGCACAACGCCGGGCACATTCTTGGGTCGTCGGTTGCACACTTCCATATCGGTGAGGGACTGTACAACGTCGCATTCTCGGGCGACATCCACTACGAGGACACCCGGCTGTTCAACGGGGCCGTAAACGAGTTCCCGCGCGTCGAGACGCTGGTGCTTGAATCGACCTACGGCGGTCGCAACGACTACCAGACCGATCAGGCCGATTCCGAGCAGAAACTCCAACAGGTCATCCAGAACACCTACGACCGGGGTGGGAAAATATTGATTCCGGCATTCGCTGTCGGGCGTTCCCAGGAACTCATGCTCGTCTTAGAAGAGGCGATGCGCGAGGGAGATATTCCAGAGATGCCGGTCCACCTCGACGGGATGATCTGGGAGGCGACGGCCATTCACAGCACGTATCCCGAATATTTGCGTGACGATCTTCGGGATCGGATCTTCCACGAGGACGAGAATCCCTTCCTGGCCGACCAGTTCAATCATATCGACGGCGGGGAAGACGAGCGTCAGGAAGTCGTCGACGAAGGGCCGTCGATCATTCTTTCGACCTCCGGGATGATGGAAGGCGGGCCGATCATGTCCTGGATCGAGCACCTCGGTCCCGATCCGGACTCGACGCTTGCGTTCGTCGGTTACCAGGCCCAGGGGACGCTCGGCCAGCGCATCCAGAACGGGTGGGACGAGATTCCGCTCGGCAACGGGAACGGTCGTGCCAGCACCCTGAAGCTGAAAATGAACGTCGAGACGGTCGACGGGTTCTCCGGTCACGCAGACCGGCAGGGGTTGGAGAACTTCGTGAAGACGATGAACCCTCGCCCCGAGAAGATCCTCTGTGTCCACGGTGACGAATCGTCCGTTCAGGACCTCTCCTCGGCACTCTACCACGAGTACAATATGCGGACGTTCGCGCCGAAGAACCTCGAAACCTTCCGGTTCGTCTGATCGCTTTTGCCGACGTCAGTTCGGCTCCGATGCGTGTGATTTAGGGTTGGGCCAGGAGTCCCCGCTGACATGACCGAACAGACGGCCCAGTCAACGTGGTCGATTCGAGCGTGGATCGACGAACCACCTCGCCCGCTCTTGGCGATTGGGACGCTTGTTGCCGTCGTTGCCACGGCCGGCAGCCTCTATCTTAGTCTCGGCCTTGGACTGATTCCCTGCCGACTCTGCTGGTATCAACGGATTCTGATGTACCCGCTGGTGGTCGTTCTCGGGATGGCTGCCGTCGAGGGTCGCCGCGAGGTCTACCGGACCGCCCTCCCACTGTCGGTGATCGGTGGCGCGATCGCGGCCTATCACTCGCTGTTGCAACTGGCGGCCACAAGCGGGAGTCAGTGTACACTCGGGGGTGGCGGGTGCGGGACCGTATTGTTGCGGGTGTTCGGCCTCTCGATTCCGAACCTTTCGCTGCTTGCGTTCGTCCTCATTACGGTCTCGATGCTCGTCCTCGCCGTTCGACCAGCCCGGTGATCGGTGTCGTGGATGGATCGCCGTCTCCTGGGGGGGATCGAAGATGATACGAACTATCACATCAGAATTAAAAGGGGGGCACCCTAGCCAGTGGATATGGAGTACGTCAGACTCGGCAACACTGGACTCGAAGTATCGCCCATCGCACTGGGGACGTGGCGATTCGGGATGGAACACGAGGAAACGGGTGTCGTCGAGACGGGTCGGGAAGAGGCCCACGAGCTGCTCGACGCCTACGCGGAGATGGGCGGGAACTTCATCGACACCGCCAACGGCTATGGTGGCGGCGACAGCGAGCGCTGGATCGGCGAGTGGCTCGACGAACAGGATCGAGAGGACTTCGTCGTGGCTTCGAAGTGCTACTGGTCGGACGTTTCCCGATTTCAGGAGAACCTCTCGTCGAAGAACGTGCGCGCCGAGGTCGAGGGGTCCCTCGAGAAACTCGACACGGAGTACCTAGATATTCTCTATCTCCACCGCTTCGACGATGAGACGCCCATCGAGAAGACCCTGCGGACGATCGACGACCTGATCAGTGAGGGGAAGGTCCACCACGTCGGCCTATCGACGGCCGATGCCTGGAAACTCACCAAAGGGCTCTGGAAAGCGGACGTCAACAACTACGAGGCATTCACCGTCACGCAGCCACAGTACTCGGCGGTCCACCGCGAGCCAGTCGCGGAGTACCTTGACGTCTGTGCCGACCAGGATCTGGCGGTCTGTCCGTACTCGCCGCTGCACGGCGGCTTCCTGACGGGCAAGTACGAACGCGTCGGCGACGGCGAGGTTCGCGCGCCGGACGGATCACGGGGCGACATCGACGACCACTTCGAAGACTGGTACCTCCGGGAAGAGGCCTGGGACGTCCTCGAGGAGATTCGGGCCGTCGCCGACGAGACCGACGCCTCGCCGGCACAGATCTCACTGGCCTGGCTGTTGGCCCACGAGGACCTGACCATCGTCCCGATCATCGGGGCTCGGACGGTTGACCAACTCGACGAGAACCTCGGCGCTGTCGACGTCGAACTTACCGACGAGCAGTTCGAGCGAATCGACGCGGCCATGGACTGACGGCCGACGCCCCTAGAACTGTTCGGCTTCGGTGCGGCTCATGTACGCCGAGATGACTGGCCGTCGACGCCAGTAGTTCGCCGAGACGGCCCCGGCCAAATTGACGAAAAACACCATCAGACTGTCTTCATCGGTTTTGAGGAATGTCAACCCCGGATTCTGCCCGGTATACGTGGTGAGCATTACGTACTCGCCGGGCACGCAGATCAGGTCCGCGCAACCACTCAGGTCGTTCCGGTTGGCGTAGTGTCTGAGGACGGTCTCCTTGAACACCTCCGGATCGGGACCGTCGTACGCAACAATGGCCGAAAAGTGGTGGTTTCGCCGGTCGAGATCCTCGTCGACGGGCATCCGATCGGTGTCGAGTCGCTTGATCGAGTCTACCTTACTCAGTGCGTGATCGATTTCGCCAAAGAGGTCCGCTTTGACGTCGATATGTGCGTGGACGCCGGCACTCAGGTACCGATCGTTCCCGCCGACGGTCAGGACTGGCAGGTGCTGATCGTAGAGGACGATCTCGGCGCGATTGCTCGTCTCGCCGCTGGCGTCGACAATCTCGCCGCCAACGTTGACGTACGCTGTCGGATAGACCGCTTCGAGAAACGTCTCGACGAAGGTGTCTCGGGCGTCTCGCTGGTGTTCGAAGCCGTCGGCCGCCGCGTACGCGTCGAGCAATTCCGTCGAGACGGTGCGAAAATACTCGTCGAACGGTGCCATGCGCTAGTCTACGATTAATACTGATAAAAAATTAGGGTCGCTGGCCGGTTTGCAGTTACTGGTTTGCGTCTGCAGGGTCGACGACCTCGCCGGCAACTGGATCGAGCCCGACCCTGTCACACAGGTCGTATAGCGGGCAGGCTTCAGGTCCGTCGAGACAGGCTGGCTTCCGCGCTGAGCAGTACTCGCGGCCGAACTGGATGCTCGCCGTGTGGCCGAAGCCACACTTCTCGCTGGGCACATCACGTTCGAGAATCTCCCGCACGTCTTCGTGATCGGCCTCCGGCGGTGCGATCCCCAGCCGACGATAGATCCGGTGGACGTGCGTATCGACCGGAAAGACCCCATCCTGGCCACCCGCGAACAGCAGGACACAGTCTGCGGTCTTCGGGCCAACCCCAGTCATCGCGAGTAGCGTCTCCCGGACAGACTCGGCCGGCTGCTCTCGGACAAACGCGTCGAACTCGGCCTCGCCCCCGTACTCCGACCGAATCCGCTCGGCGATGTCGATGATCCGGGTCGACTTCTGATTGTGGAGTCCGGCCCCGGATATCGTCTCCGCGAGGGTCGCCTGGTCGGCGTCGGCGAGCGCGTCGACGAGATCGACTTCGCTCCCATCGTCTGCGTTGGCATCCCTACCGGAAGCGTACCGCTCCAGCAGGGCGTCGTGGGCCGGTTGGCTCGCCGCGTCACTGGTGTTCTGGCTCAGGATTGTCCGGACGAGCGTTTCGAAGGCGTCCCGCCCGCCGTAGGTCTTCTGCCAGTACAGGTCCCCGAGCCGATTCACGACCGCCGCCGCACGGGTTTCGGCGCTGTCGGCTCCGAATGTCGCCGTCGTCCCGCCGCCATCGGCCCCGCCGCTGATGTTTCGATCCGGTTCCTGACTCATACGGTTCGGTCCGGGCCCCAATTCCAAAAACAGCCGGTATGCGAATTCACTCCACGCTGAGTGTCAGCGTCACCGATGCGCCCGCCGACAGTGCGTCGATGAGGTCACGATCTACGTCGGCAGCGGCCCCCTCGGCCCCGACCATGACCGTCCGATCGTCGACGTAGTCACTCGTTCGGACCACCAGGCTCCGTTCGTTCTCGAAGCTGAGATCCGGGTGACCGCTCCCCGTGATCACGTGTCGATGGGCGTCTGTTTCGATCGTCGCTGTGATCGTCGCGTCGCGATTTTGGCAAGCGGTGACGAACGCCACATCGAAATCGGTGGGGACGCGGTCGGCGTCGATACCGAGAATGCAGTCGCCCGCGGGCGTCAGGTAGTCGTCGCTGGTGAACTCAAGCGTACTCTGGTGGGTCGCCGTGACGTGTTCGTGGCCGCGTGCGCGGATGACCTCGTCCATGCACGTCCGTTCGGGCAGGGTCACTTGAGGACCGCGTTTCAGGGCTGGCCCTCGTTGGCGAGTTCTTCCTCGACGCCCGTTCCGCTGACGTAGGCCGAAAACCGGACGCCGACGAGGCTGACGACGATGCCGGCAAGCAGGAACATCGCGAGGCGGGCGCTCGGTGAGAGTGTGAATCCTTCGACGACGATCGGCCCGAGGTCGAACGACGAGACGGTCACTGATGCAAAGACGGCCGCCCGTTCGAGGAAGTACCCGGTCACGCCCCTGACGACGAGGCCGACAGCGACGACGCCGAAGGGGAGATTCAGGTAGGCACTCCGGATGCCTTCGCGGCGGATCAGTTCGTCGAGTAACCGCCCGGTACTGGCTGCCAGCGCGGCGGCCGTCAGCCACGGCACGCTGTCGAATCCGAACCGCATTGCCAAGATGACTTCGGCATCCGAGGCAGTGGCCGAAACGCCCAGTGCACCGACAAACAGCCCGATCAACGCCAGCCCGGCCGCGACGACGTAGGTCACCAGCGATACCTGTCCCGAATACAGGGCATTGTGTACCTGGCGCGGGAGGGTGGCGACGTACTCGTCGACCCCCAGCCCCTTATAGAGCAACAGGAGGCCGACTGCCGCGGCAATCGCACCGATAGTCATCGTGACGCTGTTGAGGACAACCAGCAAGATCGGTAACGCTAAGAGTGCGGCTCCGATCGGTACGAGAACCGTCTCCCGGAGTTCCTCGTCCGCCAGGAACTGTTTGAGCAGGTAATACGTCGATTCGATGTCCCGGGCCTGGCGGACGACAACCCGGTCGACGGCATCGACTGTGACCCGACTCTCGATGATCGGCACCAACCGTTGATCTTCGGCGCTGTCGGTCACGACGATCGCCGAGTCTGGATCGTACGTGTCCAGGAGTTCGTCCGTCTGTCGGGCGACAGTCCGGTCGAGGCCCATGGCATCGTTCCCGGCGGAGACGACCGCGACGGTTGCCTTCTCGCCGTCGTTTTCCAGGCGACGGGTAACCCGGAGCCCTTCGAGCAGACAGTTCACCCGGCTGTCCTCCGGATCCTCGATACCGAATTCAGTCACGAGCGACTCGACGGCGTCGTACCCGACGACGGGCGGTTCGGTGGCTGTCGCGAGGTCCCCACCGCGGTCCAGACACACCACCAGGGTGCTCACAATCGAGTGGTGGCTGCGATTCCATAAAAATCCTCGTCACTCGCTCTCCCACAGACTCCGGTCGCAGAACTATCGTGTCGGACTCGATCAGAGCAGGCCGGTCTTCTGGAGTTTCATCAGGTCCTCGGTTTCGAGGGTCTCGCCATCCTTGAACTGCTGGTAGATCTCTTCGGCTTCCTCGCGGGCAGCTTCTTTCTCTTCCTCGCGGCGCGACCGCTCCTCTTCTTCCTCTTTCTCGTCGAGTTCGCGCAGGCGCTTCTGGACGCGGACGAAGTCCTCGTGGTGTTGGTCGGCTGCTTCTTGGGCCTCGACGAACTTCTCGTGCATCTCGTCGGCCTCGTCGCGGACCTCGTCAGCTTCGCGATACGCCTCGATCATCTGGTTGTGGTGTTCCTGGGCTTCGTCGGCCAGTTCGGTCACCTTCTGGTGGTGTTGGCTGGCTTCGGAACGGATCTCTTGGGCCTCAGATTTGATCTCATCGACATCGCCAGTCTGATCGAGCTTTTCTTTCCGGTCGGCGAGCTTCTCCCGCTTTTCCTCGATCTTCTCGATTAGCTCGCGCTCGTCCTCGGTACTGAGTACTTCCGTCTGCTGTTTGAACTCGAGGTCCTCGATTTCCTCTTCGAGCTGGTCGACGCTCTTGCCCTCATCGAGTTCGAGGTCCTCCTTTTTCTGCTCGACTTCGTCGAACAGCTCGTTAGCTTTGGCGTTGAGTTCGTTGCGGCTTTCCTTGTGTTCCTGAACCTGCTCGTTGAGGTCGTCGCGCTTCTCGCGATGTTCCTGGGCCTCGTCGACCTTCTCGCGGGTCTTTGCGTTGAGGTCGTCACGCTCGGAGGCCCGCTCGGAGGCCATCTGGTTGAGATCGTTCCGTCGATCTCGCAGCTGTCCGGCGAGCTTGATAAGTTCGCCTTTGGATTTGTTCTCGAGGTCGTCGTCTGTTACTGATACGTTCTTGGATTGGTCTATCGAATCTGTCATAGTTGACTCTCTGTGCCGTTCCCGCCTCGGCGTTTGACAGTCTCGCGACTCCAGGCGTGCTGACTCCTGATAAGTAGGTTCCCTGTCATTCTGGGCGTCGCACGATACTGCCGAACGCTCGAAGCGTTCAGGTAACTGCTACTACAAGAGGACTGGGTTTAAAGATTCCGGTCAATTCGGGGCATGCCGTGGCATATCATAGCCTTGGCCCTCGTACGCATGAATGTGAGTCGGTACCACAAATATTTATAAGCGATACGTATTCGACACGGATCGCTCAGGGGTGGCCAGAGAGACAGCGATCCGCGTTGCGTCCGACGGGACCGTGACCGATTCGATCGTCGTCATTTCGTTTCCTTCGACAGCAAATTCTTCGTCGCCGCTGACGTCACCAGTCTCCCAGGCTACGCGGCCCGAGACACCCTCGGGTAGATCGTTGCGAACGAGCAGCTCTGTTTCGGTGCCAGCCGTCGGTGCGTCCATTATCGCTTGCAGCGGCTCGAATGCCGTTTTGAGGGCGTCGTATCCTGCTTTTGGTTCCCCGTCGTCAGCGATGACCCCCATCCCAGCGCCGGCTACGTCCCGTAACCCGCTGGCGATCAACAGGTCTGCGTCGTGGAGGCGGAGGGATTCAGTGACGGTTTTGAGTACATCGCTCTGATATGCTCGGGAAGCGTCTCGGTCGCCGTCCACCCGTTGATTGTGGCGTTCGTGGTCGAATCCGGGGATGTCTTCGCCGGCCTCGGCACTCCCGAGCGACCCAGCCCCGTAATCGGCGACGACGTCACCGATCGCGGGATACCGATCGAGTAACCAGTCGGCGTCCGTTGCCGCGCCGTATTCCCAACCTGGGAAGAGAGTCGTCGCATCTGCGTCGATACCCGGTTGGCCGATCACGGGGAACGTCACCAGCCAGTCGGGGACTGCGCCGGCGACAGCGTCCGCCCCATCGCGATCGTACTCGCTTCGCCACAGCCGCCAACGGAGCCGGAGTCGATCAATCACGCCAGATCCGAGGCTGTCCTCGGCCAGCGAGGTGGGATCGTCGTGGACACCGACGGCAGCCAGACTCGGATGGTGTTCGTTGGTGGCGACAAGTCGTGTCGCTATATCCCGGCCGCGTTCGACGTCGAACGGTCCTGGGCCGGTCAACGGCAGGTCCTGCCAGACGAGGACGCCGGCCTCGTCGGCTGCTTCGTAGACCTCCGGACTGGGGACGTGTGCCTGTGCCCGAACGACCGTCGCATTGAGATCGACGGCGTGCTGTACATCTGCGGGATCGGCAACGAGCAGGTTGACGCCGCGGGCGGTCACTGGGACGCCGTTGACAGCTAGTCCGTCCTCGTCGTACTCGACCGAACACAGTCCAGTCGTGACTGTCCGCTCGTCGTCGCCGAGCTTTGCCCGGAGGACGTATCTGGACTGGTCGCCGAATTCGTGAGGCCACCACAGCGCCGGATCGCGAATGTCGATCGTGTGCTCGACGGTCGTTCGCTCGCCGGGTGCGGCCTCGACGGCAGTTCGTTGCATCATCCCGCGCCCGCGGCGACTGCCTTCTGGCTTGACCGAGAACGTCACGCTGTCCTCGAGTGCCCGTTCGGCCAGTACCGTCGTCCGGACTTCGAAGCGAGCGCCCTCGTCGTCGATCCGTGGGCGCGCCGACAGATCCAGAATCCGGCTGTCACCGTAGGTTTCGACGTCGGCACCCCACCAGATGCCAGGGACGGACTTCGAATCCGGGACGCGGTCGCTCTCGTAGCTTCCACCAAACCGGTCGTCCGGCCGCCGACACTCGACGATCAGTTCGTTTTCAGCGTGAAGATCCGCATCGAGTCGGAGCCGGCAGGGTTCGAAGTAGGCGTCGTGTTCGCCCAGAAACGAGTCGTTGAGCCATACCCGTGCGTGTGCGTAGACGCCTTCGAGTACCAACAGTGCGTGCTCGTCTTCGTCTCCACGGGGGTCTGGAAACGTCGTCTGATAAGCCACCGCGTCAGCGCCGGTGAATTCGGCAGGCTTGCCCGGGACATCGACGGTGAGCCAGTCGTCAGGCACGGGGCTATCGCCGCCCGGCTCGACTGTCCCCGCACGCCACTCGCGCAACATACTATATACGGGGAACGCCGCGGGCATAGCCTTTACGTACCCAGCGTTTGGGGCAGTTGGCAATCTATCCCAAATCCACTGCCGGCCTGTACTCTCACTTTCGCCACTGGGTTGGCCCGCCTTATTGATGATCGGCACTCGAATTTCTGGTATGATTGAATCACTCACGCCGGCCTGCGGGGCAAACGGGTGCGATCCGCCCCTCGAGGCCGACAACGGGCGGCTGGTCTCTGAATCGCCCGGCGGCACTCGGCACGTTTCGGAGTGTTGGAGTGGCGCGGTGACGATCACAGTCCACCGATAAGCAACCCCGACCGGCAAGTCTATACCCGGCCGCGCGCGACGCTGGTGTATGACTAACGGCGCGTGGCTTAGTCTCTTTTCGGGCGGCAAGGATTCCTCGTGGGCGCTCTATCAGGCACTCACGGAGGATATCCCAGTCGAGCGACTCCTGACGGTCCACCCGCAGGGCGACTCCTACATGTATCACGTTCCGGCGACGGATCTGGCCACTCTGGCTGCGGATAGCGTCGGTATTCCGCTGGTCGACATCTACCCGGATGCCTTCGAAGCCGAGGACGCTACTGATGTCTCCGAGCAAGGTAATGCCGAACTCGAACCACTCGAAGCAGCCGTCCGTGAACTCGATGCCGAACTGCCCGATGGGGTCGCGGGAGTCGTCGCCGGGGCGGTCGAAAGCGAGTTCCAGACCTCTCGCATCGAGGGTCTCTGTGAGCGAGTCGACGCCGATCTTTTTGCCCCCCTCTGGCAGCGTGATCCCGAAACGCTCGCCAGGGAGATGCTCGATGCTGGCTTCGAGATTCGCATCATCCAGGTCGCCGCTGCCGGACTGGACGAGTCGTGGCTCGGTCGACAACTCGACGAGGCTGCACTCGATGAGCTCCTCGCACTCAACGACGAGTATGGCGTCCACGTCCTGGGTGAGGGTGGCGAGTTCGAAACACTGGTGACCGATGGGCCACATCTGGACCGAGCGATCGAACTCGAATATGGGACGGTGTGGGACGGAACGCGCGGGCATCTCCGGATCGACGACGCCAGGTTAGCCTAGCCAGTCGCCGTTGTCTCTTGAACCGTATCGATCTCACGCGGGAGGTTATCAGGCGCCGTTCGTGATCTGGGTATGAGCGCCGATGAGCGCACCAGCCAGGTCGAGGTGCTCGACGTGTGTCCCCTGATCGATAATCGTGTCGTGGATCTCACAGTCTCTGACAGTGGCATCAGAGAAGATGATCGACTTCGAGACCGTCGAGTCTTCGACGGTCGCGCCGGGGAGGACGTGGACGTTCTCGCCGATGGTCGAATCTTCGACGGTCGCGCTGTCGGCTATGACGCTGTCGCCCTCAAGAGTCCATCGTATCGCTTCGAGATAGCTTTCGGGCGTCCCGATGTCGAACCAGGCCCCGTCGAACGTGAACGAGTAGACGTCACCACGGTCGACGAGCCATTCGATGAACCAGCCGGGCTCGTCGGGGTTGTTGCCGCCCTCGAGGTACTCCTCGAATCGGACGTCTTCTGCGGGGAAGGCATAACACGCAATCGAGACGAGCGTACTGTCCGGGTCGTCTGGCTTCTCCTGAAAGTCGACGACACGGTCGCCTTCGACGTTGATCAGCCCGTAGGATTTGGCTCGCTCGCGGGAGCCAACGTCGTAGGCTGCAAGCGTCGGCTGTTCGCGCTGCTCGAAGGTGTCGAGGAACTCACTCAGATCGAAGCTAATCAGGTTGTCTCCGGCGACGACCAGGAGGTCTTCGCCTTCGAGGCCTTCCCGCTCGACCAGCTGGGCGAGCGCGCCAATCACGCCGAATTTCTCGTCCTCTTCGACCGTCTCCTCGACCGAAAGCGTCGGTTTCTGGAGGTCCGTCGCTGCGATGTGATCGAGGAAATCGTCCGCGAAGCGCTCGTTGGTACTAACGAACACGTCGTTGATCCGGTCGTCGGACTCCAACTCTTCGAGAATCCGGTCGATGACGGTTGTCTCCCCGATCGGGAGCAACATTTTCGGTCGATTTCGGGTTACTGGCCACAGTCGCGTCGCATACCCGCCGGCGAGTACCACGGCTTTCATACCCTGGGTTTCGCGGCCCCCGTGGCAAGTTCTTTTCCATTTGTCCGGTCGATCGCCATCTCGAACTCCCGGTCGCGAAGCGGGCCGACACAGACAATCGGTCGATATTGCCTCTTTACGGGCCTCTGACACCGTTTTCAGTCGATGGGAATGACCCGTTCGGTTATGTCCTGTCCGAACAGATCTAGAAGTACTGATGCCGGGAATGCGCGCCGAAGTTGAGGTCCTCTCACCAGAGACCTGTCCGGTCGCTGAATTCTCCGAGCGAGCGGAGGGACCTCTCACGTCGGTTTCACGGGCGGGGCAAGACGGGGACGCAATTACCGAGGAGTTTACCGCGAGCGGCGAGATGGGACTCTCTGACGATCGCCTCTCGCAACTGTTCGAGTACCGATCGGCCAGCGTCTATCGGTTCAGTCACGAGCCACTCGATTGTGTCTGTGAGTTCGTCGAGGAGAGTAACCACCCCATTTCGGAGATCCGTGCCCAGGATGGTTCGCTTATCCTCTCGCTACATCTCACAGAGATCCAGGATCTCCGTGATCTGGTGACTGATCTCCGGGAACGATACGGCTCAGTCCGGATTCGGTATCTTCTGCAGGTCGAAAGCGACGAGGAAGGCAGTGCTGACGTCGTGCCGATCAACCGCAACCGGTTGACTGACCGCCAGCAAGAAGTCCTCGAAACGGCCTACCGGATGGGCTACTTCTCGTATCCCCGCGAGGCAAACGCGACCGACGTCGCTGACGAACTGGGGATCGATTCCTCGACGTTCACCGAGCATCTCGCGGCCGCCCAGTCGAAGTTGATGGACGAACTGGTCGCCGAACTGTAACTCCCGACGCTGGTTCGACGTGTCTCATTGCTTCGCGTGGTACTGTTTTCGCGACGTGGATTCCCGCCTGCTGGGAGTTTCGGCTGACCTTAAATACGGATCTGCAAAACTAACGACTACGATGAACGTCGTAGACGACGTCACTGCATTGATAGGCGAGACGCCGTTGCTTCGCCTCGACGACGGCTCCGGGACCACAGTTCTCGCCAAAGTTGAATCGTTCAATCCGTATTCAGTCAAAGATCGGATCGGTCGGTCGATGATCGAAGCCGCCGAGGACGCGGGCGAGATCACTGACGACACGGTCGTCATCGAACCGACCAGTGGAAACACTGGAATCGGACTCGCCAGTGTCTGTGCGGCCAAAGGATACGATCTCGTACTCGCCATGCCGGAATCGATGAGTGAGGAGCGCCGGCAACTGCTCGCCGGCCTCGGAGCGGAGCTCGAACTCACCGACGCCGACGGTGGGATGAACGGTGCTATCGAGCGGGCCGAGGAACTTGCCGCGGAATACGGGGACACGTTCATCCCTCAGCAGTTCGAGAACCCGGCCAATCCGGGCGCACATCGCGAGACGACGGGTCCGGAACTGTGGGCCGACACAGATGGCAGGCTCGACGCCTTCGTCGCCGGGATCGGCACGGGCGGGACGATCACGGGCGTCGCTGAGTACCTCACCGAGGACGTCGAGGCCGACGTGGACATCGTCGGGATCGAACCGGCCGATTCGGCTGTACTCTCCGGTGGCGAGCCGGGGAGTCACGGAATCCAGGGAATCGGGGCCGGATTCGTCCCCGAAATCCTCCGGACCGAACTCCTCGACGAGGTCGTCACTGTCGAACGCGAGGATTCACTCGCTGAGGCACGTCGACTCGCCAGTGAGGAAGGACTCGCGGTTGGGATCTCTTCCGGCGCGGCCGCCCACGCTGCAAAGCGTGTGGCTGAGGGATACCCCGACGACGCGGTCGTCGCGACGGTCCTCCCGGACACTGGCGAGCGCTATCTCTCGACGGATCTCTTCGAAGACGACTGATTTCGACCGCTGACGTTCTGGGAACGGGTGATGCCGTGATCGGGACTGTCTGATGATCGTACGCCTCAATGGAGTAACTTGTCTATGTAATAGCGCGTTGTCATACATATTGGCAATACTGTCTCTTGGCCGATCTTATGACCGTGGAGTGGATTTTCGAACATATCTGCACCAATCTATAAGTATTGTCTGTCTGTATAAGTGAACGTACATACTATGGCAACTGATTCATCGGCGAACGACTTGCTCGTCACGTGGTACCGCGAGCGGATCGGCGACCCATCCACTGAGGACGAAGTGATGGGATACTGGATATTCGTCCTCGGGACGTTGCTTGGCATCCTGGGCATTCTGTTATTGATCCCGAGCGAACCAGCCAGTGCAATCCGCGGCTGGGCGGTCGTCACTGCCGCGCTGGGGCTGTCGTTGCTGCTCGCCGGATCGATAATCCGGTTGCCACTCCGGGAGTATAGTTCCCTGTTGGTGTTTGTCGGCGTGCTGGCGACCATCGCGGGGATCATTTGGTTTCTCGTCGCGTATCCGGACAACTGGCGACCACAGTCGAGTCCGATTATCGTCGTCTATGCGCTCGGGTTGCTCTTGATGACGTTCGGAGGTGTCTTTGCGCCGCTACTCACCACGCGTGCTGAGGAAGAAGTCTCGAAGCTTCAGGACCAACTCGCCGATACGATCGCCGACGAGACCGATTTGGCATCGGTTATTGGCGACTTGCGGGCGGCCATTGCGGACGCCAAAGCCGACGAGGCGGACCTCGCTCGGGAACTGGACACACTCCGTGCGGAGCTTTCGGACACCACTGCTGACGAAGCGGATCTGGCCGGACAACTCCGAACGCTACGGGAGAGTCAAGCCCGATTCGAACTCTATGCGGATGCGGGCGGCGAGTGGCGCTGGCGGCTACGCCATCGCAACGGGAACATTACAGCAACGTCGGGCGAGGGATATACCCAAAAACACAATGCCCAAAATGGCATCGCTAGCATTCGTCGGGACGCACATGGCGCGGCTGTCACGCTCATTGCCGAGGAAGCGGAACTTCCGCCGGAAGACGAGCCGTTCGAACCCGTCGAAGACCGCGAGAGTCAGGCCACGTTCGAGGCATACGAGGACAACGCTGGCGAGTATCGCTGGCGCCTCCGCCACGACAACGGGCACATTCTCGCCGACGGCGGCGAGGGTTATGACTCACGGTCGAACCTTACCCGGGCGATCGACAGCGTCACGGAGTACGTTGGGCCGGCCCAGTATCTCCGATTCGATCCGACGGCATTCGAGATCTATCAGGACGCCGCCAGCGAATGGCGCTGGCGGCTAGTCCACCGGAATGGAAACATCCTCGCCGACGGTGGCGAGGGGTACTCACGGTACCACGACGCTCGTCGGGCGGTCGATCGCATACAAGATGATCTAGACACCCTCGCGTTCGAGGTCTTCGAGGACAATGCCGGGGAGTATCGTTGGCGCCTCCAGTCGACGAACGATCGCATCGTCGCCGACAGCGGCGAGGGATACACCGACCGAGGTGAGGCGAAGAATGCCGTCGAACGCGTCGAAAACTACGCCCCAGACGCGGATGTCCTCGACGTCACCCCCGCCGCGTTCGAAGTCTACGAAGACGCGGGTGGCGAGTGGCGCTGGCGACTCCGCCACCGTAACGGGAACATCATCGCCGACAGCGGCGAAGGGTATGCGGACCGATCGGGTACCTGGGACGCCATCGAGAGCGTGAAAACCAACGCACCGGGGGCTCCGACCGAGGATATCTGAGGTCGCTGTCGTCTGTTTTCTTCTCGAATTTAGACGTTTTCCAACGGCGTCACAGCGGCGTGCCCAGTGCGCCGGCGTTGAGCAAAAGGAGCAAGGCGACGAGTGACCCAGCGAGGAAGAACGGTCGCGCGTTGGCGGCCGGGGTCCGAACTTTCTGTCGCTGGGTTCCGTCGGTCAACCGTGCCGCCCCCACCTCAGAGAGGCCAGCCAGGACCAGCCACAGCACGACCATTGACACGACCAGGTGCCCCTGTGGCGTGGACAACAGCCCGTCGACGGTGTAGCCTGTCGCCGCCTGGTGGGCACCTGTCAGCAGCGTCACGAGCACACTCGCTCGCGTGATCAGTTTGAATCGACCGGCGATAGCCGCGAGCGGTTCGCTATCGATGCGGCCGTCCAGTGCGGTCGGCACGACGGCGACGGTGACGAACAACACACTCCCTGTCCACAATGCAGCGAAGGTCATGTGTAATCCGGCGATTAGGGCGTCTGTCAGTGCCATAGGCGGGCATCGAGGTCGCGACCTTTCAAAACACTGGATCGGCTTCCGTATCGTCATCGTCTATTTCGCCGACAGAAAGGTGATCGAGCAGGTTGACGAACGCGCCGGGATCGGGAATCAAGAACAGGCGGATCTTGAATTCCTCGTCCTGGTCCGTCACGTCGACGATGCTGTCGAGGACGATCGAAACCGAGTCGACGCGAACGTGTGAGAGCATTTCTTCGGCGATCTCCTCGCCGCAGGCCTCCTTGAGAGTCGGCGTACTCATGTCGATGGTCGTCCCCAGCGTATTGGCGATCCCGTCGACGAATCCCGAGGTAAGGATGTTACAGACTTCCTGGAGGGCACTTTGCTGGAACTGGTTGAACTCGCCCTCAACAGTCGTCCCAGTCAGCAATTCGGCCATCTCGGACGCCGTCTCCTCGTAGAAGGTCATCAGAAAGATTCCGTAAGGCGGTTCTTTGAGTCGAATACTGGCGCTGTAGAGTTCTTCACTACCGATCTGAGCCCCGATATCCGGCGGTTCGACGAACGAGAGGCTCTTGATCTCGACGGTGGCGTCGACTCCTGCCAGCGACCCGAGCGACGTTGCCGCGTTTTCCGCCCCAGCCTTGATCAACTGGTTGATGACCCGCAGTTTCCTGACGTCGATAAGCAGCGGCATCTATTCGTCTCAAGACACTCACAACTGCTACTTAGTGGTTGGGTCCACGACGGCTGCGGAATTTCGTCGTCTCGGTCAGTCGATAATCTCCGCGATACGCTGTGGCTCTCCCGAAAGTGACGGCTCCGGGTCGACGAGCTGTAATACTTCGTGATCGGTCACGTCCGGATAGGACTTGCCGACGGCGTCTTCGATCAACGGCTTCTCTAAGCGAAAGTCAGTCCCCTCGTAGACGACGTCGACGCCGTGCTCGTCGAAGGATAGGGCGGTCATGGTAGGTCCTACGTGTTCCCGAATATAAGTATCGCGGACTACGTATCGACTCTCATCCACGCTGTCCGTCAGACGCCAGTCAGACGCAGGCTTGGGATTTAAGACGTCTGATTTCCCTTTTAGATGTGTGCTTCGATCGACGCCGCTGGACGAACTCGCCATTCCCGACGGGACGACCGTCGAGGAACACGATCTCGTCACCGACGGCGACGTGATCGTCGGTGGCCAGAGTACGGTCGAGTTCGGCGTTCGCGGCGACACAGTTGTCGCGGGCGAGCGCGTCCGGTTTGGGGGTCACATCGAGGCGGCGAGCGACTGTCGACTCGACGTGTGGTGTGACGTCGAGGAAGATGTCCTGGTCGGCGGGGATGCCTATCTCGGCGAGCGGGTCCACATCGGTGGCGAGTTGAAAGTCGCCGGTGATCTGGATATCGGGGACGACGTCGAGATCGAAGACGGATTCGAGGCAAACGGCTGGATCGTCATTCGGAATCCGATGCCGACGATCGTGTTCCTGTTCGTCTATCTGAGCCACCTGCTCCGGATGGGCGAACAGGAAGCCGCCGAAGAAGCCCTCGAATCGGTCGTCGGGTCTGACTCCGAGCACGACCCGCTCATCATTCCCCGAAACGCCCATGTCAGCGACGACGCCTGGCGCGTCTCCGCGCCCGCCCTCATCGGCGACGACTGCCGGTTGCACGGCAATCTCCGGGCCGAATCGCTTACCGTCGGCCGGGATACGACCGTCTTTGGCAGTCTTCGGGCGCGTGAGGACGTGACCGTTGGCCGGGCGACTGAAATCAAAGGCGACGTGACAACCCGCGGCGGGACGGTCCGGATCGGTCCCGGCGTTCACGTCTGGGGAGATATCGCCGCCGAAGATGTCGCCCTCCACGAGAACGCCACTGTCGAAGGGACGATCCGCGCCCGTGGCGAGATGGAGCTGCACGCCACGGACGTACTCGACGACGTCGACCAGACTGCCCAAGCGATGGCCAACGCAGCCGAGCGGTTGGCAACCGAGGGAGATCTCCCGGCGGACGGCCAGTCGATGGGTCCCACTGAGCCAGCCACCGAGACCGATGTCGAGGGCGCCGCTCCCGAATCGTCGCCGACGGAGTAAGACGGCGATGGGTGCCTGTACTTCCGACGCCAGTGAACACAGCACGAATTCTATGGGGAGTGTCCCGGCAATGACCAGGAAACGATAATCATCCGAACAAAAAAGTGCGCGTCCGACTGCCCGGAAGCCGCTCCCGTTGGATCTCGCTCTATTCTGTCGTGTAGCGCTCGAATAGGGCCGAGAGCTGCTGGGCTCGCATCGTCAGCATCTTCGCGTTGACGTACATTTCGCCGAGTGCGAGCGTCTGCTCTTCGGCGATGGCCGCGACGTTTTCGGCTTCCTGCATGTTTTCGCGACTGACTTTGGCCGCGCTGTCAGCGATGCTGGCGACTTCTTCAGAGGACGATGCCTGGTCGTCAGTAGCACTCGAAATCTCTTTGACGCCACTGGAGGTGTCCTGAACGTAGTCGAGGACCGATTCCAGCGCTTCGAGGCCCTCGTCCATCGTGTCCTGGCCCTCACTGACCGTCTCGCGCATCGTCTGGATCTCTTCGACCGTCTGGGTGGTCTGGGCCTGGATGTCGTTGATGAGGGTTTCGATCTCGTTGGTCGCGTCTTTCGTCTCCTCGGCGAGGCTTTTGACCTCGTCGGCGACGACGGTGAATCCGTTGTTGTCGCCGCTGGAGGCATGGGCGGCCTCGATCGAGGCGTTCAGTGCGAGAATGTTCGTCTGTTCGGCGATGTCGTCGATCAGCTCGACGATCTGGCCGACTTCACCCATCTGATCGTCGAGCGTCTCGACGGTGCCGACGACGGATTCAGTCTGGTCGTCGACCTCGTCCATTGCGTCGCTGACGTCCCGGGCGGCCTCGATCCCTTCGACAGTCCGCTGTTCGGTCTGATCTGCTTTTTCGGCGACTTCGTCGGAGGATGCTGCGATTTCCTCGATCGTCGCGGACATCTCGCTCATCTCGTCGGAGATCTGGTTGATCTGTCCGTGTTGCTCGTGGAAGGCGTCGGCGAGTTCCTGGACGCTGTCGGCCATGCTCTCGCTGGCCTCCCGGACGGCTTCTGTCGCCGTTGTGACCTGCTCGCTCGATCCCGAGACGTCACCACTGAAGTCCCCTGCCGTGTCGATCGTCTGTTCGAAGGCGGCCGCCATCTCGTTGAACTCGGCTGCAAGTTCGTTGAGTGCGTCCATGGGCGTCTCGGCGTCGAGTCGGACCGTGAGGTCACCTTCACTAGCCGCATCCAGTGTCGATGCACTCCGAGCGATGTATTCGTTGATCTCCTCGAAAGAGTTGCCAGTGGAGGCGGCGATGCCGCCGTCCGGCGTCAGTGGTACTGGCGCTGACTGGGAACTGGCCTCGCGCTGAGATCGTTGTAATTCGAGTTCGTCACGGGCCTCGGTGAGCTCTTCTTCGAGTGTGGTCCGCTCGGACTCGAGGTCTGTCACTCGCGAGCGCAACGTTTCGCGTGCACTCGAGAGCGCTTCGATCCGTCGCCGCTGTGTGATGTACCCATAGCCGAGCACCCCGGCCGCGAGGACGAACCCACCACCGGCCAGGAACGGGTACAGCGACCCCGGGGCAAGGAAGGGAAGCATGGCTTGCCAAACCACGTGCAGGATCTGTAACGAAAGCACAGCGCGGATCTTTCGCGTGCGCAAATCAACCATATATGAATCTTAAAAGATGAGGCATATATATCCTTCTACCACCGTTTCACTTTCTAATATTGGTGGCCATCCACTTGTGATGTTCAACCGTCACTCAAGCGAAGGTGAGCGCTCGTCATGACTGACAGCACAATTCGCCGGTGGGGCAGTGCTATCCGTGGGGCTGTGGTGGCTGGCGAGATACCACGAGCGAGTCGCGACGCTCACCGGAGACGACGAAAGGGGAAAAATAGACGCGACTGATTGGGGGTCAGCTCAGGCGTCTAGTCCGAGGTCTTCGGCTCGGCCGTCGATCCACTCTTGGAGTGCTTCGATCGTTTCCTCGCCCTCTTCGCCGTCGAAGAGGTGCTTGAAGCGACCCTGCGTTTCGAGCCATTCTCGAACAGGCTTGCGGTCGCTAATCTTGTTGACACTGGTGATCTCGCCGTTCTCCATCTCGAAGACGGGGAACAGACCAGTTTCGACGGCTAACTCGGCGAGTTCGACCGTCTTCGAGGACTCGTAGCTCCAACCGACCGGGCACGGCGAGTAGACGTGCAGGAACTTCGGCCCGTCGATCTCGAGGGCCTTTTCGACTTTCTGCTTGAAGTCGTGGGGGTTCGAAATCGAGGCCGTTGCAACGTACTCGACGCCGTGATCGGCCGCGATCGAAGCCATGTCTTTCTTGTTGGTGTCGTTCCCAATGCTCTCCGTGCCTGCGGGCGACGTCGTCGTCGACGCGCCCAGTGGCGTCTGGCTAGAGCGCTGGACGCCCGTGTTCATGTACGCCTCGTTGTCGTACATCACGTAGGTAACGTCGTGCCCGCGTTCCATCATGCCCGAGAGAGCACGGAAGCCGATGTCGGCCGTGGCCCCGTCACCACCGATCGCGATGATGTTGAGGTCATCCTCGTCGCTGACGTCGAGATGATCGGGATCCCGGCGGTCGAACGACTGGTAGGCGGCCTCGACGCCGGCGGCGACCGAGGCAGCGTTTTCGAAGATGTTGTGGATGTAGCTCGTCCCCCAGGAACTCTCGGGGAAGGGCGTCGAGACGACTTCCATACAACCTGTGGCGTTCGTGACGATCGTGTTCGGCCCGGCTGCCTCGGTGATGTATTTCATCGCCAGGGCGGGACCACATCCGGCACATGCGCGGTGGCCGGGGTTCCACAGTTCCTCGCCGTGTTCAACCTCGTCAGTGAAGTCCTGGTCTTGTCGGTCTGAACTCATTACTGATCGCCTCCGTTGAGGAGCTTCTCACGCAGTTGCGGCCACGATTCCTGCTCTTCGAAGGTCATCGGGGCCGATGCCTCCATGGTCTCCTCGATCATTGTCCCGATCTCCGGGGCGTTGACGTCCCGGCCAGCCATCCCGATGACGAAGCTCTTGATCGGCGGCTGGTTCTCGGCGTGGTACAGCGTGCCCTTGATCTCGCCGGCCAGAGCACTCTCGTAGCCGGGGGACATCTCCTTGGTCAGGACGCCGACGGCCTCGGCGTCACCCAGTGCTTCGCGGAGTTCCTCGGTCGGGAACGGCCGGTGGACGCGCGGTCGGACGAGGCCGACGTCGACGCCCTGCTCGCGGTACTCGTCGATGACGCCACGGATCGTTCCACAGATAGAGCCCAGTGCCACGAGGCGGTAATCAGCATCGCCGTGGTAGGTATCGAGCATCCCGTTGTACTCGGTGTAATCTCGGCCGAAGACCTCCTTGAACTCCTGGACCGTCTGGGCCCAGACGTCCTTCGACTCCATCATCGCTTCCTGGATCGCGTACCGCGTCTCAGTCCAGTGTTCCGGCCGGGCGAAGGCACCCATCGTCTTCGGGTCCGACGGATCGAGGGTGAACTCGGGATCACGCGGCGGGAGGAATTCGTTGACTTCTTCCTCGGTAGGGATGTCTGCGGGTTCTTGAACGTGGGTCAGAATGAAGCCGTCGAAGTTCGAGAGTACGGGCAGGTTGACCTGCTCGGCGACTCGAAAGCCCATCAGGACGTGGTCGATGGCCTCCTGAACGTCCTCGGCGTGAAACTGCAGCATGCCGCCATCCCGTTCGGCGAAGGCGTCAGTGTGGTCGGCCCAGATCGAGAGCGGAGCCGACAACGACCGGTTGGCGACCGCCATTACGATCGGCAGGCGCATGCCCGCCGCCGTGAATAGGGGTTCGCTCATCAGCTTCAACCCCTGACTCGACGTCGCGGAGAATGCTCGTGCGCCAGCGGCTGACGCACCGATACACGTCGAGGCGGCGTTGAATTCGCTGTCGACCTTGATGAACTCACTGTCGAGTTGGCCGTCGGCCACGAGTTCCGAGAGCTTCTCGACAACCCCGGTCTGGGGCGTGATCGGATACGCCGAGACGACGTCGGGATCTGCGGCCATGACACCTTTCGCGACTGCCGATGTCCCCTTCATAACCTCCTGCTCGTCAGAGGGGTTCTGTTCAGCTTTGGCCATGTCACTTCACCTCTCGAATCATCTCAATAGCGTCAGTCGGGCAGACTTCCTCACAGATCCCACAGCCCTTGCAGTAATCTAGATCGAATCCGTAGTAGTCCTCGCCCTCGACCGGCTTTGCCGCCTGGTCGGGACAGTACGTATCACACTGTCCGCAGGCGATACAGGCATCGATGTCGATGACGGGCTTGAACTGCCGCCATGACCCCGTTTTGTTCACTCGGGACGTGTTCGGTTCGACGACGGCACCGGTCGTAATCGTGAGGTTCTCGTATGGGTCGTCTGATTGGCTCATGCTGATACCTCCGTGAAGGCGTCGTTGGTCGCGGCGACGTTCTGCTCGCCGATTTCGCCGCCGAATTTCTGCGTAATGACTGCTTCGAGGCTATCCTGGGATAGCAGGCCGGTCCCACCGGCGAACGCGCCCAGCAACGCGGTGTTCATGATCGGCTTGCCGAGGTGTTCGAGCGCGATTTCCGTCGCGTCGACTGTCGCGACCTCGGCGTCAGTTTCGATGTCGACATCTTCGGGATCCGCGCTGGTGTTGACTAAGACTAAGCCGTCATCTGCGAGGCCTTCGGTGACGTCGACATACTCCAGAAGACTGGTGTCCTGGACGATCACGTAGTCCGGTTCGTCGACTTGACTGCGGTCCGTGATCTTTTCTTCGTCAAAGCGGGCGAACGCCTCGACGGGCGCTCCACGGCGTTCGACACCGAACGCCGGGAACGCCTGTGCCCACGTACCTTCTTCGTGGGCTGCCTGTGCCAGCAGCTGTGCCAGCGTTACTGAACCCTGTCCGCCGCGTCCGTGAATCCGTATTTCATCCATCGTAATCACCTAAGTTAGTCATCAATTCGCGGTGGGCTCCTGGCTGACCCCCTTTGTCGCGTCCAGTTGCGTCATCGGTCATCAGAGAGTCCACCTACTACTATAGTATGTAACAAACAATAACTAAACCCTACCCCCATAATTCGGGGTGTTTAAGGGGGCGAGAACTGGTTTTTCACGATTTTATCGAAACGAATGTAACGAAGTAGGTGGTTTTAAAACGAACAATCATTAATATATTTGCCCGCCATTCGGGCGCAGTACCGGGATTCTGCTATATTTCTTCGACGATTGCTGTATTTACATTTGTCAATCGTCGATCCCGCGATATAGGGGGTCCACCGGACGGTCACCTAGTCGGGCGATCCGTCTCGTGCCCGGCGTCAATCGACACCCGCGACGGCGGCAATATTCACCACTATAAACATATATCTTTTTATATGAGCCTTATAGATCGTGGTAAATTTGGTCGTCAAATCGCAAGAAGGGAGTCTCACAAATTATTAATTAGGGCCTATCGTACGTTCTTCCAATTCCGCTAGTGTTATACCCTTCGGACTATCAGAGGGTGGTATGACTTTACACGCCAGGGAGCTCAACCAGGACGTCCGCGAACTGGGGGAACTCCTGGGAACCGTTATTGAAAGTCAAAGCTCGAGTGAAGCATTCGATGTCGTCGAGACGATCCGGAACAATGCCATCGGCTATCGGCGTGGGAAAGCCGAGTCCCGTGAGCCGATCCACGACGAACTCGACCGGTTGTCTCCGGAGATGCAAGACGTCGTTGCCCGAGCGTTTACGACCTACTTCGAACTGGTCAACTTGGCCGAGGAACGCGAACGCGTCCGCGAGATCAGGGAGGGCGTCCAGAACAGTGAACTCTCGGACACGGTCGGGAAAGCCGTCGAACAACTGGCGGCCGAGGACGTCGATCCCGAAACTGTCGAGGACATTCTCGATGACGTCATCATCGAACCGACGTTTACGGCCCATCCGACCGAAGCGCGGCGCAAGACGACCAAAGCCAAGCTTTGGTCGGTCGGGAAGATAATCCAGGATCTGGATGAGATCAGTTTCACGGATCGGGAAGAGCGACGAATCAAACGGGAACTCAGCGCCGAAGTGACGAGTCTCTGGCAGACGCCCCAAGTCCGTGACCGACGTCCCGACGTCACTGACGAGACGCTGAACATTCAGTGGTACCTTGAGAACAGCCTTTTCGACGTGATCAGTGAGGTCTACGACGAACTCGAGCATGCCATCGAGGAGACCTACGATGGTGATGTCGAGGTGCCGAAACTGTACGAGTTCCGGTCGTGGGCCGGCAGTGACCGTGACGGGAACCCCTTCGTCACGCCTGAGGTCACGAAGGAAACGCTCGACCGCCAGCGGAGTGTTGTGCTTGATCTGTATCGGGACGACCTCAAAAGTCTCTCCGGTGTGCTGAGTCAGGACGTCGATAATCTAGAGATGAGCGAGGCCTTCGAGGAGAGCCTCGAGACCCACAAGGAACACCTTCCGGGCGTTGCCGACGAGATCGATGATCGCTACCCGGACGAACCCTACCGGCAGAAGCTGAAGTTGATGCGTGAGAGCGTGCTCCGGGTTGATGACGTTCGATCGGGCGAGTACGACGCCGACGGGCAGCTCATCCGCGATCTGGAGCTTATCGCCGACAGCCTTCGGGCGAACAACGCCGAGGACATCGTCGAGGCCCACGTCGAACCGCTGATCCGGAAAGTAGAAACCTTCGGGTTTACGCTTGCCAGCCTCGACTTGCGGGATCACCGCGAGAAACACACGAACGCGCTCGTCGAGACCCTCGATCGGGAGGGGATCGACTACGAGTCGATGGCAGAAGACGAGCGCGTCGAGTTCCTGACCGAGGCGATTTTGCAGGACGATCCGGTCATCGATATCGAAGACATCGAGGGGCTCTCCGAGGACTCGGAAAAAGTCCTGACGCTGTTCTCCGAGGCCGCCGACTGGCAGCGCGAATACGGTGTCGACGCGATCGACACCTATGCGATCAGCTGGTTCGAGGAGGCCTCTCACGCGCTAGAAGTCCTCTTCCTGGGCGATCAGGCCGGTATCGTCGACCTGCCGGGCTACTGTGGGTTTGATATCGTCCCGCTGTTCGAAAGCGAGTACGCACTCACGCGTGTTCGGGAGATGCTGAGCACGCTCTTCGAGAACGAGGCCTACAGCCAGGCTCTGGACGCTCGGGATAACATCCAAGAGATCTTGCTTGGCTATTCGGACTCCTCGAAGGAGAACGGCTACCTGGCCGCCAACTGGGAGCTGTACCGGAATCAAAAGCGGATGGCCAGCATCTGTAACGACTTCGACGTCGATCTACGGCTGTTCCACGGCCGCGGTGGCTCGATCTCCCGCGGTGGCGTGCCGATGCACGAAGCGATGCTCGCCTTGCCTAACGAAACAGTCAACGGTCAGATCAAGTTCACCGAGCAGGGCGAGGCCATCGCCGAGAAGTACGGTAATCCGGAGGTCGCAGAACGCAACCTCGAACAGATGCTCAACGCGCAGATCCTGGCGCGACACAACGCCATGGAGAACCCTGTCGAGGACATCCCTGAGGAGTGGATTAACGCCTTCCAGACGGCAGCTGACTACGCCAGTACGGAGTATCGCGACCTCTTAGAGACCGACGGGTTCGTCAAGTACTTCGAGCAGGCGACCCCGATCACGGTCATCGAGAATCTCAACATGGGTTCGCGGCCGGCCTCCCGTAGCGAAGACCGTTCCGTCGAAGACCTGCGAGCCATTCCGTGGGTGTTCTCTTGGACGCAGGCCCGCTGTATCGTCCCCGGCTGGTACTCCGTTGCCACGGGTATCCAGGGATACCTCGACGACGGCGGCGATATGGAGACGCTTCAGGAAATGTACGAGGAGTGGCCGTACTTCGGGACGATCATCGACCACGCCGGGATGGCCTTGGCCAAGTCCGACATGGAAATCGCGACCGAGTACGCTAACCTGGCTGACGACGACGTCCGCGAGCGCATCTTCCCGCGCATCCGTCAGGAGTACGAAGAATCCGTCTCACTCCTCCAAGAGATATCCGGGCAGCAAACGCTGCTCAACCGAGGTTGGCTCCAGGAGAATCTCGAGCGCCGTAATCCCTACGTCGACCCGCTGAATCTCCTCCAGACCCGTTTGCTCGCCCAGTCACACTTAACAGAGACCGAGCGCCGCACCCTCCGCCTGACCGTCCACGGCATCGCCGCCGGGATGAAAAACACCGGCTAGGCCGTCCGGTCTCGATGGCCTTCCTGGCCCGATTGGCGCACAAGAACACGTGGTTTCTTATTATCTGGCTCGTATCTGTAACTATGACGCTCGAAACCGTTCTGCTGGCCGTCGGGCCGAAAGATAGTGATCGTGCCGACGAACTCGCCGAAACCGTCGTCGAAGTCGCCGGGCCAAGCGACGCGACCGTTGACCTCGTACACGTATTCACGCCGAGTGAGTTCGACGACGTGATCGATCGGCTCGACTTCGATGAGCACACGGCGCCTGACCCCTCCGAGGTCGCCCGTCGCCACGGGACGATAAAGGACTTGACGGGGGTTCTTGACTCGGCGGGCATCGAGTACGATATCCGTGGCCGAAAGGGCGATCACGCGACTGAAATTGTCGACCACGCGGCCGAGATCGGGGCCGACCGGATCGTTGTCGGCGGGAGCAAACGCTCGCCGAGCGGGAAAGCAGTGTTCGGTAGCGTCGCCCAGGACATCATGCTGGATGCGTCCTGCCCAGTCACGTTTGTCAAAGGAGACGACTGATCGACCCGATCAGGAACGATCGAAATAGCGATTTCGCCCCGCCCAAGGCGGACAAGCGTCGTCCCACGGCACGCATGTCGGATTGGAGATCACCTGATCGTCATCAGTCGACGAGTACGGCTTCAAGTAACTCCATCGGGTGGGAAATCTCGTAGCCCGTCCCGTGTTCCATCTGCATCGAGCAGGTCGGACACTCGGTCATGCCGGCCTGAGCGTCGGCTTCTTCCATGTGATCGAACATCTCTTCGCCGATCTCCATCGAGGTCTCGTACTTTTCCGATTTCCAGCCGTAGGTCCCCGAGATGCCCGAACAGGAGTCACCGACATCGGTGACGGTGACGCCTTCGACGTCTTCGAAGAGTTCGACGGCCTGGCGGCCCAGGCCCTGATTCCGTGAGTGACACGGCGCGTGATAGGCGACGTCGGGGAACTCCTCGACCTCGGCCCCAGCGAGTTCGGCTTCGAGATCCTCGTGGATCCGGAGGTACTCCATGGCATCGTAGGTGTGGGCGGCGAGTTCGTCGATCCCCTCTAAGTCGAACAGATCGGGGTATTCCTGGCGGAGCGCAAGCGAACACGATGAACAGGTGCAGATCACGTCGTAGCCCTCAGCGATCGCGTTGCCCATGTGTTCGACATTGACTTTCGCGTGTCGCCGGGCGTCATCAACGCGGCCGTTGGCGAACATCGGCGTCCCCGAGCACTTCTGTTTCGGGACCGTGATCTCATAGCCCAGTGATTCATAGACCCGAACCATCGCTTTGGCGACCTCGGTCGTGTTGTAGTTCGAATAGCAGCCGTGGAAGTACGCGACGCGCTTGTCCGCGTCCCGCTCCTCCCCTCGCTCTGTTCGCGCCGCCCGCGCTCGCTCTTTCGAGGCGGCTTCGCCGCCTCGCTTTCCCCACCATTCCCGAAACGTCTGGGTGGCAAACTCCGGAAACTCCCGTTCGCTTGGGATCTTCATCGTCTTCTCCATGGCCCATCGGACGACCCCGTTGTTCATGAAGAAATTCGCCGTCCGGGGGAGCTTCGAGGCCAGCCAGGCCGAAGTCCGGTAGTTGGCGAGGATCCGATTGCGGATCTTCTTGATCGAAAGGGGCTGGTCCTCCATGACGTACTTCGCCCGTGCGGTGTTGTGCATCTCGCTGAAGGGCACCCCGGAGGGACACCCGCTATCACATTGGAGACAGTTCGAGCACTCAGTGATCGAATCGTCGATCTCGACGTCGTCCTTCTCAGAGAGTCGCCACTGTTCGGGTCCCTGGAACTGCGGGCCAGGAAAGTCGTCATTGACTTCGGCGACGGGACACTCGGCGTCACAGGTCCCGACCTTCGTACAGTTGTCGGCCCCGGACCTGAGATCCATCTCGGTCGTCGTGCCAAAGACGTCGAGTGGTTCGTAGCCCTCCGGTGGGTCCGACTCGGTCTCGGCCTCGTCACGATCCGTCCCGGTATCGCCGCGCTGTGTATCACTCATTGGATCAAGCCTCCCTCGCCGCTTGGCGACCGGCAGCGTAGCCGGTCGCGATCGAAACACCGCTCGCCGATTTCTCCGCAGGATAGTCGTAGCCACCGATCACGGCCCCCGCCGCCCGGAGGTTCGAGAACTCGGGGTCACCAGTCTCTGCGACTGGCCGAAGCATCTCGTCGATGACCACACCAAACTCCGCGAAGTCGTGATCGCCAAAGGCCGCTTCGTCGAACCACTCGTAGCGATCCGTTGGGTGGGGAACGTGACAGCCGAAAATCGGCTCGGTGACGCCCTCCCGGTCGGAGTCGATACCGCCACCGGCCACGTCGCCCGTTGCGAGGACGTATTGGTCTGCCGCGTAGGGGATTGGGCTCCCGGAGCGATCCAGATACACTTCCGAGATCGTCCCCTCGGTGGCGTCGAATCCCACGATCGGGCCACCGCCGGCCTCGATCCGTCCGCCCGCATCATCGAGGGCGGCATAGAGCCGATCTTCCAGTCGGAGTCCGGGGACGCTGGGCGGCCCCATCGGCACCTCGAAGATCGCCGCGTCGAGGCGGTCTTGGAGTTCCGCCCGGATCTCCGCCGGATGATCGACCCCCAGCACGGCAGGGAACCCGACCCGTTCGGCATCGCCGACGTGTGGTTCGATGGCGTCGGCGAGAGCGGCCCGGACACGCCGTTCGCGTCCCTCGACTGTGACCGTCGGGTTCTCGTCCAGCAGATGGGCATAGCGAGTTACTTTCGCGTCGTCGCGCACGACAATCGGGAATTCGACGGTCGCGGCGCTCGTGTCGGCGGGAATCCCCGCAGCTGCGAGGTGGTCGGCGGCGACGCCGGCGTCGAAGCCCGTGAGACGTTCGAAGTCAACCAGCACCATTTCGCGGTCGTCGCTGGCGAGGCCCGCCGCGACGCTCGCTGGATACCGTGCTGTGGGCTTGACCGTCCCGCCGTGGGTCGGAACCAGGGCGTTCGCGTCGGTGTAACTCCCCTGATATGCCTCGCCCAGAGCGTCGTCGAGAAGCGCGAGTCCGTCTCGAACCGCGCTCTCGCCCACGATCGCATAGGGATGGCTGTCCGGGAGGTCCGCGATGGCGTCGAACGGGTCGACAACCGGCCCCTCGCCAGCCGCGTTCGGGTGGTATCCAAGCACATCGAGCAGACCGCTTGCGTGATGCAGCGTCGTCTCAGCCTCGCTGACGAGGCGCACGTCGGCCCCTGCTTGCCGAGCCGCCAGCGCCGACGAGATCCCGGCGATTCCACCGCCGATCACCAGGACATCCGAGTCAATCGCCATGGGTGCCCTCCTCGCCACCGTCGGTGGCGATGCCCGCCGACTCATCCGCCGTTGTCCTGGCCTCGGTGCTCGGTCCCGCGTCAAAGGCACCGAAATCCAGCGAGTCCTCGGTCGCTGCCGGATCGCGGTCACGGTTCATCGTCAAGGCGTGCATCGCGTAGGTAATCATCGCCTGTCCGAGTTGTTCACCCCAAAGCGCGTGGCGTTGGCCCTTCCAGCGTTCCTGGTAGAGTTCGTCTAGTGCTGTCCGGGCCTGTCGCTCGTCGTAGTCGGGGTGGAGTTCGTTCGCCATCCGGTGAGAGCAGAACCCGCCCTGACAGTTCCCCATCGAGGCGCGGGTCCGGATTCGGACCGCGTTGAGGTTGCTGCCAGACTCTTCGATGGCGTCCTGTACCTCGGCCCGCGTCACTGCCTCACACCCACAGACGACCGGGTTCGGCTCGTCGGTGTCGAGAACGTCCGCAGTCCGTGAACCGAGGCGTTCGGCGCTGCGCTTGCCGATCGGGGACCGAAGGCCGAACTCGTTCATGGCGGCCTCGATGGCTCCCTCGTCCTCGCTGCCGGGGAGTGGTTCCTCGGCCGTCCGGCAGGCCGCCTCGATCCCGAATTTCTCGGCCAGATGGTCGACGAGTTGCTCGGCCATGAGCCGGTAGGTCGTTAGCTTTCCGCCGACGATGGTCGTCATGCCCGGCCGATCATCGCGTTCGTCGTGATCGAGCAGGAAGAACTGTCGAGTGATGTCTGTCGGGTCGTCGGTCCCAGTGTCGGGCGGTTCGTACAGCGGTCGCACGCCCCAAAAAGAGCGGATCGTCCGGGCGTCCTCGAGGATCGGCACGAGTTTGCCGAGTTCCTCGATCATCAGGTCGACTTCCCACTGTTCTTCGGGGTACTCGGCGGGATCGCTAACCTCCTCGTCGGTCGTCCCGAGGATTGCGGTCGTCTCGTGGGGGACGACGATGTCGGCATCGCCCTTGGGTTTACAGCGGTTGATCACGGTGTCGACCTGCCGGACGTTCATGATCGTCATGACGCCCTTCGAGGGGCGGACTTCGACGTCGATGTCCGCCATCGCAGCGAGTTCGCCCGTCCAGGCCCCGGCCGCGTTGACGACGTGATCGGCGCGAATTTCCTCGACAGCCCCTTCGACGCCATGGACGTGGTTGCCGGAGCCACTCTCGTGGGTGACTTCGACGCCGACGATCTCGCCGTCTTCGACCAGTAGGTCGGTTACTTCCGAGAACGTCTCGACGCGCGCGCCGTGGTTCTGGGCGCTCTTGGCGTTGGCCACACAGAGCCGGAACGGATCGATCGCGCCGTCGGGTACTTCGATGGCTTTGTCGATGTCTTTCGCGAGATACGGCTCGCGCGCCCGTGCTTCCGCCGCGGTGAGTTCGGTCGCCGGAATCGAACACGCCCGTAAGCCCTCAAGTTTCTCTTGATAGTACTCCTCGGTATCTTCGGGCCGTTTGACGAAAAGTCCCCCGGTATCTTCGACGCAGTGGGTCGCGATCTCCCGGAGAATCATGTTCTCCTCGATACACTCGCGTGCGCTCTCCTGATCTGAGACGGCGTATCGGCCGCCGCTGTGCAACAACCCGTGCATCCGTCCGGTCGTGCCGTGGGTGAGATTCCCCTTCTCGACGAGGGTCACCTCGAACCCGCGCATCGCCGCGTCGCGAGCGATGCCGACGCCCGTCGACCCGCCACCGACGACGACCACGTGAGGTGTGTTGTTCATTTAATATCATTAATAACGGTCCACTCCCACTTTATTGTTACTCCAGTCCCGGGCCGATAGTGAACTTTGAATTCGATACTTCGAAATGGGCAATAAAATCCTGTATTATCCGATCCATTCGGCAGATTTATAATTAATGATTCTGTTGTATACTCTCGGATGGAGGCATGCTAATAAAGTATTGTCTCCACTGGACTACACATGACAGACACGTACATCGGCGCCATCGACCAAGGGACGACTGGGACTCGGTTCATGGTCTTCGATCACAGTGGGCAGATCGTTTCAAACGCATACGAGACACACGAACAGATTTACCCGGAGCCCGGGTGGGTCGAACACGATCCGATAGAGATCTGGGAGAACACCCAGGATGTCGTCTTGAAAGGGCTCGAAAAGGCGTCTGTCGAACCTGCCCAACTCGAGGGGATCGGGATCACCAACCAACGCGAGACCACAATCGTCTGGGACGAGCCCTCGGGTCGGCCGATCCACAACGCGATCGTCTGGCAAGACCGCCGGACGACCGATCGGGTCGAGGAGCTCCAGGACGACGAGAAAGTCGAGTGGATCCGTTCGAAGACCGGACTGGAGGCCGACGCGTACTTCTCGGCGACGAAAACGGAGTGGCTCTTAGATAACGCCGAACCGCTCAAGTTACAGAGTACTCGCGCAGAGAACGTCCGGGACCGGGCAGCAGCCGGCGAGCTTCTGATGGGCACCCCCGACTCCTGGCTCATCCACAACCTCACCGGCAATCACATCACGGACGTGACCAACGCCTCCCGGACGATGTTGTACAACATCCACGACCTCGAGTGGGACGACGAACTTCTTGAGGAGTTCGACGTTCCCGAACCGATGCTACCCGAGGTACGTCCCTCTTCGGACGGGAACTACTACGGGCACACGGACCCGGACGGGTTCCTCGGCGAAGCGATCCCGGTCGCGGGGGCGTTGGGTGACCAACAGGCCGCACTGTTCGGTCAGACCTGTTTCGATAAGGGTGATGCCAAAAACACCTACGGGACCGGGTCGTTCTACCTGATGAACACGGGGACTGAAGCCGTCGAGTCCGAACACGGACTATTGACCACGATCGGGTTCCAGATGTCCGGCGAACCCGTCCAGTACGCTCTGGAGGGATCGATCTTCGTGACCGGCGCGGCGATCGAGTGGCTGGAGGATGTCGATCTGATCAACAATGCCGCACAGACGGCTGAACTCGCCAGCTCTGTCGACTCGACCGACGGCGTCTACATGGTCCCTGCCTTCACCGGTCTCGGAGCGCCACACTGGGACGGCCGGGCCCGCGGGACCATTGTAGGAATGACCCGTGGCACTCAAAAGGAACACATCGTGCGTGCGACGCTGGAATCGATCGGCTATCTGACGCGGGATGTCGCCGAGGCCATGGAAGCGGATTCCGGGGTCGAAACAACGTCACTCCGGGTGGACGGTGGCGCGGTCAAGAACAACTTCCTCTGTCAGCTCCAATCGGACATCATCCAGACGGACATCGTCCGGCCTGAGGTCGACGAGACGACCGCACTCGGTGCCGCCTACGCCGCCGGGCTCGCCGTCGGCTACTGGGAAACCCAGGAGGAACTCCGTGACAATTGGGTCGTCGACCGTGAATTCTCCCCCGAGATCGACGCCGGGGAAGCGCACACTCTCTACGATCGCTGGGACGACGCCGTCGAGCGATCACTCGGGTGGGCACAGGACGAGGGAGACGAGTAACCATGCTCGACGTCTTCCTCGCGGTTCCGGTGATCGGCGGCTCCTGGGAGGACTTTGCCCTCTTACTCATCACGGCGCTTGCAGGCGGCGCGTTCGGTGCCGCCCTCGGTGCGCTCCCCGCCTTCATCTTCACCGGCTTCGTGGTCTTTCTCGGTGAAGGGATCGACATCGTCACTCGCGTCTTCGGTCTCGAGGCCGTCCCCGGAACCGCCTTCACGGGCGACGTGACTGGCGTCATCGGGTTCGGGGCGATCACCGGCCCCCACATCGCCTTCGCGGGTGGCGTCGCGGCGACCGCCTACGCAGCCAAGAAATATCCCGAGATGGAACCCAACGGCTGGGATTATCACTTCGGGAAAGACATCTCGTACGCCTTCGGGACGAAACCCGATATTCTCGCTGTGGGCGCAATCTTCGGGGCGATCGGTATGTTGATCACTGAAGTTGGGTATGCGGTCGTCGTCGTCGATGGAACCGCAGTGACCGACTTCATCGCGTTTTCGGTCTTCGCGACCGCGTTTCTCGCGCGCCCGGTCTTTGGCTACCCGATCATCGGGACGTCGAAGGGGAACGGGTATCTCGACATGTCGCCGTTCGAGCAGGAGGAATCACATCCAAAGGCCGACAGTGGGCGCGAGGAACATGCCGGTCGACTGGCGACTGAACCGTGGCTCCCCCACCAGTACCGGTGGTCAGGCGTCACGGCGATCGGGCTCGTCGGCGGTATCCTCGCTGGTTTCATCTACATCAAAACCGGGAGCATCTTCATGGGCTATGGCATCTCGGCGATGAGTCTGCTGTTCCTGAATCTTGGCGTCGAGAAGATCCCGGTGACCCACCACATTACACTTCTGGGATCGGTCGGGGCAGCCGTCTTGCTGCCCGAGTTTAGCCCCGTCATCGCGTTACTCGCCGCGGGCGTCTTCGGTGCAGTCACCGGTCTGTTCGGTGAATTGACCCAGCGGCTGTTCTACGCCCATTCGGGTACCCACGTCGACCCGCCGGCGATGGCCATCGCGATCGTCATGTTCATCGTCGCCGTGTTGTCAATTGTCGGCGTCCTGCCGAACGCTGGTTACCTCTAGATCAGAGTTTACTTTCTATTTGAAGAGAAGACTCGAACGTCTCGGGAAGTGCTCTCACCGGCCGAACGGACGGTTGGAGAGGGTCACCTCGCGGAGAACTCAGCTGTCCGTCGCTGCGTTCGGAGCGACGGGACGATACTGGATGCCCTGGCAGAGATTGCACTTCGATAGTTGCTTTCGGCCATCCCTCAAACCGGAGCGGTTTTGATCGGCGATCAAAAACGATATACAAAACGATACATCGACAATGGACATCGAGGCCCGAATCAGACGACGACGGCAACGCGGGACGGATCAGACGTTGGTCCTCGACTACGACCTGCTCAATCCGGCCGTACACGTCCCAGAGCCTGTCGGTCGGGGTCCGGTCGTCGAACGCCTCCTCGACCACCTCAATCCCGTTTTCGACGGCTCGCTCCCACCAGATGGGTACGTGTGGGGGCCACCGGGCAGCGGCAAGTCAGCTGTTGTCTCCGCGGTGTTTTCCCACCTGGAGACGCCGGCGATGCAGCCACGAACAGCTATCCAAACCACGACGAGAGCCCAGAGCGTCGAATTGCCGCGGTCAGTCTACGTAAACGGTCGTGAAGTCGATAGCGAATTCCAGCTGTATCGTCAGATCCTCTCTGATATGACCGGCGGTGACGGGCCCTCGCGTGGTGTCAGTACGGATACAGTCACCGCTCGACTCCAGTCACTGCTTTCGGACCGGCCTGGGGCGGTGATCGCTGTCGATCACGCTGACGCCCTCGAACAGTCGCCGACTGATATCCATGCTGCACTAGCAACACTCGATGACGCAATCGCGATAGTCTTCATCGGCCAAACGCCGCCGAGTGACGTCGACGGAGCACCAGACCTCGCAGAGATAGAAATACCGGGCTACGGCCAGCAAGTGTTGATCGACGTGTTGATGACGCGTGGTTCCTCCGGTCTCGCGGACGACGTCCTGACGTACGATCAGGCCCGCCAAATCGCTTCCCGGGCGGGCGGGAACGCACACGATGCCCTCGCCGCGCTGTTCGGTGCGACAGTCCTCGCCGAGGATAACGGCCGAGAAACGCTCCGGTCGGCAGACATCGAAGCAGGTATCGAAGCCGTCCCGAAGGGAGGTACATCACTGGGGACCGTCCTGGCACTCGCACCGAATCGACGACGCGTGTTGCGAGCGTTTCTGGAACTTGATGATACATATCTCTCATCAGTCAGCGAGACCACCGAGGCGATCGCAGACTCGACACGGGTTGACCTCTCGACCGGAACCATCAGGCGGTTTCTCTACGAACTCGCAGACGCCGATATCTTCCATCGCGTCACCGCCGAGCGGACAAGCGGGTCCGGTCGTCCACCGAGCCGCCTGGAACCACGGTTTCCGACGATCGCGTTCCGGAAACTGTACGACCTCGGGGCGGACTGATAACTGTTGTTCAGCCGTCTCCAGACACACAGGCAGCGAACGGAACCGCGGGAGTTGGTCGAGACCACACCCTCGTCTGAGAATATCGAGTGGGGTGTCACTGTCGCCACTCTCGAAACGACTTAGCCACGCAGTTTCTCGCGGTCGCCCGTTCCCTCGGTCATCGCGCTCGCGAGGGCTCCCTTGAGGACGACGTCGTCGCCCAGCGTCGTGATCTTGATCTCAGGGATATTCCCGAACACCATGTCGGGTAATTGCTGGCGAATCTTGTCGACGACCAACTCGGGATTGTTCTCGGCGACGCCACCACCGATGTAGATAATCAACGGCGCGTAGGCCTGGACGATATTGGCGACGCCCATCGCGTTAAACCGGGCCAGCCGATCGATGAACGTGTCGGCAAACTCGTCTTCGCCGGCGTACTCAAAGAGGTCCGGGGCGGTGAAATCCGCGTCCATGATGGGCATGTCCGTCTCCCAGTCGCCGGCCTCGTAGTACTCGCGGGCGTACCGGGGGATGTTCTGTCCGGATGCGTAGGCTTCCCAGTGGCCATCCTGACCACAGCCACAATCCATCGTGCCCTCTGTGTCGAGAGTCATGTGACCGACTTCGCCGGCGTTACCGTCCCAGCCACTGAGGATGTGTCCGTCGCAGGCGATCCCAGCGCCGATTCCTGTCGAAATCGTCAGGTAGACCATGTCGTCGGGATTGCGCTCGCTATGGAAGCGCTCGCCGATCACGCCGGCGATCGCGTCGTTGTGCAAGTGGACGTCCTCGGTTTCGGCGAGGTTGCTGATCGGTCCGGTCAGCGGGATTCGGTCGATCGTATCGGGCAGGTTCGCCGGGTTCTCGATCTCACCCTCTGCGAGGTTCAGCGGACCGATCGTCCCCATACCGACCGCTTCCAGGGCCGAGGGTTCGACGCCGGCATCCCCGCAGGCGTCTTTGAGGGTCTCCAGGACTGCGTCTGTGACGGCGATGCCTGTCGGCCCCTGCGGTGTTTCGCGCTTGTACTTCCCGAGTTCGTCGCCAGTTTCGTCGCCGACGACGGCACGGACGTAACTTGCACCGAGGTCGATCCCTGCATACGCGGCCATATGCGCACACAGATGGCACTCCAACACTTAATTGCACATATTTCCGGACGGCGGGGATCGCCCAATTTGTGGCTACCGAACGGACGTGAAAGCGCAGGAAAATCTCGCTTACTCCGGTATCGCGTCAGTTCTCGTCTGCACGTGTCCCCAGCGGACCTTTATACAGGACGCCGCGCTCGGCGTCGAGTGTGACTGTTGTTCCATCTTCGAGGTCCTCCGGGACAGCCATGTGGCTGACCGTCGGGAGGTCGAGTTCTCGCCCGACGACAGCTGCGTGACTGCGCCGGTCGTCACTCCCGTCGATGATGCCGCTGAGTTTGGCAGGATCGCCTGCGAATTCGCCGTCGAAGGAGTCAGACAGGGCCAGAATTGCCCCGTCGGGGACGTCACTGAGATCCCCATCAGTGGATGTGACCACTTTGTTTGTGACGAGTCCGTCGACGATCGACTCGCCGGAGGAGACAGTCTCGGCCGCGACGTGGACCTTCAGCATGTTCGACGTGTCGACACCGTCCAGTTCGGTCATCATCCCCGAGATGACGACGACAGTGTCGCCGTTCTCCGCGATGCCAGTTTCGAGTGCTGACTGGACCGCGTTCTGGATGATCGCGTCAGCCCCTTCGGTGGTGTACGGTGCTGTCGTCGGGTAAACGCCACGCGAGAGCGCGAGTTGTCGCCGGACCCGCTCGCTGGGCGTCGAGGCGATGATCGGGATCGGCGGCCGGAACTTGGCGACGCGAAGGGCCGTATAGCCGGATTCGCTGGCTGCGACGATCGCCTCAGCGTCGATGTCTTCAGAGAGCGTTCGGGCGGCGTGTGCCAGTGCATCGGTCCGCGTCTCGTCGGATGTCGGGACGCGCTGTTCACGGAGTTGGGCGAACTCTCCGCTTTGTTCGACTTCTTTGACAATATTGCCCATCGTCCTGACGACTCGGGGTGGGTGCTCGCCGATCGCCGTCTCGCCGCTGAGCATGACGGCATCGGTGCCGTCGAAGATCGCGTTGGCGACGTCGGAGGCTTCCGCCCGCGTCGGGCGGCGGGACTCTTTCATTGAGTCGAGCATCTCCGTCGCCGTGATGACGGGAACGCCTGCTTCGTTGCACTTCCGGATAATCCGTTTCTGGTAGAGCGGCACTTCTTCTAAGGGGAGCTCGACGCCCAGGTCCCCGCGGGCGACCATCACGCCGTAGGAGGCGTCGATGATACTGTCCAAGTTCTCGACGGCACCTTTCCGTTCGATCTTCGAGATGACCGGGACTTCCGTGCCCTGTTCTTCGAGGTACTCGCTGATCTTGCGAACGTCGTCGCCGTCTCGGACGAAACTCGCTGCCACCAGATCGACTTCCTCCTCGGCGGCAACCTGCAGTTCGGTCCGGTCTTTCTCGGTCGGGAACGGCAGGCCGAGCTCGACGCCGGGGACGTTGACGCCTTTGCGTGCACCGAGTTCGCCGCCGTTCTCGACATGTGCGTAGACGTCGCCGTCCTCGACTTTCTCGACGGTCGTCTCGATGCGACCGTCGTCGAGCAAGACACTGTCGCCCGGTTCGACGACCGAAATGTCGACCGACAGTCCGACGTTCTCGGGTGTGGCGTCGTCGCCCTTGTGGAACCGAACCGTTGTCCCAGCCTCCAGTTCGATCGGCTCCCGAATCGGGGCAGTCCGAACTTCCGGCCCGGGAATATCGTGCATGACTGCGACGGACTTATCGAGTTCCGCGTCAACCTCGCGGATTCGATCGACCATCGTCCGTCGGTGTTCGGGTGATCCGTGGCTGGCGTTGAGCCGGGCGACGGACATGCCGGCCTCGGCCAGGTCTTTGATGTCTTCTTTCGACTCCGATGCTGGTCCGAGCGTACAGACGATTTTGGCGTTTCGCATTTGTTAGTTCCCCCTGAGGGAGGGTGACGGCCGCCGTCCGCTGACGGTGCTCGCCATTCCTAGGGATCTCTGTCCCCCGGGGATATGAAACTTATCAGAGCGATCTGATACGGCAAAATATACCACAAATGGCCGTGGTATGTGTACTCGAACCGCAATTGTCCTCCCACTAGTATCAAGATAGGTATCTGATTTAATTCCTTCGTGAGAATGTTGGGCTGGTACTTTTGGCTGCTCTTTTCCGCTATCTTCAATTGGCTCGGGCAGGTTCGGACTCGTCGTGGGTTCGAGCCACTCATACCGGAATCTGTTGCACACAAGCGGTTCTCAGACAGCGAGCAATGATGTCATCCACCAACAAGTCATGCGTTCGACGACTGAGAGCCGATCCCTGCGGAGTATGGGTAACACGACGGTACCGACGCGCCCTGACTGGCCGAGCGGTAGGATCGCGTGCGCAAGCTACAAACGCCGCCCTCTTGTACAAATTGGTATGTCTGAGCAAGCTGAACACCGCCGGCTGATCATTGCCGGCTCGGGTATCGCCGGCATGACGGCGGCCGTCTATGCCGGCCGCGCGAACAACGATCCCCTGGTCTTGGAGGGTGATGAACCGGGTGGCCAGTTGACACTGACGACGGATGTCGCTAATTACCCCGGCTTTCCCGATGGGATCAACGGCACCGAGTTGGTCAACCGCATGAAAGACCAGGCGACGAACTTCGGGGCCGAGGTCGAAAACGGGATCGTCGAATCGATCGACGACAGCGCACGCCCGTTCCGCGTGGAACTGACGGATGGAACCGTCTACACCTGTGACGCCTTTATCGCCGCCAGTGGCGCGAGCGCACGCACCCTCGCCATTCCCGGCGAGGACGAACTCATGGGCTATGGCGTCTCGACGTGTGCAACCTGCGACGGCGCGTTCTTCCGCGATGAGGACATGCTCGTCGTTGGCGGTGGGGACGCTGCTATGGAGGAGGCTTCCTTCCTGACGAAGTTCGCCGACACGGTCTATCTGGCCCACCGCCGCGAGGAATTCCGCGCCGAGGATTACTGGGTCGATCGCATCATGGAACACGTCGATGCGGGCGACGTCGAGATCATGCGTAACACGGAGGCCGTCGAGATCCACGGCACCCGTGAGGATGGGATCGACGGCGTCTCGCTGGTCCGCCACCCCGACGGGCATCCCACGGAGAAACTCGATTCGGACCGTGCCGATGAGGTCGAACACTTCGAACAGGACGTCGGGGCTGTCTTCCTCGCAATCGGGCACACGCCCAACACCGACTATCTGGAAGACTCCGACGTGAAACTCGACGAAACGGGCTACATCCACACGCAAGGCGGTCGGGACGGCGGCCAGACCAAGACGGCCGTGCCCGGTATTTTCGGCGCCGGCGACGTCGTCGACCACCACTACCAGCAGGCGATCACTGCCGGTGGCATGGGTTCGAAGGCTGCCCTGGATGCCGATGATTTCCTCGAAGACGAGGCCGAAGCGACGGCCGCCGAGGCCGGCGTCGCCGAGACCGACGACTGACTGCGAGCACCGTCCGCTCGGTCTCCGCGGCTTTCGCCGCGCTCGTCACCCTGATACGCGTCGCGACCCTACCGGAGTGTATGACAACGGCCACATTCGGCGGCGGGTGTTTCTGGTGTACCGAGGCCGCCATGAAACCACTGGATGGCATCGAGTCGGTCACGTCGGGCTACGCCGGCGGCCACGTCGAGGATCCGTCTTACCGGCAGGTCTGTTCCGGTAACACTGGTCACGCCGAGGTAGTACAGGTCGAATACGATCCCGACGTGATCACTTACGACGAGTTGCTCGAGGTGTTCTTCGCGACCCACGACCCGACCCAACTCAATCGCCAGGGCCCCGACGTGGGCACGCAGTATCGTTCGATCGTGCTCTATCACGATGACGAGCAACGGGAAACGGCCGCCGCCTATATCGAGGCGCTGGACGCGGAGTACGACGACGAGGTCGTGACGGAACTCACCGAGTTAGCGGAGTTCTACCGTGCCGAGGAGAAACACCAGGACTACTTCGAGAAGAACCCGACTGATGCTTACTGTCAGATGCACGCCGCACCGAAGGTCCAGAAGGTGCGTGAACGGTTCGAGGAACTGTTGGCTGAGCCACGATAGCAGGCGAAACGTCCACGATAGACGACCGCTGCGGACGCGTTCGCAAATTCGGCTGACTGACGAGTACACGTGAAGCGGGAACGGACGTCATCGAACGTCTACCGTGGTTGCTGAACACGCAACTGACGGCGAAACCAATGGCCAAGTGATCGATGTCCAAGAGAGATTGTTCTGGAGTCGAAACCAGCTCTACTCGTTCGGTCCGAGGCCCGCTGCTTGCATGTACTCGTCGAGTTTCTTCGCCATTGCCACCGCGAAATCGTCGTCGTTGATGTCGGTTTCCATCTCGACAAGTTCGATCGATTCGTCGAGGTTCGCCCGGATCGCGTCGAACAACGCCTCGTCGGCTTCCGGGTCGTAGAAATCCTCTCCAGCGACGTCGAGCATCGAGACGCCTTCCAGTGGCAGGTAAAGCGCCGTCGGTCCGCTCGCCATCGAGAGTTTTTCAGCGATGATCTCCCCGATCTCGGCGTTTTCTTCGGGCGTGGTGCGCATCAGTGTGACCTGTGGATTGTGGACGTGGAACTGCCGACCTTCGAACTCCTCGGGCACGGAATCTCGTGGGCCGAAGTTTACCATGTCCAGGGCGCCGGTCGAGACGACCTGTGGCGTTCCCGTTTCGGCGCCAGCGTCCAGCCGTTCCGGGCCGGCGCTGAGTACCCCTCCGACGAGTTCGTCGGCCCATTCCGTGGTCGTCACGTCGAGGACGCCGTCGATGACACCCTGGCGAATCAGGTTTTCCATCGCCTGTCCCCCCGTGCCGGTGGCGTGAAAGACAACTGTCTCGTATCCACGGTCTTCGAGATACTCGCGAGCGGTCTGGACGCACGGCGTCGTGACCCCGAACATCGTGAGCCCGATCGTCGGTCGCTCGTCGACATTGACGTCGGGTTGGTTGCTGACCATCCCGACCATCGCCAGTGCGGCGTTGGCGATCACCTTCCGGGAGAGCTGGTTGAGTCCCTCGATGTCGGCGACGGAGTACATCATCATCACGTCCTTCGAACCGACGTATGGTTCGGTATCGCCGGAAGCCATCGTCGAGACCATCACCTTGGGGACGCCGACCGGCAGCGTCCGCATCGCCGACGTAGCGATCGACGTGTTGCCCGAACCGCCGAGTCCGAGCACGCCGTCCAGTTCCCCGTCCTCGTACATGCGCTGGACGATGCTAGCCGCGCCCTCTCCCATCGCTTCCATCGCCTCGCCACGCGTTGCTTCCCCTCGTAAGTGTGCGAGTTCTGTCCCGGCCGCCTCCGCGACTTCGCTCGCGTCGGTGTCCGGTTCGATCTGCGGGTCGTCTACCACTCCCGTATCGACGAGATGAACGTCAACACCCTCCGCTTCAAGCACGTCCCTGGCGAAGCCGATCTCCTCGCCTTTTGTGTCGAGGGTTCCGACAATGACGACACTCATGCGTTCTTCTCGACGTTCTCCGAAAGCGGGAGTTTCCCCGGTGGAACGATCTCACAGTCAGGATGGTCTCTGAGAACTTCTTCGGGACCGGGCGGCGCGTAGACCGCGAGCAACACGAGCGGTTCCCAGCCCGTATTGACCGTTCCGTGCTCGACTCCTTCCGGGACGAAGACCATCTCACCGGCTTCTATCTCACGGGTCCGGTCGGCGACTTCCTGTTTTCCTTCTCCACGGATGACAAAAAGTATCTCGTCGCTGTCTGGATGAGTATGTCTGTCGTGACCCTTTCCGGGTTCGAGTTTGACTACGCCCGCACTGAATCGTTCACTGCCGGTACTGTCCGGCGTGCTCAACCACTTCAGTACACCCCACTCGAACAACTGACTCTCGACGTCGTCCGGTTCGACGAAGAACTCGTGATCGGACATTTCAGAGATCGATCTCCTTGAACTCCCGGGCCTGGTTCTCGATGGCTTCCTCGGTAGGGAGACGTTCGATGCTGGACGCACCGAAGAACCCGACGACGCCCTCGGTGTTTTCCAGAACGTATCTCGCGTCCTCGGGCCAGGCGATCGGGCCACCGTGGCAGATCACCATGACATCTTCGTCGACCGCCGTGGCAGCGTCGTGATGGGCCTGGACTCGATCCGCTGCAGTCTCGAGGTCGAGAGACGTTTCTGCTCCGATATCTCCCGACGTCGTCAGACCCATATGCGAGACGATCACATCAGCGCCGACTTCGGCCATCTCGCGGGCTTGCTCCTCGGTGAAGACGTACGGACAGGTCAACATGTCCTGCTCGGCTGCTTCCTGGATCATGTCCACCTCTTTGTCGTAACCCATACCTGTCTCCTCCAGGTTCTGGCGGAACCCGCTGTCAGCATCGATAAGCCCCACCGTCGGAAAGTTCTGAACGCCCGAGAACCCGCGATGTTTCAGATCTTCGATGAACACGTCCATCTCCCTGAAGGGGTCCGTCCCGTTGACACCCGCAAGTACTGGCGTGTCCTCGACGACCGGGATGACTTCGTGACCCATCTCGACAACGATCTCGTTGGCATCGCCGTACGGCAACAGGCCTGCCAGCGATCCACGACCGTTCATCCGGTACCGCCCGGAATTATAAATAATCAACAGGTCTACCCCACCACGTTCGGCGAACTTCGCGGAGATGCCAGTGCCCGCGCCCGCACCGATGATCGGCTCGCCGTTCGACACCGTTTCCTGAAGTCGCTCCTGTGATTCCTGACGTGTGAATTTCATACGTCACTCGTTGTCATCACTCACCTATTATATAATATTTTTGATGACTATAGCGAATAAGATAGTACTTATTTATTAATAGCCACTCTTTCATCTGGGAGATAGTTTAACCGCCATTCGAAGTCATCTCGAAAACCACGGTGGCTGTCCATTGGGAGCGCTTCGTACGACAGGAACAGTGGGAACGTTCGGACGTTGCCTGAATTCGTTGATGGAAGTGGCTCCGTGACAGTTCGTCCGTTTCAGTATTTTGTCGGGCCGTACTCGGTCAGTTCACGGATGCGCGAAGTACGCGATCAGTTCGTCGTCCGCACCGATGTCCGTCGGGTCGGTCGCTTCGGGTACGGCGTCTAGCCGTGCGAAGCCGATGCGGACGAACTGGACCATGTCGTCTTCGTCGTAGCCGAGCAATCCAGGTTCGACGTGACCCGTGACGTCACCGTCGGGCGTCCGCAGTCGCGCACGGACACTCGTCGTCGCCGGCACCCAGTGGATGACGTCCACGTCACCCTCGCGAACGACCTCGATGTCGTCGTCGGTGTATTCGAACGCTCGCTCGTCCGTCCGGCGGACACAGCCGTACCCTTTCAGCCAGACGCGTTCGCCCTCGGGCGGCAGGTCCGCCGCCTCGATTAGCACTGCCGAACCGACTGGGATCGTCCGCTTGCCGCGCTCCTCGTGGTTGGGATGGATCGGTGGTTGACCGCGTTCGGGGCCGCCGGAGAGATCCATTTCGACCCCGTCCCGGACGAAAAACGCCCGGTCGGCGTCGTCGTCGATCAATTCGCGGTTGGTCGCGTAGATCGAGGACATCGCCAGGTCGACGTTGCTGGTCGAGGTTCCGAGTTCAGTCATCGCCTCGACGATAGCCTCCCCGCTGATCCCACGTCGGCGGAGGCTGGCGATCGTCGGCGCGCGCGGGTCGTCCCAGCCGTCCAGCTCGCCGCCCTCGATCAGTTCCTTGATCGTTGAGGTGCTCATCGGCACGTCGAAGGCGTCGACCTGGACGTGGCCCCAGTGGATCACCTCGGGATACTCCCAGTTGAAGTAGTCATAGACGAACTGCTGGCGCTTTGCCGAATCCTGGAGGTCGATCCCACGAATGATGTGGGTGACCCCCGTGAGGTGGTCGTCGATGCCACTCTGGAAGTCCAGCATTGGCCAGCAGCGATACTCCGCTGCTTCCTCGCGGGGATGTGGCGTATCGATAAGGCGGAACGCGACCCAATCACGTAGGGCCGGGTTCTTGTGTTCGATGTCGGTCTTGATCCGCAGGACCATCTCTCCAGGCTCGTAGAGCCCATCGATCATGCCCTGGAACTCGTCGCGGACGGTCTCGGGATCCTTCTCACGATGGGGACAGGACTCACCGTTATTTTTCAGATTGGAGAAGTCCTCGGCCGGACACGAACACGTGTAGGCCCCACCGAGATCGATCAGATCCCGCGCGTAAGCGTAGTAGGTCTCCAGGCGGTCGCTGGCCTTGAGAACTCGATTCGGCGTGAACCCGAGGTACTCGATGGCGTCGAGAATCTCGTCGTAGGCGTCGAGATCGGGTCGTTTGGTCTCGGGATCGGTGTCGTCGAACCGGCAGAGGAAGTACCCGTCGTAGCGGTCCTTGTAGGTGCCGACGACGGCGGCCATCCGGGCGTGACCGATGTGCCAGGGGCCGTTCGGATTCGGAGCGACGCGCATCCGGATCTCGTCGTATGCGTCGGCGTTGGGAAGGTCGGGGAGAGCATGGTCCTCGCTCTCGTCTTCCGCATCGAGTTCTTCGAGACGTTCCGGTGCAAGTTCGGCCAGCCGCTCGCGTTTTTCCTCGGTCGAGCGGTCGTTGACGCGCTCGACGACGGGTGCGATGACTCCCGGAATCTCGTCGCCGAATTCCCGAAATTCCGGATTGTCACCCATCAGCGGCCCCATGATCGCCCCCACTTGGGCGTCGCTATCGTGTTTCAACGCGTTGAACAGCGCGCTCTCCTCAGCGGTTGCTGCAACGCGCTCGCGAAGATCGTCGTCCATGCCCGCTCTTAACCGGCCTGGGGGATAAAACTCGGCCGATTGCGGATCCGTTCGGCTGGGCCGTCGACTCAGTATTCCCGTTCGATCAGGAAGTCCGCAATCCCTTCCAGGAGATCACGCGCCTCGTTGTCCGGCAATACGTCGAGGTTGTCTTTCCCGTCTTGGATGAGCCCTTCGGCAGTCTCGCGGGCGAAGTCGATACTTCCCGCGTCTTCGAGGACGGCGACCGCCTCTTCGATTGTCTCCTCTTCGACTGCGTCTACGTCCTCGGCGGGGACCAGCGAATCCACGTCGACGCCTTGCTGGCGGGCGTGGACGGTGATGATCGTCCGCTTTCCCTCGACGAGGTCGCTTCCGCGCTGTTTGCCCAGTTTCTCGGAAGGCGTGGTCAGATCAAGCAGGTCGTCCTGGATCTGGAAGCCACGGCCGATGTTGAGGCCGTACTGATAGAGGGCGTCAATATGATCGTCTTCCCCCATGAGGATCGCCGGGATCGAGGCTGCCGCCGCATAGAGCACGGCAGTCTTGAGTTCGACCATTTCTAAGTAGTTCTCGGTCGTGACCTCGTCGTAGGTCTCGAATTCGATGTCCAGCGATTGGCCCTCACAGATCTGCGTGCAGGTCGTCGCCAGTTCAGAGAGCGCCCGGACGGATCGATCCCCGGTCGCTCCGGTTTCGAGCATGTTCTCGAAGGCCTTCGCATAGAGCGTGTCGCCAGCGAGAATCGCTGTCGAGAGGTCGAACTCCTCGTGAACGGCTGGGACACCCCGCCGCATGGCGTCGTCATCCATGATATCATCGTGGATGAGCGTAAACGACTGGATGATCTCGATGCTCACTGCCGCCGACATCATGTTGATCCGGTCGCCCGTGGCGGGAAAGTCACGGTACGAGGCACTGCGCGGCGGGACATCGGCGAGCGACTCCGCTGCGAGTAACAGGATCGTCGGCCGAAGGCGCTTGCCGCCGGCGTCGAGCAGATACCGCGAGGCCTCGTAGAGTTTCGTCGGCTCGACAACCGGGAGGTTCTCCGGGATGGCCTCGTTGACCTGCCCGCGACGCCACTCGATGGCCTCCATTACCGCGGCCGAGTCGTCGGTATCCGTCATCGCCATCTGATTATTCGACCAGCGTGATCACGTTACCGTTTCGCGTGACGTGCAGGTCCTCACCGAGCTCGTAACCCTCGCTCTCGGCGAGATCGACGTACGGCGCGAACCCTTCCATGTCCTGATGGGCCGGGATGACGTTGTCGGGGTTGAGGGCGTCAAGCATCTCGTAGTGGCCCTCGCGGTTGAGGTGGCCCGAGACGTGGACTTCGTCGTAAATACGGGCGCCCTGCATCTTGAGCAGCGTCTCGCTCTGGTAGCGCTGGCCCTCGTTGGTCGGCTCGGGAATGACGCGGGCCGAGAAGATGACCTTATCGCCCTCTTCGAGTTCGTAGGGCGTGTCGCCACGCCCCATCCGGGTGAGCATCGCGCGTGGCTCGCCCTGGTGGCCGGTGACGATCGGGAGGAAGTTCTCCTTGCCCTCGCTCATAATTCGCTTGAACGTGCGATCGACGGATTTGCGGTGGCCGTACATCCCCAGATCGTCAGGGAATTCGACGAAATCGAGCCGTTCGGCCGTTCCGGAGTACTTCTCCATCGAGCGGCCGAGCAAGACTGGCTTGCGGCCGATGTCTTCGGCGAACTCGACAAGACTCTTTACACGGGCGATGTGGCTGGAGAACGTTGTCGCGACGATCCCACCGTCGTAGTCCTCCATACTGTACATGACGTCTTTGAGGTGCCGTCGCGCGACGGACTCGCTTGGTGTCCGGCCTTTCTTCTGGGCGTTCGTACAGTCCTCGATGTAACAGAGGACGCCTTCGTCGCCGATCTCGCGGAACCGATCCATGTCGATCGGGTCGCCGACGACCGGGTCGTGGTCCATGCGCTTGTCTAGCCCGTAGACGACTGCGCCCTCGGGCGTATGAAGCACGGGGTTGATCGCGTCGATGATCGAGTGGGTGACGTTGACGAACTCGAGTTCGACGCCGTCGTCACCGATCGACGTGGTGGCGCCAGCGTCCATCTTCACGAGGTCGTTTTCGACACTGAACTTCTCCTCGCCCTGGATCTGCTGTTTGACGAGCTCGATCGTAAAGGGTGTCGCCATGATCGGCGCGTCGTAGCGATGGGCCAGCTTCGAAATCGCGCCGATGTGGTCGAGGTGACCGTGCGTGGGCACGATGGCCTTGACGTCGCCTTCAATCTCGCTCATGACGCGATCGTCCGGGATCGCCCCCATGTCGATCAGGTCCAGGCTGTGCATCCGCTCGGTCTCGACGTTGTCGTGGATCAGGACCTTCGAGAGGTTCAGGCCCATGTCGAAGATCACGACATCTTCGCCCGCCCGCACCGCAGTCATCTGTCGTCCCACTGCCTCGTAGCCGCCAATGGTGGCAATCTCGATTTCCATAGTTGCTCCTCCGAGTGGGCCACCCGACGGAGGCTGTGGCGGGCCGACGGTCCGCGGTCGAGTTCAGCGACTGCCGACCGTCGTCCGCGAGGACCGTTGGACCGGCGAGCCAGCGATCGGTCACTGGCCAGCCGACCCGACGCCGGTGGGGCAGTCGTGCCCGACACCGGCGCGACGGTCGATCGACGTGCATCCGCCGGCCGCCACGTCCGCAGTCGGGCGGCCGAACGCTCGGTTACGAGGGTCTATGTGGCGGGGCGATAAAAACCGTGCGGGTTCGACCAGCCGTCGCTACTGTGGCTCGTGGTTGGTTTCCTCGTCATCACTCTCGGCCGACTCATCGGCGTCCGCGAAGGGGTCAGACGGTGTGTCGTCCTGCGGTTCGATGGTGTCCGGGGCGAGTGGATTGTCCGACGATTCGTCGTCCGTCTCGCCTGTTTCTGCCGTGTCAGTTCCAAAGAGGTCGCTGGCGTCTCTGGGCTCTTGTGGCTTGTCAGCGTCCCCGCCCTCTTCGGGGAGCTCCTCGGCTGCCGGCTCGTCACTTGGACCACCCGGTTGCTCGCTGGGCTCGGTGGTTGGCTGCTCTCCCTGGACTTTCTCGGCACTGACCCACTCGTCGGCCTCGTCTGCGCCAGTGTCTTCGCTATCGGCCGGAGTCATCGTCTCCCGCTCGTCTTCGGCTGACTGGTCGGGAAGTTGGTCCTCCGCTGGTGATTCATCGGTGTCGCGGCCAGGTTCCGCCGGGGCGTTTCGGGTGACTGGCTCGCTCGCGCCGGGCCGTTCCTGACCGCCGGACTGGCTCTCCGCTGGCGGACTCTCGTCGTCGGTTGCCGTCTGTTCCGGACGCTGGGCGGCGCGTTCGCCACTCGCTCGCTCGCCTTCTGTCTCGAGTTTCTGCTCGACCTCACGCTTCCAGGCTTCGTCGTCTTCCGCGCTGGCTCGTGCCTGGGCTGACACTACGTGCTGCTGGTCGCCACCGGCTTGTGGTGCTGATGCAGTCTCACCTGGGGCAAATGTCTTTGTCTCAACGTCGTCTGTTGCTGGTTCGTCGGCTGTCTCGGCGTCGCTGGCAACCGTCTCAGTTGGGCCACTTGCCGCCTCGACACCGGCCCGGACGCCGTCGGCGACGACGTTGAGCACAATCGTCAAGAAGCCAGCCAGTACCAGTAGGACGCCGACGGCCGTGAGGACGCCACCGGCTGCCAGTTCTGTACCGACATCTACACCCGGGCCGCCAGGGAATGCTTCGGCCTCGTCGAGCAGATAGATGCCGCCGCCCGTGAAGCCGCCACCGATCACCGCGAGGACCAGGAAGTACCCGAACAGCCGTGCCCAGTAGCGGGCACTCGCTTTCGGATTGATCGCTGTCATACCCTGGCAAACGGAAACCGCAGGGAAGTAAATTACGGGCGTCGCCCTCTCACCTGCCGCCGACGATCAGCGTCCCCGGACGTTCGCCGCCCAGAAACGCCGACACCCCATCGGGGCCAAAGATCGAGGCCGGGATCGACACGTCCAGCAACGCCTGGACTTTCCCGGCCATCCCGCCGGTCACGTCGGTCGCCTCGCTGGCCCCGACGGCGTCGGCCACAGTCGTGAAGTCGTCGATTCGGTCGATTACTGCCCCCGATTCGTCGAGTACGCCCGGCACGCTCGAACAGAGGCCGATCCGGTCTGCCGACAGCGAGCGGGCGAGTATGACCGCGATCTCGTCGCCGCTCAGGATCGTCGCGCCCGCGCCGGACTGGACGACCACGTCACCGAACAGCACCGGGACGAACCCTTCCGCGCGAAGTCCTTCGATGCCGTCCGTCGGGAGTGTCGTTTCGCCGTCCCTGTCCCGGTAGGCGAGCGAGAACGGGTGGACCGGGACCGCCGGGACGCCGGCCGACTGGAGGGCCTCGACGACCGCGCTGTTGAGTTGCCCCATGGCGTCGTGAATCGCGTAGACGCCCGCGGCGTCGTCGGTGCCCTCCGTGGCGCTGGCGCCGTAGCGCTCGGCGTGATGGTGACCGAAGCTGCCGCCGCCGTGGACCACGATCAGATCCTCGACGTTGCTGCCGGCGATGGCATCGGCCGCCGCTGTCAGCGCCGCTTCGTCGATGGTTTCGGGCGACTCTTTCTCCGTGATGACGCTCCCGCCGAGTTTGAGGACGGTCGTCATGCCGTCTTCCCCCGCAGTCTTTGACTCATTGGTCTTCCACCCGGACGCCGTCGGTGTCCAGTTCCGCCCTGAACGCTTCCTCACAGCCGGGCGTGTAGTCGAGTGCCCGTTTCGTCGCCGCTGTCTCGTCGAGTGCGACGATACAGCCGCCCCCACCAGCCCCGGTGAGTTTCGCACCCAGCGCGCCTGCTTCGCGGGCCGCCCAGACCATCGAATCCAGCGAGCGGGCCGAGACGCCAAGCGCCGATAAGAGGCCGTGGTTGACGTTCATGAGCCGACCGAGTTCCGCCAGGTCCGCCTCGGCGATGGCTCCTTCCCCGTGACGGACGAGATCGCCGATCGCCCCGACCGTATCTGCGGCGAAATCATACTCCTCGCGTAGCGCGCGAACGTCCGAAACGAGTGCGCCGGTGTCACCCGACCCGCCGTCGTAGCCGATCACGAACGGGAGGGTCGGCACGTCGGGCAGTCGCCGACAGTCATCACCTTCGACGCGAACGGCCCCGCCCATCGCCGAGCAGAAGGTGTCCGCACGCGACGCCTCGCCGTCCTGGACGGCGCGTTCGACCTGATAGGCGCGATCGGCGACCGCTTTGGCGGGGAGTGGCTCGCCCAGTTCTCGCGTCGCCGCATCGATCGCGGCGACGACGACGGCTGCCGAGGATCCCAATCCGGCACCGAGTGGGATCGCACTGTCGATCGTGACGTCGAAGCCCGCGTTCGGTCGATCAGCGGCGTCCCGTGCCTGTTCGATCGCTTCGTTGACGTAGCCCATTGCCGCGTCCAGCAGCGGTTGTTCGACGTCGACGTCCGGTCGTCCGGTCGTGTCGCCGCTGTATTCGACAGTGAACCCGTCCAGGGTCAGATCGCCCGCGTAGACCCGTAAGGCGTCGTCGTATCGTTCGGTCGCCGTCACTGACGCCCGGCGCTCGATCGCACAGGGGACGGCGGGCTCGCCGTAGACGACGGCGTGTTCGCCGAACAGATACACTTTCCCCGGCGCGCTCGCTGTAACCATGCTCGGGGTTTTCCGGGGGACCGTAATGGGCGTTGTGAACCGGTCGTTCAGATCTCGATATCGGTCTCCCTGGCGACGTACTTGCCGAGGAGGCCACCGAGCGCACTCAGGCCGACCGTGTAGGCGAGCAGCGCGAGGACGGCCAGGAACGCAACGATGCCGACCAGTGCCGAAATCGAGCCGGGGATGCCCAATGCCGGAAGAAACGGAATGATCGAACCCAGCAACGCCAAGACGAACACGAGTGGAATCGCCGCGAACGACCCAGCCAGAGCGCCGACGGTGATCGCGTCGGACTGATCACCACCGTGCAGATAGCCCGCGACGGCACCACCCAGCAGTGGTGACAACGGGACAAACGCCAGGAGTGCCGTCGCGACCGCGCCCAGTACTGCGTTGAGAAGTGTATTCCCTTCAGCCATGAGTGGGCCAACGCTGGCGACCCGCAAGAAGATATCCCCGATCAGTCCTCGCCCATATTCTCGCCGAGTTTTCGGCCGAGCTGGTAGCCGTGTTTCATTGTCACGTACAGCACTACGCTTGCGATGCCGACGACGACCACGATGGCGGCGGCGGTCGGCCCGGTCAGCGAGACGTTCGTGATCGAGGCGATGACGGCGAATCCGAGAAGGATGCCGCTCGTAGCGAGCATCACTTTCCAGGCTTCCATAGTAGCTCGTTTGCCCAAGTGTCGCCTATACCTGTCGCCTTCTTTGCGGTACGTGACTCTTTATTCCTGGCACTCGTAGCTATCGTATGGCTCCGACGCTCGTCTACGACGACGACTGTGGCTTCTGTACCCGGTCGGCCCGCTTCGTCGCGCGTCACGGTCGCGTCGAGATCGTGGGATTCAGCGAGTTGTCGGAAGCACTCCGCGATCGGTTGCCCGAAGACTACCGCGAGTGTGCCCACCTCGTCACCGACGAGACTGTCTACTCCTGTGGCGAAGCCGTCGAGCGTGGGCTGGCCAAGACCGAACTCGTCCCGCCCGGCTTTTTCAGGGCAATCCGGGCCGTTCCGGGGTACGCCTGGGCACGCGAGCGAGGCTACCGCTGGGTGGCAAAGAACCGTGCCACCGTGAGTCGCATACTTCCGTGAGGTGCCCGTGGCTTCTTGACGGTGGCACCCGAAGTCCCCTTGATGGAATACGTCACTGTCTCAGACGCACGTGTCCCGTCGATCGGCGTCGGCACGTGGCAAATGGCCACCGAAACTGCCTACGACGCGGTCAGCAACGCCCTGGAGTTGGGATATCGCCACGTCGACACTGCGCAACTGTACGAAAACGAATCGGGTGTCGGTCGAGCGATCGAGGAAGCAGACGTCGATCGCGAAGATATCTTCCTCACCACCAAGGTCAACCCGACCCATCGTTCGGTCGAATCGATCGTCACCTCGGTCGAGGACAGCCTCGAAGCACTGGGGACCGACTACGTCGATTTGTTGTTGATTCACTGGCCACATCCACTCGCCGACCTCGAAGATGTCATGACTGGGCTGAACGAGGCCGTCGATCGCGGGATGACTCGCCACATCGGCGTCAGCAATTTCGGGAAAGACCGCCTGGAGCGCGCGAGGGAGCTCTCGGATGCACCGATCCTGACCGACCAGGTACTCTTTCACCCGTGGTGGCCCCAGCGCGAACTGCTCTCGTATTGTCAGGACAACGATGTCATGCTGACGGCCTATAGCCCGCTGGCCAACGGCGGACTGCTCGGTGACGAACTGCTTGAGAGCCTCGGTGACCGCTACGAAAAGACCGGACCACAGGTCGCGATCCGCTGGGCGACCCAGCACGAAAACGTCGCGACGATTCCGATGTCGACCTCCCGGGACCACCTCGCGGAGAACCTCGACATCTTCGACTTCAAGCTCACTCGCGAAGAACACGATCGCGTCACCCGGCCATCGTATTACCGGACTGGTCTCGCGCTTGCTCGCGGAATGGTCGGTGTCTGAATTGATGACAACTACAGCGAGAGCGTCACGGAGTGCCGCCCGGTCGATCCGCCCGGGTGTGGATTGGACCGCACGCCTCGCTGTCGATTCCCCTCGCTGTCAGTCGCTCGCACGCGAACGTTCAGTGCTTCCGCGTTTGGTTGCGTGAATTCGTAGCGCCAGCGGTGCCAGGCATATGGTGAGGGGGCCGCCTCGAGGGTGGCATCGGCCCACGTCTTGCCATCGTCGAGACTCACTTCGACGCGTTCGATGCCGCGAATGCCTGCGTAGGCGACCCCACCCACGGCGATCTGTTCGCCCCGACGCTGGATTGCTCTTATGTACGAGAGCGTATTGATAACCGCACGCTCGTCCCACCCTCGTTGCTCCCAGTAGGCCTCGTGATCGGCGGTCGAGACTTCGATATCCGTCACCCACTTGGTCGATTTCATTCCGTACCGACCGGGGATGAGCAACCGGGCCGGGAACCCGTGGCTCCTTGGGAGTGTTTTCCCATCCATGCCAAACGCCAGGAAGATGTCCTCTCGATCGGAGACGACCGACCACGGCAGGGCCTCCGAATAGCCGTCGGCCGCGTGGGTGACGATGTCGATGGCGTCCGTTTGGACGCCAGTCTCTTCGAGGAGTGTCTTGATTGGGATACCGGTCCAGTCAGTCGTACTGATCAGATCGCCACCGACCGTATTCGAGATACAGACCATCGTCAGCGTCAGTTCGCGGGCGGCCGGATGCTCGCGCAACTCGTCGTAACTGAGCGTTCGACGATCCATGACAGCCCCGTCGATGGTCAACTCCCACTGTTGGGTGTTGACGGTCGGAGCCGAGATATTTTTGTCCACGACGTAGTGGTCTTGGGCCGTCCCGACGCGATCGGGCATCCCCTCGAAGTCGAATCCGAACGCGTCGTCGCTATTGGCCCGAGTCACGACAATGCCATCGGTTTCGCTCCGTGATTCGAGTGTTTCCTTGCCGGGCGTGCCCGTCGGTGCTGGTGTCGTCGTTCCGGTCTCCGTCTTTTCGTCCACTGGGTCGAGCTCCGTGTCTGGCTGGACGCCGCCGACGGAGCGAGACTCCCCGAGGACGCGGGCCAGGACACCGCCGGCGAGCACTGTCCCGGCGGCCCCACTCATCCGTCGCATGGCGCGCCGGCGACCGACCGGTCCTCGCGGGCCGACCTGTGCCCACCAGACTGCGCCGGGCGGCACGACCGCGAGGACGGTCGCGAGCAGCCACCGACTCGAAATTCCGTCACCAGCGACGTAGAAGCCACTGGCCGTGATCGCGAACACGCCCAGTGCGATCGCGTATGCCGCCTGCACTCGCCGCCGGATATTGAAGCCACCTCGATCGAGTGCGATGCCGATCGCCCCACCAGCGCCGACGATCCCGAGCGAAACCCCCACGACCAGTAGCCACTGGGCGTATTTGCCGAACGTTTCGATCGCCCACGTCGCGATCGAACCGGGTGCAGCTTCGATCACCGTCTGGGCGACGACCAGCGTCGGATCGCCGCCCACTAACGGCCGCGCGGCGACCATCCCCAGGACCCACGCGAGGGCTCCCGCCCCCCAAAAGAGGGCTGTCGTCCGAGATCGTGCCATACTATCACACAGTTCGGTTCGGTGTAATGCCTTTGGTAACCGGAGAGATCGACGGAGCCAGGTCTGTCCGAACGAACCGAGAGAAAACAAATTCGAAACTGCGTGGTATCGACTTACAGGTCGCTCTCGAAGTCGTCGAGGCTGTAGGCCGGTTTGGCACCGCGTCGATCGAGCGTCTCGTTGGCTAGCAGCCAGTAGACGACCGACAGCGCACGTCGACCCTTGTTGTTGGTCGGGACGACCAGATCGACGTTGCCGGTCGTGTTGTTAGAGTCACACATGGCGATCACGGGAATGCCGACCGTGATGGCCTCTTTGACGGCCTGGGCGTCACCGATCGGGTCGGTCACGACCACGACGTCGGGCTCGATGTAGCCCTCGTAGTCGGGGTTGGTGAGCGTCCCGGGGATGAACCGACCGGTCCGGGCGCGCGCACCGACTGCGTCGGCGAACTTCTCGGCCGGGAAGCGACCGTACTGCCGGGAGGAGGCCACGAGGATCTGCTCTGGCTCGTAGTTAGCCAGGAAGTCCGCGGCCTTCCGGATGCGCGTATCGGTCATCGAGACGTCCAGCACGTACAGCCCGTCGGTCCGGACGCGGTGGATGAACCGATCCATGTCCGTGGTCTTCTGCTGGGTCCCGATGTGGACACCAGCAGAGAGGTAATCGTCGACCGGGATCAGCAGGTCCGCCTCGGCCTGCTCGTCCGGCATGACGTCCTCGTCCTGGCTGGGGACGTCTTCGGCCTCGTCTGCCGCTGCTTGCTCTACTGCCTGTTCCCCGACCTCGTCGTCGCCCGACGGCTCTCCGCTGTCCGCCTCGGGCGTACTTTCCTCGGCGACCGCGCTGGCCTCTCCGGCGGATTCCGAGGCGGCCTCGGGTTCGTCTGCTTCGATGTCTGTCTCGTCGTCGTCGCTCATGCGTTCTCTTCGATCCTGATGAGTTCGTTCAGCTTGGCCGTCCGCTCGCCGGCCACCGTCCCCGTCTTGATGTAGGGGGCGGCCGCGCCGACGGCCAGGTGGGCGATCGTCGTATCCTCGGTCTCACCCGACCGGTGGGAGACGACCGACTCGATGCCGTTCTTCGATCCCAGTTCGATCGCGTCGACCGCGTCGGTCAACGTCCCGATCTGGTTGGGCTTGATGAGGATGGAGTTCGACGAGCCCAGGTCGATACCTTCCTGAAGGCGCTCGACGTTCGTCACGTAGAGGTCGTCGCCACAGATGAGCGTCTGGTCGCCAACGCGTTCGGTCAGCTCGGCGAATGCCTCGAAGTCGTTTTCGTCGAGGGGATCCTCGACGTAGGCGAGGTCGTACTCTTCGACCATCTCGACGACGTAGTCGATCTGCTCCTGGGTCGAGCGGTTGGGCTCGCCTTCATAGACGTACTCCTCTGCCTCAGCGTCGTACATCTCGGCGGCGGCCATGTCCAGCCCGAAGCTGATCTCGAAGCCGCGTTCCTCACTGATTCGGTCGGTCGCCTCTGCAACGACCTCGAAGGCCTCGTCGTCGCCGATCGGCGGCGCCCACGCACCCTCGTCGCCCTTGTTGACGGGCACGCCGCGACCCTCGAGAATCGAACTGATCTCGGCGTGGACCTCCGCGTTGGCGAAGATGGCTTCCGTGACGCTCGGTGCGCCGACAGGTGCCGAGAGGTACTCCTGAATGTTCGTCGCTTCCTCGGCGTGTTCGCCACCGCCGACGACGTTCCCGAGCGGCGTCGGGAACTGATCGCCACGGAAGGTGCCGCCGAGGTGCTGGTACAGCGGCGCACCCAGCACGTCAGCGCCGGCCTTTGCGGCGGCCATCGAGATGGAGACGGCGGAGTTGGCGCCGATCTCCGAGAAGTCGTCGGTCCCGTCGGCGGCGTGCAGTGCGGCGTCGACTTCGCGCTGGTTCCCGGCGTAGACCTCACCTTCCAGTCGCGGGACGGCCAGGTCGCGGGCGTTCGCGATGGCCTCGCTCGGCGGGAGTTCGATCGCTTCGTGTTCGCCCGTGCTCGCACCGCTCGGTGCGGCCGCACGACCGAAGCCACCGCTCTCGGTGGTGACATCGGCTTCAACAGTCGGGTTGCCTCGCGAATCCAGTACGCGTCGGAGTGTTACGTTGGTGATAAGCGTCATTGTTAGTTACCTCGATTGATTGTGAACGGCAGGACCCCAGCGTCGTACTCCTCGGCCGCGATGAGGATCGGCTGGGTCTGGTCGGTGTCGATCAGTACCGGCGCCCCGTATGCTACCTGCAGCGCCCGTGCGCCCAGGACGCGAGCCTTCTCGTAGCGGTTGTAGTCTTGATCGCCAGTCATTGGTAGGGTGCCACGACGTCAACCAGATCCTCGTGGGAGACGAGCATCCGCCGACAGCAGTGCCGTTCGACGCCAAGTTCGTCCAGCACGACCTCGGGATCTTCGTCTCCCTCCCTGGCGCGTTCTTTGAATTCTTCCCAGTGTCCGGCGATTACGGTGCCACAGGTGAAACATCGGACCGGTATCATCATGACGTTCGTTCACCTCAGCGGTAAGATTTTTGGTATCGCGCGCGGGCTCCGGGGCCGCCCCACTTCTTGGACTCGCTCTGGCGAACGTCGTTGACCAGCAGCGACCGGTCAAAGGCCATGTAGGCGTCCCGGAGCTCCGCGTCGTTGGTGTGTTCGACCAGTCCGCGTGCGATCGCCGTTCGTGCGGCGTCGGCCTGTCCCATTACGCCACCGCCCTCGACGGTCACGTCGACGTCGACGGCCGCTCGGAGCTCGTCTTCGGCGATGCGGAACGGCTCCAGCATTTTCAGTTGCGCCAGCTCCGGGTCGAATAGCTCGACGGGCTGGGAGTTGATTCGGACCTTGCCCTCGCCTTCCGAGACGGTTGCGCGGGCAACGGCAGTCTTCTTCTTGCCTGACGTGTTCGTTACCATGTTACCTTGGCTCCCAGTCGTGCCGAGAGGTCGCCCAGTTGGACGAATCTGATGTTCGACAGTCGATCCAGCGACGTCCCGTCCAGTACCGTCGGCTCCTCGTCGTACGGGTTGCCCAGGTACACGCGGACGTTTTCGAAAGCCTCGCGACCACGCTGTTTCTTGTGGGGCACCATCCCACGGATCGCTCGCTTGAACATGCCGTCGGGTCGTTTGGGGTACGCTCTGCCCTGCTCGTTGCCGACGTCCGTCCGTTTTTTGTATGTCTCGTAGACATCCTGGTCGTCGCCGGTAATCACGGCGTGTTCGGCGTTGACCACGGCGACGGTCTCGCCGTCCATGGCGCGCTCGGCGACTTGGCTGGCGACCCGGCCCATGATACAGTCGCGGCCATCGACGACGATGTCTGCGTCGATCGTTGCAATGCTCATCGAATCACCCGGACGTTCGAGCCGTTGGGGAATTGTTCGAGTGCCTGTTCTAGCTGTAGCGTTTCGCCAACCTGGTCGATCTTCCGCTCGGCCGTCGACGAGAAGTCAACGGCAGCGACGGTGACGTCTTTCTGCAAGACGCCGCTGCCGAGCACTTTTCCGGGCACAATCACGGTTTCGTCTTCCTGGGCGTATCGCTCGATGCGGCCCAGGTTGACTTCCGCGTGGGTGCGCCGCGGTTTTTCTAAGCGCTCGGCGACGTCGCTCCAGACGTCTCCGTCGCCCTCGCGGGCGGCCGACTTCAGGTCGGCGATGAGACTACGCAGTCTCGGATTACTTTTACTCATAACGTTCCTCCTGAAAAGTGCAGGGAGCAGGATTTGAACCTGCGGACCCCTACGGGACAGCGCCCTGAACGCTGCGCCGTTGGCCAGACTTGGCTATCCCTGCACGCGTATTTCGGTTTTGCCTGCCCCTTCAAACCGCTTTCGGTCCTGACGGTCGCGCCGCTCGCACCACGGGGGGCAGCGGGCGCCGTCGATGTCGGTTTTTGGGGGCGAATCATCGTTACAGTGCAACCGCGTCTGTCAGTGCTTCGGCCCGGGACCGGAGCGTGGCCGTCGCTTCGGTCACGAGCGTGTCGACGTCGAACGAACCGTCCGTTTCGACGTGGAAGACGAACGCTCCCGGGACGTCTTCAACCTTGACTTCGGTGTCGGGATAGCGGTTCGTCAGATCGTTGCCAAAGTCCTCGGTGGGAATCAGATCACCGTCGTCTTCGATGACACCTCGAATGATGTGGGACTCGTCGTCGGCGAACTCATCGCGTTCGCCAACGTTCTCGACGCCCTGGAGGTGTCGATAGGAGACCGCCACACCGCCCTGATGTTTGGCGTGGTCTCGGCCCGTCTCGAGAACGGCATCGGCTTCGAGTTCGAGCCGCTGATCCTCTTTGAGCTCGATGATCGGGATGTCCGTATCGGCAGCTTCGACCATCTCGTCGTTTGCCACCAGATCGCCGGAGTACGCCGTTCCGGGACCTTCGACGTCCAGGGCTAGGGTCACTTCGTCACCGATGTCGAAGTCACCGAGTGGGGTTGTCAACGGTACTAGCCCGAGCCGAAGGCCGATCTGCTCGTCGAACATCACGCTCGAGTTCTCGATGACGCGGACAGTGTCGATACTGAACGTCGGCACGTCTGCGATCATCGCCCGCCGGATGCCGTTGGCGAACGCGGGGGTGACGCCCCGGATCAGGAACCGGGCCTCGCGTTCCTCGCGTTCGATGAACGTGACGTCGTACTCGGCCATGTTAGAATCCACTCGACTTTGGACTGCGGGTGCCGTCGTGCGGGATCGGGGTCACGTCTTCGATCCGGCCGATCTCCAGACCTGCACGGGCCAGCGCCCGGATGGTCGCCTGGGCGCCCGGCCCGGGGTTCTGCTGTTGATTCCCGCCGGGGCCGCGCACACGAACGTGCACACCGTCGATACCTCGTTGCTGTACTTGTTCGGCGACCGTTTCGGCCATCTGCATCGCCGCGTACGGCGAGGCCTCGTCACGGTTCTGCTTGACGACCGTCCCGCCCGAACTCTTCGCCAGCGTTTCGGCGCCGGTCTGGTCGGTGATCGTAATGATCGTGTTGTTGAACGATGCGTGCACGTGGGCAATGCCCCACTTGCCGTCGTCTTCTGCCATATTATCGTTCCTCCGCGCGTTCTGGGTGGAGATCGTCGGCGAGCGGACTCGCCTCGTCGAACTCGATGCCCGATTCCTCGGCGACGGCCACCATCTTCGAGGGGATCGAGACGCGCCGTCCCTCGACCAGAATGTGGCCGTGCGTGATGAACTGTCGGGCCTGATCGACCGTATTGGCCAACCCTTTCCGGTAGATGACCGTCTGGAGTCGCCGTTCGAGGACATCCGTCACTTCCAGCGATAGAACGTCGTCGAGGCGGTCCTCGTCACCGAGAATGCCGAGTCGCTTGAGGCGACCGAGGAACTCCTCGGCTTCGCGCTCGTCGGCGTCCCGACCGAGCAACCGACGGGCTTCGCGGCGATACCCTCGCAGTTCCGATTGGGCACGCCAGAGCTCTTCTTTGTTCTTGAGGCCGTACTGCCCGGTCAACCCCATTTCGTCGGCGATACGCTCGCCTTGGAAGGGGTGGTTGGGCGTCTCGTAGAACTTGGTGTTTGAGCCGAGTGCCATTATTCTTCATCCTCCGCGGCTTCTTCTTCTGCGCGTTCTTCCTTGATCGCCTCGACGTTGACGCCGATCGTACCTTCGGTCCGGCCAGTGGACTTCGTCCGCTGGCCACGGACCTTCTGCCCTCGCTTGTGGCGAACGCCTTTGTAGGCATTGATCATCTTCATCCGGTTGATATCCTGCCGCCGGATGAGGTTGAGATCGTTCCCGATCTCGTGGGTCGTCTCCCCGTCGAAGAAGTCGTTACGGTGGTTTGCCAGCCAGTCGGGCACCTCGTCGGCAAACCCTTCGACGCAATCGACGATAGCTTCGATCTGATCGTCTTCAAGCCGACCGAAGGTCTCCCGGCGGTCGATGTCGACGTCGTTGGCGATAATGCGGGCCGCGCGCTGGCCGATGCCGTTCAAGTCTGTCAGGGCTCGTTCGACGGACTTCGTCCCGTCGAGGTCTGCCTGTCCGATGCGGACGAAGTACCGGAAGTCTTCGTCGTCCTCCGGCACGTCCGCGTCTGGGTCTTCTGCGCTCATATGTTGGGATCGTGAAACGTCGTGGCGGGGATTCGAACCCCGGAGGCTTTACGCCACATGGTTAGCAACCATGCGCCTTGGGCCGCTTGGCTACCACGACTCGCTGTCACGTACTTGCGCCCTCGCGGACTCGGGGCCGGTGCCCCTGCACGATGCGTACTATTCGGTATCCGTCGTCGGTATATAAACGCAACGAAAGGGTCGCCCTATCGGTGTGAGGGTATATCACGTACGGTTGCGTGACAGCACACCTCGATGAGGTGACGACCGGGGCCACGGGCGCAACGACTTTGCTCCGTGGAGACAATCGTTCCGTCGATGGATACCGTTCTCGTGACAGGCGCTGCCTCCGGGATCGGCCGGGCGACGGCCCAGCAGTTTGGGACTCGCGGCTGGCAGGTCTACGCCACTGACGTCGATGTCGACGGTCTCGCGACGCTGGAGGGCTGTCACACGGCGACGGTAGACGTGACTGACCAGAACGATCTGGATCATATTTTCGAGCGGATTCGCGAGGAGGCTGGCGGACTCAATGCGGTGGTCGCCAACGCCGGCTACTGCCAGCCAGGCCCACTCGAAGACCTCCCACCCGAGCGAATCGACCGACAGTTCGCGGTCAACGTCCACGGCACCCTCCGAACGATCACGACCGCGCTGCCGCTGTTGCGCCAGCGGGACGGGACAGCTATTGCAGTCTCGAGCACGCATGGGCGCGTGACGACCCCCGGAATGGGTGCGTATGCAGCGTCGAAACACGCCGTCGAGGGGATGCTCGACACGCTTCGCGTGGAAGTCGCGACCCAGAATGTGCACGTGACGCTAATCGAACCCGCCTGGGTCGACACCGACCTCGCTGCCGCATCCGACCGTCACCTTGCCGGATTCGAGCGCTCGAACAGATACGCGAACATCTACGACGCCCTCGATGGTACTGGGCTGCTTGGCGGCGGGCCACTCGCTGTTTCGCCCGAGCGGGTCGCAGCGACGATCTACGACGCTTCGACGGCCGAAACGCCGGCCGCTCGCTATCCCGTTGGCCTGCCGGCGAAGCTGATTCTGGCGACCCGATGGCTACCAGAACCGATCCAGGATCTCGGACAGCGTGTGACCATGGGCGCGCTTGGGGCCCTGTGTCGATTCCGGAGGATGATTGCCGAATGAGCGAGTCTATCACGGTCTCGACCGGCCACACGTTCGAACTGCCAGTCTCACTCTCGGCGACGATCGCGGGGGCTGTTTTCCCGGCGGATCGAGACGACCTACTGGGCCTGCTCCCGGTCGGGCTCCAACCCGTCGGCATGCGATCCGATCGGGCTGCGCTGACGGTACTCATCGTCCGGTACGACCGCGTCGGCGACGAGACCATCTCGTCGTACGACGAGGTGGGTGTCCTGATTCCCGCCGTCGAAGCTGGGCGGCGAACCGTCCCGTTTGTCTCGCTGCTACGTCGCCCCGTCAGTGGCTACGTCTACACGCTCCCGGTGACGACCGAACCCGCCCGCGCCTTCGGTGTCGACATCTGGGGCTATCCGAAGCTCGTCGTCAACATTGACGTGACTGACGATGGCCGGACGCGGACGGCGAGAGTCACCGCTGACGGGACGGAATTGCTCACCGCGTCGATCCAGCGACCGCCGACCGTGCCGATCCGGTTCTCGGGCTACAACTTCACCGAATCGGACGGCGAACTCCTCCGGGAGCCCACGGCATTGCGGGGACGGGCAGGGGCCTGGCCGGCGAGTTCCCGGGCGTCGGTCTCGTTTGGGGACCATTCGATCGGCCAACGACTCAGCGATGTCGAACTCGGCGATCGGGCTGTTCTCAGGCTGGCGGCCGACTGTGCGTTCACGATCGGTCCTGGCGAACCGGTGGATCGTTGATCGTCAGTGACCGAGCACGGCCGACCGAGGCGGGGTCACAAGCCTTTTCGCTCGCTCGGGGCCTATCGCGATGCATGGACGAAGCAGAACTGCGGGAGTTGCTGAAATCGGTCGAGGACCCGGAGCTGGGTGACGATATTGTCTCGCTGGGGCTGGTCAACGACGTCGAACTGGATAACGGGGCTGCTCGTATCGATCTCGCCCTCGGGGCGCCCTTCTCGCCGACCGAGACGGCGATCGCTGACCGCGTTCGCGAGGTGATCGGCGATGCAGCACCCGATCTTGCTGTGGATCTGTCAGCGACGGTTGAACGCGAAGCCGAGGGCGATGTCTTGCCCGGCGTGCAGAACGTGATCGCCGTCGCCTCCGGGAAAGGCGGCGTCGGCAAGAGCACGGTCTCGGTCAATCTCGCAGCGGGACTCGCCGATCGGGGCGCCCGAGTCGGGCTGTTCGACGCTGACATCTACGGACCGAACGTCCCGCGGATGCTCGACGCCCACGAGCGCCCCGAAGCCACCGAAGACGAGCGCATCATCCCGCCAGAGAAACACGGGATGAAACTCATGAGCATGGACTTCTTGCTTGGCGAGGACGACCCCGTGATCTGGCGGGGCCCGATGGTCCACCAGACGCTGACGCAGCTGTTTGAGGACGTCGAATGGGGCGACCTGGACTATCTGGTCGTCGACCTCCCGCCGGGGACCGGCGACACGCAACTCACGATGCTGCAGACCGTCCCTGTCACGGGTGCGGTGATCGTCACGACCCCGCAGGGCGTCGCCATCGACGACGCTCGCAAGGGCCTGGAGATGTTCGGCCGCCACGAGACACCCGTGCTGGGAATCGTCGAGAACATGAGCTCCTTCAAGTGCCCGGACTGTGGCAGCGACCACGCCATCTTCGGCGAGGGTGGCGGCGAGGAGTTCGCCGCCGACGTCGACATGCCGTTCCTGGGTTCGATCCCACTTGATCCCGAGATCCGCCAGCGCGGCGACGAAGGGCGGCCTGCCGTCCTGTCCGACCTTGACGTGGGCGATGCGTTCCGCAATTTCGCCGCCAACACAGCGAACAACCAGGGGATCGTCCACCGGCGGCGGGTCTCCGAAAGCGAGGAGTGATCGTCGGTCAGTGGCGATGTCCGAACCGGGAAACGAATCGTTTTAGGGACGGACTCCGGACGAACGCGTATGGACACGGACGAGCGCGTCGAGCTGGCGACCCGCAACACTGCGGAGGTCGTCACCGAGGAGGAACTCAGGGAGTTGTTCGAGGAGCGCGAGGACCCGTCGGTGTACATCGGCTACGCGCCGACGGGCGAGATGCACATCGGACACTTCACGACGATCCGCAAACTGGCAGACTTCCTCCACGCCGGGATGGACGTGACGGTACTGATCGCCGACCTCCACGCCCACCTCGACGATGCAAAGAGCCCGTTTGACCTCCTGGAAGCGCGGTCTGAGTACTACGAGGAAACGATCCGGGCGATGGTCGAGGCGGCCGGGGCCGACCCCGAGCAGATCTCCTTCGTGCGCGGGCGCGAGTTCGAACTCGATCGGGAGTACAGTCTCGAACTGCTGCGGATGACCGCCGAGACGACGATCGCCCGCGCCCAGCGGGCCGCGAGCGAAGTCGTCCGGGAATCTGACTCGCCCAATCTCGGCGGGCTGGTTTATCCCCTGATGCAAACGTTGGACGTTGATGCGCTGGACGCCGACGTGGCCTACGGCGGGATCGACCAGCGGGGCATCTATATGCTCTCCCGGGAGATCTTGCCCGAACACGGCGGCAAGGCCCCGACGTGTGTCTTCGCGCCGCTGCTCTCAGGGCTGACGGGTGGGAAGATGAGTGCCTCGGAGGAATCCTCGAAGGTCGAACTCACGGACGATCCCGAAACAGTCGCCGAGAAGATCGGTGGCGCCTACTGCCCGATGGGCGAGGTGGAGGGCAACGGCGTGCTCGAGTACGTCCGCTATCTCGTCTTCCCGATCCTCGACGAACGCGGTGAGGCCTTCGTCGTCGAGCGGCCCGAGGAATACGGTGGGAACCTCACCTACGAGACCTACGAGGACCTGGAAGCCGACTTCGTCAGCGAGGAACTCCATCCCCAGGATCTGAAGAACGCTGCCGGGGAGTACATCGGCGACATCGTCGACCCGATCCGGGAACGCCTGATGGCTCAGCCCAAACTGCTGGCCAAAGCCTACCCCGAGAAGTACGACTGATCGGCGATGGATCGCTCCCGCGCGGACGTGCGTCAAACATACGATCGCATCGGCGAGCACTTCTCGAAGACCCGCGAGTACGCCTGGCCCGAAGTCGAGGCGTTCGTCGACGACGCTGCCCAGACGAATCTGGCCCTCGACATCGGCTGTGGCAACGGCCGCCACGTCGAAACACTCCAGCAGCGAGCTGATCGAGTCCTCGGGGTGGACGTGAGTCGATCGCTACTCGACGCCGCGACGAAGCGAGTTCCCGATGCCTCGTTGCTGCTCGGTGACGCCGCTCGGCTACCGATCGCAAGCGGGCGTGTCGATCTTGCCGTCTACGTCGCAACGCTGCATCATCTCCCGTCACGAGAGGCGCGGATCGCCAGTCTGGACGAACTTGCGCGCGTCCTCGATTCCGACGGGCGAGCCCTCGTCAGTGCCTGGAGCACGGCTCACGACAGATTCGACGCGGCGGCGGACGCGGAGACTGGTTTCGATACGACTGTCGAGTGGACGCTGCCTGGCAGTGAGACCGTGCCGCGCTTTTATCACATCTATGCGCCTGCAGAGTTCAGATCAGACGTAGCGGCGAGTGATCTTTCGCTGGTCGAGTTGGAAATTTCGAGTGGGAACTGCTACGGGACGGTTCGGCCTGAACCATTCTGAAAGGAAACACCCTTAACGAGGGCTGAGTTACGTTCGGATGCAATCGCGGGCTCGACACAGGTAGCTGTGATCGAGTTCCGTTGCAGTCACGCGCCGGTGGTGAGCAAATCCGACGGATTTGCGATCCTCGGCGCGCGAGTGAACGCAGTGAACGAGCGCCGGTGTTGAGACGGACGCAGTCCGTCGATGCTCGGCGCGAGTGAACGCAGTGAACGAGCGCCGGTGGTCTAGTGGTATGACAAGAGCCTTCCAAGCTCTCGACCCGGGTTCAATTCCCGGCCGGCGCATTTTGCCGCGAACAACCCGTGAGCGGCAAATGTAATATGAGGGAATTGAGCCCTGCCAGTGGCAGCCCGCGCAGGAGCGAAGCGACGAGCAGGACCCTCTGGCTCTGGTTCAATTCCCGGCCGGCGCACTCCCTTCGGTCGTGCGCCGCCCGTAGTTCGCGAAGGCGACGGCTTCGCTCACTCCTGACAGACTTCGTCTGTCAACGTTCACCTCACTCCGTTCGGTGAACTCCCGGCCGGGCGTCCTCGCGAGCGAAGCGAGCGAGGGTTCGAGAGTGCTTGCTCTCTCGGCATCTTGCCGAGCGAAGCGAGGCAGGGTTCGGAAGACGACCGACGAGAGTCTTCAGGCGTCCTCGCGAACGAGTGCAAGCGAGTGAGCGAGGGCACGGAAGAGCTTGCTCTTCCGGCGTCCTGTCGAGCGGAGCGAGGCAGGGCTCGAAAGACGAGCGAAGCGAGTCTTTCGGCGCACTACCTCTTTTTACTCGTTCGGGTGTCCTCACTCACTCCGTTCGCTGCGGGTACCACTCTCTGCTCACGGCGACGAAGTCGCCGTTCGCACCGCCAGAGGGACACCAAGGCGCCCCTCTCGGCGCGCAAAAACGTGGAGAAAAACACGCTCGGCGCTCTCAAGGGTCGCGCCGAGTGAACCGCACTCGCATTGTTCGCGCGGATACAGAAGCGCCGGTGCCGAGTCGCGCGAAGTGAGCGAGGGCTCGGTAGACCAACAGCGAACGGCTACGGCCACTCACCGTTTTACAGCACGCGAGTGAACGTCCGGATCGTCTCTGCAACCGCTTGCATCGTCTCCATATCGACCTGAGCAACACGTTTCGTGATCTCTTGATCGGGAAAGACGTGCATCGACCACGGACTGACGTAACTCGGGTAGGTTTTGAGTTCGCCTGCTGTCAGTGACTGCTCGGCGATCGGGACCGCAGACTCTCGTTCGGTCGACGTGACGACGGCGACGGTATACCGGTCGCCAAAGAACGGTCGATCTGCATTCGAGACGACGAGATATGGCCGTCGGCCGCCTTTGAATGTCGCTGGCGCGATGACCACGCTCCCCTGTGCGTAGGCCATTTACGCGTTCTCGCCGAGATCGCTGGCCGACTCCACCCACTCGTCGTCACCGTACGCGTCATCCCCGTAGGCGTCCTGAATACTCTGCAGGCTCACGACGGATGCAACTTCGGAAGCCGCGATGTCGTCAGCAACTGCCCAATAGGAGTCAACTTTCCGGACGAGTCCCCGGTCTTCCATTCGGGAGAGCGTCTTGTGGACGCTCGAATGGGCTACGTCCGTCAACTCCGCAAGTTCCTTCGGACTGAATCCCATATCCTGGTGTTCCAAGAGGACAACCAGTAGTTCGTGGGCATTCGTCCCCGGTTTGACTGGTGGAGAACCTGCTGTCTCATCGTCCGGATGTAGCTGGATCGGCATCTATCTGCTATGTCAGTGTATGTCTGTAATTGTCATAAAACTTCTCCGGACAGCCAGCGTGAGACGATCCGTGATCTGCACACCTCGGGGAACGAAGCGACAATGCCAGGGCGCGATCACTCACCGCGCAGCTCGTCCATGTGACCGAGTCGCGACTGCACCAGATCGGGCGTGCCGATGTCCCAGCGAACGCGCAGTCCCTCAGTTCCCGCACTCTCCAATGCCTCGGTGGCGATCGCTTCGGCGTCAGTGATCGAATCGGCGACGCCGACGACGGCGAACGAGCGAGAGGTCGTCGTGTAGATGCCGTCCTCTCGCTCCTCGACGCTGGCGTAGTACAGCAGTGCGTCACTCGCACTCTTGGGCGAGAGCTGGACCTTCGCGCCGGCTTCTGGATCAGTCGGATAGCCGTCGGGTACCGCGTATTTGCAGACGGTCGCCTGGGGCTGAAACTGGAGTTGGGGCAGTGACTCGTTCTCGCGGGCTGCCACGAGCACATCAAGCAGGTCCGTCTCCATGACTGGGAGGGTGTTCATCGCCTCGGGATCACCGAAGCGGGCGTTAAATTCGACGACTTTTGGCCCGTCGGCAGTGAGCATGAACTGCCCGTAGAGGACGCCCTTGTAGCCCTCGAGGGCGTCGACGGTCTCCTGAAGAATATCGACGGCTTCGAGATACTCGTCGCGGTCCATGAACGGCAGTTCGAGGCTCGCGTCGCTGTAAGAGCCCATTCCCCCAGTGTTCGGTCCTTCGTCGCCCTCGTAGGCACGTTTGTGATCCTGGACGGCGGGCGTGACCCGAATGTCGCCGTTGGCCACCAGCGCTTGGACGGTAAACTCCTCTCCCACGAGGCGTTCTTCGAGGACAAGTCGATCGTGGTCGGAGTCGCGAATGTATGCCTTGGCTTCCGCGGGTGTCACCTGATCGCCGATGACGCGGACGCCCTTCCCGCCGGTAAGTCCCGCCGGTTTGACGACTAGGTCGCCGTCGTACTCATCGATATACGTACAGGCGGCCTCGCTGTCGGTGAACTCCTCGAAGTCTGGACAGCCAGCGATGTCGTGGCGGTCCATGAACCGGCGCTGGAAGCCCTTGTCTGTCTCGATGCGGGCCTCTGCCTGCTGTGGACCGAAGGCATAGACGCCAGCGTCGCCCAGCGCGTCGGCGACACCTGCCTCGAGGGGTGCTTCCGGACCGACGATGGCCAACGTGGCTTCGACCTTGTTGGCGTAGGTCGTGACGGCTTCTGGATTGGTCGTCTCCAGCGTCTCGAAGCCATCCGCCAGGCTGGCGATCCCGGGGTTGCGGTTGCCAGCGGCGGCATACAGCGCACAGTCCGAGTCAGCGAGTGCGCGGGCAATCGCGTGCTCCCGGCCGCCGCCCCCGATCAGCAGTACCGTTTCTGTCATGGGAGAAGGGCCACACTAGGGGAGTGTAAAGGTTGCTCTTGGCGGTGCGAACCTCGCCGGCGACGCCACGGGTTTACCCGTCGGACTCTGACAGACGGCCATGTCCACACCTACAGATCGAAACCGCCTCGACGACGAGGCGAGTCCGTACCTGACCCAACACGCCGACAACCCGGTCAACTGGCAGCCTTGGGACGACCAGGCTCTCGAGGCGGCCGAGCGCGAGGACCGTCCGATATTCCTCTCGATCGGTTACTCGTCGTGCCACTGGTGTCATGTCATGGAGGAAGAAAGTTTTTCCGACCCTGCGGTCGCGGAGACACTCAACGACCACTTCGTTCCGATCAAGGTCGACCGCGAGGAACGGCCAGATGTCGACCGAATTTACCAGACGCTCGCACAGGTCCTCGGCCAGCAAGGTGGCTGGCCACTGTCAGTTTGGCTCACGCCGGACAGGCGGCCCTTTTATGTGGGGACGTACTTTCCGCCCGATCCGCAAGGCGGACGGCCGGGCTTCGAGCAGTTACTTGCTGACCTCAACGAGACGTGGGTAAATGATCGGGAGAATGTCCAACAGCGAGCCGATCAGTGGGCCGATGCGATCGCCGGACAGTTAGAAGGAACGCCGGACTCCCCGGCCGAGATGGACGACGACGACGCAGGCGGCGAGCTTCTCGAAGCCGCCGCAGCGTCGACCCTCAGGCAGGCCGACCGTGAACACGGCGGCTTCGGGCGAGGTGGACCGAAGTTCCCACAGCCGGCGCGCCTACAACTCTTGGGGCGTGCTGAGGCCCGAATCGAGGACGGCACTCCCACCAAAGACAACGGTGGCCTGGAGGGAATCAACGGCAGTGAACTCGCTGACAGCGACGAGGAGGACACTGGACCCCGAGAATACAGCGCTGTCCTCACAGAAACGCTGGACGCGATGGCGATGGGGGGGCTGTACGATCACGTCGGCGGTGGGTTCCACCGCTATGCGACCGATCGATCCTGGACGGTCCCACACTTCGAAAAGATGCTCTACGACAACGCGGAGATCCCGCGGGCGTTCATCGAGGGCTACCGGGCGACCGGGAAGGAGCGCTACGCCCGTGTGGCTCGCGAGACCTTCGAATTCCTCGATCGAGAGCTCTCTCATCCTGGCGGCGGCTTTTACAGCACCCTCGACGCTCGAAGTGACGGTGAAGAGGGGAGATTCTACGTCTGGACACCCAAGCAAGTCCGGGCGGCGATCGACGACGAGACGGATGCTTCCCTGGCGCTGGAACGATTCGGGATCACCGAGGACGGTAACTTCGAAGACGGACAGACAGTGCTGACGATCAGTGCCGGCCACGAGGAACTGGCGACCCAGTCGGAACTCGATATTGAGGAAGTCACACAGCGCCTCGAACGGGCCCGCGAGCAACTGTTCGAAGCGCGCTCGGAACGGACGCGTCCGTCGAGAGACGAGAAAGTCCTGGCCGGCTGGAACGGCCTGGCAATCTCGGCGCTCGCCGAGGGTGCGCTTGCGCTTGATGGCGACTGGGGAGCTCGAGCGAGCGAGGCACTCGAATTCGTTCGGGAACACCTCTGGGATGGCGACGATGGACTGCTGAAACGCCGCTATGCGGATGGCGACATCCAGATCGATGGCTATCTGGAAGACTACGCGTTTCTCGCCCGTGGGGCATTCGACTGCTATCAGGCGACTGGCGACCCCGACCACCTCGGATTTGCACTCGACCTTGCCCGTGAAATCGAGTCTCGCTTTTGGGACGAAGACCCAGGAACACTGTACTTCACTGAGGCCGGTGGGACTGACCTGCTCGCACGGCCCCAGGAAGTGACCGACCGCTCGACCCCGTCGAGTGCCGGCGTCGCAGTGGACGTGTTACTCTCGCTGTCGGCGTTCGCCCCGCACGATCGCTTCGAGTCGGTCGCCCGGTCGGTGCTATCGACCCACCACGACGCGATCGCAGCCGATCCGCTCCAACATGCCTCGCTGGTGTTGGCGGCCGACCACGCGACCAGTGGGGCAAGCGAGCTGACGGTGGCCGCCGAGACTGTCCCCGAATCGTGGCGCGAGCGTATCGGCGGAACGTATCTGCCGAATCGGATCTTGGCCCGGCGACCGCCGATTGACGACGGGCTAAAGGCGTGGCTCGACCAGTTCGGTCACGAGACGGCTCCGCCGATATTTGCCGAGCGAGCGGCCCAGGACGGCCGGCCGACGATCTACGCTTGCCAGGATTTCACCTGTTCACGCCCGCTTTCCGACGTCGAGTCGGCACTTGCGTGGTTTGACGGTGACGAATAGCGCGATTCCGGGTCAGACCGCCGACTCGACTGATTCGAGTTGGCTCGCCAGATAGCTGGCGATCGGTTGACCCTCGTCCTCGACGAAGCGGGCGAGCTCTTCTCCGTCGCGCTCGACGACGACCGTCGGAATGTATTCGATCCCGTATTCCTCGACACCCTCGCCCTCCTTGTCCTGGTCGACAGGGTGGTGTTCGATGCGTTCTTCGGGGACGCCTGCGGCTTCGAGCGCGGCACCAAAGTCCGGCAGCAGTGATCGACAGTCGCCACACCAGTCACCGCCCCATACGCGGTACGTTACGTCCCCAACCCTCGCCAGGGTTTCGACAATGTCTTCGTGAGCGTCAGCGTTCCAGACCGGATTGGGTTCTAGCGTTTCGAGTGGCATGGCTCACAGTTCGGTGGCGAGCCGTTTAACGGTCGCGAAAGTGGTGAACGTAGCCTGTCTCGACCGTGCAGGGGTTCACCGCTCGCTTTGCTCTGGTCGGGTACTGACTGGAACGCGACGTCACTGATCGACGGACGAATGGGATACGTTCACGTCGGCGAACGTTGCCATCACAGACGCTCAGGATCACCAGTCCGGCAGCCGGGTCCGATGCCTGTTCGTCCAGATGGAGTACGTGCAGTCGGTTCCCCGTCGGGCCCCGCTCATGGTACAGAGTCACGCAACCCGCCCCACAAAGCCTTATCGCTCGCCGGGGCCGGGCTTCGGTTCGCTCACCCGATGATCGTGGGCAAACCGTGAACGCAGTCGCGCTCGAATGGCGACTGTGCCTCTCACACTACACTTATGGGTTCACCCAACCTATCTGCTGACATGTCGGAGGAGGATGTGGTCACTGTACTCTGTGTCGATGACGAGCCGGACTTTCTCGCGTTGAGCGAAACCGTCCTCCAGCGTAGCGCAGAGCGATTCGAAATCATCACGGAGACAGATCCCACCGCGGTCCTCGATCGACTATCGAGCAATCCAGTCGACTGTGTCGTCAGCGACTACGACATGCCTCACATGGACGGCCTCGAATTACTTGACGCGATTCGGGCTGAACATGCCGAGCTCCCGTTCATTCTCTTCACCGGCAAGGGGAGCGAGGAAGTCGCGAGCGAAGCGATCGCTCGCGGCGTCACCGACTATCTACAGAAAGGGGGCGGAACGGAGCGATACGCGTTGCTGGTCAATCGCATCGAAAACGCCGTCTCACAGCAACGGCGCAACCGGGAACTAAAGCGGTACGAGAAGCTGTTCGACGTCGCCCCGGTCGGGATATTTCGAACCGCGTCGGACGGAACGGTCTACGAGGTTAACGAAGCGATGGCCACCCTCGTCGGTTACGAGACACCGTCGGCAGCAGTCGACGCCTATAACGATCTCGCCCAGGAACTGTACAGCTCTCCGGAGCGACGCGAGACGCTCATCGACCGACTGGCTACCGAGGGGACCGTTACAAACTTCGAGTACGAAGCCATCTCGAAGTCGGGCGAAACACGCACCTTTCGCATGAATGCGACGGTGCTGGACGACCCCGACGATCGGCCGTTCGAGATCGTCGGCTACACCTGGCGCGTGCCGGAGTCCGAACTGGAGTGACGCTGGGCAGCCGGTCGTTTGGCCACCCCGCGACACTCCTGGGTCGTCGAGACGTGTCCGAGCTGGGACGTTGATCCGAGCGTCGTCGACGGTAGATCCTGCCGGTGTCCGGGAGAGATTTACGTCCCACAGCGCTAGCCATTCGCAATGGACACGTCGATTCTGGAGACGATCGGCTCGCCACTGGTCGAGCTTACCTCGCCGCCAGGGGCGACCATCGCTGCGAAGGTCGAGTCGTTCAATCCGGGCGGTTCGGCGAAGGATCGTCCCGCGCTGGGTATGATCGAGGCTGCCGAACGGGCGGGTGAACTCGAAGCCGGCGACAGTATCGTCGAGCCCACGAGCGGGAACACGGGCATCGGGATCGCACTGGTGGGGGCCGCGAAGGGATACGACGTGACGCTCGTCATGCCCGAAGACATGTCCGTCGAGCGTCGTCGTCTCATGAAGGCGTATGGTGCCGATCTCGAACTCGTCGCCGGGGATATGACGACTGCCCGCGAGCGGGCGGACGAACTCGAAGCCGAGGCGGGCATGTTCCAGCCCCGCCAGTTCGAGAACCCGGCCAATCCCCAAGCCCATTACGAGACGACAGCCCTCGAAATCCTCGAACAGATCGGCGACCGGACGATCGACGCGTTCGTCGCCGGCGTCGGGACGGGTGGAACGATCAGCGGGAACGCGCGACGACTCAAGGAAGCGTTCCCGGACGTGGACGTCATCGCCGTCGAACCCGAATCCAACGCCGTTCTCTCGACCGGCGAGTCCGGCTCTGATGACTTCCAGGGGATGGGACCGGGTTTCGTCAGCGAGAATCTGGATCGTGAACTACTCGACGAGGTGCGGACGATCGATCTCGAAGGCGCCGAGGCGGAGTGTCGCCGTCTGGCCCATGAGGAGGGCATTCTCGTCGGTCAATCCAGCGGCGCGATGGGCGTCATCGCCAGGGATGTCGCCGAGGAACGCGCAGACCCGGACGCGTCGGAGCCGCCATTGATCGTGACAGTCTTTTGGGACAGCGGCGAGCGGTATCTTTCGACTGGATTGTTCGACTGAGGTATATCTCTTGATCCCGTCTGGGCGGGCAGGTTTCCGGATTATTTTCCACAATTATTATGATGGGGGACTGTGTCGGCCCCGTTTATGGTCGGAGAGGTCGTCACGGTACTCTGTGTCGATGACGAAGCAGACCTGGTCGAGCTGACGGCCTCATACCTCGAGCGCGCTGACGAGGCCATCGAGCCGATCACCGTGACGGAGCCTGCCCAGGCGTTGGATCGTCTCGACGAGTCGACCGTCGACTGCGTGGTCAGTGACTACGACATGCCGGGGATGGACGGCATCGAACTGCTCGAAGCCGTCCGGGAATCGTTTCCCGATCTCCCCTTTATTCTGTTCACCGGCAAAGGGAGCGAGGAGGTTGCCAGTGAGGCGATCGCAAGCGGCGTGACCGACTATCTCCAGAAAGACACCGGCAGCGAGCAGTACGAACTCCTCGCTAACCGGGCACGCAACGCCGTCGAGCAGTATCGAGCCAGCCAGCGGGCGAGCAGCCTCGACCGCATCCGGACCATCCTCAGGGACGTCAATCAGGCACTCGTACGATCACACGACCGGCCGGAAATCGAGCGCCACGTCTGTGATATCGTCGTCGACGCCGATCCGTATCGCCTCGCCTGTATCGTCGAGCCTCACTCTGGTGGAGACTCGCTGACCGTCAGGGCCAGTGCCGGGTGTGAAGACGAAGACCGCGTCGATGACGCGGTACTTTCAGACTGGACTGAGACGGCAGCCTGTCCCGCGTGGGACGCTCTCGACACGGGCGACATCAAAACGGCACGGACCGATGGGACTGACCAGTGGCCCGCGGTCGTCGACGAGCGCGATTACCGATCGGCAGCGGCGCTCCCAATCGTCTACGAGGGGGATCGCTATGGCGTCTTCTGTCTGTACGCAGACGAGGCGGACGCCTTCGACTGGCGCGAACGGGAACTACTGGCTGAGATCGGCGACGACCTCGCTCACGCGATTTACCGGATCGAACTCCACGAACGCCAGCAGCGCTACGAGCGCATCATCTCGAACATTCCGGAAGGCGTCTACCGGAACTCACCCTTGCCCGACGGCACGCTGATCGAGGCCAATCCAGCACTGGCCGATCTCTTCGGTGCTGAGGCCGCGGCTGACCTCCTCGGGGAACCGTTCGAAGCGTTCTATGCAGACCCAGACGACCGCGAGCAGTTCACGACGACATTGCGGGAGGAGGGACTCGTTCAGGACATGGATTTGCGCCTGGAGCGTCGTTCTGGAGAGCCGTTCTGGGCGTCAGTGACCGGTATCATGACCGAAGAGGATGGTGAGCGGTACTTCGATGGCGTCGTGCGAGACGTCACTGACCAGCGAACCCGCGAACGCGAATTGCAACACTACGAGACACTGTTCGAACTGGCACCGTTCGGCATTTTCCGGACTGACGCCGACGGCGAGGTCCACGACGTCAACGAGCGGATGGCCACCATGCTGGGCTATGAATCGCCTGCGGACGCCATCGAGAGCGCCGACGATCTGGCGACGGAACTGTACGCGAACCCGGATCGCCGGGAGACGTTTCTCGATCGCCTCGGGACGGTCGGGTCGATATCCGGCTTCGAAATCGACGCCTACGACAGCGACGGGGAACTGATTGGACTCTCGATTCACGCCACGACGCTGGAGAACGGCCATCCTGCCGACTTCGACATCGTCGGGTTCGTCGAACCGATTCCGCCCTACACGGCGCGGATGAACGTAGAGTCCTGACCCGGGAGTTCCTGTCTTGGTTTCTTCCGTACCGTATCGTTTTCCACGTCGCCCTGTCAAGACGACAAGGATGACGTCGCTACTCGATCTCGTGGTCGGCAGTGGTCCCGGCCAGCGCGTGGTCGTACTCGGGGCGATCGCACTGTACGGCTATCTTTTCGCGACCCGTCCTGGAGACGCAACAGCGGCGGTCCGCAACGGCCTCGTTCTGTTCGGGCGGTTGTTCACGCTCATCATCGCGGCCCTCTTGCTCGCCTCGGCCGTCGAGACCCTTGTCCCGGCCGCAGCGATTCGTGGCGTACTTGGGGAAGCCGCCGGTCCGGGTGGGACTGTACTCTCGGGGCTGCTGGGCGGGACGCTCCCCGGTGGACCCTACGCCGTCTACCCACTGATTAGTGGCGTCGGTGCTGCGGGGGCCGGTGTCGGGGCGGTCCTGGCCATGTTGATCGGGTACGGCGCGATAGGTGTTGGACGCGTCCCCTACGGTCTGGTCTTTTTCGATACGAAGACGGTCGCCCTCCGACTCGCGATCGCCGTGCCCGCTACCGTCGTCGTCTCCGTGGGGGTGTTCCTCCTCGTATGACGGTCCGTGAATGGCTCGCCGGCCGGGCCGCCCAGGGACGCGCCGTCGGTCGCGCCGTTCGCCGGCAACTCGGTCGAGCACTGACTGAAATTGACCGCACCGACGTTTTCAATCTCCTCGTCGGAAGACAGTGGGGCCAGCGCGTCGTGGTCCTCAGTGCTGTTGCCGTGTTCACCTGGCTCGTTCTCACTGATCCGACCGCGGCCCGAGAGAGCGCCGCGTCCGGCATCGGCACGTTCGGACGCATGTTCACGCTCATTCTTGCCTCCCTGCTCATCGCCAGCGCCTTGGAGACAGTCCTCCCCCGGGACGCCCTGGCCGACTGGCTTGGCGAGGCCGCGGGCCCGAAAGGGGTCGTCCTCGCGGGACTGCTCGGTGGTCTCCTGCCAGGTGGTCCCTACGGGACCTATCCGATCATTCGGGGCGTCGCCGATCGCGGGGCGAGTTATCCAGCCATGTTGGCGATGCTGATCGGCTACAGCGTGATCGGCCTCGGCCGGGTCCCGTTCGGCCTCGCCTTCTTCGATGCGTGGATTGTCCTCGCCCGCGTCGTCATCGCTGTTGTGGTGACGATCATTCTGGCACTGCTTCTGTACGCGCTCGCCGGGACTGAACGGGGCGGGCGAGTGCTCGCCTTCGAGGAATAATCAGCCGCTGAACTCCGATTCGGTCACGCGAACGACGACGGTGTCGGTCACGTCACGCAGGTCGTAGGCCGGGATCGAGTCGTCCGTTCGGGTCACGTACATCGGCTCGACGAGTCGTCGAGCGGAGGTCACCGCGCCGGCTGTCTCGTCACCGTCGCTGTCGTCTGGTTCGAGCATGCCGTAGACTTTCAGGTAGCGGTCCGATTCGTCCGGGTCGACGCGGCCGTCGCGGATTTCCGTCGCTAGCTCGCGGGACAGCCACTCCGTCTCGCTCACGCTCGGTTCGCTGACGAGCGTGTCCGCGACGTAGCGGACGAGATACCAGTTGAGATCATTCAGCAGGGTGATTGTGGCCCCGAGACTCATTGTCTCGACTTCGACGGCGTTCCGGTAGGGCTCCGTCAGGTCGTAGGTCCACAACGCGTCGCGGGCGGTCTCGTGGGAGCGTAGCGTCTGCCGGAGGGCAACGTCGTCCGTGCCGAGCAGGCAGACGCGCGTCATCGACTGGTTGTCCGTCTCGGCATTCAAAAACCGTTCCGTCTCGAAGCGGGCAGTCGGCGAGCGCGCCCGTCCATGGTTCCCGCTGTCGCCGGGCGCGACGTCACTCGGCATCCACCGGCGAGTCGACGGCTGTCGGATTCGATCCGGCATTGTCGGCCAGTGCCAGCAGATCCGCTGGCTCGGCACCCTTGACCGCTGCTGGATCGGCGTGGGTTTCGGGCTTGTCGGGCGCGACCCGGTTGCAGCCCGCGGGGACAGTCGCGTCGTCGTACGTGCCCAGTTCCCGGGCCTGAGCGATGATGTCGGTCTTGTCGGTCGTCACGAGCGGGCGATGCATCGGGAGGTCGGTCACGGCGTCTGTGACGGCGATGTTGGCCGCCGTCTGGCTGGACTTCTGGCCGATCGACTCGCCGGTGACGATCCCGACCGCGCCGACGTCGCGGGCGACGCGTTCGGCGGCCCGGTACATGAACCGCCGCAGCGACAGCATCCGCGTGTCCTCAACTTCGGTCATCAACCGCTCGACGGCCTCGCCGCCGTCGATGACGTACAGCTGCAGATCGAAATTCGGCGCGCGCCGAGCGAGCGTCCCGGCGGCCGCTTCTGCTCGGGCGCGGTGGTCGACACCGCCGTAGGCCCCAAGATCGACGTACACTGGGATGACCGGCGCGCCACGGGTCATCGCTTGCCAGGCGGCGACGGGCGAGTCGATCCCGCCGCTGAGCAGCGCGACGAGGGGTTTTTGCGTCCCGAGTGGGAGCCCACCCGGCCCCGATCGTTTTTCGAGAAAGACGAACGCTTCATCGGGACGGGCTTCGACGAAAACGGTGAATTCGGGATCGTCGAGGTCGACTTCGGGCGTCTCGCCAATCGATTCGATGGCGTCCCAGATAGTTGCGCCGCCTTCGTTCTCGATGTCCCGACTCGAAAAGTCGTGGACGTCGTCGCCGCCGGCCCGCCGCGCCCGCACGGCGAAGGGGCCGCCGTCGTAGTTGGCGGTCGTCGTCTCGACGAGCGCGTCCGTGATCGCGTCCATCGTCGGGTCGATAGTCAGTGCGGGACTCGCCGAGACGACGCCCGGTGTCTCGGTGGCTGCCGCAGTCGCGGCCTCGATGGCGTCTTCGGTAGTCCGAACGTAGAGCCGGTTCCGTTCACAGCCGGTATCGCCCGGGAGTCCACGATCGGTAAGCAGTGCGTTGAGGTTCTCCTGGAGCTGAAACTCCATTTTCATCCGCACCTGGTCGCTCTTGATGCCGACCTCGCCGTGACGAACGACGACGGTGTCGGCCCCCGGTGGATGCATGGTCGAGCGTACTCCGTGGGCAAGTAAACAGGCTTCGACAGCGGACCCTCCGCGATCAGTTCCCGACTCGGCTGCTCAGAACGTCGAGAGGTCGCCCTCGATGACGCGTTCGGTGATGTCGGTGATGTCGGCGAGTTCTTCGTCGATGATGGCAGAGACGTCGTCCTCGACGTCGGCGACGTCGACGCCGTCTTCGGTGATGATCGAGGCGTCGGCGACGTGGGGATCGTCGATCGGCGAGCCGATCTGGCTGAGCAGGCGCACCTGCAACTGTCTGATCCCATCGACCTCCGCGACGACCGACTGGGCGATCTCGGTGCTCAGCAGGTTGTAGATCTTCCCGATGTGGTTGACGGGGTTCTTCCCGCTCGTGGCTTCCATACTCATCGGTCGGTTCGTCGTGATGAGACCGTTGGCGCGGTTGCCCCGGCCGACCGAGCCGTCGTCACCCTGTTCGGCGCTCGTGCCGGTCGTCGTCAGGTAGATCGCGCCTTCCTCGTAGTCGTCGGCCGTGTTCACGTCGACGTTGATCGACCGTTCCGTGTACTCGCCGGCGAGGTCGGTCACGTACTCCCGGACGCCCTCGACGGCGTCGCGGTACTCGTGGATATTGTCGACGTGGGCGTCGACCGTCGCGGCGGCCACGGTCACGTCGATGTGGTCGCCTTCGCGTTTACCCATCACCTTGATGTCCTGGCCGATTTCGGGATTCTCGAGGGCGTACTCTGCGTTGAGCTGACGTTCTGTGTTGAGGACGATCTGTTCAGTTTCGGTCAGTGGCGCGTGGCCGACCCCATAGGAGGTGTCGTTAGCCATCGGGATGGCCGCGCCGTCCTCGCCGAACACTTCTTGGAGGTCGCCGCTTCCCTCGCCGAGTCGGACATCGACGATCACGTCCGAGCCGATGTCGAGATGGGGAAAGGCCTCGTCGAGATACTCCCGTGCGGCCTCCAGGGCGATCGTGTCCGTCGGAATCCGCTGGCCCTGGAACTCCTTGGTCGCGCGGCCGACGAGCAACAGGTAGATCGGTTCGATCACTTCGCCGCCGCCAAAGGCCGGGGCGGACGTTCCAGCGACGAGTTGTGTCTCGTCGGTGTTGTAGTGGAGTACCTTTCCGACTCGGTCGAGGTACGTCCGGGCCAGCGCCTGCGAGACGCGCTCGGCGACGCCGTCACAGATCGAATCCGGATGGCCCAGCCCTTTGCGCTCGACGATTTCGACCCGCTGATCCTCGACGGCCAACCCGCTGGCTGGCGTGACGCGAATGTTCCGGTCAGTCATTACTACCAGATTGCCTGCCGTACCGTCTATAACTTACGGAAACCTTCTGCCCGCGTTCAATTACTCTGAGTTATTCAAAAGCAGGCCAAGATAGGATGTCCGGATGCTTTCGTCCGGGTCCAACCCGAGGTCCGCCAGCCTCCCCTGGAGGGATTCCCGGGCGCTTTCGACGGCACTCTCGTCGTCGACGTCGGTTTCGATCTCGACGAATTCCCCGAGGTCGGCGACGTCATCGAGTGTAACGGTGTACTCGCCGAGGGTGTATCGATGTCGTTCTTTCTCGACGGTGGTGGCGGGTTCGAACCCGAGTCCACGGACGATTTCGTCGGCCGTCTCGCCGTTTCCGACTGTCGTTTCGGCTTCTTGGCGGCTCTTTGACTCACTGTCGATCTTCGGGCCCTTATAGGTGAGTTTCGCCGTTGTCTCGCCGTGGCGGTGTTCTCGGCGGACCCGCAATGCCTCGTCAGTCGCCGCGAAGTCCCGGTGGGGCGCGTCGTAGTACGTGTCGACCTGTCGGATCGTCCCGAGTGGGTCAGCCCCAGCGTCGATCAGTGCCTGCCGGACTGTTTCGTGGTCAGCCCGCACCTTTACCTCTACCTCGTACATGGGCAGGGACAGCGGCCTACAGGCCAAAAACTGCACGCATCCGGACTCGCCGTCGATAGCCCCGAAACGTTGTCCTTAAGAGTGCAACGGGACTCTTTTCCGGTATGAGCGACGATTCCACAGCCGAGACGGCCGACGATAATGCGCAAAGCGACGAGGCGGCCGGTCTAGCGGAGGGTGACTTCGTTACACTGGAATACACCGCCCGGACCGTCGAGGACGGCAGCCTCGTCGATACGACCAGTCAGGAGATCGCCGACGAGGAAGGCGTCGGCGAGGACGAGGAGTTCGAACCCCGGACGATCGTGCTCGGCGAAGGCCACCTCTTCGAACCTGTCGAGGAGGCAGTCATCGGGGCGGACGTCGGTGACGAGGGCTCGGCCGTCGTCGACGCCGAGGATGCCTTTGGCGCGTACGACGAGGAAGAAGTCCGGACCGTCAGCGCCAACAAGATCCCAGAGGACGACCGCTACCCCGGTGCGCACGTCGACGTCGACGGCGAGCACGGCCACGTCGAGACGATCATCGGCGGGCGCGCCCGTGTTGACTTCAACCACCCACTTGCGGGTGAAGACGTCGAGTACGAGTACGAAGTCGTCGACACGGTCGATGATCGCGAGGCAAAGGCTGAGAGCCTGCTCGAGACCATGCTCGGCATGGATCTGGATGTCTGGTTCCAGACCGATGTCGAGGAAGAAGAAGAAGTCGTCGACGATCCCGAAGACCTCGAAGAGAGCGAGGAACTCGACGACGAGGATGGGCCGGTCACCGAGACCGTCGAAGTCGAGAAGGACACGCTGTACATCGAGGCCACGCCCCAGCTGTCGATGAACCAGCAGTGGATGATGGGCAAACAGCAGATCGCCCAGCAGTTCATCGACCTGCTCGACATCGACCGCATCATCGTCCAGGAGACCCTCGGTGAGGGTGCCGGCATGATGGGCGGTATGGGCGGCATGATGGGCGGCATGGGCGGTGCCGGCGGCGGCGATCTCGAAGAGGCGCTCGAAGACGCTGACGTCGACGCCGACGAACTCGCCGAGGAACTGGACGTCGACGAAGCCTAAGGACCGGATCCGACCGAATCATCGCCAGGGTAACAATCGATCGAGCAACGGCGCAGTTCGATTTTCCCGGCCCAATCGGCGCGGCATCGATTGCCCGCGAGCTTTCAGCAACGGCGTGTCGGTATCCGATCGTTCATACTCCTCGACAGTAGCAACCAGATTCCCCACGGCTTCGATCCGGACGTCGCCGATGGCTAGACAGCCGCTTTCGCTGTCTTCGGCCACCCAGACGGGATCTTCGACCCGCGCGGTTTCGGGCTCTCTGTACTCGATCCACGCCCGCTGACGGATCGCATCAGCGTCCACGTTCGCGTCCCGATCCATACCGGCCATAGGTGTGCAACTGACAAAACGGTATTCCGGCCGCCTGTCCGGCGAGCGAAGCGAGATCGCGACGATCTCGATCTATGCGAACGGTGCAACCGTGAGCAGCGAGCCGGTTCACCGTCAGAGCAAGCACTGACGAGCTCTCGTTCGCTATCGCTCACGAGAACACTCCGAGCGCCGCCTGCGGCGCTCGGAGATGTTTTTGGTCGAGCTTTTTGCAAAGGGTGGGTTGCGGGCCAGATGGCCCGCAACCGGATGACGTGGCGGCGAACGCCGCCACGCTGTTCGCGAAGCGAACTCACCGCAGTAAAAAGGTCGTGGTTCAGGCGATATCGCGGCTGGTGTCGATGCTGACCTCCTCGACCAGGTCGAGTTTGATGACGCTGGTCGGGGCCCGACCGCCGCGGAACTTGGGGATCGCCAGGCGGTTTTCAACTTCGTCGTTGGCGATCGTGGTGTGGAGGTCGAAGACGACATCGGCGAAGTGCTCGGTCGTATCCCGTAATGGGGGGACGCCCCGACCGTCCAGACAGTGCAGGACGGCGAGGCTGCCGGTGTTGAAGATGTGGTTCTGGAGGTCGTTCATGAAGCTCCGGAACCGGGAGGGTGGTTCCTGTGCTTCGAGGACATCCAGGGGGTCGATGATGAGGTTCGAGGTCTCCGGAAGCGCGCTGACGAGTTTGCCGGCGTTGTCAAGCGGTGCCTCGCCGGAGACGTGCCTGACCGTCGGTTGGCCGGTGGCCGTTGGGGACTGTTCGAGACTGTCCTTGATCGCCTGCTCGGATCGATCCAGTGAGAGATACAGCGTGCCCCGCGTCGCCGTCAGTTCGTAGAGAAACAACTCGGCCTGGCTGGCTGGCGTCGCGTTCAGCACTACAATGGAGCCGGACGGGAGCCCGCCGTCGAGTTTCCGGTCGAGGACATCGATCCCGGTCCGGAGCCGATCGGCCATGTGTCATTTACAACCATGGGGTGCCACGTGATTAAAGATTCCGGATTCAGCGACCGTGGCGACCTCCTGGCGCTATTTTCCCGACCAGGACTGGCGTGTCGGGAGATTCAAGAACCAGGCGAGCGGGGATGTGATCGATGCCTCACGACCACATCATCAGCGCGAAACAACTCTCGCGGGCCGACATCGAGGAGGTGTTGGATCGCGCGGCCGAGATCGACGACAATCCGGCGGCGTTCACCCAGCGCCACCCCGGTGCGCTGCTCGGGCTCCTCTTTTTCGAGCCGAGCACGCGGACGAAGATGAGTTTCACGGCGGCGATCAAGCGCCTCGGCGGAGACGTGGTGGATATGGGCCCCGTTGAGTATTCGAGCGTCGAGAAAGGGGAAAGTCTCGCAGACACTGTCCGGGTCGTCGAAGGCTACGCCGATGCCCTGGTCATGCGCCATCCGAGTGAGGGCTCAGCCAAGATGGCCAGCGAGTTCGTCGACGTGCCGCTCATCAACGCGGGCGATGGGGCTGGCCAGCATCCGACCCAGACGCTCTTAGATCTCTATACGATTCGCGAGAATGCCGGCCTTGATGACCTCACGATCGGTATCATGGGCGATCTGAAGTACGGGCGGACCGTCCACTCCCTGGCCCACGCGCTGACAAACTTCGACGCGACCCAGCACTTCATCAGCCCGGAAAGCCTCAAACTCCCCCGGTCGGTTCGCTACGACCTCCACGAGGAGGGGGCGACGATCCGCGAACACACTGAACTCGAACCAATTCTTTCCAGCCTGGACGTCCTGTACGTCACCCGGATCCAAAAAGAGCGCTTCCCGGACGAAAGCGAATACCGGGCCGTCGCCGGCGAGTACCAGATCGACGCCCAGACCCTGGAGGAGGTCAACGACGACGTGACCGTCCTCCATCCCCTGCCACGCGTCGACGAGATCGATCACGACGTCGATGCGACAGAGCACGCACAGTTCTTCGAACAGGCCCACAACGGGGTGCCGGTCAGAATGGCACTCCTCGATCTCATGTTGGAGGGTGAGTCGGCATGAGCGACGACGAACAACTCCGCGTCAGTAAGATCCCGCGCGGGACCGTCATCGATCACATCACGGGCGGGGAAGCGATGCACGTCCTCTCGATTCTCGGCATCGAGGGTGGGGACGGTGACACCGTGAGTATCGTCATGAACGCACCGAGCGATCGCCTGGGAACGAAAGACATCGTTAAGGTCGAAGACCGGGAGCTGAGCCAGGCCGAGCTCGACGTGCTTTCCTTGATCGCGCCGGCAGCAACGATCAACATCATCAGGGACTTCGAGGTCGTCGAGAAAGACCGCGTTTCCCGGCCCGAGGAGGTCGCCGGGGTCCTTTCGTGCCCCAACCGCAATTGTATCACGACCGGGAACGAACCGGTCGAATCACGCTTCGATGTGCTTGCTGAGGGCGTGCGCTGTGCGTACTGTGGGACGATCGTCCGTGACGACATCGCCGACCTGATCGACTGACTGGTGACCTGTCCGTCGTCGATTGGGTTGTTGGTCGATCCGTTCAGGGCTGGGGTGTTTCACTGCAAGCACGCAGGAGTGGCTGGGTTTCCAGAAACGTTTTTACGTTGCTGGATAGACCGTTTAGGTGATGTCGAAAAAGAAACTACTGGCCGCCCTGATCGTTGTCGCCCTCGTAGTCGCTATGGCGAAGAAATTGAACGGGGACTGAGGTACAATCCCGGGTCGATCAGGCAGGTCCCCCGATGTGGGGCCCGACCTGTGGCTGTCGGATCGACCCCTTTCGGATCAGTGTCACGCCCAGCGTCTGCTTTCCGCCATGTTTGCCGTGGCTGGAGTGACCGTCCGCGTAGCCGAGTTCAGTCCCTAGCGCGCGTTTCGAGCCACCGTGAGAGGACATCCTCGTCGCGGGTATCGTCGGGCAACGTCTCGAACCAGTCGGCGTCGGTGATCTCGGCATCGGGATCTTCGACCGTCAGGCCAGCCGTTTGGGCCTGGGCCTCGTAGATCGGGAGGACGCCCCACGTCTCGTATTCGTCACAGTAGAATTCCACCCGCCCGAGTAGCTCGAGTCCCTCATAGGACCCGTCGACGCCCGCTTCCTCGCGGAGTTCGCGCCTGGCGGCCGCCTGGAACGATTCGTCACCACTTATTTCGCCGCCTGGCAGGACCCACTTGCCAACGGCCTCGTGTCGAACGAGCAACAGCGCGTCGTCGTTGGTCGTGACAGTGTGGGCACCATATGGGAGACCGTTGTCCTGAATCCGGGCTGTGATCGTCTCGAAGCGGGGCCGAGAGACCCGCCGCGTCCGGGTAAATTCCATGACGTCGGTGGCCTCCTCACGGAGCCGGTGATACGTCTGCTCGGCCTGCTGGGCGGCCTCTTGGGCCCGATACCACAGATTGTCGACGACCGTCATCCGCCCGAACGTCCGCAGTCGGCTGTCGTCCGTCCGCGATCCGATCGCCCGCCACCGAACGTTCGAATAATCATGCCCAGAACTTGGACGGTCACTGGCTTAAGTGTTCGACCCCACGAACTGGCGCGTAAGCCGAATCAGTCCCTTTTTGGTCGCCACTCCAGTAGCGAGGCGTATGGCATTCGAAGAAGACGATCACGTCACCTTGCACGACGAACACAGCGATTTCGACGGCGAGACCGGGACCGTCACCCAGATCATGGAGACGATGTTTGGGGACGCGACCTACACCGTCGAGTTCGAGGAGGGCCGCGAGCAGGGCGTCCCGGAAGACGCTTTGGAGGCTGCCCCCGAGGCCGACGCTGACGACGAAGCCGAGGACGAGGAACCAACCGACGAGTCGGACGCCTGATCGCTCGATGTCGACGGTCCCGTTCCACTACGTCGATCTGCGGACGTTCTGCTATGCGACCGAGGACGATGCGCGTATCGAGGGCGCTTTGCGGACGTTCCTGCCCGAGGATGCGCCCATAGAGCGCGCCGAGACCGAAGGCCACCACGGGGATCGCATCCTCATCCTCTCGACGCGGCTGGAACGGGCCGACGAGATCAGACACGTCCTCGCACAAATCGATTCCCTAGGCGAGACTGAACGGACGCGATTTCTCGACCAACTCGAGGATCGAATCGACGAGAACTGTTCGTTCTTCCTGACACTCGACAAGCAAGCGGCCTACAACGGGACCGTCGAGCGTGGGGATGGTATCACACTTCGGGGCAAAGTCGAGGCGTATCCGGCCAAGAAAGACCGGGCTGTCGCGAACGTCCGCGAGACCTTCGAGGGGTCGTGATGTACGAGGCGGTCCACGCCAGGCCGGACGGCGAAAGCACCGTTTCCCGGCTTGCCTCGACCGCTGCCGAATACGGCTTTGCGGGGATTGTCATCCGTAATCACGGCGACGCCCTGCCCGACTACGATCGGGCATCGATCGCCGACACCTATGGTATCGACGTCGTTTCGGGCGTGGAGGTCCGCGCCGAGGATCGCTCCCGTGCCAGCGGGTTTGTCGGCAACCATCGCGAGTCGAAGACGATCGTCGCAGTCCACGGCGGCGACCTCGACATGAATCGCTTCGCCGTCGAACAGCCGGCAGTCGACGTCCTCGCTCATCCGATGGCGGGGGACGGCGACGTCGATCACGTCGTCGTCAAGACGGCTGCCGAAAACAGCGTCCACATAGAGTGGTCGCTACGAGAGGTATTACGGGCCGAGGGCGGTCAACGCGTCAGTGCCCTCCGGGATCTGACCAAACTGCGCGATCTCATCCAGGAGTACGACGCCCCCTACGTCGTCAGTGCCGATCCACGAACCCATCTCCAATTGCGCGCGCCGAGAGACCTGGCTGGCCTGGGTGAAGCCCTCGATTGTTCGGAGTCGTGGATCGAGTCGGGTCTGGCAGCTTGGGGGACTCTCACAACGCGTAACCGCGAGCGCACAAGCGAGCATTTTGTCGAACCGGGCGTCCGTCGCGAGGCGTCAGACGACCGCTGACCGCTGCTGGTGATCAGCGGCTGTCAATTGGGTTCCTGCCATGCTCGGTGTAAATACGGTTGAGCACCATGCTCGCGTGTGAGGCCAGCAGTTCCAGCAATTGCTCGTCCTCGGTCGAGATCGGCTCAGTCGTGGTTCTGGCCGCGATGAGCACGCCGGTCGTCGCGGCCGTGTTTTCGAGCCTGACCGTGAGTACGGAGGCGACGTCCTCGGGCACGTTCCCGTTTTCGTGAACGGCCACGACACGGTCGTCTTCGGCCGCCTCTCGGGCGATCACCCGGAGTTGCGCTTCGGATCCGTTCGAGACTGTACTGGAGGTGATCGGTGCGTCTTCGGGCCCGACTTCGACGAATGCGGTCTCTGAGAGGCCCAGTAGCGAGGAGAGGCCTTCGATGCAGTAGGCGCTGACTTCTTCGACGCTCGTCGCCTGGGCGAGGGCGCGTCCGTAATTGTTGAGGTCGGCCGCCTTGCGGGCGAACTCCTCGGTCCGGTCCCGCTCGGCCTCCAGTTCCCGGAAGTGGCGTTGACTCTGTGCGTCGTAGAGGCCGACAACGGTCCCGGCGACGGCACCGACTGTGATGCTGTCGGTCGTGATGTACGTCGCTCGTTGGAGGGTTCCCGTTGCGACGCGCTGGCTGAACAGCGTCAGTGCAGCGACCGACGCCAACAGGAGCGTTCCGCCGACGGCCCAGGCGGCGATCCGCGGAAGGTCTCCGCCGAATTCTTCGTTACTGGCCAGCCAGTAGCCGGCAAAGGACAGCGAGAGGCCCAGCAAGGCGAACGGGGCGCCGTCGACGACGATCGCGATCGGTACCTCGGTCTGTTCGGTTGCATGTAGCAACTGGACGCCCGCGAGTAACACGCCGACGATTCCGAACGTCGCCCCGTAGAGGTGGCGCTGGTCCATGCAATCGACCACGTAGACTGGCCCATTTAGCCTTCCGGTGGTTCAGACCGTTGGCGCAGACGCCCACCGCAGCCGTGATGGCGGCGGCTGTCCCGTGGCGTTGAAAGCCTTCGATCCGCAACTGACGGTATGAAACGCTCCATCGAGGATCACGCCGCCCGCTTCGACAAGGTCGCAGACACTTACGACCAGGAGGGGAGCCCGGAGTATCGGGCGGCCGCCGATTTAGTGATCGACCACGCCGCGCCCGAACCGGACGACGTCGTGCTCGATCTGGGGACTGGGACGGGAGCGATCGCACTCGCACTGGCTGACTCGGCCAGCGAGGTGATCGGTCGGGACATCAGCGAGGGGATGCTTGAACAGGCCAGCGAGAAAGCCGCCGATGCCGGTATCGACAACGCTTCCTTTGGAACCGGTCGATTCCGTGAGCCGAATGTGTCGGCCGACGCCGCCGTCGACATCGTCGTCTCGAACTTCGCGATGCACCATCTCGACGACGAAGCGAAAGGCGAGGCAATCGAGTCGATCGCGGCGCTTGGCCCGCGGCGGTTCGTCCTCGGCGACGTCATGCTGTTCGGCGAGGCCGATCCGTCGGAGCCGTTTTACTCCCCTGAAGTGGACGACCCGGCGACGGTCGGAACGTTGGCTGACGCGCTCACTTCGGCCGGGTTCGCCCTGTCGGCCGTCGAGCGAGTCCACGACCAGGTTGGCGTGCTGGTCGCTGAACGGGCGGTGGGGGAGGACTCGTGAATCCACTCCCGAAACACGTCCGTCAGCGCTGGCGGTATCTCGCTGTCGAGTTGGAGTCCTGGCCGAACACAGCGATCGATCGACGGGCGTTCCAGCGGGAACTGTGGTTCGCGGCCCAGAATCTACTCGGTGACGTGGGATCGTCCCGGGTCGATCTCACCGTCGAACAGTTCACATTCGAGGACGGGCAAGGCAACGCCATCGTTCGGACACGCCGTGGCGCGACCGCGGACGCCCGCGCCGTCCTGGCCTGTCTGGCGGACGTCGCTGACGAGCCGGTCGGCGTCCGCGTCAGCGGCGTCAGCGGCACGGTGCGTGCGTGTGAGGAAAAGTATTTAGGAAGTCGCCCGGAAGCCACCGAGCACAGCGACGTCGCCTTTGCGGGTGCCGATCGATCTGCCGTCGTCCGGAACGGCCGCGTCGACGTGCGGATCGACGAGGGGTTCGTCGGGGCGACGCAACGCGATCTTGAGTAACTATGCAGGGACAATCCCAACAGCAGGCCTACGACCGCGGAATCACGATCTTCTCGCCGGATGGTCGCCTCTACCAAGTCGAATACGCACGGGAGGCCGTCAAGCGCGGAACGGCGAGTATCGGCGTCAGGACGGCCGATGGTGTCGTCCTCGCGGTGGACAAGCGCATCCGCTCGCCGTTGATGGAGCGTTCGTCCGTCGAGAAAATCCACAAGGCAGACGACCACATCGGTATCGCCTCGGCTGGCCACGTCGCCGACGCTCGCCAGCTTATCGATTTCGCTCGCCGGCAAGCACAGGTCAACCAGCTCCGGTATGGCGAAGCGATCGGCGTCGAAACGCTCACCAAGCAGGTAACCGATCACATCCAGCAGTACACCCAGATCGGAGGGGCCCGGCCGTTCGGCGTCGCACTGATTATCGCTGGCGTCAGCAACGGCGAACCCCGACTGTACGAGACTGATCCCTCGGGAACCCCCTACGAGTGGAAGGCACTCGCGATCGGTGCCGATCGCGGCGACACTCGGGAGTATCTCGAAGCGAACTACGACGAGGAGATGGACCTCGAAGCGGGCGTCGCGCTCGCACTCGAAGCGATGGCCTCGGTCAACGACGACGAACTCACCCCGGAAGGGATCGGCGTCGCAACGATCAGCGTCGACGACGCCCAGTTCGGTGAACTCACTGACGAGCAGAAAGAAGCCCATCTCGACGATCTCGGCTTGCTCCCTGCTGAAGCCGACAAGGAAGCCGAGGGAGCAGATGATCAAGCGGAGGGCGAGGAGACGGACGAGGACGCCGACGAGTCGGACGACGAAACCGAGGACACCGAGTAGTCAGACGCTGCGGAGGACGAGTAACGAACCACCGCTTTTGGTGCCGCCGCCCGTATTTTTACCGTGGTGCCATTTTGTCACGCGGCCGTTCGGAAACACCTTTGTCGGGGGATTGTGTACGTCACGGTATGATATCGCTTGACGAGGCAGTGACGGCCCGGCTCGAGTCACATGGCCAGCGCTTTGAGGTACTCATTGACCCGGATGCGGCCCTGGCGATCAAGCGCGACGAGTTCGATGACGAACTCGAGGACGTCATCGCCGCCGAGGATGTCTTCGAAGACGCTTCGCGGGGCGACCGTCCGCCCGAGGAGTCCCTCGAAGAGGTTTTCGAGACGACGGATTCGATAGAAATTATCCCACAGGTCATCACAGAAGGAGAGATTCAGATCACTGCCGACCAGCGCCGCGAGATGCAAGAGCGCAAGCACCGCGAACTCGTCCAGCGGATCACCCGAAACGCCGTCAACCCGCAGATGGACGACGCGCCACACCCGCCAGATCGTATCAAGTCCGCCCTCGAAGAGGCAGGCTTTCAGGTCGATCCGATGGAACCGGTCGAGAACCAGGTCGACGACGCCTTAGCGGAACTTCGACCGATTATTCCGATCCGTTTCGACGAGGTGACGGTTGCTGTCCAGTTGCCGGCTGATTACGCGGGTAGCGGCCAGGCCAGAATCCGGGAGTTCGGCGATCTCGAAAGCGAGGAGTGGCAGGCTGATGGCTCCTGGGTCGGCGTGTTGACGTTCCCAGCTGGCCTCCAAAACGACTTCTACGATCTGGCCAACGAAGTTTCCAGTGGCAATGCCGAGACACAGATCATCAAAGACGAAGACGACATCAAGACACGATAACGCGACATTCGATCGTCTGTTCTGGCTGCGGTGGGCGCGAAACGATCGAATATTTATTATCGGCCCGCTATCAATTAGCGGCTGATGTCGCGCCACTCATTCGTCGACCGGTACCGGCAGCCGGAGTACACCGGCGACAACCGGTGTCTCCCGTGTACCGTCACGAACACGCTCATCGCTATCTTGGGTGGCCAACTGGTGGCCGTGGGAGTGCTCGCAGTAGGACAGTCGCTGCCGATCGCCACTATCGCCGGGGGACTAGCGACGCTGCTCGGTCTCGTCCAGATCTGGCTCCGGGGCTATCTCGTTCCGGGGACACCGACGGTGACGAAGCGGTACTTTCCACCGTGGCTGCTGGAACTGTTCGGCAAAGAACCGGGCCCGACCGATCAGGCGATGCTCGATGGGGACCAGCAACTGGACATCGAAGGTATCCTCTTGGACGCTGCAGCGCTGCAATTCGACGAGACTGGCGAGGATTTCGAACTGACCGACAGCTTCACCACGGCGTGGAAGGCTGCCATCGACGAGGTCGATGCGACCGCGGATCTTCCGGCGCATATCGAGACGGCCTTCGGCGTTGAGGGCACGATTCAGGTCGAGGAAACCGAGCAAGCGACGATCGTTCGACTCGACGATCGGCTCATGGGTCGGTGGGAGTCACGGGCTGCCATGGTCGCCGACGTGGCTGGATGTACCGTGCTCGCCGATCGGTACGACGCCTGGGCTGATCTCTCGCCGGCCCAGCGAGGCCAACTCGCCGGCGGTCTGCGGCTGTACATCGAGCAGTGTCCGGCCTGTGACGGACCGACGTCCTTTGACACCGAGACGACGACCTCCTGCTGTTCGGAGTACGAAGTCGCCACGGTTTCCTGTGACTCCTGTGGTGCGCGACTGTTCGAGATTCCCGTCGAGTCGGTGGCTGATGGGCCGGAAGCGTGAGAACGCGATTCGCGGATTCCGTATCGTACAGTGTCTCAGAGGAGGGGCCAATCAGTACGTCTCCATGAGACACGTTGAGTGCAATTGAGAAACCGCTGATCGACCAGCCGATTACGCTTTTTTGAAGCCGAGCATGAAGCCGCCGGCGAAACTCGCGCCGATCCCGGCCGTCGAGACGAACGTTTCGATGACCGTCTGGCCGACCTGGGCACCCTGTTCGGAGAGATCCGCAGAGGCGTTGGTGAGGCGATCCCAGTTCACAGTAAGGACACCACGCGATTCGAGGAACTTGAACAACATCAGTTCCAGCCCGATAATAATCGCGATGATTTTGGCGATTTTCTTGGCGGCAAAGCCGATCACGGCCCCGACGATGGCGCTGCCGCCCATTTGGGCCCCTAATTGCGTCGGATCGATATTTTCCAGTACCATGACCGAGAAGTCACTGTCGATCAATAAGTCTCTTGTGCCCGACGACGGCTGGGGGAATCACGATTGTGGTTATCGAAACGTGGCACGGAAGCGCCGCTACGTCGGTGGTGGCGACTACCACCGCCTGCCTTAGATACTGTTGAGTGATTCTTCGCTTTCGAGTAGTTCCTTGTAGCGATTCCGGATCGTGACTTCGGAAATGCTCGCGACGTCCGAGATCTCACTCTGCGTAATCCGCTCGTTACATAGCAATGCCGCCGCATAGATCGATGCTGCGGCCAGTCCGACGGGACTCTTTCCGCTGAGGATCCCTGCTTCCCGCGCCGAAGAGAGCAGATCACGCGCGCGATTGGTGACTTCCTCCGGGAGGTCTAAATCTGAGGTAAAGCGGGGGACGTAGCTCTCGGGATCTGCGGGTTGGATCTCCAGATTCAACTCACGAACGACGTACCGGTAGGTCCGGGTCAGCTCCATGCGCTCGACGCGGGAAACTCGCGTGAACTCGTCGAGACTCCGCGGGACGCCCGCCTGACGCGCGGCAGCGTACAGCGAGGCGGTCGAGACCCCTTCGATGGAACGGCCGGGCAGGAGATCCTCGTCGAGTGCACGGCGATAGATCACCGAAGCGGTCTCACGGACGTTTTCGGGCAGACCCAGTGCCGAAGCCATACGATCGATCTCGCCTAAGGCCTGCTTGAGATTTCGCTCTTTGCTATCTCGCGTGCGGAAGCGCTCGTTCCAGGTCCGGAGGCGCTGCATTTTCTCGCGCTGGCGGCTGGACAGCGAATTGCCGTAGGCGTCTTTGTCCTGCCAGCCGATGTTCGTCGAGAGGCCCTTGTCGTGCATCATATTGGTGGTGGGCGCACCGACCCGGCTCTTTTCGTCTTTCTCCTTGGAGTCGAAGGCCCGCCACTCAGGCCCTGGATCGATTTCGTCTTCCTCGACGACCAGTCCACACTCACTGCAAACCGTCTCTCCGCGTTCGGAGTCCGACCGGAGGCTGCCACCACACTCCGGGCAGTGCTCCTGCTCGCTCTGGGTCTGTTCGTCAGTTTGCTCGCGCTGTTCGTTCGATTGCTCGCTTTGTTTGTCTCGGGTGTACAGGGGTGTCGTGATTTCGCTCATGATGGGGGACGCGGGCAACCGTAGAGGAAAATATTAGTACTCTCGATTGCCTTACGTAACCTATAGTAAGTCCAAAAGACTTATAAATCTTTCCCAAACCCTTATCGCCACACGCCAACTAGGCTCATGGTTACAGGTACGCGGGGGTTCTTCCAGTCGAGTTATACCGTAAAAAGGTGACCCGCTTCGGGGACATCGAACAGGCCGATTCGGGCGCCCGCATCGAGCCATGCGTGACCGTAGGAGAACGCTGCCAACGCGTTGACTGGGTCGTCTTCGGCCCGGAAGTGGCGACCGTCTTCAAGATACGAGCGGGCCATTTCCAGGTAGTCGGTCGCTGCGTCGCCGAGTGGCGTCGTCTCTGGCGGGAGGACTGTCGCTTCTTCGAGTGCCGTCGCCAGCAATCGCTCGTAGCGGTCGGTCTTTTCTGTGAGATCGGCGGGCATAGGCCGACCTATTCAGGGTCGCCCCCTCAATCTGTCGCCCGCTCATCGGTGGGCGACTGGCCTGCCGGGCGCGTATACTCTTCGACGGAGACGGGCCCGTTCGGTGACTCCTCGGTGAAGACCTGCGCCGAAAAGCGCTTGATGGCCGTTTCGTCTTCCTGCCAGTCGTCCCTCGAAAGGCCGGCTTTCCGGGCCGTCTGAGCGAGGAACTGTTCGGCCGACCACCCCTGATCGACCGCGACCTGTGGCAGGAGGAGGCCGGTCCGTCGCCCCGTCGAGACGATCAGTCCGTCCCGTCCGATTTCGATCGCGGCGGGTTCGTTTCCCGAAACCGTCTCCGGCGGGGTCAGAACGCTCACCGAGACGGTGATCCGATCGTGTTCGTCGGGTGAAAGCGGCGGGAAACGTGGATCCTCGGTCGCCGCACCGACGGCTGCCGCTCGCAAGCCCTCCGCCAGGGGCTGGTCCGGACGTGGACGGCCGATACAGCCGCGAAGCTGACCGTCCTTGTTCAGCGTCACGAACACCCCACGTTCCTCGTCGAGAACGTCGATATCCGGGGCTGGCGGCGGTGATTTGTCGGTCGCGGCCGCGGTCACGATCGCCCGAGCGTGTTCGACTAGATGTCGGCCGGTCTCGACGTCGAGGCGCACGGAGCCATCCCCCGTAGTCATCACTCTCGATCAGTACGGCCCCAAGCCCTGTACCGGGCGACCCCCAACACGCGGGGTCTTTAGGCCGACCACTCGGCGTCAGACAGCGTCCGCTGGACGGCCTGCTCACCGACAGCCTCGGCGAGTGTTTGGAACCCGGAGCGTTCGGTCCGATCGTCGGCATCGGCGACGAGCCGCGAGACGATGAACTCCGGCGTCGAGCGGCCGACCGTCTCGAAGCGCGGTTGATAGTCAACTTCCAGTTCGAGGTCGGTCGTCAGTCCTTCGGCAAAGATGCCGTCAGTCCGGGCGGTCGGCGGCAACGGCTCAAGGTCGTCGGCCAGGTGCGTGACGAACACGCCGAGGGCCGCCCGATCGACGGTCAACGTCACCAGACCGTGCAGGAGGTCGGCGGCACTGCCCGGTTCCGTAATCGCTTCGAACTCGTCGACGAGCATCAGCGTCCGGCCCTCGTCGGTCAGCGGGGGCACGACCGATCGGAGCGTCGATTCGAGCACGCCGGCGTTGAAACTCGCGTGCCGGCGGTGGAAGACGATCGCGTCGACGATCCCGACCTCCGCTGTCTCGGCCGGGACGGGCAGGCCCATCTGGGCGAGCAACTGGACCTGACAGAGCGTCTCCAGTAGCGTCGTCTTCCCACCGCTGTTTGCCCCAGTCAGGACGGCCACGCGATCGCCATCCGGCGGCTTTCGGGCCCGATCGACCGAGAGGGTGTGATCGCCGATGGCGTAGGTGATCGGTTGGACTGCTTCCTCGGCTCCCAGCAGCGACAGATTGCGGGCGTTCTCGACGGCGATGACGTCCCGGTCCTCGACGTACGTCGGTGCCGTGAGATCGAATGCGATGGCGAAGCGAGCCAGCGAGACGGCGATTGCGATCTCGTCGACTGTTTCGACGGCCCGGTCGATCGCCTCGCGGGCGGCCGAAAGCGTCGTCTCGAACTGGTCGCTGACCGTCCGTTCCCGTTCGGTCACGGCCTCCCGACGGTCGGCGGCGAGAGTCCGCAGCGCCTCGGCGACGAAGTCAGTGGCGTCGGCGGCTTCCCGGGGCGTCGCGTCGCGGACTGCCTCGACGTCGACGCCGGTCTCCTCGACGACGTGGCGGACGAACGACTCACGGAAGGCGTCGCCGCCGCCGACACCGGTTTCGCGGACGGCCTCGATGACGCGTTCGGGGTTTGCAGCCATGTCTTCGACGGCACCACGCTGGCTCCGGAGGTCGTCTAAGCGCTCGTCGGCCCCCTCGGCGACGCCGCCCGCGGACAGTGCTTCCAGTGTCTCGGCCCCGACGGCCAGGCGCTCGGTGTCGAGGTCGCCGAGCGGCTCGAACGGGCCGGTAGTCACGCCGGCTTCCTTGAGAGTCAGTGCGGCCCGGACGCCTGCCAGGTCACCGCCTTCGACGCTATCGTAGGCCTCGAAGGCCTCGGTGATGCGTTCTCGATCGGCTTCCGAGAGGTCCTGCCAGGCGTCTCTGGCCTCGATGACGGCTTCGAGGTGTGCTTCCATGTCCGCTCGCGTCGATCGCGGGGTCAGCAGGCGGATACTGTCTCCGGCGTGTTGCGTGACGGCGAACTCGGCGACGAGATCGAGTACCGACTTGTACACCTCGCGGGTGTCCCGGGTCGCCAGCACGTCCATTGCGCCGCCGTCGGTCCGCCGGAGGATACGCGTCGCCCGGCCCCGGCTCAGTCCGGCCTCGGTCAACGCCCGGAGGTCACCGCTCTCGATCGCCGTGATGGCGTTCTCGACACCCAGCTGCTCGGCCAGCAGCTCGCGGGTCTTGGGTCCGACGCCCCAGTAGTCCTCCAGGTCCATGTCCCAATGCTCAGCGGGGGCCGACAAGTCGTTTGCCCTCCAGTCAGACGTCGACTCGCTCGCCGCGCTCGTCGGATCGCTCGATCGCGTCGAGCACTCGCTGGACCTGCAAGCCATCCTCGAAATCCGGTTCGTACTTGTTCCCTGACTCGACGGCGTCGAGGAACGCAGCGTTCTCGTGGACGAACGTGTGTTCCCAGCCCAGCACGTGACCGGCCGGCCACCACCGGTCGCCATACGGGTCGTCCTCCTCGGTCACCAGGACCGTCTCGAAGCCGCGGCCGTCCGGACGCTTTACGTCCAGTTCGTTCAGCCGTTCGAGGTCGAACCGGAGGGACCCTTTCGAGCCGTTGACTTCGATCACGTTGCCGTTGTCGTGGCCCGTCGCCATTCGGGAGGCTTCGAACGTCCCCATCGCGCCGCCCTCGAAGGTCGCCTGGGTGCTGAAGGCGTCGTCGACGGTAACCGGCCGCGTCTCGGATCCGCCGCCGTCACCGTCGATTCCGCCCGCCCCGTCAGGGACCGGACGCTCGTCGACGAACGTCCGCAAGTGGCCCGAAACGCGTTCGACGCGATCGGCGAGCAGGAACTGCGCGAGGTCGATCGAGTGGGCACCGAGATCCCCGAGCGCACCCGAGCCGGCGACTGACTCATCGTTACGCCAGCTCCAGGGTGCCTCGGGATCGGCTAGCCAGTCCTGGAGGTATCGGGCGCGAACGTGGTAGATCTCGCCCAGCTCGCCCCGCTCGATCAACTCGCGGGCGAGCTGGATCGCCGGGACGAACCGGTAGTTGAACGCGATCCCCGTCCGCCCGTCGCTCGTTCGGGCGGCCGCCGCCATCTCCTCGGCAGCCTCAAGGGTGTGAGCGAGCGGTTTCTCACAGAAGACATGCACGTCGTCCTCCAGGGCGGCGATCGAGGGCTCGGCGTGGAGGTTGTTCGGTCCGAGATTATACAATATGTCGATGTCGTCGATCGCCGCCGTCCAGTCGGTGACGTACCGATCGAACCCCAGCCGGTCGACCGCTTCCGTCAGTGCCTCCTCGTCCCGACCGATCAGCACGGCGCGCTCGACAGCCGGCGCGTCCGGGAAGAACATCGGCAGGCGAGCCAAGGCGTTCGCGTGCGCTCGACCCATGAACCGATAGCCGAGGAAACCGACACGTAGACTCATCTCTCGTAGACACCCCCGGGAAAGCGACCAAATCCCAGTTCTGCTGTGTCGGTTTCCCGGCTGGCGACCGGCGAGCGTGCGTTCGCGAGCACGACGGTGAGGACCCTATTGTCCATAGGTAGGGCCACGGGTGTTGCGTACAAATAACACACTGTCGATTGCTGGCTGCCCGGTGGTAGCGCGACACGGCGGTGCGGCCAAACGTCAAATACCCGGCCGTCCAACTCCGGCCAATGAGCGACTCAGCGGCGGATCGGTGTCCGTCCTGCGAGGCTGTTTTGGAGGGGGCCCGGATTTGTCCGGACTGTGGCCTCGAAATCCGCACTGACGACGGCGACCTGTCGTCGGCCGCGATGAACGAAATCGTCGATAGCACTCTCTCTACTGCCGATTCGAGCCGTATGGGTCGTCGCCGGACGCTCCCGTACCCACTCCGTCTCGCGACAGCCCTGGCGATCTCGATTCCCTTCGCGCCGCTGTCAGGGTTCGTGCTTTCGAGCGTGCTCCCGCCGAATCCACTCGCGCTGGTACTGGTCGGCATGAGTGCGTGGATGGCTCCCGCCGGATTCTTGGCAAGAACACAGGTGCCGTCGTTGATCGTGGGTCGTGGCCTTACTGTCCTGGGCGGAGTGGTCGCGATTACGCCGCTTTTGGTCGCACTCGGGCGGGGGCTCGCCGGCGACGCTGCCGTGGCGAATCCGACGATCGGCGATTCCCAGGCTGTCATCGGCTCGTTTCTGGTCTTTGGCCTGCTGATTCTGGTGTTTGGGTTGGTGGTCTCCCGGGTCGCCGTCCGAAAGCGCGCCGCCTGGCGCGAGGAGGACGCACAAACACTCCGTGGTGACCGATAGCTGTCCCGGCTCTTGCCTAACCTGGTGAAACAATGGACAGTCTGCTGATATCGCTACTAGCTGGCGTGCAATATATAGAGCGTACACTTACCAGCGTATTCGCCCAGTTCTACGTTGAAACGAAGCCCTTGTGGATCGTTCTATGACACCCTGGATTGTAGCCAGAATTTGGTAGAGAAAATGACCCATGAATTTCTGTATGATCCGAGTGTCCATCCCGTTCTTGAGACTCTGCACGGCGATACTGTGGCGGAGAACGTGGGTACACCACCATGTTCCAATTTGTTAAGTGTCTACGTACCAGTCTCTAACCTATGCCTGAGGGGAAGCTATGGGAATGCACCCAGTGTGGGAACCTGCTGAAATCGAAACACCACCCGACGAACTGCGAGGAGTGTGGGAGCCCGTACAAGCTAGAATCGGATGTCCCATGACGAGGAGAATCACTCGGCGGAAGGCCCTCGTTGCAACGGGGACAATGGTTGCGGTGGGGCTAGCGGGCTGTTCGAAGTCGGTTTCTACCCCCGAACCTGACCCCGAACCTAACCAGCAATCAAATCCTACATCTACCCCGAACGATGCGACCCGCAATTTTGGCGGGCTCGGGAACACGGCGGTGTTTACGTCGGGAGAATCAGGCCGCCTTCGAATTACCCCGACATCCGCGCGGATGCAGGATGCGCTGGTCTGGGCTACGTCGGGACGCTTGTCTTCGACCGTCCCCCAGACCTCCGGTCACACGTACCTCCTCGTGACCGTCAACGTCGAAAACACAGGTGGAGAGGCAGTATACGTTCCAACGACTGCGGCGTTCCTTCTTAACGGGAACCAGTACGACATTACGTATTCATCGGGCTTGAATCAGCAGTCGTATAACGGGTTTCAGGAGGTTCAACCCGGCTCGTCGCGAACGGGTGTCGCGCTGTTCTCGGTCCCGCCGAAGCAAATGGAAGGACAGTTCGTCCTCCAGTCAACGTCCGCGTACGGCGACGATCCGACCGCGATTTGGAATATCAATCTCGGCGAAATCGAACACGAGACCTTCGATTACTCGGACTTGGGTCTTGAGTCAGGGATACAGTTTGGGGCTGGAAACTCGCTCTATAGGCTATCACTCCAAGACTGGACGACAAACAACGGGTACACGTACACGACGGGAGACTTCGAACAGGAGCATACCCCTAGCGACGGGAATAAATTCGTCATCTGCGAGGTCTACGCAGAAAACGTGGGCGAGAACCCGGTGAGGATTCCGGGCACGTATTCGATGAGTTTGATTGCCGGAAACTCACAGGTGGATGCGGGTATCTACAGGGCAGAGAATGAGCGGTATCAAGGAGGTGAGATTGCTCCCGGCATCGTTCGGCAGGGAAAGATCCTGTTCGAGGTGCCCAGTTCAGCGAGCGAGTATACGTTCCGCACCAGCCTAACTGGCAACATCACCGCCTCGTGGTCGTTTCCCAAATAGCGTCCATTCTACACATCGGTACCCCACCCGGCGCGGCATTTTGAAAAGGAAACGCTTCGACGGTGGCACGACGGGACTGTGAGCGGATTCGTAAACGTCGTTCAATTCATTCACACTCTTTATCGAACGATTCTCTTCGCCCGCTATGTGAGCAGATAGTCGTGCAAGATATGCGCTCTATCTTGCACGCCACGTCCTAACAGATTTCAGAAATGGCTGTTTCGCTATCTTCGGTAAGAGCATTGCCCCGCGAGTCGAACCGCTTTGGCACACCCGTCTCGACTCGCCGCTACTCCCAGAACGACCGCGTCCGGGCGTACTCTCGTTCGCGTTCGAGGATGTCGCGGTAGAACTCATCTTCGTTCTCCCGGAGTTTGTTGATAATCCGGGCGGCGTTAGTCGGTCCGACGCCGCGACCTGCCAGGGCGATCACCGCCTGCTTGCCGTGGCTCTGGACCAGATCGGCCGCCTGATGGGCGCGATGGGTCCGTCGCTCTTGCTCGTCGTCCTTCTCCGGTGCCCGCACCGCGGCGACGGTCTCCTCGTCCCAGGGATTCAACGCGGCGATCCGCGTCGAATCACACTCCGGACAGCGAGGCTGGTCGCGGACGCGCTTGACGGGTTTGGTCCGCTTGTACGAGTCACAGTGGACACAGAAGAGGATCACGCGGTCGTCCTGAATGCGGTCTTTGAGCGTCTGAATTACGCTGGCATCGGCGTTCTCGGGTGAGAGCAGTTCAGTGCCACCCGAGCGACCGCCCAGGCCGATCGCCGTCCGGCCGCCGACGGTCTCGACGTCGATCTCGCCGGCCTGGATCGCGGCGAGGATGTCGCTCGTCCGTTTGATCGCGAGTTTCTCGTGGATCAACTCCCGGAGGGCCTCGTCGTACATCGGCGTGTCTTCCAAGGCTTCGAGCAGGCGGTCGCGGCCGAACCGCCGGCTGCCTCGCCCACGCCAGCGCTTGAGCGACCCGAACTTCGCCGCGACCTGTGCGAGCCGGAACTTCAGTGCGTCGGCGTTTTTCAGGCTGAGTTCGATCAATCCCTCGACGTGTGCGGGATCAGTCGTCTCCAGTACCTCGACTGCGTCCCCGGCGGTAACCGTCCGGGGCACCTCCAGGCCGATCCGATAGGGATCGACGTCGAGGCCGACCGACGACCCCGTTCGCTGGCCCAGCAGTGCCGACAGCAATCGCCCCAGTGTCTCGTTGACCTTGTGGCCGAAGGCAGCGTTGACCACGACGTCCCGACCCTCGAACTCGACGACGATTTGCTCGGGGCCCGGGATCGGTCCCTCGTGGTCGTCGACCTGCTGGAGGGCGGCTTCGAGCGTCCCCCTCTCGGCGTCGTATCTCCCTGCAAGGTGGCGCGCCACCGACCCCCGATCCCCGCCGGCCCGGAGTTGTTCGGCCGCCACCGTCCGGATCTCGGCGACCTCCTGGGCGACGTCGTAGGGCACGGGGATCTCCTGGCCGGTCCAGGACGGCACCTCGCCGGCGGGGTCCTCGATGGGCGTGACGTTGACGACTTCTTCTTCCTCGTCGATCTCGGTGATGCGCCACATCTCCCCGCGCTGGACGAATACCTCTCCCGGCGCGGCGAAGTTGACAACGAAGCGCTCGTCGAGGGTCCCGACCTGCGTGCCGCTGGCCCCGTCTTCGACGTCGTAGGTCGCCTCGTCGGGGATCATCGAGAGGTTGTGATAGAAGTACTGCCATGTCCCCCGTCGTTTCGAGAGTTCGTCGTCGTCCTCCTCGAGCCAGACGACGCGATTCTCGGCGAGTTCGCGGACGATCTCACGGAACACAGACTCGGAAATATCGGCGAACGGGTAGGCTCGCGTGACGATCTCGTAGGTGCGTCTGGCCGTGACCTCCCCGAGATCCATGACAATTCCGGCGATCTGGTTGGCCACCGTATCGCGACTCCCGTGGTGGATCTCGGCCGGTTCGACCTCGCCGGCCTGGGCCTGTCTGGCGATCGCCAGCGCCTCGAACGTCTCGTCCGGGCCCGTCGTGACGACCGTCCCCTTCGAGGTTCGATCCCGGCGGTGGCCGGCACGCCCGACCCGCTGGAGGAGGCGGGAGACCTGCCGGGGGCTGTTGTACTGGATGACGTGATCGACCCGGCCCACGTCGATGCCCAGTTCCATCGAAGAGGTACACAGCAGCGCATCCAACTCGCCGGCCTTGAACTGGTCTTCGACTTCGACACGAGCGTCGGTCGCCAGCGAGCCGTGGTGGATGCCCAGGTCGGTGCCATACTCCTTGAGTCGCGATCCCAGTGCTTCTGCTGTCTGGCGCGTGTTGACGAACACCAGCGTCGAGTCGTGGGTTGCGATCAGCTCGTCGATCGTCCTGACGTGACTCGCGACGTCGGGATCGGTGACAAGCTGACCGGCGATCTCATCGTCGCCGTCCTCGACTGTCGGCTGGACGACGTCTATTTCGAGGGCGCTGCCGGCGTCGATCTCGACGATTTCGCAACCGCGATCACCGGTGAGAAACCGGCCGACTTCCTCGGGGTCGCCGACGGTCGCCGAGAGGCCGATCCGCTGGAACGGGCCAGCCAGTTCCCGGAGGCGTTCGAGGCCGATGGCCAACTGCGCCCCGCGTTTTGCGGCCGCGAGTTCGTGGACCTCGTCGATGACGACGTGCTCGATCGATTCCAGCGCGAGCCGGAGTTTCTCGCCCGTGAGGATGGCCTGGAGCGTCTCGGGGGTCGTCACGAGCACGTCAGGCGGATCGTCGGCCTGTTGGGAGCGGCGATAGTCGGAGGTGTCGCCGTGGCGAACGTCGACTTCCAGATCAAGCGTCTCGCCCCACCACTCCAGACGGTCGCGCATGTCCCGATTCAAGGCCCGCAGCGGGGTCACGTACAGCGCGCCGATCCCGTCCGGTGGGTCGTCCGCGAGTGCATCGAAGACGGGTAACATCGCGGTCTCGGTCTTGCCGCTCCCGGTCGGGGCGATCACCAGCGCGTCTTTGCCGGCCGAAAGCGGCGGGATCGCCCGGCGCTGTGGCTCGGTCGGGGTGGCGAATCCGCGTTCCGAGAGCGCGCGGCGGACAGCCTCGCCGAGGTGAGTGAACGCGGCGGCACCGTCGCCTGTTGCCCCGCTCATGCTACCGTTGGTACGGTTCTGAACCGATTAAACGCATTGGAGGGTGTGTTCTCGCGCCCCACAGTCGCCCCTTCTGGGACACGTTCTTGCCGACGGGACTCTGAACGGCACCCATGTACCTCGCCGAGGAAGCCTGGCCCGACCTGGAATCCTATTTTGCGTCGGAATCGATCGCACTGGTGCCGCTGGGTTCGACGGAACAACACGGCCCGCATCTCCCCGAGGGCACGGATCATCTCATCGCCGAAGCCTTCGCCCGCGAAGCCGCCGATCGGACCGGGTATCTCTGTACACCCACGATCAAGATCGGCGTCTCGACCCATCACCGGCAGTTCCCCGGGACGGCCTCGGCCGACCCGTCGGCGTTCCGTGACTACGTCGAGAGCATCACGCGGAGCCTGACCGAGCACGGTATCGACCGCGTCATCTATGTCAACGCCCACGGCGGCAACGTCAGGCACCTCCGAGAGGTTGGTCGCAAGCTTCGCAACGAGGGCGTCGTCTTCGCAGTGGAGTGGATGTGGGACGAGAGTATTCCCGAGCAGATCGACCAGGCCTTCGAACACAACGGCCCCCACGGTGGCCCGAAGGAGACCGCACTCATCCAGCATCTCTATCCCGAACTCGTCCACGAGGATCGCCTGGAGGACGCACGCGACGGCGGCCTCGTCGAGGTCAGCGAGGCCATCGGCCGGGTCCACGGGGCTCGGACGTTCTACGACTCGATCGACAACAGCGAAAACGGTGTCTTCGGCGACCAGACGGACGCCAGCGCCGAGATCGGTGCGGAACTGTTCGACGCCGCCAGTGACGAACTCGTCGCGCTTGCCGAGTGGCTGGCCGAACAGGACGTTTCGGATCTCATGCCCCGGGAACGCGTTTGAGAGGGCCCGACGGACCCCTCACCGGACGACAGTGACCGACACCGGCGACCGACGGACGATTTTCTCGGCGACGCTCCCGAGCAGGATTCGCGAGACGCCGTCCCGGCCGTGACTCCCCATCACGATCCGATCGACGTCGTGGTCCTCGGCGTAGCGGACGATCTCTCTTTCGGGCTTTCCGACCGTCGTCTCGACGTCGTAGTCGCCGTCCGTCGCTTCGAGGATTTCCAACACCTCGTCAGCGACATCTTCGGCCAGTTGCTCGGGGTCGTCATCGAGACTGTCCCGGATGAGACCGAATCCCGCCTGGAAGGTGTCATCGGCGACTTCTATCACGCGCAGAAGGACGATACGGTCGTCGCCATACTCGCCCACGGCCTCCTCGAGAGCGTCCCTGGCCGGCTCCGAACTGTCGTATGGTACCAGTACTGCCATACGTTGACTCGAACCCCGGGGACTATAAATCTCGATTCGAGTGGGTGTCAACCCGGGGGCCAAGTTAACAATCATTCGAGCAGAACAAGTAGACGATGGTCGATCCGGCGACTGCCCCACTGGGCGACGTGCTCGTCCGCCTCGCCCTCGCGCTCGGACTCGGCGCACTCATCGGACTGGAGCGCGAGCAGAGCGAGTCGGGCGGCACGTTTGCCGGGAGTCGAACCTTTCCGCTGATCGCGCTCTATGGCGCGCTCATCGAGGCGTTCTTCCCGACTGTGCTCCCGGTCGCGATCGTCATTCTCGCGCTCCCGCTGACGATCGCGTACGTCGGGAAAGTCCTCATCGAGGGTGACATCGGGCTGACGACGCTGGTGGCCGCGCTGGTGACGGTCCTGCTCGGTGCGATGACGACCCACTCCGCCCGGGGTGGGGTCGTGGCGATCGTCGTCGGCGGGGCCGTGACGGTCCTGCTGTCGGTCAAAGATCCGATCCACGAGTTCGCAGACCGGATCGAGGCGAGCGAACGCCGCGCGTCGGCGAAGTTCATCCTAGTCGTGCTCGTCGTCCTTCCGGCGCTCCCGGATCGGTCGATCGACGCGCTGTACGGCCTTAACCCACGATTCGTCTGGCTGATGGTCGTCTTTGTCACGGGCCTGGGCTTTGTGGCGTACGTCCTGGGTCGGATCCTGGGGCTGGAACGGGGCATCGCGATCACGGGGATCGTCGGCGGCTTCGTTTCCTCGACCGCGACGACCGTCTCGATGGCCGAGAAGGCGGTCCAGAACCAGACGATCACTCGCGTCTGTGCGTTTGCGGTCGTCACGGCGTCGATCGTCATGTTTCCCCGCGCGCTCGTCGAGGTCGCCGTCGTCAATCCCGGCCTCGTTTCGCGCGTGGCGTTGCCCCTCGGTGGGATGACCGTCGTCGGCGCGATTGCGGCTGGTGGACTCTACTGGCAGACGAGAGCGAGCGAGACGGTGGAGCCGGAGCGACTCAAGAACCCGTTTCGTCTCCGACCGGCGCTACTCTTTGGGGCGATCTTCGCGGTTGTGTTGCTTGTCTCGGAGTCAGCAAGCGAGTGGTTCGGTACCTCCGGATTGTACGCTACTGCCTTTTTCTCCGGGCTGGCCGACGTCGATGCGATGACGATCACGGCGAGTCAACTCGCCGCTCAGGACGCGATCACGGCGGCAGCAGCGACGACGGCCATCGTCATCGCCGCCATCGCGAACACTGCCGTCAAGGTCGCGCTGGTCTGGGTGCTTGGCACCTACCGCCTCGGCGTCCTCGTCACAACTGTCCTCGGGGTGGTCGTCGTGAGCGGCGCGGTCGTGCTCGTCGTCTGATTAAACGCGTTCGTACGGGCCCAGCCGCGTCCCGTTGAGGAGATACGCGTCACCGCTGACCAGCCCTCCCGGCAGGAACGGCGAGAGAAAGGACTGCCCGGCGACGTTGATCCACGTGCCACCCGAGAGATCGTTGAACGCCGGGCAGACGACGAGTTCGCCGTCGATCGGCGGGCACTCATCGCCGAAGTGGTCCTCAAACGGAGTCGGATCGAGCCTGCCACGGAGCCACACCCGCTCCTTACGTGCCCCGCCAACGTCGTCTTCCAGTCGGACGACCGGATGCTCGTGGCCGATACAGATCGTTTCGGCCCTCAGCACGTCCGGTGCCGGCCAGGTGTGTCCGTGCGCGAAGCCCACGTCGCCCAGCCGAATGCCGTCCCCGCCGGTGATCGTCACGGCCTCGCGATCACCGAACACCGATTCGATCTCGCCGTCGTGGTTGCCCTTTAGGAGCGTCAGTGGGACCCGATCGGTAACTGTCTCGACGATATCCAGTATCTCAGCCCGTTCCGCCCGCTCGGGGCTCCCGATGGTGTGTCCGAGATCGCCCACAATCACAACCCGATCCGGCGTCGTTCGATCCAGCAGTGCTTCGATGGCTGCTCGTCTATCGTCCGCCTGGGACGGGACTTCGACTCCCTCCCGGCGGAGGCCGGCCTCGATGCCGGCGTGGACATCTGCGAGAACCAATGCGCGCTCGTCGGGCAAATCGACCACTGCGGCGGGCGCGTCGGGGACCGGCTCGACGACCATCAGATGGGCTTCAGCGTGCCCTCACCGGGCTCGTAACACTGACCGTTCATCAGCGCGTCCTGGATGGCATCCTCGACGGCCGACTCGGTGACGCCCTGGGCGTCGACGACGGCCTCGATCACGGCCTCTCGATCGGCTCCGTCGCCGTCATCAAGCTCCGCCATCGCATCCATGACCGCATCTTCGAGGTCAACGTCGGCCGCGTCACTGTCGGCGCTTTCGTCGGCGTCAGATTCTGTCTCCTCGACGGCCGCTTCAGCGGTGACGTCGGCGGGTTCATCGGCCGTGGCAGTCTCGCTTGCTGCCGGTGTTGTCCCTTCGGCACCGTCTCCCGTCTTGGCTGTGTCCTGTTCGGCCACCTCCTCCGGATCCGGCGTTTCGATGTCGGCCTCGCCGGGATCCTCAACTTCCGTCCCCGAGGTAAACTCCGTCCCGAACTCGGATTTGATCTCCTCGCGTTCCTCGTCGTCGATCTCGAACTCGCCGTCGAAGTCACCGAGATCCCCCGACTCGTCGTCCGTCGATGTCGACGGTTCGTCGTCCGTTGTGGCCGCTACCGACTCGTCGACTGCGGCGGTCGTCTCGGTCGATTCGTCCGGTTGGGCGGCCGACTCGACTGTCTCGTCCGGTTCGGTGGACGATTCGACTTTCTCGTCCGGTTGGGCGGCCGACTCGACTGTCTCGTCCGGCGTTGCGGGCGAGTCGGATGCTTCGCCTGTTTCTGTGGACGCGTCGCTCGTCTCTACAGATGGTTCGCTCGTGGTTTCGTTGACTGGCTCACTGTCGCCGTTGGTCGCTGATGCGCCCGCTTCGGGCGTCGTCTCGGCGGCCGTTGTCTCGGCTGTCTCCTCGGCCGACTCTGTGGCCTCGCCACTCGCGGCCGTTCCATTCGACACAGCGTCTTCGAGGGGTGCCGTCTCAGCCAGTGCGTCGAGGTCGGCCTCGCCACCGTCGTCGGGGGCGATCGCCAGGTCCGTGACCTCCTCGCGCTCGCCTGCGACGAGTTCGGCGGCCGAGAGTGCCAGTTCCCGGACGGCAGCGAGGTAGCCCGGCATCGTCTCGTAGTGTTCAAGCGCGAGAGGAATCCCTGCGGCCAGTCCGTCCGGGACGCCACGCTCGCCCAATGCCGCGGCGAGTGCGTCCCCTTCGGCGTCCAGTTGCATCGCCGTCGCCATCATCCCGACGCGTTCGAGGGTCTGGCGGGCAGTCTGGACGATCCAGCGGTCGCGGGTCCCCTCGTCGACTTCGTTGAGACTCTCGGGTCGGATCGAGGTGTAGACAACATCGCTGTCCTCTGGCTGGAACGTCCGGGCTTTCCCGGTGACGGCGACGTACGCCGGCGGCTCGGCGCGTTCCAGGAACGCCTGGGCGTCGGGCTGATACTGGCCGGCATAGACGACGAACGTGCCCGTCTGGCCGGCGATCCGCGCCCGGAGGATGTCTTCGCCGGCCGGCTGGACTTCCGTCAGGACGCCAACGGCGAACAACCGATTGACGCGCCCGCCGGTCGGCGTGATCACGTAGTTCGGCGCGCGCTCCTCGTCGCTCTCGGAGTACTCGTAGTCGGCGTCGTCGAACTCGGCGGCAAAGACCCGGTAGGCGACCTCTCGCCGTCCCGGACTCCCGTCGTCGCCGTCCTCGTCGGCACTCATCGGCCCACCTCCGCGAGCAGTTCGCGGGCACGATCGGCGGGATCGTCCGCGCTGGGCTCGAACGTGGCCGCGTTTAGCGTCGCGCCATAGTCGTCGACACTCAGCGAGCCGCGAACGTGAAACTCCTGGCCGACGATCGCGTCCCGGATCGCGTCCGTGACGACTTCCTTGTCCATGGCATCCCGAGCGTGTTCTCGGGCGTCTGCCAGGTCACCGCCGTAGACCTCGGCAGTCAGCTCTTCGTCCAGGACCGCCGTGACGGTCCCCGTGCCGTCGTCGACGATCGCTTTTGTGCGTAGATCGTCTTCGCCCTCGACTGCGCCGTGACTCCGGCACTGGCCGTTCTGGACGACGCGGCCACACTCCGGACAGCGCTCGATCAGTCCCGAGCCATCACGGACTGCGATGGCGGTGCCGACGACTGCGACATCGAACTGGCCACCGCTGTCGACGGCCTCGCGGATCGACAACCGCGGGGCCTCGTCGGTGACGTCGACCGGCCGGGAGAGTGGCGCGACCGTCGAGAACTCCGAGACGTTCACTGATGGGGCACCGCGGAACTCTCGGACGAAGGCATCCTCGATCCGGACTGTGGCGTCGGTTTCGATCGATTCGTGGGGGTCCCAGTCGGTGAAGGGGAGCCGACCAGACTCATCGCCGAACACGCCGCTGAGGATCTCCGTCTCCCCGTCGCGGCCGTCGATGCGTTTGGATTCGACCTCCAGCACTACAACCTCGACGTTGACGCCACGATCGCCGGGTGCGAGGTCGGCGAGTGCGTGATCGCCACCGATCTCGTAGGGCACGTCGAGCGCGTCGTCGCTGAGCGCGATCGTCGTCCGCTCACCGAGATTGAGTTCCGGTTGGCCCTCCCACTCGCGGATGCCGGCGTTTTCGATCGTGACGATGTCGCCGGGTTCGATCCCGAAGTCCTCCCAGGCCGTGTAGGAGATTTTGCCCGTTTCGTCGGCGAATTCACCTTCGTGGATGACGTGGTTGGAGCCCTGATACCGGATCGAGCGCGTGCCGGCCGTCAGCACGACGCCGGTCACGCTCACGCCGTCGTCGTCAGTCGTGATTTCGGCGATGTCCTTCTCCGGGATGGACTCCGATCCGTCGCTTCCGCCCTCGCCGTACTTGCGTCGCACACTCTGGACCGCCTCCTCTAAGGGAACGCTGTAGGAGACGAGGTTCTCCAGGTCGTCTTTGACCTCCTCTTTTGTGACACCGAGGTCGGAGGCGAGCTCCTCGGCTTTGTCTTCGACATCCATGCGCGTCGGTTCGACCGGCGCGAATAAAAAGACCGCCCTCGGCCTGCTTGTCCGTAACCTCCTCCGAGGGAGCCGAAAGTCGTTTTCGGAGGGCGGGAGAAACACGGACGATGCACGTCGTCGTCAATGCGGCAACGAGTGCGGACGGCAAGCTCTCGACCCGCGAGCGCGAACAGATCGCCATCAGCGGCCCGGCGGACTTCGATCGCGTCGATCAGTTGCGGGCCGACAGCGACGCCGTCATGGTCGGGGTCGGGACCGTCCTCGCCGACGATCCATCCGTGACTGTTGACGACGAGACCCGCGTCGCGGCGCGTCGCGAGCGCGGTGCCCCTCTCCAGCCTGCGCGGGTGGTGGCCGACTCTCGTGGTCGGACCCCGACCGACGCAACGATTCTCGACGATGATGCCGAGACGTTCGTGCTCGTCACCGAGGCCGTATCCCCGGAGTCAATCGACCGCTTCGACGCGGCCGGCGCGACGGTGATCGTGGCCGGCGAAGAGCGCGTTGCGCTCGACGCGGCGCTGGCCGAGTTAGAATCCCACGGGATCGACCAACTCATGGTCGAAGGGGGTGGCGAACTCATCTTCTCGCTGTTCGAGGCTGGCCTCGTCGATGAACTGTCCGTGTTTGTCGGCCCGAAGATTATCGGCGGTCGGGACGCCCCAACGCTGGCTGACGGCGACGGGTTCATCGCAGATTTCCCCGACCTCGAACTCCAGTCAGTCGAGCGGCTCGACGACGGCGTCTTGCTCCAGTGGACCGTCGCGTGATCGCGATCAGAGGGCTTCCGGATCGGTCTCAGGCGGAACGGCTTTAGGCGCTTGCCGACAGCAACCCGATAATGACGCGCTTGGTCTCCGCTGCCGTCGTGCTCGTGGTGGGTGGGCTTCTTGTCGTCGGCGCTGGCGCGGTCGTGGCCGGTCCCGTCGCGGCTGAGGACGGCCCGAACAACGACACCGCACCGCCCGATCCCGAGACAGACGTGATCGGCTGGGAGCACGGCTACTGGTACAACGAATCGATCGACGTCGACCAGTCCGATGGGCTCACGCCGGCCGAACGCGAGCGCGTTCTCGCCCGGACAATGGCCCGCGTCGAGTACCTCCGCGGCCTGGAGTTCACCGCAAACACGTCTATCGAGTTCGTCACGCGGGATGGAGTCGAACACTACGTCGATCGCAACGTGACCCAGCTTCGGGGCGACAACGCAACCTGGGAAGCGCTGTTCATCGTTGGCGAAGACGAGGACGCTCGGACGGCCGTCCATGAGACGATCTTGGCCAGCGTCGGCGGAATGGCGGCCGAGGAGGGTGTCGATCACATCGTGCTCCTCACGCCCGACCCGGACCGGCCGAAGGTCTCGGAGTACGTGCTTGCCCACGAACTCGTTCACGTCCTCCAGGACCAGCACTTCGATCTCTCGGCTCCGCGCTACCAGCGGCAGACGTTAGACGGGGAACTCGCCAAGGACGGACTCATCGAGGGTGAGGCCTCACTCGTCGACGGCCTCTATCGGCGCCAGTGTGCGGGCGGCGAGTGGGACTGTCTCACCGGCGGCTTGGCACCGCCATCCGGGGACGTCACACCTGCGATCGCACGGCTGATGGGCGTGCCCTACCAGGAGGGCGCGACGTACGTGCAGACACTTCGCGATCGCGGTGGGTGGGACGCCGTTACTGGTACCCACCAGTCCCTGCCGCGGACGATGGAGCCAGTGATCCACCCCGAGCGGAACGTCGAGTCCGCCGTGCCAATCGAGCAGGAGGATCGATCAGGCCCGGCCTGGCAGGCGACGGGGACGAACCAGCGGATCGGTGAGGTCGGAATCCGCCTTCTCTTCGAACAGCAAAACCGGACGCGAAACGTGGCGATGCCGGTTTCGAACGGATCGGTCGCGGGCGGCTACGCGAGTGTCCCGGCCGACGGCTGGGGCAACGACACGCTCCGTGGGTACACGAACGGCAGCCACACCGGCTACGTCTGGGAGACCACGTGGGACACGCGGGCCGACGCTCGCGAGTTCGCGACCGCTTACCGCCGTGTGCTCGAGAGTTACGACGCCACGCAAGTCGGTGAAGATAGCTACGTCATCCCGAGAGGCCCGTATGCCGACGCGTTCGCCGTGGTCGCTGCGGGATCGAACGTGACAATCGTCAACGCACCAGGGCCGGCAGGACTGACAGCAATAGATCGGTCGCTGGGTCCGATGGACACCGTCGGCACGCGAACGACACCATCGAACACGGCCACGACGACAACGAGCGGCCCCGGCTTCGATGTGGCGATGGGACTGGCGGCGCTACTCGTGATCGCGGTGATGACTCGAGTACGGCGGCCCGGTCAGTGACTGTGGTCGATCAGTTCATCGAAACTCGTGCCAAAGCGCTCCTTGAAGCGCTCGTCGGTCGCGGCCTCGATGTCTTCGATGTCTGCCTCGATATCTGCGCTCGGATCGCCCTGGCTGTGGTGGACGGCTGTATGCACCCGCTGAGCGAGGCCGAACATCGCGATGTCCGCGACGACGGTCGGGACATCCTCGTCGCCCTCGGTCAACAGTTCGATCAGCGCGAGCGGGACTTCCATGTCGTCACTTGCGTCGTCTGTCGATACCGTCACGGTCGTCGTTTCGAGATCGTCAGCTGCCATACTCGTTTTTCGCCGAGGACCCTTATCCCTCTGTTGGACGACTGTCGAGTTATCGTTGCTGCCAGGGGGGTCGATACCGGGGATCACCGCCCGCTGACGTAGCTTTATACCGCTACACGTTCGAGCCTGGAGTACAGTGCCTATCGATTCCGATTTCGAGTCAACTCGTGAGGTTGTCGACGACCACGAGGGCCACGACGTGTGGGGCCCCGTCGAGGAACCGGAGCCACTGGGGATTCACGGGACCCACGTCGCCGTCGACTTCGACGTCTGTCTGGCCGATGGCGCGTGTTTAGAAGACTGTCCCGTCGACGTCTTTGACTGGGTCGAGACGCCGGGCCACTCCGTCAGCGACCGTAAAGCGGACCCGGCGCGTGAGTCCCAGTGCATCGACTGCATGCTCTGTGTCGACGTCTGTCCGGTCGACGCGATCGATGTTGACCCTACCCGTCGCACTGAGTAACCCCAGGTCGCAGTTCCGATTCCGGAAATCCCGGCGGGTATTCGTCACGGAATAATATGAGGGAATCGTGTATAGCGATAGACAGCTATGACGCCTGGGAATGTGTGGCTGCCGACTGCGACCCCATCCGTCTGGAGAGCCGTCCGCCCGGCCGCGCTGGGACGACCGACACTCACTGCCAGCAGCGACTCCGGGAAGACAGTATCCAGCCGATGGGGACACTCAGAAACTGGGTTCGGAGACCGGTGAGTCGATGTCGTACGCCTATCGCGTCCGCGTGCAGGCACTCGCCGAACGAGCTCGACGAGCGAGGGGGAGCTTTCTGCCCCCTGACGAGCCACCCGACCGGGAACGAGCTCGCGAATATCTCCGGGACGGCGTGGGACCGGCCGTGGCGCTGTATCAGGAGGCTTCGATGGGAGCGGGCGAAATGCCGCTGGCGGCAGACGTCTCTCGTGCACTCGACCGTGCGTTAGTAGAGTGGCTGGAGCTGTATGCAGCGTGTTACGGCGTCCACGTGAACGCCGACGCCTCGATCGCTGCGGCTGCGGAGTTATTCACCGATGGAGGGTCGCTTCGGGACGTCGCTGTTCGACTGACGGGTGTCCCTGACGAGACGGCCGACGCCATGCAGGACCATTCCGGCGCGGTAGTCGGTGTTCACGGACGGTCGGATTTCCGGTGATCGTCACTGGTCGTGACAGCTGTCACTCCTGCAGTGAGAGCGTCATTTCGAGGTCGCTCCCGGTTTCGTTCGACCGCTCGAAGCCGACCGATTCGTACAGCGAGACGGCAATCGTATTGCTCGGCCGGACACACAGCCACACCGTTTCGACGCCTTCCGCGTAGCCGTCGGCCAAGAGTGATCTGATAAGTCGCGAGCCGATCCCCGAAAGTCGATAGTTTTGATGGATGAAGATCATCAACTCGTGATCGTCATCGTTGCCGAGCAAGGCCGAGTGTCCCACCGCGCGGTCGCCGTGCCAGGCGACGACGTTGAGTCCTCCCGCGACGGTATCGAGCCAGTCTTCGATCCGTTCACGACCCACTGGCGGTAGTCCCTGGGCTCGATGGTGTGGGGCGTAGGACTCGTACATCCCAATCAGTGCCGCCCGGTCGTCGATCCCCCGTTCGATACGGATCGACCGGCCGGTAGTGTCGGCGAACGACCGTGGCGGCGGTGTCCAGGGTGAACGATCAGTCATCGAACGAGTTTGACGGTGACCTGAGAGTTAAACAGGACGAATTGGGCGATGCTATCCAATTGAATCTTCCCCATCGGCGTCCGGTTGCCATTCCCCAGCACCAACTGGTCGAACTCGCCACTTTCGGCGACTTCCACCAATTGTGACCCTGGGTCGCCGTCGACATCCCGTATCTCGACCTGTCGGTCCCAATCCTCCAGAAGCGTCCCGACTCGATCGCGTACTTGCCCCCGCGTCAACGTCGCCGACGGATCGTCGAATATCGCCACAGTCACCGCGTCGTCCGCCTGCCTGGCACGCTCGACCGTTCCCTCAAGGGCCGCGAACGAGCGCTCTGTACCGCCAACCCCCACCAAGACCCGCATACTCGATACTTCCTGTCCCTGTCTCAAAATACTTAGCCTCGCGGAGGGTTCCTCGCTTCTGTGCAGGTGTGGTATGGAGAATACTCTGCAATTACGGCGACACAGTCCCTTTACGCGTCGATTCCGTCCACCCACTCGTCGGCCCACCCCTCTAGGTCCGTAAATATCGGACAGAGCGCCTGTCCCTTCTCGGTCAGTGAGTAGTAGGTCGCAATCGGGCGATCTTCGACGCGTCGGTCGACGAGGCCGGCGTCCTCTAAGTCGTCGAGCACACGCGAGAGGGTTCGGGAACTCGCCCCAGTCGATCGCTTGAGTTCGTTGAACCGCTGTTCGCCCTCAGCGAGGTCGTATAATACGATCAATCGCCACTGGGAGCCGATCTGTTCGACTGCCTCGACGATCGGACAGGCCGCGGCGTTTTGCTCCTCGACGGACTGCTCCTGACTTGTGGCCGTGGGTGACATCGGTGTTATCTGATGGTATTATTGTCGCCGAGAACATAAATAGGTTCGCAAACGAACCAACTAACGAAATGATACTGGTAATCGACGAGGCAACTCACGTATCGAAGCGCACGATAACGACGAGTCACAACGCAACAGAGGTGCGTGCCTGATGGCGATTGAAGGCACCGATGGGATCGTCTTGCTGGCCGGCCGGGCGCTGTTCGGGGTCGTGCTGGCGTTCATGGGGTTGAATCACTTCCAGCAGCGCGAGGCGATGACCGGCTATGCCGAACACAAGGGGCTGCCAGCGCCCGGGTTCTCGGTCCTCGCGTCCGGTCTCGTCCTCGTGGCCGGTGGCCTCAGCATCGCGACCGGGGTCTATCCGGTCGTCGGCGCGGTAGTGATCGCTGGGTTCCTGCTCGTTTCGGCGGGTACCATGCACGACTTCTGGGCAGTTCCTGAGGACCAGCAACAGGATGAGATGACGCAATTCCTGAAGAACCTCGTCATGGCTGGCGGGGCACTCGTGCTCGCCGCCGTGGCGAGTCAGTCCTGGGCCTACAGCGTCGGTCTCGGCCTCTTCTGACCACACAACACAGTTCGCTCAGTTGTTCGTCTCGACCGACAGCGGCGGCAATTCCTGTTCGATCTCCTCGCGTCGGTCTTCGAGCCATTCAGGCAGAACGAGCTGTTCACCAAGTGTTTCGAGGTCTTCATCGACAGTGTAACCTGGCCCCTCAGTCGCGTACTCGAAGAGGACGCCGCCGGGCGTCCTGGTGTACACTGAGTCGAACCATTTGCGGTCGATGATCTGGGTCGGCCGCAGCCCGAGGCTCTGTAACTCTTCGCGCCAGTCGGCCTGGTCGTCGCTCGTGACACGGAACGCGACGTGGTGGATCGTTCCTGCACCCGGCCGACTCTGGGGTTGGTCCGGGTCGGCCAGCAATTCGACGACGTACCCCAGGTCGCCGTCACTTTCGTAGCGCACCCGGTTGCCCTCACTGTCCGTCTGCTCGTAACCCATCGTTTCGAGGACGCGTGCGGTGGCGTCGATATCGGACAGTGCGAGTGTCACGCCGTAGAATCCGCGGATCGCGTATTCCTCGGGAACGGGGCTGTCCGGTGGATCGCCAGCGGGAGCGTCTTCGACGGCGACCAACTCCAGCGGGAGGCCGTCGGGGTCTTCGAACGGCAGGACTGTCTCGCCAAAGCGCTCGCGTGGCTCGTCGACATCGACGTCGGCATCGTCGAGACGATCGACCCAGTACTCGACGGCATCTCCGGGGATCAGGAACTGCGTCGTGCTGACCTGGCCGGTACCGACCTGGCCGTCCCGAGCCCCAGGGTAGGGAAAGAACGTCATGCTGGTTCCTGGCGACCCCGAATGGTCGCCATAGAAGAGGTGATAGACGGAGGCGTCGTCCTGGTTGACGCTCCGCTTGACCAGCCGGAGGCCGAGCGTCTCAGTGTAAAACGCCAGGTTCTCGCCGGGGTCGCTCCCGATCGCCGTGACGTGGTGGATACCGGGGATGTCGCGCATGTCGACAGTTATGGCTGGAGAGCCCATAGCCATTCGGACTCCGACAATGCGGCCAGCAAGGAGCGACGGATCGGCCGAGTTCGTGGCTTCAGCTCGGGATGTGGACGTCGTGTTCGAGCGTCCCGATCCCCTCGATCTCGACTTCGACGCGATCCCCGTCGGCAAGCGGCCCGACGCCCTCGGGTGTTCCCGTCGCGATCACGTCACCCGGCTCTAAGGTCATGTACGTCGTGATCTCCTCGATCAACTCGGGGACGCCGAAAACCAGATCCGCGCGGTTGCCGGATTGTCGCGTCTCGCCGTTGACGCGGCACTCGATAGTCGCATCGGCTGGCACCTCCTCGGGCGTCGCGAGTACCGGTCCCATCGGCGCGGCGTTATCGAAGGCCTTCCCACGCACCCAGTTGGTCTCGACGCGCTGGTCGTCCCGGTTGGAGATGTCGTTGAAGCAGGTGTAGCCCGCGATCACGTCCTCGGCCTCGTCGGCGTCGACGTTGTGACAGGTCTCCCCGATGATCACCGCGAGTTCGGCCTCGTAATCGAGTCGCTCTTTGTCGGGCAGTAGCGAGACCGTCGATCCGTGACTCGCAACTGTGTTTGGGGGCTTGACGAAGAGTAACGGTCGGTCTGGCACGTCGGCGTCCTGTTCGTCGGCGTGGTCGGCGAAGTTGCGCCCAATCGCGATGATTTTCGTCGGTTCGGCCGGCGGGAGCACGTCGACAGTGTCGGCCGGATAGGTTTCGCCGGGTGCGTCGTCGCCGGGTTCGCCCAGTGCCGTCGTCACGTGCGGGTCACCATCCTCGTCGAGCCAGCGACCGCCGCGAATCGTTCCCGTCGGGTCCCGAAAGCGGACGCGTTTCATGACCGCTCGTATCCATCCGTGACTGTTAGCGCTTTCGACATCCCGCGAGACGCGGAGAAATCGATCCATAGAGTCCGCGAGACGAACGGCTTTTGATCCGTACCGCAGTATCTGAACCCATGGACGTACTCGTCGTCGGCGCCGGGGAGATGGGCCGGTGGTTCGCCCGGACGCTCGACGAACACCTTGAAGCCCCACCGACCGTCGCGTTTGCCGACGCCGATCCAGCGATCGCACGGGCCGCCGCCGAACGCGTCGGAAATCGTGCGGTCGCCCTCGAGACCGACGAGCGCTTCGACCTCGTCTGTCTCGCGGTCCCGATCCCGGCGACGGCCGAAGCGATCGAAACGCACGCGGAGAACGCCGAACAGGCGATCTGTGATCTGTCCGGGATTATGAACGAACCGGTGGCCGCGATGGCCGAATCCGCTCCCGCGTGTGAACGGGTGAGTTTCCACCCCCTCTTTGCCCCTGTAAATGCGCCAGGGAACGTCCCGCTGGTGGCCGACGAGCCCGGGCCAGTGACCGACCGGGTCCGCGCAGCCCTCGCGGCGGCCGGGAACGATCTCTTCGAGACGACTCCCGAAGAACACGACAGAGCGATGGAGACTGTCCAGGCTCGGACACACGCCGCGATCCTGGCGTTTGGGCTTGCCGCCCAGCCAGTCCCAGAGCGCTTCCAGACGCCGATCTCCGCGGGGCTGTTCGATCTGCTCGAACAGGTTACCGCCGGCGAGGCCCGCGTCTACGCCGACATCCAGTCGGCCTTCGAGGGGAGCGAGGCCGTCGCCGAGACGGCCAGGGAACTCGCCGACGCCGACGCTGAGGCCTTCGAGCAACTCTACCACCAGGCCCGACCCGAGGCGAGCGATGACTGACGAGCGCCGCGAGGCAATTGTCGACAACGCGAAGTATCTCCGGGAGGTCCGCCCGATCGACCCCGATGAGATCTGTGAGTACGTCCCGGACCAACCCCACCCGGCTGTCATCAAGCAGACACTCCGGGAGGCTGCCGTCGATCTGGGCCTTCGAGAGCGCGCGGACGGGACGTTTGTCCCCGCACCCGACGGCCCGCTTGATGCGGCTGTCGACCAGGTCGAGGCGTTCCCCGAACGATACGCGAGGGTCCTCGAGGACGAGTTGGTCGGCGAATTCGGCGCAGGCTGGCCGACGGGAGACCCCGGCGCCCGGCTTCGAGAGCGGATTCGTTCCGTCAAGGAGGCCTATCTCAACGACGATGCCGTCACCTACGATCGACTCACGGCCCTCGCGTATGCCATCTACCACCTCCCTGATTACTACGCCGTCGGACAGTACGCACTCGAACCGTTGCTTGCCGACGATCGCGTGCCGGCACAGCTTCGGGTTCTGGACGTTGGCGCGGGCGTCGGCGGTCCGGCGCTTGGACTCTGTGATCTCGTCGTCGAGGCCGGCGGGATCGTCGAGTACCACGCCGTCGAACCCGGCGACGGTGCAGCCGAGGTCCTCTCTGAGTTGCTCGACGCAACAGGTCCGAACGTCCATGTCTCTGTCCACCGCGATCGGGCCGAGACCTTCGAGCCTGCGGAAGAATTCGATCTGATCGTCTTCGGGAACGTACTGAACGAACTGACCGATCCTGGGGCGGTCCTGCGTCGGTACGAGTCTGCCCTCGCCCCCGATGGCTCGATCCTCGCGGTCGCGCCCGCCGACAAACAGACGGCCATGGGACTGCGGACCGCAGAGCGGGCAGTCGAGGACACGTACACGATTTTTGGGCCGACGGTACGACTCTGGCCCGACGAGCGGCCCGGGGGCGATTGCTGGTCGTTCACGCGCAAGCCTGACGTGGCTGTCCCGCCGTTCCAGCGCCGGTTGGACGACGCCGCGTCCGCCGAGACGGACGGCGAATTCGTCAACGTCGACGTCCAGTACGCCTATTCGATCCTCCGTCGAGACGATGCCCGGGCGATCGAGTATCGCCCGGATCAGTCTCGCGTTGCGAAGATGGGAGACGCCGAGGGATACGTCACCGACCGGATCAACCTCGTGGGGATCAAACTGAGTCCGGACCTCCGGGACGCGACCGATGCGAACCCGGTCTTCCTCGTCGGTGACGGCAGCGAGCGGATCGATCATTTCGCCGTCCTGACCAAAGAGTCGATCCTCAACCACGATCTGCGCGAGAGCGAGTACGGCCATCTCCTCGCCTTCGAGAACGTGCTGGCGCTGTGGAACGACGACGAGGCAGCGTACAATCTCGTCGTCGACGGCGAGACTGTCGTCGAGCGCGTGCCAGTCTGAGAAGGGATCTGTTTCGGGCAGGTGGGGAGACAGCCGTTTGCCCATCAGACAGCGGGGGGACAGCCTTTTGCCCACCAGACTCGGAACGCGCCCATGGACGCCGGTGAGCCGCGGATTCTCCTGACGAACGACGACGGGATCGATAGCGTTGGCTTGCGTGCGCTGTACGACGAACTCTCGACAGTCGCCGACGTAACGGTCGTCGCGCCAGCAGACGATCGAAGCGCTGTCGGGCGGTCGATCTCGGCGAACGTCGGTGTGCGCGAACACGAACTGGGCTACGTCATCGATGGGACGCCGGCCGACTGCGTCGTCGCGGGCATAGAAGCACTCGTCCCCCAGACCGACATGGTCGTCGCCGGGTGCAACGACGGTGCCAACCTCGGAGCGTACGTCCTCGGGCGCTCGGGCACCGTCAGTGCGGCCGTCGAGGCTACCTTCTTCGACGTGCCAGCCATCGCCGTCTCGATGTACGTTCCCGTCAGAGACGACGACAAGTGGGAGCCACTGACCGAGGAACCGGGCTCGTATGCCAACGCGACGGCAGTGGCGCGGTACCTCGTCGATGCGGCCCCCGATGCGGGGGTGTTCGAGCATGCCGATTACCTCAACGTGAACGCCCCATTGGCCGAAGCCGGCACGGCGAGTGCGCCGATGGAGATAACGTCGCCCTCACGCGTCTACGAGATGGGCGCCGTCAAGGACGGCGGCGAGATCGAACTCCACGACCGGATCTGGGAGTGGATGGCAGAGGGCACGATTCCCGACCCGGACGGGACTGATCGACGGGCCGTCGTCGAGGGACGGGTCAGCGTCTCGCCGTTGACGGCGCCACACACGACCGAGCATCACGCGGCGCTGGACGATCTGGCCGAAACGTACGAAACGCAAACCGGTGTGGAAACGCGATAGAGAGAAACGGTCCGTCGTCAGTCTTTCATGTCCTGGAGTTTGTCCAGGAGTTCGTCTTGGGATGCGTCGGACTCGAATTTGACTTCGCCCTTGTGGTTGGTTGCATCGACGTCGACGCTCTCGCTGTCGTCGATGTCTGATCCGCTGGCCTGGTTCTCCTGTTCGGATTCATCGTAGCTACCAAAGCCCATAACAAGTGTCTAGAGTATCCCGACCCTCTAAAACCGTCCGGTGTGGCATTCGGTGTGGTTCCCGCTCACAATTCGATCCGCTCGACGATCCGATCGGCGTCCTGTCGGGAGTTGACGGCGACGATCCGGAGGTGTTCCCCTAGCCCCGAATCCTGGAGTTTGGCCTTCAGAAGGTTGTCCACCTGGTAGACGCCCGCTGCGTTGGTCATCTCGATTTCGATTAGCACGGGCGTTCCGTCGCCTGACCGAAGGTTCACTGCCTCGATGGCTTGACTGGAAACCGTGTTGATCCCGCGCCCGCCTTGTTCGTAAGGGAATCGCGACCGGCCCCTCTCCATGTCGAGTGCATCGGCGACCCGTACGACGCCTGCCTCCAGGGTCAGCGGTACTTCTGCCGTGTCGTGGCACAGAATCGCGTGCAGAACCTCGCTTTTGATTTGAACCTGCTCGGCTATGTCGTAGAACGACAACTCCGGGAGGACGCGATCGAGCAAATCGGCCGCGAGCGGGATCGAATAATAGGGATGGTCGTGCCGGTGGACGACGTGGCCGATGTCGTGTAACGTCGCCGCGAGGGCGATAATGACGGGTTCGTCTCTCTCCTCGAGGCCCTGCTCGCGCGCCCCGTTGAACGTGACACCACCCTGTTTCAGCAGGTCGTACAGACACAACGCTCGGTTGCGAACGATCTCGATGTGCTTCTGGCCGTGATCGTTGTACTGTTTGCGCGCCACAGGGTTGACGTTCTGGGCGGAGAGATACGCCTGGATCTCGGCATCCTCGGTCACGTATGCCAGGACCTCGTTGAGTCGCTCGTCCGGGAACCCGTGTTCGGCCCCTGGATCGTAGATTCGTCCCCCGTTTTCGCTTGTCTCTGGTGTGTCGGTTGGCTCGCTCATACTCGATACAAAGGCTTTCGCGAGAAAAATACCGCGTGTGCGATCTCTCTTTGTCTGCCACTTCTCGCTCGCCGTTCCGCGATCGCGAATTCAGGCCGCCTCGGCCACTTCCTCGATGACTTCGTCGTAGTCCGGCTCGACCCCGGGGTCGTCGCTGACCCATGCGTAGGCAAGCTCTCCATCGCTGTCGACGACGAATACCGAGCGCTTGGCGACGTCATAGACGCCCAGTTCGTCGAAGTCCATCGCGAGGTCGTAGCCGTCGACGATTTCCTTCTCGGCGTCACTGATCAGGTCGAAGGGCAACTCGAGTTTGTCGCGGAACTCGTTGAGTGCGAACGGCGAGTCAACGCTGATTCCGTATAGCGTCCCTCCCGCGTGTTCGACCTCTTCATAGCGGTCGCGGAACTCGGTCATTTCGTGGCTGCAGACGCTCGTGAACGCGCCGGGGAAAAACGCCAGGACGATCGGGCCATCATCGAGGCTCTCGGAGAGCCTAAACGAGTCGATCTCGCCGTTTGCGAGCGGTGCCGTAAAATCGGGGGCTTCGGTGCCTTCAGAAACCATTGCAACCCATGGTACGCATGGTGGCCCAAAAGATGTGCCGTTCACGACAATTGCCGATCCTCGCCGAGGGTGGTGCTGTACACCCGGCTAGCAAAAAGCCTATAATACACAGTTGGCAACACTCTAGTAGCGATGATCGATGGATTGATCCTACAACTCGGTGGCATCCCGGGCGGACCCGAACTACTGCTGATTGTGCTGTTGGCAGTGTTACTGTTCGGTGCAAACAAGATTCCGAAACTCGCTCGCTCGACCGGGCAGGCGATGGGCGAATTCCAGAAAGGGCGCGAACAAGTCGAGCAGGAACTCGATGAGATGAAAGATGGGGCCGAACCGGCGTCGGAATCGGCGAAGTCTGCGAGTGCCGAACCGACGACTCAGTCTTCGTCTGAGACCCAGTCCGACACCGAAACCAACTCGAACTGAGTCTCCTCGGAGAGGGATCGAACGCAACCGTTTTTTCTCCCGCCACGCCAACCACTGGTCGGGACGCGTGGCCTAGCGGATAGGGCGAGGGGTTCCTAACCCCTCGATCGCGGGTTCGAATCCCGCCGCGTCCGTCGCGGTTCCTCGCGTCCGCTCGTCACACCCGCCGGACGCGGCGTAGATCGCGATCACTTCGTGATCGCTCACTCCCGCCGCGTCCGCTTCGCTCGGCGAACTCCCGCCGCGTCCGTCGCGACGGACGTAGTGGGGAGCGGAGGACTTGGGGACTTCAGGAGTACCCACATCCGGCCGAGGTCAGTATTCGGACAGATCAGCGAACGGGATGCCGATCCCGTACATCAGTGAGACTAACGCGACCCCGAACACCAGCAGGACGTGGCCGACGGTGTCACCGAAGGCGATGGCCACCCAACGCCCACCGTCATGCGGTGCTCCGCGGAGGATTCGGATATTGTCGATCGGGAGCGTGACCCCGACGCTGTACAGCAGACAGAGGGTGATCGTCACGACAAGATAATCGAGCACTAGGACTGAACTCTGGCCGATACCTGTTCCGACCACCCCGCCAACAAGGGTTGCCCGCTTGCTCGGCGGATACGGCGGCATTTCTCCGGGTTCCGGTGACCGAGTGGAACGGAGCAATCGGGCGAGATTTATCGCGTGCCGATCACCGTGTTTCGCCCATTTCTCGACGATCAGTCTCGTCGGTACCGATCATTGCGCCACTCGAACTCGAAGACTGAACTCGCCGTCCATCTCCGTGGTCTCCACGTAGCTGTTTCGGTCGCCGACTGCGGCCGGCAGTCGGACTGCGACGGAGTCCGTCCAGTTCCCGGTCGCGATAGTGAACGTATAGTTCCCGGGCTGTTCGATAGTCGTCACTTCCCACATCTGTTCGGACCGCACGGGGTGGGTCGTATCCAGTACCACTGAGCCATTTCGTTCGATTCGGTACGAGGTATTCCACGTCTCGTTCGTGGGATTGAACACCTGGACGTGCGCGTTTGCATCGCCGTCGAATCGCTGTTCTGTGGTGTGCTCCTCCGTCTGTGTCTGCACCACTCCGCCACAGCCGGCCACGAGGAGACACAGACCTACGAAGAGGGCTAGCAGCGTGGCTCGCCTCATAATGATAAGCGCTTGACTGGATTGGGATATGCTTTCGGGTATGTACCTTACGCAAGTTTACTGGCCGCCCGACTCCCCGTTCCGAGGGACAGCGACAAATCCTGGCAGGATATCGCGAAGGACATCGTCACAACCCATCGAAACGTACCTTTACACACCACCGGACCGAACGGCGGCGTATGCGTCTCGAGAGGGCAGTCCGGTGACCGTCTGGGTGCTCGGCGATCAGTTGACGCGTCGCCACGGACCGGTCGCCAATTGCCAGGACGACCCGATCCTCATGATCGAGGCCCGCGCGTTCGCCCGCCGTCTCCCCTACCATCCCCACAAGCTAGCGCTGGTGTTCAGCGCGATGCGGCACTTCCGGGATCGCTGTCGCGAAGCCGGCCGAAGAGTCCACTATTACCGGGCCAAGACCTTCCGGGAGGGGCTGGAAACTCACTTCGACTCCCACCCGGACGATGACTTGAAGCTCATGCGGCCGGCAGGGGGTGGAGCGGACCGCCTTCGGTCGCTCGCCACAGACTGCGGTGGGCAACTCACGATCGTCGGCAACGACCGCTTTTGCTGTTCGCGCGACCGCTTCGACGCCTGGGCCGACGGCCGCGACGGTTACCGTCACGAGGACTTCTATCGCTTCATGCGGCGGGAAACCGGCCACCTGATGGACGAAGGCGACCCGGTCGGCGGCGAGTGGAACTACGACGAGGACAACCGCGAGACGCCACCCGACGACTGGGTGCCACCCGAACCGCCGGAATTCGAACCCGACGAGACGACGCGCGAGGTGATCGACTGGGTCCGGGAAACGTTCGACGGTGGCTATGACGAGGCTCCCTACGGCGGATCGTGGGCCAATCCCGCTCAGTTTCAGTGGCCAGTTACCCGCGAACAAGCCCTGCGCGCTCTCGAAGACTTCTGTGCGAATCGGCTGGCAACGTTTGGCCCGTACCAGGATGCAATGCGGGAAGACTCGTGGGCGATGAGCCACTCGCTGCTATCGAGCAGCCTCAACCTGGGACTACTCCATCCCAGGGAAGTCATCGAGCGAGCGATCCAGACGTACGAAAACGGGAACGCACCGCTCAACAGCGTCGAGGGGTTCGTCCGGCAAGTGCTTGGCTGGCGGGAGTTTATGCGCCACGTCTATCGTCGCGAGCGCGACGAGTTCTCCCAGGCGAACCAACTTGATGCGACCGAACCACTTCCCGACTTCTTCTGGACGGGTGAGACGGACATGGTTTGCCTCAACGACGTCATCCAGGGCGTCCGCCGCCGGGGCTACGCCCACCATATCGAACGGCTGATGGTCCTTTCGAACTTCGCGACGACGTTTGGGATCGACCCCCAAGCGCTCAATCGGTGGTTTCACGCCACCTTCGTCGACGCCTATCACTGGGTCACGACGCCCAACGTCGTCGGGATGGGAACGTTCGCCAGCGACGCACTCTCGACGAAACCGTACGTGGCATCCAGCAACTACGTCGATCGCATGAGTGACTACTGTGGCAGTTGCCCCTATTATAAGACCAAGACGGTCGGGGAGAACGCCTGTCCGTTCAACGCGCTGTACTGGGACTTTCTGGGGCGCAACGAGGATCGACTGCGGTCGAACCACCGGATGGGACTGGTCTACAGTCACTGGGACGACAAAGACGAAGCCGAACGCGAGGGGATCCGCGAACGAGCGGGGAACATCCGGCGGGCGGCCCGTCAGGGCGACTTATAAGGGCTCTTTCCGTCAATCTGCCGGGGTGACGCCAGTGGACCGTGCGTCGTCCCGGATCGCTTGCACGGCACTGTAGATGACAGCGCCCCCGACGGCCAGCGCCGCGAGCATGATTAGCCCGAAACTGATCACCTGAAGTTCGTTGATCCCAGTTGCGTTGCCGAGTTGCCGGAGGGCGACTGCCACCGCACCGCCGAGCAACATCAGCCCGAAGTAGATCTTGATCTCGCTCTCGTCGACGAGGCTGGTCGCCGTCGAACCGATCCGCGCGCCGAGTGCGCTCCCGGCCAAAAGCGGCGCGACGATCGATAGGTCGACCCCGCCTTCCAGCCCGTAGAGGAACGAACCGAGGCCGCCCGAGAAGACGATCTCGAAGAGATCGGTCCCGACCGCGATCGGGACGGGAATGCCGATCAGGTAAAACATCGCGGGCATCCGAATGAATCCGCCGCCGACGCCCAGGAATCCCGACAGGAGCCCGGTCGCGAACGCGACGCCGAGAATCATCCACAGTGAGACCTTGATCCCGCCACTGATCGCCAGCATCGGCGGGACGTTGTAGGACTGGATTTGCTTCGCGATGTCCGGGATCGCGTCCGGGTCGATCTCGGCGTCGGGGTCGTGGTGATCGTTGTCGCCCTCGTCACCGTCATTGTCGTTTCTGATCGCATTGCGGGTGACGAACAGCCCGACGCCACCCAGAAGGACGACGTAGGTGACGCCGACCACCAGCCCAGCCAGTCCCTGGTCCTGGAGAAAGTACAGGCCGATCCGGCCGACTTCGATGCCGGCGGTGGTGCCGACGATCATCAGCCCGCCGAGTTTGTAGTCGACTTGACCGAGATCCCGGTGCTTGAGCGTCGCGATGATGGCCGTCCCGAAGACGAAGGCCATCCCGCTCCCGACGGCGGTAGTCGTCTCAAAGCCCATGATCATCAGCGCGGGCGTCACGAGGAACGACCCACCCATCCCGAAGAAGCCAAACAGGACGCCGACCATGAAGCCAAAGCCGACGAACAGGCCGATCATGCTCGCGGCGAATCCGAACAACTCCATGGATTAGAGCGTGCGAATGCGTTCGACGAGTGGTTCTCCGACGACATTCGACAGCGCTCCGTATCCCAGATAGAGGACGACCGCTTCGAGCAATACCACGCCCACGAGCGTGGCCGCCTGTATCATCTGGGCTCCCGATCCGAGTCCGATCATGTGTCTCTCCCTGCCGTCGATAGTAGTGTGTGGCTCATGGGTTCCTCTTCAATACCCCTTATTCCACGGGTGGGTAAAACGTTTTTGAACATATCGCACAATATTACAAACGCGTATCCGCCACGTAACCGACGCGAATATTCACAAAACCTATCCAAATATAGCCTTGCGCGCCCCATTCGCTATCGAACGCCGACGTCTGTTTTCGGACGAATAGCGCGTTTGGGGTGATTTTCTCCGCTTTTCGTTCCTCTGGGATTCGAGACAGTCTGTCGGTACTCGGTCGCTCTTCACAACGAATCCGTTTCGGGATTGTTCTCTCTCCAATATAGTATTGGCTAATCGAAGCAATATTATAATGTCGGCTGTTACGAATCAGTATGCGAGCCGTCTACGCGACAGACCTCTCGAAAGCGAGTGAGGCCACCATCGCCAACGAGACGTGCCTGGAGTGTCTCGATCGGATCGGTATCGAGGAGTTTCACCTCGTAACGGTCGTCCCGTCGAACGTCCACTCCGGGATGCCAGGGATGAACTTCGAGGAGCGTCGCCGGCAGGCCCTCGATCGCTATCGGGAGACCTTCGAAACCGCGGGATTCGGCGTCGAGATGCACGTCGTCCGCGGGACGCCCCATCGCCGGATCAACGGGATCGCGGAGTCAGTTGGTGCGAGTCTCTCGATCGTCGGCTCTCGGGGCTCGAGTCCGCTGGAGAACCGTTTCATCGGGTCGACGGCTCGGAATCTCGCGCGAACGTCGGTGACGCCGCTGCTCGTCAACCGGATCCAGCGGGCGACCGACGACCCGGACGTTCTCCAGGAGCACCTCTTTCAGCGGCTGCTCTATGCGACTGATTTCTCCGAGAACGCTCAGGAAGCCTTCGAGGCGTTTTCGTACCTCCGGCACGCGACCGAAGAGGCGACGCTGGTCCACGTCCGGACGCCGGCTGATCCCGATGTCGATGAGGAACCCCGCCAACGCCTCGACGAACTCGCGGATCAACTCGAGGAGTGGGACATCGAGACGCGTATCAACGTCCGGCAGGGCGATCCCGTCGAGGAAATCCTGGCAGCGGAAGACGATCACGATCCGAGCACGACGCTGGTCGGGTCGCGGGGCCACAGTCGTCTCCGGCGCCTACTCCTGGGCAGCGTCTCCGAGGATATCGTCGCTAGAGCCGACGGCAACGTGATGCTCGTTCCGCCAAAGCGGGTTGCTTGAATCGTTTCCCTGGCGTGGTCCGTTTCGGAACGGCAAATCGGGGATGGCGATCGACGACGAGTTTTGCCATCGGTCGATCCCGGCCACATGGCCTTTCGATGGGGCGGCCGAACTGTTTAACTGCGGTCGGTGGGAGAATCCACCATGGACGAGACGATCCGCGTCCTGTACGTCGGGGGCGAAGCGGACGCGGCCACGTCTGTGGTGACTTCCTTGGCGGGCGAAGACGACAGACTCGCTGTCGAGAGCGTCGTCGGAGCGAAATCGGGCCAGAAATCCCTGGCAGCCGGGGGATTCGAGTGTGTCGTTTCGGCGTTCGATCTGCCCGACACGACTGGGGTTTCCTTCCTCGAGACCGTCCGTGAGCGCTATCCGGAGCTTCCCTTCGTGCTGTTCACAGCCGTGGAATCGCCAGTCGTTGCCAGCGATGCAATCTCAGCGGGCGTGACTGAGTACGTGTTGCGCGAGGAACGGCCAGCACCATTTGGCAGGCTTGCAACGCATATCGTCGACGCTGTCACGGATGTTCGAGACCGCCGCGACAGCAGGTTTGACACGCAGACATCGCCAGGCCCCGAAACGATGGCTCAATCTTCGGCCCAACTGGCTACGCGTCTGCGGGAACTCGAGCGCGTCGAGGCTCGTTTCGAGGCACTGACCCAGCAAACGAAACTTGGCGTGCTGACGATCGACGAGGACAGTGTCATTCAGTACGCTAACAAGGGGATTGCGGATCTGTTTGGCTACGAACCCGCGGAACTGGTGGGTGAGTCACTGTTCAAAATCATGCCCGAACGGTTCCACGATGATCATATGGCGGCCGTCTCTCACTATCTCGATGCCGGGCAGCGACAATTCGACTGGGACTGGATCGAACTTCCGGGTCGGCATCGTGACGGGACTGAGATTCCGCTGGGGATTTCCTTCGGGGAGACCACGATCGACGGCGAGCATCGATTTACCGGGATCATTCGTGATATCTCTGAACGCAAACGACAGGAGCGAAAGCAACAGGACACACTCGATACCCTCCAGCGACTGTACGACGTCACGACCGATTCCGACCGATCGTTCGAGGAAAAAATCGAGCGACTGCTTGAGTTGGGCTGTGAGCGACTCGACGTTCCGTACGGGTTTCTCTCCCGGATCGAAACGGGAGCGGATGGCGACCCGGAGGCCGGAACTCAGCGAATCGTCCACGCCCATGGCGATCACGAACTGCTCCAACCGGGCGAGACGTGCCCGCTCTCTGAGGCCTACTGTCGCAAGACGATCCAGGCCGACGAGCTGTTGGTAATCGCCGACGCTGTCGCGGCCGGCTGGGAGGGTGATCCTGCATACGACGTATTCGATCTGGGGAGTTACGTCGGCGGGAAAGTCGTCGCTAACGGCGAACTGTACGGCACGCTCTGCTTTGCCTCGACCGATCCACGCGGCGAGTCCTTTTCTGACACCGAGAAGACCATCGTTCGATTGATGAGCGAGTGGGTGAGCTACGAACTCGAGCACGGGCTGGTCACGACCGAACTACAACGCCAGAACGAGCGGCTCGACGAGTTCGCGAGCGTCCTCGCTCACGACCTGCGGAATCCGTTGAATGTGGCGGTCGGTCGCCTGGATCACCTCCGATCAGCGCACGATAGCGAGCACCTCGAGACCGTCGCAGACGCCCTCGATCGGATGGATGCCATGATCGATGACGTGCTAACGCTCGCCCAGGGCGGTCGGACGGTCACCGATACGACGGCAGTGGCACTCTCGACGATTGCCGAGGAATCCTGGGAGACCGTCGAGACGGATCGCGCGTCGTTGCACGTCGATGGCGACGTGACGGTCCAGGCTGAGCAGAGTCGCCTCCAGCAGTTATTCGAGAACCTGTTCCGGAACGCGATCGAGCATGCCGGCACCGACGTTACGGTCACCGTCGGTGCCCTCGAGAACGGCTTTTTCGTTGCTGACGACGGGCCGGGAATTCCCACCGACGATCGGCAGACCGTCTTCGAGAGCGGCTACACGACCGCCGATGACGGGACGGGATTTGGCCTCGCGATCGTTCGGGAGATCGTCCAGGCCCACGACTGGACGATCACTGTCTCCGAGAGTGAAGCCGGCGGTGCCCGGTTCGAAATCATGACTGGTCGGTAACCCGCAGTCTTCATCCGCCTGGAAGCAGACTCCCAGCCCCGAACCCGAGTCCCAGCGACAGCGCGAGCGAGCCGATCCACGCGAGGACGGTCACCGCCAGCTTTCGCCGACTGACGTCGGCCCCGCCGACGGCCAGTCCGCTGCCGACGATGCCACTGACGATGATCTCGTTGAACGAGACCGGCACGCCGAGTAGGACCGCGATCTGGGCGATCAGGAACGCGGGGACGAGGGTGGCAATCGAGCGGCGTGGCCCCAGTGAGGCATATTCCTGTGAGAGAGCGGTGATCATCCGTGGGGCACCAGTCCAGGATCCGACGAGCATCCCGAGACCGCCGCCAAGTAGCAGTGCGAACGTCGGAACGACCGATTGTCCCGCAAAGAGCGGGAGCAGGGGACCGACTGCGAGTCCGACCTGACTCGCGCCGGCCGAGAAGGCTACGAGTGACCCGAGCGCAAGCAAGAAGCGTCGGAGTCCACCGGTCAAATCCCGGCCGACGTCCCAGCGGACGAGGAGTGAACTCACGACGCTCGCGAGGGCAGTCATCAGCAAAATGGAAGTCCCGTCACTCATCGGTAGCAACCGCCCGCCGGAACCGGCGATCGTCCCGCCCGTCGTCTCTAGGAACGCGAACTCGAGGTTGACGACCACAGCCCCGACGAGGGCGGCGAGGATGGGCACACTCACGTCTTCGGGCACGTCGGGGCGCGGCAGCGTGCGGGCGATGGCGAACGCGACGGCACCGCCGGCGATGGGCGTGAGTAGCCATACGGCACCGACCTCGCGGTACTTCGCCCAGGCCGGATCGCCACCCAGGGCCAGCCCGACGCCGATCACTGCCCCCGTGACAGTGAAGGCGGTCGCGATCGGATACCCCGTCTTGATTCCGATCGCCATCAGTCCTGCACCGATCAGGAGGACGGCGATGACGCCCGTTGGTGGGAGGCTGACGCCGTCGACGAGCCCGCTCCCGACGGCTTCCGAGACGTTGCCGCCCTGCGTTACCGCGCCGAGAAAGCCCAGCACGCCCACGACGAGGGCCGCCCGGAGCGTCGAGATCGCGTTGGCACCGACCGCGGGAGCGAACGGTGTCGCACCGCTGGAACCGGCGCCGATGACCCACGCCATGAACAGACTCGCCACGCTCGCGACACCGAACAGGCCTATCGTCGCTGGATCCATGAAATGAGAGCGAAACGGAGACGCCGGTCAGTTGGTCAGCTCGCGCCAGACGCCCTGGAGGTACGCGCCGATGAACATCCCGGCGATGGCGAGCAAGATCGGCCAGTTGCCGATCCCCAGGCTCGCATAGCCCGAACCAGGACAGACACCCGAGATGCCCCAGCCGACGCCGAAGATAGCGCCACCGATCAGGACGTTTCGATCGAAGGATTTCAGCCGGCGCTCGTACGTGTCGCCGGTCAGCGGCGCACGCTCACGAAGCTGTGGCAGTACCGCAAAAGCCAGTCCGGAGACGGCTGCTGCACCGAACATCACGAACAGCAGGCCCAGATCGACCAGTTGCAGGAAATCCAGTACGACTTCCGGGCGGGCCATCTGACTGGCGGCGAGGCCGAACCCGAAGAGTAGTCCGCCCACCAGGATCACCGGCATGAACAGCGGGTGACGGCCGCCGTCGGTGGTCAATCCGGCCATTACGGACTCACCCCCAGTGCCAGCACGACCTGTGCCGTCGCGATGGCAACCGACAGGAAGGCCACGACGCCGATGATGGAGGTCTTCGAGCGCGACCCGACGCCACAGACGCCGTGCCCGGAGGTACACCCTTTCCCGATGCGGGTCCCGACACCGACGAGAATGCCGCCGGCCAGCAATCGCCACCACTGGACGTCAGTGGTCCAGACCGCTCCTTGCCAGATCACGGCATAGACGGCTGCGCCGAGGACGATTCCGATAGTGAAGACGATTCGCCAGTCACGGGAGGCGCGATACTGCTGGAAGCGCGCCCGATCGGAGACGTAGGTGAGCGTCGACTCGAGGAATGAACTCGCGCCGGGGGCGATGGCCGTCGCGGCGTAGATGACCGCGGTACCGAGCCCGACGAACAGGCCACCGACGGCATAGCGGGTAATTCCCTCGGGAAACAGCGTCTCGAATACCGCGAGCACGAACGGGTCTGGAAACATGTCGATCGATCAGTCCCCGGCGAGTGATTCCTGGCTGGCCGCGCAGTTGTTCGGGCCCAGTTCGAGTGTGAACGCTTCCTCATCGTCGATCGGGTTCTGGCCGAGGTTGGTCGCGATAATGTCCTCGTAGTTGGCCGGCCGGGGTGGCATGTCCGCAAGGACCACCTGCACGAAGTCGGCCTCGTTCATCGAGAGGGCGTCCATCTCCTCCCCCAGTTCGCCCAGTGGTGCCGTATACGTGCCGTCGGCTGCGGGCTCGGCAGCCTCGCTGGTGTGCCCGCCAGCGATCAGCACCTCCGCAGGGAGGGACAGAATCCGCTCTTGCAGCGTCTCGTAGAGCTGTTTGGCTGCGTCTTCGGCCCCTTCGTCACCTGCTTCCAGGTCAGGGCGGGCGACACTCTCGACGAACAGGCCGTCGCCGGTCGCGAGCAGACTCTCGCCGACGAGGTAGGACGTCATCCCGGTCGTGTGTCCCGGCGTATGGATCGCTTCGATCTCGACGCTGCCGACGGTGAAGACATCGCCGTTTTCCCCGGCGGTCAGCTCCTCGGCGTCCTCGACGCCGCGGTCGATCGCTGGGGCAGGAAGGACGGCCTCGACGCCCGCCTCGGCGAGCGTACGGATCCCCGAGACGTGGTCGGCGTGGACGTGCGTGTCCAGTGCGTAGACGAGGTCGGCTCCGTGGGCCTCGGCATCGTCGAGATAGCGGTCGGTGAACGCTCGCAGTGGATCGATCACCGCCGCCTCGTTGCCGTCGACGACGAGATACCCCAGACAGCCACTGGAGGGGCGCTGGTACTGAAAGACGGTTCCTGGCCCGTCGTAGCCCTGTACTTCGACGGCCTCGTAGATCGACGCCCAGCCGTTCATCCCCTCGGTCACGTTTTCGGCGTCGTAGCCTTTCTCGCTCAACACGCCAGCGATATACTCGCTGGCTTCACCCTTCGCACAGACGACAGTGATCTGTTCGTCCTCGGGGAGCGAGGCGAAGATGTCGTCGCCGATGTCGTCGTCGAGAAACTCGTAGTACGGCACGTTGATCGTCTCGACGGACTCGCCGTCGATGTGCCACGCCTCGTATTCGCTGCCCATCCGGACGTCGAGAATGGTGACGGCATCCCCGGCGTCGATTCGGGCTTTCAGCGTCGCAGGCTCGATCGTCTCGGGTGTCACGTCCGGTTCTGGGAAGTCAACGTCGGCCATGGATGTCGAATTGGGATATCAGCCGCGCCCACAAAAGGGTTTTCAAAGTATTGCAAATCTTTTACAATATTGTCCGAAACCCTCTCGCTATTATAGCCGTCAATTCGTCGCTGTGGCGAGTATGTAGGATCAATCAATCTCCCTGTAATTTGGGGTCTTTACAAGTGAGCACAACAGAAGTCGTCTCGAAAACGATGGGGTAGAATTGTACGAATTTAAAATACTGGTCGTGAACAGTGCCGGCTGCCCGGGGTTCAGCGGCCGAACAGTCCCAGTAGCTTGTAGTCAGTTTTGGGGTCGTACCGCCGGAAGAGGAGGCTGTTGGTCAACACCGAGACGCTGGAGATCGCCATCGCAACGGCCGCAAGCACCGGCTGGAGCAGTCCGATCGACGCCAGTGGGATCATCGCCGTGTTGTATCCCAGTGCCCAGAAGAGGTTCTGCTTGATCTTCGAGAGTGTCCCTTCGGAAATCCGGACCGTTTTGAGGACGTCAAGCGGGTCAGAGCGCATCAGCGTCACGTCGGCAGCCTCGATGGCGACGTCGGTACCCGATCCGATGGCCGTGCCGACGAACGCCGCCGCCAGTGCCGGAGCGTCGTTGACGCCGTCGCCGACCATCATCGCGCGCCGGCCCTCGGCCTGGATATCCTCGATGGCATCGGCCTTCCCGTCGGGCAGGACCGCTGCTTTGACGTTCGCCGGATCGATCCCGACCTGATCGGCGACGGCGCGTGCGGTACGTTCGTTGTCGCCGGTGATCATCCAGACGTCAGTGCCACGATCCCGGAGCGCAGCGACTGCCTCGGCTGCCGAGTCTTTTACCGTGTCCGCGTCGGCGACGATGCCGACCAACCGCCCGTCGACAGCGACTAGCATGGCCGTCTTGCCGGCCGATTCGAGTCGCTCCATGGATTCGGCGGCCGGTTCGGGATCGATCCCGTTGTCGGCCATGAGCTTGCGGTTGCCGACCAGCACCTCGCCGTGGTCGGTTTCGGCCCGAACACCGTGGCCGGGTACGTTCTCGAAGTCGTCGGGCTCCGTGGGGTCGAGTCCCCGTTCGCGGGCACCGGCGACGATCGCTTTTGCGAGTGGGTGTTCACTCCCTCGCTCGGCGCTGGCGGCGGCTTCCAGGACGAACTCCTCGGTCACCTCGGACTCGGCTGCAAGTGCGCCGCCGTCCGCCGCGGCCCGGTCCGCCTCTGGGAGAGCGGTCACATCGGTGAGTTCCATCTCGCCTTCGGTCAGCGTCCCCGTCTTGTCGAAGACAACGGTGTCGACGTCCCGGACACGTTCGAGCACGTCCCCGCCCTTGAACAGGACGCCGTTTTGCGCGCCGATCGTCGTGCCGACCATTGTCGCTGCGGGCGTCGCCAACCCGAGCGCACAGGGACAGGCGATCAGCACAGCCGAGGCGAAGACGACGACGGCGAACTCACCGACGCCGACCGCACCCGGGCCACCGGCGGCCAGTCCCCACAGCGGCAGCGCGTCGACGAACCCGGCCAGTACGTCGGGGAACAGGAACCACAGCAGCCCCCACAGCACGGCGTTGGCGATGACGGCAGGGACGAAGACGGCACTGATCCGGTCGGCGACGTTCTGGATCTCGGGCTGGCGGGACTGGGCCTCCTTGACGCGCGTGACGATCTGCTGGATCGCCGTCTCCTCGCCGACCCTGGTCGCCTCGATTTCGAGGACGCCGTTCTCGTTGACTGTCGACCCGATCACCTCGGCGCCGTCGCTCTTCTCGACGGGGACGGACTCGCCGGTGACCATCGACTCGTCGACCGCACTCGAGCCCTCGACGACGACGCCGTCGGTCGGGATTTTCTCGCCGGGTCGGACCTTCAATCGGTCGCCGACCGCGACGTCTTCGAGCGCGATTTCTGCTTCCGTTCCGTCATCGCGGATCACAGTCGCGGTGTCAGCCTCCAGTTCGAGCAGCTCGCGTATCGCGTCGCTCGCCTGGCCCTTCGAACGGGCTTCGAGGTAGTTCCCGAGTGTGATGAACACGAGGATCAGCGCCGCGGTGTCGAAGTAGTAGCCGCTGCCAGGGAACCCGAGCAGGCGGGCGACACTGTAGACGTACGCGGTCGAAGAGCCCAGCGCAATCAGCACGTCCATGTTCGCGGTCCGGTTGTTGACCAGGGCGTTGTACGAGTTCTCGTAGAATTCCCGCCCCAGCAGTACCTGGACGGGCGTCGCCAGCGCGAACGCGATCCAGGGCGTCCCGACCGGGCCGACCGACTCCGGCAGGATTCCGAGCGCGAAGACGTGATCGACGAGCATGACGAGCAGCGGGACCGACAGTCCCGCACCCAGTAGCGTCAGCCGGCGGAGTCGCCGGATCTCCGCGGTCCTGGCGAGGTCCTGCCGCTCCTGGTCGGAGACACTTTCGTCGTCACTCTCCTCGATCGGCGTGTACCCGGCGGCCTCGATGGCGTCGTAGAGGTCGGCCAGTGAGGCATCGGCCGGGTTGTATTTGACCTGGGCTTCGTCGGTCGCGTAGTTGACGTCGGCCTCGATCACGCCGGGCGTGTCTTCGAGTGACGTCTCGTTGGCTTCGGCACAGTTCGCACACGACATGTCCGTGATGCCGATCGTGATCGTCTCTTCGGCCGCCCCGTAGCCGGCGTCGGTGATGGCGTCGTAAATGTCACCCAGCGACGTCTCCTCGGCGTCGTAGGTGACGGTCCCCTCCTCGGTGGCGAAGTTGGCGTCGACCGACGCGACGCCAGCGAGTTCACCGACCCGTTCCTCGACGGTGCCGGCACAATTGGCACAACTCAACCCCGTCAGTTCGAGTCTGGCCGTCCGTTCACTCATGTGGTCTTTACTATGGCCTCCATGTTCATGCGGATTGCCCCTTCGAAAATGCGAATCAACTCTCGGTTGGGATTGGAATGCGAAGATATCTGGTGCCGATATTTTGGACTATCGGCCCGCGCGAGACGGGTGGTCCGTCAGCCGGAAGCGCCTTCGGCCAGTTCTTCGTAGCGATTGACGAACGTGTCCTCACACGAGGGACAGCAGAAGTGATAGACGTCACCGCCGAGTGTCGCAGTCTCCCCTTCGCTGGTCACCGTGTTGCCACACTCGGCACAGGCTGGTGCCAGTTCCCCCGTGCCGAGCTGGGGCGTCCACTGACTGTCGGCGAGCATCTGGACGTCAATGGCCTCCAGGGCCGTTAGATCGAGTTGCTCGCCGAGGAATTCCCGGACGTTGCGACGATCGACGTGGGCGACAACCAGCACTGTCCCGTCGGCCGTCTGGAAGACGTGCTCGACAGCCGATGCTTCCGCCAGGCTCCCCGAGACCTCGGTCGCATCGGGTCTGGGCGTCAACTCGATCAGTACCGGTGTCCCTTCCCGGAGCATCGAGCGGTCGACGTCGAGGGTGAACCGGTCGATGAGGCCGATCTCCTGGAGGCGCTCAACCCGATCGGAGACGGCCGGTGCTGACAGGTCGACCGTCTCGGCAATGTCGCTGTAGGGCCGTCGTGCGTCTTCGAGCAACAGACGCAGGATCTCTCGATCAGTGTCGTCGAGTCCACGCATGGCTGTCTCTGGGCGGCCCGCGTCTATACGTGTTTGGCTGTGTTCCGGGTCGGTTGCGGTCGGTGTCGCTCCCGGCCGAACGCTTACCCTTGCTCGACCCGATCCGGATGGTATGAAGTCACGTCCCACTCGGCGAGCGATACTTGCGTCGGGGGCCGTCACATTCGCTTCCGGGCTGGCCGGTTGTATTGGGCAACCGGAAACGACCGGAGAGTCGCCGCGCTCCTCGCCATCCGAATCGACCCAATCGGACGTGGCCAGCCAGACGACAGCAACGACGCCGACGACGGAAACTGCCGCCGAGGGTCTGCCGTCGTCTGTTGGCGTCGAACTGGTGGGAGAGGGGTTCACGGCACCGATCGGTGTCGAGTTCCTGCCCGACGGGACGGCGCTGGTCGCAGATCAGGCGGGGACAGTCCAGGCACTCACGGACAGTGAGGCGGGACAGCAACCAGTGCTGGACGTCCGCAACAGGATGGTCTCGCTGTCGGGCTACGAGGAACGGGGGCTGCTCGGTATTGCCGTCCACCCGGAGTATCCCGACGATCCACGTCTGTTTGTGCGATACAGTGCGCCGCCACGCGAGGGAACGCCGGACAGCTACTCACATACGTTCGTGCTGGCGTCGTTCATATTGGATTCAGAGACGCTGGTGGCTGATCCTGACAGCGAACGGGCGATTCTGGAGATCCCCGAACCGCAGGGCAATCACAACGCTGGCGCGATCGCCTTCGGTCCTGACGGGCACCTCTACGTCGGTGTCGGCGACGGTGGCGGTGGTAATGACGTCGGCACCGGCCACGTCGCCGACTGGTACGACGAAAACACCGGCGGGAACGGGCAGGACGTGACCGAGAATCTCCTGGGGAGCATTCTCCGGATCGACGTGACTGACACCGGCGAGGAACCGTACGCTGTCCCCGAGGACAACCCGCTCGTCGGCCGCGGGGGCCTGGACGAGCACTTCGCCTGGGGCTTGCGGAACCCGTGGGGCATGTCGTTTCACGACGGCGACCTCTTCGCGGCCGATGTCGGCCAGAACCGCTTCGAAGAAATCAACCACGTCCGGAAGGGCGGCAACTACGGGTGGAACGTCCGGGAAGGCCGACACTGCTTCAGTACCGGGTCCCCAGGTTCGTCGCCCGACGCCTGCCCGACTGAAACACCGGATGGCGATCCACTGATCGATCCCGTGATCGAGTATCCTCATAGCGGCCAGCCGGTCAGCGGCGTCGCGGTCGTCGGCGGGTACGTCTACGCCGGGGAGGCGATCCCCGGCCTTCAGGATCGATACGTCTTCGCCGACTGGCAGGCCGATGGGAAACTCTTCGTCGGGACGCCGACCGACGGGAAGCCCTGGCGGACCGACGTACTCCCGGTGGAGGACGAGTTCGGATCGATGGTGCTCGGCTTCGGTCGCGATCCAGCCGGCGAGGTGTACGTCTGTACGACCGGGGAGGCACAGGTGACGGGGACGACGGGTGCGGTGTATCGGCTCACGTCAGCGTCGGGCAGTTCATGACCGAACACACGTACTGTGTTTTCCCCGTCAGACGACAAGCCTAAGCCGCCGCCAAATGACGGCCACGAGTATCGGAGCGGCCGTTCCCACGGCGAGAGCGGGTCCGAGCGTCAGCACCTCTCGGAACGTCGGAAACGCGCCGTGGCTGTTGAACGATCCGATCCGCAGGCCGACGAGAAGTGTCAGCAGGTAAGCCACGGCTGTCACCACGGAGAGACCAACGACCCCAACGGTCGTGTGGAGGAACATTCGGTTTCCGTCGACGAGACGATCGTACACGATCGGGACGACGATCACGAGCAAGACGAACAGTCCCAGAGCCATCGTGGGAGTGACCCTCGCATCAACAGCCCCTGCTAATGAGAGGACCCCGAGGGGGAACGCGAGCGCGTACGGTCGCTCAGCCGGCTTTGCATCCACAAGCCCGGCGATCACCACCGTTCCGATCGGTACCAAAACGAAGGCTACCGGTCCGACGACAGCTGCCAGTAGTCCCACCCCCACGGCGACGGCGAACACGCGACTGACCGCCGTTCGAACGGACGACGGTTTCGGAATATAACACGTATAAAGCGTTGGAGTGGTGATGGCGGTAGCCAGATAAATCACCGGCCGCGTGTGAGTGAACGGGTTTTCGGTCCAGGCTATTATCTCTAGTAGCCCGTATGAGGGATTGCCACTAAGGTACCGCAGCAGCATGTTGAGCACGATTCCTGTCGGGACAGCGATCGCGAACGCGAAAAGAAACTGCCGAGAAGTACCGGAATTGCGTCCCAGGCCTCGAACAGTCATTAGTCCGAACGTTCTGCCTGTCCGTTGTAGTCTTTCTGGAGCAGCGACGTACGACTGTCTCCACTGATCGGCCCGCGCTAGTTAATCGTCCGCCGTCGCGACGGCCCCGTGTTCGATGTCCGTCCCCAGTAAATCGAGGAATTCCGCCAACCACTCGGGGTGATCCGGCCAGGCCTGGCCCGTCACCAGGTTTCGGTCGCGGGTCACACCGTCGACCCACGAACAGCCGGCGGCCTCGACTTCCGCCTGCACCGCGGGATAGGCAGTCATCTCGTACCCCTCTAGGACGCCAGCCGCCGCCAGGATCTGCGGGCCGTGACAGATCGATGCGACGGGTTTGTCGGCCTCGAAGAAGTGCTGTACCGCCTCGATAACCTCGTCGTACCCCCGGAGATATTCAGGGGCCCGTCCGCCAGGGACGACCAAGCCGTCGTACTCGGCCGGCTCGACCTCGTTCATGGTCGCCGTGAGTTCGAAGTTGTGGCCCCGCTCTTCGAGATACGTCTGGTCGCCACGGAAGTCGTGGATCGCCGTCTTGATCGTCTCTCCCGCCTCCTTGTCCGGACAGACGGCGTCGACCTCGTGGCCGGCCATCTGTAAGGCCTGGAACGGTACCATGATCTCGTAGTCTTCGCCAAAATCCCCCACGATCATCAGCAGTCGTTTGCCATCCATGTGAATCACTGCGCGTGTTGCGCAGCTATCATAATGGTCGATAGTGAAATAAGTCTTTGCCGGCGTCATTCCGCCCCGACACCACAGAGTGTCGGTCCGCTAGAAGTCCGCGAGCACGGTTTCGATCTCTCCGAGCGAGTCGATCACGTAATCCGGCGAGATATCGCCGTCGGGGTCCGGGCCGTCGTCGATGCCAGTCCGGACGAGGACGGTCGTCATCCCCGCGCGTTCACCCAGCGCGATGTCTGTTTCGAGGCGATCGCCGATCATGAGGGTGGAGTCCGTCGGCGCGTCCAATCGTTGAGCTACCGCGTCGACCATCAATGCCGATGGCTTGCCGAAGATCCGGTCCGGTTCGCGCTCGACTGTCGCCGCGATCGCGCGGATGATCGACCCGGATCCGGGGAGTGGCTTGCCGTCAGTGCCAGGGTACGTTCGGTCGGGGTCGGTCCCGTAGAAGGGGACCGACCGTTCGAGGACGCGAAGGGCATCCACCATGTCATCGTACTCGAAGGCCGTCGTGTAGGAAGCCACGAGTACGTCGGCCTCAGCCGGGTCGTCACAGCAGGTGATCCCGGCTGCCAGAAACTGTTTACGGAGTCCGTCGCTCCCGATCAGAAAGACGTTGTCGTCGGGATGTTCGTCGGCGAGAAACTCGGCCGTGACGACGCCCGAGGAGAGGATGCGATCCGCACTGGTCGAAATGCCGACGGCTTTGAGCCGATCGACGTACGCCTCGGGGCTGTGGACGGGGCTGTTCGAGACAAAGAGGACGTCCCCGCCCGCTGATCGCAGGCGATCGATCCCGTCGCTTGCGCCGTCGATCGCCTCGCCGTCCCGGTAGACTGTGCCGTCGAGGTCGACTACTGCTCCGGCGACTGTCATCGTGAGTACTACGGCATTGGCAGCCAAAACCGCGACGGTTCGGCGACGTCACTCACCGCTCGTATCGACGATGTCGACGCCAGTCACCTCGAAGCGTGCGCCGCCGCCGTCCGCTGCCGTGACGCCGATCGACCAGTCGTGAGCCGCGACGATCTGGTCGACGATCGAGAGCCCCATTCCGGTCCCCTCCTGGCTGGTCGAGAACCCGAGGTCGAACACCTGGTCGCGATCGTCCGCCGGGATGCCCTCACCGTCGTCAGCCACGTAGAAGCCGTCTTCGAGCGCCCCGACCTCGACAGTGACTGCCGAGTCGCAGTGCTTGTGTGCGTTCTCGAAGAGATGTTCGAGTAGTTCCTGGAGGCGGCCGGGGTCCGCCGAAAGCGTCAGCCCGGTATCGACTGACACTGCGGCGCCGTTGACGGCGACGTTCTCCCAGGCTCGATCGACGACCGCCGAGAGTGACACCGGCTCCGGGTCGTGATCGGCTCGTCCCTGGCGAGCCAGCGTCAGCACGTCGTCGATGATGTGTTCCATCCTGGTGAGCGACCGATCCATCCGATCGGCCATCGCCGGGTCGACGTCATAGTCGCGCTCGATCAATTCCAGGGAACTCAGTGCGACAGTCAGTGGATTGCGCAGGTCGTGGCTGACGACGCTGGCGAACGTTTCGAGCCGTTCGCTCTGCTGGCGGACTCGTCGCTCGTGTTCGATGCGCTCGGTGACGTCCCGGGAGATCATCTGGAAGGAACGCCGGTCCTCGCGAACGTCGACCGGGACGAACAGGTTGTGATAGCGTCGCTCCTCGTAGACATCCTCACTGCTTTCGGTCGCATCGTTTTCGAGTGCGTCACGCCCCGTTTCGAGCCTCGACTGGCCCACGTCGCCAAGCACTGACTGGAGCGATCGACCCTCTAAACTTGCCGGCTCGGCGTCGACGATCGCCGAAAGCGCAGGGTTGACAGTCAGTAATTCTCCGTCGGCAGCGACCTGTGCGATGGCGTCAGGCGAGTTCTCGACGAGCAACTCGTGTTTCCGCTGGGCGCGCTGCTGGGAGACCACCTTCCGGATGCGATTTGCCAGTCGGCCGTACTGCTGGTCTTCGACGACTTCGAGTTTGAGCAGGTAGTCTGCGACCCCCTTCGCGATGGCCTCGCTGGCGATCGTCTCGTCACCGCGTCCGGTCAGCAGAATAAATGGGAGGTCGCCGAACTGCTCACGGACGGATGAAAGAAAGTCCAGGCCGTCACGATCCGGCATCTCGTAATCGCTGACGACACAGTCGATCGGTTCGTCTTCGAGTAACTCCAAGGCGTCGTCGACGTTCGTCTCTGCGACCGCGTCGATGTCGTGATCTGTCCGCATCGTCTCGGCGGTCATTTCGGCGAAGAATTCGCTATCGTCGACGACGAGAATTCTGATCGGTATCGTTTCGGGCATCGTTGTCAGGTCCTCTCCGGTCTAGCCCCGGCCTCCCGGCGCCCACCGAGTCATCGGAGTATTTCGGTTCCCAATAGAAAGTAGTTCTCTTTCCTGTAGGGTCACTTGCGGGTCGATCTATCCTCGCGTTCGGGTTAGCCAGCGCGGCCCGGCCCGATCCGCAATCACGACGCCGACGACGCCCGCCAGTGCGGCGATGCCGATCGCCAGTGGTGGTGCAATCCCCGGATACCGACCGGCCACAAGTGACAGAACCACGAGCGGGACCGCAACCGCCGCCGTCGCCGCGCCAAAGAGGGCAAATCGGGCCACATCGAACAGCAGGGCAGTCGGCGACAACCCCGCGAGCAGTGCCGAGACGCCAAAGACGTACACCGCGACTGCTGGCAAGATGAGGACGCCGATCAACAGGTCTTGGGCCGGGAACCACAGGGCAGCTGCCCCGAGAACGATCAGTCCACTCGGAACCGCCAGAGCGAGAAACGCCAGTAACTTGCCACGCAACAGTCGCGTGGGGGCGAGTGGGTAGCGATGGTACTCGCCAGGCATGTCGAACTGCGTCACCCAGGCGTAGGTCGTGAACGTTCCGAGTCCGAGCAGCGTGCCAAAGGCGATGCCGTGGGCGATTTCGAGCCCCGCGGCGTCGGCGACGACGACCAGCAACCAGCCCGTCACTGCCCCGAAGACAGAAAGCGAGAACAGGACTTTCCAGACGGACCCGCCCGAGCGAGCGACTTCTCTGAGTGTCCGGCCCGCGACGCCGTGGCCGACCGGCAGGGCTGGGACCCAGGTGGCGGGTCGCCGTCCGGTCTCAATCGGTTCGAACAGCGCGAACGCGACGACGCCACTCACGACGAGCGGGGCCGCCACACGTATGCCGCTCAGGAGCGACGGCGCTCCGTAGAAGGCGGCCGGCGTATATGCCAGGAAATCGAAGTCAGTGCCGAAGACCCCGACGGCGAACAGACCAATCACGGCCAGCAACGCGAGGCGACTCCGTGTGCCGACAGCGACCATAGCTAGACTCACCGTGACGCCCAGCGTGAATGCTCCAGCCAGGGTCACCCACAGCAGGAGGACATCACTCAGAGCTGTGCCGACGACAATCGCTCGAACGGCGTCGGCGATCGCCAGCGGCCCCAGGATAAGCCCCGTGTAGTACAGCAAGTCCTTCAGGACGAACGTCGCCAGTAGTCGTCGCCAGGAAATCGGGAGTGTCCGGTAACTACTGACCAGCAACGTCATCTCGCCGAGCACCGCCCGCATCGCGTCCCGACCGACTAACCCGATGGTTCCGACTTGCAACCCCAGAAACGCCACGAGGACGTGCAGGCCACCGACGACTGTCCCCCGACCCACGCCGAGATCGGAGAGCAAGGGGAGCCCGACGGCAGCGAGGCCGAACACCGCGAGCGGGAACGCGCCGAACCGGCGACCGCCAAACAGCTGGGTGTGCAATCGCCACTCCTCGCGGATCATCTCGGAGAGGAGACTCACGAGTCTGTGGCCTCCGCTTGGCTACCGTCTTCGGGGCGTCCGTCGGTTCCGACGGCCGATCCAGTCGACCCACGTACCGTCGCGACCTCGCCGCTGTCGACCGTTTCGACGAAGTAGTCCAGGAGGGCGTCGTTACTGAGATCCGTCGCGTCCCGTGTCGATCGAAGCTGCCCGCCGTCGAGAATCCCGACTCGGTCACAGAGGTCGGCCGCGACGTCAACGAAGTGCGTCGAGAGAAAGACCGTGTTGCCGGCCGCCCGATACGCGCGCAGTTCTTCTTTGACTCGCTCCTGGAGGATCGGATCCAGGTTGACCAGCGGCTCGTCGATGAACACCAACTCGGGGTCGTGGACGAACGCCTGGGCGAGCATCACGCGCTGGCGTTGGCCCTCCGAGAGGTCAGCTGCGACAGTATCCAGCGCCGCTGTGAACTCCAGTCGCTCGGCCCACTCCCCGATCCGGTCGTCGATATCGTCTAAGTCACGAACGTCACCGACGAACCGGAGGTATTCCCGTGGCGTCAGGAAACTCGGCGGGTCCTCCCGCTCGGGGAGGATGCCGACGGCCCCACGCACTTCCAGCGGATTCGTCACGGGATCGATCCCCAGGACGCGCGCGCTGCCGGCATCTGGTTCTCGCTGGCCCGTCAACAGGCCAATCGTCGTGGTTTTGCCCGACCCGTTCGGGCCGAGCAGCCCGAACAGCGAGCCACGCTCGACGGACAGCGAGAGATCAGACAGTGCCGTCAAGTCGCCGTAGCGCTTGGTGAGGCCATCGGTTTCGATCGCCGGCACGATCAGTACACCTCCGGAAACTCGCTCCGACGAAACTGCTGACCACGCGATCTCGTCCGTCGACACTCCATCGGACAGTGCATACCTCCGGTGGGCGTGGCGATGCCCTTAGGTGTTTGGTCGACACGCTCGTCCACACTCAGCGAGAGCGATCCAGTCAGGCTGGCTGGGAATCGGGGTGTCCGTCTCCAGGCCGGCGACGGGACGTGAGGGCGGCTTGCAGTCGGTCAGCAACGTCCTCCCGGAGCGCCTCGGCAGTCTCGTCGTCGATGTCCGCGGCGACGGCGTCGTCACCGCTCAGGCTACTCGACCCCGCGGTGTCGATGACGACCGACGCCAGTCGGCGACGCCGCTGGAAGATCGTCCGGGAACTGACGACCGTCTGGACGCGATAGGCGGGGACGATCGTGATCCGCTGGCTCCAGAAGCCGTTGCGTGTGATGACGTACTCCTCGCCGAGGTAGTACCCGCGGTGGCGCCACTTGAGATGGGCGGCCACCGGGACCATCCCGACCAGCAGTGCCGTCAGGTACCACGGCCACGACACATCCGGGTGCAGCGTCGTCGCGTACGCCCCCGCGATCAGCACGCCGACGACGATCAGGTACCGGGCTGCGTATCGCTGGCGTGCCCGTTTGGGCGGCCGTTCGAACGTGAACGTCTCGATCGGTTCGATCGATCGGGCGAGTTCGAGCACCCGGTCGCGGTCGGCGATCGGGATCGCTGCCTGTGACCGTGCGCCGCTTCCCTGTCCCGGCGAGTAACCGGCGGTCTCGATGGTCAGGCTGGCGTACCCGAGCCAGCGTGCGAGGACGTTTTCTCGGATCGACAGCGTCTGGACTTTCTCGATGGGAATCGACCCGCTGAACCGCTGGAGGAGGCCGCGTTCGTAGCGGTACTCCTCGCCTCGGCGATGTAACTGGAAGTCGTAGTAGCGCAACACCGAGATGATCCCACTCAGCACAGCCGTTGCGACGATTGCACCGATCCCGACGAGCGGGCCGATGAGGAACAGCTGGTCCGTGTCGGGGACGACCTCCGTGATCATCGACGGCCCGAAAACCGACAGTGCCCCGAGCAACAGCGGGACGAGTCGCAGATCCATCGAGACGATTCCGAGAATCCCGAGTTCCCGGGGGGTGATCGCGAACAGCGTCTCCCCGGTCGCACCCGCTGGTGGCTGCTGTTCGCTCTCGGTGTCCTCGCTGTCGTCGCGCTTGCGTCGTGCCACTTCCTCCTGGAGCCGGCTCGCTTCCTTCCGGTTGACGTACTGCAACTGGGCTTCTGTCTGGCCGCCACCGGCCGTTTCCAGTCGGACTTCGGCGATCCCGAGGACGCGCTGGATTACGTTCTGGCGGAGGTCGACGTTCTGGATGCGGTGGTAGGGGATCTCCCGGTCGCGTCGTGAGAGTACCCCGGAGTGAATGTCGAAGGTGTCTTCGGTGAGATCATAGCGGAAGCGCCGGTGGTAGGCCACTTCCCAGCCGGCGACCAGCGCGACACCGACGGCCGCGATCCCGACGAAGATAAGCGCCCCCTGGAGGAAGCTGCCACCGGAGCCGCCGGACCCGGCCACCCCGGCGAGGACGATCGCGCCGCCGATCCGGACGCTGTTCTCGGCGATTCGGTAGGGGATCGAGAGCGGATCGAGTCGCATGGTCAGACGGCGTCCTCGTCTGCGGTGTCCTTTGCGAGTACTTTGAGCCGATCCTGCAGTTCCTCGGCCTCGGCCGGCGTCAACCCGGGAATCGTCACGTCGGCACCGCGCGAGCCAGCGGTGTAGACGACCAGCGAGGACAGTGAGAGGGCGCGTTCGATCGGGCCACGGCTCGTATCGATATGTTGAACCCGGACGAAGGGGATGGCGCTCGTGACGTGCGTGATCACGCCGCGCTGGAGATATAGTGCGTCCTCCCGGACCTGGTACTCCCAGGACCGATACAACAAGACGACGTGGAGCCCGCCAAGCAGTGCGACGACGAGGAAGGCACCGACTCCCGGTAGCGGCCCCCACTCGAGGGCGAAGACGCTGAGGGCCCCGATCACGACGCCAGCGACGGCGGCGGCGAAGAGGGCACTCAGCAGCCACTTCCAGCGCACCCGTGCTTCGATTGTCCGGACATCGGTCCGGAGCGCTGCCCGATCGACGGGTGGGTCATTGTCTCGCTCGTCGGTGCCATCTGGTTGCGACCGTTCTTGGTTTTCGGCGTCGCTCCTCCCAGACTGGGCCTCTGCCCCCCCATCGGCCGGTCCAGTTGGTGGATCAGCGTCGGTCATTAGTCATCTCTCCGTTCGGCCATCGCTTAACGGTGGTGGGACTGGGCTGTTGTCACGGCTCCCTACACAGGCGTCGCTGGCTGGCGTACCAATGCTTTTCCCGGATCCACTCGTACGTGTAGACATGGCAGACGTTATTGTCGTCGGCGGCGGTCCAGCCGGCCTGAGTGCTGCACTGTTTACCGCGAAGAACGATCTGGAGACGCTCGTCTTCGACACAGACGAGACCTGGATGCACAAGGCCCACCTGTTCAACTATCTGGGTATCGAATCGATGGATGGCAGTGAATTCATGGACGTCTCCCGTGAGCAAGTCGAGGCCTTCGGTGTCGAACGCAACCAGGGCGAGGCGGTGACGGCCGTCGTGGAGACGGACGACGGATTCACTGTCGAAACCGACGAGGGCGAGTACGAGGCTGATTACGTCGTGCTGGCGACCGGTGCGGATCGTTCGCTGGCCGAGGATCTCGGCTGTGAGGCCACCGACGAGGAGATCGTCGACGTCGGCGTCGAGATGGAGACCAGCGTCGCCGACGCCTACGCGACGGGTGCGATGGTTCGCGCCGAGGAGTGGCAGGCCGTCATCGCGGCCGGTGACGGTGCCGCCGCCGCACTGAATATCCTCTCAAAGGAGAAGGGCGAGCACTTCCACGACTTCGATACGCCGGCCGACGCGGAGTGAGAGCCTCCCGGTCAGTGGTCATTGCTGTCGCCGAATGAGGGCCTACCGCCGAACCTCCGGCGGCTCGGCATCGTCAGAGAGGAAAATGCTGTCGGCCTCCGGATCGAAGTACACCTCCAGCGCCCGGAGCGCGCCGGCGTAGGCTGACACCATGATGAACGCGAATACCAACACAGCGGGGATGATGAACTGCAGGACCATGGTAGCTGATGGACGCGCAATGGCGAGTGTCTTTCGCTCGAATTCGGTGGTTGCAACACACCGATAGAAGACCCGTTCTGTCCCCGTCTTTCGCCGTCAGCCGGACGCCGAGGCGTCCGTCTCGTTGTCGGCCTGCGGATCGTCGGGATCGACGATCTGGGTACTCTGGCCCGCCTGGACGGGGATCCGTTCGACGACTTCCCCGTTCTCGTCGGTGATGAGCACGTAATAGAGGACGTTCTCTTCGTCGGGCGCAGGTTCGACATCGGTGCCGTTCTCGCCGGTATCGATCTCGCTCTCGTCGATGTCGCCCCGGATGAATTCCCGAATCGCCGTATCGTCGCTGAGTTCGATCGCGGTACCGGAGTCGGCGTTGACGAAGACGTTCCGTGTCACGTCGGTGGAGTCGACCGGTGCGACCTTGATGTGCCACCAGAGATCGCCGTCGACGGTCACCGGAACCGGTTCGGTAACGACGAAGTTCTCACCCCAGCCAGTCTGGGAGTCTTCAGACTTGGCGATCCCCATCGCCCGTTCGGGGCCGGTCAGTGTCTCGTCACCAGTGCCGAAGTAGGTGTACTCGCCGGTGTCGGCGTTGGCAAACCAGACCTCGTCGAGTCCACGCGTGTCCTCGCCGTATGGCTCCATTGCCGTCACGTAGGACAGCTGCTCGCCTTCGAGGTCGATGACGAACGGCTGGTCGTTGTTCGCCCCCTCGGGCAGGTGTGCGACCTCGACCTGTCCCTCGTGCGTCCCGATTACCGGCATCTGGTTGATGATTCCCTCACGGTAGCCCAGCGAGGACATCTCCGCCCGGGTCAACGTCATCGGATAGAGACGCTGGCCGTCGAGAATCTCGCTTGCCTGTGCCTCTTCGGGCGTGAGATGCTCGATGGTGCCGTCGGGATGGACCAGGGCCCCGCCGTTCCATTTCGGCGTTGTGTGCGGGAACGGGAGCAGGTGCCACTCGTGGCCGGTCTTTGGATAGTAGAGGTACGGCGTGCCGTCGTGGCTGAACTCGACAGCCTCGTCGTTGTACTGCGAGAGGTACCCGCCGAGTTTGGCGTTCCACTGCGCCGAGCGGTGGAGCCACATACCCTCGCCGTGCGTGAAGTCTTCCTCGTAGACGGTGATCTGCTGGGCGTCCATCGACGTCATGTTGGCGACGAGGACGCCACGCTGGTTCTCAAAGAGCATGTTCCGGGCCCCGTCGGGCTCGATGGGATACGACCAGGCCAGCGAGCCGTCTTCCTGTCTGGCGATGTCGCTGGCTCCAAGACGGTGCGTTCGGTAGGACACCGACCCGCGAGTCGTCACGTCAGAGACTTCCCGCGGCACGACGCGCGGGTTGTTCGCGTTGGCCTGTGGGAACTCCTCGACCTCGGTCGCGTCGGCCATCGTCTGTTGGGCCATCGTCCGCTGTTCGAGTGCCCCGGCCGGCACACTCACGAGGATCGAGAGCACGAACAGGACGCCGATGACGGTCCCGAACACCGTCAGCTTCCGCATGGCGCTTCCGCCGCCCGAAAGCGACCCGTTGAATTGGATCTCGTCGTTGTCGAAACTGATCTGCGGGCCGTCCGACCCGCTGGTCTCTCTTCGGAACCGAGACGGTGGCGTGAACCACAACACGAGCGCTGTGACTGTGCCGCCGCCGATCAGGACCATGCCAGAGGGCGAGAACAGCGCGGCGTAAACGACGCCGTGAACGAGCGGCCGCACGAGGTAGAGTATCCCGAGCACGATCGCCAGGATCGCCGCCCGCGTGCCGAGGAAGTACGGCAGGCCGGATCCGGGCGAGGGAACGTCCACCTCCGAACCGTCGTCGCTATCGACTTGTGCCATGGACGTCCGATCGCACGCCAGTGGTTAAATTCCGTGGGTTTCGCTGGGGACTAGGCTCCCGAGATGGCCAGCCGACCCGTTCATCCCGTTCGATATTCGATTTCGGCGATCGTCCCCCGCCAGTACGGGACGACGCCGTCGTCCGTCTCCCAGCCGACGTCGGCGGAGGCCGCCAGCCCCCACGATGAATGCGCTAACGGCGGCCAGGCCACCAAGAAGTTTCGACCATGGTGCAAACATCAAGCGTCCGGTCGATCAGTCTATCGTCGGCGTCCCATCGGTCCCCAAGAGGTATCCGCCGAAGGCCACGACCCAGAGCATCACCGGGTAGACGATCATTCGTTCCGCGCCGCCGTGGCCAATCGGGCCGAAGACGGCGGGATTGCCGGCGTCGCCGATCACCATAACGACGATGAACGCCAGGCCGAGCACGCCGGCGACGATGGCGACGATGCGCATCGGCCCGGTCAGGACTTGCGCCGTCCCAATCGCTTCGAGGTTGAAGCCGAGGAACGCCAGTAGGGCGAACAGCGAGTGTGGGTCTGTGTCGAGCGGGAACAGGCCCGTACCGATCGCGCCGATCGTCGCCACTGCATAGAGTCCGAGCAGCCAGCGACGACCGTGGGCACGATAGAGGAGCCAGCCGCCGAGGAGGTTCAACACGCCGACGGCGAGCAGTCCGACGTTGAACAGCAGTGCCGTCTCGGCGATAACGCCCAGATCGCTGATAGCCCCGCCGCCGAAGTCGTAGCTTGGCGCCATCGCGGCAGCGAGCATTAGGACGGTCATGAATCCGCCAGCGAGGAGCAGGAAGCACGTTCCGGCGAGCGTGGTCCGCGGGAGACGGCTGTCGAGCGTGGGCGTCGGCATTTCGGTCGGCGTATCGGTGGTGTTCATTGTCGTTCCTCTATATGAATGCTTGAGTAACACGATAAAGACATACTATCAGTGCCGCCCGGTGAGAAACCTTGAACCACACCTGTTCGGTTCTTTTCGACCGGAATTCGGCTAGGATATGTTGTCAGAATGTTAGTGGACCGATCGAACCGCGCCGAAGACTTACGGCAGTCGGTTAAGAGGTCCATCTATGGCAGATGCTCCACCGTTCGTAAACCCGGAGACGAGCGAATTAGACCTCTACCAGATCTGGGACGAAGCCCTTCCCGTCCTGGGACTCGTCGTCCTGTTCGGCTCGCTCGCGTTGCTTCCGTACCTCGTCGCCGTGGTGGTCTTCGAGGGAACGTTCGTGAGCCTGCTCCTCATATTGTTCACACAACTCCTCTTCGCGGTCGGCGCGGCGATCGTCCTCATGTACGTCATTACCCGGGCCATCCAACTCGCCGACGCGTGATCGAGCCGAGTGTGGGGGGACTTTCCTCCTTTTAGTCGGTATCGGCGAGACGGCCGCCAGCGAAGCCCCCGAGCGCACCGAGACCGGCACCGTAGGCCGCGACGAACAGCAGCGTGAGGAACATCGCGGTGACGACGACGATCCCCAGCCCAGCCTCGCCGACCGTGGCAAAGCCATTGTACAGCCCGACGGTGACGAACACGAGGAGCACCAGGGCCGGCACCATGGACAGGAAGCCGGCGAGTCCGCCGACGCTAACTGAGCGACCACTCGCCGGGTGTTCGAGATAGCCCGCGAGACCGCCACCGACGACCGGTGAGAACGGGATGAACGACAACACTGCTGTCCCAACCCCACCGAGGACGGCGGTAGCTCGATACGACGCCACCAGTTCGTCGCTGACACCCTGACGCGTCCGGTGGCGGACAAAGACGTACCCGATCGCGAACAGGACCAGTCCGATCCCGGTCACGAGGAGGCCGAGTCCCGTCCAGTTGACGATCTCGACGGTTAGATCGAGCATCTCCGCCTCCGTGAGATCGCGTTGGAGCATGACGACCGATATTTCCCCGGACTCGACACCCTCCGCGAGGAGTCCCCGATCGACGACGAACGTCACCGCAGTGCCGCCCACTGTCAGCGCCATCCCACCCAGCGCGATGATCACTCCGGCGAGCCAGTCGACGTACTCCGGCAGCGGCCGAGCGAACGCGTCCGGACCATCCTCATCCGTTTCTGGCGCATCTGTCGTTGCCATAATCCAGCCCTACTCCCGGTTCGATCTTAATAGTGTCTCTACGGCGATCACTTCACGAAATTAAGAGCTAGCAAACACAGTGGGCCGGTGTGATCGGACTCTGGAGAATCCTACAGGATAATATACTGTTCTGGCTGCTCTGACAGATACGGGGGCACGTGTAGTACGTGCTAAAGCCACGCAGAAAATCTGCCTTCGGTCAGTACGGCGGTGACCGAAACCACGATAAATGGGTAGCGGCCACTGGTGACCGTTGCGAGAGCGACATTGCTGACCACAACCCTCTTGTCTCGCTTTGCGTAATACGTTAGTATGTCGAATTCAGATACATCATCCGGGAAGCCGGTGAAGACAAACATCAACATCCGTGTGGCGGAAACGTTTCTCGAGGACATCGATGCGACATGGCAGGAAGAGGGATACAACAGCCGGAGCGAGTTCATTCGGGATGCCCTCCGTGACGCAGTGCGTCATCCGGACTTGACGCGGGAAAGCTGGAAGGAAATCGCTGCTGTCGAGCACGCCCGTCGGACGGGAGACAGCGAGACCTTCTCCCGTGAGGACATCGTCGGCGACGATGAGTGACGATGAGTGGCGCTGGCAGTTCCGCACGCCAGCAAAGCGAACCTATGACGACCTCGACGAGCACGCACAAGACCGCATCACTGACAAACTCGACGAGATTGTCACCGATCAGTGGCGTGATCCTGACGACTACCTCGAACCACTCACTGGCGTACCCCACTCGAAACTCAGAGTCGGCCAGTTTCGGCTCGGTGCCGAGTGTGATCACGACGAGTGTGTCCTGGACATCTACACTATCGAACACCGAAGTGGTGCGTACAAGGCTGACGACGATTGATACCGACGACGCACAATCGAACTGAACTATTCAATTTCCTATATTACCACTCTCGCTTTGAAGGCTCTTCCTCGGAAACCGCACGAAGAGGCCGACCCAGAACTGGGTTGTAAGCAACCAGTGCGCAACACCACCACCCGCAGTCACTCGTGGCCTGACACCGGAACAGGTTCGTACGGTTCCTCGAGATACTCCTGATCGGATGCCGAGAGGTCGATCTCTAAGGCTTCGACGGCATCTTCCAGGTGCTCGACGCTGGTGGTCCCAACGATTGGCGCGTCCACCGCGTCCTGCTCGAGCAGCCACGCCAGCGCGATCTGGGCCATCGTCACGCCGTGCTCGGCCGCCAGCTCCTGCACTCGCTCGTTGATCTCACGACCGCCGCCCTCGAAATACGGATGCTCGCGGGCGTAGTCGTCGGTCTCGCCACGCGTCGTGGCGTCGAACTCCTCGTGCGGTCGGGTCAGGTACCCGCGAGCCAGCGGACTCCAGGGGATAACGCCAACGCCCTCGCGTTCACACAGCGGGAGCATCTCGCGCTCCTCCTCGCGATACAGCAGGTTGTAGTGGTTTTGCATCGTCTGGAATCGTTCGAGGTCCTCCCGATCGCTCGTATGTAGGGCTTTGGCGAACTGGTGGGCCCACATCGAGGAGGTGCCGACGTACCTGGTCTGGCCCCGACGGACGGCGTCGTCGAGTGCCGACAGCGTTTCGCCGATCGGCGTGTCGTAATCCCAGCGATGGGTCTGATAGAGGTCGACGGTGTCCATCCCGAGGCGATCCAGTGAGTTCGACAGTTCCTGGTCGATGGCCTTCCGGGAGAGTCCACCGGAGTTGGGATTGTCGTCGTCCATCTGGAAGAAGCCCTTCGTGGCGACGACTTGGTCGTCGCGATCGTAGTCAGCGAGGACGTTCCCCAGCACGCGCTCGGAGTCGCCCAGCGAGTACATGTTGGCCGTATCGAAGCAGTTGATCCCGAGATCGATCGCCCGCTCGATGATTTCTCGGGACTCCGGTTCGTCGAGGACCCACTCGCGCCAGTCGCTACTCCCGAAACTCATACAGCCGAGACAGATCCGGCTGACTTCCATGCCAGTCGAACCGAGGGTCGTGTACTCCATGCGACCACTGTGGACTGTCGAGTGTAAAATGTACTTCGCAAGGGGACTGCACCCGTTGGAAATCCCCTATTTCCTCCTGGCTGCATCCACGATCAAACCGGTGAGTGACTCACTCGTGGTACGTCGGCCGTGACGGATTGCCATCCGATTACAGCTTGTTCATGCTACCCATGAATTGTGGATGCCGAGAAATTATACTATACCTGGTTGTTTGTGATTTAGGAAAGCCATCTGATGGTATATACTGGAGTATCTATGTTGACACTTTTCCCAAATGCTGGTGGAATGCCCACCATCTGAACGATACCATAGTGGGAGAATGGCCGTAGAACAGTTCACGTAATTTTGAAAAGCCGCTTTTGAGGGTTTCTGCGGTCGGAATTGTATACAAATATGTGATCCTCCAATTTATCGGGAGGACACGCCTTTGAAAAATTCAACTGAATTTGAGAATAGTTCGTTTGCCTCATACGGGATATCACCTCAATTTTCAAATCATTAGAGTATAGTGGTATTACGGGTTTATTATTGGATAGACACTGAGAGATCGATACCGGTCACGTCTCAATATGATCGCATTGGAGATTACCGCCACTCCTAACCCTAACTCAGTGTCTTGTAGACATTCGTCACAATGTCGTCTGCGCCTCGGCTTGGGGGCCTGCGACGGGTCCGTGACAATCGAGGGTCGTGGTCGATTTGATCGTCGACGGCGATAGAACACTGAGTCAGGCCAGTCAGTAGGTTTCCTTGAGGTGCGTTACCTCGATGGCAGACGCGAGATCTGCGCCGCGTTCTTCCCCACTGAAGGTAACTGACCTGGCTTCGCCGGGGGTAAGATGGACGTAATTGTCCGAGAAGTGGCCGTCCAGTGACGATGCCGACAGCGCCACGAACAGCGCCGCTCGGTCACTCTCGATGGTGACCGTGTCCCCCTCGACCGTGACACCGACGTCCGTCTCAGGGAGATCTAAGTGCTTGAACGGCGCGAAGAACGCGGAATTCTGGCTTGCGTGGCCGTCGGCCGATAGCGTCGCACGGAGCATGTAGGACTCCGTGGGGGCATCCGCGAACTCCGGCGTCACAGTGGCGACCTGCTCGCTTTCGAGGGCGTCGAGAGTCACGTCGACGGTCCGGCTCGCCAGCACGTCCCCGTCGAACGCGATCGCTTCGAGTTCGACCGTGCCCTCGATGGCGTCGGTCACGTCGCTGGTGATCCACACCTCGAGTTCGTCGTCGTCCGGGTCGTCGTGGAAGGACACCAGCACGTCCTCGAAGAACCGCTTTGCCATGTACTGCAGGGCTTTCCAGTCGCCACCGTATTCGATCGACGACCACGACGCCACCGGCCAGAGATCGTTGAGCTGCCAGAAGATCGCGCCCATCGAGTAGGGTTTCAGCCGCCGCCAGTGCTCGACCGCGGTCTTGATCGCCAGCCCTTGCTGGACCTGACTCAAGTACACGAAGTCCTCGAAGTCGAACGGGATCCGGAAGTGATCGGCCATCCGGGCGAGGATGAGGCCGTTGCCCTCTGGATGGCGCTGGTGGTGTTCCATCAGCGGGTCGGTCGGGTTGAGTGACGCCTCGGGGAGCACCGTCTGTAGCAATTCCTGGGACGGGAACGACTGGTAGCCGAACTCCGAAACGAACCGCGGCTCGGCTGTCAGGTAGTCCGAGAACGGCTTGCCGCCGTGCCAGACATCCCAGTAGTGGACGTCGCCTTTGGCGGGGTTCTGAGGATCGTTCGCCTCGATGCCACTGGACGGCGAGGACGGCCAGTAGAGTCGCGTGGGATCCTCCTCGGCAACGACCTCGGCGAGTACCGATTCGAAGAGGCGGTCGTACTCCTCGAAGAGAACCTCGTTTGCTGTCCTGTCGCCGTACCAGCCGTTTTCCAGTCCCCATTCGTTCTCGTTGTTGCCACACCACAGCGCGATCGAGGGGTGGCTGGCCAGCCGACGGACCTGATCGCGAACCTCCGCGGTGGCGGTTTCGATGAAGGCGTCGTCGGCCGGATACAACGAACAGGCGAACATGAAGTCCTGCCAGACGAGTAGGCCGAGTTCGTCACACCGCTCGTAGAAGTAGTCGGTCTCGTAGTAGCCCCCGCCCCAGATCCGGACCATGTTCATGTTCGCCTCGGCGGCACTTTCGAGTAGCTGATCGTAGCGATCCGTGGTGACGCCGCCGTACATCGCGTCCATCGGGATCCAGTTCGCACCTTTGGCAAAGACAGAGACGCCGTTGACCTCGAAGCAGAAGCTCTCAGCGTCCTCGCCGTCGGCCTCGCGAACGACCGCAATCTCGCGGAAGCCGATTCGGGTTGTCTCTGCTGCGTCCTCACCAATCTCGACCGTGAGATCGTATAGCGGCTGCTCACCGTAGCCCCGTGGCCACCAGAGATCGGGATCCTCGACGGTCAGGCCGACGGCGAGTTCCGACTCGCCGGCCGCTATTTCCCGTTGTTCGGTCGTCTCACTCCCGGCGATCGATACCGTCACATCGTACTCACCGTCCGTCGGGGACTCGACGCCGACGACTGCAGTGAGTTCCACGTCGTCGCCGTCGTGATCCTGCTGTGGTTTGAGGGACGTAATCCGCGGTTCGGAGTGGCCGATCAGCTCGATATCCCGATAGATACCGACCGTCGGCAGACATGGCCCCCAGTCCCAGCCGTACTGACACTGGGCTTTCCGGATGAAGTTTCGTGCCGGTTGTTCGACGGGATACTGCGTGACAGGGACGTCGTGTGGGTAGGCGTCGCGCTGGTCGATACCGTACGCGACGGGGGAATTGAATACCACGCTGATCTCGTTGATCCCGGCTTCGAGGGCCTCAGTGACGTCGAACTCGTAGATCCGGTGCATGTTCGACGTCTCGCCGACGGCCGTTCCGTTGATCCGGAGCGTCGCCACCGTGTCGAGGCCCTCACAGCGAAGCGTCACTCGGTCCTGATCCAGCAGTACGTCGTCGACCTCGAACTCGCGGTGGTATTCCCAGTCGGTCTTGCCGACCCACTGGAGGTCGAGCTCGTTATCTTCGTCGTAGGGATCCGGAATCTCGTCCGCGGCGAACAAATCCGTATAGACGCCGCCGGGTACTGCGCCGGCGAGCCAGTCACCGTCAGGATGTTCTCGGAACTGCCAGGAACCGTTTAAGCTGTGGGCCTCCATGAGCAATGATCACAGCAGACTCCAATAGTTGTTGTGATTGTTCGTCCCACTCTTATCTGGGTGGGTGCGCTGCTCACGTGCTTCGACCTAGATTCTCCGGACGCAGAGCGATATATAGCCAAATACTCGACAGTCACAGTCGCCCTCTACGTTTGACATTCTCGGCATCGAACGGACCACTTGCCAGTATACACTGGCTCAACGAGGCCGATTCTCAGCCCGAATCTGGACAGAACGTGACTCGGGGGGATCGACGAGACGGTCCCCAAACTTGCGGGCGACTGGTACTGCTCATCCGCATTTGTCGTTCTCGTTGTGAGTGTTGGGACGATACACCGATTGAACTGGCCACGTGTCCATTCATCGGTACCGAATCCTTCGACGAGTTACGTGCAAAACACGGCGTTTTCCACGAGATATTTTGCATCGATGACTCATCCTTGTTGAACGACACTCCTAACCGGCACGCCTTCCACCGTCGATACGACTAGCGCCCTGACTGTCACGACCGCGTTCAAGACGCTTGATCGATATTTGTCCGGAGTAAGCGTTTACTTCGCCGTCAGTGGTTTCGACGATGAACGGCTCTTTGGCGGCGGTGCATCGATCGCGCCCAGTCAGTAGCGTATTCGACGTATTCGGGACGTAGATTCGGTCTGATAGGAGTTACAGCCATCCCGGGGCCGTTGGGCTGGAACCACGACCCTGTCAAGACCGCGGATGGTACACTTCCCATTGCATTTAGGGTGTCTCATCCCCAGTTGTCTGTCGCCGTGATTGGCTGGGGGCGTGTCTTGGGCCCCATTCGCTTTTGCCCCGTTCTGCCAATTATCTCACCCCTCTCTACATGCCCCTCTCGGCGGGTCAGTCGTGCTGCCAGAGTACCCGCCCCAGATGATTGGGCCGGTTTTTGCATGTAGCACTGTCAGCCAGTTCTCCCCCTTCAGATTGCCAGGCAGCTATTTATAATATAATTGGTAGGTATATAGTACTATTGGAAATAGTATGGTAACTCAGACGGATGCTGTCTACCGTCTAATACAGAGTGTATAAATTTACAAACCGGCTCAAAATAGTGCTTTTATAATCCGTTTACGCAGATATATTGCTCTACACAGCTCTTTATTTGGTAGTCGAGCTTTCTTCTCTAGTATTTTGTCGGGATCTGGTTCCGACGTATTCGCGCCCTGTTGAATTGGCACCGAATAGCGAACTATCGCGTGTATGGTGTTGTGTCTGGGTTCTATTTGGTCTCGGGGTGGGCCTGTGTAGCTGATGGTCGGTTCTACTATCGTTCGTCGGCGACGACTCACCAGTTCGGAGACCACATATGATAGGATTTCATTTATAGATTCTAATTTGATACTATGTCCGTTAGGCGACTGCGAACCTCCGGCGGCCTGTCTCGTCATTGTCTCCTTTTCGGCATGTGGAGACCGCGAGACTCGCCGACAGTGCTGCTGACGATGCTCTCGTCGCTTGTTGTACGGCCCTCCGTCGGGCGAGGGCGACTGTGGCTCAGACGATTGGGTAGTCGGCGAGTTGTGTAACTGTCTTGCCATTGATGCGGGTCTTCGGTCCCCGTCGAGGCCGTAGTTTTATCTGAGTGGCAAACAATCGCGAGTTGTATGTCCGCCCAAACCATCGGAGAACTATCTCTTCGGGAGAAGGTAGGTCAACTGTTCATGGTCGGCTTCGACAGCACCGAGCCCACCGATGATGTCTGCACCCTGATCGAGGAGTATAACCTCGGTGGTGTCATCTACTTTTCTCGAAACATCGAGACGCCGTCGCAGGTAGCGTCACTCTCCGGGACACTCCAGGATGTGGCCCAGTCGACCGGGGCGGGGTCGCCACTGCTGATCGCGACTGACCAGGAGGGTGGGGTCGTTTCCCGACTCGACTGGGGCTCTCAACTTCCGAGTCAAATGCTGTTTGGCGCCTGTGGTGAGCCAGAACTGGCACGTAACGCGGGCCGAGCAGTCGGCCGCGAACTCCGCTCACTCGGCATTACCATGAATCTCGCTCCTGTCCTCGACGTCAACAACAACCCCGACAACCCGGTCATCGGTGTCAGGTCGTTCGGCGAGTCACCCGAACTGGTCGGGGACCTCGGCGTTGCGATGGCGACTGGGATGCAGTCGGCCAACGTCCTGGCCTGCGGGAAACACTTTCCCGGACACGGCGATACAGCGACCGATTCCCACGTCGGACTCCCGGTGGTCAACCACGATGTCGAACGCCTCGACCGCGTGGAATTCCCGCCGTTCAAACGAGCGATCGCGGCCGGGATCGACGCCATCATGACGACCCACGTTTCGTTTCCGTCGATCACCGATGACGAGGACCGCCCGGCGACTATTTCCTCAGCCGTCCAGACCGGGATCCTCAGGGAGCAATTCGACTTCGATGGGCTCGTCGTGACGGACTGTCTCGAAATGCACGCGATTGCTGATGGTGTTGGAACCGCTGAAGGCGCGGTACAGGCCATCGACGCTGGCTGTGACGTCGCTATTGTCTCACACACACCCGAGCGACAGCGTAGCGCCATCGAGGCTGTCGTCGAGGCCGTCGACTCCGGCCGACTGTCCGAAGCCCGAATCGACGAATCGGTGCGGCGAATCCAGCGGATAAAACGGGAACGGAATGTCGCAACGCCGCCAGCGGAACCGTGGGACGAATCGGCGACAGAGTCAACATCAGTTGCCCAATCGGTCGCCGAGTGTGGCCTTACCCTCGTTCAGGACGAGCGTGGCGTAATCCCGTTTGACGTCGATCGACCCTTGCACGCAATCGGTTTCACTGGCGAACGTGGGTCCAACGCGGAAGACGATCGGTATGAGCCAGCTATCGTTTTCGACGCCCTCGAGGAACGTGGCGTCGACGTTCTCCGAGAAACGGTGTCCGATCCCGAATCGTTCGAACGCTCTATCGCCGAGACGGACCAGGTCCTCGTTGTGACGTACGACGCGCGGTCGAACCCCGGACAGGCGGCGGCACTTCGGCGGATCTGTGATCGGTCCGCCGATGTCGCCGTGCTGGCAGTCCGAACCCCGTACGATCTCACGGTGTGTCCGGATGACGCGACGTTCCTGACGTCCTACGGCTACTCGCCAGGGGCTGTCGACGCTGCCGTACGAGCTCTCGTCGGAGATACGACCCCGAATGGTACTCTCCCAGTCACGATGCCAGACGCCTGATCCGGGATGGCGGTGCAGATTCGAGCAAACAGCTATCGGACAGTATTGGCCGCCTACTGGGTAATTCTGGCACTATCGAACTGGTTGGAGTGGCGCTACGATTTTCTCACGCGGGTATCGCAGCGTCTTCTTCTTCTTTTTCGACACTGGCCTTGCTGTTGCGCAGTGCCTCGCCAGTCTGGACGTCGAAGAAGTTCAATCGATCTTCCGGGAACTGCAAGGAGAGTTCGTCACCACGTCCGAACTGTCGGCTCCCATCGATAGTAGCGGTGTACTGCTTCTGGGCCAGGTTGACTGTGACGTGAGAGAGGTCGCCAAGCGGTTCGACCACGTCGACTGTGGCCGGGACGCCATCGCCCTTGCCACGTTTGACCGTAATGTCTTCAGGCCGAACGCCAAGGATGAGTCGATCTTTGGAAGCGACTTCTGCAGCCGTCTCGGAGCTGAGTTCGTACTCGAAGGCATCGTGAACCAGCGTCTCGTCGTCGACGGACACCTCTATAAAGTTCATCGAAGGCTCACCGATGAAACCCGCGACGAACCGATTGGCCGGCCGGTGATAGCACTCCAGCGGGGTGCCGATCTGCTGTAGTTCGCCGTCTTTGAGGATGGCGATCCGATCGCCCATCGTCATCGCCTCGATCTGGTTGTGCGTTACGTAGATGGTCGTGACCCCGAGATCCTCCTGGAGGGACTTCAGCTCGGTTCGCATCTGGGAGCGAAGCTTTGCGTCGAGGTTCGAGAGCGGCTCGTCCATCAGGAATGCCGCTGGATCCCGGACGATCGCCCGTCCCAACGCTACTCGCTGCTGTTGCCCACCGGACAGTTCCGCGGGTTCGTCGTCTAACAGGTCGGTGATACCCATCATTTGGGCGGCATCGTTGACGCGCTGGTCAATTTCCTCCGTGTCGAGATCTGTACTCATTTTCAACCCGAAGGACATGTTTTCCCCGGCTGTCATGTGGGGGTACAGCGCGTAGTTCTGGAAAACCATCGCGATGTCACGATCACGTGGCTCCTGATCGACGACTGATTCGCCCTCTATGCGGACGTCACCACTCGTTGGAACCTCCAGTCCGGCGACCATGCGAAGTGTTGTCGATTTCCCGCAGCCTGAGGGCCCTACGAGAACTAGAAATTCTTGATCGCGCAATGTGATGGACAGCTCGTCCACGGCGGTGATATCTCCACTGTCGTCGGAGAACACTTTGGTGAGTGAATCTATCTCTAACTCGGCCATGTCTATGGCTGTCTATGACCGTCATAATACAAAGAATTTATGGCTCGATTGTGTCCCGTTCCGGCCCAGTCAGTCATCCGACCACTTGCATCGGTGGTGGAATGTTCTATATTTGACCTGTATTCCCTGGAGTCGCCTGGTATTGTCTCCACGAAGCTGTCCCCAGAAGGGACTCACCCGGCTCGTCCGTCGGTACCCCCTAAACTTATAAGCTAGAAGATACCACTCCAAACATGATGGTTGGAGAGTACGCGCATCGAGAGCTTAGAGATGGTTGTGACGTGATCGAAACGGTAGCATCGAACACAGACGCGATCGAACGGGTCGCAGATCCACTCCTCGCTGCCGACAGAGTGACCTTTTTGGGGTGTGGGTCGTCGTACTGGTCCGGCGTCGTTGGCCGAGCACTTCTCCGGGACGCGGATGTCACCGCACACGTGGAGTACGCTCCGGAATTCCTGTACGGGTCACCGCCGATAGCCGAGACTGACGTCGCCGTGGGGCTTTCACAGTCCGGTGAAACGACCGAGACGATCCGGGCCCTCGAGACTGCTGCTGACAACGGCGCCACGACGGTCGCAATGACGAACACCGCTGGGTCGACGTTGGCCGAGATAGCCGAACACACGGTTGTGACGCCGGCCGGCGAAGAGCGGGCCGTCATGGCGACCAAATCGGTCGACGCGATCGTCACAACGTTGTACCTGTTGGCCGACCGCATCGGTGGGCCTGCATGGCGAACGGCCCTGACCGCCGCTACCGATAGTGTCGGGGCCGTCATCGAGTCGGACGTCTCCGAGGTCGTCCCCACCTTGACTGACGCCGAGCGCGCCTATACGCTCGGGACTGGAGCCGCCTATGGCTTGGCTGGTGAAGCAGCGACAAAGCTTGGCGAAGCGATGCTACTGCATACGACGCCATTGCCGACTCTCGAAATCAATCACGGTCCGATCGCGAACGTTGCTGACGACGTGGTGATCTGGTATGCCCTCGACAACGCTGGGACAGCTGTGCCGGATCACGTTCTCGACGCGTTGGAGGATGCCGGTGCCCGAACTGTCGTTGTCCATCCCCACGGGACGACCTACGATGCGACGGCGACGATCGAATTACCCGAATCGGCGGCGACGATTCTCCCCGCGCTGAAACTCACTCAACGGCTGGCGTACGCCGGTGCGATGGAACTGGGCTACGATCCGGACAACCCGCCACAACTGTCGAAACACGTCGAAATCGAAGGGATCTGAACAGGATGGTCAAACTGGTTCGACCGCGCGTGCGTCCGAGGCGCGGTCACGGGCGAATGCTTCCCGCGAGAAACAACGTCGACTGCAACTATCCATCGGCGTTCGGTGCTGACCAACGGCATCGTGCCCGCCGAGTTGTCTGGCCCACTGCTTGGATCAGGGCATACGAACTGATCGCTACCCGAAAAATACAAACCAAAATTCGACGAATACCGTATCGATGATCATTGTAAGCGTTGACGCCGGTGGCTCGACCACTGACTGCATCGCCGTCGATTCGACACTCGACTTACTCGGCGTTGCGCAGGGCGGTCCCGGCAATTATCTTGCTGTCGGAGCAGAGACTGCCAGAGATAACGTCGCGGCGACGATTGAACGTGCGCTCCCGGCGACCGACCGTATTGCGGAACCTGTCGTGGGCGGGTTCGGGTTCGCAGGGATGCAACTCTCTGAGCAGGAGGCCGTCGTCCGCAGCTTCCTCGACGACATTGCCGTTCTTGAGGCGTTCGAGATTGTCTCTGACGTCGCGTTGTCCCATTACGCGCTGACGGCCGGTGGCCCAGGTATTGCTGTCGTGGCTGGAACTGGTGCGACTGCCTACGGGCGCGACGACAGTGGGGCTGACGTCCGAACGAGCGGGTGGGGCTGGCTCCTGGGTGACGAAGGAAGTGGCTTTTATCTCGCACGACGCGGATTGCAAACGGCCGCTCGTGGCTTCGACGGGCGTGGCCCTGAAACGGAACTGACCGACCGCGCAACCCAGCACTTTGACGTCGACTCGTTTCTCGAAATCATCAAACCGGTCTACGAGCATGCCGAGCCGCCGGGTAACATTGCGTCGTTCGCCGAGGAGGTCACCGCAGCGGCCCAGGCGGGCGATGATGTCGCACTCGATCTGCTCAATGAAGCTGGTGAGGAACTCGCGCTTGCCGCGAAAGCGGTCGACGACGAACTCGACTTGACCGAACCGGTTCCGGTCGGCGGCGTCGGTGGTCTGTTGCAATCGACGTTGGTTCGCGAGCAGTTCGTCACGGCTGTCAACGAACAGTTCCGGACGCCCGACGTCCTTGGGCCGATCCGACACCCGGTCGTCGGCGGCGTGGCTCTTGCCGCCGACAACCACAACTTCTCGATCGATGTCGACCAACTGCAGGCACTCGACGCTCGGATCGAGCGCGCAGGCATCGACGCGGCCGAGCCACAATTGTAACTGTCACGAGACTACTTCCTCGCGCCCGATTGGATCTGTGCGGTCCGGTTCCAATACAGTGACCGAACCGGACTGCGGACCTGAAAATTGGACTCGACGCCTTCGCGCCTGATTGGATCTGTGCGGTTCGGTTGTACTGTAGAATGAACCGAATTGTGGCTTCGGAAAACTGGTGGCGATATGCCGAGACCCGACAGCCGTCGGGACCGTACTATTGTTTGACGCTCCCGGCGGTGAGTCCGGAGACGATCTGCCGGTTGAACGCAACGAAGATAATCAGGATGGGAACCGAGGCCGTCGTCGACGCGGCCATGAGCGGGCCCAGTTGCGTCGAGTTTGCGTTCATGAATTCGTAGACCCCGATCGCAAAGGGCGTGACCTGTTTCGGGGCCATCACTGAGGCGAACAGGACCTCGTTGAACGCAAGCAGGAAGACGAACATGCCTGTCGCAGCGAAGCCTGGCAGTGTCAGCGGGAAGACGATTCGGTAGAGGGCTTCGAGTCGGCTACAGCCGTCGATCCGGGCGGCTTCTTCGAGTGCTGACGGAATTGTATCGATATACCCGCGGAGCATCCAGATGGCGAAGGGGACGGTAAAGGTGGTGTAGAGGAAGATCATGCCCCAGTACGTGTCTTTCATCGGGATGCCACTTTGGCCGAGGATAGTGAACAACAGGAACATCGGAATCAGGATGAGGATGCCCGGGACCATCTGGGTCGCTAGTGCCCCGACTTCGAATTTCTCCTTGCCCGGGAAGTCGTACCGGGAGAACGCGTAGGCCGCCAGGCCGGCGATGATGAGACTGAGCACGGTCGTCACGCTGGCGATGACCAGGCTGTTGAAGTAGTAGTTAGCCAGCGGAATCACCTCGAACATCTCCAGGTAATGTTTGATCGTCCACTCTTGGGGGATCGGGTGAAAGCCTGGTAGCGCGATTTCTGAACGTGGCTTTAACGATGTCTGGAGCATCATCCAGAACGGAAACAGCGCGAAGATCAACAGCAACACGACTGTCGCGCGAACTAACAGGCTGAATAGCATCTCTCTGGCCGACGATTTCAGGTGAATCTCGTCGGCGAGCAATCCACTGTCCTGATCGGTACTGAGTCGTTCAATCATTGTTAGATGGCACCGCCTTGGTATTCGCCCTCCACAGTCCGTTTGTAGTACACGTACGCGAAGATCATCGCGATGATGAACAGCAGGAAGCTAATCGCCGCCCCAGCACCGTACTGGGACTGGCTGAAGCCGGCGTTGTACGCCAGTAGAATGAGCACGTTCGCGGACTCACTGGGTTGTGACCCGAGGAGGATGTACGGGATTGTGAAGTTGACAAGCGTCCAGAGGATCATGAGCAGCAGGATCACTGTCGAGACCGGCATCAACTGCGGGAGCGTCACGTGCCGGAACTTACCCCACCGACTGGCTCCATCGATGTCAGCCGCCTCGTAGAGCTGTTGGGGGATCGACTGCAGGCCGGCGTATAACATGATTGCCGCCCACGGGAACTGCCGCCAGATGTTTACGAGGATGATCGACCAGAGCGACTTCGGCCCAAGCAGCCACTGCGGAAGTGACTGGATGGAATCGTAAAACGGCGTCATCAGCAACAGCCCGTTGATCGAGCCGTCGAAGGCCATCATCATCCGCCAGGTCAACAGCATCGGCACAATGGGGATGATCCACGGGACCAGAATGAACGTTCTGGCCGCTAGCTTCCCCCTGAAATCGTGATTGAGTACGAGCGCCGCAATCATCCCGAGCGTGAACACGCCGACTACACACCCGACTGTGTAAAGAAGCGTTGCTTTCACCGAGCCGAAGATCTGTGACCCGATGAACGTATTCGGCTCGAAGATATCGATGTAGTGTGTGAGCGCGACGAACGTCTCCGGCCTGAACCAGTCCATGATGTCCAGGGACGGAAACTTGTAGAAACTCATCACGAACCCCATGACGATCGGGAAGCCGTGGACGATCGCCATGAGCGTAAACGCTGGCATGATGAGCTTCAATCCGAATTTTTGATTTTTCGTCAACGAGGGCAATCTTCCCTCGGACGAATGGCCATCGGTACGTTCCTCTACGGTCTGGGACATAGCTCGAAGTGTCCACCTCCACACTAATATTTGTTTGTGTTTTTGCTCTCTCGGACAGTAAAAGCACCGCGATCGTGTTGCACAGTCGACTCTCGGGACGCAATCGACCGCCAAGACGGGATGCCGCACCGAAGCGGCGGTCCGTACTGGTGGACGAATCTCTTTTGCGATGTGCGCGATCAGAGCGCGTCGTTAGCCTGCGTAACCGCTGCGTTGAGGCGCTGTTTCGTGTCTCCGTCTGACCAGTTGCCAGTCGCTTCCTTCGTCAGGATGTCGACGATAGCGCCCTTCAGCGAGTTGGCGACGCCACCCCAGCCGACGACCTGTGGTGCGGTTTTGGCGTTGGTTTCCTCCAGCAGCGAGTTGAACTCCTGGAACAACGAGTTGTTCTGGATCGCGGGTGCCTGGAAGCTCTCCTTGACTGTTGGGAGGAAGCCCCGGCGCTTGGCGAGATCTGCATTCACATCTGCTCGCGTGAGGTATTCGACGAACTTCACGGCAGCTCTCTGCTTATTCGTCCACGGGTGAATGCCTATCATATTCACGCCGAAGAACGTCGAGGGGTCACCGTTCGGTCCTGCCGGTGGGGTCCCTGCAGTCAGGACGTCTTGAGCGTTGTCGATGTTCCCCTTCATCGTGATGCCAGCCCAGGTACTGGCGATCTGTTCCGAGATGAAGGCGTTGTTCCGGGCGGTGCCGTTCCACTCGATGGATGCCTGTGGCGAAATGTTGTTCGCGCCGGCCAGGTCTTTATAGAAGTTCATCGCTTCGACGGCTCTATCGCCGTTGAAGACGGCTTCGTTGTTCTCGTTGAGCATCTGTCCCCCATTCTGCCAGAGGAACATCATGTAGTACTGGGTGACGGCCCAGTTGTTCGCGCCGGGGACGCCAAAGAGGGACTTTCGGCGGAACCCACTGCTTGCTTGTCCTTTGGACCACTCGTTGAACGTTTTTGCATCTTGCACCATCTCGTCCCAGGTGCTTGGCGAGCCGTCGATACCGGCATTTTCCATCATGCCGTCGTAGTACAGATGCGCACGCGGACCCCAGAACCACGGGAATCCAGCGGTAACTCCGTCAAACTTACCGACTTCCATCGGCGAGTCGTAAATCTTGTTTTCGGGAATATCGACGCCGGCTTCCGACATATCCATCCACCCGTTCGAATTGACCTGCTTGGGCATCCACGTCGAGGCGATCTCCTCGATGTCGGGGCCAGATCCACTCGTAATGCTGTTGTTTTGGACTTTCTTTGCGTTGCCCCAGCCCATCGTCTCGTACTCGACTTCGATGCCGAGCTCGTCCCGCATCTTGGGGTTGTGATCGTCGATAAACTTTTCCTTGGCAGTGTTGGCGAACATGCGCAACGAGAGGGTCGTGACATTCTGGGACATCGTCCCGGTCGTCGTCCCTTCATCAGTCTCCGTCGACGCCGAATCGTTTCCTCCGCCCTCCGTCGTCGTGTCGCCGCCGCCACATCCAGCGAGCGCTGTCACCATCGCGGCTCCCGCTCCCTTGATGAACTTACGTCTCTGTCCACTCCTCACAGGTTTGTCTGACATGGACAATAGGAATGAATGGCACCAACGTATATATTAGTACCGGTATCCTAACTTATACCATATGTATCTTTTGATAGCAGACCATTTTGCTGCCGCATCTGCTGTTGCTGCGTCGTCTATCTCGACAGAGGGATTGTGCCTAGTTTGAGCGAAGACAGACAACCGGAGCTCCGTCTCGTTCGTTACACACCAAGGCCTCTCACATCGTTTGATAGTCTCAGTTTGCGGATTCTCGTTAGTCCGTGATGTAGCTGTTAGACGTCCATACCCTGCCAGGATACATCTGTCGGCCGATCCCAGTGGCTGTTCCTGCTGACCAACAAAATCACCAACGCGTGGTTGCGCGTGCTCTCCAGGCCTGGTTGTATATAATGGTCTTTGGTACTTATTCGGATCTGTAAAATTCAATTACATCGTACTAGTCGTGCGATAACGACTCTCACAACCCTGATCTCAAACTGGGGCCAGGATATTTTTTGAGTTATTTTGCTTTAGATATAATTTCCCAAATAAACTGGCAGTAACAAATGTAAAATTGCTCGTATGCCTGTGAAATCATATGTAACAGATTCTTGCGGGAGTGCTCAGAGTGGCACTCTTCGCATCGTCGAGGTGGGTGCGGTAACCAGACAGATCGTGCCGCCAAATCAGTGCTTGCGTGATTTGGGTCCGTTACGGCCCGAACTGGTTCTGGCCGCTATTACGGATCACAGACCGAGGGATCTTCAGGCCACCTCTGAAACTGTGTTTTCGCTCGGTCGCTGCGTTGGTTTTGTCTTTGCCACTCCAGGAGCCATTCCCGCTCCGGGTCGGGACGGAACTGCAAGTCACTGTTCGATGTCGGCTGTTCGCTCGTCACTCGATGAATTGTCCGGGGCTGTGGAACGGATAGCGATCAAAATAACAGTCGTACTTTCGTTATATGGTATCCAGAGTCTTCGGGATGCTTCCTCCAATCACTACGGGTCAACGAGTGGCCCATCAGTGAAAAGAGCGGACACGGGCCAGTCGGTACGTCGCGGGGGGTGGCCATCGGGAACGAGGGAAACGTGCGTAGGTGGTGTACTCGTCGACCAGTGTACCGGTTCAACCATTCCGTGCCCCCGCAAGACTAGGCGGTGGGCCTCCCGGGTCTATGTTGGTAATAACGACCGACGCTGTGCTGCAGTCATGTGTTCGGTAACGCCGCTCCTCCTGTGCAATGGACGGCCAAGGCGTCTCAGTCCTCTGTGTCCTATTTGAACGAAAGCAATTGCCCGAGCGGTATCCTATTTGCTGACGCGCGACATCAGCGCAGTCTGATGCGACGTTGTCGGAAACTAGCCAGTACTCGAATGTGCCCACCAACGGTACTGTCTCTGCGAAGTCGACGCATTGGCGACGCGATTGTGGATTGTGTCACAAGCTATTGTGTTCGCTTTTACTAGTATTTATCAGATAACGTCATTAGTAAGATTACTCATTTGTTTGTGGGAGACGATACGATCCTCAGATGTGAAGAGCTGCGTCGATTACTGGTTCGCTAATCGGACCCGGGCAGACGCGATTCAGTTCTTCTCCGAGAAGATCGGCAATGACGGCGTTGGACAGTATCGTTCTACCACATGCGACTCTCGGTATGTCTGTGCTTCTGTTGATCTGGCTTGTGAAATATTGTATTTTCCAGTCAAATATCCCACTTCTTGGAATAATATCGTCTTTTTCATCTTTCTTGGCCTTCGTCGGTAGACGTCTGTTCCATTGGCTCGGTTCGCACCACGAGAAGAGGTCTATCTTGGAACCACTGTTGTCGTTGAGAAATTCGGGCGAATGGTTCCAGTTATGCGGATGCCTCAATCTTGACTCCCACTTTTGATCGTAGCACACTGTCGTAAATAGTACTATACTATTTCTGTCAGTTTCTGCATAGTGACTGTTGTATTACTAATTTGGAGCCGACAGTCATATTCAGCTGCGGTACAACGCGCCCTCACACCCATCCCAGTATGTTCCCGGTCCGAACCACCATTTCTTTGCGGAAGGATGCTTTAGTTGGCACTGACCACTATCGCCGTAGGTAGTAGTATTTCGAGTATCAATATTGTAGTGCGTGCAACTCCCCAATTGTGGTCACACGGATCTGGTCTTGGTTTTGACAGTCAGATCGGTGAGGGCCCCAAACAGCTTTGCCCTCGCTGCGATAGCGTTTCGACACTTACGAGGCGATAGTAGCCCGCCATTTCTCCGGCTTTGGCGTCCGCATTTTCGATATATTGCCTCCATTGAGGGACCGATTATTGGCCATTAGATCCGAAACAAACGTGGCACGTCAGGGTGTCACACGTCGTGGGGACTTGGCTCGTACGGGTCGAACAAATTGGGCAGCGAGTTCGTGAAACGGTCACCCAGACTCTCTTGGAATTCCACGTTGTCCGGGCGACAGCGATCGGTTTGGAATCTGAGAATACGATCGACCATCTCAACGAACGCGAGCGCAAAGTGAGGGAATTGGTGTTCGCGCTGGCTAGGTGTCTCCTCGACGATCTCCACGAAGCGGTCTCAGTCATGCTGTTTGACTCCTTCGATGCCCTCGATTCGACCCGTATTGGATCACTGATCGACAATTTCAGCGAGTACGCAATGTAGCTGATCGTGGCGCTGCTACCGGAGGGCCCAAGCAGTCAACGACGCCTGTATCGGCTCTATTTGCGTCCCAATAGCGCAATCAGTCACGACACCAATACCGATTCTAGCAACTGACCCTCGAACACCGTTGCGCGATTGATCGAGGAGGACGACCTAGTCGGACGGGTGAGGAACTCGAGTCGCAATGGACAGTCACAGGCGGTCGGTGATTTTGACGTGAACACGACGGTTCAGGTTCACTGGCAGGCCTGTGGAGGGAACCACGAGGTAACACAATTCTGTGAGGGCGAGGGCTCTTGTGCGATCTCGACAGCGAATGATGCCTGTCAGTGGGTGCTGTGCTGGGAGAATTGTCGTCTGCCCTTGCGTCATGGCTTACCATATCATTTATCGGATCGGCCGCACTCCGTGTGTATGATGGCCGAGCAACTCTCGGAGTTGATCCGTTCGTTTGGATTCACTGCGAAGGAGACAGAGGCGTTCATAACGATACTCCACGACGGCCCGATGACTGTCCAGGAGGTCGTCGACGTGTCCAATATCTCTCGTCGACACGCGTACAACGCGATCGACAAACTGGAAGCGTTCAATTTCGTCGTAGTGAACGATTATATCACCCCGACAACAGTCGAGCCTGCGCCCCCCGACGAAGTCCGCGAACAGCTGCAAACGATGGTCACCCAGCTGCACGAGCGACTAGAAGAGCGGTACCACCGGGACCACTATAGTACGGAGACCGTAAAGATATTGAAATCCAGGTCGACAGTCATCGCAACGATGCAGGAGATGATATCGTCGGCCCAACGCCGCGTCGGGGTTTCGATGCCGGCGCAATTGCTTTCGACAGTCCAAGACAAACTCGTTGATGCTATCGACAGTGACGTCGCGACGATGCTTTTACTCACAGACTACGACGAAGACACCGATTTGGGACCCGGCCCGCCGATGGAAGAAACAGCTGACGTAATCCGGTACAGCGACGATCCAGGGCTCATTCTCCTTGCTGTGGACCGCGACTTTGGGTTGGTCGCACCGACGAAGATTACGTCTGATTCTTCGAGTCATCGAAATGCGTTGTACTCGTCTCAACCCCACCTCGTGAGCGTCGTCTTCACGACGCTCATGGAATATCAGTGGCAAATCGGCGAGGAATATTATGTAACAGCGCCACAGAGCCTTCCGACTACCTATTCGAACATCCGGAAGGCCGTCATCGATGCAACCCTCCAGCTGAAAGACGGTATCGACATCGCCGCAGAGATAGATGCCCGGCCGGTCGACGAACCGGAAGCGTCGGTCGCGATTAGCGGTGAGGTCGTGGAGGTCGGCCAACGGTTGATCGAACCGATCACGACGAACATCCCTCACCAGTCGTGTCTGTATATCGATACCGGCGACGAAACCATCACTGTTGGTGGGACCAATGCCTACCTCGAGGATTACCGGGCCCGTTCGATTCGGATTACGCGTCTCTAGAGTGGTGTGGCGGGCGCGCACTCTGCAATCTGATTTTACGGACGAGTTTGGACACAGCAATTTACTGGTTGCGGAGCAACGTTTTGCGGTCGTAGATCGGCACCGCTGTGCATCGAGTGAGCAGTGGTTGCTCTATAGAATAATCATATTCGAGTGAATACAAACGCCACTTCTGGCCAGCGGAGAATATAGTTACATATTTTTATAATACGTCTGTATAGTGATTTGTTTTATAATTATATTCCTGGTTCCTCTGTGTTCGACTACGAATTGCTAATCTGCTGGTTGGCGTATCTTTGGAGTGTGATTTTGTGTGGCGATCTAGTCGCCATCTGGGGTACACACATTATGCTGGTCTATTCACGTTCATTTCCGATATTCCACATAGTATAGCGTAACCCAGTACCCCTCGTGTGACGCTTTCGGACGAGCCAGGCGTTCGTTACTGGACGCTAGCGGATAGTTCAGTTTCATCATTCGGCTTGGCCCAGTCTTCTCACTGCTTCCTTCGAACCGCGGCTCTGGCTGAGTTCTTCAACCGCTGGCTTGAGCGACGATTCTCCATGTATACACTGCCTACCTTATTTCTACTATTGACCTGTCTGGTGACGTAGATGTCGCATACCAGCAACATGCGAGTTATTGTCACCAGTCATATGGCTTCGAGTAGACGAAACGGCAACGATCTGTTCGGTCGTGTCCACCCACGCTGTCCGCTCGGATTCGCCAGCTCGAACAGTCGTTCTAGATGTCCAGTTTGTCCAGTTCCGACCGCAGGACTTTGGCCGATTCGACGAATTGTTCGCGCTCGCTGTCGCTGAGATCGAGATCAACTATGCGACGGACGCCGCCGCGATTGAGCACGGTCGGCGTACTCAGATAGACGTCTTCGACACCGTGTTGCCCGTCCATCAGCGTCGAGACTGTGAGGATCGAGTTCTCGTTTCGAACGACACTTTCGATGATGTCGGTCGCAGCCAGCGCAATTGCGTAGTACGTCGCACCCTTCCGGTCGATGATCTCGTAGGCCGCCCCGCGGACCTCTTCGGCGATCAACTCGCGGTTCTGGAGGTCACAGTCTTCCTCACAGACCGGGCAGTAGTCGTCGAATGGGACGCCGGCCATGTGGGTCGCACTCCAGACGAGCACCTCGCTGTCGCCGTGTTCGCCGATAACGTAGGCGTGGATGTTCCGTGCGTCGACGTTACAGTTCTTGCTGAGGACGTTCCGGAACCGAGAGGTGTCGAGGACAGTCCCGGTCCCGATGACGCGCTGCCAGGGCAGATCCGAGACCTTCCAGGTGACATACGAGAGGATGTCGACGGGGTTCGTCACCACGAGAAGTATCGCGTTGTCGTTCAACCCCTCCGTGATTCGGGGGACCATGTCCTCGAAAATATCGACGTTTCGTTCGAGCAATTCCAGGCGCGTCTCGCCCGGCTTCTGGCTCGCCCCGGCAGTGATGACGACAATGTCGGCGTCCCAGGCGTCCTCGTAGTCGCCGGCGTAGATGTCTACTGGTTTGACGAATGCTGCGCCGTGGCGCAGATCCATTGCTTCACCTTCGGCCTTTTCGTGATCAATGTCTATCAGGGCGATCTCCGAGACCGATCCACTTTGCATCAGCGCGTATGCAGTTGTCGCGCCGACATCTCCGGCTCCGATAATCGCTACTTTCCCTTTGACTGGTCGCTCTGGCATGGTTCTGTGCCTTCGGCTAACTAACAGACAGGGATAAAGATTCGGAGGTCGATCGACGTGATATCGATCGGACGGACGCGGTGAAGTACCCACTGTCCCACTGGTCGTGTGGTTTGTTGTCGTGACCTGGACTGTCGACGAGTGTGATGGCTGTGGGGCCACATTCGATACCGAGAATGAGATTCACAACGAGGACGGGACGACCCGACCAACTTGGAAGAGTCTGCAATGTCAGACTACTGTGCCGTCGGTCCTTGCCGAGCGGATCAACCACCAACACCAACTCCCGAGAGTGACGCCCGGTGTTTTTGCCAACGCGGCCCGGAGTACCAGTATGAAGGTTCTCGTCACTGGGGCGACTGGATTCGTTGGCAGTTCGCTCGTCCCTGCCTTACAAGCGGCAGGCCACGACGTCGTCGCGATGACGCGTGACGCGAGTTCGTACGATTCGCCGAGTGGGGTCACCGTCACCGAAGGTGACTTGCTCGACCCGGCGACGCTTGACTTCTCCGATGGGTTCGATGCAGCCTATTACCTCGTCCATTCGCTGGGAACTGGCGAGACGTTTGCCGAACGGGACCGAACGGCCGCCGAGAACTTCCGGGCTGCCGCTGAAAGCGCCGGCATCGAGCGCGTGATCTATCTCGGCGGACTGGGCGAAGCCGGCGACGACCTCTCGGAGCATCTTCGATCGCGCCAGGAAGTCGAATCGATCCTGACCGAGGGGGCCTACGACGTGACGACGCTCCGGGCAGCGATCATCGTCGGTAACGGCAGTGCCAGTTTCCGGATGGTTCGCCAGCTCGTCGAGCGCCTGCCGGTGATGATCGCGCCACGGTGGCTCTACACCGAGTGCCAGCCGATCGCCATCTCAGACGTGATCACGTATCTGGTCGGCGTGCTCGATCATCCGGAAACGGCAGGGAAAACCTACGAGATCGGCGGCCCCGAGATCCTGACTTATCGTGACATGCTCGAACGCACGGCGGCCATTCTCGGCAAGCGGCGGTACATCATCCCGGTGCCAGTCCTGACGCCGCGACTCTCCTCGTACTGGGTGGAGTTTGTCACTGACGTCCCGAAGGCGATCTCAAGACCCTTGATCCTCGGACTGAAGAACCCGGTCGTCGTCACGGACGACAGCGTCGCGGACGTGATATCCGTCGAGAAAACAGCCTTCGATGACGCCGTGGCGCGTGCGTTCGGGGGCGACGCCGGGGCATGACTGGTTCCGCTTCGGGCCAGGGGCCGCCCGACCGACCCCCCGAGCGCTGGGTGTACGAGAGTATCGCCGGGTCGATCCCCGGTGTCGAACTGACGCGGACGGTCGCGTTGCTCGTTCAGTTGCTCGTCTTCGAGGCTGGCGTGCTCGTTCTCGCGATCGGCTACAGCCGCTGGGATGGGTTGCTTGCCGGAACCACAGCCGTCGTGATCGCCGCTGCCGGCAGCGTCTTTCTGTTGACGATCGGTCGGCGAATTCGCCGCCTCGATGTCCCGAAACGGTACACCCAGGTGTTGTTCGGCTCCGGTATCGAAATCGTCCTGGGCCTGGGATCGTTCATCGCACTACTCACGTACCTGTTCGTGATCGATCCACGCTCGGGCGGGACGACGCTGCTCGCCGACTTGCTCGGTGACCCGCTACCCGCTCCAGCCGTGTTCTTCACGCTGCTCGTCTTGTGGGACGTCTGTTACCGGATTGGAACTGGGTGGTGGGCGAGTCTCGTCGGTCTCTGGCGAAGCGTGGCACTGGGCGACACTGTCGATTCTGCTACCGCCGAGGAACTCGTCCGTATCGACGCGATCACTATCGCCTTCGCCTGGACCCAACTCGCGTTGGTTCCGTTCGTCACTGATCACATCTTCCTTGCCGCGGCCTTAGTCGGCCACGTCGTCGCCGTGACGCTCGTCTCTGGCGTCTCGATTCTCGTGATTCGAAATACAGATTGAGGCTTCCGTCGGTCCGAATCGTGCAAGGAACTCGCGGTGAACGAGTCGTTCGCGATCCGACGTCCTATTTATCAGTTCCGTCCCGATGGGACGACCGTTGCGGAGGCGTTCGCGACGGCACGTCGCCAGGCCGTCAATGACCTGCCGATCGAGGAACTGACACAGGCTGCCGCTGACGGCCATCTCCTCGTTGACGGAGATAGGGACTGCTCGCCCTGCGGTCAGACTGTGTCGTCGAGTAGTTCGAGTACGTCCTCGGCAGGTTGGAACCCGTCAGCGACGCGTTTGACAGGTTCGCCGTTCCGGAAGACGACCAGCAGCGGGACGCTACGCACGTCGAAGCGATCGACCAGCGGCGGATCGTCCCGCGGGTTGACCGTCGCGATCACGGCATCGCTTTCCTGGGAGACGATCCCCAACACAGGTTCCATCGACGCACAGACGCCACACCCGTCCGTGTAGAACTCGACGAGGACGGTCCCGTAGGTCTCGACGAGCGCGTCGAGATCGGCTTCGTCTTCGAGTGCGACCGGGCGTTTGGGTGGGTCCGTCGCGTCGTAGCGTGTGGCTGCCATTACTTTCACTCGGTGCCCAAGATTTAAATACCAGTCGATATTGTCTGGACTCCACAACGCTGTGGAGGCACGACGACAACGACCGGCGACCAACGGGTATTTGTCCGCTGGGGCGTACTCACTCGGGCATGGACGCGGCGCTGGGGCCGCCGGCCAAGATGGCCGAGCGGCGCGAGGAACTCACGCCGATGTTGAGCCAGTACGTCGAGGTGACCGAGCGCTACGACGACGCGCTGGTCCTGTTTCAGTCGGGAGACTTCTACAAGGCGTTCTGTGACGCTGCCGATGTTCTCGCGCGGGTCTGTGAGGTAACGCTTACCGAACGTGAAGACTCGACCGGCACGTACGCCATGACCGGCGTTCCGATCGACAACGCCGAGTCCTACGTCGAGAAACTGCTGGATGCAGGCTATCGTGTGGCTATCGCCGAGCAAGTCGAGGACCCAGACGCGGTCAGTGGCGTCGTGGATCGGGCCGTCACGCGGATCATCACGCCGGGGACGCTCACCGAAGACGAACTGCTGGGTGGGGCCGAGAACAACTACGTCGCCGCGCTCGTGGCGGCCGAGGGTCGCTTTGGCGTGGCCGTCCTCGACGTTTCGACCGGCGATTTCTACGCGACCAGTACCGACGACCGTGACACAATCCGGGATGAACTCACCCGATTTAGCCCGGCTGAGGGAATCGTCGGCCCGGACGCGCCGGACCTCTTTGGCGGCGAATGTACCGTCAGCCCCGTCGTCGAGGACTACTTCGCCGAGTCCCACGCCCACGAGCGTGTCACCGAGTACTTCGGTCCGCCGGATCGGCTGCTGGCGACTGACGCCGAAGTCAAGGCCTGTGGCGCACTGCTTGCCTATGCAGAGTACGCCCGCGGCGGCCAGGACGGCCGCCTGGACTATCTCAACCACCTCACGCGATACGATCCGCGGGAGTACATGGTTCTGGACGCGGTCGCCCTGGAAAGTCTGGAGATATTCGAACGCCGGACAGTCACGGGTGGCACTGATCTGACGCTCGTCGACGTGATGGACGAGACGGCGTGTGCACTGGGCCGTCGCCGGTTGACCGAGTGGCTTCGCCGGCCGTTGCTCGATCGCGATCGGATCGAGGCCCGCCACGCGGCTGTCGGGGAACTCGTTTCGGCCCTGCAAACCCGCGAACGACTGCAGGCACTGCTCGCTGACGTCTATGACATTGAGCGACTCATCTCCCGTGTTTCTCGTTCCCGGGCCGACGCTCGCGATCTGCGCTCGCTGAAGGACACGCTCGACGTCATCCCCGAACTCCGTGCGGCACTGGCCGATGCTGGGGCTCCCTTGCTCGCGGACCTTCAGGACCGACTCGACGAGTTAGACGACGTTCGTGGGTTGATCGACGACGCGATCGCCCCAGACCCACCGACCGAGATCACCGAGGGCGGGATCATCAGCGAGGGATACCACGAGCGACTCGACGAGCTGCGCGCGACCGAGCGGGAGGGCAAAGACTGGATCGACGACTTGGAGGCACGCGAGCGCGAGCGGACCGGCATCGACTCGCTGAAAGTTGGCCACAACGCCGTTCATGGCTACTACATCGAAGTGACCGATGCGAACCTCGATCGTGTGCCCAAGGACTATCAACGACGCCAGACACTGAAACGCGCCGAGCGCTACTATACGCCCGAACTCAAGGAACGCGAAGACGAGATTTTGCGGGCAGAGAGCCAGGCTGAGGACCTCGAATACGAGCTGTTCGTCGAGGTCCGCGAGCAGGTCGCCGCCCAGTCCGAGCGCGTCCAGGCGGTGGCCGACGCCGTAGCGACGCTTGACGTGCTCGTCTCGTTCGCGACCGTCGCGGCCGAACGCGATTACTGTCGGCCCACATTCGACAGCGACGGCATCCACGTCGAGGGGGGTCGCCACCCGGTTGTCGAGCGCGCCGAGGACCAGTTCGTGCCAAACGACGTCGACCTCGATGATGATGCGTTTCTCGCGGTGATTACCGGGCCGAACATGAGTGGGAAGTCGACGTACATGCGCCAGGTGGGCTTGATCGCCATCCTCGCCCAAGCGGGGAGTTTCGTCCCGGCCGCCTCCGCAACGCTTCGGATCGTCGACCGCGTGTTCACCCGCGTGGGGGCAAGTGACGACATCGCCGGCGGCCGGTCGACGTTCATGGTCGAGATGAGCGAACTCGCGACGATCCTCGACCAGGCTAGCACGGACTCGCTGGTGTTGCTTGACGAGGTCGGGCGGGGTACCAGCACGACCGATGGCCTGGCGATCGCTCGCGCGGTGACCGAGTACATCCACGACGACGTCGGGGCCACGACTCTCTTTGCCACGCATCACCACGAGCTGACTGACGTCGCTGCGAGCCTCTCACGGGCGACGAATATGCACTTCCGGACCGATCGCGAGAGCGGCGACGTGGCCTTCCCATACGAGATCGCACCCGGCCCCGCAACGGCATCTTACGGCGTCGAGGTCGCTGCTGTCGCCGGCGTGCCCGATCCAGTCGTCGATCGGTCCCGAGGGTTGCTGGATGCACAGGCGCGTCTCGACAATGCAGTGGCCCAAGAGACGAGCGACAGCAACGGCTCGGAATCTACACCACAGGGGACGAACGCGACTTCGGACGAGCTGCAGGCCGAGTTACAATCGCTCAACGTCGCCGAATTGACGCCCCTTGAAGCACTCAATACCTTGGCAAAATTGCAGCGATTGGCTGGTGACGATGCGGACGGGGCTTTATAGTATATCCGTCCATATCCTTGGTTGATGGATCTCCATGGCTGCATCGAGGCGATCAACAACCACGAAAAGGAGCTGGTGCTGTTCAATGTAGCTGAGGGCGATCGCCTCGGAGACCACCTGGCCGACTTCTTCGATACCCAGAACGTCCGGATTTCGTCGGTTCAGACGGCATCCGGACGCCCGGCCGATGTTGCGGTCCTCAGTGCTGTTGACGGTGTGCTGGCTGTTCTTGACGGCTCACTCCTCCGTGAACTGGTTACCGAGACGAACGTGGGTGTCAACGGCGTCGGCTTCGCGGATACGGAATATGAGGCCGTCCTCAAGCATCTCAAAGAGACCACGTTCACGTCCACCGACCGGGCCCAGTTGCACTACGCGTCTCGAGAGATCGAGGATCGGGCCCGTCGTATCGGCTCTGGCACGTTGTACGCCGGCTTCCAGCGCTTTTCGCTCATGGCTGAGCAATCGTCCGTCTACGCCGATATTGCCCGCCACGGGGTGACCGTCCATGCTTTTGGCGTGCCAGATGATGCGGCCCCTGACCTCGGTGCTGCCCAGGTTCATGCGGTCGAGACCGACGAGATTGCCACCACGTGGTTCGTCGTCTTCGACGGTGGCGACGAGGACGCCCAGGAGACCGCTTTGCTGGCCGAACAGCGCGGGCCAGATCAGTTCTACGGTGCCTGGACGTACGACGCGATGCTCGTCGATCGTGTCCGGACGTATCTCGAAACCGAGTACGTGTGTGGTAGCGACATCTCCACGTCAGGCGCGCAGTCGAACGAGCCTGGAACGTGACGAACTCGGGGCGATTGGACGCTTCGTTCTCGTGCACCGGCGGTCACGAACCGAAAGACTCCCGATGGTTCGCCTGTGAGCCCTCAACATGGGCGAAACGGGAGACGAGGACGTTCTAACTGACCGACGACGCGAGGAGTTACTCGAACGCATCAAGCGAAAGACGGCGACCGTCGGCCAACAGCTCCCGACGGCAGTCCAGATCCAGGGGACAGAGATGAACTTGAAGGAATTTGTCTGGGAGACCAAACGCCAGGGAACTGTTCCCCCGGAGTTACGCGACCGCGTCCGTGAAGTCCGCCGCAAGCTAACCGCCGAGCGATCAACACGAACGGAGCGGCTCGAATCGGCTGACTTGACTACCTCCGAAGCCGAGGCACTGGCTGATTCGATCGTCGGGATCGATCGAGCACTCGCGGCCCTACAAAACCTCCACGAGCCGGATCTCGCCGAAAATGCCCGACAACAAGATGTCGAGAGCAATCGGCGGTGGGTGTCGTTTCTCGACAATATTCTGGACTGATCGGATCGCTATCTCGTCACTCCCTAGCCGAATACGTGCGCCCAGCCACGGAGTGTCAGCGGCAGCACCGTCACTGCCGTCAGATACGAGAAGAACGTACTGATACCGGTCAACAGACCGAACTGACCTAAGATCGGGTTGACGGCGACAGTCATACAGATGACGCTCCCCGAGGTCGTCAGCATGCTCGCGGTAATTCCACCTCCTGTTCCGCTGAGTGTCACAAGCAGCGACTCGTGGACGTCTCCGTTGTCGTCATATTCGTCGATGAATCGGTGGCTGACGTGGACAGCGTAGGCGACTCCGAGACCGATCGTGATCGCGAGGATCGTCGCTGTCAGTGCGTTGAACGCGATACCGAGCACGGGCATCGAGCCCACGAGTAGGACGATCGCGACGGCGACCGGAGCCATCGTCGCCAACCCGAGTGACCATTGCCCCTCAAGCAGGCCGAAGATCACGACGAGGAACGCGGCCGTCAGCGAGAACGCGACGGCGAAACTGACGATCGCAGAGCTCAGTAGCGCTTCGGTCAGCGCCCGGAAGACGATAATATCGCCCGTCACAACGGCGTCGAACCGGGTATCGGCTGCGAGCGTCCGTGCGTCTTCGGTGACTTCCTTCTGGCTGGCGCTGGCCTCGACCTGGTAGACGACCTTCGTCGCCCGTCGATCCTCGGTCAGATACTGGCGGGCCTGGTCCCCGTACTCAGAGGCGAGCAGCGCCTGATATATCGCATCGAGGTTCCGATCGGGGACGCCGTTATCCGAGAGGTCGTTCCGGTCGAGCAGGTCCGCAAACTCGGCATCCTGTTGGGCAGCCGTCTGCATCACGTCGATGATACTCTGTGAGACCGCCCGATCGTCTTTACGGACGAACGAGTCCGGCGGGTCCGATCCGACACGGGAGACGGCTTCGAGGGCGTGATCACGCCGAAGTGGTCCCTCGACGTACAACGTCACCTGTTCGGTATTGGTCGTCTCGAACGTGTCGGTGATGTAATTTGCCGTGGCCGTGATTTCGAACTCGGATGGGGCAACCTGGTCGGGAATCGCATCGAGTTGTGGGGGGTGATCGGCGTACGGCAAGAAGTCTTCAGTCTCGAACTTCGATTGGACGTTCGTCGCGGAATGGGCGGCGGCACCGGTTACCAGGAGGATGACCGCGAGTAGTAGCAACGGGTGTCGCTTCGCGACGATCGCACTCGATCGGAGGACGTCGCCGAGCCGTGACTGTTCGCCCCCGAGTGGCGTGATCGAAAACTCTCTGACACCCATCGACTGCCGCCAGCGATCGACGGCGAGTTTCAGCGCGGGCAGGAAGACGCCAAAGACCGCGAGCGTGAACACCATCCCGACCGCGACGACGAGCCCGAATTCCCGGACGGGTCCGAGGGCACTCGTGACGTTCGCCGAGAAGCCGATGACGTTCGTGACCGAGACGATGAAGAAGGCGACGAGCAACTGGCGGTTGGCGATCGACATACTCTCGTCGATCGGCTTGCCAGCGACCCGCTCCTCCCGATATCGGTTGACTGCGTGGATCCCGAAGTCGATCCCGACGCCCAGCAACAGGACCGGGACGGCGACCATCATCAGATTGAATTTGATCCCGGCATACCCCATGAAGCCGAACGTCCAGACGATGGCGAAAATCAGGCTCACGAGCGCAAGTACGAGATCGATCGGGTCCCGGTAGGCGACGATCAGGAACACGAGAATCAGGACGGTCACCAGCGGGACGATCAACGACAGTGACTCGAAGATTGCCCGATCGAAGCCAGCATCTTGGATCGCCGTCCCGAACACGCGAACGTCGCCGTGGCCTGTCTCGGCGACCTGCTTGATCCGCTCTTGGACAGTCTCTAGGGTCGAATCGTCGCTCTCCGGGACCGTGTGTGAGACGAGTACGATCGTAGCTGAGGCTTGCGGTTCGGCCAGGTTTTGATCTTCACTCAATAGCTGGGCGACCTGGGGCCGTCGATCGAGCAGCGTGTGGCTGGCCTCTCGAATTTCTGTGGGCGTCGCCGTTTCGATCACCTGCCGCTGTGCTGTTGTCGTCGTCGCGAACGGGTCCAGTATTCTGGCGACCCCGGAGGCGAGTCCAGTCACGTCGCCCACCCGGAGGGACGGATTTGATTCGAGGTCTTCCTGAAGTTTGAGTATCCGGAGCAAGGCCCGTTTCGAGAAGACATTTTCGTCGCTGACGACGACTTGCGTCGAGTCCTCGCCCGCGTCGAACGTCGCGCCGAACTGCTCGTCGATGAACTGTTGGGTGTGGTGCTCTGGCACACTCTCGAAGAACCGCTGGGTGCCGGCGTCGATACTCACGCCCGTCATGCCGCCGGCGAAGGCACCTGTCAACACCAAGAACACGATGATGATGCGGCCAGAATGATCGACGATCTCTCTGTCGACCGCTCGGACGATGTCCTCGTGATCGATGGAACGGATACGGGTCATAAGTGGAGGCCTGGCAGCGTCTCTTACTGATCTATTACTCTTGCTGGTCGGCGATCCCGGCGCGGTCCGTCCGCCACTCGGCAATCCGGTTTCGAATGCGGTCGACCGCCCCGAACCGCCAGCCGACGACGGCGACCGCGATCACCAGTCCGAGGCCGACGAGTAGCACGGGCAGGCCCATCCCAGACTCGGGCTGCTCGACGACGACGGGCACCCGGTACGTATCTGAGAGCGTACTCTCGCCACGTGCGTTGTCGTAGCGAAAGTCCATCGACGCCGAGTAGGTTTTCACACTGGCCCCACTGCCGACCGAGAGGTCGAGCGTGATCGTCGTCGATTCGCCCGGCGCGAGCTCCGGAATGAACGCCGAATCGTCCTCGCTATCGAGCGGAGCGTCGGTGAACAGCTTCGCCTGCACGTTCCTGAGTGTCTCGTTGCGGCGATTACTCACGGTCACTTCGAGAGCTTCGGTGGCACCCGGCTCGAACGTCGCGTTGGTTTCGAGTCCGAATGCGTCCCGTTCCGGGCTCAAATCGACGTTGAGGTCCCGGGAGTCTGTGGTCTGGATGTCGTTCTGGGGATCCCGATAGCGGGCCGATACTTCGAACAACCGCGGCCCGTGTTCGGCTTCGTCAGTGATACCAACCCGGTGTCGGAACCGCTCGGATTCTCCTGGTTCGAGCTCTCCAACGGCGTAGCGAGCGTTGTAGAAGGTGACGGTCTCTCGCTGTGTCTCGGCGGTAACGACCACGCCCTCGACTGACCGGTTCCCGACGTTTGTGATCTCACCCACCAGATTTCCTTCTTCTCCCACGTGGAGGTCACTGTCCACAGCCCCGAAATCGAACAGTTGCTCGGCCAGCGGCCTGATCCCGATCATCTTCGTTCGATCGGGCATATCGTCGCCGTTTTTGTTCTCGTAACTGACCGAAAGCTCGGCGGCGTAGCGCCGGGGGAGCGTGTTCTCGTCGAAGCCGACCCTGAAGGAGACGGTTCTTGTCTCGCCAACCGACCAGTTGCCGATGTGGCTCTGGGCCGTCGGCGTTCCGGTTCGGGGTGGCTCGACGACGACCCCCTGGGCCTCGATCGGCTCGGGGGTGCCCCCTGCGCCAAAGTAAACCGCGTCCGTATTGGAGCCGATCGTCAGCGTTGTCTCGCTCGCATTGATCGGCCCCTCGTTTCGCACTGTCAGCGTGACCTGGCCCGTGCTCCCGATCGGGACCTCGTGATCGATCGATTGCACGGTGAACTGCGGCTCGGATCGGGGCCGAAACTCGATTTGTTCGGTGTGCTGGTTGTTATTGTCGGCCGCATCGCTGTATTCGATCTCCAGATCGAGCGGGTAGGATCGATTCACCGCGTTCGAGCTGGTGCCGATCTGGAAGGTGATCGAACGGGTCTGGCCGGCCGACCACTCACTCAGCGTTGCAGTGCCGGACCGTGAGGTCTCAGAGCCGATGTACACTTCGGAGTCCGGCGTCGACGCCGTTACCGAGATATCCGAGAAATTCCGTTCTGCGGTGTTGTTGGCCAGGATTGTGACCTGGCCGACGCCGTCGATGGGGACGTTGTGTTCGACGGAGTGAATCGAGAGGTGGTCTTTCGCTTGCGGTCGGATATCGACCTGCTTGCGTCGGGAGTTTTGATTGTCCCTTTCGTCGGTGTACTCGAAGGACAACTCGATCGGGTAGGTCCGATTGAGGGCATCCTCGGTCGTCCCGACCCGGAAGCGTAGCTGCCGTTGGTCGTTATTGCTCCACTGCTCGATGATCGTCGTCGACGAGCGAGAGGATTCAGCGCCGAAATAGACGGCCGAATCCGACGTCGAGGCCGTCACGGCGACGTCGCTTATCTGTTTGTTTGCGACCTGGGTCACGTTGACAGCCAGTACTCCTTCGCCGTCATGGGGCACGTTGTGATCGACGGCTTCGATCTGGAACTGATCGCGGACGCCGGGCTTGATATCAACGGTCTCGGTCCGGGCGTTGTCGTTGTCAGCGTCGTCGGTATACTCGAACTGCACGTCGATCGGATAGGATCGATTCACCGCATTTTCGGTCGTCCCAACGCGAAACGTAAACGCACGCTGCTGCTCGGCTTCCCACTCGCTGACGACAGCCGTCGCCGATCGCGAGGATTCGGAGCCGAAATACAGTTCGGACTCCCCTGTCGAGGCCGTGACTGAGACATCAGAGATGTCTTTGTTAGCGGTGTGATCGATCGTGAACGTCACTGTCCCCTCACCGTTTAACGGGACGTCGTGGCTCGTTTCCGTGACTGTAAAGCGGGTCCGGTTGGTCGGTGTAATTCCGAGTTGCTCGGAGGTCGATGTCTGTGTGTCGTCACTGTTCGTGTAACTGAGTGTCAGATCGATCGGATATTCTCGCCTGACTGCACTCTCGACGGTCCCGGCACGGAACTCCAAGTGTTTGGTTTCGCCGGCATTCCAGTCGCCGACGTTTGCCTCGGACGTCGCTGTCCCCGAGCCGAAGTAGACGTTCGAATCGCTCGACGTCACCGAGACTGCCGCCTCGGTGACGTCTTCATCGCCCGTGTTCGAGATCTCCAGAGAGACCGTCCCCTCGCCCCCTAACGGCACGTCGTGGTCGACGCTATCGACTTCGAAGCGTGCTTCCGGTTCGATCACGACCGTGATCGTGTCTGTTTCGGTCCGCGTCACGACCGTCTCGTTGTACGCGTACTCGCCGTCCGCGACCTGCTCGTAGGTGACTTGTTTGGCGTGGCGATATTCGGTCGTCACCTCCATCTCGTAGGTTCCGGCGGAAGCGTCCTCGTCGACGACGACGTTGAACGAGTGTGGGCCACTTGACTCCCCATCCTGGATGGTTCCGATCGATTGGGTGCCTGTCTCGACCGAAAGCGGTGCCCCCTTCGTGTCGGAGATGTCCAGACTCACTGACCGCGCTTCACCCGCGCGTGAGCGCGCTTCTGATGGATGCGTTACGTTGTTGTCGTCGTAGGCCGCGTCGTTCGTGATTGTGATGCCGACTGCGCCGTTCTGCCCGGGATTGAGGCGCGCGTCGGGTGCTGACGTGTTCAAGTGTGGCGTCCCTTCGATCGTCGACGAATTGGCCGCACTGGCGACGCCGATCCCGACTGGTGCGACGCAAACGAGGCTGCTGATTAGGACCAACGTGGCGAGACTGATCGCCCCTAGTTTCCGCCTCGATCCGGCCCGTTCAGAACCCTTCATATTCCTGTGTAGGCCGCTGTATTCGGATAACGGTTGGCAAACCCAAAACAACTATATATCTGTTTCTTTATATTAATCGGATCGGAGATTCGAGAAAAAACACAACGTGGCGCGGAGAAATATCCATCTTCCAATGAGATAAACAAACTCGCCGAAGTGTATTTCCGATATCACGCCTAACTACGAATATGACCGACTTACGCGATCTCGGTCTGTCGAGTTACGAAGACCGCGCATATCGGAGTATGACTGGGCTCGGCCCGGTTTCGGCGATGGAACTGGCCGAGGCCAGCGGCGTCCCCGAGGGGCGGGTTTACGATGTCCTCGATAGCCTGGAAACGCGTGGTCTCGTTCGTGCACAGACTCACAGCCGACCAAACCAGTATCTCGCTGTCGAACCAGCAGTCGCCATCGACCGACTGGTCGAGACCCGCAGTCGGGAACTGCGTGCGGAGATCGACCGATACGAAGTCCTTGGCGACCAACTCGTCGATGAACTCTCGGCTGAAACGACCGTCGAAGAACGGTTCCTGACGACGGCGATCGGGACGGCAGACGCAACCGAGTTACTTCTCGAACGGATCGAGATGGCCGACGAGGAAGTGGTGATGGTCGCGGATGTGTTCACTTCGGAGTTCGATGTGGTGGAAATGGGGCCAAATGTCCTCGATCACGTCGCTGCTGCTATCGAGCGTGGGGTGGACGTCTCGATGCTGGTCCCCCGTAATCTCGTCGCTGAGGTCCCCGGTGGCCTCCTCGAACGAATCGAACACGCACCGTTCGACGACGATGCCTTTCGCGTTCGTTTCACTGACCGGCTCCACGGCGGGTTCTTTCTCATCGATCACGTCGAGCTGTGCTTCGAGGTGACAAATCCGATGGAACCGGACACTGTCGTTGGACTTCTCAACGTCAAGGATCCCTCGTTTGCCCTGGAGCTAGAATCACAGTTTCGGAAACATTGGGAGCAGGCTGAACGTTACGATCCAGGTGACAGGCGATCGGCGGGTCAGTGACGCGCTCGAGGCTCAGGGTGCCGTTACAGGGCGGTCCAGTCGCTGGGCTCGGCTGTCAGTCCCCGAACCTGTGCCTCACGGGTGCCGTCGCGCTCACGGATCTCGATCATGCCATCGAAGGCCTGTTTGATGACTTGGAGAGTCTGCTCGTCGTGGGCGCTGGCATCGATTGTGAACAGACCGAGGTACTCGGCAGCGTCCAGACGCGAAGAGAGGACGTGACAGAACTTGAAGACTGTCTTCCGGTCCGTGTAGGTAAGCATCGTCGACAGCGAGGACAGGGCGAGCCGTCCACTGTCGATCCCCTGGTCGTGGAGTGCCTCTAAGGCCTCGGTGAAGCCGATACCGATCCCGGTCAGGTCGCCCGGTGAGGCGACGTGGTGGACGAAGATGCCGTCCTGGGGACGCGACTCGGCGGTGCTTTGATCGCCAGCACAGTCGACGATCCCCAGGCTGTACTCCTCGACGCTGACACGCTCGTCGAAGGTTTCGATAACAGTCTCGGCCCGGTCTCCCGTCGAGACAATCACTGCGCCCTGCCCGGCAGCGACGCCGTCCGCGAGAATCTCGTAGGCGAACGCCTCTTTGCCGGTCATTGCCGGCCCCGACACGAGGATGCTGGTCCCTGGACGGACGGCTTCGAGGGCGTCCACGTCGAGTACTGATGAGAGGTCGTACATGGTCTCTGTGCTGTCAGTGTTCGTCGCCATTGCTCAACTCCCGCAATGTTGCGATGAAGTCTTCGTCGTTCTCGACGCCGCCAAGCGTCTGTGAGAGGTCGCTTTGCAGGTCTTCGACGCGTTCGGTGAGCGACGCATATTGCTCGCTCTCGGCGAGTTCGGCGCTGCTTTTCGTGGCCTCCAGCGTCGCCTGTTTCTCGACGAGAGAGTAGTATTCTTGGAGGAGATCGTCGTATTCGGAGCGTTCGAGGAGGTTCGAGACTGTCTCGTGGAGTTCGTCGCTCCGGATCGGCTTCGTCAGGTACGAGTCGAACCCCATCTCCAGAATATCGAAGTCGGGTTCGACCGCCGTGACCATCGCAACCCGACAGTCACTGTTGCTGTCTCTGATGCGCTTTAAGACCTCGTCACCGGAGAGACCGGGCATCATCCGGTCGAGCAAGACGACGTCGACATCGTCGTCTAAGAGTTCCAGCGCCTCGGTCCCGTCGCCGGCCATGCGAACCTCGTATTGGTCCTGTAACCAGAGATTGTACGTTTCGGCCACGTCCGGTTCATCTTCGACGATGAGGACGACTGGCGGTTCGGAATCAGACATCGGCCATCTACCGTGAGATAATTACCTCCTGCTACATATCACTGTGGGTCTGGCCGACGCAGACGCCCTCGGGGAGACGTCCCCAGGCAGGGGCCACGTCGTCGTTCAGGCCGGCACCCAAAACGGCGAAAAGACCCGACACTACAAATAGGCTGACGCGTACGTCACAGATATGATCGACAATCTCGCAACTGGCGTCGGGGGATTCACGAGTAACACGTTCCTGGTCCAGGGCGACCGCACGGTACTCATCGACACCGGCAACGGGTTCGACCTCGTCGACGCTGTCAGCTCACATACCGACGAACTGGACACTGTCGTGTTGACCCACACCCATCCCGATCACATCGGGAATCTCGCGTCGATCACCGACGCCTTCGACGTCGACGTCTGGGGATTCGATTCATCTGTGTCGGGCGTCGATCGGGAACTGGCCGACGAAGCGACGATCACAATCGGCGATCACGAGTATACCGTGCTCCACACACCGGGCCACAAGGACGATCACGTCTGCTTGTACGGGGCCGACCCCGGCATTCTGTTCGCTGGCGACCTCGTCTTCGAGAACGGTGGCTTCGGCCGGACGGACCTCGAAGAGGGTGACAGGAACCTGCTGATCGAGAGTATCAACCGGGTGCTGGATGCCGTCTCCGAGGATCTCGGACAGCTCCACGTCGGGCATGGCCCGAGCGTAACGACCGATCCCTACGAGACTATTACACTCGCCTACCGGGCCGCCCGGATGTGATCGGGTCGTCCTCTCACTCCAGCGCCGCGGCCACCAACGCGTCGTAGGCCGGCTCGTAGGCGTCTGCGACGGCGACTGGATCAGCGCGCTGGTCGCCGGTCAGCGCCGGCAGCGTCACCCTCTCAATCGGGTCGACCAGATCGACGACCGACGGGACGCGTTCTTCGAGACGACCGTGCTCGGCTGATCCCGAGGCGACTGTACAGGCCTTTGCGTATCGCCGGCCCGGGTAGATTCGTGCTCGCCGTGGTTCGACGACGGCGACGGCGTCGGGCTCGAACTCCGTGAGTGGCCGCGCGATGTCCCCGTAGGATTCGACGACTGCGCGGTCGGAAGCCGCGATCGTTTCGGTTATGTTGGCCAGCGCTTTTCGGTGTAGCCGCTCGGTCGACGCGTCGAGTTCGGCCACTGATTCGACGACGGTGGCATCTTCGATCGGGAGGTGTTCGCGGGCGGATACAGGTACGTCGACGGTTCCGTTGCGGAGGAACTGCCCGCCGACTCGATCGAGCAAGAATTCACGATCCGGCCGTCCGAGCAACCCGGATCCGCCGCCCGGGGAGGGTCGCCACAGCCGGTGAATCGGGTTGATCGATTCGGGACGACGATCATCAGGACTCGCTGCGGCAAGCCGTTTGGCGTCTTTTCCATAGAGACGGCTCGCTTCGATCGCCCGCCGATAGTCGTCCTGATCGAACCAGTAATCGTTGCCGGCCCGCGGCTTGAAGCCGGTCGCACCCGTTCGTTCGAGCAGGCCAACCGAGAACGTCGTCTTGCCGGCGTCGACGCGGTCGCCACCAGCCACCAGGAGCTTCATTCCTCGGTGGCCAGCCCGTAGTGACCCGGTTCAGCATCGTTTTCCGGTTCTGCGAAGACGAACTCGTCAGCGTATTTCAGCATCCAGGGGATCGCCCAGTCGAGCAGGACGTTTTCGGTCTCGACGTCGAGTTCGGCGTCCGTCTCGACGCCCTGGAGGAGTCGAGCCACCTCGTAGATGGTGTACATTCGGTCTGCATCCAGTACCTCGTCCGGTTCGCGAAACGCCAGCGGCCGCAGATCGTCGAAGTCCGCTTTCGGTCGTGGCATGGCCGTCAGTACCCGCTCTCTCCGGGTAAGTCCCTCGAAACTGGTCGAGTCGGGCGACTGTAGCCCTGCCGAAGCCAAGATTGAACACGGTTGGTCGGAAGTATTGGACAATGGCGGCCACGGTACTGCTCTATCAGCTTGGCTTGCTCGCCTCTGTCGCGATCACGCTCGTGGCCCTTCGGATCGCCTGGCAACACCGGGACAACCGAGGCGGGCTTGCGCTGGTGGTCTTGCTCGGCTCGGCGGCCACCTGGTCGGCCTCTGTTTTCGTGAGCAGTCTCTGGCCGGGTGCACACCTCGCTATCCTCGTCGGCAACGTCGGGTACATCAGCGTGACGTTGGTCGTGCCGTCACTGTTCGCGTTCGTGCTTGCCTACACGGGTCGAACCAAATATCCCACTCGCCGGACGATCGCCGCCCTGGCTGTCGAGCCGATTGCACTCACGGCACTGATCTGGACGAACGATGCCCATCGGCTGATCTGGACGGCCGTTGGTACTGATGGCGAAGCACTCGATGGGATCTCGCGCACGATGGGACCTGTCTTTCCGATCCACACGCTGTACTCGTACGTACTGTTGGTGATAGCAATTGCCCTGTTGGTCGTTTTTGCCGTGCGTTCGCGCTACCGGTATCGACGCCAGGTGGCGGCGGTCGTCGTCGCGGCGCTGGTGCCGTGGATGGCCAACGCCGCGTATCACGTCGTCGATCTTCCCGCTGATCCGACCGCCATCGCGTTCACCGTGACGGCGATCGCGTTCACGTGGGCCGTTGTCCGCGAGGACTTTCTCAGCGTGACTCCGGTAACGACGCAGATCGTACTCGATACGATCGAGACGGCGGTGTTCGTCGTCGACACGACAGATCGACTCGTCGAGTACAACGCCCGGGCCAGCGAGTTGCTCGGTTTCGCCGGCGAGGACCGTGTCGGGACGGATGTTCGGTCAGTCATCGACGATCCGGCGATTCTGGACACGTACGACGAGATGGTGGGGCACCGATCGCCAGCCCAGCGCGAATTCGAGGCGGCCGATCGGTACCTCCGACTGCAGTCGTCGCCGTTGATCGAACGCAACGACGACCTCGTGGGCCACGTCTTTCTGGTCGTGGATCTGACCGAACAACGCGAGCGGGAACAAGAGTTACAACGCCGCAACGAACAGCTCGATCGGTTTGCCAGCGTCGTCAGTCACGATCTGCGCAGTCCGCTGCAAGTCGCCTCAGCGAGCGTCGAACTTGCCCGCGAGACAGACGGTGGCGACCACTTGGATCGAGCCGAGCGGGCCCACGAACGCATGGAGACACTCGTCGAAAACCTGCTAACACTGGCCCGCGGGAACGACGCGATCCAGCGAGATCCGGTCGACGTGACTTCAACCGCCGAGACGGCCTGGTCGTTCGTCGAAACTGCCGAGGCAACCCTTGCGACTGACTGCTCGCTGACGATCCAGGCAGACCCCGATCGTCTCCAGCAATTGTTCGAGAATCTGTTTCGGAACGCGGTGGAACACGGTTCGAGTGGCGAGTCACCTGGCAACTCGTCCTTGCAGGTTCGCGTCGAAGCACTGTCGGATCCAAGTGGATTCGCCGTGACAGACGACGGACCGGGATTCGATCCGGACGCCGTCGAAGATATCTTCGAGATGGGGTACTCGACTGAGAGTTCCGGCATCGGCTACGGACTCTCGATAGTGTCGCACATCGTCGAGCAACATGGGTGGTCGATCACGGCAACGAACGCCCCGGATGGGGGTGCACGGATCGAGATCCGCACCGACTTGTGACCGTCACGATCGGGCGTCAGGCAAAAGCTCAGCGCGCTTCTACTCGAAGTGCTCGAGGGACTTCTGGTACTCTTCGTCGACTTTCTCCCAGTTGACGACCTCGAAGAAGGCATCGATAAAGCTCCCGCGATCCGGCCCGTAGTCGTAGTAGTAGGAGTGCTCCCAGACGTCGAGGGCCATGATCGGGTGTGAGCCCCACAGCGCACCGTTGTCGTGCTTGTCGACCGCAACGTTGCGCAGTTGCTTCGCAACGGGGTCGTATACCAGCAGCGCCCAGCCACCGGCAGCGCCTGCAGCAGCCTCGAATTCGGCCCTCCAGGCGTCATATGAGCCAAAGTCTTCTTCGATACGCGCCCGGAGGTCGCCATCTGGCTCGCCGCCGCCGTTCGGGGACATGTTCTCCCAGAACAGCGTGTGCAGGTAGTGGCCCGAGCCGTTGTGGGTGACGTTGCTCAAGGCTCCACCGGTCGAGCTGTGATCGCCCGCGGCGCGGTTCTCTTCGAGTGTCGCCTCGGCACTGTCGAGGCCGTTGACGTAGCCCTGATGGTGAGTGTCGTGGTGCCACTCTAGGACCTGCTCGGAGATGTGCGGTTCGAGGGCATCATAGTCGTACGGCAGGGCCGGCAATTCGGGGTTTGAACGTTCGGACATGTGAAATTCCTCCACTACGATAGACGATCGCATACGTGTTAAATGTTTAGAACGTGGATGGTATTATTTCACATAGGCGGCACGACCGAGACCGAGAGATTCAGTGGCCGATGTGGCATGTCGTCGACCGAGTGAGACGAAACTGACAGTTCATGAGACTATTGGTTCCGCCACGCCGCGATGGGTTTATTCGTCGCCCCGGGCTCGCTCGAACATCGCGAGTGCCTGTTCGCGGCGCTCGCTGTGATCGACGATTGGAGCCGGGTACTCGGGCGCGTGCATCTCCCGGGCCCCTTGATCGAGTTCGTGCCAGGAGTGGATCACGTCGGCTGGGACGCCCGCTAGCTCGGGGACAAACTCCCGGATGTACTCGCCGTCAGGGTCGTAGCGCTCGCCCTGGGTCATCGGGTTGAAGATCCGGAAGTACGGCTGGGCGTCGGTCCCCGTCGAGGCCGCCCATTGCCAGCCCCCGGTGTCGTTGGCCGTGTCGTGATCGACCAGCTTCTCACGGAACCAGTCGTACCCCGCACGCCAGTCGATCAGGAGGTCTTTCGTCAGGAACGCGGCGACGATCATCCGCACGCGATTGTGCATGTACGCCTCCGCTTGCAGCTGTCGCATCCCTGCGTCGACGATTGGGTACCCCGTCTCGCCCGCTTTCCAGGCAGCCAGTGCCTCGGCGTCCTTGCGCCACTCGATCTCGTTCTCGTAGGATTTGTAGTTCCCTTCGACGACGTGGGGGTTGAACCACAGTACCTGCGCGTAGAACTCCCGCCAAGCGAGCTGGGACTGGTATTCGTCGACGGATTCGCGCTCGGCATCCGTCGAGGCCGCTTTGCGTGCCTGTTCGGTCGCTTCGTAGACCGTCCGGATGCCGATCGTGCCCCACTTCAGCTGTGGGGAGAGCCGTGACGTACATCGGTCGGCAGGGTAGTCCCGACGCTCCTCGTACCGGTAGATGTCCGCCTCACAGAAGTTTCGGAGTCGGTCATGCGCGGCCGCGGTGCTCGCCGGCGGGATCGTCGCTGTCGGCTCCTCGACGTCGAGATCGGCCAGTGTCGGGATCGACGTGTCGGTCTCGACGGTGACGAGATCCTCACCTGTGGGCGGGTCGACCGGATCGTCTTTCGGGCGGTCGTGCCACTTGCGCCCGAAGTACGTAAACACCGAGTAGGGGTCGCCGTCGTTGGTGCGGATCGACCCCGGTTCGTGGAGGACGGCCCCGTGGTGGGCGCGTCGTTTGATCCCGCTCTCTTCCAGTGCTTGCCTGACGGCAGTGTCGCGCTCACGAGCCAGTCCGGAGTAATCTCGATTCCAGGAAACCATCGAAGCGTCTCGATTTGCGGCGATTTCGGGGAGTTTCTCGACGGGGTTCCCTTGGACCACGAGCAGGTCGCTGTCAAGCGAGCGGTAGGCCGACCGGAGCGAATCGAGCGCGTCGAGCATGAACGCCACGCGGGGTGGTCCGGCGTGATCGAGGACGGCCGGATCGAGCACGAACACCGGTAGCACTGGCCCAGTTGCATCGGCTCCGTTCGAAGCCAGGGCGGGGTTGTCCTCGATCCGGAGGTCGCGTCGATGCCAGTGGATGCGCATAGGGCCACTCTGGCGTGGGAGCTACGTCAATGCACGGGCCGCGTCGCGGTGACGGCACAATGGTGTCACTACAGCCCGTCTCAATCCTTTTGGGCTCGACGCACACATGTGATTACAATGGCTACACCGGTACGTTACGAGGTCGAGGACGCGATTGCGACGGTGACGATCGACGCCCCGGAGACCCGAAATAGCCTAGGGCCCGCGGTTGTCGCCGGACTCGAAGACGTCTTAGATACCGTCTCCGGGGCGCGCTGTCTCGTCGTCCAGGGTACCGGTGAAACGTTCTGTGCCGGCGGTGACGTCGATGGCGTTGTCAGGGAAGCGACGGGCAACCTCTCGGCGGATGCACTTCTCGACCGGTTGGCGGCGATCGACGAGCTGATCCAGCGACTGGCTGCATTCCCCGCGCCGACGATCGCAGCGGTCGACGGCCCAGCGTTCGGAACGGGCGGATCGCTCGCGCTGGCCTGTGATCTGGTCGTCGCCAGCACGGCCGGCCAGATCGGCTTCGGGTTCCGGCGACTCGGGCTCGCTCCGGCGGGCGGTGCGACATATTTCCTCCCCGAGGTGGTCGGTGAGTCAACGGCGAAGGAACTGTTGTTCACCGGAGCGTTACTCGATGCCGAGGAAGCCGACCGGTACGGTCTGTTCGACCGCGTGTTCGCCGGCGATGAATTCCAGCGTGGACTCGGCCAGTTCGTGAGTCGGGTCGTCGACGGGCCGGCAGCGATCCAGGCCGAGACAAAGCGCCTGATCGATACCGATTTCGAACGCTTGACAGCAGCAATGGTCGACGAACGAGCGGCTCAACGACGCCTCCTTGGGACGAGAGCCCACCATGAGTGCGTTCAGGCATTCATCGCAGGCGAGCAACGCCACACCAGTGAGTGACCGCTATAGTTTCGATTCGGCGTCTTCGGCGAGTTCCTTCATGCGCTTGCTCACGCGACCGGCGTCGGAGAACTCGTCTTCACTCATGGCGTTTGCCAGTGCGTTACCCAGAACGAACACCGCGTGTTTGTGCTCGCTTTTGGACATGTGGACGTCCGCTGGCGTCACGTCGAGTTGTTCGTAGGGCTCAAAGAGGCTGTCGTCGACCGACTCTTGGTCGCGGAAGTAATCCTTGATCGTCAGCATCTGCTCGTGTAATTCGAGCAATTCGTCTTTGTGCATCCTTGTGTGGGATTACGGAGAAACCGGCTTAAGGATTGCCCGAGAAGGCCTACCAGGCGATCGATCAGAAGACGTACTCGTCTTCGTGACCCATCATGCCGTCGTCCTCCAAGCCTGGCTCCTCCTCGTCGTCGATCGGCCCACTTGTCTTGTAGGCCTTCAGGCCGGTCGAAAGGAGGTCCTCGATCGCGTCTTCGCGGTTGAGAAACTCTCCTTCTTCGACCATCTGAGCGATCTGCATCTCGAGATGTTCCGGTACTGTGATCTCTACTTTCGCCATCGAGTCGTTGGGGGTTGCACGGAGGGGCATTTAAGCCTGACGGGCAGGATACCAATCGTGATACGATTCGTTCGCCGACGGAGAAATTTCTTTCCGGAAACTAGTTGGGATCGTTCACGTTCGCCCATCTCACGGCAGATTTTGCGATGTTCGCTTTTCGTCTTGCGATTGTCGATTTTGTCCCTTCTGATCCACTGTGTGCGGTGATTTCGAACCCGCCTTCGAGAGAGGCTACCGTCAGCCCTTAATGGATTGTGCCCCAAGGCGTGCTGAATGGAGTCAGCGCGTGCCAACGCGATCGAATACCCTGGTGGAGACGGCTCGCTGGTCGTCGCCGGTCGGCCGGTCGAGGCGTCGTCGCTGTCGCTGCTGGCCGACGGGCGTGACGGCGATCGGCCGTGGGTCGTCTGGCACGGCCCGGGCGAGCGAGTCGTTGGTCTTGGCAGTGCGACGACGATCACGGCAACCGGGCCGGACCGTTTCGAGACGGTTCGGCGCCGAGCACGCGAGTTGTTCGCCAATCGAACTGTCTCGGATACACTTCCGGCGTTCGCCACACCCCGGTTGTTCGGTGGCTTCGCGTTCCACGAGGGCGGGGAATCCACCCACGGCGAGCCAGACTGGGACGGCCATTCCGACGCCAGATTCGTTCTCCCAACGGTCGCGGTGATCGAACGCGACGACGAGCAGTGGCTCACCGCCGCCGCCGTCGGTCCTGAGGCGGACGCCGAGGTTGAGCGGACGATCGACCGTTGGATGGCGACACTTGAGACCGCCGAACCGCCGACAGCGACCGGGCCACCGGGTATCTTGAACCGAACACAACTCCCAGATCGGGCCGCCTGGACACAACAGGTCCAATCGGCGGTCAAGCGCGTCGAGCGTGGCGATCTCAGGAAGGTCGTTCTCGCTGGCGCACAGTCGGTCCAACTGACCGACACCCTCTCCGTGCCGGCTGCGATCGATCGGCTCGGATCGACGTATCCGGACTGTTATCGCTTTGCCCTTCGCCCCGACGATCCCGATGGCGGCACGTTCTTCGGTGCGACACCGGAACGGCTGGTCGCTCGTCGTGGACGGACTGTCGAGACGGCGGCATTGGCGGGATCGACCGGCCGCGGCGAGACCCAGGCTGAAGACGAGTGGCTGGCCGAGCAACTCATCGACAGTGAGAAAGACGGCCACGAGCACGCACTGGTCGTCGAAGCGATCCGCGACCAACTCGACGGCGTTGCCAAGACTGTACAAACGGGCGAGCGGTCGATCCGCCAGCTTGCAACCGTCCAACATCTCCGGACGCCGATTCAGGCCACGCTCGCCGAGGACGTTCACGTCCTCTCGCTGGTCGCCGAACTCCACCCGACGCCGGCCGTCGGGGGCTTGCCTCCGAACGCGGCGCTCTCGGCGATCCGGGACACCGAGGCCTTCGACCGTGGCTGGTATGCGGCTCCAATCGGGTGGTTTGACGCCGAGGGCGACGGGACCTTCGCAGTGGGCATTCGATCTGCTCTGGCGCGGGACCGGCAGGCGACGCTGTTTGCGGGCGCGGGGATCGTCGCCGACAGCGATCCTGACGAGGAGTGGGACGAGATTCAACTGAAGTACCAGCCGATCATCGACGCCTTACGATGACTGCGCCCAATCGAACTGTGCTCTGGGCGGAGACGCTCGTCGGGGAACTGGCAGCCGCCGGCGTAACGCGGGCCGTCCTGGCCCCTGGGAGCCGATCGACGCCGCTGACCGTCGCATTTGCCGCTCACGACGACATCGAGGCGATATCGTTGCTCGATGAACGATCGGCCGGCTTCTATGCGCTGGGCCAGGCGGCGCTGACGGGCGAGCCGACCGCGATCGTCACTACCTCCGGGACGGCCACGGCGAACCTCCACCCGGCCGTCATCGAGGCTGATGCTGCCCGCGTCCCACTCGTAGTTCTCACGGCGGATCGACCGCCGGAACTGCACGACAGTGGCGCAAATCAGACGATCGACCAGAAACAGTTGTACGGCTCGGCCGTGCGGCAGTATCGGACATTGCCCGAACCGGCCCCTCGCCCGCGCAAACTCCGATCGCTTCGCGTGACGGCGGCCCGGGCGGTCGCCACTGCGACGGGGACGCCACCCGGCCCAGTTCACCTGAACGTCCCGTTTCGCAAACCCCTGGAACCGACCCCGGTCGAGGGTGACGTGCCGGCGGATCTGGCTGATCGCGCACCGTTGGCTGTCGAGGGTCGCGACGGTCCGTTCGTGGACGTCAGCAATGGCCGGCCGGGACTTCCTGACCAGGACCTTTCTGGCGTCGTTGACGCCATTGAAGCGGCCGACCGCGGCTTGCTCGTCGCTGGCCCCACAAATCGTCCCGCGCCGACGAGAGCGGCATTGGCTGCCCTGGCTGACGCCACGGGCTTTCCGGTCCTGGCAGATCCCCTCTCGGGGCATCGGTTCGGCCACGACCCGGACGGGCCGGTCGTCTGTGGCGGGTACGATTCGTATCTCGACGCCGTCGATTCCTGGGGCTGGCCCGACCCGGAGGTGGTCGTCCGGTTCGGTCGCTCGCCAACCTCGAAGGTATGCCGGCACTACCTGCGAGACGCCAACGCCCGCCAGTTCGTCGTCGACCCGGCCGGCCGGTGGCCCGAAGCCGAATTCATGGCCACCGATCTGCTTGTCGCTGAGCCGACGGCACTCGCCCGAACACTGGCCGAGCAACTCTCGACACCCGGGAGCGAAGCGTGGCGATCACGGTTCGCCGACACCGAGCGCGCCTACTGGTCAGTAATCGAGCAGCGACGTGCGGAGCCTGCGTTCGAAGGCGGCATCCTCTCCCAGATCGCGGCCGATGCCCCGGCCGAGGCAACGCTGGTCGTCTCGAATAGTATGCCGGTCCGCGATCTCGATCGCTTCGGTGAGCCTCGGGACGCGCCGATTCGGGTCATTGGCAATCGTGGGGCCAGTGGCATCGACGGCGTGACGAGCACGGCATTGGGGGCCGGGAGCGTCACCGAGGGCCCGCTGGTTCTGGCGATCGGCGATCTGGCGTTCTATCACGACCTCACCGGCCTGCTGGCGCTGGACCGCGGCGACGTCGAGGCGACGATCGTCCTGGTAAACAACGACGGCGGCGGCATTTTCCACATGCTCCCGATCGAATCGTTCGACCCGCCGTTCACCGAGTTCTTCGAGACGCCCCACGGCTTAGATTTCTCGCCAGTCGCCGACCTCTTTGGCGCGACGTTCGTCCGTGCGGAGACCCCGAGCGCCTTTGGCGAACTCTATCGGGAATCACTGGCCTCGGCGGGCACCCAGATTATCGAGGTACAGACGGACGCGACGGAGAGCCACCGGACGCGGGAGACACTGGCAGAGGACGTGGCGTCAGTACTCGAATCAGGGTCTCACGAGGGCGAAGACGGCCAGTGAGAGGACGAGCGGTACCCACGTCACCGTCATCGCGAGGACGCCAGCGATGGAGAACGGATCGAGATGCCCGAGGGCGAGTGCCCCGACTGTCACTAGACTCCAGAACCCGAACGCGAGCGTCCCTACCTCAGGGATCGAGACGAGATAGATTGTGATGAGGAGCGTACAGGCACTGACGACGAGATTGACGACCAGCGGGAACGACGGAAAGACACTCGAAACGACGAGCATTGGATAGCAGATGAACGCTGCTAGCAGGAGCACGGCCGACTGGCTGCCCGGGAAGAGCCGACTCCAGTTGAGTTCGTTCGATGCGGTCGGCTGGCGGACGGCGTATCCGGACCCGTTCGTCCAGCTGGAACGTTCCGTGTTTGTCTCGGCGACGTGTTCTCCGACAGTCCGGCCCCTCGGTGTTGTCCGGCCACCTGCCGCTTGGTCGGCATGCTTTTGCCACCAGTCGTCGGCAGCCGTCTGCGTGTCGTTCGTCCACTCGCTGTTATCACTGGCTGTCGAAACGGTTTCTTCGGGGCTGTCGGACGGTTCAGCAGCGGTACTGTCGGCGTCTATGGGCTCGTGCACTGTCTGACCGACGTAGGTTTCGTGACCTAGCCGATCGTATTTGGACCGTTCGGCTTCGTCCGTGAGGACGTCTCTTGCTTCGATAACGCGCTGGACGGTTTCGTGGGCGTCTTCGTCGTCAGTGACGTCCGGATGGGTCTCCTTGACGCGTTCTCGATACGCTGATTCAATTTCTTCGACGGTTGCAGATTCGGGGATGCCTAACACATCGTAAAACGTACGAACCATGTGCGGGGGGACCTTGGTGGACCCAGACAGTCACTGACCAAACATATACCGGTCTGTCTCTGGCATCCAGCCCCGAACTGGGCAGAACCGCCCCAGCGTCAGTCGTACTTGTCGCGGAACTCGCCGATCAATTGGCCCATTTTAGCGTACCAATCGTTGAGCGTGCGTTGCATCTCGTCGGCAATCTCGTCTGGATCGGTCGGATGATAGACGTGATAGTACCCCCCCTGTTCGTAGTTGACTTGCTCTTTCTGGATGAACCCGGATTGCAATAGCCGTTGGACTGCCCGGTAGGCCGTCGAGCGCTCGCGATCGACCGCAGCTGCGATCTCGTCGATCGTCTTTGGCTCTTGGGCCTCGGTCAAGGTGACGAACACCTCCCTGTCGAGGTCCTTGAGTCCGTGTACACACTCCAGCAGTCCTTCACACTGCATGTCCTGATTGAGATATTCGACCATCGACGCTGACATAACTGTCTCATCATTAGGCAGTTCCGTTCAAAAGTGTTGTGAGAGTTGTGCATCACTCTCCTCGTGGTTGGCTCTTTCGGCGTGAGCGACACTCTGCAGTTGCTGACGTGGCTGTCATCGACGCGCGAATTCTGCCGGTTTTGACGACAGACCTGACGACACCCCTTGAAGCAGTATTGTTTCGTACGTTCAAAATACTTAACTTCATACGGGTTGTATCGGTAGCCGAATGAGCGACGCAGAAGACATCGAACAGATCAAAGCGCAGAAAACAGAAGAGCTGAAAACGGACGAATCAACCGAAAAAGAACCCGCAGTACCCGATGAACCGATTCACGTTGGGAGTGTCGGGGAGTTCGAGTCCTCAGTCGAGGCGTACGATACTGTCCTCGTCGACTTTTATGCGGACTGGTGTGGTCCGTGCAAGATGATCGAACCCGTTATCGAGGAACTGGCTGCGAATACCGACGCGGCGGTCCTGAAAGTCGATGTCGACGCCCACCAAGAGCTCGCGAGCCAGCACCAGGTGCGTGGCGTTCCGACAGTCGCCCTCTTTGCGGGCGGCGAGGTTGCCGAGCAGGTCGTCGGTGTTCGTGACAAGAGTCACTACGCCTCGTTGATCGAGCGCCACGGGACTTGATTGTCGCCGCTGGTCACTGTTGAAATCATTCCCGACGCTTTGCTGGATATCGCAGCTGTCTTGGGCGGAACAAGTCACTCTCTCCGGCCAGGATCCGGTCACGGCATGTCCTGCAGGTCGCGATACAGGGAGGCAGGCTACCGAACGGCATCGGAATGGTGACAAGGCTTATCATGGCTCGCCTGTCATGATAGCGCATAGATGGAGGAAGCGTACGTCCGTCTGTTATGTCCCGACTGTCGCAAAGACTGGGAGTCGACGCCCCGTGACCTTCCCGCGCCTGACGAAACATTCAACTGTCCGTCGTGTGACGAACAGCGACGGCTCTCTGAGTTCATGCGCACCGAGCACGATCTCGAAACGGTACGCGAGTTACAGTAGAGGGTCACCCGCTGGTCGCCGATCGCGCGCCGCAGGCTTCACAGCGGAGCAATATGGCCCCCTGCTCGTTGACCAATCGTGTGTCCGGGAGGCCACACTCAGAGCAAAAGACGAATTCATCGGTGTAGTCGTCGATGGCGGTTGAAATCCGCCGCTCGCGAAACTCGCCCGTGAGGCGTACTCGCCCGCTCTCGTCGATGTGACCACTGGTCCCCAGCTCGTTTTGCAAGAATTTCAGCACGTGATCGTCGTCCCGGGAGAGCCGCCGCGTCGTCGCCTGGAAGTTCTCGTAGACTGTGACGTTGCCCTCTTGGCGCACGTCTGGATCGGGGACATCGAACCGCTCGGAACTGGCGTCGATCTCGGGCGTCTCTTCGATGGCCCGATTGAGCATGTCGTCGTAGTCCATACTCCCTGGTTATTAACCGGCGAGTAAAAACTTTTCAACCCACGTCGGGCGTGGCTGTACCGGGTGTCCAATCGTTTCAGTTAACTGAATGGATTGTGCCGATACTCAGAGATAAATATGGGAAATCAACCGTTAGGGACGCCGTGCTTTCCGGAGACGTTTGGTAACAGTACTCAGAGTAGTACTATAACCCTCGAATCATTACAGGCAAGTGACCATGAAAAAGCAGGAGCTCATTCATCTCCATGGGCTGCTCGCCCAGGTGCGTGACCACTACGAAGAGAACAAAGGCGAGACGGTCACACACGAACGATATACTGACCTCGGCGTCAAGCCGACATCGATTCACAAGTCCAAAACAGACCACAAGGCGGCTGTGTTTGCGCTTGCTGACGGCATCACTGACGAACTCGAGTCCGAAGACGCCGAACGCGTCTCCGCTGCTGCGGACTGAACCCGACTTTTCGGCTGCGGTAGACCAGCCACTCGGTGGTGAGGCTGTGGCCTGGTCGGATCCGCATTTCGCCGTCGCTGGCCACTGGTCGTCGCAGTCTGCAGCTTCACAGCAACGGTAGCAGACCCGTGACCGGTGACGTATACGTACCAATCAGCCCACATTATCGCTCGAAGAAAACGTATTGAGGTCAGCCACCACACCCGACCCTCGACTCGGTGCCCGCCTCACCGGGTCAATAGCGTTGGGGGCTATTCGTCGATGAGTTCCTCGAATTCCGGGAGCACGTCGTCCTCATGTGAGGTGTCGGCTTCGTCGTCGGTCGTCGTCTCCGCGGGTGTCTCCGCATCGATATCGTCGGTAGCGTCGTCTTCGGCATCACTTTCTGCTTCGTCTTCATCCTCGTCCTCTATTTCCTCGATCTCGAGGACATCCAGTGGGATGTTCTCTAAGCGCTGACCGATCTCTTTGCGGGCGATGCGGGCGGCGTGTTCGTCGCGTTCGACGCTGAAGACCGTCATCTCAAGTTCAAGGGCGACCAGACTCTCGTCGGCAGCCAGAAACGCCGGATCGAGGTCGTCGCCACAATGCGGGCACTGGCGTTTGCCCATGCTGATCTCGACGTAATTGAGGTCGGGATTCAGCATCTCACCCGTCTTCGAGATCGCGATGCGGACCGCCTCGTCCGGTGTTTCGACGTCGTAGACGGGCACAGCCGCTTCGACGACAACTCGACAGTTCATACGAATTTGTTCTATCGCCTCCGATAAGAAGGTTAGCCCCTCGCGAGACACGAAACCGACAAAGGGGCCCGCTTCCGAGAGTGACCGAATGCACGAGGGAACGCTGGCACTGGGTGATATCGGCCCGTTCGACCTGCAAGCGACCGTCGAGAGCGGTCAGTCGTATCTCTGGGATCGGGATGACGGCCGGATGTACGAGGGCGAGGGCACGTCCGCCGGCGAGGCCTGGTACGTCACCGTCGTCCGGCCTGAAACAGAATGGGCACTTGAGGACACCCACTCCGGTCCCGAAGTCGTTCGCGTCCGCCAGACTTCGGATTCGCTCCAGTGGGAAGCGACGTTCGACGCAGACAGGACGCTTCGACACCGCTTACGACTAGCCGACGATCTCCCGGCGATCCGGGCGGCGACGGCGGACGAACCGCTCCTTGGGGCTGCCTTCGATCGCTACTGGGGGATGCGCCTGGTCCGCGATCCCCCCTTCGAGACGCTGATCTCGTTCATCTGTTCGGCCCAGATGCGCGTGGGCCGGATCTTCGAAATGCAGCGTGCTCTTGCCGACGCTTTCGGCGAGTCAGTCACGTTCGACGGCGACAGGTATTACGCTTATCCGGGACCGGACGCCCTGGCAGACGCGACCGAGGCACAACTGCGTGATCTCGGCCTCGGCTATCGCGCCCCGTACGTCAAGCGAAGCGCGGAGATGGTCGCCGGCGGCGAGGCCCATCCGGCTGAGGCGACCGACCTCGCCTACGAAGACGCTCGCGACTCACTCACACAGTTCGTCGGTGTCGGGGAGAAAGTCGCGGACTGTGTGGCGTTGTTCTCTCTGGGTTTCCTCGAAGCGGTGCCACTGGACACCTGGATTCAGTCGACCATCGAGGAGTATTTCCCGGACTGTGACCGGGGATCCTATGCCGAGACATCCCGGGCGATCCGGCAGCGCCTCGGGGACGAGTACGCTGGGTACGCCCAGACGTACCTGTTTCATCATCTCCGGAACGGCGGCACATAGCGCCACCGATAGTAGCTTCTGGACGGGAGCGCTTTTCCGGTCGACAGTTCAACACTCGCCTATGAGCGAACGCAGACGGGCGCACGTCTTCGTCTCTGGACGCGTTCAGGGCGTGTTCTTCCGGGCGACGACCGAACAGACCGCCCGGGAACAGGGCGTCGACGGGTGGGTAAAAAACCTCACTGACGGTCGGGTCGAGGCAGTCTTCGAGGGGCCCGAGGCGGCCGTCGACGCGATGATCGAGTTCTGTCACGAGGGGAGTCCACAGGCACGAGTCGAGAACGTCGATGTCGAATACGAATCGCCGTCGGGACTGGACAGCTTCGAGATCAGACGCTGAGACCCGCCAGTCAGATCTCGGAAATCGAATCGTACTCTGCCCAGCAATCACACTCCAGATCGTCCATCGACGTCACTTCGTCCGGAAGATCAGATAGGGGCATCCACCCGTTATCCTGTTTCTCGCAGTCGTCATCGTGGATAGAGAAGTCGTCGTTTGCCATCAGCGGCATGGGGGTGGACATTGGGAATCGACGCTGAAAAACGGACGGTCCTGGTTTCAATATGTGAAAGCTGAACAGTTAACCCCGCCGCGAATCAACGACTGGCCATGAGTTTCGGGACCGTCATCACGGGCGCGGAAATGGGCGTTATCGACGCAAATGCCACAGCCCTGGGGGTGTCGCGAAAGCAACTGATGGAGTCGAGCGGTAACGCCGTCGCGGCGGCCGTGACGGACGTCGCCGAACCGGGCGATCACGTCGAGATCGTCGCCGGACGGGGAAACAATGGCGGGGACGTGTTCGTCGCTGCCAGGTTTCTCAAGCAGTTCAGCCCACGGGTCACACTCCTCGGACAGCCGGACTCGATCACGACCGACATCTCTCGGGAGAACTGGAACGCTCTCCAAAGAGCAGAGATCGAAACGCGTACCGTGACCGACTCGATGACGTTCGATCTCGACGATCCGGACGTGATTGTCGATGCAATGCTTGGCACCGGGATCTCCGGGGCCTTGCGCGAACCTGTCGCGACCGCAGCCACGGCCATCAACGAGGCGGACGCGACGGTCCTCAGCGTCGACGTTCCCTCCGGGCTGGACGCTGCCTCGGGGACGTTCGCCGACAAGGCTGTCGACGCGGACCGCGTGGTCACGTTCCACAAGCCCAAACCCGGTCTGGCAGACCTCGATGCGCCCGTCGAGGTCGCGGACATCGGCATCCCCGATGGGGCAGAGCGATTCGTCGAACGCGGCGATTTGCAGCGACTGTCCCGGCCCAAAGACAGCCACAAAGGCGAGTTCGGTGAGGTGTTGATCGTCGGTGGCGGCCCCTTCACTGGCGCGCCGGCGCTGGCTGCCCAGTCCGCCCTGCGAGCGGGTGCCGACCTCGTCCGAGTGGCCTGTCCAAACGCGATCGCGCCCCAGATCCAGGGGTACAGCGAGAACCTGATCGTCCGATCGTTCGACGGCGAGCGGTTCACGCCCGAGAACGTCGAGACCGTGCTCGACCTGGCGGCCGAACACGACAGTGTCGTTTTCGGCCCGGGCCTGGGCCGTGCCGAAGAGACGCTTGCGGCCGCCCGCACTCTCCTGGCCGACGTCGAGGGGACGGTGGTCGTCGACGCTGACCCCCTTGCAGTCGTGCCCGATGTCGAGACGGCGGCGACCCTGATTTGTACGCCCCATCGTGGGGAGTTCGAACGCATGGGCGGGCGATCGACCGACGGCCTGGACGCACGCGCGACAGCCGTCGACGAACTGGCCACCGAACTCGACGTGACGCTGCTCGTGAAGGGGCCCGAGGACGTGATCTCGGACGGCAAACGGACGCGGATCAGCCGGACCGGGAACCCGGGCATGACCGTCGGCGGCACGGGTGACGTGCTTGCGGGCGTTACCGGGGCGCTCGCCGCCACGCTCGATCCGCATCCGGCGGCGTCGCTCGGCGCGTACGTCACGGGTCGGGCCGGTGACCAGGCCGCCGAGGAGCGCGGCTACGGCCTCGTCGCGACGGATGTCCTCGAAGCAGTGCCGATGGCGATCTGGGGCGAGTAAGCGGACGACATCCCATTAGGCTGCTTATGACTGATAGCTTGGTGGTGATTACTGCTGAGAGTGATTGGGCGCTCGGTTGGTCTGAATCCGACGGGAGGAATCTATACATCCTCAGCTGACGTTGGTTTGCGACAGGCACGGCGCATGTTCAGAGCTTTTAGAAGTTTGGCCGAACGTCAACGCGTACCTATCTCGCCTCGACGGATTTATCGACCAATGGTTACCCTGTTAAACGTGGAGTGTGTTAGACAAAGCAGATGGTATCCGATCCACCCGATGATGATCGGACGGTTTTCTGCCAAACATGTGGGGAATGGGGACATCCGCGTGGGTCGTGCGCTCGCGATCCTCAGCATGAGACAGCTCCGTTATCCGTGATGAAACTACGTCGGGACGGGCCCATGGATGGGAGTACCCTCGGGAGAACGAGCTATGAGTCAAAATAAAAACATGGGATCGGAAAATTCGAACTATTAGCACACCCAAAGGGAACCAAAAGTACCTTTGGAAATACTAAATCAATATACTATCTCACTCACGAACATACGCCCCGAGAGGTTTTAGAAGCGTGGATAGAGCTGAATAGAGAGACGTTGGGAGGCCGGGAGCTAACGACCGAAAATATCACTCGAGCCCTGTCCAAAGATTCGTTCAAGAAAGCGTGGGAACGTCTACGGGAAGAGAAAGAGTTTGAGGTACTCGACGCCCCTGACCACTCAGACCGAGGCGGTGCACATAATTATGAGAGCAAGGAGTGTCCCTACTGCGGGAAAACCATCAAAAGTCTCCCCGGCCACCTCCCTTGCTCTGATCAATAAGGACTCATGTGATTTTGTCGCTCGATCATTGGTTGCGGTATCTCGTTGAACCTTCTGTATCTCGTATGTTGACCCCGGTCAGCGATTGCTTTGTGCATAACTCGAGGAGTGAGAGCGATATTTCCAGTGTTACGGCACTCCAGAAATGCGGGATATCCGTATGTGTCGATAGCGTAGGTCTGACGCTACTTCGATTCAGGTTCCGTTCTGGTGACCGGTAGACTCTCCTGATGTCCCGCCGATACACCTCCCATGCCGACGATCAGCGAGACCTACCTCGAAAACCGCTGGCGGGTCCAGCCCAATCACGCCAACAACTACGGCACGGTCCACGGGGGCCACGTCATGAAGTGGATGGACGAACTCGGCGCGATGTCGGCGATGCGGGCATCGGGCGAGCCCTGTGTCACCGCCTCGATCGACCAGATGAACTTCCATCGCCCCGTGCCGACCGGCGACGCGGTCGTCATCGAATCCTACGCCTACGAGACCGGCCGGACGAGCGTGAAGGTCGCGCTGGAAGCCGCCCGCGAGAACCCGCGTACCGGCGACCGGGAGACGACGACTGGCTCCCGGTTCGTCTTCGTCGCAATCGACGAAGACGGCTCGCCGATCAGTGTTCCGGACCTGACAGTCCAGAGCGAGCGCTGTGAGCGGCTTCGTGAGCGGGCGCTTGAGCGTGAGCGAACCGATGACTGACGATAGTGCGGCAGCCGATCAGGGCGAGGCTTCGCCGAGATTACCTGCCTTCGACCGTGACCGCTCGATGATCGCCGGTCGCCCCTCGAACTCGACGACGATCTGCTCGCCGTACTCGACGCTTTCGACGTGGGCGTGATCGTGGATCCAGGAGACGACGCTCATCGCGTCGTCTGACATCGGTAAGACGAGTCGCTCGCGTTCGAGCGCCGGGAGTTCTGCGTCGATCCGGTCCCGGAGCCGATCGATATGCTCGCCCGTCTGGGCGCTGACGGCGACCGGGTTCGGGGCCAGTGCGGAGAGTTGCTCGCGTTTATGCTGTAATTCGTCCGCCTCCACCGTATCGATCTTGTTGAGGACCGTGAGGATCGGCGCTTCGTTGCGCTCATACAGCGTATCGTGTGACGTGACGAGTTTCTCGCGGATGTCTTCGATCGGTTCGCTGACGTCGACGACCAGCAAGACGAGATCCGCCCGGTAGACCGAATCGAGCGTCGACTTGAACGATTCGACCAGCCAGTGGGGCAATTCCGAGATGAACCCCACTGTATCAGTCACGAGCACGTCGCGTCGTTCGATATCTGCTCGCCGCGTCGTCGTTCCCAGCGTCGTAAACAGCCGGTCTTCGGATTCTGCGGTCTCGTCCAGGTCTGGATGGACATCGACGTTTTCCTCGATGTCGAGGTCTGTGGCCAACCGGCGCAACAGCGTCGACTTCCCGGCGTTGGTGTAGCCCGCCAGCGCGACGAGATCGAACCCGGATTCCCGACGCTGTTCCCGGCGATGCTGGTCGGTTTGTTCGATCCGTTCGAGTTCGTCCCGGATCCGGGAAATCTGGGCTTTGATGTCCTCTTCGCGACTCTCGTCGTACTCGCCCAGGCCCATGAACCCCGGCCGCTCGTCGCGTTTGGCCAGGCTGGCTTTGGCTTCCGCGCGCGGAAGTTCGTAGCGCAACTCAGCGAGTTCGACCTGGAGTTGGGCCTTGCGTGTCTGGGCACGCTGGCCGAAGATTTCCAGAATGAGTCGGAACCGATCGAGCAGACGGACGCTCTCGGGGAGCTCGGTCCCGAGATTGAACGTCTGATACGGCCCGAGTTGGTTGTCGAAAATCACGAGGTTCGCGTCGGTCTCTCGGACGCGCTCGGCGACCTCGACGGCCTTGCCTTTGCCGACGTGGTAGGCCGGATCCTCGGTTCTGGTCTGCGTAACGACTCTGACGACTTGATAGCCAGCAGCAGCTGTTAACCGTTTGATTTCGTCGGTATTGGCGCTCCCGTCTTCGACACGCTTGACGATGATCGCTGCGTCGGCATCTTCGGTTGTCCCAGTCACTCAGTGAGGGCTATGCCGTGGGTGTTATTCAAGCCTCGGTCGATGCGGGGAACGGGCCGATATCAAAGGGGTACGAAGGGGGCAGTGCCCCCTGCGTGTGACAATACGGAGCCGGTTGGCTCCAACCGATCCTACGTTCCAGAACCGCATAAGTCCTGAGACCGTTATCAGGCGCTGAAAGAACAACTCGACCCGTAGTCGTCAGTCCTCGGCTCCCGGGTCCTCGATGAGCGAGCTGACGTCGGCGTGGTCGTCGAGTAGTTCCTGCATTCGCTCGACAGTTGCAGGACTGCGCGTCGGCCCGGTCTTGAGGAAGTCTTCGGTGCGATCGATAACCATCCGGGTGTCCGATTGCAAGAGGAGAATCGGGACACCCTCCTCTTCGGCCCGCCCGATGATGGCATTGGACGGTCGGAACCCGCCACCGAGGACGATACACTTGATGCCGGAGGCTTCTAGGGCTGCCGTGATGATTTCCGGCCGGTCGCCGCTGGTGATCATCACCGCGTTTTGCATTCGGCGGAACTGCGTCAGCGCGGACTCACCGGACATCGCACCCACAGTGAATCGTTCGACGAACAGGTCCGTGCCAGCGTTTTCAGTCAGTACTTCTGCACCGAGCCGTTCAGCCAGGTCGTCGACCGTCAGACCGGCCAGCTCCTGTACTCGTGGGACGACGCCCAGCACCGGGATATCCCGATTCTCGAGGAACGGCACGACATCGGTCGTCAACTGGTCGAACACCGAGTCGGGGACGGCGTTGAATAGGACGCCAGCCAGGGAGTCACCGAGCGTCTCGGCGGCGGCCAGAATGTCGTCGATGTCCTCCGGTTCGTCGTACCGTGAGAGCAGGACAACGTTGGCATCGAGCATCTCGGCGATATCGTTGTCCGTCAGATCGACGATGCCGCCAGTGACGAGCCGGTCGGTTCCTTCGATAACCATCATGTCCTGCTCGCTTGCCATTTTCTCGTAGTTCTCTAAGACGCGCTCGCGGAGTTCCGCAGGTTTTTCCCGGCCCTGGATGGCCTCCTGGACGAAGGTGGGCGTGTAGACGATCGGTTCGAGCTCGTGCATCTCGGAGTCAAGACCCAGCAGCTGTCGTGCGAGCATTGGGTCTTCGTCTCTGGTCTTGCCGGTTGCACTCTGGAGTCGGGTACCTTTCGGCTTCATGTAGCCGACGCTATGGCCAGCTGCGTCGGCGAGCTTTGCAATCGCCAGAGAAACCGCGGTTTTCCCGGTCGCTTCTTCGGTTGAGGTAACCAGTATCGGGTCCATGTGAACCCTTATGGCGCGGACTGATTTAAAGGTCCTCCCGATCGCCGTCCGGTCCGGGGATGATTACAGTTCTTCCTGGTCGACTGTTAGGCGGATGTCGACCGCCGAGACGCCATCGGGTGTCGCGACTAGCGGGTTGATATCCAGTTCGAGGATCGCGGGGAAGTCGGTGACGAGCTGTGAGATGCGCTGGATCGTCTCGATGACAGCGCCTTCGTCCACCGGTTCCCGGCCACGCGCGCCACGAAGCAGCGGCGCAGAGTCGATTTCGTCGATCATCTCTTCGGCCTCGGGTTCACTGACGGGCGCGACCCGGAACGTGGCGTCTTCGAGCACTTCAACGAAGATGCCGCCCAGGCCGAACATCACCAGGGGCCCGAACTGCGGATCGCGGTTGATCCCAACGATGGTTTCGGTGCCTTCGTCGAGGTCGGCCATCTCCTGGAGCTGGACGCCCAGGATCGTCGCGTCGGGCTGGTAGTTTCGTGCGCGGGCAATGAGATCGTCGTAGGTGTCGGCGACCTCGTCGTCGGGAACGCCGACTTCGACGCCGCCGATGTCGGATTTGTGGAGGATGTCCGGACTGACGATTTTCATCACGACATCGCCGTCGATCTCGCCGGCCGCTTGGACAGCCTCGGTCTTGTTCGTTGCAATGGCACTGTCCGGCATCGGGATGCCATACGCGTCAAGTAGTTCCATCGCCTCGACGCCGAGTTTGTTGGTATCTCGCTCTTTGGTCCGTTCGAGGATCTCACGGGCGCGCTCTCGGTCGACGTCGAAGTCAGTCGGGGCTGCGTACTCGTGGCTCTGGATTTCGGCGTACTCCCAGAGAGCGTCGAGGCTGTTGACACCGCGTGCGGGATCGAAGTACGACGGGATTCCGGCCTCGCCGAGCATTTCGGCGGGAACTTCGGCAGTTTCGCCACCCATCAGGCTGGCTGCCATTGGGATGCCGTAGGCCTCGTGTTTCTCGATCATCACGTCCGCAAGCGCCTCGAAGTCGATCGACTGGGGTGAGGAAACGACGATGACCGAACCCACGTTCGGATCGTCGAGGACGATATCGAGTGCCGCTTCGTAGGTCTCTGCCGAGGCGTCTCCGAGCACGTCGACTGGGTTGAAGATGTTGGCCTCCCCGGGCACCGCTTCCTCGAGACTTTCCAGGGTCTCGTCGGTGAACGACGCCATTTCGAGACTCGAATCGCCGATCGCGTCGGTTGCCATCACGCCGGGGCCACCGGCGTTGGTGACGATCGCGATGTCGTTGTTCTCGGGCAGTGGCTGATCGCCGAGAATCGTCGCGAAGTCGAACAGTTCTTGCACGCTGGTGGCCCGGATGACGCCGGCCTGTTCGAGGCCTGCCTCGTAGGCGCGCTCGCTGCCGGCGATCGCCCCGGTGTGGGAGGCCGCAGCGGAGGCACCGGCTTCCGTGCGGCCGGATTTGACTGCGACGATCGGCGTATCCTTCGTGACTTCCCTTGCGGTGTCGACAAACTCGCGACCGTTCTCAATATCTTCGAGATACCCGAGGATGACGTCGGTATCGGGATCGTCGCCCCAGTAGTCGATGAACGACCCTTCGTCGAGGACGGCTTTGTTGCCAAGCGAGACGATGTCGTTGAACCCGACATTGTGATCGCCGGCCCAGTCGAGGACGGCCGAGATGAAGGCCCCGGACTGGCTCATAAAGGAGATGTTGCCTTCCATGGCCGACTTCTCGGTGAACGTGGCGTTCATGCCGACTGATGTCGAGATGACGCCCAGGCAGTTCGGCCCGACGAGGTTGATATCGTACTCGTTGGCGATCTCTTGCATCTCCTGTTCGCGCTTGACGCCCTCACTGCCGGACTCGCCAAACCCGGCTGTAATGACGGCGACGTCCCGGATGCCGGCTTCTCCAGCATCCTGTAGTACGCCGTTGACGATCTGTGGCGGGACGACCACAACGGCGAGATCGATGCCTTCGACGTCGGTGAGGCTGTCATAGCACTCCAGTCCGAATACGTCCTCGGAACTGGGATTGATCGGCACGACGTCTCCGCCGTAGCCGTCCAGAAGGTTCTCCATGATAGCACGCCCGACGGAGCCGTCGCTCTCGGTGGCTCCGACCACTGCAACTCGCTCGGGCGCGAATAAGGTATCTAACTGGCCCATCGTATCCCTTGAAAGTCGGGTATCACGGGGGAAATATTTACCTGTATCGTCGCCGTCTGGTACAGATTGACGTGCATATTCTTCGACCGGAGGGGCGTGAACACGCCGGATTTCGAAAGCGGGGTGTGATACCGATTATCGATTGTATTACTGATACTTCCGCCCAGGATCGAGTCGTGACCCGGCGAAACGACCAGTCCCGACGCTCGCCTCGTCACTCGGGTCTTTAAGGCTTGCTTTCGAAATGTGCCCTATGAGTAACCAATCGGTAGGTCCCTCACCCCGGGAACTGGTGGGCGAGCTCGTCAGGACGCTCCAGGAGTTACAGCGGACGGTCAAGGCTGGGCCACAACACCGCCGTGGCCTCGACCGCCTTCGACAATTCACGACCGAGGTGACGATCCCGGCGACGATTCTCATCCTCCAGACGAACATCAAGATGCTCCAGTTGCTACAGCGCGCGCTCAAACTGGCCGACGACACCGACCGGCCGGCCGAGGAGTCGACGGCCCCTGCGGTTGGTCAGTCCGTCGTCGATCGAATCGACGAGGCCCTCTCCGAGGTACAGTCAAGAATCGATACCGAATCGGGCGACGAACGGACACGCGAGCTGCTTTCGGACGCTCAACGCCTCAACCGACGGCTCGAACAGCAACTCCCAGAAGATGCCGAAGACGACGCAGTTGCCGTCGATGTCGACGCGGAGCTGGCTTCCCTCAAATCGCAGTACGACGATGCCACTACAGACGGAACAGACGCTGGCGAGAGGGGCAGCGACGGCGAGTAGCGCCGGGTCTCGGTGTCTGGGATAGGTGAGAACTCAATCGTTCTACGCTCCTGGTTCGATAATTCCTGTCGATGAAGTCACTGGACGATCGTATCGACAGTGCCGAGGAGTTCACTGGGCTTGGCCTGTCGAAAGGCGAAATCGCGGACGAATTGAACGTCTCCCGGGAGACCGTAAGCTGGCTACTCGAGCAGACCGACGGTGGTAACGCCCCGACACTACAGTCGAGACACCTCACGATATCCACGTCGACTGGAGTGTGGTGGGCCGGGACAGTCAACGGCTGTCCTCCGCCGGTCGCCCGATGGCGGACCCCCCTCGAAGGAAGGCGAAGACGTCGACTTGACGATCGGGATCGGCACATCTGGCGGGCCGCTGGCAACGACTGTCGCGCGCGATCTCGACATGGATCTGAGCGTCTATACGCCGAGTAAGCACCGCTGGGACGACGAACAGGCGAATTCTGGGCCGTTCTCGCGGAACTTCGCGTCGATCCGCGGTCGGGACTGTTACATTGTCGATGACAACATCGACACGGGCAAGACGATGGCCGAGACGATCAAGATCGTCCGCGAGCGCGGAGGGAATCACGTCGCTGGGGCCGTCCTCACGGACAAACACGGCGACGACACGGTCGAGGGTGTGCCGATCTATTCGTTGATCCAGATCGTCCAGATGACCGAGGCCTGAACGGTCAGCATCGATACATCATACACATACCTGCCGTGGTCGGGGATCCGATGTTTTGGGTGAAACAGTAGTCAGAGCTAACCGAAAGTGGGAAACTGTTCGCTTCGGTAGGGCGGGACATGCTCTCACTCGCGCTTGCCGGCAAGCCAAACGCCGGCAAGTCTACATTCTATCGCGCGGCGACGATGGCCGATGTCGACGTCGCTAACTACCCGTTCACGACGATCGACGCCAATCGAGGGGTGAGCCACGTCCGCACCGACTGCCCGTGTCTCGACCGCGACCAACGGTGTGACAGCGATCACTGTCACGACGGCAAGCGCTACGTTCCCGTCGAGTTGCTCGACGTTGCGGGACTAGTCCCGGGTGCACACGAGGGGCGCGGGCTGGGTAACCAGTTCCTCGACGAATTGACCGACGCTGACGCCATATTGCACGTCGTCGACGCGGCCGGTGAAACCGACGAAGAAGGCGAACCGGTCGGCGTCGGCGAACACGATCCCGTCGAGGATCTGGACTTCATCGAGCAGGAGATGGACCTCTGGCTGGCAAGCGTCGTCGACCGCAATTGGGAAACCGTCGAGCGACAGTCTCGCTCGCCGGACTTCGATCTCGACGAGGCACTCACGGAATTTCTCACGGGCGTGGGCGCGACAGAACTCGATGTCGCCCGGACGCTACGAGCCGTGGACTATCCCGAGGATCCCCTGGCTTGGACCGACGAGCACCGCGAAGCCCTGGCTCGGGAGATCCGCGAGCGGACCAAACCTATCGTCGTCGTCGCCAACAAGGCCGACGCCGCCAGCACCGAGAACGTCCAGCGCTTAAAAGAGCGCAACGAGGCGACGATTCCGACGACCGCCGACGGCGAACTCGCGCTCCGTCGGGCGGCCGAGTCCGGGGTCCTCGCGTACGATCCCGGGGATGCGGACTTCGAACTCGTCAGTGATGTCAGCGGGAATCAGCGAGACGGACTCGAACGGATCCGCGAGGTCATGGCCGCTCACGGCGGAACGGGTGTCCAGACCGCGCTTGACGAGGCGGCATACGACATACTCGATCACATCACTGTTTATCCCGTCCAGAACGAGACCCACTGGACAGACGGCCAGGGGAACATGTTGCCCGACGCCTTCCTCCTGCCGCGTGGTTCGACGCCGCTGGATCTGGCATATGCTGTCCACTCCGATATCGGTGATGGCTACCTCCACGCCGTCGACGCCCGTGAGAATAGGCGGATCGCCGAGGATACGGAACTGTCCGAAGGTGACGTCATCAAGATCGTCTCGACAGCGAAGTGAGGGACTCGATAACGGTGTTAGCTATTGAACTGCTTCAGTTGCTTCACGCATAACCTCGATCGCTTCCTTTAGCTGTTCGAGATCGGTCGCATAGGAGAGCCGCGCGTAGCCGGTGCCGCCGTCGCCGAAGGCGTCGCCGGGAACGACCACGACGCCGCGATCGATCACTGCATCGACCCAGCCCGCTGGCACCTTCGGCATCGCGTAGAACGCACCGCGGGGCTTGGGGGTTTCCAGCCCCATATCTTCGAAGCCGTCGAGCAACACGTCCCGGCGCTGCTGGAAGGCCTCGACCATCTCCGACACGCGATCTTGTGGCCCCGAGAGTGCGGCTTCGGCGGCGAACTGGGCGGGCGCGCTTGCACAGGCCTGACTGTACTGATGGACACGAAGCATGCGCTCGATACGGCCCTCGCTGCCAGTGACCCAGCCGAGCCGCCAGCCAGTCATCGAGTAAGTCTTCGAGCAGGCGTTGACCACGACGACGTTGTCGCTCTCTGTGAACTCCGCCGGCGAGCGGTGCTCACCCTCGAAGACGATGTGTTCGTAGACCTCGTCGGAGATGCAAAGCACGTCGTGCTCGTCGGCGATGCGGGCGAACTTGCGCATGTCCTCGGGCGATTGGACCGCACCGGTCGGGTTGGCGGGACTGTTGACGACGAAGGCTGCAGTCTCGTCGGTAATGGCGTCCTCGACGGCGGCGGGATCGAGCGTCAGGTCGTCCCGGAGGCCGATCGGCTTCGGCGTGCCGCCCGCGAGATGGGTTAGTGCATCGTAGGAAACAAAGCCCGGATCGGGGAAGATGACTTCTTCATTTGCATCGACGTGGGCTTCCAGCGCGAGGTGCAGCGCCTCGCTGCCGCCCGACGTGGCGATGATGTGCTCGGGGTCGACATCGAGATCGTTGTCCCTGGCGTGTTTTGCAGCGATGGCCTCCCGAAGCTCGCGGGTGCCCTTGTTCGAGGTGTAGGCGTCGGCCTTGCCGGCGCGGATTGCCTCGACGGCTGCCTCGCGAGCGTGTTCTGGGGCGGGAAAGTCCGGCTGGCCCAGACCGAGGTTGATCGCGTCCTCGCCGGCGGCTTCGAAGACCTCGCGGATGCCCGAGATCGAAACCTGCTCGACGCGCTGTGAGAAGTGGGTCATATACCCTCCGGGGAACGCGGGGGCGTTAATCCTTGCTACTGGGCGCGGTCGGACTCGGAATTCGGCCCGGAACCGGGACGCTACCGTTCGCGAGTGACGAAAGACATATACTCCGCGTTGGCATCCGTAGAGACAGTTCGCATGCCCGCCGCCCTGTAACTGGGCCTGCAATGCAGGCCCACGGCCGGTTCTCCCCCTGGAAGCTATTGCTTCCTGGCATCGTGATCGAGCTCGCCGGACGGTCTACGTCGCCATCGCGATTCTGGCGGCTGCTTTCCTGGCCGCGGGGGCGTTCACGTTCGTGTATGCACGCCCGATCGTGAGCCTGTTCATCACTGGGCCGGACGCCGCCCCGATCGTCGAGCACGGTGCGACGTTCCTCCGGGTTGTTGCACCGACCTGGGTCATCATGGCGTCCTATCACATGATGAACGGGGCATTCTACGGCTCGGGGTCGACTCGCCTGGCGATGGGCATCGGCGTGACGACGCTGTGGGGCGCTTGGGCGGTCTTCGCTGCGCTGTTCGTCCTCGTGTTCTCCCTCGGGGCGATCGGCGCGTGGTACGCGATCGCGCTCTCGAACGTCACGGCCGCACTCGTCGGGGCGATCGTGTTCGTCCGTGGCGATTGGCTGGCTGACGTCATCAGCGATGGAAGCGACGACACGGACGGGACTGAGAAGTAGGGGCAACGACCGACTCGACACGCGACGCGGGCGACGCCGAGTCGCCCACAGTTTTACCCCCCGAGTCAGTAGAGGGAGGCGATGACTGACGACGAGGTTCACGAGGGGTTGGCGGACGTGACCGTCGCGGAGACGCGCCTGAGCGACATCGACGGCGAGGCCGGCCAGCTGTGGATCGCGGGCTATCCCGTCGCCGAGCTGGCGGCCAACGCGAGCTACCCCGAGACGGTCTTCCTCCTGTTGTACGATCGCCTGCCCGACGCCGACGAACTGGCATCCTTCGAGGATCGACTCTGCTCGTACCGGACCCTCCCCGAACCCTGCCACGATGCCGTCGTGGCGGCTGCCCAGCGTGGCGCCGGACCGATGGCTGCGCTCCGGATGGGTGCAGCGACCGCCACGGCCGTCGAGCCCAACGATCCCGAGGCCGATGCGCTCCGGCTTATCGCCCGGCTGCCGACGATCACGGCGACCTACTGGCGCGTCATATCCGGGGAAGCACCGATCGAACCGCGATTAGATCTCTCCCACGCGGCCAACTACCTCTATATGCTGACGGGCGAGGAGCCGACTGCGGCCCAAGTCGCGGGGCTGGAAACGTATCTTACCGCGGTCGTCGACCACGGGCTCAACGCCTCGACGTTTACTGCCCGGACGATCGTCTCGACGGAATCGGAACTCGTCTCGGCGATCACGGGCGCGATCGGTGCGCTCCGTGGCGATCTCCACGGCGGCGCACCCGATCTGGTCTTGGGAATGCTCAAAGATCTCGAAGGTACTGACAACGTGCGGGCCGAACTCGAGACGCGCCTGGAACGCGGCGACCGCCTGATGGGGTTTGGCCACCGGGTGTACGACGCCCGCGATCCACGGGCTGCGGTGTTAGAAGACGCCACAGCGGCGTTCTACGAGGGCGAGGACGATTTCTTTGCGACGGCCAAGGCGATCGAAGACGTGGCGAGGGACGTGTTGGCCCAACACCGGCCCGACCTGGATCTCGACACGAACGTCGAGTTCTACACGGCTGTCCTGCTCCATGGCGTCGGCATCCCGCCCGAGTTGTTCACGCCAACCTTTGCGATTTCGCGGGTCGCCGGCTGGACGGCCCACTGTCTCGAACAGCGCGAGAACAACCGACTGATTCGCCCGCGGAGCAAGTTTGTCGGGGGCCGCGGGCGTGAGTGGGCCCCAGTCGACGAGCGGTGAGCCAGACGAGCCAGAACAGATTCGCGGAACAACCGGCCGAACCTGCTCCCTTCCGACTGGTTTTACTCGTCGTGACCCACGTAGCGGTATGAGCGTCGATACTGACACCAGTGAGACGGAAATCGAGGCGGTCGACCGACTCGCCAGCAAGTTGGGGGAGGCGATCGCTGATCTGCCGGAACACGAGGACTTTCGTGAAGCGAAGGCCGCCGTCGAGGCTGACGAGGAGGTTCAAGAACACATCGCGACCTTCGAGCGCAAACGCGAGGCATTCCAGCGCGCGAAGCAACGTGGCGAGGCCAGCGAACTCGATCGCCGTGAACTCGAAGACGCCCACCAGGACCTCCAGTCCTTGCCGGTGATGGAAGAGTACCTGCAGGCCCAAAGTGCTCTGGAGCGACGCCTCGGGCGCGTTGATGCGGAAATTTCGGCCGAACTGGCGGTCGATTTCGGCGAGAAGGCCGGCGGCTGCTGTCAGCACTAGACCGACGCTGTCCCCGCTAGTTCCCTCCCTACCGTTGTCTGTTTCGACGTGCTCTTCGAAAGATGGCCAGCCCCAGGCGACTCGATGTCGTCGACATCGGTGATCGAATCGACCTGTGACGAGCTCAGGGAGCGCCAGCGGAAGTAACTTTAATACCGTTGGTTCACCGACGTATGTTCATGAGCAACACGCAGACGTACGAGCCGGTAACTCTCTCCGCGGACGGTATCACTGTCGTCAAGCGGTTCGAGGCCGACGAGTTCCCGGTTCCTGCGATCGCGTTCAACATCACGTCCCAGCGGACTGAACCGGTGACGGTCACGCTAACCGACGACGTGCCGGGCGATGTTACCGTCGAGGATCTCGGCTTTCACCCGGAGTACGGCAGCGAACATTGGACAATCGACGAGGACACAATCACCTTCGAACGGGAGATCGATGCGGATTCGGAGTACACGACCGTCTACGGGATCCGCGCGACGGGGACAGATGACGTCGAGAAATTCCTGACTGAACCGACGATCGAGTCCGTCGACCCGCCAATGGAAGCCGAGGAAGATCTGGTTGAGGACGCCGGCAGCGACGTGGTTCGGGACGTCATCGCGGGTGACAGCGACAGCGTGCCAGGGCTGGAAGACACCGACGACGAGGAGATCGAAACCCTGGATCTGGCCGATCCCAACGAAGAGCAAGCAGGCAGTGAAAGTGCTGAAAGCGGTGACGGAGCGACGATCGACGGTGTCAAACCTGGCTCGGTCGCCAAGACGCTCGCCGCCGAGATCCGGCAGGACGCCGTCGACGACGCCACCCTGGCGGTACTCGAAGAGGAACTTGATCTGGGCGGGCCCGGCGGTTCCGGCGGAGGCGGAGGCGGTGACGGGGACGGTGCTGTCGACGCCCGGATCCAGCACCTCCAGAACGAAGTCAGTGACCTCACCGCGTATACGTCCGCCCTTGAGGAGTTCCTCGACGAGAACGGACAGGGTGACGAATTAATCGAGGAGTTCCGCGATCGTCTCGAATCGTTCGAGGGTGATCTTTCGAGCGTCCAGCGTGAACTCGAAGCGATCGAAGGCGAGGTCGGGTCAGTCCAGGACACTGTCTCGACCCACAGCGAGACTGTCGACGACGTCGAGGCGACTGTCGAGGACCTCGATTCGACGGTGACGGACCTCGAATCCCAGATCGAGGACGTCTCTGAGCAGGTCGGCGACACGAGCGAGATCGACGACCGACTGGAAGATATCGAGGACACGATCGAAGACCTCGAAGCGTGGCGCGAACAGCTCTCGTCGGTTATCGGCGGCGCGGAGTGACCATAGGGAACGACGTTCGAATCGACCCAAAATTCCTGCCGGTATCCCGGAAACGTCCTGTACGCGTTATCGCTGGACGGGGAAGCCACCGATCCGGACAGTCCTCTCCGTGGTAATCGGATCGCTCCCGTAGCGCGTTCTGGTCACCGTCAGTGACTGGGGCGTCTCACCTGTCGGGAGCGACCACTGAACGAACAGTGTCGTCGAGGCACTCGGCCCGATTTCGCCGCTTTCGGCGACAGTCGATCCAACTGTCCCGTCGCCGGTCCTGAGTGGCCCGACGTTGACGGCGACCGGTCCTGGCCCACTGTTCTGGACATCGATCTCCAGGGTGAACAGCCAGGCGTCGTCGGTCGCCTGGATCGAGCCGTTTTCGATCGTCGCCGTCACGTTTTCCCCGTGGACGTTCGTCAGGAGATCGTCGCCAACCGAGAACGTCTCGGGGGCCGGCGTCGGCGTCCCGGCCGTGTCCTCACTGCCGAGGTGCTGATTGAACAGGCTGAGAAAGGTTGCCCCTTCGATCAAAAGCGGAATCCCGATCGCGACGACGAGCAACACCTTCACGAGCGTCGCACGTTCCATCGGTCTGGTATTCAATTGCCGGCCACTTGGATGTGGCCCCGTCAGACGGGGAACCCGGGACTGCCTGGGTTCAGGACGCCGTCGCCGATCATGCTCGCAATCGGTGGCCCGTAGGCGATCAGGATGAGGACGATCGCGATGGCCGTCCACAGTCGCAGGTTATCAAGCACCCGGGGCGAGTGTTCGGGGCCCGAAAGCGCCGCCGGCAGATGGCTATTGACCGATAGTGTCCCCCGGCCACGCTCGGCGAGCCAGGTTCCCGTCATCACGACGAGGAACAGCCCGAGTCCGAGGAACAACAGCGTCCCACCAAGGGCGATCTGGATTTGCATCTCACCCATCCCACCAAGTACCTCGGGGAAGGTCGCATCGACGACGTTGTACTCCGGTTCGGCCGTCCGTCGCGGCACACCGGCCAGGCCAGCCCGGTGCATCGCATTTGACATCAACGTCATCCCGACGAACCAGACGTACGGCTGGACGATCGCCAGATTGCGGTGCTGGAGGCGCTTGCCGGTTATCTGTGGGACCAACCAGTAGGAGACGGCCATGAACGTCAGGGCAGCGGCGGTCCCGACGGTCAGGTGGAAGTGACCCGGTACCCACAGCGTGTTGTGGATGAGATAGTTGATGTTCATCCCGGCGTTGATCATTCCGGAGAACCCACCTGCGGCGAACATGATGCCCGCGAGGGCGCTCCCGGCGAAGGCGGGATTGTCCCAGGGCAGGTTCCACAGCCAGGAGAGATAGCCCGTCCCGCCCCGTTGGCGCGCGCCGTGTTCCATGCTCGCGACGACGGTGAAGGCGGTTAGCAGACTCGGCAACAGCAGGAACATCGTGTTCGTCATCGCGATAAACTTGAAGCCCTCAGGGATGCCGGGATCCAGATACTGGTGGTGGAACCCGACGGGCGTCGAGAGGATGACGAACAGGACGAAGACGATCCGGGCCAGGGCGTCGCTGACGAGGCGACCGCCGGCCAACTTGGGCAGGATCGTATACCAGATGAAGTACGCTGGCATGAGCCAGAAGTAGACGACTGGGTGGCCGAAGTACCAGAACAGCGTCCGCGTCAGGAGCGGGTCGACCTCGCTGATCAGCCCCAGCGACCACGGGATCAGGAAGACGACGACCTCGATGGCGACGCCGACCGTCGAGACGTACCACATGATCATCGTCGTCAGGACCATGAACGTCTGGAGCGGAATGCGTTCGTCGGGGTTGTCTTTACGCCAGGCCCAGAAGGTTCGGAACCAGTCGAACCCGGCGATCCAGGAGCCGACGATCAATAGCGCCGCACCGATGTAGAACACCGGGCTGGCCTGCAGCGGTGGGTAGAATGTGAAGAGGACGTCCGCACTGAGAGGCAACTCGGGGAAGAACCCGCCGATGATCGCGATTGCCGCCAGCCCACTCCCGACGAGCATCGTCAGGAACCACGCCCACGTCAATCGCGGGTTCGGCAGTGACCGCTCTAGACTGTTGGTGACACCCCAGGTGAACAGCCCGGCGATGAAGAACGTCGTAAACACCAGAGCCAGCAAGACGCCGTGGCCGGTGAGGACGGTATAGTAATCCGTCGAGTTGATGAGCCCACGGAAGACGCCAGTCCGATGGAGGGCCTGGATCAGTCCGAAGAGGCCGCCGATGGCCAGCGCGATGAACGCCACACCGAAGTTTGCGCGCACAACCTTCGCCGCGTCGGGGTACTCGTCGACAAATGCCATTCAGACACCCTCCGTGCTGTTATATTCCGACTGCGGGACGACTTCGAGTCGCCCTTCCATCGTGTGGTGACCGCCGCCGCAGTACTCGTTACAGACGATGCCGTACGAACCGGGTTCCTCGAAGTTGACGGTCAACTCTGCGACCTGTCCGGGAATGACCATTGTATTGACGTTTGTGCCGGCGATGTTGAACCCGTGGGTGACGTCCGACGCGGTCACGTAGAAGGTGACTGTCGAACCCGCGGGCACCTCGATTGGCTGACTCGTGCCGGGGATGAACTGGAACTGCTGGGCTTTCACGTAGACCTCGTACTCGTTCGGTCCCGTCTTGGTGACTCCTGGGTCGTCGAATCCAGTCCCAGATGACCCGGACTGGACCTCCTCGGCGTCGATGGTCCCGCCGGAGTTGTCTATCATCTTCACGCCGGGTCCCAGCGAACCGTAAGCAACGGTCGAAATGAACCCGATGATCAACAGCAGTGCAATCGCGATCCAGAGTTTTTCGAAGCGATGGATGTCCATACCTGTACCCTCCTACCCGATTACCGTCGGGCCACGTCCCAGGAACTCCACGAAGTACATGAACACCCACAGCGTGACCACCAGCAACAGATAGCCGATGACCAGCGAGAGCGTTCCCCAGGGGTCGTACTCGTCGTGTTCGATCTCCTGTGCCGGCGCTTCGACGGGGGCCTCCTCGGCCACGGGCGGCCCCTCGCGCTCCTCGACGCGCTTGAGTTGGTTTCGGGTTTCGTCCGATGGGCCGACCGCTCTGTCACGGCCACGGAACCGCAAGAACGCCGCAAAGATGAGCGGTGAGGCGACAGCCAGACCGAAGCTCCCCGCCAGCAGCCAGCCTTCCTGGGAGAGCTGGAAGCTACCGCCGCCGCCGTCCTCGCCGCCTGCGCCGGCACCCATATCACCAATCACGATCGCCCCTTTCATGCCGACCGCGAGGTGGGGATCGCAAAAGTACTTCGAGATGCCCGTCTCCTCGAAGGTCTGTTCGAACGTCTCGCCGGCTTCGTTGACCGCCGTCCCCGACGAATAGCCGTCGTTTTCGGCGACGACGTTGTGAGCGCCGCCACGGCCAGTCCACTCCCAGACGACTGTCGTCCCGGGATCGACTCTGACTGCCGCGGGACCGAACCCCCAGTCGCTCCCGTTGGCCTGGACGCCAACCTCGACGGTCACTTCGTCCTGACCGCGCCGGTCGACGATGCCGTCGTAGTTCGAGACGTCCGAAAACCAGCCATCGAAATCCACGCCCGACTGTGCCGTGGCGGTGCCAGTCGCCGCCAGGCCGGCGGCGGCCGTGCCGGCGGCCGCTCCACCGCGGAGCAACTCTCGCCGGGTCAGTCCGTCGATCCCCGACCGTCCGCTCACGGCCGATCACCGCCCGTTCGAACGGTCCTGCTCGGCTCTGTCACGGCGGCGGATCGCGTGGCCCACGTCGATCCAGACGCGACCAGGAAGCGTCCTCGCCGTGAGTGGCGCTGTACCATGCCCACAAGCTTTCCCCTCAGGCGTAAAAAACCAGCCATCTCTTGTAATCCCATGCAATGAGGGGTTGGGTTTTAAGCATTTGAACCCGAAGCGCCGCCTATGGAACTCAACGTTCGGGCATATCCGCTGCTCGCGTTGCTCGCACTCATTCCCGTTGTCGCGTTCGTTACCGGGCGCTCGACCATCGCCGTGTTATCGCTCGTCAACGTCCTGCTGATCGCTGGGTCGCTGTCTCTCATGTTTGGCATCCGTGAATCCAGACGAGGAGAACTAACGGCGTGATGGGGATTGCTTGCTCCGGCATCGCCGCCGTTGTTACCAGCTCACCCGTTGGGATAGCGATACGATGAGTACGGCACTCACTGATCCCAGTCTGGCCGTCTTGTTCGCCATCGGGCTGTTTGGCGGTGCTCACTGCCTCGGGATGTGTGGGCCGCTGGTGACGTTGTACGGCGATCGGATGGCTGGGCGGGACGCTCGCGGCCCCAGCTTTCATGCACTCCGCCAGCACGGGCTGTTCAACCTCGGGCGGACGATCAGTTACACCTTGATCGGCGGACTGCTGGGCGCGCTGGGTGCCCTCGCGACCGATGCCGTCGGCGGACTCCCGGTGGCGACGACGCTCAGGGGGGCAACTGGCGTCCTCGTCGGGGCTGTGATCGTCCTCCTCGGGCTGGGCTACGTCGTGACCGGCACGAGTCCAACCGGCGGGTCGCTGCCGTTCGTCGGCGGTATCTTCCAGCGCGTGACGGGCGCGTTGACGGCACGGGTCGACCGATACGTCGACGGCCCGGGCATCCTCGCCCTGGGTGCCGTCCACGGCCTCTTGCCCTGCCCGCTGTTGTATCCGGCCTACCTCTATGCGCTTTCGTCCGGCTCGGCACTGACTGGCGCACTCGCCCTTGGCGCACTCGGGCTCGGGACGATCCCGGCGCTGTTCGCCTACGGGACGGCCTTCCAGTCGCTCTCGGTCGCCGCTCGACAGCGGATTCACCGCGCGCTGGGCGTGGCGTTCGTCGTTCTCGGGACGATTCCACTCGCGAAGGGACTATCACTGTTCGGCGTCGCTATTCCGCATCTTCCGCTGCCGATGCCACCTGCCTTCTGAATATGTCCGACTCCTGTACGCTCTGTGACCTGCCAACGCCCGATCCACCCGTGACCGACGACGAAGTCCCGGGCACGTTTTGCTGTCAGGGCTGTCTCGAAGTCGCTCGCCAGGTCGAGGACGTCGAAGCCACCGACGCGACGGCCGCCCGCGAGGCCGTCCAGACCGGCGATATCGACGGGGCCGACGGCGAGACGGCCTATCTCTCCGTCGAGGGGATGCACTGTGGGACCTGCGAGGCGTTCGTCGAGTCCCAGGCGGTCGGAGACGGCGGTGTCCAGGCGGCCCAGGCCAGCTATCCCGCGAGCACGGTCAAAGTCGTCTACGATCCCGACCAGACCGAACCAGACGCCGTCGCCGAAACCATCTCCGGTCTCGGATACGACGCGAGCGAACGCGCGCAGGGCGACCGCGAGACTGCGTCGATCCAACAGGGTCGACTCCTGGTCGGCGGCTTCTTCGGCATGATGACGATGGTCTGGTACGTCCTCTTTCTGTACCCGACGTATCTGGGGTTCGAGGGTGCAGCACTGCTGAACGTCGACGGGCCGGCCGGGGCCTACCTGCTGGCGAACGTCTGGGTCATGGCCACGATCGTCCTCGGCTACACGGGCTTTCCGATCCTCCGCGGGGCGTACGTCAGCCTCCGGGCCGGGTATCCGAACATGGACCTGTTGGTGGCATTGGCCGCCTCGACGGCGTATCTCTACAGCGCAATCGCGTTCCTGGCCGGCCACACCGAGGTGTACTTCGACATCACCGTCGTCGTCGTGGTCGTCGTCTCGCTTGGCAACTACTACGAACAGCGGATCAAGCGCCGCGCCGCTGCCGGACTAAGCGAACTCACGGCCAGGCAGGTCGATCGGGCTCGCCGCCGCGGCCCCGATGGCACCGAGGAAGTCAGCGTCGACGACCTGCAGCCTGACGACGAAGTGATCGTCGAGAGCGGCGAGCGCATCCCGGTCGATGGCACCGTCCGCGAAGGCAATGGGGCCGTCGACGAGTCGCTGGTGACCGGCGAATCCCTGCCCGAGCGCAAGGTACCCGGCGATTCGGTCATCGGCGGCTCGATGGTGACCAGCGGCGGCCTGATCGTCTCGGTCGCCGCCGACGCCACGAGCACGCTGGATCGCCTCGTCGATCACCTCTGGGCCATCCAGAGTTCCCGACCTGGCGTCCAGCGACTGGCCGATCGGATCGCCGCCGTGTTCGTCCCGGGCGTCGTGGCGCTCTCGATCGCGGCCTTCGTGGTTCATCTCGCCCTCGGCGCGGTACCGACGGCCGCGCTCCTGACCGGACTCGCGGTGTTGATCGTCTCCTGCCCCTGTGCGTTGGGGCTGGCCACACCGCTTGCGGTCGCTTCGGGAATCCGCGCCGCGCTCGATCGTGGGATTGTCGTCACAGACGGCGCGGCCTTTGAACGCGCCGAAGCGGCTGATGTGGTTGTTTTCGACAAAACCGGAACGCTGACGACAGCTGATCTCACGCTGCTGGAAGCGCCGGGCGGCGAGGCCTTACAGCGGGCTGGGGCGCTCGAACAGTTCGCCGACCACCCGATCGCCGGTGCGATCGTCGAGGCCGCGGACGATTCCCTGCCCGAAGTCGGCGATGTCGAGACCCATCCAGGGCGCGGCGTCTCGGGGACAGTCGATGTCGAGGACGTTCTGGTCGGGTCAGTCGCGCTCTTCGAGGCTCAGGGCTGGTCGGTTCCAGCGGAATTACGCACTCGGGTTAAGGCGGCCCACGAACGCGGGACGATTCCGGCACTGATCGGCTGGGAGGGCGAGGCTCGCACACTCGCTGTGGCGGGCGATCAGCCTCGGCCGGAGTGGGAACAAACGGTCGAAGCACTCGCGGCCGAGCACGAAATCGTCGTCCTCACGGGCGACAGCGACCGGGCGGCCGCCCGGTTTCGCGACCATTCCGCGGTCGATTCCGTGTTCGCGGGCGTCCCCCCGGAAGGGAAGGCCGCAACTGTCCGACGACTGGGGGCCGATCGGACGGTGGCCATGGTGGGCGACGGGAGTAACGACGCGCCCGCACTGGCCGAGGCAGATCTGGGCATCGCCGTGGCGACGGGGACCAAACTCGCCGCCGACGCCGCCGACGCGGTCGTGATGAGCGACGACCTCTCTCGGGTGCCAGACGTCTTCACGCTACTGACCGCTGCGCGCCGCCGTATCAGGCAGAATCTCGGGTGGGCGTTTCTCTACAACGCCGTCGCCCTCCCGGTCGCCGTCGCTGGCCTCTTGAATCCCCTCGTGGCTGCGGTGGCGATGGCGACCAGCAGCCTCCTGGTCGTCGCTAACTCCGCCCGGTCGCTGTCCTGACTACCGGACGACCGTTACCGGGACCGTCGAGCGCCGCAAGACACGCTCGGTGACGCTACCGAGAATGAACCGCGAGAGCCCTCCTCGACCGTGGGTTCCCATCACGACGTGATCTATCTCGTGATCGTCACCGTATTCGACGATGCTGTTGGCCGGGCGGCCGACGACGAGCTCGCTTTCGGTGACAGTCAGGCCAGCTCGCTGGGCGGTTTCCCGTGCGTCGTCGATGATATCACGTCCACGGCCGGTCGCTTCCTGTGACCAATTGTCCAAAGGCCCCGGTACGGCTGTCCAGTCGAACTCGTAGCTGGTTTCGACGTGGTCAATCACGTGCAGGAGGTGGACCGCCGCGTCAGGGTGTTCCCGAGTGACGTACTCCAGGGCACGTTCGGACATTGGGGAGCCGTCGAACGGGACGAGGACGGTCTCGACCATACTAGATGTGGCACGGACTCACACATGAACGTTCGGGCGTCTGGGCTGATACTGACGACCGACCAGAATAATCATTACTCGTCCAACCGGCGACTATCCCACATGAAACCCGACGAGTTACAGGCAGCCTTGGAGAACGCTGGGCTCACGTCCTATCAGTCCGAGGCATATCTCACTGTCTTGGATCTCGGCATCACTCCGGCTGTCAAAGTCGCCCAGAACTCCTCGATCCCAACCTCACAGATCTACAAGATTCTTCGGGACCTCGAACGCCAGGGATACGTCGAGACGATCGATCGCGACCAGTTACACGTCCGACCAACAGAACCCGAGGTCGTTCTCGATCAGCTTCGCTCGCAGGGCCGACGACTCCAGGATGCGGCGGACGATATCGAGGACCGCTGGGAACGGCCCCATCTCACCGAGCACGGGATGAGTGTCGTCAAACATCAAGAGACGATCATCGAACGGGCGAGAGAAACCTTTGCCGACAGCGAGAGCCTGATCGAAGCCGTGCTGACCGGCCAACAGTTCGAGTCGCTGTTGCCGGCCCTCCGGGAAGCCAAATCTTCGGGTGTCGTCGTCCGCGTCAGCGTCTACGCTGATCCCGAAAGTAAGGCATCCGTCGAAGAGCTCCCCTACGAGGACGCGGTGACGGAACTACGCTGGTCGTACATTCCGGGGCCATCCTTGGCTGTTGTCGACCGCCGCCACTGCTATTTCACACCGAACACCCGCGCACCGGAGCAGTACGGCGTCATGATCGACGACGACATTCTCTCCTTTATTTTCCACTGGTACTTCTACACGTGCAACTGGTCGCTGAACGAACGGGCGTACGTCGACACGGACGACGGCTGGTCGTTCGTCACCTTAGAGGAGTTTATTCAGGATTTCAGTCTGCTGTTCGACGAATCAGTCGACGTCTCGATCGTGGCCACTGGATACGACAACCAGACCCACCAGGTCGAAACAGTCTCTGGCCAGGTCATCGCTACCTCCTATCAGGACGATTTCCGGATCGAGGATCCGCCTTCGATCGATCAACTCGCTTCGGGGCTGACCGTGACTATCGACGACGATGGGTCGCCGTACACGATCGGGAGTTGGGGCTCAATCTTCGAAGATATGGAGGCCTATCGGATTCATATCGACGAGATTTCGCTCGTTCCGCCATCACAGGACCGATCGGCCGCGGTCGTGGATCTCACACCTGACGAGCAGCCCCTGGAGTAACTGCCGGTCGAAATTCTGGGGTTTTCGGTGTCGAAACTGCGTTTGCATGGCGGATTCGTCAGTTCACCGGACGATCGTCACCGGCACAGGCGAGCGGCGGAACACCTTCTCGGCGACGTTCCCGATGAGCAAGCGGTCGACGAGTGACTCTCCGTGGGTTCCGATGACAACCTGATCGAAGTCCGCAGCGCGGTTGACGATCGCTTTCGCCGGACTCCCCATCCCTACGTCCGTCTCTATTTCGCGACCGTGATCGGCAGCGATTTCCCTTGCCCGATCCAGAACGGTCTCGGCGTGGGTCTCCTTGGCCGACTCGAGGTCGTCTTCCATCGCGAGACCCATCGCCTCGCCCATCCATGGCGAGGGTTCGCCGACGACGTGCAGGACCGTGATATCGGCGTCCGGAACGGTATCGAGGGCGTACTGAAGTGCCGTTGCGGCCATCTCGGAGTCGTCCATCGCAACGAGAATACGATCGGCCATGAGTTTCATTACGCAACCACCTAAGATAAAGTCTAACACGATCGACTGGACGGCTACAGTCAACACTCATATCACTACATATACGTTGCTGCTGGGCAACGATTGTCTATGGTCAGTCTCTTGCTGGCGCTTGGGGTTCTCGTTGCGACGTTTGTCGGGTTCAATATCGGTGGTTCTTCGACGGGTGTCGCCTGGGGACCGGCCGTCGGTGCGGAAGTCGTCAATAAGACGGTTGCGGCCGGGTTGATGACGGTGTTCGTCTTCGTGGGCGGATGGACGCTGGGTCGGAACGTCATCGATACGCTCGGTGGCGACCTCGTGCCGGAGTTCTCGTTGACGGCCGCGACCGTCATTCTGGCGTTCATCGGGCTGGGAATGCTGGTCGCTAACATCTACGGTGTCCCCGTTTCCACGTCGATGACTGCTGTTGGTGCAATCTCAGGGTACGGCTTCGCGACGAACACGCTCGATCGGGCTGCCCTTGGCGGGATTGTCGTCTGGTGGCTCATCGCACCGATCGTCGGGTTCTGGGTGGGTAGTCTCATCGGCCGGTACATCTATCCCTATCTCGAACACCGGATTTCCATTCCCGAGTCCGAGGGGCCGCTGCTCACCTACCGATGGGCAGCCATCGTCCCTGTCCCACAACTCGGTCCTGGAACTACGATTCGCGAACTGTACAGTGCTATTCTCGTGTTGCTCATCGCCTGTTACATGTCTTTCAGTGCCGGCGCAAGCAACGTGGCAAACGCTGTCGCGCCACTGGTCGGTGGGGGGAGTCTCGACATTGAACCGGCGGTCCTCCTCGGGACGGTAGCGATCGGTATCGGGGCGTTTACGATCGCCCGGCGAACAATGGAGTCAGTCGGCAACGACATTACTGACCTGCCGATGCTGGCCGCGATGGTCGTCATGGTTGTTGCCTCAACGATTACGACTTTCCTGTCCTGGATCGGGATCCCGATGAGCCTGGCCATGGCGACGATCATGACGATTATCGGTCTCGGATGGGGCCGGGCGACGCGGACGGCGACTGTCCCGGAGCTCGTTACTGGGGAGGCAGAGACCAACATCTCGGTCGATACGCTCGCGGCTGAGACGGATGACGGTCCATCACCGATCGGCGAGGAGGACCCTGGCGAAATAACAACGGCCACACAACTGTTCAACCCGGGGACTGTCGTCCGGTTTGTGTCGTTCTGGATTCTCGGTCCCAGCATGGCAACACTGCTCTCGTTTTCGTTTTTCACCGTTTTCTGAGCGATCTATCTGGATCGGATGAACGCAATTTGACTGCTGCCGATCGATCGAGTCCCATCACTGAAGCCACTGGAAGCAATACAGTAGGTTCCTGAGGCATTGACGTGGGACGAACTGATACGCTGACGGCCGCAGAATCGCTCGCAATTGCCCGCGACGCCGCCGAGTCAGGCGCGGAGATCGCCTGCCGGTACTTTCGGGAGGGCATCGACAATGACTTCAAACGCGATCGGATGGATCCGGTCTCAAAAGCCGATCAGGAGGCCCAAGAGCGGATCATCGAACTCCTGACCGAGCGCGATCCCGATGCGGTGATCGTCGGTGAGGAGAACGATGCCGAAAAGACCGTTCCCGAGTCCGGTCCCGCCTGGATCATCGATCCGATCGACGGCACCAATAATTTCGTCCGGGACAATCGTCTCTGGGGGGTCAGCCTCGCACGGACGGTTGAGGGCGACCCGATCGCCGCCGCGACGGCACTCCCGGCGATCGGTGATACCTACGCCGCAGGCGCCGATCGCGTCGAACGCAACGGCGTAGAGTCTTCGGTCAGCGACCGCACGGACCCCTCGTCGTTGATCGTCGCGCCGATCTTCGGGCTGAAAGACCGCGACCGGGACGATTACGACGAGGTGACGAGCTACATCCACCACGAGCTGGGCGACCTGCGGCGGCTGGGCAGCGGGCAAACCTCCATGGCGATGGTCGCCTGCGGCGAGATCGACGCCGCAATCTCGACTGTCCATATGACCGCCTGGGACACCGTTGCCGGCGCGCACATGGTTCGAGCCGGTGGCGGTCGCGTGACCGATCTCGACGGCAATCGCTGGCGACACGACAGCGAGTCGCTGATCGCCACCAACGGCGCGGTGCACGAGGCGATCCTCGATGGGTTGACCGACCGGCTAGATCGTTGATTTAGACGGATTCGTGTCGTGAGCGGTATCCGCCGGCTCCGACTCGGTGTCATCTGGGAATACTCGACACAGCTCTTGGCGAACGTAGTGAAACAGTCGGTGTCTGATGAGTGGAGTGGTGCAAGATAGAAGGCACAAAGTCCGCAGGTATCGATATCGGGCTGATAGAGCAATCGGCCGTGATTGAGACTGTATACTTCATTGATAAGACAGAATTTTTGATGTCTTATATTGGCAGTACACTTAAGTTATAGACCGAGTTAGAAATGAGATGAATATTGATAGATATAGACTTATCATATCTTGATCCGAGTAAATTCGAATCCTTAGCAAGTGATCTCCTGATGGAAAAGAGAGAGGGAGTCAGGACAGTCGATGGATCTGGTGGGGATGATGGTATTGATTGTTTCAAAGGACAGACCCAAGGCGAATTAACAATATACCAACATAAATTCTTTACTGGCCGTCTCAATCATTCTCGAAAGTCACAGATTCAAAGCTCATATGAAACAGCAAAGGAGAAGCACCCAGGGTTGGAGAGATGGTGCCTTCTAATTGCTTTAGACTTTACTCCTAAAGGGCCTTGTTTAGACGCTCGAAACCACGCAGTTCAGCGCCTCCTGAATTCGTATAGATTTCCTAGTAGCTCACGCTAAA